>JAXHLD010000001.1:0-37242 GCA_034522655.1 Burkholderiaceae bacterium
TACGTATTGCTTTCTCGCCAAAGTTCCGGTCGACGGCCTGACCTGGGGTGCCGGCCCGGTGCCGCGGCTGCCCGATGGGCACCGACGCCTTGCTGTCGGGCCGCAAGTGGGGCCTGGGTCCCACCGGCGTGGTGCTCAAGCAGGCCGGACCGTGGACCTATGGTGCGCTGGCCAATCACATCTGGTCGGTGGCCGGCAGCAGCTCGCGCGCCGACATCAATGCCACCTTCGTCCAGCCTTTCGTGGCCTACACCACGCCTGACGCGGTGACCTACACGCTGAACACGGAATCAACCTACGACTGGGAAGGCCGGCAATGGTCGGTACCGATCAATGCGCTGGCCAGCAAGGTCACCAAGTTGGGTGATCAGCTCGTCAGTTTCGGTGGCGGCGTTAGGTACTGGGCCGACAGCCCGGATGCCGGCGCCAAGGGATTCGGGCTGCGCGTGTCGGTGACGCTGCTGTTTCCCAAATGAATGCAGGCCGGTCGAGTTCGTGAGTGACCAAGGAGAGAAACCCATGAGAAGTTTATGGAACCGCCTGCTCGCTGCCGTCGGCTTCAGCCTCGTGCTGGCCGGCACGGCGCTGGCCCAGCAAGGTACGGTGCCCGCCGCAGCCAAGAAGCCGAACATCCTGGTCATCTGGGGCGACGACATCGGCACCTGGAACATCAGCCACAACAACCGCGGCATGATGGGCTACAAGACGCCCAACATCGACCGCATCGCCAAAGAAGGCGTGGGCTTCACCGACTACTACGCCCAGCAGAGCTGCACGGCCGGCCGCGCCGCCTTCATCAGCGGCTCGCGTGCCGGTGCGCAGCGGCATGACCAAGGTCGGCCTGCCCGGCGCCAAGGAAGGCTGGCAGAAGACCGACGTGACCATGGCCACGGTGCTCAAGAGCCAGGGCTACGCCACCGGCCAGTTCGGCAAGAACCACCAGGGTGACCTGGACGAGCACCTGCCCACGATGCACGGCTTCGACGAGTTCATCGGCAGCCTCTACCACCTCAATGCCGAGGAAGAGCCGGAGAACCGCGACTACCCGGACATGTACTGCCAACGGCAAGTTCCGCAAGAAGTTCGGCCCGCGCGGCGTGCATCACAGTCCAAGGCCGACGGCAAGGGCGGCCAGACCATCGAGAACACCGGCCCGCTGACCAAGAAGCGCATGGAGACGATCGACGACGAGACCGTGGCGGCCGCCAAGGACTTCATCACGCGCCAGGCCAAGGCCGGCAAGCCCTTCTTCGTCTGGTGGAACGGCACGCGCATGCACTTCCGCACCCACGTGAAGGCCGAACCGCGGCATCTCCGGGCAGGACGAGTACAGCGACGGCATGGTCGAGCACGACATGCATGTCGGCGAGCTGCTCAAGCTCATCGATGACCTGGGCATCGCCAACGACACCATCGTGATGTATTCCACCGACAACGGCCCGCACTACAACACCTGGCCCGATGCCGGCACCACGCCCTTCCGCAGCGAGAAGAACTCCAACTGGGAGGGCGCCTACCGCGTCCCGACCTTCGTGCGCTGGCCGGGCAAGTTCGCGGCCGGCACGACGCTGAACGGCATCGTCTCCCACGAGGACTGGCTGCCCACCTTCGCCGCCATCGCCGGCGCGCCCGACATCAAGGAGAAGCTGCTCAAGGGCGTCGACGCTCAACGGCCGCACCTACAAGAACCACATCGACGGCTACGACCAGCTCGACTACCTGAGCGGCAAGACGAAGGAGTCGCCGCGCAACGAGTTCTGGTACGTCAACGACGACGGCCAGATCGTTGCCGCCCGCTACGAGGACTGGAAGGTCGTCTTCCTCGAGAACCGCGGCGAGGCCTTCGGCGTCTGGCGCGAGCCCTTCACCGAGCTGCGCGTGCCGCTGCTGTTCAACCTGCGCCGCGACCCGTTCGAGAAGGCGCAGCACAACTCCAACACCTACAACGACTGGTTCCTCGACCGGCCCTTCGTGATCGTGCCGATCCAGGCGATGGCGACGCAGTTCCTGCTGACGATGAAGGAGTTTCCGCCGAGCCAGTCGCCGGGCTCCTTCAACTTGAGCAAGATCGAAGAGCAGCTGCGCCGGGCGCCCTAGGGCGAGCGCTTGGTGCTGCAGTCGTCTGTCCGCGGTGTCGTCGAGCCGGACTTCTCGCCTATCGAGAACGAGGCGCCGCTGCGCTGGATGCGCCGGCTGCGCCTGGCGCCGGACGATGGCCTGGGCGCCGGCCGGCGCGCATTAGGTCTGGCGCTGCTGACCTGGCTGCCGATTGCGTCCTGGGCGTTGGCTACAGACCGGCTGGGCAGCCTGGACGGCTCGGGCGAATCGTTGCTGCGCCACTACGGCGTGCATGTGCGCTGCCTGCTCGTGATCCCGCTGCTGATCGTGGCCGAGCCGATGCTGCACCGCGCCGCTCGCGCCACCGCCGCGCGACTGGCCGCGACGGCGGCCACGCCCGAAGCCCGCGCCGCCTTCGATGCCGCCGGGCGCGCCGTGGTGCGGCTGCGCGACGCCACGCTGCCCTGGGTGCTGTTGCTCGGCGCGGCCACCGCCTGGTCGCTGGCCGACGATCCGCGCACGCATGGCGACGCCATGGCTTGGGCTTTCGATGTCGACGGCAGACTGGGCTTCGGCGGCTGGTGGTTCGCCTATGTCGTGCGCCCGGTCTTCCTCGCACTGCTCATGGCCTGGCTCTGGCGCATCGTGCTGCTCAGCCTGTGGATGTGGCGCGTCGGGCGCATCGACCTGGCGCTGGTGCCAACACACCCCGACCGCGTCGGCGGAGTGGCCGTCATCGAAAAACTGCCCGGCGCCTTTGCCCTCGTGAGCATGGCACTGTCGGCAATGCTGGCCTCGCGCTGGGCCCATGAAATCTTGCACCACGGCGCCAGCCTCGCCTCGTACCGGCACGCCGTGGTTGTCTTCGTTGTCCTCTGGTCGCTGCTACTGATGCTGCCGCTGCTGGCCTTTTCGCCGGCACTCGGTCGCGCGCGCAAGCGGGCGATCCGGTCGTATTCAGCCTTGGTCGGCCGGCAGGGCGAACTGGTGCACCGACGCTGGATCGAAGGCCGCGCGGTCGCGCCCGAACCCATCTTGGAAGCACCCGAGATCGGGCCAGTAGCCGATGCCGCTGTGTTGTACGAGGCGGCGGTGCGGATGCGCCGCGTGCCGGTCGGCAAGGTGTCGCTCATCGGCATCCTGCTGCCGCTGACCCTGCCGCTACTGGTGTTGGCTGCGCTGCAGGTGCCACTGAAGGACTTGCTGCTCAAGCTGGCCAAAGCGCTGGTGTAACGGCAGTCACGATGTTGTTCAACCCGGAGAAGAAGATGGCAAGAAAATTACTGCTGCTCGGCCTGCTGGGCCTTTCCCTGGCTGCCCCTGGCGCGTATGCACAAACGGCGGCGCCCACCACCGCGCCAGCGGCTGCGGCAGCAAGTCCCGTCGATCCTGCATCGGTGCAGGCGCTGAAGGACATGGGTGCGTACCTGCAGACGCTGAAGCGCTTTCGCGTCACCACCGAGCTGAGCGGCGAGCGCGTGCTGGCCGACGGACAGAAGCTGCAGCACAGCGCCAGCGCGACGCTGGACGTGGCCCGCCCCGACCGGCTGCGCGCGACGATGCGCAGCCCGCGCTCGGAGCGGGTGCTGTTCTTCGACGGCAAGACAGCCACCCTTTACACGCCGGCGCAGAAGGCTTTCTCGACGGTGGAACTGAACGACACGCTGGCCGGCCTGGTCGAGAAGCTGGAGAATCGCTTCGGCGTCGAGGTGCCACTGTCCGACCTGTTCGTCTGGGGCACGCCGGCCGCGCCACTGGACAAGATCGACTCAGCGATGAACGCTGGGCAGGACTTCATCGGCGACGACCTGTGCGACCACTATGCCTTCCGGCAGGGCAATGTCGACTGGCAGATCTGGATCACGACAGGCGCCAGGCCGCTGCCGCGCAAGGTTGTGATCACCAACCGCAGCGACGAGGCGCGGCCGCAATCGGTGTCACTGATCGCGTGGAACCTGAACCCGGGCTTCAATGACACGGTGTTCCGATTCGTGCCGCCCAAAGGCGCGACCCAGGCGCAGATCGTCGCGCCAAAGACCAAGTAAGGGGCAAGCAGATGAAGCACACATTCAGCACCACACATCGGGCCGCGCTGGCCTTGTTCATCGTCGCGGGCTTGGCCCTGGCTCCGCTGGCCCAAGCTGCCGGCAACCTCGGCAGCGGGCACGGCGGCGGGGCGCATGGCGGCAGCGGAAAAGCAGGTGGCGGAGCTAAGAAGAAGCCGCCGCAGATCAACAGCAGCCGCACCGATAAGCGCACCAACAACGTGCGCAGCACCAGCGTGAACAACGTCAACGTCAACAAAAACGTCAACGTCAATGTGGACAACAACCGCGGCGGCTGCTGCAACAACGGCTGGGACAACGACTACCACCCCATCGCCACGGCGGCGGCGGTGACGGCCACGGTGGCGGTGACCTCAGCCATCGTCGGCTCAATCGTCAACGCGCCGCCGCCAGGCTGCGTGCCGGTGAACTACGGCGGCTACGTCTACCAGCAATGCGGCAGCACCTGGTACCAGCCACAGGGTTCGCAGTATGTAGTGATTGCGCCGCCGTATTGAGTTTCGGCTTGCATGGCGCTAGCCAAGAGTTGAAGCTGCGGCCGCCCTCCCATCCCTATTCGCGCTCGAAGCCACAACTTGGTCTCCTAAACTAGCCCGCATGCGATAACCTCATGAGCAAGAGTCCTGCATCCTTCCTCGCTCTCGCGTGTGCACTCGCCCTGTCGGCGGCAGTGCATGCGCAAGCGCAGACCACTGCCCCCGTGAAGGTGACACCGGAGACCTACATCCGCGCCGAAACCGATCGGCAGTTCGCCGAGATCGTGAAGATGGCAGGGGGCGTCAATCGCTTCTATCACTTCCGCAGCCCCACGCCGCTCGACAAGCAAAACGTCGTGCGCATGAACAAGGACACGCTGTACTCCATGGGCATCGTCGATACCTCCAGGGGCGCCACGATCACTGTCCCGCCACTGCCCAAAGGTCGCTACGCGTCGGTGTATCTGGCGGACAACGACCACTACACACCGTTCGTGCTCTACACCGCCGGCACGCACGAATTGCCGAAGGACACCAAGTACCTGGCCCTCGGAATTCGCATCCAGGTGTTCAATCCGAAGGACCCGGGCGAAGTCGCGCTGGTCAACAAGCTGCAGGACCAGTTCGTCATCAAGGCCAGCAGCGCCGATCCACTGCCTGCGTTCAAGTGGGACCTCCAGTCGCTGAAGACCTTGACGGCGCAGTATGAAAAGGATTCGGCGAAGTACAGCCGTTGGAAGGGGATGCAGGGACCGCGCGGCAAGGTGGACGAAAAGACTCGTCACATCGCCGCGGCGGCGGCATGGGGGCTGTTTCCTGAATGGGACGCCACCTACCTGAACTACAGCGGGGGCCATGATGCGAAGGTTTGCCACAAGGCCACCTACAAGGTACCGGACAACAAGGCTTTCTGGTCCATCACCGTGTACGGCGACGACGGCTTCATGAAGAGCGACAACAACATCGTCAATTCCTCCAATGTGAAGCTGAACGCCGACGGCACTTTCACCGTGCACTACGGACCGAAGGAGGCCTGCGGCGATGTGCCCAACCGCCTGGATGTGCCTGAAGGCTGGAACTTTCTGATGCGCATCTATCGCCCGGGACCCTCAGTACTCGATGGGAGCTACAAGATGCCTGCCGCGGTGGCGGGCAGATGACTACTCGACAACCTGCCTGGCGCAGCCTCCCACCCATGACCCGAGCCAGCGGGCGGCGCTGAACTGCAGCGTCGGCCGACACAAGACCACCTCTAGCGCACGCTTTCATTCCCGACAGCACACCAAGGAGCAGGCCCATGATTTCCACGACAGCGCGATTAGTGAGAATCGCTCTCTTCCTGTTGGCAGCACTTTCGTTTCTGGGGGGCGCTGCGCACGCGCAGACCAGCAAAGCCGCATCCAAAGGCAAGCCGAACATCCTCATCATCTGGGGCGACGATGTGGGCATGTACAACATCAGCGCCTATCACCGCGGGCTAATGGGCGGCAGAACTCCCAATATCGACCGTATCGCGAAGGAGGGGATGCTGTTCCTCGACCACTACGGGCAGGCCTCCTGCACCGCGGGGCGCGCGGCTTTCATCACCGGGCAATACCCCATCCGCGTGGGTTTGGCGACCGTCGGCCTGCCGGGTGCCGAGCAAGGCATGAACAAGAAGGACCCGACGATCGCCTCGCTGCTCAAGCCGCTCGGCTATGCCACGGGACAATTCGGCAAGAACCACCTTGGAGACCGCGACGAGCATCTGCCGACGAACCACGGCTTCGATGAATTCTTCGGCATCCTCTATCACCTCAATGCCGGCGAATATGTTGAGCAGTACGATTTCCCTAAAGACCCGGCGGTAGCGAAGAAGTTTGCCCAGCGAGGTGTCATTCATTCCTGGGCGCAGCCCAACGGCACGCAGAAGATCCAGGACAAGGGCCCCTTCGGCCAGCAGCGGCAGCGCGTCATCGAAGAGGAAATCCTTGCGGAATCCACCCGCTTCATCAAGGACGCCGCGAAGGCCAACAAGCCCTTCTTCGTCTGGCACAACACGACGCGGACGCACTACCGCACCAATCTCTCGCCCAAGTGGGAAGGCAAGAGCGGCTACGGCTTGTATGCCGATGCCATGATGGAACTCGACTACGTCGTGGGTACCCTGCTCAAGACGATCGACGAGCTCGGCATTGCCGATAACACCATGATCATGTTCGCCACCGACAACGGTGCGGCGTCCAACAGTTGGCCCGATGGCGGCAACCACCCGTTCCGTGGAGAAAAGGGCGTCGGCGGCTACGAAGGCGGCTTCAAGGTGCCGTGCATGGTGAAGTGGCCTGGCGTCATCCAGGCCAATTCGGTCAGCGCCGAGTTCATGACCATGGAAGACTGGCTGCCCACCATCCTGGCCCAGCTCGGTCAGCCCGACCTGAAGTCCAAGCTGCTCACCAGCTACAAGGCCGGCGGCAACAGCTACGAGAAGATTCACCTCGACGGTTACGACCAGAGCGACGTCATCACCGGCAAGGGCGCGTCGAAGCGCAAGGAGTTTTTCTACTTCACCGAGACGACGCTGCACGGCGTGCGCTACGGGGATTGGAAGTTCCTTTTCAAGAAGCAGGACAAGTGGTTCAACGGCGTGAAGCAGGACCTCCTCACCCCGCTTGTCACCAACCTGAAACTCGATCCCTTCGAGCGCTTCCATGAGGCCCGCGGCTTCGATGAATGGCAGGAAAACCGCGCATGGACCTACGCCCCGGCCTTTGCCATGGTGGGCGAGTTCGTGAAGTCGCTCAAGCAGTACCCGCCTCGCATGCAAAGCCTGGACTTCAACATCGACGAGACCATGCGTTCGCTGGCGCCGAGTAGCGGGCAGAGGTGAGGGTTTATGGGTCCCTTCAGAGTATTTGGAGATTGACCATGTTCCCAAGCGTGTCGTCGCTGAGTCGCGCCTGTGTTGCCGGGGTGCTGTTCCTGGTGGCCGCCGTCGCATCGCACGCGCAGCCGGTCGATCCGCTGCCCTCGTGGAACGCCGGCATCAGCAAAGCGCGCATCGTGGCCTTCGTGCAGGCAGTCACCGAGCCCGGCGGCAAGGACTTCGTGGCGCCGGCCGACCGCATCGCAGTGTTCGACAACGACGGCACGCTGTGGAGCGAGCAGCCGATGTACTTCCAGCTTGCGTTCGCGCTCGACCGCGTGCGCGCACTGGCGCCGAAGCACCCGGAGTGGAAGTCGAAGCAGCCCTTCAAGGCAGCGATCGAAGGCGACATGAAGACGCTGGCCGCCGCCGGCGAGCACGGCCTGCTCGAACTGGTGGCGGCCTCGCACGCCGGGCTGACCACCGACGAGTTCGCCGCGGTGGTCAAGGACTGGCTGGCAACGGCCCGCCACCCGAAGCTCAAGCGCCCGTACACCGAGCTGACCTTCGCGCCCATGGTCGAACTGCTGGCCTACCTGCGCGCCAACGGCTTCCAGACCTGGATCGTCTCGGGCGGCGGCATCGAGTTCATGCGCGCCTTTGCCGAGTCGGCCTACGGCGTTCCGCCGCAGCAGATGGTCGGCTCCAGCCTTGCGCTGAAGTACGAGGTGCGCGGCGGCAAGCCGGTGCTGGTGCAGCAGCCTAAAGTCGCCTTCATCGACGACAAGGCCGGCAAGCCGGTGGGCATTCAGAAGGCCATCGGCAAGCGGCCGATCGCCGCGTTCGGCAATTCCGACGGCGACTTCGAAATGCTTGAGTGGACCACTGCCGGTCCGGGCGCACGGCTCGGCGTGCTCGTGCACCACGACGACGCCGAGCGCGAGTACGCCTACGACCGCAAGTCGCCCATCGGCAAGCTCGACCGTGGGCTGACCGAGGCATCGCAGCGCGGCTGGACCGTGGTCAGCATGAAGCACGACTGGAAGTTGGTGTACGCGCCGCAACGTCCGTAAAGTCGCGCGCAACGACGGCGATACGGACGAGCCTTGGTCAAGCGCAGCACCCCGACACCCGCGACGCGCGACGACACACTCCGCCCCGTGTCCCGTACCGCGGTTCGGCGCGGTCTGTGGGTCGCTCTTGGCGCAGCGCTGGCGGCGGTCGCCGCCGGCACGTGGTTTGCATCTCGCCCGCTGACCCCAGCGCCACCGCCACCGACAGCCGCGGCAGCTACGGCGGTCGCCGAGTTCGTCGGCAGCGCCGCCTGCACCGAGTGCCATCGGTCAGAGTCGGCCGCGTGGCAGGCCTCGCAGCATTCCCGCGCGATGCAGCACGCCACCGCCGACACCGTGCTGGGCAACTTCAACGAGGCCCGCCACGCCTTCCAGGGTGTGACCTCCACCTTCTTCAAGCGCGACGGCAAGTTCTTCGCCCGCACCGATGGTCCCGATGGGCGGCTGGCCGACTTCGAGATTCGCTACACGTTCGGCGTGGCGCCGCTGCAGCAGTACCTGGTCGAGTTGCCCGGGGGCCGACTGCAGGCGCTGGCGGTCGGCTGGGACACGCGGCCGAAGGAGGCCGGCGGCCAGCGCTGGTTCCGCCAGTACCCGGACGAGAAGATCGACCACCGCGACGAACTGCACTGGACCCGGCGTTCGCAGAACTGGAACTTCATGTGCGCGGACTGTCACTCGACCGATGTGCGCAAGGGCTACGAGGCGGCGAGCGACAGCTTCAGCACGCGCTACGCCGAGGTCGCGGTCGGCTGCGAGGCGTGCCACGGCCCAGGCTCGGCGCACGTCGACTGGGCGAAGACCAAGCCAGCGTCCGAGTCGAGCAAAGGCCTGACCGTGGCGCTCGACGAGCGTCACGGCGTCGGCTGGCAGATCGATGCCGTCACCGGCAATGCCCGGCGCAGCGCAGAGCGGCGCAGCAGCCGCGAGCTGGATGTCTGTGCCCAGTGCCATGCGCGTCGGGCCCAGATCGACGAGGGCTATCGCGCCGGCCAGCCGTTCATGGACCATTACCTTCCGGCCAAGCTCACTGCCGGGCTGTACCACGCCGACGGCCAGCAGCGCGACGAGGTATTCACCTGGGGCTCGTTCCTGCAGAGCCGGATGCACGCCGCCGGCGTCACCTGCAGCGACTGCCACGAACCGCACGCGCAGGCGCTGCGCGCACCCGGCAACGCGGTGTGCAGTCAATGCCACGCCGCCACCAAGTACGACGGCAAGCAGCATCACTTCCATGCGCCGGATACGCCCGGCGCCAGGTGCGTGGACTGCCACATGCCCGCCACGACCTACATGGTGGTCGACCCGCGGCGCGACCACAGCTTCCGCGTGCCGCGGCCGGATCTCGCCGCGCGCCTCGGCGCCCCCGATGCCTGCAGCGGCTGCCATGCGGAGAAGAAGGCGCCCTGGGCGGCCGAGGCCGTCGCCCGCTGGTATGGACCACAGCGCCGGCAGGACGCGCACTACGGCGAGGCGCTCGATGCGGGCCGACACGGCAAGCCGGGCGCAGCGGTCGCCCTGCTCGGGCTGGTCGGTGATTCACGGCAACCGGCAATCGTGCGCGCGACCGCGATCGAACTGCTGGCGCAGTACCCCGGTGCGCGGGCCGATGACGCCGTGCGGCGGGCGCTGGCTGATGCTGATCCGCTGGTACGGCATGCCGCTGTGCTGGCGCTGCAATCGGCGCCGCCGCAGGTCGCCGCGGCTGCGCTCGCACCGCTGCTCGAGGACCGCCTGCGTACGGTGCGCATCGAAGCGGCGCGGGTGCTTGCCCAGGCCGGCGCGCCTCCACCCGCCGCGGCCGCAGCAGCATTCGAGCGCGCCCTGCGCGAGTACGAAGCGACCCAGCGCGCCAACCTGTCGACGCCGGAGGCTTGGCTGAACCTCGGCAACCTGTACGTCGCGCAACGCGCTGACGAACGCGCCGAAGCGGCCTATCGCGAGGCGCTCAGGCGCGATCCGCAGTTCGTTCCGGCCTATGTGAACCTGGCGGACCTGTACCGGCTGGGCCAGCGCGACGCGGAGGGTGAAGCGCTGCTGCGCGATGGCTTGCGCGCGATGCCCGCGGCCTCCGGCCTGCACGAAGCGCTTGGCCTCGCACTGGTGAGGCGGGGTGACAAGCGCGCCGCCCTGAACGAGTTCGCAGCGGCGTACCGGGCCTCACCCGCGCAACCGCGCTTCGCCTACGTCTACGCGCTCGCGCTGGACGACGCGGGCCGTCGCCCCGAGGCCTTGCGCATACTCGCCGACAGTGCGCGCCGCGGCGCCAGCCGCGATGTATTGCTGGCGCTCGCCTCGCTGCGTGCGCAGGCCGGCGATGCCGCAGGTGCTGCGGCGGCACTGCAAATGCTTGCGGCGATCAACGCGGACGACCCGGCGCTCGCTCAGTACGGCGCTCGCAGGTAGAGCAGCCCCGCCCGCCGCTATAGCAACGGCCGAGTGCCGCGGCAGGGCGTCGCCAGCCAAGCGGCGGGCTTGCCGCCACTGCGTTGGGGTCTGCGGCCGCACGGGCCGCTCGACGGAGCGGGTGGTCGACTGCGCGCAGGCGTCAACCGGGACGCGTAGTCACCGCGCTGACGGGACCCGGCGACCGAGGCGCTAAGCTTTCACGCGTTTGTTTCGGCTTCGCACGCCCAGGCGCGCGGGCGCTGATCTCGATGTACCCCGGCGAACGCTTCAACAGCATCTCCCACCTGGTCGGCACCGCGCTCGCCATCACCGGCGCGGTAGCGCTGATCGTCAGCGCCGCCCTCGACGGCGACCCGTGGCGGATCGTCAGCTTCAGCATCTTCGGCGCGATGCTCATCGCGCTGTACGGCACCTCCACCCTGTACCACGCGATCCGGCATCCGCGCGCCAAGTCGGTGCTGCGCCGGCTCGACCACGCGACGATCTTCCTGCTGATCGCCGGCACCTACACGCCGTTCACGCTGGTCACGCTGCGCGGCGCGCTGGGCTGGACGCTGTTCGCGGTGATCTGGCTGATGGCCGCCTGGGGCATGTGGCGCGTGCTGCGTGCGCCGGAGGGGCACGAGCCACCGCCCTGGCCGCACCTGGTGATGGGCTGGCTCGGCATCACCGCGATCGTGCCGCTGGTCGAACGCATCGGCGCGCACGGCACCTTCTGGCTGGTGCTGGGCGGCGCCCTCTACTCGGCGGGCGTGCTGTTCTACGTGAACGACAAGCGCTGGCGCCATGCGCACGGCGTCTGGCACCTGTTCGTGATGGGCGGCAGCGCCGCCCATGTCGTCACCGTGCTGTTCTTCGTGCGCTGAGGCGGCGCTCCGGCCGCAGGCTGCGCCACACGCGCAGGGTGGTGGCGTCGCCCGGCTGCGGCGCGATCTCGAAGTGCAGGCGCCGCGCCAGCGCGAGCATGGGCCGGTTCTCCGCCAGCACGAAGCCTTCGATGATCCGGTAGCCGTCATGGCGCGCGCGGCGGACCAGGCTGCGCAGCAGCTCGGTCGCCAGGCCGCTGCCGCGCCAGGCCTCCGCCACGGTGATCGCGAACTCGCAGATGTCACGCGCGTCGCCGACGTTGCTGGCGGAGCGCACGAAGCGGGCGGCACCGACGATATCGATGCCGTCGGCAGCCGGCACGGTGGCGACGAAGACGCCCTCCTCGCCGGGGATCGGCCGCACACCCCGGTGCAGCACGGCCGCATCGATCGCGCGCTTGTGCTGCATGAAGCGCAAGTAGCGCGAGTCGGCCGACAATCGCTCGAAGGCCTGCACGATCTCGGCGGCGTCGGCCTCGAGGATGGCGCGCAAGGTGACCCGCCGCCCGTCGGTCAAGAAGACCGTGCGCGGCCGATAGCGCGCTGGCGGCCGAGTGCGGGGCTTCAGCATGCGGCCACACCGTGTCGATGCAGGACGCGGTGCGAGTCGACGCGTGGCAGGGAGGTCCGCATCAGCCCGTGTGCTCCGCGGCTGCCGCGTCGGCCGGCGCCGGCTCGGGGGCCGGCGCATCACGCAGGGCGCGCCGCAGGATCTTGCCGATGTTGGTCTTCGGCAGCGGCTCGCTGCGGAACTCGACCTGGCGCGGGACCTTGTAGCCGGTCAGGTGCTGCTTGCAGTGCGCCAGCAGGTCCGCTTCCGAAAGCGCCGGATCGGTCCGCACGACCACCACCTTGACCGCCTCGCCGGCGCGCGCATCGGGCACGCCGATGGCGGCGGCCTCCAGCACGCCCGGGTGCATCGTGACCACGTCCTCGATCTCGTTCGGGAACACCTTGAAGCCGGAGACGATGATCATGTCTTTCTTGCGGTCGGTGATCTTGATGCTGCCGCGCTCGTCCATCATGCCCATGTCGCCGGTGCGCAGCCAGCCGTCGGCGGTGAACACCTTGGCGGTTTCGTCGGGCCGGTTCCAGTAGCCCTTCATCACCTGCGGGCCCTTCAGGCAGATCTCGCCGACCTGCCCGAGCGCCACCGGCTTGCTGTCGTCATCGAGGATCGTCGCGTCGGTGCTCGGGATCGGCACGCCGATCGTGCCGCTCCACTCCTTGATGTCGAGCGGATTGGCGATCGCCACCGGTGCCGTTTCGGTGAGGCCGTAGCCCTCAACGATCGGCACGCCGGTGCGCTCTTTCCAGCGATGCGCCACCACGTGCTGCACGGCCATGCCACCCGCCACCGCCAGCTTCAGGCGACTGACGTCGACGTCCTTGAACTGCGGCACGTCGAGCAGCGCGCGGAACAGCGTGTTGACACCGATGATCGCGGTGAACGGCACCTCGCGCAGTGTCTTGATGAATGCCTTCAGGTCGCGCGGGTTGGGAATCAGTACCGTCATCGCGCCCTTGCGCACGAACGACAGGCTCGCGGTCAACGCGAACACGTGGTACAGCGGCAGTGGCACGACGGTGGTCTCGGCGCCGTCCTTCAGGTCGCGCGCAACCCAGGCCGCCACCTGCAGCAGGTTCGACACCATGTTGCCGTGCGTGAGCATCGCGCCCTTGGCCACGCCGGTGGTGCCGCCGGTGTACTGCAGGAAGGCGAGGTCGTCGCGCGTCAGCACCACCTCGTCGAGCGTGAGCGCGCGGCCGGCATCGACCACCGCGTTGAACTCGACCGATCCCGGCAGGTGCCAGGGCGGCACCATCTTCTTGCCGTACTTGACGACCGCGTTGACCAGCAGCCGCTTGACCGGCGGCAGGCGGTCGCCGATCTGAGTCGTTATCACGGTGCGAACCTGGGTCGCGCCGATCACCGCCTCGAGCGTATGCGCGAAGTTCTCCAGCACCACGATCGCGGCGGCGCCCGAGTCCTTGAGCTGATGCTCGAGTTCGCGCGGCGTGTACAGCGGGTTGGTGTTGACCACCACCAGGCCCGCGCGCAGCACGCCGAACAGCGCGATCGGGTACTGCATCAGGTTCGGCATCATCAGCGCGACGCGGTCACCGCGCTTCAGTTGCGCGGTCTTCTGCAGCCAGGCGCCGAACGCGCGGCTGGCCGCGTCGAACTCGCGGTAGCTCATTTCCGCGCCCATCGAGTGATAAGCCGGCAAGTCGGCGAAGCGCTGGCAGCTGTCGGCCAGCAGATCCTTCAGCGACGTGTATTCGTTGACGTCGACCTCGGCCGGGATCCCGGCCGGGTACTGCGCGAGCCAAGGCTTGTGCATAGGTCCCCCACTTTGACGTTGCTTGACGTTTGAAGTGTGGGCCGGCGCAAGCCGGTCGTTATGTTGCGCGACAAGAAACAGACTCAACGGCGCGCGCGTCGCAGCGCGACCGCGGTTGATCGCGGTCAAGGCGACCGCCTGCTCAGCGCCTACGAAGGAGTCAGGTGGTGGTTTTTGCAATCCGGTGCCGCGTCAGCGCAGGTCGATGTGACCAGTGCGGGGGTGGTGGAGATCACGCACAGGAAGGGAGTTCAACATGCGCCGCGCATCGATGCTGATTTGCCTCGCGCTGCTTGCCGTGCCGTTGGTCACGATGGGCCAGGCGCCGCTGTTGATCAACCCAGACAAGGCGCCGCTGACCTTGAAGGGTGGCTGGATTCACCACAAGACCGGCCAACGAAGCGACCTCGTGATCCGGATCGAAGCGATCCAGCCGGATGGCACTTTCACGGGCCGCCTCGATTACTTCAACGTCTTTCCGGCAGCGGCCTGCAAAGCGATCGATGCGCCCATCAAGGAGGGCAAGGTGACCGACAAGATGTTCAAGGCCGTGGTCGAAGGTCAGAATCCGGGCGCCTGCCCGCTCATCGCCATCGTGCTCAGGCCCGGGGGCGAGAAATGGCTGGAAGGCCAGAGCAAGTACGGCGACAAGACCTGGCTCGATGCGCCGAAATAAGCGGGCGGGCCGAACCGCTCGAAGCAAGGGCCGTTCTCAGCGTTCCGGAAGGTCTGGAAGAGGAGCGTCGCCGCCCATCAGCTTGCGCCAGCCCTCGCGACCGAGCCGCCGCATCGTCTCGATGTTGACATCGAAGATCGCTGACGCGTCCGGGAACGCCGCCACCGCGCGGTCCACGCTCGCGTGCCGCAGCAGGTGCAGCATCGGATAAGGCGAGCGGTTGGTGTAGTTGGAGATGTCGTCGGGCGCGGTGTCGGCGAACTGGTACTGCGGGTGGAAGCTCGCGACCTGCAGCACCTCGGCCAGGCCGAGCGCATCGAGCGCGGCATCCGCCACGTCGAGGAAATCGTTGTAGTCGAGGAAGTCGCCCAGCACGTACGGGTGAATCAGCAGCGTGGTGTCGACGACTTCCGGGTCGGCCGCCACCAGCAGGCGCAACTCATCGCCGAGGTCGGCCAGCAACCCGTCAGCGGTGGTCGCGGCACTCACGCGCCAGCGGATGCGACCGGACACGTGGACCGCCTTGGCGAATGGACACAGGTTCAGGCCGATCACCGCTTTTTCGAGCCAGGCGCGGGTGGCGGCGATGACCGGATCGGCCGGGTCGTGCGCGGTGGGCGAATCTGCGGCGGCGGGCATCGGCTCACGGGGTTGGCATGGCACCAAGCGCCAGCGTACGCCGCTGCGCCCGGCGCCGTGGACCCGCGGCGACTCGCCCGGTCACGCGCGGCTCAGTCGCGGCCCTTGCCTTGATCCTTGCCTTGGCCCTTCCCCTTGCCCTTGCCGCCGCGGTCGTCGCCATAACGCACGTTGTCGTCGTACCAGTCGTGCCGCACGAAGTAGACCGGCACGCCGCAGGCGTTGTAGCGGTGGCAGTGCTTCTTCCAGTCCTTGCGGTGGCCGTAGGGAACCCAGACGTAGACCGGCGGCGGCGGCGCCACGGCGCGTGGCGGCAGGATGATCACCGGCTGCGGCAGCACCAGCGCCGGCTGCGGGTAGCGGCCGATGTCGATGCGGCCGTACACGCCGGGCTGGCTGATCTCGATGGACACGCCGACATCCGTGGCGTGCGCGACAGGCGCGGCCAGCAGTGCAGCGGCCAGCGCGGGAGCGAGGATCGAGCGATTCATTGGACTCTCTTCTGATCACTGAAGACACTGACCATAACGCACGCGGCCGTCGGCGCGTTGCGCAGCCAAACGGGCTAACCCGCGGCGATCCGGCTGCTGCCAAGGCTCGGCTGCCACGATGCGGCCAACGCGACTCACTTGGCCCCGCGCGGCAGCCGGCACAGCCCTTGAGCAGCGTCAACGACACCGCGCAGCGCGGGGGGAGCATGAAGCTGCAGTAGGAGCCCGTTCAACCGAAGTAAAGGGCAATGTCATGACGTATCCGATCAGCATCAACTTCCTCCACATGGATCGTTCCGAAGCGCTCGAAGCCATGCTGCGCGAACGCGCCGAGAAGCTCGGCCACGTGCATCCGGCCATCAGCGCCTGCCATGTGGTGGTGGAGCCGGAAGGCCGCCATCAGCACCAGGGTCGCCAGTACGCGGTGCGGCTGGACATCACGCTCAAGGGCAAGAAGGTCGCGATCAATCGCACGCCGCACGAGGATGCGTTCGTCGCCGGTCGCGATGCGTTCGATGCCGCCAAGCGTGCGCTCGACGCCGAGATCGACGTCGTGCGCGGTCACGTCAAGCAGCCGCACGCGTAGCCCGCGTGCGGGCTGCCGGCCGGCGCCGTGCCGCCAAGCGGCGCCGGCGCGCGCGGCATGGGCCGGTGCCCCGGCCCGGCACCACCGCCTGTGCCGCACCGCGATCGCTGTTTCGGCGATCAGTCGTCCACTTTCCTGCCGCGTAGCGCCTTGACCTGCCCGCGCCGCAGCTTGCCTTCGACGCGGCGCTGCTGCGACGCGCGCGTCGGCCGTGTGGCGCGCCGCACGGGCGCGATGTAGGCCGCCTCGTCCAGCAGCGCGCGCAGCCGCGCGATGGCGTCGACCCGGTTCTTTTCCAGGCTGCGGTGCGCCTGCGCCTTGATGACGACCACGCCGTCGTCGCTGATGCGCTGATCGCGTCGCGCCAGCAGCCGCGCCTTCAGTTCATCGGGCAAGGAGGCGGCACGAATGTCGAAGCGCAGATGCACCGCATTCGAGACCTTGTTGACGTTCTGCCCGCCGGCGCCCTGCGCGCGGATCGCCTCGATCGCGATCTCGGCCTCGTCCAGTGTGTACGCCAGGCGCGGCATCGCGACCCGCTATACGCCCAGGTAACGGCCGGGCCGGTGGTTGACGGCGACCACCATGTTCAGCGCGATCGCGCCGAGCAGCGACAACAGCGCCTTGGCTGGCGGCAGGGTGACGAATGCGGCGGCCAGGATCGCGATATCGACCGCCAGTTGCACCGTGCCGGCACGCCAATATCGTCGCTTCTGCAGCCACAGCGCCAGCACGTTGACCCCGCCTAGGCTGGCGTGGTGGCGGAACAGCATCAGCAGCCCGGCGCCGATCACCAGCCCGCCCATCACGGCGGCGAAGGCCGGATCGAGCCGCGCGAAGCCCAGAAGGTGCGGCAGCAGTTCCGTGGCGATCGACAGCAAGCCGACCGCGACGAACGTCTTCAGCGTGAACGCCGCGCCCATCTGGCGCAGGGCCAGCCACACGAACGGCAGGTTGACGACGAAGAACACGAGGCCGAAGCGCCAGCCGGTGGCATAGTGGATCAGAAAGGCAATGCCCGCCGTACCGCCCGTCAGCAGGCCGGCCTGCTTGAACATTGCCACGCCGAGCGCCACGAACAGCGTGCCGGTGACAAGCGCCTGCGCGTCCTCCCAGGCGGAGTGCGGGCTCGGTTCGTGCAGGATGTCGTGCGGCATGGCAAGCGAGGAGCGCGACCAGTACGCGCCACGAAAGCGCCGAAGTGTAGGGACCCGCCGCGCCGCCGGCCTTGACCCCCGCCAAGGTGCGGCCGCCGCTGCGGCATCATCGGCCCATGGCCCTGAACGCAACGATCCATCAGTTCGACATCGACCTCGCCGACGCCGATCGCGGCGTCTACCAGTCGCTCTCGCTGCGCGTGGCGCGCCACCCGTCGGAGGCCGAGGAGTTCCTGGTCGCGCGCGTGCTGGCGTACTGCCTCGAATGGACCGAGGGCATCGGCTTCTCCAAGGGCCTGTCCACGCCCGACGAACCGGCGATCCATGTGCGCGATCTCACCGGCCAGATGCTGACGTGGATCGACGTCGGCGTGCCGGATGCCGGCCGCCTGCATCGCGCGGCCAAGGCGGCGCCGCGCGTGGCCGTCTACACCCACAAGGACCCGGCCCTGCTGCAGGCCGCGCTGGCAGGCGCGCGGATCCACCGCGCCGAGCACCTCGCGCTGCATGCCTTCGACCGCGGGCTGATCGACGCCCTGTGCACGCGGCTCGCTCGGCGCATGAGCTGGTCGGTGTCGGTTTCCGGCGGCCACCTGTACGTCACCACCGGCAGCGACACGCTCGAAGGCAACGTGGTCGCGCTGGCACCGGCAGCCAGCTGACGCGTGCCGGGCAGAGCGCGGCCCGCGTCCGGCGCCGACGCCGGCGGCCGTCCGATAGTCTTTTCCAATTCAGGTATGAGCCTGGAGCGGAGTTGCAGGAGTTGGTGACGCGAAGCGAGTCGATCGGTTGGAGAGGGCGGGAAGTTCAGGCGGGGGCGGCCGGCGGTGGGTTGTCGGTGGCATTCGATCTTCCTGATCCGTTTTCGGGGGGTGCGGGGGCGGAGCCCCGCGCTCATCGACCCGGGTTCAGGCCGCGCGTGCACGGGGTGCGCTTGAACAGCGCTTGACGCGCCGCGTTCAGTTCCTCGGCGGCCTGCACATCGGTCAGTGCGCAGGCGAGTGCCTGGAGGTCTTGGAGCGTGATGCCGCGCGCAGCAACTGCGCTGCTTCGCCAAGGCTGGCCAGCTTGTCCAGCGGCGTCATCGCATCGCGCGGGCGGTACACCCGCTTGATGCGGCCGGGTTTCTTCGGGGTCGGGCACCTCGGTGGCGAACAGGCACGGCCGATGGAAGTTCAGGAACGGGTTGAGGTACTCGCGACAGAAGGTATCGAAGCGCCCCGCGTGGTGTTCGCGGCGATGCGGCGTGTAGCCAGAAGGTCTTGCGCACGACCGCGCCGTCTTGGTCTCGGCCAAGCCGTTGTCGTTGCTGTGCCGCGGGCGACTGCGCGCGAACTCGACGCGCAGCTTGTCCAGCAGTTTGGCCACCCGGTGGTCGACGACTCACTGCCGCTTGTCGGCGCGAAAGCCCAGGATCTCGAACGGGAACTGCGCGAGCATCTGCTCGATGACCGGCAGCAGGTGCACTTCGGCGATCGTCGCCACCGAGGCCACCACCTGCCACTGCGGACGCAATCGACGGCGTTGATGTGGAGAGCCCCTTGGTGCCGTCCAGGTCCCCCTGGTGCACGCTGTCGATGCGGATGAACCCCGCCCGCCCGTGCGGGGCCGGCGCCTTGCGCACACCGATGGTGACCGCTGGGGTCGGGCGGGTCTTGCTCAGCATGACGCGCTGAGCGCGGTAGCCGGCGCTGGCGCGCAGGTGACAGGTGCGCCACCGAGATCGCGCCCAGACGCTCGAAGCGCGCATCGCCGAACTGGTCGCGCTCCGACGCAGCACGCAGGCGGTGGCGGGGCCAACAGCTACCCATGGCCCGGTCGACCGCGGCCAGCAGGGCGACATCGGCGGCCGCAGAGCGCCGCGCAAAGGCATGCTCGGGCGCGCGGTCTCTTGACCAGGGGCTGGCTGCGATCCAGCGCGACACAGCCGCGGACCTGCGCACGACCGAAGCCACTGAGCCGCTGCACGACCAGACCGCGCCGCGATCCTGCCGCGGCAGTTGCCGGTAGCCAAAGCGCTTGAGGACCAGTTCAATCCAGGCGTAGCGCCCGGCGCCGTCGTCAGGACGCTCGAACCGCAGCGCCGGCGTGCCCTGTAGCACCTGGCGCACCTGCTCCACGGTGCGTACCTGCACCTCCGTTCATGTCGATCACCATGCCTCGATGATCGACGCGCTGCGCCGCGGGCTGCCCCCAGCCGGCCCATCGCCAACCCTGGCCTGCGCCAGGCCATACCTCGTTGGATCACGAGCCCGGCTCCAGGCTCATACCTCGTTGGAGAACCCGATTCGGACAACCCACGGCGATTGGCGTAATTTCCCGCACGCAAGCCGTTTAAGTCTCGTCAGTCCTCAGGTCACCCCCCGCCAGCCGCGTCCAAAGCGCGCTGTGCGTTCGAAGGTCTTCCCAGGTTGCGTGTCTTGATCGCCTGCACGTGCGACGCAATGGCGCGGCCGCACCGTCTTTTCACCCAACTTGTTCAGGAAGACATCAAATGGCACAGGGCACTGTCAAATGGTTCAACGAAGCCAAGGGCTTCGGTTTCATCACCCCCGATGGCGGCGGCGCCGACCTGTTCGCGCACTTTTCCGAGATCCAGGCCAGCGGCTTCAAGACGCTGCAGGAGAACCAGCGCGTCGAGTTCACCGTGACGCAGGGCAAGAAGGGCCCGCAGGCCAGCCAGATCCGCCCGATCTGATCGCCCCTTGCAACGCCTCGCATGACAGAAAGCCGCAGCCTCGTGCTGCGGCTTTTTCGTCTGCGGCGTACGCTTTGACCGTCTACCGCTCACGGAGCCTCCATGGCCAAGCCCAACTACTCGTTCGAAAAGCGGCAGCGCGAACTGGCGAAGAAGAAGAAGCAGGAAGAAAAGCGCCAGCGCAAGGCGGCCGGCAAGGCCGATGGCTCGCCCGCGACCGACGAGCCGGATGACAGCCCGGCACCGGACGCCGCGACCCCGCCGGCCCCGGGTGGCGAGGCTGCCCGCTGATCGAGCGTCCCGCCCGGCGCCGCGGCACGCAGGCCACCCGGCGCACTCCACCGGACCGAGCCCACTGCCGCAGACGTGCTGTGCGCGCTTGCGCCGCTGACCGCGCCGCGCGCAATCCTTGATTGACGTTGCCGGTCGCAATGCACAGCATCGCGCAATGCCCGATCGCCGCATTGCGGTCCCGCCTCACCTTCCCACGTCGCTGCCGCTGTGGCCGCTGCCGCTGATCGCTGGCCTGCTGCCGGCCCTTGCCGCGCTGCTGGCGCTGGCGCTGTCGATCCGCCTCGACCTGATTCCCGCCTGCAATCCGTTCATCGACGGCTGCGTCTCGGTCAGCCGCGCCGCGCGTCACGACCTGCCGAACTACCTGTTCCGCACCCTGGTGCTGCCGGCGGCGGCGCTGCAGGCGCTGACCTGGATGCTGGCCGCCCACTGGTTGCGCGACCTCGACCACTCGGAGGCTGCGCGCAGCCTGCGCTGGCTGATGACCCTGGGCGTCATCGCCGGCATCGCGCTGGCCTGCTACGGCGCATTCCTCGGCACCGAAGGGCGCGTCTATCGCTGGCTGCGGCAATACGGGACGGTCGTCTACTTCGGCTTCACCTGCCTGTGCATGCTGATTGCCGGCGGTGGCATCGCGCGCCTGGTGCAGGTCGGCGCGCTGGCGCTGCCGGCGTGGCTGGCGCGTGCGCTGATCGCCCTGTGCGGGCTGCTGGTGGCGCTGGGACTGGTCAGTGCGCTGAGCGGCCTGTGGCTCGACGGCATCGCCAAGGACCGTGTCGAGAACGTGACCGAGTGGTGGGGTTCGCTGATCTTCACGCTCGTCTTTCTGGCACTGGCCGCGATCTGGCAGCGCGCCGACCTGCGGCTGACTTTGTCGATGCGGCCGCCGCCCGCCTGACGCAGGGCGCGCCGGCGCGCGGCGGCGTGGACCCTGCTCGGCGCGCGGGCCGTGCCCCGCTGACCGATGCCTTCACTCGCGTCACGCCGACTCAGAGCACCCAATGAACCGCGGCGTGCTGTACGCCCTGAGCGCATACCTGATGTGGGGCGTGTTCCCCATCTACTTCAAGGCGGTGCAAGGGGTGCCTCCGACCGAGGTGCTGGCGCACCGGGTGCTGTGGTCGCTGGTATTCGTAGCGCTGCTGCTGGCGGCGATGCGCAACGGCCGCTGGCTGCTGAACCTGCGCGCGTCCAATGTGCGCCACACCTTCATCGCCAGTGCGCTGCTGGTGTCGGTCAACTGGGTGATCTACATCTGGGCCGTGCAAGCGGGGCGCGTGGTCGATGCCAGCCTCGGCTACTTCATCAATCCGCTGGTCAACGTGCTCATCGGCGCCCTGTTCCTGCACGAGCGCCTGCGGCCGACACAGTGGGCGGCAGTGTTGCTCGCCGCGGTGGGGGTGGCCTGGCTGACGTGGCAGGCCGGCGCACCGCCCTGGATCGGACTGGCGCTGGCGCTGACCTTTGCCAGCTACGGCCTGCTACGCAAGACGGCGCCGCTGGGCGCACTGGAAGGCCTGGCCATCGAGACTGCGCTGCTGACGCCGCTCGCGCTGGCCTGGCTACTGTGGCTGGCCTGGACCGGCAGCAGCGTGTTCGTCGCCGGCGTCGACGGCACGGGCGGCGCCTCGCCGTGGCAATCGCTGCTGCTGGTGCTGGCCGGCCCGATCACCGCGATTCCGCTGCTGCTGTTCGCAGCCGGCGCGCGGCGCATTCCGTTCACTACGCTCGGCTTGCTGCAATACGTCGGGCCGACGCTGCAGTTGCTGCTCGGCGTCTACCTGTACCGCGAACCGTTCGACGCCGCCAAGCTGGCCGGTTACACGGCGATCTGGCTGGCGCTGGCGGTCTTCAGCGCCGACAGCCTGTGGCTGGCCTGGCGCCAGCGCGGCCGCCGTGCGGCGGCCGACTGAACGTGGTGCCGATGCCGATGCGGCGCGAGCGCATCGCCGATTCGCGCGGGCCGGCATTGACGCGGCGCCGGTGCCGCGCGCATGCTGCGCGCCTTCGCTTTCCATCCGCCGCGCGGCTGCGCGGCCTGCGCCAACGGAGGTCCCCATGACGAACGCCCACCTGCCCCTTGCCGCGCCTGCGGCGATCTGATCCGGCAGCGCCCTCCGCTCTCCCCGCTCGACCGCTTCACTGCACTGCCCGCTGCCGCGTCGCCTTCGGGCCGACGCCGGCAACGCCCGCTTCCGATCCGATCGCCCGCCCCGCGACGGCAGCCTGCCGCCGCCTGTTGCTGCGCGCTGCGCGCGCGGCGTCCGCGACCTGAGTCGCGCACTTGCGATTGGAAGAACAATGATGCATGGATTCGACTTCGATCGGCTGCAGCCGATCGGCATGAAGCCCGCCCAGGCCCAATCGCTGGCGGCGCTGTGTTTCACCCCGACTGGAATCGAGCGCACGCCGGCCCGCGTGGTCGAAGTGCACCGCGAAACCCTGGTGCTGCACGATGGCACCGCGCCGTTCACGGCGCGCCCGCATCCGCGGCTGCTGCTCGACCTGGCGGCCGCGCACGATGCGCTGGCGGTGGGCGACTGGATCGCTGTCGAGCCTGATGCGCAGGGCACGCCCTGGGTCGTCGCCCGCGCTGCGCCGCTGACGCAGATCGTGCGCCGCGACGCCGACGGCCTGCGCCATGTGGTGGTGAGCAACGTCGATGTTGCGTTCCTCGTGATGGGGCTCGACGCCGACTTCAATCCGCGTCGCATCGAGCGCTACCTGGCGCTGGTGCAGGGCGCCAGCGGCGCAGCCATCACGCCGGTGGTGGTGCTGACCAAGCGCGACTGGGCCGGCGATGCGGTGGCCGACGACGAAGCGGATGCGCTGCGCAGCCGGCTCGGGCCGGCCGTGCCGGTGCTGGCGGTGGACGGCACCTCGGCCGCCTCGGCGCAGCCGTTGCGGCCATGGATCGGCCCGGGCCAGACCGCGGTGCTGCTGGGCTCCTCGGGCGCCGGCAAGTCGACCCTGACCAACACGCTGATCGGCGCGGCGGTGCAGGACACCGGGGCAGTGCGCGCCACCGACAGCCGTGGCAAGCACACCACCACCGCGCGCTCACTGCACCGCGTGCCGGGCGGCGGCTGCGTGATCGACACGCCGGGCGTGCGCACGCTGCGCCCGGATCTCGACGCCGAGGCGCTGGCTGCGACGTTCGCCGACATCGACACGCTCGCCGCGCAGTGTCGCTTCCGCGACTGCCGGCACCAGGACGAGCCGGGCTGCGCAGTGCGGGCCGGGGTCGATGTCGACCGCCTGGCCAACTGGCACAAGCTCGGCCGCGAGTTGCGGCGTGACTCGATGACCGTACTGGAACGCCAGCGCCAGCTCGCCCAGTGGAAAGCGCGCTCGCGCGCCGGTCAGGCGCGGTTGAAGATGAAGCGCGGCGAGTCCTGAGCCGCACCGGACCCGGTTTCGCCGACCGTGCAGGGCGCGACGCCGAGGCAACTCGGCGGGCGAGACGCGGCGCGGCGGCCACCCACCGCGACCGCCGGCTGCGGCTCGCGCGTGCGCGGCCGGCTCGGACGCGCGCACGCCGGTATGCGCGGGATCAGCTGACGGCGAGCAACTCCACCTCGAACACCAGCGTCGCGTTCGGCGGGATCACGCCGCCGGCGCCCCACTGGCCGTAGCCGAGGTCGGGCGGAATGGTCAGCTTGCGCTTGCCGCCGACCTTCATGCCCTGCACGCCTTCGTCCCAGCCGGCGATCACCTGACCGCGGCCGAGATTGAAGCCGAACGGGTCGCCGCGATCGACGCTGGAGTCGAACTTCTTGCCGCTGGTGAGCCAGCCGGTGTAGTGCACCGTGACGTACTGACCGCTGGCGGCCAGGGCGCCGTCGCCGACGGTCAGATCGTCGTACTGCAGGCCGCTGGGGGTGGTGGGCATCAGGGGGTTCCTTGCTCGGGGTCTTTGCGGCCCACGAGCGTAGCGCGACCGGCGGCAGGCCGCCGCGCTGTCCGCGCCGCTCGGCCTGCCCGTAGACTTCGCGCTTCTGCTTCTGTCTGTCGCCGCGCGGCCGCGCCGATGCGCGGCACGCCGCCCGCCATGGACACTCTCGACACGCAACGCACGCTGGTCCGCACGCGCATCGATGCCCTGCGCACTGCGCTCGAGCAGGCCGGGCTCGCGGCGTGGATCGTCCCTTCGTCCGACCCGCACTTGTCGGAGTACCTGCCCGACCACTGGCAGGGCCGCCAATGGCTGAGCGGTTTCACCGGCTCGGTCGGAACGCTCATCGTGACCGCGGACTTCGCCGGCCTGTGGGTCGACAGCCGCTATTGGGTGATGGCCGACGTGCAGCTGGCCGGCACCGGCATCGCGCTGATGAAGATCCCGGGCGCGGCGAGCACCGCCCACGTGGACTGGTTGTGCGAGAACTTGCCGACCGGCGTCACCGTCGGCGTCGATGGCGATGTGCTGGGGCTCGCTTCCGCGCGGCTGTTGCAGTCGTCGCTCGCGGCCGCCGGCCTTGCGCTCGACACCACGCGCGATCTGCTCGACACGGTCTGGCGCGACCGGCCCGCGCTGCCGGCCGCGCCGCTGTACGAGCACGTGGCGCCGTTCGCGGCCACGCCGCGCGCCGACAAGCTGGCGACGGTGCGGGCCGAGATGCAGCGCGTCGGCGCCAGCCATCACTTCATTTCCACGCTCGACGATCTGGCGTGGCTGCTCAACCTGCGCGGCGCCGACGTCTCCTACAACCCCGTGTTCGTCGCTCATGCCCTGCTCGACGCGACGGGCGCCCGCCTGTTCATCGGCGCCGGCAAAGTGCCGCCAGCGCTCGTGACCAGGCTCGCGGCAGACGGCGTGACGCTGGCGCCCTACGCCCAGGCCGCCGATGCGCTGCAGGCGTTGCCGCCGGGCAGCACGCTGCTGGTCGATCCGCGCCGCATCACGCACGGTCTGCGCGCGGCGGTGCCGGTACAGGTCAAGGTGATCGAGGCGATCAATCCATCAACGCTCGCCAAGAGCCGCAAGACGGCGGCCGAGTGCGAACACATCCGCCGCGCGATGGAACAGGATGGTGCGGCGCTGGCAGAGTTCTTCGCCTGGTTCGAAGCCGCGCTGGAAAGCGGCGAACCCATCTCCGAACTGACGATCGACGAGCAGATCACCGCGGCGCGCGCGCGACAACCGGGCTTCATCAGCCCGAGTTTCTCGACGATCGCCGGCTGGAAAGCCAACGGCGCCATGCCGCACTACCGGGCGACCGAGGAGTCGCACGCGGTGATCCGCGGCAATGGACACAACGAGAACGGCCTGCTGCTGATCGACAGCGGCGGCCAGTACGTCAACGGCACCACCGACATCACGCGCGTGGTGCCGGTGGGTGAGTTGAGCACCGCCGAGCGCGCCGACTTCACGCGCGTGCTCAAGGGCATGATTGCATTGAGCCGCACGATCTTCCCGCGCGGCACGAAATCGCCGGCGCTCGACGCCATCGCGCGCGCGCCGATCTGGGCCGGCGGCATCGACTACGGCCACGGGACCGGCCACGGCGTCGGCTATTTCCTCAACGTCCATGAGGGCCCGCACGGCATCACGCCGCATCTGGCGCCCGAGCCGCAGACGGCGATGGAGCCGGGGATGATCACCTCCAACGAGCCGGGTATCTACCGGCCCGGAAAATGGGGCGTGCGCATCGAGAACCTGGTGCTCAACGTGCCGGCCGACACCGGCGCCGAAGGCGCGCAGTTCGGCGAGTTCCTGCGCTTCGACACGCTGACCCTGTGCCCGATCGACACGCGCTGCATCGAGCGGTCGATGCTGAGCGCCGACGAGATCGCCTGGCTGAACGCGTATCACGCCGAGGTGCTGGCACACGTTGCGCCGCTGGTAAGCGGCGCGGCACTGGCCTGGCTCGAGCACAGGACGCAGCCGATCTGACGCCGCCCCTTGGCCCGGCGCGCGCCGGGCGTGACCGCGCTGCGGGGCAAGGACGACGGTGTATCCCCGAAGTCACGCGCATTTCGTCGGATGGCGCCGGCAATCGCTGATACACTACGCGATAGCGGTGATAGACCAGCGGTATCGATCCCCTCGATCCCCTTCACCGTCGTCAATCCTGACGCGGGCTTAGTGCACCACCTCCAGTGCGCCCTGCCCTCAGCCAAATTTTCGTTCTGCAGTCGGCTGGTCGATGAACGTGTCGCGCGACGCTTCGCGCAAGGCACGGCAGACCGAACACCCAGCAAGGGTAATCAATGTCTTTCGCAAGTCTCGGCCTGGCCGATGCGCTCGTGCGCGCGGTCGCTGATGTCGGCTACACCGAGCCGACTCCTATCCAGAAACAAGCCATCCCCGCGGTCCTCGAAGGACGCGACCTGCTGGCCGGCGCCCAGACCGGCACCGGCAAGACGGCCGGCTTCGTGCTGCCGATCCTGCAGCGGTTGTCGCAGACGCCAGCGCAAGGCAAACGCGCGATCCGCGTGCTGATCCTCGCGCCCACGCGCGAACTCGCCGCGCAGGTCGAGGAAAGCGTGCGCGTCTACGGCAAGTACGTTGACGTGAAATCGGCCACGATCTTCGGCGGCGTATCGATCAACCCGCAGATCACCGCGCTGAAGGGTGGCGTCGACATCGTGGTCGCCACGCCCGGCCGGCTGCTCGACCACCACGGCCAGAAGACCATCGACCTGTCGCAGGTCGAGGTGCTGGTGCTCGACGAGGCCGATCGCATGCTGGACATGGGCTTCATCCACGACATCAAGCGCGTGCTGAAGATCCTGCCGGCCAAGCGTCAGAACCTGCTGTTCTCGGCCACCTTTTCCGACGAGATCCGCGACCTGGCCAACGGCCTGCTCGACAAGCCGCAGCATATCCAGGCCACGCCGCGCAACACCACGGTCGAGGCCATCGCACAGAAGGCGCTGGTGGTCGACGCCAAGCGCAAGCCGGAATTGCTGATCCACCTGATCAAGGAACACAACTGGTTCCAGGTGCTGGTCTTCACGCGCACCAAACACGGCGCCAACAAGCTCGCCGCGCAGCTGGTCAAGTACGACATCACCGCGCTGCCGATCCACGGGAACAAGAGCCAGAACGCGCGCACGCGCGCGCTGGCCGAATTCAAGAGCAGCAAGCTGCAGGTGCTCGTGGCTACCGACATCGCGGCGCGCGGTATCGACATCGACGAGTTGCCGCATGTCGTCAACTTCGATCTGCCCAACGTGCCCGAGGACTACGTGCACCGCATCGGCCGCACCGGCCGCGCCGGCGCCACCGGCGAGGCCTTGTCGCTGGTCGCGCCCGACGAGATGAACCTGCTGCGCGACATCGAGCGGCTGATCAAGCGCGCCCTGCCGCGCGAGGTGGTGCCCGGCTTCGAGCACGGCACGCCGTCGAAACTGCCGGAACCAGCCCATACGGAAGACCGCGCACCGCACGGCCACTCGCGTCGTGAGGCACACCACAACGCGCCGCGCCGCGATGCGCGCCCGCAGCAACGCAAGCCGCAGGGCGAGCGCCGCGCCGAGGGTGGAGGTCAAGGACCGCGCAGCGAAGGCCCGCGCGGCCCCCGTCCTCAGGGTCCGGCTCGACCGCAGTCGCCTCAAGGCCAGCGCCAGGGCAAGCCCGGTCAGTCGGGCCAGCCGGCCCAGCGCAGCCGGGGCGAGCGCACCGATGAGAAGATCCTTGCCGACCCGAATGCTTATCTGAATGCGGCGCCCTTTCCGGGTCGCAGTGGCGGTGGAGGTCGGGGCGGCTACGGCGGCGCGCGCGGCGGCAAGCCCGCTGCGGCCGGCCAGAGTCAAGGCCAGCGCAGTGGCGGCGAGCGCAGTTCCGGAAATCGCGGCCCGCGCCAGGAAGAAACGGGCGTGCGCAGCAATCTGCCGCCGGGCTGGGGCAGCAACAGCGGCGGTCGCCGCTAGGCGCGGCTTCTCAGGACGCTCTTCGCGGCGGCGCCGTGGCGCCGCACGCCCCTGCGTGCCGCCGCGCTGCTGTTGCGCAGCGTTTGCTTACCTGCCAACACGAACCGCGTTCGGCACCGGCTCCGCAGCACCGTGGCGAGCGACCGATTGCAGGTTGCCGACGTTCGATCGGGGCGCCTACTGCTGCAGGTCGATCACCCGCACCTTGACGCTGCGTTCACGCTCGTTGCGCACGACGGTCAGTTCGACCGTGTTGTCGATGCCGACCCGGTCCAGTTCGAGCGAGAACTGCGACACCGTCTCGATCCGGCGCCCGTTGACCGCGACGATCACGTCGCCGAGCTCGCGCGACTGAGGATTGGCGGCGCGCAGCCCGGCTTGCGAAGCAGGCGAACCGCGGCCCACGCTGCGGATCACCACGCCACGGATGCCGGCGCGCGCCACCGAATCCGGCGGATACGGATCGATGCCGATCCCCGGCAGAGGCGCGCGGCCGCGGGCGATCAGGCTCGGCACGATGCGGTTGACGAGATCGACCGGGATCGCAAAACCGACGCCTGCCGAACTGCCGCTGGCCGAGCGAATCGCGGTGTTGACGCCGATCAGGCGCCCGGCACTGTCCACCAGCGGGCCGCCGGAATTGCCGGGATTGATCGCCGCATCGGTCTGGATCACGCCCGCCACTTCACGGAAGCCGGCGGTCGGCAGTTCGCGATCGAGCGCGCTGATGATCCCTTGCGTCAGCGTGCGCTGCAGCCCGAACGGGTTGCCGATCGCGATCACGGTCTGGCCGATCTTCAGATCCTTCGAGGTGCCGAGCGGGATCGGCCGCAGGTTCTTCGGTGCGCGCTTGAGGCGGACCACAGCGAGGTCGTACTGCGGAGCGAAGCCCACCGGCTCGGCCTCGATCGGGTCGCCGGCATCCAGCTGCACGAACACACGGCGCGCGCCCTCAATCACGTGGTTGTTGGTCACGACGTGGCCTTGCGCATCCCACACGAAGCCGCTGCCAGCGCCCTGCGCCACTTCAGCGGTGAAGAAGCCAGTGGCGCGCAACTGCTCAGTCGTGATGTAGGCGACCGACGGTGCCGTGCTTTCGAACAGGCTGACGAGCTGCTGCTCGTGCGCCAGCAACGGCCCGCGTGGCGCCACCGGACGCGGCTCGGGCCTTGGTCCACTCTGTGCGGACGCTGCGAGGGCAATGCAGGCGGCCAAAATGGCCAGCGCTGCGATCAACCACACACCGATCGATACGTGGCGCAAGCGGAAGACGGAGTTCATCGAGACGTCCTCGGAACAAGGGCATCGCACCGCACGCCGCGGCTGGCGCGCGACGGCCGAGCGTGGTCAATGCAGTTCGCGATTGCAACAAACATATTGGTGATGTCGGGGCGGCCGCTGGCGGGACAAGCCCCCACAGCACGCGCTCGACACCCCACGCCTGCGGTAGCCTTGGCCGCATGAGTTCATCACCCCGGCTCGGGTTTGCCGTGATCCACAACGCCGCGGCCGCGCGCTTCGAGGCACGCATCGAGGGCTGGCTGTGCCGGTGCGACTACCTGCTTAATGACGGGGTGATGCACTTGGTCCACACCGAGGTGGCGCCCGCGCTCGAGGGACAGGGCATCGCCGCACGGCTGGTGCAGGCCGCGCTCGATCACGCGCAGGCTCACGGGCTCAAGGTGCGGCCGCGCTGCTCCTACGTGCGCGCCTACATGCAGCGCCATCCGCACACGCAAGAACTGCTGGCCTGACCTTCGAACGGTTGTTGCGCGGGGCAAGCTCAGTCGCAGGTCGCGGCCGATCGCAGCCGCTCGCGACAGGCCCACGGTGGCATCGGCGCATCCTGCTGCCAGAGGCCGCGCCGCAGCGCGCGCGCGTCAGCTTCCGCCGCGGCGTACTCAGTACGCTCGGCCGCTGTCTGCTCGCTGCTGAATGCGCGGTAATGCCAGGCGAAGCCCTGCTGCAGCAGCGCGATTTCGATGTCACGCGCCGCATCGCTGCGGCCGGTGTCGGTCACGCGACACACCGCACGACCGCGCGGGTCGCGCTTGTAGCAGTCCAGCGCGAGCGGACGCTGCCGCGTCAGGTGCGCCAGCGCATCGCGCGCAGCCAGCCCATGCGATTGCACGAGTTCAGGCGTGTCGACCGCGTGCAAGCGGACGCGGATCCGGCGCGGTTCGCCGGCCGGCGTAGTGCGGCGCTCGAAGACAAAGCTGTCGCCATCGTCGACCGACACCACACGCCCCTCGGCCGTGAACGGAAACGCGGCAGCCGGCAGGGCTTCAATGGGTGGCGTCCAGCGTAGCCAGCCCGCTCCGATTGCCAGCGCGGCGGCCACCGCCATCAACAGCACCGGCCTGACCCGCCCGCCTGGCCTTGCTTCCCATTGCTTCATTTCGCGCAGGTTCCCGAGGCGTCTCGCCGGTTGCCCGGACGGCTGACGCCGAGCCGCGTGGTCGCGCTCGAAGGACCGCGCAGTCCGCGCACGGCACCGAGAAGGTTCAACTTGCCCCGCCGTAATGCACCGCAGCATCAATGCAGGGCAAGGCCCTTCGAGTGCGCGCGATGTGGCGACATATACCCACCAAAGACGTCACAAGAAGGTCATGAACGCTCGAATTGCGACTGGAGTACTCGCTCGAATTTCTGCTGCGCCGCGCCAATGACTGTTAGTCTCTTTCTTGATTGGTCCCTGGACCGACCGGTTGTCTCCTCCACCTCCTCAAGGTGGTTCCAGCCCGAGGCTCAGCCTCGGGCTTTTTTTTGCCGAGACCCGGCCACTCGGTATTCAGCGGTCGAACACACGCAGCTGCGTGTTCAAGCCGTCCGACAGCGAGATCTCGAAGACACCGCCGGCCAGCTCTGCGGTACCGATGTGCAGACGCCCACCCTGCGCATCGACCGCCTGCACCGCGCGCCCGGCCGCGCCGACATGCACGACCGTCGCGAACGGATAGCGCGCCGCGTCCCAGGTGACAACCAGTTCGCCCGCCGCCTCCACGGAATCCACGCGTGGCGCCACGGCAGCCGCGCGAACGGCATCGACCGCAGCCGGCGCGGCGGTGCGCGCGGCGATCACCGCACCGCCGCGCAGCACCTCGAGCGCCGCCAGCGGCCCGGGATTCGGAATGCGCACCAGGAAGTGCCGCTCGGGAGGCATCGCATGATCGACCAGCACCGCATCGAACGGCAGCTCAAACGTGGCGCCGGCCGCCGTCGTCAGCCGCAACTGGTATTCGCCGGCGCCAGCGACCGGGGCATCGCCGCGCATCGCCTGCACCGGCGCCAGCCGCACGCCGGTCAGGCCGATCGCGCCCGACACCACCAGCACCTCACCGCCGGACTTGACGCCGCCGACGCTGGCCGCCTGCGCCGTCACGCTCGCCGCCGGCTGCGGCCGCGCCTCGAGGAAGCGCTGCACTTCGCGCAAGTTGTAGTCGGAGAACCAGGCGCCACCGCAGTAACCCATGACATCCGATAGGTTGGTTGGCGAGACGACCATGTCGCTGAGCACATCGAACAGCGGAGTGGGTCCAAGCGCGCCGTTGGGGTACGGATAGTTGGCGTCCGAGCTGGCCACGCTGCCGCAGGGCGCGTGCGAGCGGCTGAAGTTGTGGCCGAGTTCGTGGACCATCGTGCGTAACCAGCTGCTGCGGCTGGTGTCCCAGCCCATCGAGGCCAGCGCCGGCGAGAACGAGCCGACGCTGTTCACGTAGCCGATGCCCGCCGTCCCCGCGCTCACCATCGGCCGCACCAGCCCGTAGTAGTGGCGATTGGGCGCCTCCTGATCGCGCAGACGTTCCAGTTCGGACAGCGCGCTGCTCCATTCGCCCGACGTGTCGACCCCATCGGTGACAGACGTCAGCGTGTACGGCGCCCGCACCGAGACCGCGATGTTGCCGCGCGCGATCGGCAGGCGCCGGGTGATCTCGTCGAGTGCGAGTGCTGCCGCGTTGGCCGCAACGGTCGGCGCGTTGCTGCCGGACACGAGCGGCACCAGCACCAGGTCGATCCGCGTGCCGGTACCGACGTTTGGCGTGCTGGCAGCCACGATTGGCGCGCCGAACTGCTGATCCGGATCGACCGTCACCTGCACCCGCAACCCGGCCGCGATCCAGGCATCGTCCAGCCGCGCGTTGTAGCTTTGGGGGCCGCTGTTGCGCATCGAGTCGGGCAGCGCGGCCCCGGCCGCCAGCAGCGGCACCGTGGCCGGACCGGACATCGCCAAGGTCCCAAGCTGCGTGGTCCCGTTGAACACGGTCAGGCGAACCGCCGGCGCATTGACGCCGCTGCTGGCCGCCACCACGTAAGCACGCACCCAGGTCTCGCGCCCCGGCACGAGGCGCTGGCGGGTATCGCTGTTCGGCTGCGAGAGCACCTGTGCGAACTCGACCGACTCGACGCGCAGGCTGCAACCAGCACCCACCGCCACCGACCCGGCAAACACCGCCGGCTGGCTGCTCGACAGCAACGAGATCGCGCCGCAGCTGATGCCGGCCGGCACCACGATCGTCAGCTGACTGGCACTGCGCGCACCGATGCTGGCGGCTTGTCCCCCGATGGTCACGCTCGACACCTCGCCGAATCCGCTGCCGCTGAGCGTGACGTTGCCGCCCGCACTTACGGCGAAGCTTCCGGCGTTGGTCACCACGATTCGCGGCGCAACCGTCAGCGCGGTTGCGGATGCGCTGCGCTCGCCATTGGCGGCGACCACCACGATCGGTCCGGTCTGCGCCGTGCCAGGCACGGTGACGGTGATCGACGTATTGCCCGTGCGCGAAGCGATGCTGGCGCTGGCACCACCGGCAAACTCGACTGCGGTGGCGCGGTCGAGCGCGGTGCCGGTGACGGTCAGCGAGTCGCCGGTCAGCACCGACGCCGGCGCCAACGCGGTCACGGTGACGGGCGCCAGCACCGTGACCTGCTGCGCGCTCTGGCGTGCCGTGCCTCCGCGATCCACCAAGGTCAGGAAGCCCGTGGCCGCGCCGGACGGCACGTCGAGCGCGAGCACGGTGGCCGATTGCGAGGCGATCGTCAGCGCCGTGCTGCCCAGACGCGCCTGCGCTACGGCGTCGAGGTTGGTACCAGCCACCGTGATACGCGCCGGTGGCGTCACCGTGGTCGGCGTGACCGAGGTCACCGTCGGCACCACGGCCACGGGCGGCGGGGCGGGGGCCGGCGCAGGAGCAGGCGCGGGCGCCGGCACGGGCGCAGGAGACGGTGAATCACCGCCGCCGCAGCCGGCCAGCATGACCGTAGCGGTCAGGATCGCCAGTGCGAACAGGCGGCGGACGGAACGGTCGTGCGAAGCAGTGGGCATGGATGTGCGCGGGTCGCAAAACTCGCAAAACGGTAGGCCTGGAATTCGAGTCATCCCTCCACTTCGGCGCGGCAGCGCCGTGATTGAGGGTGCAGCGATGCCATCGGGGCCGCCAAGGCGGCGGCGATCCGGATCGTGGCATCGATCAAGTGCCGGCCGATCCCTCGCGGCCGGTCGTCCGATCCGCCGGCCACGGCGCATCCACGTCACGGGGCAGACAATCGGACTAGTCCATAATTCGCAACATGCAAACAAGCTCGTTTCCCATGACCCGCGGTGATCGGTTCTACGACTTCTCCCTTCGCCTGTTGATGCTGGCGCTTGGCGCGGCGCTGATCGGCTGCATCGCCTGGCTGGCGTGGCGCTGGAGCCATCCGCCGGCCGGCAACGCAACCGTCGTGCCGCTCACCCAGGTCGCGCCCAAGGTCGAACCCGTGCCCGCGATGGACGCAGCGAACAGCGACGCGCCGCAGCAGGTCCTGCTGGCCCCCGGCCAGGTGTTCAAGTGCCAAAACGGCGGCAAGGTCACTTTCACTGATCGTCCCTGCCCCAGCGAGGCACGCTAGGCCGGCGCAACGCGGCGCAACGCAGACACCGCGCGGACCACAGTCCGCGGCCGGTTACATCCGGCAAAACAGTGGTCGCATCCGGCGTCGTCCTGACTGACCGCGACCGGCGTTACTTGGACATGCTCATGTCGAGCAACCAGGAGAATGCCTCGTGAGATCGATCGCTGCCCTTGCCCTGCTTGTTGCCAGCACCGCGCTGCTCCCCGCAGCCAACGCACAGAATGTCACCGTGCGCGTGGACACGCCGGAGTTCGGCTTTCGCGTCGGCCCCCACGGCGGCTATGGCGTCGTCGGCTACCCGGTCCCGGTCTACCCGGCGCCGATCTATGGCCCGCCGCCGGTGATCGTGGTGCCGCGCCCGGTGTATCCAGCGCCCGTCTACCTGCCGCCGCCGCGCGTCATCGTGCCGCAGCCGGTCTACGGCCCGGCGCCTGTGTACTACCCCTACCCCTATGGCCGCGGCTATGGCTACCCGCCGGGCCACTATCGCAAGCACGACAAGCATCACCGGCATCAACGGTACGACAACGCACGCTACCGCTACGGCCGCGACAACGACTGAGCCCAAGCGGCGCTGACGCCCGCGTCCCGAGACAGCGGCCGACGCGCATGACGCGCGATCCGGTCGCAATGGGCAGCGCCGAGGCGCGCCAGTACGCTTCGCCTCTTCAGTGCGCTGCGGCGACCGGCACGCAGCGCCTCTACGCAGGGAGGCTGATCGATGCGCACCGATGGACGAGAGAGCGAGCACGTCGAGGACCGACGCGGCCAGCGCGCCACGCGCGGCGGCATCGGCGCAGGCAAGCTCGGCATCGGCGGGGTCGTGATTGCACTGGTCGCCTCGTACTTCCTCGGTGTCGATCCGCGCCTCGTGCTGGGTGTGCTGGGCGGCCTCGACAGCGGCGCGCCGGCTCAGGTGCAGGCGCCGGCCGGCCCCGCGCCCAAGCCGAGCGACGGCGCCGGGCGGTTCATGTCGGTGGTGCTGGCCGACACCGAAGACACTTGGAATGGCCTGTTCCGCGAGACGGGGCGCGACTACGCGGAGCCGCGACTGGTGCTGTACGAGAACGAGTGGCCCACCGCCTGCGGACGCGGCGAGGCGGCGGCCGGGCCGTTCTACTGCCCGGCCGACCAGAAGATCTACATCGACCTGACGTTCTTCCGCGCGCTTTCCGAGCGGTTCAACGCGCCGGGCGACTTCGCGGCCGCCTACGTGCTGGCGCACGAGGTCGGGCATCACGTGCAGAACCAGCTCGGTGTGATGGCCAAGATCGAGCAGTTGCGACCCCGCATGACGCCCGAGCAGAACAACGCGCTGTCGGTGCGGGTCGAGTTGCAGGCGGACTGCTTTGCCGGCATCTGGGCACATCATGCACAGCGTTCACGCCAGATCCTCGAGCAGGGCGACCTGGAGGAGGCGCTGCGTGCCGCCGCCGCGGTCGGCGACGACACGCTGCAGCGCGCGACGCGCGGTCGCGTGGTGCCCGAGTCGTTCACCCATGGCTCGGCCCAACAGCGGGCGCGCTGGTTTCGCACCGGATTCGAGAGCGGCCGCGTGGCCGCCTGCGACACATTCAGCGAGAAGGCGCTGTAGCGGCTTGGCGCTGCTGCTGGGACGGCAGGCGCGACGTGGCGTGCCTGCAATCGTTACCGTAGTGCTGCCGACCTAGGGCATCTGCAGCTTGCCGCTGCCGCCCAGACCGGGCGGCAGCCCGCCCGGACCGAAACCGCCACCGCCCTGGCCCGGCAGCACTAGCGACGAAGCCGACTGGCGCCGCAGTTCCTGCAGTTCCTTCATCGTGCGATCGAAGGCTTCGGCGGCGGCGCGGCCGTAGCCGGCTACCGCATCGGCAAGCGAAGTCGCCTCGATCTCGAAGCTGATCGGCAGCGCGCCCATGTTCGTCATCATCTGCGCCTCGCCGACGTAGGTGGTCTGGCGCGCCGGATCGAACTGGCCGTCCGGCCGGATCGGCGTCATCACGCGCAGCGTGCCGACCTTGCGATCGGTGATGATCTCCTCGCGCCAGAGGTCGGTAGCGTCCATGCTCGCCTCGCGCGCGCTGCCGGACGGGGCATTGCGATCGGCCATCGTTGCCTTCCCTTGTCGGTCGACTGAATCGGCCGCGAGCATAACGCGCATGGCCTGCGGGTCGATGCAAAAGCGCTGCGTGTCGGGCGGGCTGGTTAACATGCCGCGCCGACGAGGTAACCGCCAGGAGCCTATGACCCTGTTCCCAACGGCTGGCTGCCGTCTGCACGGAACTCGGGTGGGGCGTGATGCGTGCCCACGACCTGCTAGACGACACGCGCTGGTCCGACATGTACGAAGCTGGCCTGACACCGCCGCAGGCCGCCGAGCGGGCGCGCGCCGAGGGCATGACCTGAACCCGCGCATCGTCGCCGCCTCGCCGTGGTCCAGCGCAACGACCTGCTCGCAGCCGGCGCCCTGCTGATCGCGCTGGCTGGCGGCGTGTCGGCCTGGCTGGACCAGCCCGGTTCGGTCAGCGTACCGCCGGGCCGCAGCGATCCCGGCAGCTATGTCGTGCAGCCGCTGTCGAGCGCCGCGCCGATTGCGACCGCCGACGGCGATGCGCTGCTGCCGGTGGCGCAATTCGAGACGCGTGGCCGCGTGCTGCACATCGAGCGCTTCAAGCCGTACCAGTCGCTCGCCAACTGGATCCCCGGGCTGCGTCCGGCCACGCACGACATCGGCCTCGGCTACGGCCCGATGACCGACAGCGCCAATGTGCAGCGCTTCGACTACTCGAAGTAGATGTAACTGAAATCGAAGACATCAGC
>JAXHLD010000002.1:0-38319 GCA_034522655.1 Burkholderiaceae bacterium
ACGATCGCCGTCAGCGGCATAGGAAGGGATCATGCGAGGGATTCTAGGGGCGGCAGCACGCACGATCGCGTCGCCCGCGCCGCGCTGCTCGACAGGCCGCAGGCCGCTTCGGGGTACGCCCGCAACCCGCGCGCCAACGCAGGCGCGCTGGGCTGGCGTGTCAGGCGGCTGATGCCACCCAGTCGCCGCTCTTGCCGCCGTGCTTTTCGAGCAATTGCACCTGCTCGATCACCATGCCGCGATCCACCGCCTTGCACATGTCGTAGATCGTCAGCAGGCCGACCTGCACCGCGGTCAGCGCCTCCATCTCGACCCCGGTCTGGCCGTGCGTCTCGACCTGGGCCCGGCAAGTCACCGCACTGGCGGCCGTGTCGAGCGCGAAGTCGACCGTGATGCGGGTGATCGCCAGCGGGTGGCAGAGCGGAATCAGCTCGCTCGTCTTCTTGGCGCCCTGGATCGCGGCGATGCGCGCGATGCCGAGGACGTCGCCTTTCTTCGTGGTGCCGCTGCGGATCAGGTCGAGCGTCACAGCCTCCATGCGAATGCGCCCGCCGGCCACCGCCACCCGATGGGTGACGGCCTTGGCGCCGACATCGACCATGTGGGCCTGGCCGGCGGCATCGAAGTGGGTCAGGTTGCTCATGGCCGCCGCTGAATTAGCCTGTTACAGGTTGCGCCGTGGATCACGAAGGAACGAATCCATGCTCCGACTATCATAATCAGCAGGGGTGGAAGCGTCGGAACCGTCTGTCCGCCGCGCGGCGGGCACACCGCGCGACGAGCGCGCCAGGGCGCTGCCCCATCCGCGAAACGACTTCGATCCTGCCCCGTACGACCCCGTCGCAACCCCGAGTCCGCCCGCAGTGAAGATCCTGTTTCGCCGCAGCCTGACGACTGCCGTGGCCTTGGCCCTGGCGGTGGCGCCCTTGCCGCCGCGGCTCGGCAGCGCGGCGGTTGCGCAGTCGTTGCCGGAACTGCCCACGCTCGGCGAAGTGGCGGCCGACGACTTGTCCCCAGCCAACGAGCGCAAGCTGGGCGAAGCGATCATGCGGCAGGTCGCGCGCGACCCGGCCTACTTGCCCGATCCCGAGGCGACCGAGTACCTGAACGCGATCGGCTACCAGCTGGTGGCGAACAGTCCGGCGCGCCACATGGACTTCGCGTTCTTCGCGGTGCGCGATTCGATGATCAACGCCTTCGCCCTGCCCGGCGGCTTCATCGGCATCCACAGCGGCCTGGTGCTGGCAGCGCAGAGCGAGTCCGAGCTAGCCGGCGTGATGGCGCACGAGATCGCGCACGTCGAGCAGCGCCACATCGCGCGCATGCTGGCCAAGCAGAAAGAGTCGACCGCGATCGCCATCGGCGCCCTGCTGCTGGCGCTGCTGGCGGCGCGCAGCAATTCCAGCTCGAGCGGCGACCTGACCCAGGCCGCGATCCTCGGCGGCCAGGCGGCTGCGATGCAGCAGCAGCTGAACTTCTCGCGCGAGGCCGAGCGCGAGGCCGACCGCGTCGGCTTCCAGATCCTGATCAACGCCGGCTTCGACGCGCGCGGGATGGGCACCTTCTTCGGCCGCATGCAGCAGGCCTCGCGCATCTACGAGAGCGGCACTGCGCCGGCCTACCTGCGCACCCACCCTCTGACGGTGGAGCGGATCAGCGACATGCAGACGCGCGTCAGCGAGGCGCGCGTGCGGCAGCGAGCCGACAGCCTCGACTTCACGCTGACGCGTGCCCGGTTGCGCGTGCTGCAGGACCCGACGGCGCAGGGCGCGCGCGATGCGCAGGTGCACTTTGCCACCCAGCTACGCGACCGTACGGCAGCCTCCGAGACGGCCGCGCAGTACGGACTCGCGGTGGCGCTGCTGCGGCTGGACGAGCCGCAGCGCGCGCTGGAGGCGGCACAGGCGGCGCGCCGACTGGCACGCGACCAGCCGGCGCCGATGCTGGACAAGCTGGTGTCCGAAGCGCGCTTTGCCGCCGCCAAGACCCCCGCCGAACGCGAGGCCGCCATCGCCATGGCGCGCGACGCGGCGGCCAAATATCCGCTGTCGCGCCTGACGGCGATCAACTACGTCACGCTGCTGCAGCGGGACGAGCGCCACGAGGATGCGGTGGCCTACCTGCGCGACCAGCTGGCGCTGCCGCGCAGCGACACCAACTACTACTCGATGCTTGCCCGCAGCTACGCCGCGCTCGGCCAGCGCACGCGGCAACACCAGGCGGTGGCCGAGGCCTATCTGCTGCTCGGCGCCGTGCCTGCGGCGGTCGAGCAGTTGCAGTTCGCGCGCACTGCGGCAGACGCCGACTTCTACGTGATGTCCGAGGTCGATGCGCGGCTGCGCCAGCTGACGCAGCAGGTGAAGGAACAGCGCGAGGAACTGGCGCGCCAGGGCCAGCGGCCGCCCGACGAGCCGCAGAAGCGCTGAGTGCCGCCGCGGCGCGCGGTGGCCCGCCGCACGCCATCGAACGCCACGCGCCCTGCAGGGACATCGCCACGGCTCGGCGGCCGACCCGGACGAGCGGCCGTCGCGCGAATCGGCGAGAATCGCGTCTCTCGCGCCGGCTGCGCCCGCTCGGGTCGCGCGGCGCCGTTTGGAAAGACCCGTCAGGATGGATACCACCGTGAATCAACCCGCCGTCGACGTGCCCGGACACGTCGAGGCCAAGCCGCCCATCGAGACCGATGCGGTGATCGTCGGGGCCGGCCCCGTCGGCCTGTTCCAGGTGTTCGAACTCGGCCTGCTGGAAATCAAGGCGCACGTGATCGACTCGCTGACCGCCGTCGGCGGCCAGTGTGTCGAGCTGTACCCGGACAAGCCGATCTACGACATCCCGGCCGTGCCTGTGTGCACCGGCCAGGAGCTGACCGACAACCTGCTCAAGCAGATCGAGCCGTTCGGCGCGACCTTCCACCTCGGCCAGGAAGTCAGCGTGCTGCAGAAACGCGATGACGGTCGCTTCTACCTGCAGACCTCGCTCGGCACCAGCTTCATCACCAAGACCGTGTTCATCGCCGCCGGCGTGGGCAGCTTCCAGGCGCGCACTCTGAAGGTCGAGGGCATCGACAAGTTCGAGGGCACCCAGCTGCACTACAAGGTCAAAGACCCGAGCCGCTTTCACGGCAAGAACCTCGTCATCTGCGGCGGCGGCGATTCTGCGCTCGACTGGGCACTGGACTTCGTCGGCAAGGCCGAGAGCGTGATCCTGCTGCACCGGCGCGACGGCTTCCGCGCGGCGCCGGCAAACGTGGCCAAGATGCGCGAGCTGTGCGATGCGCTCGAAATGCAGCAGATGGTCGGCCAGATCACCGGCTTCGACGAGGCCGATGGCAAGCTCACCGAGATCCGCGTCACCGCGCTGGACGGCGTGACGCGCCGCGTGCCGCTGGACATGCTGCTGGTGTTCTATGGCCTGTCGCCCAAGCTCGGCCCGATCGCCGACTGGGGGCTGGCGATCGATCGCAAGCAGGTGGCGGTGGACACCGAGAAGTTCGAGACCAACATCCCGGGCATCTTCGCGGTCGGCGACATCAACACCTACCCGGGCAAGAAGAAGCTGATCCTCTCGGGCTTCCACGAAGCGGCGCTGGCTGCCTTCGGCGCCGCGAAGTACGTCTTCCCCGACAAGCGCATCCACCTGCAGTACACGACCACCAGCCCGAAGCTTCACAAGGTGCTGGGAGTGGAGTCGCCGGTCTTCGATTGATCGCTTTCGATGTACGCGATGCGCTGCGCGCATCGCACGTGCATCGAAAGCGGTTCGATCGGTTCAACTTTGGTGGCAAAGCCACACAAAGTTGAAACGGGTGGCCCGCTGCACGCTGTTGCGCCGGCCACGGGCGAAGACACCCGCAGTCGCCGCTATGGCCCGCGCGGATCGGCGACGAAACCGAAGCGCTGCTCGAGGTCGGCCACGCGCAGCCGTTCGATGCGCATCAGGTCGCCTGCCAGCTGCAGCAGCGCGGGCTTGATGAAGGCCTCGTCGCGACCGTCGGTCCAGCGCTCGAAACCCTGCTCGTTCAGCGGCAAACCGGTGAAGTCGGTCACCGCACGCAGGCACCAGGCGGTGTCGCGGTCGTCAACCGTGCCGGGGCCGAGGTCGGTTGCCAACAGCAGCCGGCCATCGTCGAGCAGCCCAGCACCCGTGCATCTCGAAGGCACCGCGCCGGTGTGCGCGCCGACCTGGCCGTCGGCGTCAATGCGATACACCCAGGGTGCCCGTTCCAGCGACACGTACACGCGCTGCGGCCCGTTCTGGAAGTACCAACGGCCGTGGGCATCGACCGCGTAGTTGCGGTCGATGAAGGCGCGGATCGCCGGATTGGCGATGCGCTCGCCGCGGATGCGCCATTCGCCGCGCGCGGTCAGTTGCAGCCAGCCGAACACGGCGGGCACGTTCAGCCACTTGGCCATCGCGGCGAGGACGTCGGCATCCATGCGGCAGTCGGATCGTTGCTGCGGCGTGCAGTTCCCTTGGCGCGCACCGGCGCTCAGGCACCGTGCTCGAAGAACCGGAACAGCCGTTGCGCGAGGAAGTCGAGGTTGCCGGGGAACGGACCCTGCGCGAATCCGATGTGACCGCCGCCCGCCGGCTGTTCGAGGTACACCTCGCGCGCGACCTGATCGGCGCGCGGCAGGCTCGCCGCCGGCACGAAAGGATCGTTCAGCGCGTTGAGCAACAGGTGCGGCACCCGCACGCCCCCGAGCCACGGCTTGCCCGAGGCGCGCGACCAGTAGTCGTCGGTGTCGCGGAAACCGTGCACGGGCGCGGTGTAGGCGTTGTCGAACTCGTACAGGTTGCGGCTGGCGCGGATCGCCTCGGCGTCGGCCACGCCGGGAAAGCGCGCGAGCTTGGCCAGCGCCTTGTCGCGCAGCGTGGCGAGGAACATCTTCGTGTAGACGAGCGAGAAGCCGCGCGAGATCGCCTCGCCGCCGGCCGCCAGATCGAGCGGCGAGCCGATCGAGGCCGCCGCCGTCACGAAGCGCGCATCCTCGGCCCGCTCGCCGAGCCACTTGGCGAGCATGTTGCCGCCGAGCGAGATGCCGACTGCAAACAGGCGCGCGTGCGGCCAGCGCGCATGCACGCGCCGCAGAATCCAGTCGCCCTCCTCAGAATCACCCGAGTGGTAGGCGCGCGGCATCCGGTTCGGTTCGCCCGAGCAGCCGCGGAAATGCACCACCAGCCCGCGCCAGCCGCGATCGGCCGCCGCCCGCATGGTGCTCAACGCGTAGTGCGACTGCGAACTGCCTTCGAGCCCGTGGAACAGCACCAGCACCGGCGCCGTGTCGGATGCCGGCTCGGGCAGCGCAAAGTCCACGTCGATGAAGTCCTCGTCCGGCGCGGTCCACCGCTCGCGCCGATAGTCCACCCGCGGTCGCGGCACCGCCTTCGCTGCCAGGATCGTCTGCATATGCCCGCCGGGCATCCAGACGGGGGCGCGGTAGGTGGAGGGGAGGAGAGGCATCGGGGTCGGATTGCAGATGGGGGATTGCGGATTGCGCGACATCACCCGCGCCGCACTGCGGCGCTCGTCGCCTTTGTCAACGCGCGGACGCCCGGCCACTCCGAAGGTAGCGCGTCTGACCAGTCCTGTGCGGCGCGCTGCGCCGTGCCGTTTCGCTTCAGTTGCACGTGCGACGGCGCACCGGCGCGTACACCTGAAGCGCCCCGATGTTGCGCGTCTGATCAGTTCTGAGCGGCGCGCAGCGCCGTGCGCTTCCGCTTCGCGTGCACGTGCGATTGCGCAGCAATCGCGTACACGAGAAGCGCTTAGTGCAATGGCCCCGACGGCCCCTCCACCACCTCCGGCGCGCCATCGGCCGCCTGCGACGCGTGGTGCAGGATCATCTTCCAGCCGGCCGGCGTCTTCACGTAGGCGTTGGTGGCGATCACGTGAACAATCTGCTGGCCGCGACCCTCGCTCACCACGATCTCCTCGACCACGTTGTGCACGGCGAGCGTCGGTGTCTCCATGCTCTTGCGCGACGTGGCGCGGATGTTCAGCGCGCCGTTGGCGAGGATGGCGGCCCACGAGTTGCGCACCGCCTGCGTCCCCATCAACCGCGGGCCGCCCGGATGCACGCAGCAGATGTCTTCGTCGTCGAGCCACAGTTCGACGATCGCGTCGACGTCGGCGTTCTCCAGCGCGTCATAGAACGCCTGCTCGCACTCGGTGGACGAGGCGAACAGCAGCGGTTTGGTCAGGCGAGACATGGAGGTAGTCGTCGGTAGCCGTTAGATCACTGCCTGGCTATAGGAGCACGAGGGGGCCAGCCCAGCCCCCTCGTTCGTTCATAGGCCCAGTGGGCACGGATGACATCCGGCCCTCGGGCCGGACGTCATCCGTGCCCCTTCACGACCTCTCCCGCCTTCAGCCGGTAGCGCGTGCCGCAGTACGGGCACATCGCCTCGCCTTTGGTGGCGACGTCGAGGAACACGCGCGGGTGATGGTTCCACACGGGCATCTGCGGGTTGGGGCAGAACGCGGGCAGTTCCTTGGCCGACAGTTCGACCATGGGCAGTTCGGCAGTCGTCATCGCGGCACCCCTCACACCTTGGCCAGCCAGTGGTTGTACTTGCCGTTGCGGCCGTTGACCACGTCGAAGAACAGCGACTGGATCTTCTCGGTGATCGGGCCGCGCGCGCCCTGGCCGATCACGCGGCCGTCGAGCTCGCGGATCGGCGTCACCTCGGCCGCGGTGCCGGTGAAGAAGGCCTCGTCGGCGAGATACACGTCGTCGCGCGTCATCGGCATCTGCGTGACCGTATAGCCGAGGTCGGCGGCCAGTTCGATCACCGTGCGGCGCGTGATGCCGATCAGGCCCGACACCATGTTCGGCTCGAAGATCTTGCCGTCGCGCACGATGAACAGGTTCTCGCCGGCACCCTCGGCGACGAAGCCCTGCGTGTCGAGCAGCAGCGCCTCGTCGTAGCCGTGATTGAGAGCCTCCATGTTGGCGAGGATCGAATTCACGTAGTGGCCTGCGGTTTTCGAACGCACCATCGACACGTTGATGTGGTGCCGCTGGTAGCTCGAGGTCTTCACGCGGATGCCCTTGGCCAGCCCTTCCTCGCCGAGGTACGCGCCCCAGGGCCAGGCGGCGATGCTTACGTGCACCTTCGCGCCCTTGGGGCTCACGCCCATCTTCTCGCTGCCGTAGAACGCCAGCGGGCGCAGGTAGCAGCTCTCCAGCTTGTTGGCCCGCACCACCTCGCGCTGCGCTTCGTTGAGCTGCTCGCGCGTGTAGGGCATGTCCATCATGAAGATCTTGGCCGAGTTGAACAGGCGGTCCGTGTGGTCCTGCAGGCGGAAGATCGCCGGCCCCTCGGGCGTCTTGTAGGCACGCACGCCTTCGAACACGGCCAGCCCGTAGTGCAGCGAATGCGTCAGCACGTGCGTGGTGGCGTCGCGCCAGGGCACCAGCTTGCCGTCGTACCAGATCCAGCCGTCGCGATCCGCCATGGACATGTGAGTCTCCCGCCTCGCTATGCGATGTAAGCGCCGATTCTAGCCAACCGCACTCGCGTCAGCGCCGCCGCCGCGGCGCGGACGCGATCGCAGCCACCGATCGCCGATCGAGGCGCCGCCTATGCTCCCCCTATACTTCGCGCAGTGCACTCCGCCCCATCCCTCGACCCTTCGTCGACGGCGCGGCGCCAGATCACCCTGCTCGTGGTCTGTCAGGCGCTGCTCTATGTCAACAACGTCACGCTGATCGCCGTCAACGGCCTGGCGGGGCTCGCGCTCGCGCCCTCGCCGCTGTGGGCCACGCTGCCCGTCACGACCTACATCATCGGCTCGGCGCTCACGACGATGCCCGCCTCGCTCGCGATGGGGCGCTTTGGCCGCCGCGCCGGATTCATGTTCGGCACGACGATGGGATTCATCGGCACGGCGATCGCCGCGCTCGGCGTGACGACCTCGAGCTTCGTGCTGCTGTGCGCCGGCACCTTCGTGGTCGGCCTGTACAACGCCTTCGCGCAGTACCTGCGGTTCGCCGCCGCCGACGTGGCCGATGCCTACGCGCCGTCGCTCAAGGAGCGGGCGATCTCCTGGGTGCTGGCCGGCGGCATCGCCGGCGGCGTGGTCGGCCCGCAGCTGAGCAAGATCACACGCGGGCTGCTGCCGGTGGATTTCGCCGGCACCTACATCGCGCTGGCCGGCGCGGCACTGATCGCCTGCGGCATCGCCAGCTTGCTGCGCATTCCGCACAAGGCCGACCACGCACACGGCCCGGCACGCCCGCTGCAGCAGATTGTGTCGCAGCCCACCTTCGTCGTCGCCGTGCTGGCGGGCGCGATCAGCTTCGGCGCGATGAACCTGCTGATGACCGCCACGCCGCTGGCGATGAAGGTGTGCGGCTTCGGCTACCCGCAGGCAGCCGACGTCATCATGTGGCACGTGATCGCGATGTTCGCGCCGGGCTTCTTCACCGGCACGCTGATCCGCCGCTTCGGCGTGCTGCAGGTGATGCTGGCCGGCTGCTCGCTGATGTTCGTCACGGTGGCGATCGCCCACGCCGGCCTGACCTACTGGCACTTCTGGACCGCGCTGTTCGCGCTCGGCCTGGCCTGGAACTTCATGTTCACCGGGGCTACCACCCTGCTGACGCGTACCTACACCGCGGCCGAGAAGTCCAAGGTGCAGGGCGTCAACGACCTGGCGGTGTTCCTGACGATGATCAGCTCGTCGGCCGCCTCCGGCGCGCTGCTGTCGGCCACCGGCTGGACCGACCTGAACCTGTGGTCGGTGCCGCCGGTGGTGGTCACCACATTGGCGATCGCCTGGCTGCTGGTCGACTCGCGCCGCGACAAGTCGCCGCCGCAGGCTGCCGCCGCATGATCCAGCGAGCGGTGTTTGGCGCCCGGCCAGAACTGGCCGCGGTACGGCGCGAGGCGTTCCTGGCCGGCCTGCGCGCGGTGCTGCCGGCGATGGTCGCCACCGGCACCTGGGGCCTGGTCACCGGCGTGGCCATGGTCAAGATCGGCATGTCGCAGCTCGAGGCGCTCGGCATGACGCTGCTGGTATTCGCCGGCAGCGCGCAGCTGGCAGCGCTGCCGCTGATCGCGGCGGACGCGCCGATCTGGGTCGTGCTGCTGACCGCCACCGTGGTCAACCTGCGTTTCGTGATCTTCTCGGCCGGTCTGTACCCGTACTTCGCGCGCTACACGCTCGGGCGCCGGCTGCTGCTCGGCTATGTGACGAGCGACGTCGGCTTTGCGATCTCGCTGCAGCGCTGGACCGCCGCGCAAGCGCGCCGCGAGCAAGAACGAGGCAAGGGCAGCGATGACGGCGACCGCGGCGAAGACGAACTGGCACCCACGCGCCGGGTCTGGTTCTTCCTCGGCATTGCCTTCGGCAACTGGTTCTCGTGGCAGACGATGTCGATCCTCGGCATCTTCCTCGCCGGCCAGGTGCCCGGCGCCTGGGGCCTGGAGTTCGCCGCGATCCTGGCGCTGATCGCGCTGACCGTGCCGATGCTCAACAGCAAGCCGGCCGTGGTCGGCGCGCTGGTAGCCGGCGTGGTCGCCGTGGCCGCGGCCGGTCTGCCGCTCAAGCTCGGGCTGGTGGTCGCGGTGATCGCCGGCATCAGCGCCGCGCTGGCGGTGGACATCGCGCTCGAACGGGTGGAGCGCGCATGAACACGCTCGAGACCTGGCTGGTAATCGTCGGCCTGACCGGCGTGACGATCGCCACGCGCTCGTTCTTCCTCGTGCTCGGCGACCGCATCCCGCTGCCCGAACGCGTGCAGCACGCGCTGCGCTTCGCGCCCGCCTGCGCGCTGGCCGCGCTGATCGCCCCCGAGGTGCTGACCGTTCAGGGCCAGTTCGCGCTGTCGACCGCCAACGTGAAGCTGCTGGCCGGCGCGGTGGCAGTCGTCACCATGCTCGCTACGCGCAGCATGATCGCGACGATGGTGATCGGCATGGGGGCGTTCACGGCGCTGCGGCTGTTTGGCTGAGCGCCGCTGCGGCGCGACTTGTTAGACCAGCGGCCGATCCGGCGGGCCGATTCAACGAGAGGCGGCTGGCGACCCGAGGCCGGCACTCAAGTCATGAAATTGCGCGGCCCAAAGCCGACTGTCGTGCACGCGTTGATCCGCGCCCGTTCAGCCGTTCTGTGCAGACGTCGGTCTGTCGCACGGCGGCCCCGTACGACAGGCCTTACGCTATTGCGCGCTCTGGCAATTTCATGTCTAAAACGATCTCCGACCATGGCACGCTCACGCGTCCATCGTCGCCACGTTCTACAGCCATCCATTCGATCAGTTGCTGAACATCGGCGTGCACGTTCTTGTAGTTGCGCCCGAGGTGCCGTGCCAATTCGGCTACCGTCATCGGCCCAGCCTCACGCAGCGCGGCGATCAACTCCCAGCGTTTCGGAGTGAAGGTGGCCAGCATCTGGCCCACCTGCTGAAAGCCGACGCCGAAGTACGGCGTCACCGTCTTGCCGGCCGCCGCCGCGCGCATGGCGTCAGCGGCCCGCTTGCCAGCCTGTTGCAGCGTCTCGCCAACCTTGACGTTCAAGACCTTGCTGGATGCAGTCATGCCAGTTTCTCCACATCGCGCAGGAAATCACCCACCAGAGTGTCGATATCAGTGAAGCGGTACTTGTACTCCCGCCCGCCAAAATGTTTGTGATCCCCTTTGCCGCGCTCGTTGTCGTAGCCCACGAGGCGCTGCCCGTCGCGCACGAAAACCAGGCGGTACTTGAATGCATGCTGCGAAGGCGGCACGGTCGACGGGACACTCCAGACCGCCATTTCAACCAGTCCCCCGTGCACTGCGGTTCGCGTGCGCAACAGCAACCGGGCTTTTGGCATGCCTGGATCATGCCACGGAAGTATGGTGCGTCAAGCCTCTCTTTTCCAGGGAGGCGGTGGGGGGGCGGGGTTGGGGGGGGCGGCGCGGCAGGGGGGGCGGGGGGGGGCGGGGGGGGCGCGGCGGGGGGGTGGGTCGTGAGGGGGGGTGAGTGCGGAGGGGGGGGCGGGGGGGGGGGGCGGGGGTACGGGCACGCGGTGGTTGGGCGGCGGGGCGGGCGGGGCGCCGGCGGGTGTCGTCCTGGGCGTCGGCGGCGGCGCGCGCGGGGCGGGGGGGGGGGGGCGGCGTGCGGGGGCGGGTGGGTGGCTGGGGGTGCGGGGGTCGCGGGGGGGGTCTCGCGGGGGGCGAGCCCGGGCAGGGGCGCACGCCCGGGCCTCCGCGCGCGGGGCGTGGCCGGCGGGCTCTCGCGGCGGCGGGGGGCGGGGCGGTCGGCTCTCTCGCCCCCGCGCTGCGTGGGGGGGGGCGGCGCGTGGCGCTGCGGCGTCGGGGGGCGGGGGGCTCTCGGGGGCGCCCGCGCCGCGGCCCGCGGCTCGGGCTCGGCGGTGCGGCGGGTCCGGCGGGCCCGGGGGCGTGGGGCGGGGGGGGGCGGGGGGGGGCGGGGTCGTCGCGGCCGGCCACGGGGGGGGGGGCGGCCCAGGCTCCGCGTCGCGTGGGGGGCGGGGGGTGGGGGGGGGTGGCTCGGGGGGCGGTCTCGGAGTGGACTGTGCCGTTTGCGGGTGTGGGGTTCCCTCCGGGGGGGGTTCACGGGGGGGCAGTCGGGGGACGCGGGGGCGAGTGCGGGGTCGCGGCGGTCGGGGCCGGGCGGGCGAGAGGGGCGGCGGCGCGAGGGGGGTCGTGCGGGGCTTGTCGTGGGGGGGCTCCTCGGGGGGCTCGAGTACCTTTCTCGGCGTGTCTCCGTCCGGGCTCCGTCGCCGGCTCTCCGCCCCGGGGCCCGCCCGGGGGGGCGTCGGGGGGTGTGGCGCGGGGGGGGCCGGGGGGGGGGGCGTGGCGGGGGCGCGGGGTGCGCGGGTTCTCGCTCCGGGATCTCCCGGCGCTCCGCCGGGCGGTGGGGCGGGGCAGGCCGGCGGGCGGGCTGTTGGGGGGGGCGCGGGGTGCGCCCGGCGCTGGGCGGGGGGGAGATCGCCCGCGGAGTCGCGGTCGCGCGGCTTCCCCCCGGGCCTCGCGCTCTTCCCCTTGTCGCCGCTTGTCGTTAGACCGCACCCATATACCAAGTCAAAGAGATCAGCGTCTCAGTCACACCCCGGCTGCCAACGTGAGCTTCGATCGACTTAACGGAAGTCCTGCGAAGCACGTGCCGCTAAAAAGCGGCCGATCATGCAGGGCTGCTCCTGGCCGACAGCGGAAATCCCAGCCCTGCGCCACGCTCACTTCCCGAACAGCTTCCCCAGCGCCCGCCCCAGCACCTTGCCGGTCGCCTCGGCGCGCGGCGAAGGCGCGGCCGGCGCGGCGGGTGGTGACTGGCGCGCGTTGCGTGCCTCGATGAACTTGCGCGCCGACGGCGCATCCGCCGGCAGCACGTCGCGGCTGCCGCAGCGCGGACAGGCGCCGGACGTGGTCTGGCCGACACTGCCGCAGGCGGTACACAGGATCTCGGGCATCGTCCGCTTCCGATCGGAAAGGTTCATTTTCGCGCGGCCTCAGGCCACGGCCGGGCCGCTGAGTGCCGGCGCCGGCCGCGCCGCGGCGGCTCCGAACAGCGCTTGCCACAGCGCGCGCACCGTGGCGGCTTCAGCGGCCACCTCGGCCGGCTCGACCCGCGCGTACTCGGCGCTGTTCAGGCGCAGACGGTGCTGCAGCTTGCGGTAGTGGCGGTAGGCGTCGGCGCAGCGCTGCGCCAGCGTGGCGTCGATCAGCCCCTCCTCCGCAGCGATGCGCAGCAGCGCGATGTTGCCGAGATTGCCGAGCAGCCGCGGATGGTCATGCGCGTGCGCCAGCACCAGCGCCTGCACGATGAACTCGATGTCGACCATGCCGCCGGCGTCGTGCTTGAGGTCGAACTGCGCGCTGCGGTTCGGGTGGCCGTCGTGCATCTTCTGCCGCATCGCCAGCACCTGGTCGAACAGCGGCGCAAGTGCCCGCGGGCGCGCCAGGATCTCGTGGCGCAGCGCCTCGAAGCGCGCGCCGAGCGCGGCATCGCCGCAGCAGAACCGCGCGCGCGTCAGCGCCTGGTGCTCCCAGGTCCAGGCGCCGCCGCCGCCCTCGTTGCGTTGGTACTTCTCGAACGCCTCGATCGACGACACCAGCAGCCCGGCGTTGCCGCTCGGCCGCAGACGCAGGTCGATCTCGAACAGCACGCCGCTGGAGGTTTGCGCCGACAGCCAGTTGGTGAGCCGGCGGCCGAGCAGCGCGTACACCTCGGGCGCATCCGGGTGCGGGTCGTCGAACAGGAAGATCAGGTCGAGGTCGGAGGCGTAGCCGAGCTCCTTGCCGCCCCACTTGCCGTAGCCGATCACCGCAAAAGCCGGCACCTCGCGATGCCGGCGCGACAGGCTGCCCCAGGCGCCGTCGAGCGCCAGCGCCACCGCCTGGTCAGCCAGCAGCGACAGGTGATCGGCCAGCTTCTCGACCGTGAGCCGGCCATCGAGGTCGGCCAGCAGCAGCCGGAACAGCTGCGCATGATGCGAGTCGCGCAGCAGGTTCATCTGGCGCTCGACGTCGTCGCCATGGGCTGCGAACTGCGCCCGCATGTCGGTGCCCCAGGCCAGCCAGTCCGCCAGCTCCAGTTCGCGCTCGCCGATGCGCTCGTCCAGCAGTTCGTCGAGCAGGATCGGGTGCAGCGCCAGGAAGTCGGCGGCCCAGCGGCTGGCGCCCAGCAGCCGCAGCACGCGGCTGAACGCCTGCGGATACTGGTTGAGCAGCGCGATGTAAGTGCTGCGCCCGGCGATCACGTCGAGCAGCCGCACGAAGCGCGCCAGCACCTCGTCGGGACCGACGTCGTGCACCGCGCCGTCGGCCTGCGCCGCGGCGCCGACCGCCTCGATCGCGCGCACCAGCAGCCGCTCCAGCGCGCCGCGCACCGCCTCGCTCGTGGCGGGCACGCGGCGCGAGGCGAGCAGCGCGCGCACGCGCGCCAGCGACTCCGGCGCCGCGCGGTAGCCGAGCGCCGCCAGCCGGGTCAGCAGGGCATCGTCGCCCTGCGCACCGACCGACAACGCGGCACCCGTGCCGTTCGATGGCGCCGCGGTGTCCGGCGGCAGAAACACCGCGTCGAAGGTCGCCGCCAGCGAACTCTCGCGCGGCGAGATAGCGTTGCATCAGCTCGTCCGCCGTCAGGCCAAGCAGCGCCGCCACGCGCGCGCGCTCCTCGGCGGCGGCTGGGATCAGGTGCGTCTGCGCATCATCGACGTACTGCAGCGCATGCTCGAGCCGGCGCAGGAACACGTACTCCTCGGCCAGCCGCGCGCAGGCGGCCGGCGGCAGCAGGTTCAGCTGCGCCAGCACTGCAAGCGTGCCGAGCGTGCGCTTGCCACGCAGGCGCGCCTCGCGTCCGCCGCGCATCACCTGGAACGTCTGCGCGATGAACTCGATCTCGCGGATGCCGCCGCGGCCGAGCTTGACGTTGTCCTCGTGCGCGCGGTGGCCGGCGGCGCCGCGCGCGCTCTTCTTCTGCGTCTCGGCGCGGATCATCTCGTGCAGGCCACGCAGCGAGGCGATCGCATTGAAGTCGAGATACTTGCGGAACACGAACGGCGCCACCGTGGCCTCGTGCGCCTGCACCTGGGCCGAGAACTGCGCCGCGCTGGCGAACACCGGCGCCGAGATCACGCGCCCCTTGAGCCAGGCGAAGCGCTCCCACTCGCGGCCCTGCCGGATCAGGTACTCCTCCAGCATGGCGTCCGACACCACCAGCGGGCCGGCGTCGCCATTGGGTCGCAGCCGCAGGTCGACGCGGAACACGAAGCCCTCCGCGGTCACGTCCGCCAGGGCCGCGGTCACGCGCCGCGCCAGCTTCTCGAAGAACTCGTGGTTCGACAGCGGCCGGCGCGCGTCGGCGAACTCGCCAATGGCGCGCGTCTCGCCGCCTTCGTCGTAGACGTAGATCAGGTCGAGGTCGGACGAGACGTTCAGTTCGCCGCCGCCGCCCTTGCCCATCGCCACCGCCAGCAGGTCCTGCGGTGTGCCGTCGGCGTCGGTCGGGACGCCGTGCACCTGCGCCAGCTCGCGCGCATGCGCGGCCACCAGCCGCTGCACCGCCAGCTCGGCCAGCAGCGTCATGCTGCCGGTGACCTCGTCGAGGCTGGCCACGCCCGCCACGTCGCGCACGATCACGCCGAGCAGCGCCTGCCGCCGCAATACACGCAGGGCGGCGCCCAGCGTGTCGGTCGCGCCGCCGGCGGATGGTGCGGCCGACGCCGCCGCGATCCGCGCCGCCAGGCGCGCTGCGTCCCACGGCACGGCGGCCAGATCCACCAGGGCAGCGCGCTGCCCCTCAGTGTCGTGCGCCAGGCGCAGTGCCGATTGCGCGACGAAGCGGCTCGCGTCCAGCGCGCGCTGCGCACCCGCGGCGATCTGCGCGCGCGCATCGTCCACGGCAGGCGACGCCGAAGACAGGTCAGCCATGCACCGGCTCGCGCGCTGGCCTGTGATAGCCTGTCCTGGCGGTCAAAGGAGCACGCCGCGGGCATGATCGCAGCGGGCCATGACCCAGGCTCGATACAGGCGCGCGGGGTGACTCGGTCAGGCAGAACATCCGCCGATTGTACGAACGGCGTGTACAGGGCGCCTCGCCCCGGCGCGTTCGCCTCGGCCCGCAGGCGCTGCCGAACGAATGCGCTGCACCAGTGCGCCGAACGAATCCGCCAACCTCATGCGCGCCGACGCCTGCCGCGGACGCCGAGTGAACCTTGCGGCCCGATCGCCATCACAGTCCTTGACCTCCGCCCCCCGTCACTGCGTTGAACCGCGGGTCGGCCGCGCATCGCGCGCCGCCCCGACCCGCCGCCCACGTGCCTGATCGCCTGCCTTCCGTGGCCCCCGAGCAGACCTCGGCCTCGCCCTCGCCTGGCGACCCGCAGCAGGTCACCAGCTGCCTGCACGCGCTCGAGCACGCGGTCGAAGATGCCGTCGAGCACGCGATCGAAGCGACCGAACGCAACCTGGCGCGCCGCTTCGGCGACGGTCTGGTGCGCGCGCTGCGCTCCGGCCTGAAGGGGCTCGGATGGCGACGCCGTTCGGGTCGTCATCCAGCCTTCGGCTGCACTCGCTGCTGACCGCCGATACTCGCGAGTGCTCCGCCGCGCATCGACGAAGCGCGCCCGTGGATCGAACGGCAGGCCAGCGCCGCGCTCGGTGCGCAACTGACCATCGGCCGCATCGAAGCCGGCTGGCAAGGCTTCCATCCGCAGCTGTCGCTCAGCGACGTGCGGCTGACCGGCCGCGGCGGCGAAGCGCGACTGGCGCTGCCGCAGGTCGACGCGGAGCTGAGCTGGGCCAGCGTGTTGCAACTGTCACCACAGTTTCGTTCCCTCTCGGTGGTGGCGCCTGCGCTCGAGGTACGGCGACTCGGCCCAACCCGCTTCACGGTGGCCGGGTTCGTGATCGAGCCGCGCGCCGATGCCTCAGACACCGACTCGCCGCTGCTCGACTGGGTGCTCGGCCAGCGCCGCATCGACGTGCGCGGCGCCAGCCTGCGCTACCTCGACGAAACAGCAGCCAGCGCCGCCGCCAGCGCGGATGCGCTCGAGTTCAGCGACGTGCAGCTGACGCTGCGCGGCGGCTTCAACTCGACCCGCCTGTCGCTGCAGGCGCAGCCGCCGCCGGCGCTGGCCGCCCGCATCGACCTGCGCGCCGACTTCACGCACGGCTGGTTCCGTCCCGCCTCCGAGTTTGCCGAGTGGAGCGGGCAGCTGTACGTGGCGCTGGAAGGCGCCGACCTCGCGCGCAGCGAGGCGGTGGCGCGGCTGCTGCGGCCGGCCATGCGGCATCGAGCGGCGCCATGTCGCCGGCGCGCTGCGCCGGGCGCAGATCTGCCAGCGCACCGCGCTGCTGCGCCTGACCGCAGACGTGGCCCTGGCCGACGTGCGCGCGCAGGCCGGCGCCGACCTCGCGCCGCTCGAGGTGGCGCTGCTCAACGGCCGCATCACGCAGCGCGAGTGGGGCAATGCCTACCGCGGCGGCCAGGAGCTGCAACTGCAGCGCTTCACGCTGCAGGGCGAGAAACTGGCGCTGCCGCCGACCGACCTGCGGTTGCGCTACACGCGCGGCAGCGCCGGCGAGGAAGGCACGCGCGACGGTGCGCGCCTGCCGCGCACCGAGTTCGAGGCCAGCTTGCTGTCGCTCGACACGCTGACGCAGCTGGCGGCCCATTTTCCGCTGGCGCGCGACCTGCGCCAGCGCATCGCCCGGCAGGACGTGCGCGGCACCCTGACCAACCTGAAGCTCGATTTCGACGGCAGCCTGGCCGCGCCCGACCGCTACGCGCTGCAAAGCGACTTCGAGGGCCTGTCGACCAGCGCCCAGCCGGCCGAGCCGGCGCGCGATGCCGCCGGCCACGCACGCGTCGGCCTGCCCGGCTTTGCCAACCTGCGCGGCAGGGTCGACTTCACCGAGGCTGGCGGCACCCTCGTCCTCGATGCGCGCGCGGCAAGCGCCGAGTTTCCCGGCGTATTCGAGCGGCCGCAGATCGCGCTCGACCGCCTGAGCGCGCAACTGCGCTGGACGCGCACCGGCGATCGGCTCGACGTGCAGGTGCAGAGCCTGGCGGCCGCCAATGCCGACCTCGACCTGACCGCCAGCGGCAGCTACCAGCGCAGCCTGGCGCCGGACCAGGGGCCCGGCACCCTCGACCTGGACGCACGCATCCAGCGCATCGAGGTGGCCGCGGCGGCGCGCTACGCCCCGCTCGTCACCGGCCCCAGGACGCGCGCCTGGCTGGAACGCGCGCTGGTGGCCGGCCGCGGCAGCGAAGGCACGCTGCGCGTCAAGGGCAACCTGTACGACTTCCCGTTCCGCGATCCCAGGCAGGGTGAGTTCCGCGCCGCGGTGCGGGTGCGCGACGCGCGGCTCGACTACCTGCCGCCGGCCACCGGCGACGACGGCACACAGTGGCCGGGCTGGCCGGCACTCGACAACATTGACGCCGACGTCGTGTTCGAGCGCCAGGGCATGACGGTGACCGCGCGCAGCGCCTCGATCTTCGGCACGCGCGTGCTCAACGCCAGCGCGCGCGTGGCCGACTTCCGCCCGGGCGACACGCTGCTGGCCGTGCGCGGCGCCACCAGCGGGCCGGCGGCCGACCTGCTGCGTTACGTGCGCGAAAGTGGCCTGCGCGAACCGCTGCGCTTCCTGGCCACCACCCAGGCCAGCGGCAGTGCGCGGCTGGACCTGAAGCTCGACATTCCGCTGGTGGCCGGGCGCGAGGTCGGCGTCGGCGGCACGATCACGCTCGCCAACAACGACATCGTGCTGCGCGAGGACATCCTGCCTTTCTCGCGCGCCAACGGCCGCATCGACTTCACCCGGGGCAGCGTGACGATGAGCAGCATCAGCGCCGGGTTTGCCGGCGGCCAGCTCGAGGCCAGCGCCAGTATGCGGCCGGACGGCACGATCGCCATCAGCGGCAGCGGCAGCGTCACCCCGGCCGGCATCAGCCGCCAGGTCGACATCCCGCTGGTGCAGCGGCTGCTGGCCGGCGCGCAGGGCACCACACGCTACAGCGGCAGCCTGAACGTGCGCGGCGAGCGGCTCGACCTGCGCGTCGACAGCGACCTCGCCGGCTGGCGCATCGACGCCCCGGCGCCGCTGGCCAAGAGCGCGACCGACGCGCTGCCGCTGCGCGTCGAGCTGACCGGGCTGGGCAGCGAGCGCGACAGCATCGCCGTGACCGCCGGCAGCGTGCTGGCGGTGCGCCTGGAACGCACGCGCGGCGCCGACCGCGCGGCGCGCATCGAGCGCGGCGTGATCGCGGTGGGGGAACCCCCGGTGCTGCCGGCACGCGGCCTGGTCGCGCTGATCAACCTGCCACGCCTGGATGTCGATGCCTGGCTGCCGCTGTTCGATCCGCCGGAGGCCGCGCCGGCCGTGCGCGGCGCAGCGGCGACCACGTCCCCGGCCGGTCCCGCCGTGCTGCCCGACTACCTGGCCCTGCGCGCGCGCGAACTGGTGTTCTCGGGCAAGCCGATCGCCAACGTGGTGCTCGGTGCCACCCGCCTGAGCGACGGCGGCGAGACGCTGTGGGCGGCCAACATCAGCGCCGACCAGGTCAACGGCGCCCTCACCTGGCGCCCGGGCGCGGCCAGCGGCAGCGGACGCGTGAGCGCGCGACTGAGCCGGCTGGCGATCCCCGAAGGCCAGCGCACGCAGGTGGCGGAACTGCTCGACGCGCCGCCGCGCAACGTGCCTGGCTTCGACGTGGTGGCCGACAGCTTCGAGCTCGGCGGCAAGTCGCTCGGCCGGCTCGAACTGGTGGCGGTCAACGGCGGCACCGCCGCGCAGCCGGTGTGGTCGTTGCAGAAGCTGGCCCTGACTACGCCCGAGGCGCGCATGAACGCCAGCGGCAGCTGGCAGCGCGAACCCGGGCAGGCAACGCGCCGCATGGCGCTGACCTTCGCGCTCGACTTCAGCAATGCCGGCGCGCTGCTGGCGCGGCTGGGCATTCCGGACGCGCTCAGCGGCGGCCAGGGCAAGCTGGAAGGCGACTTGACCTGGCGCGGCTCGCCGCTGGCGATCCACTACCCGACCCTCGGCGGGCAATTGAAGCTCAACACCAGCAAGGGCCAGTTCCTGAAAGCCAGCGCGGGCGCCGGCCGGCTGCTCGGCGTGCTGTCGCTGCAATCACTGCCGCGCCGGATCACGCTCGACTTCCGCGACGTGTTCTCCGAAGGGTTTGCGTTCGACAGCATCACCGCCAGCGCGGAGGTGAAGTCCGGCGTGCTGTCGACGCGCGACTTGCGCATGCGCGGCGCCAGCGCCAACGTGCTGATCGAAGGCAGCACCGACATCGGGCGCGAGACGCAGACCCTGCACGTGCTGGTGCTGCCGGAGATCGACGCCGGCTCGGCCTCGCTCGCCTACGCGCTGCTGGCCAATCCCGCGATCGGCCTGGGCGCCTTCCTGGCGCAGATGCTGTTGCGCAATCCGCTCGCCAAGGCGTTCTCGTTCGAGTACGACATCACCGGCACCTGGGCCGATCCGCAGGTCAAGCGGCGCGAGCGGGCCGCGCCGGAGCCGTCGCCTTCGCAGAATTGACGCGGCGTCGACCGCACTGCGCGCATGCTCGTGCAGCCGCAGGGGCCGTGCCGCGCGCGTCCGCCCGCCCCGGCGTTTCCGGCGACAATGGCGCCCCGCCGCCCGCCGGCCCCGGTGTGTTCCATGACGACTCCGCCCTCCCAGCCCGTTCGCGTCGCCGCCGTGCAGATGGTCTCCGGCACGACGGTCGACGCCAATCTGCGCGACGCCGAGGCACTGATCGCGCAGGCCGCTGCCGCCGGCGCCGAGCTGGTGGCGCTGCCCGAGTACTTCTGCCTGATGGGCGCGAGCGACCTCGACAAGGTCGCGGCGCGCGAGGCCGACGGCCACGGGCCGGTGCAGGACTTCCTGGCGGAGCAGGCGCGGCGCCACGCCCTCTGGCTGGTGGGCGGCACCACGCCGATCGCCACCGGCTCGCCGCAGCACGTGCGCAACAGCGTGCTGGTGTACGACCCGCAGGGCGCGCGCGTGGCGCGCTACGACAAGATCCACCTGTTCAATTTCCGCAAGGGCGACGAGAACTACGACGAGGCCCGCACCATCGAGCCCGGGCGCGCGGTCAGCAGTTTCACGTTCACCGCGCGCGCCGGCGGCACGCTCAAGGTCGGCCTGTCGGTCTGCTACGACCTGCGCTTTCCCGAGCTGTACCGCGCGATGCAGGGGCCCGACCTGATCCTGGTGCCGGCGGCCTTCACCGCCACCACCGGCCGCGCCCACTGGACCACGCTGCTGAAGGCGCGCGCGATCGAGAACCTCTGCTACGTGCTGGCGCCGGCGCAGGGCGGCCGCCACGCCAACGGCCGCGCCACCTACGGCCACTCGATGCTGGTCGATCCCTGGGGCAGCATCGTCGACGAAGTCGCCGACGGCCCCGGGGTTGCGATCGGCCTGCTCGATCCCAAACTGATGGCCGAAGTTCGAACCAACCTGCCCGCGCTGGCCCACCGCGTCCTTTGAAAGCCCCCATGACCCCGACCGACGCTCCGTTCGACCACCTGGCCACCGCCCGCGCGCTGTTGCTGGCGCCCTACGGGCTGGACGAAGGCAAGCTGCAGGCGGCGCTGGCCAGCGTGTTCACGCACCGCGCCGACTACGCCGACCTCTACTTCCAGTACACGCGCAACGAGTCGTTCTCGCTCGAGGAAGGCATCGTCAAAAGCGGCAGCTTCGACATCCAGCAGGGCGTGGGCGTGCGCGCGGTGGCGGGCGAGAAGACCGCGTTCTCCTACTCGGACGACATTTCCGAGCCGGCCCTGCTGGAGGCGGCCGAAGCGGTGCGCTCCATCGCGCGCGTGGGCGGCAGCGGCACGCGCCGGCTTGCCGCGCTCGCGCCGCGCAGCCGGCCGCGCCGCTTTACGCCGCCGGACGATCCGCTGGCCATCCTCGACGGACGCCGCCAAGATCAAGCTGCTCGAACGCATCGAACAGCTGGCGCGGGCGCGCGATCCGCGCGTCAAGCAGGTGATGGCCAACGTCGGCGCCGAATACGACGTGATGCTGGTGGCGCGCAGCGACAAGCGCCACGACGGCGTGATCGCGGCCGATGTGCGGCCGCTGGTGCGCATGTCGGTTTCGGTGATCGTCGAGCAGGACGGCCGGCGCGAGCAGGGCTTCTCCGGCGGCGGCGGGCGCTATCGACCTACCGCTACTTCACCGAAGACCGTGCTGCTGCACTACGCCCACCAAGCGGTGCGCCAGGCACTGCATCAATCTGGACGCGCAAGCCGGCGCCGGCCGGCACGATGACGGTGGTGCTCGGCCCCGGCTGGCCCGGCATCCTGCTGCACGAGGCGATCGGCCACGGCCTCGAAGGCGACTTCAACCGCAAGGGCACGCTCGGCCTTCGCCGGGCAGCATCGGCCAACGCGTGGCCGCCGAGAGGTGTCACCGTGGTGGACGACGGCACCATTGCCGACCGGCGCGGCTCGCTGAACGTCGACGACGAAGGCACGATCCGACCCAGCACACCGTGCTGATCGAGGACGGCATCCTGCGCGGCTACATGCAGGACACGCTCAATGCGCGCCTGATGGGGGTCGCACCCACCGGCAACGGCCGGCGCGAGTCCTTCGCCCACCTGCCGATGCCGCGCATGACCAACACCTACATGCTGGGCGGCAGTCACGCGCACGAAGAGATCATCCGCTCGGTGAAGAAGGGCGTGTTCGCCAGCAACTTCGGCGGCGGCCAGGTCGACATCACCAGCGGCAAGTTCGTGTTCTCCATGGCCGAGGCCTACCTGATCGAGGACGGCAAGATCACCGCGCCCGGTCAAGGGCGCCACGCTGATCGGCAACGGCCCGGACGTGCTGACGCGCGTGACCATGATCGGCAACGACATGGCGCTCGACTCGGGCATCGGCACCTGCGGCAAGGAAGGCCAGAGCGTCCCGGTAGGCGTGGGCCAGCCGACGCTGCGGATCGAGGGCCTGACGGTGGGCGGCACCGGCGGCTGAGGGCCGCTGACTCGATGGCCCTGGCCGCCAGCGCACCGCCCCCATGGACGCTGCGCGCAGCCGTGGCGACCGATGCCGCGACGATCGCCACCCATCGCTTCGACGAACGCCCGGCCCCGGCGCAAGCCGTGGCGCTCTACGCCGAATGGATCGCGCCGCGCCTGCGCGATGGCCGCTATCTCGGCCGCCTGGCGATCGCCGACGGCCACGTGATCGCCGGCGCCGGCGCGGTGCTGCTGGACTGGGGGCCGCGGCGTGACAGCGGCGCCGTGCATCTGCTGGCGCGCATCAACAACGTCTATACCGAACCGGGCTGGCGCCGGCGCGGCATCGCGCGCGACCTGATCCGCGCGGTGCTCGACGACTGCCGTGCGCGCGGCATCGCCTACGCGACGCTCGCCGCCACCGCCGATGGCGCCGCGCTGTACCGCGCGCTCGGCTTCGCGCCGAAGGATGACGAGATGACCCTGCACCTGAACGCCGAGCCCGGCGTCCTGTCGTAAACCCGCGCCAGCGGAACCGCGCGTCGCGCGGGCCGCTCTGATCAGGTCCCTGTGCTGACCACGAGAACGCAATGCCCCGGCTCCCGCTCGCATCAACGCTGCTGCTCGCCGCCGCCCTGCTGCCCGCGCTTGCGGCGCGGCCGGCGGCCGCAGCCACCCTCGACATCGACCTGCTGTCGGTCTCGCAGCAGCGCAACGTGGTGCAGATCCCCAACACGGCGCAGGGCACGCGCTTCTCGCTGGTCGACGTGCTGGGCAGCGATGCCGAGGCCGCCGCGCGCGTGACGCTGGTGGTCGGCGGCTTCGGCGCCGGCCAGCAGTGGCGCTTCGTCGCCGCGCCGTTCTCGCTCGAGGGCGATGGCACGCTCGCCACGCCGGTGGACTTCAACGGCGCACGCTTCGCCGCTGGCCCCGTGCGGGCAACCTACACCTTCAACTCGTACCGCGCGACCTATCGCTGGCCGCTGCTGCAGACGCCGAACTGGACCTGGCACGCGGGCCTGACCGCCAAGGTGCGCGATGCCGAGATCGCCCTGCGCCAGGGCGCACTGGCCGCGAGCAAGAAGAACACGGGCCTGGTGCCGCTGCTGCACCTGGCCGCCGAGGGGCAGCACGGCCACTGGCGATTCTCGTTCGACGCCGACGCGCTCGCCAGCGGCCAGGGCCGCGCGATCGACATCGGCCTGCGCGGCGGCTATGCGCTGACGTCGTCGCTGACCCTGTTTGCCGGCGTGCGCGTGATCGAAGGCGGTGCCGACAACGACGAGGTCTACAACTTTGCGCAGCTGAACCAGGCGTCGATCGGCCTGCGTGCCAGCTTCTGATCGGCGACACCGGTGATCCGGGGTCGGCCGGCGGCACGTGCCCGGCGCGTCGGCATTCGATCCGCGACGGGTGCGTGACACGCAGGCGCCACACCGATGAGCGTGCAGATCCCACGCCGCCGCGTCCGCGCGACGCGCACCGGCATACACTGCGGCGGACAAGAACGACGCCCGCCGGATCTCGGATCGCCGACCCCGGATCGCGGCCACCGACCCCGCCTTGCCAATCAAATTCCTGCCCCCGCTGGTGCTGCTGGCCCGCTTGCTGGTGGGCGCCTATCCGCGCTGGATCGGCAGCGCGCCCACCGCGACCCAGCGCATCTACTTCGCCAACCACAGCAGCCACATGGACACGCTGGTGCTGTGGGCCGCGCTGCCCGGCAGCCTGCGCGCCAACACACGGCCGGTGGCGGCGCGCGACTACTGGGGCAAGGGCGGCATCAAGCAGCGCATCGCCGAGGAAGAACTGAACGTGGTGATGATCGACCGCGCGCGCGAGGACCCGGAGGCCGATCCGCTGGAGCCGCTGCGCGACGCGCTCGAGCACGGCTTCTCGCTGATCATCTTTCCGGAAGGCACGCGCACCACGCAGCCGCTGCCGGGGCCGTTCAAGGCGGGGCTGTACTTCCTGGCGCAGGCGTTCCCGCAGGTGGAGCTGATCCCGGTGTACCTCGACAACCTGCACCGCTCGCTGCCCAAGGGGGCGCTGCTGCCAATCCCGATCATCAGCACGGTGCGCTTCGGCGCGCCGCTGGCGCTTGCGGAGGGCGAGTCGAAGGACGCCTTCCTGTCGCGTGCGCGCGCCGCGGTGATCGAGCTGGCATCCGACTGATGCACCGATCATGACGCTGCATGAGACCTTTCTGTTGGTGCTGACCGGCGTGGTGCTGCTGTTCGCCACCGCCACCGCGCTGGGCGCCTGGCTGGAGTCGCGCACCGCCGACGCGATCCAGCTGGCCTGGATCCACCAGCTGAACCTGCGCATCCGCGGCTCGTGGGCGATCGTCGCCCTGTTCGCGCTCGCGTTCGCGGTCGGCGGCGAAGCGCTGACCGTGGTGTTCGCGCTGGCCTCGTTCTTCGCGCTGCGCGAGTTCGTCGCGCTCACGCCGACGCGCGGCTCCGACTACTGGGCGCTGGTGATCGCCTTCTACGTGGCGATCCCGCTGCAGTACGTGCTGGTGGCCGGCGGCCTGTACGACTGGTACGCGGTGGTGATTCCGGTGTACCTGTTCCTGCTGCTGCCGGTGGTCGTGGCACTGCGTCAGGACACCACGCGCTACCTGGAGCGCGTGGCCAAGGTGCAATGGGGCCTGATGATCAGCGTCTACTGCGTCAGTTACGCGCCGGCCATCGCCACGCTGGAGTTCGCCGGCTACGAAGACCGTGGCGCGCTGCTGCTGCTGTACTTCCTGCTGGTGGTGCAGATGTCCGAGCTGCTCGCGGTGATCTTCAGCGCGTGGTTCGGCCGCACGCCGCTCGCGTCCAATCCAACCAAGAGCGTGGAAGGGGTGCTGGCCGGCGGCGTGGCCGCGACCCTGATCGGCACCGCGCTGTGGTGGATGACGCCGTTCATGTGGTGGCAGTCGCTGCTGATGTCGGCCGCCATCGTGATCGCCGGATTCATGGGCGGGCTGGTGCTGGCCTCGGTCAAGCGCAGCCTCGGCGCCACCGACCTCTGGCTCGAAGGCGGCGTGCAGCTGGCGCGCGGCGTGCTGGGTCGGCTCGATGCGCTGTCGTTCGCCGCGCCGGTGTTCTTCCACCTGACGCAGTTCTTCTTCGCCGCGTAGCCGGGCGCGAAGCCCACCGAACGGCCGATCACCGTTCGGCCGAGCGCCCGTTGTGGCGCCGGCAGCACGCCCGCGCGCGCGGCTGTTGCGCTGTGGATGATTCACGCAGGAATCATGCGGTTGTCCTATTGGCACGCGCCACCGGCGGGCGCACAGTTGCCGCAGGTGCAGCGGACGACGCCGTCCGCCCCGCGCAAGGAGCCTGCGATGACCTCTGTCCGCCCGCATCTGCTGCTCGCCGCCGGCGCCCTGGCGCTGGCCATTGCGCCCACTGTCTCCGCGCAAGCCCCGGTGGCGCAGGCCGCGCTGGCCCAGAGCAGCTACCAGTTGATCGACACCACGCCGCTGGATTCGCTGTCACCCGGGGCCGATTCGCGCTGGCGCATCGAGGCGGCCACCGGCCTCGGCGAGCGCCATCAGCTGCGCCTGTCCACGCACGCGATCGGCTACGCATCGCCGCTTGGCAACTACGGCAACACCAGCTACCTCGACTCGCGCGCCACCTGGCGCTACACGGTCTACGAACACAGCAACTGGGCCTGGCGGCTCGGCCTGACCAGCAGCCTCGGCCAGCGCGATGCGCGCAGCGCGAGCCTCGAGCGCACGCGCTTCGGCTCGCTGCCCCTGCTGCACGTGGCCGGTGAAGGCAGCATCGCGCGCAAGTGGCTGCTCGGCTTCGATGCCGACACGCTGATGACCGCGCGCGGCTACAGCGTCGACCTCGGGCTGCGCGTCAGCTACCAGCTGGCGCCGAATTTCTCCCTGGTCGGCGGCTACCGGTTGTCCGACATCAGCGTGGACGGCGAGGAGTACTACAGCCCGGGCTTCACCAACAGCGCCAACGTCGGCCTGCGCCTTCGCTTCTGAGCTTCTGAGCGTCCGAGCGCCTGCGCCATCGCGGCGGCGTTGATCCCGCGCAACGGCGGTCGCCTTGCGGCGCAGCACCAAAGCCGGTTAAAGTCCGCCCATGCCGCATGGTTGTGCGGCCCGCTCGACCGAATCCGATGAACGTCCGCGCCCGCTTCTACTTCTATTTTTTCTTCTTTTTCCGGCCTCTGGCGGGAAGAAGTTGAGCGGCGTGCGCGACAGATAAGCAGACCGAATCAACCGAAACCGCCAGGCCCCAAACCTGGCGGTTTTTTTTCGCCGGGCGGGCCGCCGCAACGAGGGAGCCCACCGTGGATGGAGCCAGAGCCATGCGTTTCATGACCGACGACCTGCGCATCAAGGAGATCAAGGAGCTGACGCCGCCGGCGCACCTGATCCGCGAGTTCCCGTGCGACGAGGTGGCCAGCCACACCGTGCACGAGACGCGCCAGGCTGCACACCGCATCCTGCACGCGATGGACGACCGCCTGCTGGTGGTGATCGGCCCCTGCTCGATCCACGACCCGAAGGCCGCGCTCGAGTACGCGGGCAAGCTCAAGGCCGAGCGCGAACGGCTCAAGGCCGATCTCGAGATCGTGATGCGCGTGTACTTCGAGAAGCCGCGCACCACCGTCGGCTGGAAGGGCCTGATCAACGATCCGGACCTGGACGGCAGCTTCCGCATCAACCACGGCCTGCGCGTGGCGCGCGAGCTGCTGATGGAGATCAACGCGGCCGGCGTTCCCGCCGGCTGCGAGTATCTCGACATGATCACGCCGCAGTACATCGCCGACTTCGTCGCCTGGGGCGCGATCGGCGCGCGCACCACCGAAAGCCAGGTTCACCGCGAACTCGCCAGCGGCCTGTCCTGCCCGGTCGGCTTCAAGAACGGCACCGACGGCAACGTGCGCATCGCCGCCGAAGCCATCCGCGCCGCGCAGCAGCCGCATCACTTCCTGTCGGTCACCAAGGGCGGCCACTCGGCCATCGTCTCGACCAAGGGCAACGAGGACTGCCACATCATCCTGCGCGGCGGCAAGAGCACCAACTTCGACGCCGTGAGCGTGGAAGCTGCCTGTCAGGAACTGGCCAAGAACGGCCTCGCGCAACGGCTGATGATCGACGCCAGCCACGCCAACAGCCAGAAGAAGCACGAGAACCAGCTCGCGGTGGCCGAGGCCATCGGCCAGCAGCTCGAAGCGGGCGAAACGCGGATCGTCGGCGTGATGGTCGAAAGCCACCTGGTCGCCGGCCGCCAGGATCTCGTGCCGGGCACGCCGCTCACCTACGGCCAGTCGATCACCGATGCCTGCCTGGGCTGGGACGACAGCTTGAAGCTGCTCGAGCGCCTGGCCGCCGGCGTGCGCGGGCGGCGGCTGAAGGCGGCGAACTACCCGGGGAAGTGAGTCACGCCGGCGGCTGCACGCCGCCGCCTCGCGCGACTTACAGCGGCAGCTCCCTCTGGCCCGGCAGGAGAGCGTCGGCAGGCGCCGCGCTGGCCGGCCGACCGCGCGGACGCGCCTCGCGTCGCTCGCCGGTGGCGTGCTCGATCTCCGCGAGGAAGCGCCCGCCGCCGAGCGGCTGATTCTGGTTCAACGCGAGGCGGATGTCGGCCAGCGCCGCTTCGCTCAGGTGGGCGCGGAACAATGCGCGATAGGCCGCCTGGCGGGGTGCGTCGTCCGGCGCGAGCCCCAGGTAGACCGGGTGCGGCGCAAGCCGCGCGTCCGGCTGGCCCAGCGCATGCGCCCGATAGCTCGACCAGCGGTACTGCGCCGGATCGTCGACCATTCCGGCCCGCACCGGATTCAGCTCGATGTAGCGCTGGCAGATGAGCAGATAGCGCTCGGCATCGACCAGCGAGGACTTGTAGCGACTGTCCCACAGGGTGCCGGTGCGCCGATAGCTGCGGTTGACGTACTGCACGTAGCGCCGGCCGAGGCTCATCAGCAGCGCTGGCACCTCGGCCGCGCGCGCCGGCGTCAGCAGCAGGTGCACGTGATTGGTCATCAGCACGTAGGCGTGCAACTGCGCATCGGCTTCCTTCAGCGCCTCGCCGAGCCAGTGCAGGTAGGTGTGGAAGTCCTCCTCCGCGAAGAAGCACGGCGCGCGGTTGTGGCCGCGCTGCACGATGTGCAGCGGCAGGCCGTCGAGGTGGATGCGGGTGCGGCGGGGCATGGTCAGATCATTGCTCCAGAAAACAATTCGACGCTGGCCCCTTTAGTCCCCCGCGATGTCGCAATGGTCGGAGGTGAGATCGCCGCAGGCTCTTGCAGCACCAACCCCCAGGCCGCGAGTGCGGTGCTGACGTCGAACGCCTCGATGCGAATCGAATCGCCTGTGACCGGAACACCGGCCGCAAGCCTTTGAATCAGCAGCGTCCCCCGATTGCTCGCGGTATGTCCGATCAGGCTCAGGCGGTAGCCATCGGCGCCGCTCTCCCACACGTCCACGCCGGGGGCAACGCGGCGCGCTGCGCCAATCGAAGCACCACTCCACTCGATACGACCACCATCTCTGTCGCGGACGACGTCATGTCCATCGCCCGTGATGAACTTGTAGACGTCGGCGCCTTCGCCACCAAGTACCCAGTCGCGTCCTGTTCCACCAGACAGCGTGTCCAGGCCACGACCGCCTTCAAGATAGTCGTTGCCACCCAGGCCGGTCAGGGTGTCGTCGCCGCCACCGCCGTACAGCCGGTCACCGCGTGTATCGATGTCGGATCCGTTGAGCGGGTCGGCGCCGTCGCCGCCGAAGGCGACCTTGATCGGGTTGGCGACGAAGGCGGCATTGCCGGCCCGCGCCTGGCGGCCGCGGGCGGTCAGCTCGGACTGGCTGGCCACGTCGGTGAACTGGATGTTGTAGTCCTCGGCTGGGTTCAGGTTGTCCTGGACCTGGGCGTTGGCTTGGTTGCGTGCCAGCACGTAACCGAGCATGGCCCCTCGATCCGCGTACCACTGGTCCGAGAACGTGTTCTCGCGCTCCACGTCGCCGCGCGTGCGTGCTTGGCGATCGGCGAGCCAGGCGGTGAAGTCGGTGCCGTGCGCAGTCGCCCACACACCCGTGAGCGCATCGGCCGCCGCCGCGGTGGCCTCGGCGTTGTTGGGGTCGACCTTTGGTTTCAGCACAAACGGCGCCAGCATCTTGAGCGCCATGAACTCGCCGAAGTCGGTCTTGGCGGTGGCGGTGAGGTCGCCAGCCGAACTCAATGGTGTGATCGTGATTAGTGCCCGTCCGTTCTGTGGTCGCAGAGATTGATACGCGGCGCCTTGCGCAAGTGAAACCAGTGCCGTGTACACAGCCTCCCGGTCGCCAGTGGGCGTGGTACCCGTGGCAGCGCCAAGCTGTCGGCGCATAGCATCAAGCAGAGCCTCTTCATGGCGCGCTTCTTGACTCGATGCGCCGTCAAGGATCGCCTTGACATCGGCCGGCCGGAGAGCGGGATCGAGTCCGCCCAGCAGTGCATGCATCGACATCGCATCAGCGAGTCGGACCATCGAGTGGTTCTCGATCGGCGCAAGCGCGCCAGAGGCCTCCTCGATGTCGATCCACACCCTTTCCCCTGGATGGCCGCCAATGTTGCCGGCGGCCGTCATGCCGCCTTCGCCGATGATGTGTGTCAGGCGACCGCTGATTGCCGTCGTCCAGGGGCTCAAGCCAAGCACCTGCGGCAGCTCGGCCACCAAACCACCCTGGCCAGGTGCGTTGAACGTAATGACTTCACCAACGTATGCGGTGCCACGATGACGAGCGACCATGTCGCCAAGCAGCATCGCCAGATGCCCGCCCAGACTATGGCCGGTGAACTCGGCCGGCTCATTCCCGCTGAACACACCGAGGCCCTCATCCGTCGCGATTCCGGCCATCGTGGCGTTGATCTCCGCGACCAACCCGGGGCTGATGACGTCGCTCCAGATCTGGCCCGAGTAGTGATAGGCATACAGCCGCTGCAGCTCCGTGCGCTCGGCATCGGTGTACTGGACTTGCGCGTTCAGCGGCGTTGTCAACTTCTTGTAGTAGCGGTAGGCATCGGCCAGTTGGCCGTAGGCGGCCTGACGCAGAACCAGTCCGAGGACGTCGGCATCGAGGATGTCGTCGACAATGGAGCTCGGTTCGGTGCCGCGGATCGCGATGACCGTGCGTCGCTCAGGCGCATTGGACTCGAACACGCTGGCGCTGAAGCCGCGGGGGCCGTTCGGCGTCTGGTGCAGGAAGGTGTAGCCGTCGGTGGGGTCGGCCGTCACCGACCCGGTGAGTAATTTTGCTTGGTCGATCGCGAAGCGGTTTGGCGGGTTGAGGACGCCAGGGGCGTTGTCAGTCAGCTTATCTTCCAGAGCTACGCCACCTGAGCCACGCGGCAACGCAGTTAGATTCCGATAGCTAGCCTGGGAAAGGAATGCGTAGTCGCGCAGCTTCGAGTAATGCATGTCACTCTCCAAGGTCAAAAAGCGCCTTTAACAGTCCGATTCGACCGAAGTCTTCTACGTTGCAGCTGATCAGGAACATTGGTCCAGGTCCGGCATCAGTGAAAGCGGCGAGAAAACGCTCGGCCCAACCGCCGCCGTAGCTGAAGTCAACGAACCGCCCAATGACGTCACCGGTAGACAAGTCAACCACGCGATACATGGTTCCGCCGATCCATCGGGTCACCATCACGGTCTTTGCGTCACTGAGATACCGCGCCTTCGGCTGCACATCTTCTTCGCGAATGACTTGCTCCCCCTGCCGGGAGATGCGGTAGTACCGGCCCGGGACGCGTTCGCCTTCAACGAAGGGGAATCCGTGCTTGGTCACCCAAGCCTCATCGGCAGTGCTTAGCCGCAACCCGCCCGCCTTGTCCGCCTTCTTGTAGATCTTCAGCCCCGCGTCCTTGCACACGCGCGGCATCGTCACGTAGTGCGCCCACAGGCTGTCGGCGCTGGGAATCAGCAGCACCGCCGCCAGCGTCGCCAGCCGCCACCACCCCGGCGTCTTGACCAGCGCGTACAGCGCCACCAGCCCGTACAGCCCCAGTACGAACAGAATCCCCAGCCCGCCCATGCGTCACCCCGCCGCGTACGTGGCGCGGTCGGCATCGCGCGCGATGCGCTTTCCGCCAACGGCCATGAGGACTGCCACTTGCACTGCACTCATCGCTCCCTCCCCGCCTCAGCGCTCACGCGCTGCACCGGACTCAACAGGTACTCCATCACCGTCCTCCTGCCCTGGTGGATCTCGATCGTCGCCGCCATGCCGGGCGTGAGCTTCAGGTGGTCGCCGTTCGGCAGCCTCAGGTTCTGCGCCTCCAGTTCGATCACCGCCTTGTAGGCCAGCTGCGGCGCCGCGTAGGCACTGCCAGTGGCCTTGGCGGCTTCAGTCGGCTCCACTGCATCGGCGCTCAGGCCGACCACCTTGCCTTCCAGCAGCCCGTACTTCTGGAACGGATACGCCGCCAGCTTGACCTTGGCCCGCTGCCCCACCTGCACGAAGCCGATGTCGTCGTTGGCGAGCACGGCCTCGGCCCTGAGGACGTCGCCTTGCGGCACCACGGTCAGCAGCTGGGCGCCGGCCTGCACCACCGCGCCGAGCGTGGTCGTGGTCAGGCCCTGCACGGTGCCGGCCACCGGGGCGCGCACCTCCAGCAGCCCGCTGCGGAAGCCGGCCTTGGCGGTTTCCTGCGCCAGCCGGGCGACGGCGGCTTCGGCTTCGACCCGTTCACCCAGCAACTGGCTGCGGAACTGCGACCTGAGTTGCGTAATGCGGCTCTGGCTTTGCGCGATGGCGGCATCGAGCGCCTGCAGCGTGGCCTCCTGCGCCTTGAGATCCTGCTCGCGCTCGATCAGCTCGCGTCGCTTGTCGTTGGCCATCAGTTCACCGACGAAGCCATCGTTCTGCAGCTTGGTGAAGCTCTCCGCGCTCTGGCGGTAACTGGGCAGGGTGGCGGCGAGCTTGTCACGCACCTGCTGGGCGGCGGCGCGGTCGTGGCGGGCGCGGGTGGCGGCCTGGTCTTCCTGGGCGATGGCATCGGCCAGCGCCTGCCGACGAGCGGTGAACTGCTGGCTGACCTGGGTGAAGAGGCGCGGCGGATCGGAGTTGTCGAAGGCCAGCGGTCGATCGGCCAGGGCGGCATCGATCGCGCGCACGGTCATGCGCTTGAGGGCCAGTTCGTTGGCGAGCGTGGCGGCGTCGGCGCCACTGACGGTGGCGTCCATGCGGATCAGCGCCTGGCCGGCGGTCACGGCATCGCCATCGCGCACCAGGATCGCGCGCACGATGCCGGGCTCGGCGGCCTGTACCAGCTTGACCTGGGACTGCGGCACCAGCCGGCCGGGGGCGGTGGCGACGATGTTCATCCGGGCGTTGCCGCGATCCAGCACCACACCGCATGCATCCCGGGTTTGTGGCCAGCGCGTCATCGGATAGGCCTCGCGTCGTGGCGCGACAATCACGCCCGGCTGCAAGTGCAGCACGGCCAGCCCGGTCACGAAAAGCGGAATCTGCTGTAGCACCCTGCCCCCAATCGGTCCAGGTCGGCGGACCGGGCTGGCGCGGCTGTCCATCCGCCAACCCTGTAACTGGCGGGCTGGGAACCGCGAATGGCACTGATGCACGATGCGGCGCCGTGAACGTTTCGCCGCAGATCGGCTCCAACCCGCGTCCCCGGCCGCCGCGCTTGGCGATTACCGGTCCCGCAGCCTGAGCCGGGCCGACCAACATTCCCGGCGCGCCGCGCCGACTCCCATCACCCATGAAGGCCCGATGATGACCCGCCGAAGTTTCCTGTCCGTTCTCACCGGCGTCGGGGTCGCCGCAAAGGCGCCCGCTGCCGCCGCCGCCCGCACCGACAAGCTGGTGCTGTCCGACGCCGAGTGGAAGCAGCGGCTGACGCCCGAGCAATACCGGGTGCTGCGCAAGGAGGGTACCGAGCGCCCGGGCAGCAGCGCGCTCAACGACGAGAAGCGCAAGGGCACGTACCACTGCGCCGGCTGCGACCTGCCGCTGTTCACGTCCGACATGAAGTTCGACAGCGGCACCGGCTGGCCGAGCTTCTTCACCACGCTGCCCGAGGCTTTCGACACCCGCACCGACTACCTGTTGATCTATCCGCGCACCGAGTACCACTGCGCGCGCTGCGGCGGCCATCACGGCCACGTGTTCGACGACGGCCCGCAGCCGACCGGCAAGCGCTACTGCAACAACGGCGTGGCGCTTAAGCTTCGAGCGGCGGCACGCATGAGGCGGTGGATTCCAGGGGTAGCCGCTCGCCTGGCTGGCGCCTGGCGCTGGCTCGCTGATCGCCGGCGTCGAGCCCGCGCCGACGCTGCCCCGCACCACCGTCGCAGACGCAATACGCGACAGCGACCTTCGCCGGCGGCTGCTTCTGGTGCACGGAGGCGGACTTCGACAAGGTGGAGGGCGTGATCTCCACCACCTCCGGATACATCGGTGGGACCGTGGTCAACCCTACCTACGAGCAGGTCTCGGCCGGCCGCACCGGCCATACCGAAGCGGTGAAGGTCACCTTCGACCCCGGCGAAGCGCGAGCTACGAGAAGTGGTCGCTGCACAACTTCTCGCGCAGCGATCGACCCGACCACCGCCCGACCGCCAGTTCCTGCGACGCCGGCTCGCAGACCTCAGCGGCCATCTTCACCCGCACGGCGCGAGCACCAGCTGCGCAGCGCCCAGGCGTTCGAATGCGGGAGCTTCGAGAAGTCCAAGCCGTTCCGGGAACAGATCGTCACCGAGGTCGCGCCCGCCACCACGTTCTACCCGGCCGAGGACTATCACCAGAACTATTACCAGGTAAATCCGGTCCGCTATCGCTACTACCGCAACGGCTGCGGCCGCGATACGCGGCTGAAGGCGCTGTGGGGCGAGTTGCCGAAGCCGTAGCCGGCACAAGGCGAGCGACGCCCTCGCCCGGCGCCGCAGCGACAACCCTTGCGTTGCGCGGACCGACCTCCGGCGCAACCGGCCGATCCGACCCTCCCCCGCGCGCCCCGGGGGTCAACCCGCCCCGCAGTTGACGCCCCCGCGCCGACCGCCGGTCGGCCCAAGGGTTGACAGTCCGGACCCCACCTATCAAAGTGATATCACTTTGCAAGCAGCCGCCGTCGCGGCCGCTTCGGTCAAGGGACGGAGAAAAGCAATGACCATGCACCCGATGCCGCGCACGCAGGAGATCGAGCGGCACACCACCAGCGGCTACACGATGCTCGCCGTGGGCCTCGTGCTGATCGCCGCCGGCATCTTCTTCATCGTCGGCATGGCCAGTGCCGGGCCGCGCGCATTGTTCCTCGCGGTGCCGCTGATCCTCCTCGGCGCGTTTGTGCTGGCCGGCCTGTACATGCTGCAGCCGAACGAAGGCGCGATCCTGCTGCTGTTCGGCGCCTACACGGGCACCGACCGCACCGAGGGCCTGCGCTGGGCCAACCCGTTCTACAAGAAGCAGAAGATCAGCCTGCGCGCACACAACCTGGCGAGCGAGCGGCTGAAGGTCAACGACCTGCGCGGCAACCCGATCGAGATCGCCGCCGTGGTGGTCTGGCGCGTGCGCGACACGGCGCAGGCGCTGCTTCGACGTCGAGGACTACGATCGATACGTCGAAGTCCAGAGCGAGTCGGCGGTGCGGCACCTGGCCAGCGCCTACCCCTACGACGAGAGCGAGACCGCGGACGACGTGACCACGCTGCGCGGCGGCACCGACGACGTCGCCGCAGCGCTGCAGCGCGAACTGCAGGAGCGGCTCGGCAAGGCCGGCGTCGAGGTGCTCGAGGCGCCGGCTCACGCACCTGGCCTACGCGCCCGAGATCGCCCAGGTGATGCTGCGCCGGCAGCAGGCCGAGGCGATCATCGCCGCGCGCAGCAAGATCGTCCACGGCGCCGTCAGCATGGTGGAGATGGCGCTCAAGGGCCTCTCCGAGCGCGACATCGTGCACCTGGACGACGAGCGCAAGGCGGCGATGGTCAGCAACCTGCTGGTGGTGCTGTGCAGCGAGGGCGCGGCGCAGCCGGTGATCAACACCGGCACGCTGTACACCTGAGGCTGGCGCGATGAACCCGACATTGGCGCTGGTGATGGTGGTGGCTGGCGGCGCGTTGCTCGCCGCCGCGGTTCTGGGCTACGCGCTCGGCTGGTTCGGCACCACGATGGCGATTGCCCTGGGTGCGGTCGGCCTCGCGGTCGATACCGCTGGTGCGCTGCTCTTCGTCGCCACACGGCGCGGCGAACGGGCGCGCCGCTGACGGGTCGGCAGCGATGGCCAAGCCCGCGCGGCCCCGCTACGAACACCGCCAGGGCGGTGGCTTCACGCGCTTCACGTTCATTCTCGCCGTCGCCCTGATGCCAGTGCTCTACCTGCTCGACCCCAAGGCCGGGCCGGCGCTGCTGATCGCCACACCGCTGCTGCTGCTCGTGTTCGCTGCCTTCGACGGCCTGACCGTCCGCATCGACGCGCAGGCGCTGTCGTGGCGCTTCGGCCACCTGGGCTTTCCACGCGGGCGCGTGGCGCTGACGGACATTGCCGCGGCCGCGGTGACGCGGACCACGTTCTGGGAAGGCTGGGGCATCCGCCGCACGCGCCGCGGCTGGCTCTACAACGTGTCCGGCTACGACGCCGTGCTGCTCACGCGGCGCGACGGCAAGACCTTCCTGCTCGGCAGCGACCAGGCGCGCAAGCTGAAGTCGGCGCTGGACGCCGCGCTTGCCGCGCTCGAGGCGCTGCCGCGGACTGCGCCGGCCAGGCGCTAGAGCCCGCCGTGGCGAGCCCGGACAAAAAGGCCTTCCTACTGCGCGTCGACCCGCAGTTGTGGGCCGAGCTCGAACGGCTCGCCGCCGCCGACCTGCGCAGCGTCAACGCGCAGGTCGAGTACCTGCTGCGCGAGTCGCTCGCCGCGCGCGGCATCACACCCAAGGCAGCGCGCAAATCCAGGATCGAAGAGCGGTAGCAGCACCGCTCGGCGGCAGTTCCTCTGCACCGCGGCAGGAGCCGATTCACCCGTTGCAGTGCGCGCCCACGGCCCTTGCATGCAAGGCACGCATGGCTCGCCTGCGCAGCGAGCGCTTGTCGCGCCCACGGCGGCTCGCTACAAGTCAGGCAGCAAGGGGCCTGCGTCGCCGCACGAAACCGGGTGGCGGCAATCGAGCGTCCCGGCCACAGTGCCACCATGCGACCCCGTGATCTGACCGACCTGCTGCTGCTTGCCGCCCTGTGGGGCGCGAGCTTCCTGTTCATGCGCATCGCCGCGCCGCAGTTCGGCCCGGTCGCGCTGGTGGAAGTGCGGGTGGTGATCGCCGCCGTCTTCCTCGCCGCGCTGCTGGCGTGGCGCGGTGAACTGGCCGCGCTGCGCGAACAGCCCGGCAGGCTCGCGCTGCTCGGCACGATGAACTCGGCGCTGCCGTTCGTGCTGCTGACCTTCGCCACACTGCACGTGACCGCGGGCTTCGCGGCGATCCTGAACGCAACGGTGCCGTTGTGGACGGCGCTGATCGGCTGGCTGTGGCTGCGCAACGCGATCCGGCCGCTGCAGTGGCTAGGCCTGGGAATCGGCCTCGCCGGCGTGGCGGTGCTGGTGTGGGGCAAGGCGAGCGTCACGCCGAACGCCACCCAGCTCGGCACCACGCTCGCGCTGCTGGCCGCGCTGGTGGCGACTGCCGCGTACGGACTGTCGGCCAACTACACGCGCCGCTACCTGGCCGGCACACGCCCGCTGGTGCTGGCCACCGGCAGCCAGATCGGCGCGGCAGTCGTGCTGCTGGTGCCGGCGCTGCTGACCTGGCCGGCCGCGATGCCGGGCCAGCTCGCCTGGGCGAGCGCGATCCCGCTCGGCATCGCCTGTACCGCGCTCGCTTACCTCTTGTACTTCCGATTGCTGGCGCGCGTGGGCGCGGTCAGTGCCTCGGCGGTGACGTTCCTGATCCCGGTATTCGCCACCGGCTGGGGCGCGCTGTTCCTCGGCGAAGGGGTGACGCTGCAGATGCTCGCCGGCGGCAGCGTGATCCTGGCGGGCACTGCGCTGGCGCTCGGACTGTGGCCGCGGCCCACCGCCCGACCGGTGGCGACGCTGCCCTGAGCGCCGCTCAGGCCGGTCGCGCGGCCGGCCGGCGCGCGCGCTCGATCGCCCACATCGACAGGCCGATCGCCAGCAGCATGTCGCCCCACAGGTTGTAGTAGAGCCACCAGTCCTTGCTGACGGTGAAGACGAGCGCGGCGTTCACCAGCGCCATCGCGGCGCCGACGATGGCGAAGCCGAAGGCCAACCGCTGCGGGTCGATGTCGTTGTAGGCGATGTACAGGGCGAGCCGCTTGCCCAGGTAGGGCGCTCCGCGCCAGGCGTCGATCGCGAAGAAGCTCGCCGCCAGCAGGCCGAGGTAGGTCGACTTCAGCTGCACCGCGCGTTCGGAGTCGAACAGCCAGGAGAAGCCAGCCGAGATCAGCAGCATCACGATGCCGAACATCGCTAGCCCGCCGAGCAGGTCGATGCGCGGCCGCTGCAGCCGATCGAACACCCGGTTCAGCACCCACTGCACGCCGTAGAGCGTAATGCCCGCGCCGGCGGCGATCAGGGCCGCGGTGCGCAGGTCGGTCAGCTTGGCGGCGACGAAGAAGAGCAGGCCGAGCGCCAGATCGGTGGCGATGGCCGGCGCGTTGCGGCGCAGGCGGCCGAGGTCGACATCTTCGGTGCGCGGCGCAGGCGTCGGCGTGGCGTGCCCGGTTGCGTCGGCGGTGCGCGCGCCCGCCGCGGCGCGCATCGCCGGTTCCTCGTTGCTCATGCGCCTGGTTCTTGCGCTGCTGCCACAGCACGTCGCCACCGCCACCGACGCGGTTGAGCACACGCGCCAGCACGAACAGCAGGTCGCTCAGGCAGCAATACGTAACTGAACCAAGGACATCCG
>JAXHLD010000003.1:0-39911 GCA_034522655.1 Burkholderiaceae bacterium
CGTCCGGTTGGCGCGGTGCGGCGCGATCATGTGTAAGCCTTGCTCACGAAGATCCGCATCGTGTGTGTCGCTGTCGTCGATCAGATACTCGGGCCTTCAGAAGGTTGAAGTCGAAGCTCAGCTGAACGAGCGTCAATTCGTGGTGATTGGCCGCATCCGCGCTGACCGACAGCAGTAGACCTGCGGGCGACCGACGATGGCTAGGACCTTCACGCCCTTTCCACGCTTGGTCGGTCCGATCTGGCGCCGCTTACCCTTTTGCACGGAGGCCGAGGGGTGCGCGCGTCGGTGATGGCTTTGCGCTCGTCGATGCAGCCTGCGTCGTGTAGCGCGTCGGCCAATCAGTGAGGATCTGCCGCAGCACCTGCTGCTCGCAACAACGCTGGAAGCGCTGGTGCGCGGTCCCATAGTTGGGGTAGCTCTGCGGGAGCATGTGCGACAGGGCGCCGGTGTTCAGGATCCACAGGACCGCGCTGAACACATCGCGCGTGGGCACCGACTCGCGTCCGGGACGGCGCTTCGAAATGTTGTCCTCGGGGAAGTACGCCGGAGTCAGCCCCGAGTCTTCATACTCCAGTCGCTGCATGAACGAGCATGTGAAAGCTCACGCCCAGCGGCTCAAGAAAAGTGAGTGCGGCGGAGGATCTAACGATCAGCAGGCTCGCGGCGATCCTCACGTTTGTCAGTATGAATTCCTTGAGCTTGAGATGACCGGACGTAGCCGTGCTTCGGGCAAGATGATGTAGGTGTCGTGGCTGATCAAGCTTGACGAGTCGTACTAGATGCGCTCTGTCTATCGAAAAATTGACTGAAGTTAGCGGACCACTTGCGCGCGCGTGGCCGCAGCGCTAGCGCGCACCGCGCAAGATTGACCTATCTTCATGGCTGCGACCAAGAACGAAAGGAAGCAAACGGAATGCGATTGTTGCTGTTTGGCCGTAATGGTCAGGTCGGCTGGGAACTTGAGCGTTGCCTCTGCGTACTTGGCGATGTAGTGGCCGTCGATCGTGTCGCGGTTGACCTTATAGACGTTGTGGCAATCCGCCGCGAGATCGCTCGTGTTCGCCCCGATGTCAGTCGTGAACGCCGCTCGCGTACGCGGGATCATTGTCGACGGCGCCGAAACTGACGTCGAGAATGCGTATGCGGTCAACGCGCTCGCGCCTCGAGGGCGATGGCGCGGGCAGCACGCGATTCGAATGCTCTACTCGTGCGCTACTCACACGGACTACGTGTTGCGACGGCCGCAAAGACGGCGCCTGGGTAGAAGACGATGTCCACGGGGCCGATCAACGCCTATGGTCGTACCAAGCTCGCCGGGGAGCATGCGGTCCGAACGTCTGGCGCGGCGCACTTGATTCTGCGCACGAGTTGGGTGTACGCATCGCGCGGAAGAAACTTCATGCGCACCATTCTACGGCTGGCGCAGGAACGCGATGTGCTCCGTGTCGTCGCTGACCAGTATGGCGCGCCTACTTGGGCGCGTTTCATTGCGCAGGCCACGGTCATGCTGGTACAGCGTGCCCTTTCCGATCCAGCCGCGCGCGCTCTCGTCGCCGCCGGCGAGACGATTCATCTGGCTAATGGCGGCGTGGCGACATGGCACTCATTCGCGTCGAGTACTGCTGCACGCTATTCGGAGGTAACCGGTGTGACGATCGCTCCGGATCGATCCGATCCCGACAGCAGACTTCAAGAGCGCTGCTGCGCGGCCCGCCAACTCGCTCTTGGACCTCACGCGGCTAAAGCAGCGTTGGGGCATTCACGTGCCGGAGTGGGAAGTGGCGTGCGACTTGGTGTTGGCTGACGTGGTTGAATGCGCCAAACAGCGATAAGGGGCATGTAGCGTTGGTTGAAAGAGGTTCCGGGCGGATTCAGGTCGACGTCGTTCTTTGCACCTTCAACGGCGCGCGCTTTCTCGCCGCGCAGCTCGAGAGCATCGAACGGCAGGCGCGCCAGCCCGATCGCGTGAGGGTGTTCGACGATGGCTCGACCGACGGCACGCTGGCGATCCTTGCCAGGTTCAAGTCGCGGCTGCTGCTCGACGTATCGGTCAATGCGTCGCGGCTCGGCGCGAGCCAGAACTTCAGCCGGGCGCTGGCGCGGGCAGATGCCGATGTGGTGTTTCTCTGCGACCAGGACGACGTCTGGCGTCCGGACAAGGTCGCCTGCCAGCTCGCCCTGCTGGATGGCGGTCCGCGGGGGCTGCTCGCTTGCAGCGACGCAAGGCTGATCGATGCGGAGGGCGCGCTGCTCGCTGGCAGCCTGCTTGCGCGTCTCGGTGCTTCGGCGGCAGCGCGGTGGGACTCGGGGGCTTTGCAGGCGGCGCTGCTCAAGCGCAACCTCATCACCGGCGCGACCTGTGCTGTTCGGCGTGACTTGCTGTCGCTGGCGTTGCCCGTCCCCGCGGGCGTTTGGCACGACGAGTGGCTCGCTCTGGTGGCGGCCTCGTGCGACGGCATCGTCTGGGCCGACCATCCGCTGATCGACTATCGCTTACACGGAGGAAATGCAGCGGGCATCGACCAGGTCGGCACCGCGGCAACGTTCGCCGCGCTCGGCAGCGACGCCCGCGCGTTTCAGCGGGCCAAGGCAGTGAAGCTGGCGCAGCTTGCCGGCGTGCTGCGAAGCTCCAGTGGGCGCGTCGTGCCGGATCGGCTCGCCATGGTCGAGGCCGCAGCGGAGCACTGGCGAACTCGTGCCGGGCGCCCGGCCTGGGGGCAAGGGCGGCTGCGCGCGGTCATCGCCGAACTCCGGGCCGGTCGGTATGCGCGATTCGGCGCCGGATGGCGTAGCGCGCTAAACGATCTGCGGTGACCTCCTGGATCCGCGAAGACGGTCCCACTGCCGGTCCCGCTTGAAGAGCATGACGGGGTGATGACCTGGGCGCATGCGTTGCCTGATGGTCAAACTCGTAACAACTACCCCTAACTTGGGTCAGATTGCGCCATGGCGGGCCACCGTGCACCGCCTTGGCGCGCTACGCTTGGCATTGTTGCGGAGCAATGGCATGGCGCGTGCCTTGCTATTGCACTGTTCTTGGTTTGGACACCGTGTCGATCGCGTTGAAGCCTCCCACCGTAAAGCCCGTCGAGCCCGCGGACAGCCCGAGCTTGCCTTCAGTGCAGCAGAGCCTCGCCGCACGCGCGGGCAGCGCAACTCGCTCGCGGGTACTCGCCACGATCGTCAGCTATGAACCCGATCGTGACGCGCTCGGTCACCTGGTCGAGACGCTTCTCGCCGGCGGTATCGACGTACTGATCGTCGACAACTCCGAAAGTGAGTCGGGCCGCGTGTCCGCGCAGGCCGTGGCGGCCGCTTTCGGCGCCGACTTCATCGGCAATCCGTTGAACATCGGTGTGGCCGCCGCCCAGAACGTCGGACTGCGTCTTGCCCGTGAGCGCGGCCTCCCTTACGTGCTGCTGCTCGATCAGGACAGCACGTTGCAGGTCGATACCGTCGAGCGGCTGGTGGCAGCCCTGGTGCGCCTGCGCGAGGCGGGTGAACCGGCCGCCGCGGTCGGTGCGTCGTTCGTCGATCCGCGCAGCGGCTACCAGGCGCCTTTCGCGCAACTGCGCCACGTGCGCATGAACAAACTGTGGCCGACCCCGGGCGCTCCGGCCGAATGCGATGTGCTGATCAGTTCCGGCTGCCTGCTGGCGCTCGACGCGGTGGAGCGGATCGGCTTGCTCGACGAGTCGCTGTTCATCGACTACGTGGATTTCGAGTGGTGCCTGCGCGCGCAGAGCGCCGGCTACAAGTTGTTTGGCGTGGCCGAGGCCACCATGGACCACACGATCGGCGACTCCTCGATCATGGTGCTGGGCCGGGTGATCACTCTGCACTCGCCGGTACGCAACTACTACTTCATCCGCAATGCGCTGCTGTTCGCGCGCAAGCCGTACCTGACGCTGCGCTGGCGCATCCACCTGCTGTATCGGGTCGTCGCCCAGTTCGCGCTGTTCGGCCTGCTTTGCCCGCAGCGCCTGCGCCGCACCGGCTGGATGCTGCGTGGCTTGTGGGACGGTGCGCTGGGCCGCGCGGGCCGTCTGGGCGGGGCGGCCGGCTTGAAGTCGCTGCGGCCGCAGTGGAAGGTCACGCGCCCGGCGGCGTCCGCGGCGACGACCGAAGTCAACGCCGAACGGCGCCTGCCGCTCGCGGTCGAGTAGCCCCTCCCGCTCTGGTAAGTTGCGTCGCATCGCCCGTTGCGGGCAGGCGCGGCCTAAGCGCGCCAGCGTGGGGTCTCCAGGCAATGAAGAAAGCACTGATCACCGGCATCACCGGCCAGGACGGCGCCTACCTCGCCGAGCTCCTGCTGAAGAAGGGCTACGAGGTCCACGGCATCAAGCGCCGCACCTCGCTCTTCAACACCGACCGCATCGACCACCTGTACCAGGATCCGCACGTCGACGGACGGCACTTCATCCTGCACTACGGCGACATGACCGACTCGCTGAGCCTGCTGCGCGTGATCCAGAAGGTGCGTCCTGATGAGGTCTACAACCTCGCCGCGCAGACCCACGTGGCGGTGAGCTTCGAGGAGCCGGAGTACACCGCCAACGCCGACGCGCTGGGCGCGCTGCGCCTGCTGGAGGCGATCCGCATCCTGGGGCTGGAGAAGAAGGCGCGCTTCTACCAGGCCTCGACCTCCGAGCTCTATGGCCTGGTGCAGGAGATGCCGCAGAAGGAGACCACGCCCTTCTACCCGCGCTCGCCCTACGCGGTGGCCAAGCTCTACGCCTACTGGATCACCGTCAACTACCGCGAGGCGTACGGCATCTACGCCTGCAACGGCATCCTCTTCAACCACGAATCACCCGTGCGCGGCGAGACCTTCGTCACCCGCAAGATCACCCGCGCGCTGGCGCGCATCAAGCTCGGGCTGCAGGACTGCCTGTACCTCGGCAACCTCGACGCGCGGCGAGACTGGGGCCATGCGCGCGACTACGTCGAGGCGATGTGGCTGATGCTGCAGCAGGCGCAGCCCGAGGACTTCGTGATCGCCACCGGCGTGCAGCACAGCGTGCGCGACTTCGTGAACGCCGCGGCACGGGAGATCGGCATGCGCATCGCGCTGGCAGGGCAAGGGCGTCGACGAGTACGCCGACGACGACAAGGGCGTGAAACGCGTCGCGGTCGATCCGCGCTACTTCCGGCCGACCGAGGTCGAGACGCTGCTCGGCGACGCCACCAAGGCGCGCGAGAAGCTCGGCTGGAGCACCAAGCATTGAGCTTCGACGAACTGGTGGCGGAGATGATGCGCGAGGACCTTAAGAGCGCCGAGCGCGACGAACTGGTCAAGCGGCACGGCTACCGGCCGTTCGACTTTCACGAGTGAGCGCACGAGGCTGCGCGGCTCTCTTTGCTTTCCCGACACGCGAGACGGTTTGCTTCCCTCGCCCGCCTCAGCGGGAGAGGGGCGGGGGTGAGGGCGCTGCCAGCCTCTGGCTCAGTCCTCGGAACGCATTGGCTTGGTGCAGAAACGGATGGAGCTGTATTGAGGCGGCTCCGAGCCGGGTTCAGTCAGTCGAACAGTTCGCTGTGCGACCCGGTTCTGATGAGCTTCAGCGTGCCGGTCTTGGCGTCGCCTTCCTTCTCGTACATCAGCAGCCAATCGGGCTCGATGTGGCAGTCGCGCACGCCGCGCCACTCGCCTGACAGCTCGTGGTCGTAGTATCTTCGATCGAGTGGGCGGTCGTTCATCAGCTCCTTGACGACCTCTCGCATCTTCGACCAGTCGTAGCGACCTGACCCCTTGATTCGCTTCTTGTCGGTCTTGAACTGGCCCGTTTCCTTCAGCGCTCTCGGCATCTGGATTACAGGTCATCCAGCGCGGCGTCGGTAACGTCGCCGGCGCGAGCGGCCCGAATTGCCGCCACGGTTGCCTGACTAGGGCGCGGCAGGTCGATGGGCAATCCGCCCTTCTCAACCACGCTGCGCAGGAACAATCGAATCGCCGTGCTCACGTCCAACCCTTGGGCCTGCAGCACGGCAGCCGCTTGCTCCTTGAGCTGCGGCTCGACGCGCGCTCGGACATCGACAGTCATCATGGCCTTCTCCTGTGGACAACTCACTTGAATTGTGTAGCCAAATTGTAGCTACGTTGTTCCAAGCACGCAAGCCGCACGAATCGTTGATGATCGGACGTCCGAGTGCCGCCGCGATGAGGTGCTAGAGCGCACCCGCGCCCTGAGCCGTTCAGCGACGCGCATCGAAGCCAGGCAGCACTGCGGGTACTCGGTCGCGGCGCCCCGCGGGTCGCGCTGGGTCCACGACTTCGGCCGCACGTGGCAGTTGTTGACTTACGGGACGCGGCAGCGGTTTTCAGGGACGGAGCCGTGGCAGATCGGCGAATCTCAAGTGGCGAAAGACCCTGTCTTCTTGCGCGGGCTTGGGTGGGTCCGATAATGCGGTCCGCCGGAGAGGTTGCGACGAAAGGCAGGTCATGCAGCGCGACTTCAACGTGGTGATCGAACAGGACCTGGAAGGCAACTGCGTTGCATCCGTCGCCCTGCTACCGGGCTGCCACACGCAGGCCAGATCGCTCGACGTGCTGATGGACCGCATTCGTGAGGCGATCGCACTTTGCCTGGAAGTGCAAGAGCTCGATGCTGCGCCCCTCGACTCTGTCGGCGTTCAGCGTGTCACCGTGTCGACATGACGGTCCCACATGCGATCACGGGGCGCGAGCTGATCGCAGCGCTGGGTCGGGCTGGGTTTCAGGAGGTTCGAGCCGGGGGGCGTCATGACTTCTTTCGGCTTTGCACGACCGCGAGCGAAAGTCGAGCACGTCATTCACGGAACCCAGTCGCTCCCATTTCCTTCCCCAAATGAATCACGCAAGCAAGATCTTCGTCGCCGGCCACCGTGGCCTGGCGGGCAGCGCCCTCGTGCGCGAACTGAGGCACCGTGGATTCGACCAGCTCCTGCTTCGTACGCACGCGGAACTCGATCTCGAAGACGCAACAGCCACCCGCAAGTTCTTCGATGCCGAGCGACCGCAGGTGGTGTTCCTGGCGGCGGCCAAGGTCGGCGGCATCCTGGCCAACAACACGTACCCGGTTGACTTCCTGCTGCGCAACCTGCTGATCGAGGCAAACGTGATCCGCGCCGGGCACGAGGCGGGCGTGGAACGCCTGATCTTCCTCGGCAGCTCGTGCATCTACCCGCGCGAGGCACCGGTACCGATCAAGGAGTCAGCGCTGCTGACTGGGCCGCTGGAGGCGACCAACCGGCCGTATGCGCTGGCAAAGATCGCCGGCATCGAGCTGTGCTGGGCCTTCAACCGCCAGTACGGAACCCGCTTCCTGGCGGCTATGCCGACCAATCTCTACGGCCCCGGCGACAGCTACGACCTTGCCAACTCGCACGTGCTGCCGGCCCTGATCCGCAAGGTGCATGAGGCCAAACGGGACGGGCGCGACGAGGTGGTGCTGTGGGGCAGCGGCAAGCCGCGCCGCGAGTTCCTGTACGCCGACGACCTAGCGCGCGCGCTGGTCTTCCTGGCCGATCTGGACGAGGCGCGCTTTGCCGGCCTGACTGATCCGGCGCAGTGCCCGTTGATCAACGTCGGCACCGGCGAAGACCTGGAGGTGAGTGAACTGGCTGCGTTGATTGCCGAGGTCATCGGCTGGCGCGGTCGCTTCGTGCACGACACCAGCAAGCCTGACGGCACGCTGCGCAAGGTGATGGACGTGTCGCGGCTGCGCGCGCTCGGTTGGGCGCCGGCCACCTCCCTTCGCGAAGGGATTGCGCTCGCGTACCGGGATTTCCTCAGCCGCTGAAGGCAAGCCCAATCGGCCCCGGTGGCGGCACTGCGGCCGCCGCGCCGGCTAATCGGCCCGCGGCGCCAGGCCCCTGAAGACGAGCAGGTCAAAGCGGTTGGCAATCTGCCGGAACAGCCGCGCCAGCGGCCGGCCGAGGGGCCGGCGATGCGGGTCGTAGCGGAAGTAGCGATGACCGAAACGGGCGTCATGCGCGCCGAGCGACAGCGGCTTGACGCCCTCTTTCCAGAGGGCGTACATCAGGCTCAGCTGGTCGCGTTTGACGCCGATCTCCCACTCCTGCCACCAGCGTTCCATGGCGCGGATGATCGGCTTCTCGTGGTGCGCACGGACGATCACGTTCGCTTCGAACAGGCCGTAGTGCTTCGGAAAGCCCTCGAGCGCATAGCGCCTGACCTGATGCCGAATGACGGTGCTGCGGTCGAACCCGATGCGCGCGCACTCAACGGCTTCGTCATAAAGGCAGTCGCGCACCGGATGCAGGTAGAGCCCCATCGGGGCATGGCCAAGCGTCGTCTCTGCCAGGGGCACGACATCGCCGATGACCGCAATGTTGCCGTCCAGGTAGATGCTTGCATCGTGGTCCGGAAACAGCAGGTGCGGATGCATCTTGGCCCAGCGGTTGCGCGAGGCCGGCGAGAGTTCCGGATTGGGCAGGGGGCGAAACGTCCAGCCGGGCCGAACCCGGTCAGGCGAGTCGGCGAGGCAGACGAACTCGACGCTCGCCGGGTGCGCAAGCGGCGTCTGCAGCGCGTCGTAGTCGCCGACGATGGCGGTGTAGACGACCAGTCTCATGCGTGCCACGGGCGAACGCGCGCGGGGTCGCGCAGCCGGCCAGGCCGCTTCGCCCACGTGCTTGCCAAGTCATTTGCAATCATGTCGTCGAACGCCACGCCAGGAACATGAGAACGGACCACAGCAGCGCTGACCGATCAGACCTCGCCTGCTGATGCTCGTTCCAAATCTGCCGCACGCGACCGATATCCAGCACGCCGTCGCGTGTTGCGCGAGGCTCGGCGAGCAGCGACTCCCCCCAGGGACGAAGTTCATTGCGCAGCCAGCGTGCGATCGGCACCGAAAACCCCATCTTCGGCCGGTCCACCAGCGGTTGGGGGACTAGGCGGTACAGCAGTTGGCGCATCACCCGCTTCTCATTGCCGTCGGCCCCGCGCATCGACCAGGGCAGTGATTGCGCCCACTCCGCGATCCGGTGATCGAGCAACGGCGCTCGACTTTCGAGGCTGACGCGCATGCTAGCCCGGTCCACCTTGGTCAGCACGTCGTCCGGCAGGTAGCCGAGCAGATCCACCAAAGCCGCCACCACACCATAGGGCGCCGAGGGCAGCGCGGGCAGGTCGGGTGCGAAGGCGAACGTGGCCGGGGCGCGCTCGGCCGCACTGGCCAGCACGCGATAGGGCGGCGGGCAGTTATCGCTGAGCCGCGTGGCCAGTTCCGCCGGTGTGGCGCGCAGCATGTGGGCCAGTCGATCGAGCCGCAGGCGGTCGAACCGCGTCCGCAGGCCGGGCACGGTGCCGATGACGCTACCCGCAACTTGCGCGGGCGCCGATCCCAGCAGACTCCCCAAGGCATTTCGCCCAGGCAGGTTGGCGAGCCGGCTCCCCACCGCGTACTTGCGATAGCCGCCGAACAGCTCGTCGCCGCCATCGCCCGAGAGCGAAACCGTGACCTGCTGCCGCGCCAGCGCGGCGACCAGGAAGGTCGGGATCTGCGAGGCATCGGCGAACGGCTCGTCGAACATCGCCGGCAACTGCGGGATGACATCGAGCGCCTGGGCCGGCGCCGCGCGCATTTCGATGTGCTCGGTGCCCAGGTGCTGCGCCACGCGTCGCGCGTCGTCGGACTCGTCGAATTCGGCTTCACCAAAGCCGATGCTGAATGTCTTGACGGTCCGCGCCGACTGGCGCTGCATCAGCGCAACGACGAGGCTGGAGTCGACGCCACCGGAGAGAAACGCGCCGACCGGGACATCGGCCTGCATCTGTTCGCCGACGGCGCGCGAGAGCAGTGCATGCAGTTCGTCGGCCGCCTGGTCGAGCGTGCCGGAGAACGGGCGGGCAAGGCCGGCCTGCACAGCGTCCTCGATCCGCCAGTAGCGGACCGGTGCTGCCGGCGGCGCTTGCGGGCCGATGTGCAGCATCTCCCCCGCTCGCAGTTTGCGAATCTGCGGATGAATAGTCATGGGCGCCTGGATATGGGCCCAGTGCATCAGCTGAGACAGCGCCTGCGGGTCGATCTGGTCGGCGAAATCCGGCAGTGTCCGGATTGCCTTGAGTTCGGAAGCGAACACGAACCGGTTGCCGAGCCGTCCGTAGTAGAGCGGCTTCTCGCCCATGCGATCGCGCGCCAGCGTGAGGCGCCGCGCAACGGTGTCCCACAGCGCGAACGCGAACATGCCGGCCGCCTCCGACAGCGCGCGCTCTACACCCCAGCATGCCATCGCCTCCAGCAGCACCTCGGTGTCCGACGTACCGCGCAAGCCGATCCCCGCCTTTTCGAGTCGGGCGCGCAGGTCGCGATGGTTGTAGATCTCGCCATTGAAGGTCAGCACCAGTTGGCCGCTGGCCGAGACCATCGGTTGCGCGCCGGTCGGCGACAGGTCGACGATCGACAGGCGGCGGTGGCCGAGCGCCACCGGGCCATCGATCCACGCGCCCTCGCCATCGGGACCGCGATGGCGGATGGCATCGGTCATGGCGCGCAGTTGCGCACGGGCTGTCGATAGGTCGAGCGCGTGGTTGCGCAGGTCGAGAAAGCCGGCGATGCCGCACATGGCCTGATCGACCGTTCACGCGCGGCGGCGCTAGACGCGCACGAACACGCCGAGCAGATGCGGCTTGGCGGTGCCCCGCAGCGTGCGGCGCAGCGCGTTGAATGCCGCGCGGTGGATCCCGCGTGCGAAGAAGTCTTCGGCGGCGATGCGGACCGGTCGGAAGCCGAAGCGCCCCACGTAGTCGGCCAGCGCGTCGGCGTCCCACGTCCGGACGTGCTGCCACTCGTGAAAAATGGCGCCGCACTCGGGGCACAGCCGCATCGACTGCGCCAGGTCCTCGCGGTTGGGCGTACTGATCACCAGCCGACCCTCGGGCTTGAGCAGCCGATGCATTTCGCGCAAGGTCGGCTGCAGGTAGTCGTCGCCGACATGTTCGACCACCTCGACCAGGAAGGCGGCGTCGAAGGTTGCGGATTCGCGCGGCACCGGCAGCGCACTCAGCGCGTGCGCGCCGCCGAAGCGCGCGTCACCCTGCGCGCGCGCGGCCAGCTGTGCGGTCGAGTCGGGCGAGAAGTCCGCGCCGACGTATGTCCAGCCTGCGTTCATGGCTCGCAGGTGATCCCACAGGAAGCCGGGTCCGCAGCCGAAGTCGAGCACGGTCAGCGGTTGCGCCAGCGGGATGCCGCTGCCGCGCAGGATCAGGTCGCCGAAGCGCTTGGCGAAGTACAGATCGCGGAAAGGACTGGTGCGCGCGTACCAGTTCCACAGCCGCGCCACGGTGGCGTCGTCCCAGGTGATCGGATGTTCGTGAAACACGGGGTCAGGAGGTGGGGGAAGTAGGCGGCAAGCGATCGCCGGGTAGTGCGGCACGCCGCAGGATCTCGAGGTAGGCCGCGGCGGTGTGCCACAGCACCAGACATTGGCCAGCGAGCAGCGCAAGCAGCCAGCCGGCACCGCCGAGCAATGAGGCGCCGATAACGCCCGCCGGCAAGGATACAAGCAGCACCCGCCACGTCAGCGGCAGGATCCGGTGCTGCTGGCCGCTGGCGGTCCAGTAGCCGGTCACCAGCGGCCCGGCGATGCCGAGCGCGATCCAGGCGAAGGCAAGCCAGAGCAAGCGCGCGGTTTCTGCGGTGGCCACGCCGAACAGGAAGCGCTGGGCCGGCTCGGCCACCATGAGCAAAGCGAAGCCGAGTCCGACCACGGCGGCGCCGTACACCACGATCACATACGTGAACAGCCGCGCATAGCGCCGGGCACCGGTGGGATCGGCATGCAGGCGGGTGAGTTGCGGGTAGGCGGCCGTGTGGGTCAGCGTCAGCCCGGCCTGCACCGCATTGGCGACACGCTCGATCGCTCCGTACAGACCCGCGGCACGGATGCCGCCCACCGCGCCCACCACCAGCGGTCCCGCCAGCGCGTACAGCGCCGCGGCGAACTGCGAGATGAAGACGTGGCGGCCGCGCTGCAGCGCGCGCAGGGCACGCCCGGCGCTGGGTACGCCGCGCTCGGCTGGCAGCGTGACGAGCGCCCAGGCGAGGCTGCCAACGGCAAATGCCAACGGTCCGGCGGCGAGTGCAGCCGCTGCCCACCGCGAGTCGGGCCGCGCGACGTCGACTTGGCCGAACCCGAGCGCCAGTGACACGACAACGCCGACGACCGCTAGGCCCACCAGCGCCGGCAGGCGCCCGGACGCCTGCAGGTACCAGCCGGTGTTAAGGGCGGCGGCGACCGGCAGCGCCAGCATGACTGCCAGCAGGGTTCGATGGGCGGGGTCGATAAACGCCAGCGCGCCTGCGCCAACGATGAGGATGGGCAGTAGCAGCAGCAGCCGCGCGAGCAGCACGTCGAGGAACACTTCGCGTCCGGTGCGGTCGCCTTCCCGTTGCGCGAGGTCGGCCGGGCCGGTCAGGGCGAATGCGTACTGGACGATCACGCTGGCGTATCCCATCAGCGCGGCGATGATCGCGATCACGCCGAAGCGTTCCGGCCCGAGCGTGCGCATGAAATGCGGCACCAGCAGCAGCGGCACCAGGCTCGCCGCCGCGTACTGCACGGCGAGCAGGGCGTTGTCGGACAGAAGCCGGCGCAGCATGCTCAGGCTGCCGGCGCAGCCCCGAGGCGGCCACGCAGTCCATCGACGAGGCCGCGCGCGACGTACCGCAGCCGCGTGCGTCGCGGCGGCATCTGCGTCACCAGCACCACGATCAAGGCCGGCAAGCGCAGCAACTGCAGCAGCCGCCAGCGCCATGGGGCGGCACGCCGGAAGAACACGGCGATCGTGTTGCGGACCAGGTAGTAGTCGCGGACCGGTGCATGGACCGGCACGGTGCGCGCCGGCGCAAACCAGGGCCGGACGAAGCTCTCGCCGATGCCGTGGATTAGCACGGCTGATCGAACGCCGTACAGCCGGTAACCCAGCCGTTGCGCGCGCAGGCCCCACTCGGTGTCGATCTGATCGATGAAGAGCGTTGCGTCCATCGGTCCGATCGCATCAAATGCGGCGAGCGGGATCAGGCAGCCCGACGACACCAGCGTGTCGCACTCGGTGACCGGGTCGTCGGCCGCCGCCCGCATCCCACCCCAGCCGATGCGCACGAAGGGCGCACTGCGCCCGCTGTGGCGGTCGCGCCACGCGGGGCCGAGCGCGGCGACGCGCACTCCGGCCACGTGCAGTTCCCGCCAGGCCGCGAGCAGGTGCTTCACCATGTCGGGCGCCGGCAGGCTGTCCTGGTCGAACAGGACCACATGCGTGCAGCCGCGTGCTGCCAAGTGCGCGACGCCCTGGTTCTGCGCGTGCGCAAGACCGAGGTTGGCGTGATTGGCAATGCGGTCGATACCCGGCCGGATCGTGATCGACGTCGGCGGCGCTGGCGCGGGGGTGTTGTCGACGATCACCACTTGGGCGACCTGCGAGCCGACCGCCTCGAGCAGGCCGGCGACGCGGGGCTCCTCGGCGAAGTACGTCACAATCACGGCCCCGATGCACTCCTGCCCGGTGTCCGGAGCAGTTGCTGCAGACACTGGCGAGTCGACCGAAAGCACGGGAGTGGCGAGCACGGAGAACGAACCGAAGTGACAGGAGGGGGCGGGTGCCCGCAGGGCCAGGAGCGACGCGGAACACATCGTTTTGAGGCTATCACGTGACCACCGACACCTCGACCGGCAACAGCGGCGGGGCCATGCGCGCGACGGTGGCCATGGCGACGTTCAATGGCGAGCAGTACCTCGAGGCCCAGTTGCGTTCGATCCTCGGGCAGTTGGAACCGGGTGACGAGGTCGTGATCGTGGACGACGCGTCCACGGACAGCACGCGCAGCCTGATCGCATCGCTCGCGGATCCGCGCGTGCGCGTGATCGCGCAGGCAGCCAACGCCGGCGTGCGTGCGAGCTTCGAGCGCGCGCTGTGCGCGGCGCGCGGCGACCTCGTCTTCCTCGCCGATCAGGACGACGTCTGGCTGCCGGGCAAGCGCGACGCCCTGGCGGCTGCGCTGCAGTCGGGCGCGATCCTGGCATTGAGTGATGCGAGCGTGATCGACGGCGAGGGGCGCGAGATCGAGCGCTCATTTCAGGCGCGGCGCGGTGGATTTCGGGGCAGCTTCGCGGCGACGCTGGTGAAGAACCGTTATCTCGGCTGCTCGATGGCGTTCCGGCGCGAATTGCTGGAGGACATCCTGCCGATTCCGCCCGACGTGCCGATGCACGACATGTGGATCGGTGCACTGGCCGCGTTGCGCGGCCGGGTGGCCTACATCGACCGGCCCCTGATGCAGTACCGGCGCCACGGCGCCAATGTGTCGCCGGAGCGGCGGGCGAGCCTCGGACAGATGCTGGCCTGGCGCTGGCGCCTGATGTCACTCGTGGTGGCGCGCCGCCTGCGCGGGCCGCGTCCCTTCGCATTGGAAACCTTGCCTTGAAATTCAGCGTCATCACCGTCTGCCTGAACTCGGCGGCGACGATCCGCGACACCATCGAGTCGGTGCTCGCGCAGGATCACCCGGACATCGAGCACATCATCGTCGACGGGGCCTCGCGCGACGGCACCATGGACATCGTGCGCAGCTATGGCGACCGCATCGCCAAGGTGGTCAGCGAACCCGACCGCGGCATGTACGACTCGGCCAACAAAGGCCTGCGGCTGGCCACGGGCGACGTGGTCGGGATGCTCAATTCCGACGACTACTACGCGGCGCCGGACGTGCTGTCGACGATGGCGCGGGTGTTCGAGCGCGGCGATGTCGATGCCGTGCACGGCGACCTCGACTTCATCGATCCGGCCGACACCGCGCGCATCACGCGTCGGTTCCGCTCGCGCGAGTTCGCACTGGGCGACTTCCGCAAGGGCTGGCATCCGGCCCATCCGACCTTCTACGTGAAGCGCGAGATCCTGCTCGAGATCGGCGGCTTCGACGAGCAGTACCGGATCGCCTCCGACATCGACCTGATGATGCGCGTGCTCGAAGTGCGCAAGGCGCGCTCGGCGTATATCCCGCGCGTGCTGATCAAGATGCGCGAGGGCGGGCTGTCCAACGGCAGCTTCCGTCGCATCTGGCGCGCCAACGTCGAGTGCTACCGGTCGATGCACCGCGCGGGCCTACCGGTGCCGTGGTACTTCGTGCTGCGCAAGCCGTTCGCCAAGACTCGGCAGCTTTTGCCCTTCTGATCCTTGTTTGCGCGCGCCGGGGTCGCTCGGCATGATGCGCGCGGACCTTGAGGAGATTCGCCGTGCCGGCAGCCCTGATTCCCACCATCCTTTCCGGCGGCGCCGGCACCCGCTTGTGGCCGGTCTCGCGCGAGGCATTGCCCAAGCCGTTCATGAAGATGCCGGACGGCCGCACCCTGTTCCGCCGGACCTGTGACCGCGCAGCGGCGCTGCCGGGAGCCGCGGCGCCGGTCGTCGTCACCAACCGCGAGTACTACTTCCTGTCGCGCGACGAACTCGGTGGGCTGCCGAATGCGGGTGCGGCGCGGTTGCTGCTGGAGCCGGTCGGCCGCAACACGGCGCCGGCGATCCTGCTCGCCACGCTGGCGGTTGCCGCGGCGCATGGCGATGAGGCCTGCCTGCTGGTGCTGCCGGCCGACCACCTGATCGACAACGAGCCGGCCTTCGCCGCCTGCGTGGCCCAGGCGCAGGCGCTGGCGGCGCAAGGCTGGTTGGTGACCTTCGGCATCACCGCGAAGTCGCCGGCCACCGGCTACGGCTACATCCGCGCCGGCCAGGCCATCCCGGGGGGTGGCCGTGCGGTCGAGCAGTTCGTCGAGAAACCCGATCTCGCCCGCGCGCAGCAATACCTGGCGGACGGCAACTACCTGTGGAACTCCGGCATGTTCTGTTTTCGCGCCGGCGACATGCTGCGCGCGTTCGAGACGCTCAAGCCCGAGCTGCATCGCGCCGGAGTGGCGTGCTGGGAGGCGTCGAAGTCGAAGACCGTGGGCGACGACGGCGTCGAGCTGTCACGCGAGGCCTTCGAGCGCTGCGAGAACATCTCGATCGACTACGCGATCTTCGAGCAGGCGCCGAAAGTCGCTGTGGTGCCGGGCGACCTCGGCTGGAGCGACGTCGGCGCCTGGAACGAGATCGCCGCCCAGTATCCGGCCGATGCGGCGGGCAACGGCTCGGCCTCGGAGGCGATCTTCGTCGACAGCGCCGGCTGCTTCGTCCACTCGCACGATCGCCTGGTGGCCACGCTCGGGCTGAAGGACGTCTACGTGATCGACACGCCCGATGCGCTGCTGGTGCTCGACAAGGCGCGCGCGCAGGACGTGAAGAAGATCGTCGAGCAGGTGAAAGCGCGCGGCGGCGACAAGCACAACTTCCATGTCACGGTGGCGCGGCCGTGGGGCACCTACACGCTGCTGCAGGAGGCGCCGGGCTTCAAGATCAAGCGCATCGAGGTCAAGTCGGGCAGGTCGCTGTCGCTGCAGATGCACTACCACCGCAGCGAGCACTGGATCGTCGTCAGCGGCACCGCCAAGGTGGTCAACGGCGACAAGGAATTCCTGGTGCGCACCAACGAGTCGACCTACATCCCGGCCGGCACCCGCCATCGGCTGGAGAACCCGGGCAAGTTGCCGCTGGTGATGATCGAGGTGCAGAGCGGCGGCTACCTCGGTGAGGACGACATCGTCCGCTTCGAGGACAAGTACGGCCGCGCCTGAGGCCGTACGTGCGGGTGAGTCCGCTCAGTCGATCAGGCCGAGCTTGCGGCCGAATGCCACGTTGGCCGCCAGGAAGCCCGCCTTCGAACCGCAGTCGAAGCGGGTGCCAGTGAAGCGGCGCGCCATCACTTCGCCCAGCTTGACGCGCTTGGCGATCGCATCGGTGAGCTGGATCTCGCCGCCGCGGCCGCGCTCGGTGCGCGCCAGTTCGTCGAAGATCTCCGCCCGCAGCACATATCGCCCGACGACGGCCAGCGTCGACGGCGCTTCCTCGGGTTTCGGCTTCTCGATGATGCGGGTCACGCGCTCTTCGCGCGGATTGACGACCTCGGTGGCGACGATGCCGTATTTCGAGGTGTCCGCCAGCGGCACGTTCTCCACCGCGAGCACCGAGGTGCCGTGGTCGATGTAGGTCTGCACCAGCTGCGCTGTCACCCCCGGCTCGGCGTCGATCAGGTCGTCGGCCAGGATCACCGCGAACGGCTCGTCGCCGACCACCGGCTGCGCGCACAGCACCGCGTGGCCGAGGCCGAGCGGTTCGGGCTGGCGCACGTAGACGAAGCTCACGCCGCGCGGCGTGGCCGACATCAGCGCGGCCAGCAGGTCGTGCTTGCGGCCGGCGTCGAGCTGCTGCTCCAGCTCCGGCGCGCGATCGAAGTGATCCTCGATCGACCGCTTGTTGCGGCCGGTGACGAAGATCATCTGCTCGATCCCGGCCGCCGCGGCTTCCTCGACCGCGTACTGGATCAGCGGCTTGTCGACGATCGGCAGCATCTCCTTGGGCATCGCCTTGGTGGCCGGAAGAAAACGGGTGCCGAGGCCGGCCACCGGGAAGACTGCCTTGCGGACGCGGCGCTGTGTCATGGAGGGTCGATTCAGTCGGGGGTTGGATTGGGGCAGGGCCGCGGCGTGGGGGGATGTCGCAGGTCGAATCAGGGGCAGGCCGGTGGCGGGGCGCTGCAAGAGCCGCTGCTAGACTGGATTTTGCCACTCGCGCGGTGTGTGTTTGCGCTGCCCGTGCCTCATCCGTCCAACCTGTTGCATCGCTCCCAATGACCGCCACCCACGCGCTCGACCCCGGCATCTTCAAGGCCTACGACATCCGCGGCATCGTCGACCGCACACTCACGGTCGAGGCGGTGCGCGCCGTCGGTGCCGCGCTCGGTTCGGAAGGCGCGGCGCATGGGGTGACGGAGATCGCCATCGGGCGCGACGGCCGGCTCTCCGGCCCCAAGCTGCGCGATGCGCTGATCGAGGGCATCCGCTCGGCCGGCATCGGCGTGGTCGACATCGGCATGGTGGCCACGCCGATGCTGTACTTCTCGACTTTCCATCTCGGCACGCAGTCGGGCGTGGAGATCACCGGCAGCCACAACCCGCCCGACTACAACGGCCTGAAGATGGTGCTCGCCGGCAACACGCTGCACGGCGAGTCGATCCAGAAGCTGCGCCAGCGCATCGTCGAGGGCGACCTGGTGCGCGCGACGTCGCCTGGCGCGCTGCGCACGGCCGATGTGACGGACGCCTACATTGCGCGCATCGTCGGTGACGTCAAGCTGGCGCGGCCAATGAAGATCGCGATCGACTGCGGCAACGGCGTGGCGGGCGCGTTCGCGCCGCGCCTGTATCGCGCGCTCGGGTGCGAGGTGGTGGAACTGTTCTGCGAAGTCGATGGCACCTTCCCCAACCATCACCCCGATCCCGCGCACCCGGAGAACCTGCAGGACCTGATCCGCTGCCTGCGCGAGACCGACGCCGAGATCGGGCTGGCGTTCGACGGCGACGGCGATCGTCTCGGCGTGGTGACCAAGGATGGCCAGATCATCTATCCCGGACCGCCAGCTGATGCTGTTCGCGCGCGGGGTGCTGGCCGATGTGCCGGGCGCGGAGATCATCTTCGACGTCAAGTGCTCGCGCCACGTGGCGGCACAGATCCGCGCCCACGGCGGCAAGCCGACGATGTGGCGCACCGGGCACTCGCTGATCAAGGCCAAGCTCAAGGAAACCGGCGCGCCGCTGGCGGGCGAGATGAGCGGCCACATCTTCTTCAAGCACCGCTGGTATGGCTTCGACGATGGCATGTACGCCGGCGCGCGGCTGCTGGAGCTGCTCAGCCGCGAGCGCGATCCGTCGGCCGTGCTCAACGCGCTGCCCAATGCCGCCAGCACGCCGGAACTGCAGTTGAAGACCGCCGAGGGCGAGAACTTCAGGCTGGTCGAGCGCCTGCAGCGCGAGGCGAGGTTCACCGATGCGCGCGAGGTGATCACGATCGACGGCGTGCGCGTGGAGTACGCCGACGGCTTCGGCCTGGCGCGGCCATCGAACACCACGCCGATCGTGGTGCTGCGCTTCGAGGCCGACAACGATGCCGCGCTGGCGCGCATCCAGGCCGACTTCCGGCGTGCGCTGCTGGCGGTGAAGCCGGACGCCACGCTGCCGTTCTGACGCTGTCGCGCTCGGCCGCGGCGGGTTCGCGCAGTCGGGTCGCATAACGCGGCCCGCATATCGCCGGTCCGGCGTCCATCGGGGCGAGCCTGCGTTCGGCGCGACGGTTGCCGGCGCCTAGAATTCCGTCACTCCATGAGCGGCCCGCGCATCCTGATCGTCAAGACCTCGTCGATGGGCGACATCGTGCACGCGCTGCCGCTGGTGTCGGACCTGACGGCGCAGGTGCCGCACGCGCGCATCGAGTGGGTGGTGGAAGAAGGGTTCGCGGCGATCCCGCGCCTGCATCCCTCGATCACCCGCGTCATTCCGGTCGCGCTGCGGCGCTGGCGCAAGCGCCTGCTGGCGCCTGCGACCTGGGACGAGATCTGCGCCGTGCGCCACCAGCTGAACAACGTGGCCTACGACCGCATCATCGACTGCCAGGGCCTGCTCAAGAGTGCGTGGATCACGCGCTGGGCGACCGGCCCGCGGACCGGTCCCGACGCGGACTCGGCGCGCGAATCGATCGCGGCGCGTTTCTACGATGACCGGGTCAGCGTGCCGGCCGGCCTGCACGCGATCGAGCGCAATCGTCGCCTGGGCGCGGCCGCCTTTGGCTACGCGCTGACCCAGCCACCGCGCTTCGACCTGAAGGTGCCTCGTTTGCCGCCCGGCTTGGTGCCGACCGGCACACCGTATGCCGTCCTGCTGACCAACGCGAGCCGGGCCACCAAGCTGTGGCCCGATGAGCGCTGGCGCGAGGTCGAAGCCTGGTTGGCGGGCCAGGGACTGCGCTCGCTGCTGTTCTGGGGCTCGGCGGAGGAGGGCGAGGCGACCCAGCAGCGGCTGGCCGGCATGCGCGATGCGCGCCGCCTGCCGCGCGTGACGCTCGATGTCGCCGCCGCCGTGCTCGCCGGCGCGCGCGTGGTGGTGGGCCTGGACACGGGGCTTTCGCACCTGGCGGCGGCGGTCGGCGTGCCGACCGTGGCCATCTACTGCGACTACGACCCGGCGCTGGTCGGCGTGGTGGGCGATGCGCCGTGCGCCAGCCTGGGGGGCGTGGATCAATCGCCGGCGGCGCAGGACGTGTTCGACGCGGCGCAGCGGGTGATGCGTCCGACGGGGCCATGACGGCGGCGCGGCGCCTCTACACGCTGGCGTGGATCGCAGCGGCGCCGCTGGTCGCCGTCTACCTGCTGTGGCGCAGCCTGCGGCAGCGCGAGTACCGGCAGCACTGGTCGGAGCGGTTCCTCGGGGCGGGGGCGCGGCCGATCGGGGCGGGGCCGGTGGTGTGGGTGCACGCCGTGTCGGTCGGCGAGACGCGGGCGGCGCAGCCGCTCATTGCAGCGCTGGCCGCCGCGCGGCCTGAGCTGCAGTTCGTGCTGACGCACATGACGCCGACCGGACGCGCCGTGGGCGAGTCGCTGGCGGCGCAGTGGCCGGGGCGGCTCGTGCAGCGCTACCTGCCCTACGAACTCCCGCTGGCACTGCGCCGCTTCCTGCGCGAGACGCGGCCGGCGCTGGGCGTGGTGATGGAGACCGAGGTCTGGCCCAACCTGCTCGCCGCGACGCGCGCGGCCGGCGTGCCGGTGGCGCTGGTCAATGCGCGGCTGTCGGAGAAGTCGCTGGCACGCGCGCTGCGCTTTCCGAGCCTGATGCGCGAGGCGGCGCGCGGCTTCGACCGGGTACTGGCCCAGGCCGCCGGCGATGCCGAGCGGCTGCGCACCCTGTACGACGGGCCGCTCGAGATCGTCGGCAACCTGAAGTTCGACCTCACGCCCGATCCGACGCTGGTCGAGCGCGGCCGGGCGCTGCGTGCTGGCTGGGGCGATCGGCCGGTATGGCTGTGCGCCAGCACGCGCGAAGGCGAGGAAGCGCAGATCCTGGCGGCGTTCGCTGCCCGCGGCCGGCCGGAGTCGGCCATGCTGTGCATCGTGCCGCGTCACCCGCAGCGGTTTGATGAGGTGGCCCGGCTGATCGAGGCGCAGGGCCTGCGCGTGGCGCGGCGCTCGGCCGGCTGGCCGCCGCAGCCGGCCCCGGGGACCGTGCTGCTGGGCGACACGATGGGCGAGATGGCGCTGTACTACGCCGCCTGCGACGTCGCGCTGATCGGCGGCAGCCTGTTGCCGTTCGGCGCGCAGAACCTGATCGAGGGCTGCGCGGTCGGTGTGCCGGTGGTGCTCGGCCCGAGCACGTTCAACTTCGAGCAGGTCGCGCGCGATGCGCTGGCGGCGGGCGCGGCGGTGCAGGTGCCGGATGCACCGGCCGCGATCGACGCCCTCGAGCAGATCGGCCGCGACATGGCGCGACGCGCACCGATGCAGGCGGCCGCGATCGCCTTCGCGCAGGCGCACCGCGGCGCTACCGCGCGCACGGTGGCGGCGCTGCTGGGGCTGCTTACTGCGTCAGCAGGGCGTTGACCGCGCGCAGGTCGTCCTCGGTCAGCGCGCCGGCGGAGGCCTTGAGGTTCAGCCCGCTGAGCAGGAAGTCGTAGCGCGCGCGCTTCAGGTCGCGTTGGGTGGCCACGAGCTGCGTGGTGGCGTTGAGCACATCGAGCTGGATCCGGACCCCGACCTGGTAGCCGAGCCGGGTCGACTCCAGCTGCGTGCGCGCCGAGCGTTCGGCCGATTCGAGCGCCTGCACCTGGGTCAGGCCGAAGTTCACGCCGGTGAGCGACGAGCGCGCGGCATTGGCTGCGGTGCGCCGTGCGGTCTCGAGATCCGCCGCGGCCCGCTCCTGCAGCGACAGCGCCTCGCGCACCCGGCTCTGCGTGATGCCGCCGGAGTACAGCGGCAAGGTGAACTGCAGGCCGACGTTGCCGCTGTTGGCGCGGAAGTTGTTGTCCGAGGTCTGCGTCCCGTTGAACTTGCTCGCGTTGTAGTTGGCCACCAGGTCGACGGTGGGCTTGTGGCCGTCCTTGGCGCGCTGGATCTCGCGCGTGGCGATCTCGTTGCTGGCGCGGGCGATGCGCACGCCGAAGTTGGCATCCTCCGCCGACTTGACCCAGGTGTTGATGTCGTTGGGCTGGGGCAGGGAGAGCTTCGGGTTGTCATCCAGTGCGGCCAGCAGTTCGGGGTCCCGGCCGACGATGGCGGCCAGTTCGTTGCGCCGGATCAGCAGCGTGCCGACCGCCACCTGCAACTGCGCGACGATCTGGTCGTAGCGCGCCTGCGCCTCGTTGGTGTCGATGATCGTCTTGGTGCCGACCTCGAACTCGCGCTTGGCCTGTGCCAGCTGCTGCAGCGTCGCCTCCTTGGAGACTTCGAGCGCGATCACCTGGTCGCGGGCCCCCAGCACGTTGAAGTAGGCATTGGCCAGGCGCAGCAGCAGTTCCTGGCGTGCCTGCTGCAGCACGCTTTCGCCCTGCACGACGACAAGCTTGGCCTGTTCCAGTGCCTCCCAGTTCTGCGGGCGATACACCGGCACCGACAGGGACAGACCGCCGCGCATGTCGCTGAAGGTATTGCCGAAGTCGGGGTCGAAGGAGTCGTAGCGGCGCTGGAAGGCGTCCGCGGTGAGCGCCACGTTGGGCAGCAGTCCCGCGCGTGCCTGCGGCTCCCGCTCGAGCGTGGCCTGGTACTGGAAGCGCGCCGCGGCGAACTGCGAATCGTTGGCCAGGGCGTCTCGGTACAGGGTGGTCATGTCATTGCGCTTGGCCGACTTTTCCGCGGCGCGCAGCCCGGCCGCCGGGTCGTCCAGCTTTGGCGGCGGCTGCTGTCCGTGCACAGCCAGGGGCAGCGCGAACGCCAGCGCGACGGCGCCGGCAAGCAGTGACTGGCGCAGCGGACTCGCTTGGATCGTTTTCGGGCTCGCCGAGGTTGGCAACGTCATCGTCATCTCCGAGGGGGCGGGGCCGGCAGGTGCAGGTACGCCGAGCCCGACGAAAGGTTCTCGCTCGGCCGGGCGGAGCGCGGCCTGCGATCGCGATCGAGTGGGGTGTTCCGGTTCAATCCGGCCGAGGGGGTCAATAGGTTGGCATCTGCACGTCGACCTGGCGCGCCCAGGCATCGACGCCGCCAGTCAGGTTGTAGACATCGGCGAATCCCTGCCGGGCGAGGAACATCGCGACGTGCGCACTGCGTCCCCCATGGTGACAGATGCAGACCACGGGCTGGTCCCGGTCGAACTCGTCGACGCGGGCGGGAAGGGCGCGCATCGGCACCAGTTCGCTGCCGTAAATCTGGCAGATCTGCTGTTCCCAGGGCTCGCGCACGTCGAGCAGCAGCGGCCGCGGCCGCTGGGCGTCGGCCAGCCAGTGCGCAAGCTCCTGGACGCTGACGCTTTTCATGCGGTCAGAAGCGGAACGACGATGGCTGCCAGGCGTTGCGCAGCGGCTTTACGTCGGTTTCGAACAGGCGCAGCGTGTCGAAGCCCTGCTCGGACACGCGCGTGATGACTTGCGCGCTCATCACCGGCCCGCTGCCGACGATGACCCCGAGGCGGCCGCCGATCTTCAACTGCGCCAGCAGGCCGTCGGGCAGCGCCGGCAGCGAGCCCGAGATCATGATGACGTCGTACGGCGCGCGCGCCGCCCAGCCACGCGACCCGTCCCCCAGTTCGACGCGCACGCTGCCGACGCCGGTGCGCGCCAGGTTGGCCGTGGCGAAGCGCTGGAGCCGTTCGTCGATCTCGACCGTGACGACCTGCTGCGCCTTGTGCGCCAGCAGTGCCGCCATGTAGCCGGAGCCGCTGCCCACTTCGAGCACGTGCTCGTGCGCCTTGACCCCGAGCTCCTGCAGGAAGCGCGCTTCCATCTTGGGCGAGAACATCTTCTCGCCGGTGTCGGCGCCGTCGATCCTGAGCGGGATCTCCATGTCGACGAAGGCGAGCGCGCGCAGCTGCGGCGGCACGAACTCCTCCCGGCGGACCACCGACAGCAGATCGAGTACCGACTGGTCGAGCACGTCCCACGGGCGGATCTGCTGCTCGATCATGTTGAAGCGCGCCTGCTCGAGAGCGAGATCGGGCGAGACGACGGCGGCATTCATGGCGGACTTCCTGTGCGGTCGGAGTGCTGCGTCGATCCTCGTGCGCGCTTTCTCATGCGCTTACGGACCCACGGCGGCAATGGCGCGAAAGTCTAGCAACGCGTTGCCTCGGGCCCGCGCGTTTCACGCTGCGTTTTTCGCAGTCCGTCGCTTTTGTGATGGCGGTGCACTCCACGGGTCGCGCGGCGCGTCCGATCGCAGTGCGGTCAGATGCACATCGAGGAGCGTGGCCAGGTAGCGCTTGGGATCGAGCGGCTGGGCGCTGCACGGCCCGAACGAGTGCTTCCACAGCGACAGCATCACCAATGCGGCGGCGATCACGCGCACGTGCAAGGCCGTGTTGACGGCACGGAACTCGCCGCCGGCGATCCCGCGGTCGATGGCCTGCGCCAGCAGCGCGTGCCAGGGATCGATCACTTCTTCGACGAAGAACTGGGCGATCTCGGGAAAGTTGCTGCTCTCGGCCACCATCAGCTTGCTGATGCCGCCGGCGCGCGTGCTGCCGAACTGCTGCCACCAGCTGTCGACCAGCGCCCGCAGCAGTCCCTCGCTGCTGCCTTCAAACGCATCTGCTCGGGCTGCGCTGGCCTGGATCAGCGTGACGACGTTTTCGCGCACCACGGCCTTGAACAGGTCCTGCTTGTTGGCGAAGTACAGGTAGAGCGTGCCCTTGGAGACATTGGCGCGCGCAGCGACGTCTTCCAGGCGCGTGCCGGCGTAGCCCTTCTCCACGAACAGGTCGAGCGCGGCGGCAAGCAGCTCGGCCGGGCGCTCCGCCTTGCGGCGTTCCCAGCGGGGCGCGGACGTCGTTGACTCCAGTACGGACATGTCGGAGAGGCTGCTTACTGACTTATCGGTCAGTAATGTAGGTGGGCGCTCGCCTGCGGGTCAAGCCGCACTGCTGATGTGTTGTGACTGGCGGCACCGACTGCTCCTATCATCCGTCGCTCCGCTCCGATGGCTACGGGGCTTCGGGCGGAGCCTTGCGCCGCGCTGTCAAGTGGCGTAGGCGGTGGCTGGCCGGTGTTGTTTGCCGGATCGGAGGTGGTGCACGACCGACGAGTCGTCACCTAGAATCGCGTGAATGCGTGATACGGTGCTTTCTTCTCTGGCGTGCGATGCCACGCCGCCCTGGCGCTTTCGGTCGATGGAGGGATTCATGACGTTCCGACTTTTCGGTGGGTCCGGCGCGCGGGCGCTGGCTCTGGGGCTGGTGGCGTGGGCTGTGGCACTGCTGGCCGGATGCGGCACGACTTTGCCGCCGGCGCCCACGTCGGCCGCGACGCCGCAGTACCGCTACCTGATCGGACCGCTCGACACGGTGAGCGTGATCGTTTGGCGCAATCCCGGAGCTGTCGATGGCAGGCCCGGTGCGCCCCGACGGGCGCATTTCGGTGCCGCTGGTCGAGGACATCCAGGCCCAGGGCCGCAATCCGACCGATCTGGCGCGCGACATCGAGAAGGCGCTGTCGAAGTTCATCCGCGATCCGGTGGTGACAGTCATGGTGACCGGCTTCCAGGGGCCGTACAGCGAGCAGATCCGCGTGATCGGCGAGGCGCAACGCCCGCAGTCGGTGCCTTATCGGCAGAACATGACGGTGCTGGATGTCATGGTGCTGGTCGGTGGGCTGACCGACTTTGCCGATGGCAACGCGGCCGTGCTGGTGCGGGGCGCCGAGGGTGGCAAGCAGTACAGCGTGCGCCTGCGCGATCTGGTCAAGCGCGGCAACATCGCGGCCAATGTGGATGTGAAGCCGGGCGACGTGCTGATCATTCCGCAGAGCTGGTTCTAGATTTCACTGCGGCCCGCGGAGCATCGCGATGGAAGAGATCATCCGGCAGGTGCTGGATATCCTGCGCGGCATGTGGCAGCGGCGCTGGATCGGCGTCGCCGTGGCGTGGGTCGCGGCCATCATCGGCGCGGTCGTGCTGGCCAAGATTCCTGATCGCTTCGAGGCTACGGCGCGCGTCTACGTCGATACGTCGTCGCTGCTCAAGCCGCTGTTGTCGGGCCTGACCATACAGCCGGACATCGACCAGCAGGTCGGCATGCTGGCCCGCACGCTGATTACGCGACCCAATGTCGAGAAGCTGGTCAGCAAGACCGACTTCGATGCGGGCGCCGCGACCCAGATAGACAAGGACAAGCTGGTCGACCAGATCATGAAGGAACTGCGGTTCACGACGACTGGTCGCGACAACGTCTACAACGTCAGCTTCCGCGACATGGATCGCGCGCATGCGCAGCGGGTGGTGCAGGCGCTCGTATCGATGTTCGTCGAGTCAGGCCTTGGCAACAAGCGCCGCGACACGGAAACCACACGCAAGTTCATCGATGAGCAAATCGCTGCGTACGAGAAGCGCCTGCAGGAAGCCGAGAACCGACTGAAGGACTTCCGCCTGCGCAACCTGTCGATGACAACCAGCACTGGTGCGGCCGGTGGGCAGGATTACGTCAGTCGGACCGGCGCGGCCGCGGAGGAACTTGGCAAGGCGCGCATGGAACTGCGCATCGCCGAACAGTCGCGCGACGCGTTGAAGCGTGAACTCGCGGGCGAGGAGCCGATCCTCCTACCGGACATGGCCAGTTCAGGGCCGGTTGCGTCGGGCTCGCCGGAACTGGATGCCCGCATCGACGTGCAGAAGCGCCTGCTCGACGAACTGCTTCGCCGCTACACCGACGAGCACCCGGACGTGGCGCAGACGCGCCGCATGATCGCCTCACTAGAGGAGCAGAAGCGGCAGGACGCAGAAGCGCGCCGGAAGGCCGCGGCGGCGAAGGGACCTGCGCGCCTATCGGCCGCCACCAACCCGGTGTTCCAGCAGATCAAGATCTCGCTGACGGAGGCCGAGGCCAACGTCGCTGCGCTGCAGGCGCGGGTGGCCGAATTGCAGTCGCGCCTCGATGTCCTGCGTGCATCGGCCAACCGGGTGCCGCAGGTGGAAGCGGAACTGGCGCAACTGAACCGCGACTATGAAGTGGTGCGCCAGAGTTACCAGCAGATGGTGTCGCGGCGCGAAGCTGCGACGCTGACAGGCGAAGTCGACGAATCTGCGGGTCTCGCCGAGTTCCGCATCATCGATCCGCCGCGCGTGAGCGACAAGCCGGTCTTCCCCAATCGGATGGTGATGGTGCCGTTGCTGCTGCTGGTGGCCATCGGCGCCGGAGCGGCGGCGGCCTTTGTCGCCGCACAGCTGATGCCAACCTTCCACAGCACGCGCACGCTGCGGGAGATCGGCCAGCGCCCGGTGCTGGGCAGTCTTTCGCTGCGACCGAGCCCGGTGATGGTCAAGCGCCAACGCCTGTCGATGGCGGGGTTCGCCGGGTCGATCGCCGGGCTGATTGCGGTCTATGGCATGTGGCTGGTCTGGCTCGCGCTGGCGGCCCGCGGATGAGGAGCCTGCCTTGAGCCTGATCGAGAAGGCAGCGCGGCGTCTGGACGAACTGCGCCGGGCCGGGATCGAGGTACCTGCGGTTGAAGCGCCCGTGACTGGGCGCGAGAGCGCACGTTCAGCTGCGGCCACCAACGGAGCCGCGACGCTCGACGCGGTGGTCGCTGGTGGGCTACCTCAGTCCATCGTGCCGCGCGCAGTCGCGGTGGACGCACGCAGCCCGTTCCTCGGCGAATCGCCGGTGCGCCGCTCGAGAGAGGTGGTGCTCGACCTCGCGCGGCTGGCCGCCCAGGGCTATGTGACGCCCGACTCGCCGCGCAGCCAGCTGGCGGACGAATTCCGCGTGCTCAAGCGCCCGGTGTTGAACAACGCGCACGGCAAGTCGGCAGCGCCCATCCGGCGCGCCAACCTGATCATGATCACCAGTTCGCTGCCAGGCGAAGGAAAGACGTTCACGTCGATCAACCTGGCGCTGTCGATCGCGATGGAAGTCGACAGCACGGTCCTGCTGGTCGATGCCGACGTGGCGCGGCCGGCGGTGCTGGATCGGCTCGGCCTACCCTCGTCGCCGGGCCTGCTCGACCTGCTGACGCAGCCGGAACTCGAGTTCGCCGACGTGCTGCTGCGGACCAACGTCGAGCGGCTGTCGATCCTGCCTGCCGGCACGCCGCATTCGCGCGCCACCGAGCTACTGGCGAGCACCGGCATGAGCCGTTTGCTCGATGAGATGGCGAACCGCTATCCCGACCGGATTTTGGTGTTCGATGCGCCGCCGCTGCTCCTGTCCACCGAGTCGCGCGCGCTTGCGACGCAGGTCGGGCAGGTTCTCATGGTGGTGGAAGCCGATCGCACCACGCAGAGCACCGTGACGACCGCGCTGGGAATGATTGAAAGCTGCCCGGTGGTGATGACCATCCTCAATAAGATCGATGCCTCGCAGTCGGGGGGCGGCTACTACGGCCAGTACGGCGAGTACGGGGCCTGAATGTCGGTACGCCGGTCAGCACAAGTCGCTGTCAGGTTCACGTCGGATTGGCCTGCTTTGCTGAGCGCGAGCCGCGGTTACGGTCGCGCTTGCACTGCTTGCGCCATCTGCCATTGCTGCAGCGTGGTTTGTCGAGACGGGAATTGTTGGCGATGTCACTGCCACGAACAATTCGAACTTCGATACCAGCAACACGCGCGAAAGCGACGTGATCATCTCGCTGACGCCGACCATCGTGCTGCGCGGCGAAGGACGGCGCTTGAAGGTCTCGGGCGCTGCCGCCCTGAGTGCAGTGACCTATGTCGAGGGGACGCAAAGCAGCAGCTTCGACCCGGTGGGCACGATTTCGGCGACCCTCGAAGCGGTCGAGAAGTGGGTCTTCATCGATGCCTCGCTCAGCGCGACTCGCTCCGTTGAGAATCCGCTCGGACCGCGGCAGGACGGTCCGTCGAGTTTCAATCGACAGACCGATCTGACGGCGCGGCTCAGTGCCTACATCGACCGGACGTTTCCGAACGATCTTCGACTGCTGGTGCGCTCGGACAACTCCTGGACCGACGTCCGCCGCGGTGAGGAAGCGACGCCGACCGAGTACTCGCGCGCGCCACTTCTTTCGATTTTCTCGTACGCCGCGACCTTTTGGCTGGGCACTCGAGGCGGAGCGCAGGCGCGATGATCGCGTCGAGCTCGCGTCCGACAGCACCGTCTGGTACAGCCTCGCCCGCCTGCGGATGGGTTATGTATTCAACAGTCAGTTGGAACTCGGCCTGCGGGGCGGCTACGAAAAGAGCGACTTGTTCATCGACGACTCGGCGCAGTCCTTCTAGGGCGCCGAGCTGTCGTGGCGTCCTTCCGAGCGGACGCGGCTGGAAGGCTTTTGGGAGGACCGTTCGTTCGGAGATGCCTGGAACCTGAACTTTTACGCATCGCTCGCCGTTCGTGGCCTGGGACTGGCGCAGTTCGCGTGACCTCACAACGTTCGATGACGCCTATGCTGACCCTGCCTGCGACCGGCGACCTGTCGGCTCTGCTCGATGCGGCGCTTCGGACCCGTATCGTCGATCCGATCGAGCGCGCTCGTGCCGTGGAAGACTTCCTCTTGAAGCGAGGTTTGCCGCGCTCGTTCCAGGGGCCGATCAACCTGTTCTCGGGCCAGGTCGAAGTGCGGACGTCGCGTGAACGGCACCATGACCTTTATTGGCATCCGCAGCACCATTGCACTGTCCGGCTTTCTATCAGCGCGACGAGACTCCCGCCGGCGACGCTATTCGGTGTCGTGACCACGGTGCGAGCAGCCATCTTCAGGCAGTACGGCGCATCGCTTGCATACAGCCTGCGCACAAGCATGATCTCCTCGGCGCTCGTGAGCGCTGTCATCTTGACGCAAGACGAGGGCAATGCGACCAGGTCGGCCACGTCGATACCACCAACGACCACCGCCGAGTCGCGGCAGCAGACGTTCCGCATCCAGTACGACCGGCAGCTCGCGCCGCGGACCACCGGGTTTGTCGGCGCCCGCTATCAGATCTTCGACTCCGACGTCATTTTCGATTCGAGCGAGACCGCCTTCTTCGCGGGTCTCGGCCACCGCTTCTAGAAGCAGCAGCCATGTACGAATCCTTCTACGGCCTGAGCGGCAAGCCCTTCCAGCTCAACCCGGACCCGGCGTTCTTCTATGCCAGCAAGGGTCACAACAGCGCGCACTCGTTCCTGAAGTACGGCGTCTATCAGGGCGAGGGATTCATCGTCATCACCGGCGACATCGGCGCGGGCAAGACGACCGTGCTGCGCGCGTTGATGCAGGAACTCGATCCGCGCAAGGTCGTGGCGGCCCAGCTGGTCAGCACGCAACTGGAAGCCGATGACCTCGTGCGCTCGGTCGCGGTCGCGTTCGGGCTGCCGGTCAAGGGGCTCGACAAGGCGCAACTGCTCTCCACACTGGAAGCTTTCCTCGCCAGCCTGACGGTCGACTCCAAGCGCGCGCTGCTGGTGGTGGACGAGGCGCAGAACCTCGCACCGCGCGCCATGGAAGAGCTGCGCATGCTGTCGAACTTCCAGCTCGGCGACCATGCGCTGCTGCAGAGCTTCCTGGTCGGTCAGCCCGAACTGCGTGATCTGCTGCGCGCGCCCGACATGCAGCAGCTGCGGCAACGGATCATCGCCAGCTATCACCTCGGGCCGATGGATGCGGCCGAGACGCGCGGCTACGTCGAGCACCGGCTCCAGCATGTCGACTGGAAGGACGATCCGAGCTTCGACGCCTCTGCCTTCGAGGCCATTCACATCGAAACCGGCGGCATTCCGCGACGGATCAATCAGCTGTGCAACCGACTGCTGCTGTCCGCGTTCCTCGCCGAAAAGCACGCGTTGACCGCAACGGATGTCGAGCAGGTCGGTGGCGAAATCCGCGAGGAGATGGGCGGCGTGGTCAGTGCTGCGACGGTGCCTGCACCGACCCTCGTCGGGTACGACGAAGGTCCCAAGTCGGACAACGTGATCCGGCCGTTCGCCACCTCGGCGATCACGGCGCGACTGGACCGGCTCGAGAAGCTGATGAACACGATGCTCGAACTCGTGCGTGCGCAGTCAGGCCCGCTGCCGGAGCGCCGTGGCCGGTCCGGTCGCCAAGCCAAGGGCGGATGACAATGGACGCGATGCCGCGCAAACCCGGCTCGGTGCTTTGCATCGTCGGTGCCCGCCCGAACTACATGAAGATGGCGCCGCTGCTGCGGGCGTTCGCTGCCGAGCCTCTCATGCCGCCAGCGGTGCTTGTCCACACCGGTCAGCACTACGACCCGGCACTCAACGATCGACTGTTCGTCGACCTGGACCTGCCGGCACCCGACGTCAACCTGGGCGTGGGCTCTGGCACGCACGCGGTGCAGACCGCCGAGGTGATGAAGCGCATCGAGCCGGTGATCGACCAGTACGCGCCTTCCTGCGTGGTGGTGGTCGGCGACGTCAACTCGACGATCGCGGTCGGCCTGGTGGCAGTGAAGAAAGGCGTTCCGGTCGTCCATGTCGAGGCGGGGTTGCGCAGCTACGACCGCGAGATGCCGGAAGAGATCAATCGAGTACTGACGGACGCGGTGTCGTCGTTGCTCTACACGACCGAGCGGGCCGCACACGACAACCTCGCTCGTGAGGGCATCGTGGGTGACCAGGTGCGCTTCGTCGGCAACCTGATGATCGACTCGCTGCATGCCGCGCTGCCGAAGGCAGTCGCACCGGCCGAAACGTTACGCGCCGAGGGCGTGGATGAGTCGCTGGTAGCGGGCGACTTCGGCATCGTCACCCTGCACCGTCCGTCGAACGTCGACAGTCCCGAAGCGCTGAGCGAGGTGCTGGACATCGTGATCGCGACCAGCGAGAAGTTGCCGCTCGTCTGGCCTATTCACCCGCGCACGCGCGCCAACATCGACCGCTTTGGACTGCGCAGCCGGATCGAGGGCGCGCGCATCGCGCTGATGGGGCCGCAAGGCTATCTGCAGATGGTCGGCCTGATGCGAGCCGCCAGGCTGGTGCTGACAGATTCCGGCGGCGTGCAGGAAGAAACCACCGCGCTCGGCGTGCCTTGCCTGACGATGCGCGACAACACCGAGCGACCGATCACCGTCGCGCAGGGCACCAACACGCTGGTGCGACGTGACCGCACGCAGGTGCTGGGTCTCGTGACGGACATCCTGGCCAACGGCGGCAAGCGCGGCCGGCAGCCGGAGTACTGGGACGGCCGCGCCGCGCCGCGCATCGCTGCCGACCTCGCACAGTGGCTCGCGGCTCGTGCGCAGAAGGTGGCTGCATGAGCCCGCCGGGCCGCCCCAAGGGCGAATCCCTGAGCGCGCAGCGCGAAGGTAGTCCAGTGAGCCGGATCGCCAACGCGCTGACCTGCGACGTCGAGGACTACTTCCAGGTCTCTGCGTTTGCGCCGCATATCGAACGCGCCAGTTGGAGTGCGCGCGATTGCCGCGTCGAGCGCAACGTCGATCGCCTGCTCGATCTGTTTGCCCGCCACGGCGCCCGCGGCACGTTTTTCACGCTGGGCTGGATCGCCGAGCGCTACCCGCAAGTGGTCCGAGCCATCGTCGCCGCTGGCCACGAGTTGGCGAGCCATGGCTACGGCCACCTGCGGGCCAGCGAGATGTCGCGCGCCGAGTTCGTCGAGGACATCACGAGCGCGAAGAAGCTGCTGGAAGACATCGGCGGCGTGCCGGTGCATGGCTATCGCGCGCCGAGCTTCTCGATCGGCCACGCCAACCTGTGGGCCTTCGATGCGCTGGTCGAGGCCGGCTATCGCTACAGCTCCAGCGTCTACCCGGTGCGCCACGATCACTACGGCATGCCGGATGCACCGCGCTTTCCCTACCGGCCGAGGCCCGAGCTGGTCGAGATCCCGGTCACGACCACGCGCCTGTTCGGCAACAACGTGCCGACCGGCGGCGGCGGCTATTTCCGCTTCTTCCCGTACCGCCTGTCGGAGTGGATGATCCGCCGCGTCAACCGCGTCGATGGCCAGCCGGCGATCTTCTACTTCCACCCGTGGGAGATCGATCCGGGCCAGCCGCGCGTGCCGGGCGTGGGCTTCAAGACGCGCTTCCGCCACTACGTCAACCTGCACCGCACCGAGGCGCGACTGGCGCAGCTGCTGCGCGACTTCCGCTGGGAGCGGGTCGACGTCGCATTCGCCTCTTCGCTTGGGCAGCCGGCTGTGCCAGTCGCTGGCGCGACGCTGGTGCCGACCACTGCGCTGGCCGCTTGAGGCGAAAGGGTCGCAACCGATGACCGCCGCACCGGTCAGTGCTCGACCTTTCCGCGACGGAGATGCCGACGCCTGGGAGAGCTATGTCCGGACCTGTTCCGAGGCCACGTTCTTCCATCGACTGGGTTGGCGCGAGATCCTCGAAGAGGTGTTCCGCCATCGCACTCACTACCTGGTAGCAGAGCGCAGCGGCGCGCTTTGCGGCGTGCTGCCGCTGGCGCAAGTAAAGAGCCGGCTGTTTGGCCATTCGCTGGTCTCGCTTCCATTTGCCGTATACGGCGGCGCCGCGGCCGATGACGGCGCTGCAGTCGCCGCTCTGCATGCGGCCGCTGTCGATGTCGCGTGCGACCTCGGCGTCACCCATTTGGAGTTGCGCAACCGCCTGCCGCGCGAATCCGACTGGCCGGCGCAGGACCTGTACGTCACCTTCCGCCACGAGATCCTGCCCGACGTGGAAGCCAACATGCTGGCCATCCCGCGCAAGCAGCGGGCGATGGTGCGCAAGAGCATCCAGCGTGGCCTCGTGGCCGAGGTCGACGGTGGGGTCGAGCGCTTCTTCGCGCTATACGCCGACAACCAGCACCGCCACGGCACGCCGCCGCACGCCATTCGGTACTTCGAGGCACTGCGGCGCGTCTTCGGCAGCGACTGCGAGGTGCTGACCGTTCTCAGCCCGCAGGGTAAGCCGGTGTCGGGCGTGATGAGCTTCTATTGGCGCGACGAGGTGCTGCCCTACTACGCCGGCGATCTCACTGAAGCCCGCGATCTCGCCGCCAACGACTTCAAGTACTGGGAGTTGATGCGCCGCGGCTGCGAGCGCGGTCTCAAGGTGTTCGACTACGGCCGCTCCAAGAAGGGCACCGGCTCGTTCGACTTCAAGAAGAATTGGGGTTTCGTGCCCACGTCGCTTCACTATGAGTACCAGCTGTTCAAGTGCGACCACGTGCCGCAAAACAATCCGGCTAACCCGAAGTACCGCGCGATGATCGCCACTTGGCAGAGGCTGCCGCGACCATTGGTCAATGCGATCGGGCCGATGCTGGTGCGCAGCTTGGGGTGAGTCAGATGGAGCCGCTACTGTACCTAGTCCATCGGATTCCCTATCCGCCCAACAAGGGCGACAAGATTCGATCGTTCAATCTACTTCGGCATCTGGCGGAGCGGCATTCGGTGTTCCTCGGTTGCTTCGTCGACAGCGCCGAAGATGCGGCCTATGTCAACGGGCTACGCGACTGGTGCGCCGAAGTCTGCGCGGTGCCGCTTGACCCTCGCATCGCCCGGCTGCGCTCAGCGCTCGGCCTGCTGACCGGTGAGGCGCTCACGCTGCCTTACTACCGTAGCGTGCGGCTTGCGCGGTGGGTGGAGCAAACGGTGCGGATGCGGGCGATTCGCAAGGCAGTCGCGTTCTCCTCGCCGATGGCGCAGTACCTTCGCGACTTTGTGGCGCTACAGACCGTTATTGACCTCGTCGACGTCGACTCCGCCAAGTGGGCCTCGTATGCCAGCGAACACCGCTGGCCAATGTCCGCCGTGTATCGGCGTGAAGGCCGTCGTCTGCTCGCGTTTGAGCGCGCCGCCGTTGGGCGTGCGGCTGCGGGCGTACTGGTGACACGCGCCGAGGTGGCGCTGTTCGACCGCCTTGCGCCGGAGTGCGCCTCGAAGATGCATGTCATCGAGAACGGTGTCGATAGCGAGTTTTTCTCGCCCGATCCTGCGCGCCCATCACCCTATCCCGAAGACGCACACGCGCTGGCGTTCACCGGCGTGATGGACTACTGGCCGAACATCGACGCGGTGACCTGGTTCGCACGCGAAGTGTTGCCGCGGATTGCGGAGCGAGCGCCGTCCGCGCGCTTCTACGTGGTCGGCATGAACCCCACGCCCGCGGTGCAGGCGCTGGCTGCCGACCCGCGCGTGGTGGTCACCGGTAAGGTCGATGACGTGCGGCCCTATCTGCAGCATGCAGCAGCCGTTGTGGCGCCGCTGCGCATCGCGCGCGGCGTGCAGAACAAGGTGCTTGAGGCGATGGCGATGGCGCGGCCGGTGGTGGTGTCTGCTGCCGCTGCGGCTGGCATCGCCGCGCAAAAGGGCGTTGAGTTCGAATCGGCGGACGACGCCGACACATTCGCGGCGTGCACCGTGCGGGTGCTCGATCCTGTTGTTGGTGGTCAGATGGGTGGGCTGGCTCGAAGGCGCATTTCTGCCGCTTATCAGTGGTCGTTAAGTCTGGCGCGGTTCTCGTTGCTGCTCGGTGATCCAGACACGGCACTTCCGCATGGACCTGTCGCGGCGCTCGCCAGTCCAGTGGCGGCTGGGTGATACGGATGGGTGTCCGACTGCTGGCAGATCAAGTGACGCCGGTGCGCGCGGAGGCAGCGCCGCTGTGGAACTACCTTCAATTCGTAGCGGCCTTGGCGCTGCCAGTCGTGGCCTACCTGTCGACGGTGCGAGCGATGGTGGCCACATGGGCAACTTCCGATACATTCGCGCACGGCTTCGTCGTGCTGCCCGCAGCCTTGTGGTTCGGCGTGGCGCCGGCGCGCCGCTCTTCGCGCCGGCCGGTGCGTGGTCCCGGAAGTGCTGGGCCTGCTGTTTCTTGCGGGAGCGGTGGTCCTCTGGCTCTTGGGTGAACTCGCCAGCGCTCCAGCGCCTTCGCAGTGGGCGCTGGTGCTGATGCTTCCTGCCCTGGTGCTTGCGGTATTCGGGCGATCCTGGCTGCGCGTTCTCGCGTTCCCGCTGGCGCTTCTTGTGTTCGCGGTGCCGTTCGGCGACGTGCTGGTACCGCAGATGATCGACTGGACTGCCGACTTCACGATTGCTGCACTGCGGTTGAGTGGCGTGCCGGTGTTCCGCGAGGGCAATGACTTCGTAATCCCGACTGGTCACTGGTCGGTTGTCGAGGCCTGCAGCGGCATTCGCTATCTGACCGCTTCGGTTCTGGTAGGCGTTCTCTACGCATGGACGATGTATCGCAGTCCGCTGCGACGCACCGCATTTGTTGCCATGTCCATTGTCGTTCCGTTGATCGCCAACTGGCTGCGCGCGTACCTGATCGTGCTGCTCGGTCACCTATCAGGCAACCGTCCTGGCAGTAGGTGTTGACCATCTGATCTACGGTTGGATCTTCTTTGGGGTCGTCATCGGCTTGTTGTTCGTCATAGGGTCGCGTTGGCGGGAGGACGATGTGCCGTCAGAGCCGAGTCCAGCACCGCCGTCGCTGGGCCCCACTTCATGGTCCTGGCCGGTGGCAACGCTGGCCTTGGCCCTAGTCATCGGCACGCCTTTGCTGCGTGATGCGCTGCTCGTTTCAGTGGCCAGCGCGCCTCTTCGGTCACTGGACATGACGGTGTCGGGATGGCGAAGCGTTCCGGCGCCCATCGATGCATGGAGACCTGCGCTATCGAATCCAACCCGTATCGATCAGCTGGCGTTTGTGAGCGTCGATACGACCGTCACAGTTAACGGTTGGTTGGTATGACGAGCAGCGGCACGGCGCCCAACTGATCACTGCGTCCAACCGCCTGCTGCCCGAGCGCGGAAGCGTCTGGCGGCAGATCGCCCAAGGCCGGGCAGAGGCGCCGTTTGGCAGTGCGACGACGCAGTTCGACGCGGTGACTCTGCGCAAAGGCACCGAGCGATTGCGGGTTTGGCGCGTGTATTGGGTAGGTCGCCGCTTCGAGCACAGCGACCTGCGTGCCAAGCTGCTGGTTGCCAGAGACCGGCTGCTCCGTGCCGATGACAGTGCGGCCTGGATCACTCTGGCTGTCACTTCCGACGACGATGCCAGCGCGGACCGAACGCTTGCACGTTTTGCTACGGAGGCGGGTGCACCGCTGCGGGCAGCATTACGCTCGGCTGGGGAGTGAATTGACTCGCTCGGACCCTAGGCCCCTCATTGCACATGTCGTCTATCGGTTTGATGTCGGCGGGCTGGAGAATGGCGTGGTCAATCTGATCAATCGCCTGCCCGCCGACCGCTATCGGCACGCGGTCATTGCGCTCACGGAGATCACAGATTTCCGCAGGCGCATCGAACGCGATGACGTGCAGTTCATGGCACTGCGCAAGCCGCCGGGTCAGGGGCTCTGGCAGACGGGCCTTTGGCGCGAAACGCTGCGAACGCTAGCGCCATCGATAGTGCACACCCGAAACATCGGTGCGCTAGAGGTGCAACTGGCCTCGCTACCTTGCCGGGATACCGGGGCGAGTGCACGGTGAGCACGGTTGGGACTCGGCCGACCCGGACGGCAGCAACTGGAAGCATCGCGCGACGCGGCGCGCTTTTCGGCCCACGGTGCAGCGCTGGATCGCGCTCTCATCGCACATCGAGAATTACCTGCGCAGCTCAGTGGGCGTGCCCGCGCGTCGGCTCACTCGAATCTGCAACGGAGTGGACATCGAGCGGTTCCAGCCGTTGGCCGGTGGCCGTACGGCCATCTCCGGCTCGCCGTTCGACGATCACAGCTTCTGCTTAGTGGGAACCGTGGGGCGGCTGCAGACCGTCAAAGACCAGACCAACCTGGTTCGGGCACTGGCGTACGCAATCGGTAAATCAGCGGGCGGACGGGCCAGGCTGCGCTTGGCGATCGTTGGCGATGGGCCGCAGCGTGCGGAGGTCGAAGCTGTGATCGCAGCGACCGGCATGGAGCCCTATGTCTGGCTTGCCGGCGCTCGCGACGACATTCCGTCAGTCGTGCGCGGGCTGGACATCTTCGCATTGCCTTCGCTGGCCGAGGGCATCTCCAACACCATCCTCGAGGCGATGGCCTGTGGGCTACCGGTTGTCGCCACGCGCGTGGGCGGCAACCCAGATCTCGTCCACGACGGCCAGACCGGCCTTCTGGTGCCGCCTGCCGATCCGCGCGCGCTGGGCGAAGCGCTGCTCGCGCTGCTGCATGAGCCGGCGGCAAGGCGCAGGCTCGGGCAGACGGCCCGCACGGTATGCGAGCGCAGCTTCAGCCTCGAACGAATGGTGGCCGACTATGCGGCCGTCTATGACCAACTGCTGGCCGAGCGCGGCGTGGCTGTGCCCGCGCTTGCAGGCTCCCGACACTGAGGCTCCCATGTGTGGCATCACTGGCATCATCGATCTGCGTGAGCGGCGCCCTATCGATCGCGCCACTCTCCACAGGATGAACGAGGCCCAGCACCATCGCGGTCCAGACGAAGGCGGCCTGCATCTGTCGCCAGGCGTCGGACTCGGTCATCGGAGGCTGTCGATCATCGACCTCGCCACTGGCCAGCAACCCTTGTACAACGAAGACGGCACGGTGGTCGTCGTGTTCAACGGCGAGATCTACAACTATCAGTCGCTGATCCCGGAACTCGAAGCGCTCGGCCACCGTTTCCATACGCGCAGCGACACCGAAGTCATCGTCCACGGCTGGGAGGCCTGGGGCGAGGGCTGCGTTCAGCGTTTCCGCGGCATGTTCGCATTCGCCCTCTGGGATGAGAACCGTCAGAAGCTTTTCATGGCGCGCGATCGGCTCGGTGTCAAGCCGATGTACTACGCGCTGCTGCCCGACGGTCACCTGATCTTCGGGTCTGAGCTCAAGTCTCTCATCGCGCACGGCGCCCTCGAGCGCCGCATCGATCCGCATGCGGTGGAGGACTACTTTGCGCTCGGGTACGTGCCTGAGCCGCGCACGATCTTCTCAACTGCGCTGAAGCTGCCGCCTGGGACGACGCTGGTGTTACAGCGCGGCAACGTGACGGGTGGTTTGCCCGCGCCGAGGGTGTATTGGGACCCGCGCTTCACTGGGGATTCGTCGATCGGTGCCGAAGACGCGCAGGCTGAACTGCTGTCACGCATCCGCGAGAGCGTCAAGCTGCGGATGATCGCCGAGGTACCGCTCGGCGCGTTCCTGTCCGGCGGGGTCGACTCCAGCGCTGTGGTCGCGGCCATGGCGGGCCTTTCGGCCGAGCCTGTCAACACCTGCTCGATCTCCTTCGCCGATCCGGCATTCGATGAGTCGCGTTACGCGCGGATGGTGGCCGAGCGCTATCGCACCCGGCATTTCGTCGACCAGGTGGAAAGCGATGACTTTGATCTCATCGATACTCTGGCTCGGCTCTACGACGAACCGTATGCCGACAGTTCAGCATTGCCGACGTACCGCGTGTGCCAGCTGGCGCGTCGGCACGTCACGGTCGCGCTGTCGGGCGATGGTGGCGACGAGAGCTTGGCTGGCTACCGCCGCTACAAGCTGCACATGATGGAGGAGCAGCTGCGTCAGTCGCTGCCGCTCGGCTTTCGCCGCCCGGTATTCGGATTGCTCGGAAGTGTGTATCCAAAGGCCGACTGGGCGCCGCGCATCCTTCGCGGAAAGACTACGTTTCAGGCACTCGCCCGTAACTCTATCGAGGCCTACTTTCATTCAATGTCGATCCTGAAGGAAGACTTGCGCAGCCGCCTGTATTCCAGCCGCTTCAAGGCCGAACTGGGCGGGTACAACGCATTCGAGGTATTCCGGCGCCACGCCGCGAATGCCGGGACCAATGATCCACTTTCCCAGATTCAGTACATTGATCTGAAGACGTACTTGGTCGGAGATATCAATACCAAGGTCGACCGCGCCAGCATGGCGCACGCGCTCGAAGTGCGCGAGCCTTTGATGGATCATCCGCTCGTTGAGTGGCTCGCCACGCTTCCGTCGTCACTCAAGCTACGCGGTGGAGCTTCAAATCG
>JAXHLD010000004.1:0-41751 GCA_034522655.1 Burkholderiaceae bacterium
TCGGTGTTCGTTCAGTTCAGTATTGCTCGCTGGAGCTGAGCGTACCGACCTGGCAGGCGCTGCTGGCACCGCCGCGCACGCCGGCGCCGATCGTCGAGCGTCTGGCGCGCGAGGTGGCCGACGCGCTCAACGATCCGCAAACGCGGGCGCAGCTGGAGCGGATCGGCGTGCAACCGGCCTCGGCCGGTCCGGCCGCCCTCGACGCGCGCATGCGCCAGGACACGCCGCTGTGGGAACGGTTCGTGCGCCAGAACGGGATCGAGGCCGAATGAGTGCCGCTGCCGACGCCCGCTGCGCCACGCGGCTGCTCGATCTCATTGGCGGCAACTGGACCACGCAGGCCATCGGTGCCGCGGTGGCCCTCGGCGTGGTCGACGAACTTGCGCGTGCACGCTGCACCGCCGAGCAACTGGCGCAGCGCACCGGCTGCGCGCCGCGCGCGCTGCAGCGCCTGCTCAACGGGCTGACGGCGATCGACATCGTAACGCGGGATGCCGCTGGCCGCCATGCGCTTAGCGCCACCGGTGCGCTGCTGCGCGAGGACGCCGCCGGCAGCATGCGCTGGTGGGCGCAGTGGTGCAGCGGTCCGCAGTGGTCGCTGTGGGGCAACCTCGCGCAGAGCGTGCGCACCGGCCGCAGTGCGCGGACGCTGGCCGGCGGGCGACCCGGCTACGCGCACCTGGAGGCCGATGTCGGCACCGCCCGCCTGTTCCATCGCGCGATGGCCGGGTTGACCCGGCGCATCGGCCGACGCATCGCGCGCGATCTCGACTGGCGTGGCGTGCGGCAGGTGGTCGACATCGGCGGCGGCTACGGCGAACTGCTGGCTGAGGTCCTGGCGGCGCAGCGCTCGGTCCGGGGCATCGTGTTCGACCTGCCGCACGCTACGCGCGACGCGGCCGCCTATCTCGCCGAGCGCGGCCTGGCCGCGCGCTGCGCGGTGGTCTGCGGCAGCTTCTTCGAGCCGCTGCCGGCGGGCGCCGACGTGTATCTGCTCAAGAGCATCCTGCACAACTGGGACGATGCCGATGCGCTGCGCATCCTGCGCCAGTGCCGGGCGGCGACGCCGGCCGCGGCGCGCGTGCTGGTGGTCGAACGCGTGCTGCCGGCACAAGCCGCGGGTGGCCGTCGCGAACGGGCGGTGTTGCGCAGCGACCTGAACATGCTGGTCAGCCTGGGTGGACGCGAGCGCACCCGAACGCGAGTTTGCCGAACTCGCCTCGCAGGCGGGCTTCGCGTGCCCGCGGCTCGCTGGCACCGCGCTCGACTACGACGTCCTCGAGATGCGGCCGGCGCCCGCTCGTCGGGCGCGGTCAGCGGCGGTCAAGGCGCCGGCGCCGCCGGCCCGACCAGGTCGCGGTACGCGTGCCAGGTCGCATGACCGACGACCGGCACTGCGACCACCAGGCCGATGAACAGGGTGGCGAACCCGACGCCTACCACCACTACGATCAGGATCGCCCACAGCAGCAGCGGGCCGAAGTTTTCGAACAGCGCGCGCACGCTGGTCAGCGCCGCCACGATGGTGTCGGTGCCGCGGTCGAGCATCATCGGCACGCTGACCACGCTGATGGCGAACACGATCGCGGCGAACAGGCCGCCGACGCCGAAGTAGGCGGCGACGAAGTCCCAGTGCTCGGGCGATACCACGTGCGCGAGGAAGTTCGAGACGGTCGGCATGCCGCCGGTCGAGAAGAACAGGGCGAAGGTGACGAGCGAGGCACGCGCCCACACCAGCATCACGATCGTTAGCAGCAGCGCGAACAGGCTGAAGGCGCCGAGGTTGGTGCGCCAGGCAGCCAGCGTGGCGCGCAGCGGCGCCGGTTCACCGCGCTCGAGCCGGCGGCTGATGTCGTACAGGCCGGTGCAGAGGAACGGGCCGAGCAGCAGAAAGCCGCCGGTCAGCGCCGTGGTGTACTCGTAGGCATGCTGGAACACGTAGTGGATGAGCCAGCCCATCAGCGCGAACGCGACACCGTAGAACAGGCTGGCCAGCGGGGCGCGCCGCAGATCGCGCGCGCCGGCTGTCAGCCAGCGCAGCGGCGCGGCGGCGCCGATCGGGCGGATCGGCGGAAACGGCGAGGGTCGCGCCGGTCCGGGGGGGCCGGGTTCGCGCGCGGGTTCAACATCGGTCCTGCCCATGCTTGTTCTCCAGCCCCCGGCGATTGCAGCGGCGTGCGCGCGCGCATTCTGGAAGTCCTAACCGATCCGCGCCCGCGGCCGACGCGGCCGATGCCCACTCGATCATCATCCCATGCTCAGACAACGAGACCCTCAAGAACCTCGTGCGCACGGTCGGCATCGGGCTGCACAGCGGCAGCAAGGTCGAACTGGTGCTGCGGCCGGCGGCGCCGAATGCCGGCGTCGTCTATCGCGCGATGTTGCGCGCCGCCGGTGGACATCCTGGCGACTGCGGAATCGGTGGTCGACGTGCGCATGGCGACCACGCTCGGCAAGGATGGCGTGATCGTCGGCACGGTTGAACACCTGTCGTCGGCGCTGGCCGGCCTGGGCATCGACAACTGCTACGTCGACGTCGATGCGGCCGAGATCCCGATCATGGATGGCAGCGCGGCGAGCTTCGTGTTCCTGATCCAGTCGGCCGGTATCGTCGAGCAGAACGCGCCGCGCAAATTCGTGCGCGTGAAGAAGCCAATCGAGATCAAGGACGGCGACAAGTGGGTGCGGCTCGAACCCTACGAGGGCTTCAAGCTGAAGTTCTCGATCGACTTCAACCATCCGGCGATCGACGCCACCGAGCAGGTGGTCGAGGTGGACCTTGCGCACGAGCCGTTCGTGGCCTCGGTGGCGCGCGCGCGCACCTTTGGCTTCGTCAACGAGGTCGAGGCGCTACGCGCTGCGGGCCTGGCGATGGGCGGCAATTTCGAGAACGCGATCGTGATGGACGAGTACCGCGTCCTGAACACCGACGGCCTGCGCTCGGGTGACGAGTTCGCCAAGCACAAGCTGCTCGATGCGATGGGCGACCTGTACGTGCTCGGCAAGCCGCTGATCGCCGCCTACTCGGCGCACAAGGGCGGTCATGCGCTCAACAACAAGCTGCTGCGCGCGCTGCTGGCCGATGCCGAGGCCTATGACGTGGTGAGCTTCGACGACGAGACGTGCGCGCCGGCGGCGTTCCTGCAGCCGGCATTCGCCTGACGGAACCCGCAGTGCCGATCTTTCGCGCGCTGCTGCTGCTGTTCATCGTCGCGGTCTGCGTCTGCGTGGCCGCTTACCTGGTCAGCGGCGACCGCCGGTTCCTGCGCTGGGCCGGGTTCCTGTTCAAGCTGGCCGTGGCGGCCGGCCTGCTGTTCTTCGCGGTCCTGCTGCTGGAACGGCTGGTCTAGGGCTTCCGCTTTGGCGCGCGCCCGCTGGGCGGCACTGGGTGGGCAGCACGCGCAGTAGGCTCGACGGCGGCTTCGAGGCGAGCTGCGGCACGTCTCAGCGGTGAGTCCGGGAGGTCGTGTGCCAGGGTCCGCGCGAGGGTCTGCAGTCCCGCAACGGCGGTAGGCGGGCCGGTTGGGCGGGGTGCCTCCCGGCCATCGGTGGGGGTCGAAACGCCTATGGGAGAAACTTGAGGCAGATCATTCGCCCGTTCGGGGTAGGACATGCGCGCGGGTTGAACCCGCACCCGAATTTCAGTAACTTGCAACCCGGTTTGGTGCAGGCGCCGCAACATCCCCGGAATGCCTTGTCTGAGCTTGGCGGCTTGCGCCGGCGAGCGGGCATTCAGCAACAGCACACCTTCCCTCAAGCTGCAGGCCGACGCGTCGTTGACATCGAAGTCAGGTGCCAGCGAGGTGACGATGTCGGCGAGCGTGCGGGACACCTGCTGGGCAAGGGCGACGCGCGCGAGCAGCGGTCCGGCCGCGGATTCGGCCAGGGCATCGGCAAGCGAGCGGGTGGGCATGGGGTCGGCGGACCTGCGGCAGGCGACGGCGAAGCGGTCGCCTCACGGGAGAGATTGAAGTGCAGATTATCCTGGTCGATCGGCGGCTTAAGCAGGCACGCACGATCACGCTGACGCGGCGCATGTACGCGCTGGCCGTTGGCGGCTTGGTCACCGCGGTGCTGCTGGCGGTGATCGGCCTGTACGTGGTCACGCTGCGCGTCAGCACCGAGTTCCGCATCCCCTATGTGCAGGAGCTGGTCCACCTGACGCTGCGCGACGAGGTGGCGCGCAAGGACCAGTTCATGCGCGACAACATCTCGGCCATGGCGCGCAAGCTGGGCGAGATGCAGGCGCAGCTGATGCGCCTGGACGCGCTCGGCGAACGGGTGTCGAAGATGTCTGGCATCCGCCCGGAGGAGTTCAACTTCAAGGAATTGCCCGGTCGCGGCGGCGCCGAGTCCGGCAGCGGCCGTGCGCTGACGCTGGCCGAACTCGAACAGGAAATGCAGCGTATCGCCAAGGGTGTGGGCGCACGCGCCGACTTCATGGACGTGATCGAGTCGGAACTGATGGCGGTGCAAGTGCGCCGCGCGCTGCTGCCGCAGAACACGCCGGTCAGCGAGGGCTTCGTCGGCTCCGGCTACGGCATGCGCACCGATCCGTTCTCAGGCCAGCTGGCGATGCACGCCGGGGTGGACTTTGCCGCGCCGATCGGCACGCCGATCTACGCCGCCGCCGGCGGCGTGGTGGCCAGCGCCGAATCGCATCCGGTGTTCGGCAACCTGGTCGAAGTGGACCACGGCAACGACCTGTCGACCCTGTATGCGCATGCCAGTCGGCTGCACGTGAAGCCGGGCGACATCGTCAAGAAAGGTCAAAAGATCGCCGAGGTGGGCTCGACCGGCCGCTCGACCGGTCCGCACCTGCACTTCGAAGTGCACGTCAAAGGCCAACCGCAGAATCCGTCCCGGTTCCTCGCCCAGCAGCGCGAGGGTTCACCCTTCGGCATTGCCGAAGCCAAGTCCAAGCCCAAGGCGGCTGCGGCTGCGCCGCAAGCGAAAGTCGACCTGCAGGGTCTTGTGCAGGCCGCGGAAGCCTCCAAGTAGAGTTCCTCGGTGTTGGGTGCGTAGCCCGCTGCCTGGCGGGCGCCGGCGGAATACGCCGGTGACCGCGGATCCGGGGACCGATGCTCCCTATGCAATAATTTCGCGCTTCTGCGCCGCGTTGTTTCGCGGCGCTTTTTTGCGTGCTTTGCTGCCGCGGCCGGGTCCGCCCCAGCGGACACGCGCAAAGGCAGCCCGCCGATGATTTCCGGTTTTCTGACGCGCATTTTCGGCAGTCGCAATGACCGACTGCTCAAGACCTACACGCGCAATGTCGAGCGCATCAATGCGCTCGAACCCACCATCGCCGCGCTCGATGATGCCCAGCTGAAGGGCAAGACGGCGGAGTTCAAGCAGCGCATTGCCAACGGCGCCGCGCTTGACGAACTGTTGCCCGAAGCCTTCGCGGTGGTGCGCGAAGCGTCCAGGCGCACGCTCGGCATGCGCCACTTCGACGTGCAGCTGGTCGGCGGCATGGTGCTGCACTCCGGCAAGATCGCCGAGATGCGCACCGGCGAGGGCAAGACGCTGGTCGCCACGCTTGGCGGTGTACCTGAATGCGCTGGCCGGCAAGGGCGTGCACCTGGTTACCGTCAACGACTACCTGGTCAGCCGCGACGCCGAGTGGATGGGCCGCATCTACAACTTCCTCGGCCTGTCGGTCGGGCACCATCGTCAGCCAGCAATCGACCGAGGAAAAGCGTACGGCCTACGCGGCCGACATCACCTACGGCACCAACAACGAGTTCGGCTTCGACTACCTGCGCGACAACATGGAGTACGCGTCGGCCGACAAGCGCCAGCGGCCGTTGAACTTCGCGATCGTCGACGAGGTGGACTCGATCCTGATCGACGAGGCCCGCACGCCGCTGATCATCTCCGGCCCGGCCGAGGATCACACCACGCTGTACCAGGCGATGGATGCCGTGCCGCCGCTGCTGACGCGGCAGAAGGACGAGAAAGGCGAGGGCGACTTCTGGGTTGACGAAAAGGCGCACCAGATCCAGATCAGCGAGGCCGGCCACGAGACGATCGAGCGCGTGCTGGTCAGCAAGGGCCTGCTGGCGGAAGGCGAAAGCCTGTACGCGCCGCAGAACATCGTGCTGATGCACCACCTGAACGCCGCGTTGCGCGCGCATCACCTGTTTCACCGCGACCAGCATTACGTGGTGCAGAACGGCGAGATCGTCATCGTCGACGAGTTCACCGGCCGCCTGATGCCGGGCCGGCGCTGGTCCGACGGCCTGCACCAGGCGGTCGAGGCCAAGGAGCGCGTGCCGATCCAGAGCGAGAACCAGACCTACGCCTCGATCACGTTCCAGAACTACTTCCGGATGTACGAGAAGCTGGCCGGCATGACCGGCACCGCGGACACCGAGGCGTACGAGTTCCAGCAGATCTACAGCCTCGAGACGGTGGTGATCCCGACGCACCGGCCGATGGTGCGCAAGGACCAGCAGGACAAGATCTACCGCACCATTCCCGAAAAGCACGCGGCGATCATCACCGACGTCAAGGACTGCTACGAGCGCGGTCAGCCGGTGCTGCTCGGCACGACGTCGATCGAGAACTCCGAACTGCTGTCGGAGCTGCTGAAGAAGGAGAAGCTCCCGCACCAGGTGCTCAACGCCAAGCAGCACGCCCGCGAAGCCGAGATCGTCGCTCAGGCCGGGCGGCCGAAGATGATCACGATCGCCACCAACATGGCCGGCCGCGGCACCGACATCGTGCTCGGCGGCAACGTCGAGAAGCAGGTGCAGTTCGTCGAAGCCGATCCCGACCTCGACGAGGCGACCCAGCAGGCCAAGATCGCACAGCTGCGCGGCGAGTGGCAGTCGCTGCACGACCAGGTGGTGGCGGCCGGCGGCCTCCACATCATCGGCACCGAGCGCCACGAGTCGCGCCGCATCGACAACCAGCTGCGCGGCCGCTCCGGCCGCCAGGGCGACCCGGGCAGCTCGCGCTTCTACCTGTCGCTCGAGGACCCGCTGCTGCGCATCTTCGCCGGCGACCGCATGAAGGCGATCATGGACCGCCTGAAGATGCCGGAGGGCGAGGCGATCGAGGCCGGCATGGTGAGCCGCTCGATCGAGACCGCGCAACGCAAGGTCGAGGCGCGCAACTTCGACATCCGCAAGCAGCTGCTGGAGTACGACGATGTCGCCAACGACCAGCGCCGCGAGATCTACCGGCTGCGCAACGAGATCCTCGATGCGACCGAGATCGGCGAGATGGTCACCAACCTGCGCCACGGCCACTTCACCGAGCTGTTCCGCACGCACGTGCCGCCGAGAGTCGGTCGTCGAGCAATGGGATCTCGATGGACTGCAGAAGGCGCTGGCCGATGACTGGCAGATCAACCTGCCGCTCAAGCAGTGGGTCGATGCCGAGGACAGCCTGACCGACGAGGACCTGCTTGGCCGCGTGCTGAAGGCGGCCGACGAGGTGTACGAGGCCAAGGTCGCGCAGGTCGGCAAGGAGAACTTCGCCAGCTTCGAACGCTCGATTACGCTGCAGATGCTCGACCAGCAGTGGCGCGAGCACCTGGCCGCGCTCGATCACCTGCGCCAGGGCATCCACCTGCGCGGCTATGCACAGAAGAAGCCCAAGCAGGAATACAAGCGCGAGGCGTTCGAGCTGTTCTGGCGATGCTCGACCGGATCAAGCGCGACGTCGGTCGCAGCATCCTGATCACACGTTCAGGTCCGCTCGCAGGAGGATGTCGCAGGCTGGCCGAGCAGAAGATCGAGCAGGAGGCCGAGCGTCGCCCAGAAGCGGCCGCGTCCCAGCACGCCGAGCTTCGACGATGCGCTCGCCGAGCCGGCGGAGGGCGAAGGCGCTGAGCGCTGCCGATCGCCGACGCCGAAGGCCGCAGCCGCTCATGGCCGTGCGCCGCTTTGGCGACAAGATCGGCCGCAACGATCCCTGTCCCTGCGGCTCCGGCAAGAAGTACAAGCAGTGCCACGGCAAGCTGAGCTGATCGCGACCCCTGTCGTCTCGCGCACGAGCCGCCCCCGTTGCGCGCGCCGGCAGGTTGATGCCGAGTGGGCCCCGCACCAGATCCAACCTCCCAGCATCGGATCCGAGTCGCGGCTGTCCCATATCAGCCCGCTTGCCCCGCGCGGCGACTGATCACCGTTCACGGATCACCGACATGCCCGTCAATCTCTCCGCTTCCGATCCCTCGTCGCTGAAGCCCGTTGCGGGTGTCGAGCTGGGTTGGGCGGAGGCCGGCATCCGCAAGGCCAACCGCAAGGATCTGCTTGTCGTGCGCATCGCCGAGGGTGCCGCGGTGGCGGGCGTGTTCACGCAGAACCGCTTCTGCGCGGCGCCGGTGCAGGTGTGCCGCGCAGCACCTCGCGCACGGCCGGCGGCGATGCGCGCGCTGGTGGTCAACACCGGCAACGCGAACGCCGGCACCGGCGAGCCGGGTCTGGCCAATGCGCGGACGACCTGCGAAGCGGTGGCCCGGCTGCTCGGTTGCGATCCGCTGCAGGTGCTGCCGTTCTCGACCGGCGTGATCATGGAGCCGCTGCCGGTGGACCGCCTGGTCGCTGGGCTGCCACAGGCGATTGCCCGGCTCGCGCCCGAGCACTGGGCGCAGGCGGCCGAAGCGATCATGACCACCGACACCGTGCCCAAGGCGTGTTCGCGGCAGGCGCAGGTGGGGGCGCACACGGTCACGGTGACCGGCATCGCCAAGGGCGCCGGCATGATCCAGCCGAACATGGCGACCATGCTCGGCTTCATCGCCACCGACGCGGCGATCGATCCGGCGCTGCTGCCGCGCTTGACGCGGCAGGTGGCTGACGCCTCGTTCAACCGCATCACCATCGATGGCGACACCTCGACCAACGACTCGTTTGTGGTCATCGCCACGGGTGCCTCGCCGATGCCGAAGATCGACTCGTTCAGCGATCCGCGCCTGGCCTCGCTGACGGCGGCCATCACCGAGGTCGCGCAGGCGCTCGCGCAGGCGATCGTGCGCGACGGCGAGGGCGCGACCAAGTTCATCGAGATCGCGGTGGAAGGCGCGGCCAGCGAGGCCGAAGTGCCGCAGGGTGGCCTATGCCATCGCTCACTCGCCGCTCGGTGAAGACCGCCTTCTTCGCCTCCGATCCCAACCTCGGGCCGCATCCTCGCGGCGGTCGGCAACGCCGGCATCGCCGACCTCGATCAGATGAAGGTGCAACTGCACCTGAACGAGGTGTGGGTCGCCAAGGACGGTGGCCGGCATCCGGACTATCGGGAGCAGGACGGCCAGCGCGTGATGAAGGGTGCGGAGATCGTCGTGCGGGTGCAACTGGGCCGAGGCGATGCGCAGGCCGTGGTCTGGACCTGCGACCTGTCGCACGACTACGTGTCGATCAACGCCGACTACCGCAGCTGCAGCGCGCCGATGCAGCCGACTGCGACGCTCGAGCGCCTGCTCGCGCGCATCGACGGCGCTGCTCGGCGTCGGCTCGGAGGCCTGCTGCTGCCGCCGCCGGCGCCGCCGGCCGACTGGTCGAGCGCGTCGCCTCCCGCTGGCGCACGCGCGACTACGTCGGCGGGCCGCGCGGCCGACTCGCACCAGTGCGCGGTCACCCGCATCGCGCCTGGCCGACCTGCGCGATATCGATGCGGCAGAAGAGCGCTGTCGAGCAGACACGCGCGCAGTTCGTGCGAGGGCTGCCGGCCAACAACGTGCTGCTCACCGGTGCGCGCGGCACCGGCAAGTCCTCGCTGGTCAAGGCGCTGCTCGCGGCGTTCGCCGAGCACGGCCTGCGGCTGATCGAGGTCGACAAGTCCGACCTGGTCGACCTGCCGGACATCGTCGAGCGCATCGAGGCGCGGCGCGAGCGGTTCATCGTGTTCTGCGACGACCTGTCGTTCGAGGCCGGCGAGAGCAGCTACAAGGCGCTCAAGGTCGCGCTCGACGGCTCGATCGCCGCACCCGGCGAAAACGTGCTGATCTACGCGACCTCGAACCGCCGGCACCTGATGCCCGAGTACATGCGCGAGAACCTCGAGACGAAGCACGTAGGATGGCGAGATCCACCCGGGCGAGACGGTCGAGGAGAAGATCTCGCTGTCCGAGCGCTTCGGCCTGTGGCTGTCGTTCTATCCCTTCCGCCAGGACGACTACCTCGACATCGTCGGCCACTGGCTCGCGCACTTCGGCGTTGCGCGGAGGAACGCCCGCGACACCGCGGTGCGCGACCGCGAGGCGCTGCAGTTCGCGCTGCAGCGCGGCTCGCGTTCCGGTCGCGTGGCGCTGCAGTTCGCGCGCGACTTCGCCGGCCGCCGGGCGCTCGCCCCCCCCCCCCCCCGCGCTCGACGGCGAGGCGCTAGCCGACCGGCCGCAGAGGGTCACCGCGAGGTCGCGGTCGGCGTGCTCGTGCGGCCGGACGGCGCGGTGCTGCTCGCGCAGCGGCCCGCCGGCAAACCCTACGCCGGCTACTGGGAGTTCCCCGGCGGCAAGGTCGAGCGCGGCGAGACCGTCGAGCACGCACTGGCGCGCGAACTGCACGAGGAACTGGGCATCGAGATCGGTCCTGTCGCACCCTGGGTGACCTTCGAATTCGACTACCCGCACGCCTACGTGCGGCTGCATTTCTGCCGCGTCGATCGCGTGGCGCGGCGAGCCCCACGGCGCGCGAGGGCACAATGCGTTCTCTTGGCAGGACTCGAGTGCAGACGACGCTCGCGCCGCTGCTGCCGGCGGCGTTGCCCGCCTTGCGCTGGCTGGCGTTACCGGAGGTGATGGCCGAGGTCACCGTCGACGACGGGTCGGCGCCCTCTCTCCTGGCACAGATCGACGCGGCGCTGGCGCAGGGGTTGCGGATGCTGTTGTTGCGCCTGGGTCGCGCGCAGCCCACTGCTGTCGGTGCGCACGCTGGGCTGATCGCGGACGTGATTGCGCGCGCGCAGGCCTACTCGGCGCACGTCGTGGTCGGCCCCGGGCTGGCGGACTTCGCGGAGGATGCGAACCTCGGCTTGCATCTCGATGCGACCGACGACGCTGTGGCCGCAGCAGCGCCGCGTCGGCGCTGGGTCGGCACCGATGCGGACTCGCGGGCCCAGGTGGAGCGTGCCGCGCGTCGCGGTTGCGACTACGTGCTGGTCGGCCCGCTGCTCCCCGCGCCCGATGCGCACGGCGCCGCGCCGGTCCTGGGCTGGCATGGCTTCGCGCGCCTGGCGCACCAGACGCCGATCCCCGTGTACGCCGCGGGCGGCCTGTCCGTCGATGATCTGCCGCGCGCGCGCGCGGCCGGCGCGCATGGCGTGGTGCTGCCGCTCACGCAGTGGGGCGGCGAAGGGAAGGCGGCGCGCTGACGCGAACGCGTGCGCAGCGCTCGGCGCGGTTCGATCGCCGTGCTCGGCGACGAAAGATCAAGGAATTGCCCGATGCGAGGCCGGCAACGCGCGCTCGTGCTGGCCGGCGCGTCGCGCGGCACGGATCCGGGCGGGGGCTTGCTTGGTGTTCCGGGCCAGTCAGTGACGCCCGGCCCCCTGATCGTCCGCGGGGGGCACGTCATCGGCCGACGCGGGCGGACTGCCGGCGATCACGTGCCGGTTCGCGGCCCAGTCGCCAAGGTCATTGATCTTGCACCGCTCGGAGCAGAACGGGCGCCAGCGGCTGGCGTCGATCCATGGCACGGGCTTGCCGCAGGCCGGACACTTGACGATCGTGGCCATCGACCCGTGGATCAGAATGCGCAGAGGCTCAGTTCGAACGGCACGTCGCGATCGAGCGGCTTCGGCTTGAAGTCGCGGTCGGCGGCGGAAAACCGGATCCACAGCATGTACTTGTTCGCGCTGATTTCCGGGATCGCGTTGTGCTCGGCGCCAACGCGCACCTGCAACAGCGCGACCGTGCGGCCGCTGAGCATCTGCTGGAAGGCGCCGGCGGCGCTGCCGCGCTGCGGCTGCCGTGCGCGGTTTCCCGCAGCAGTCGCAGCACGATCGCCATGGCGACGGAGAACTGGGTCAGCGGTTTCACCCACGACTGCAGGTCGGCGTTGCGCTGGCCGGCATCGCGCATCAGCCAGGCGTGATACGACGGCAGATCGAACTCGCAGGTGCCGCCCGGGATGCCGGCGCGGCTGCGGATGCTGGTCAGCCACTCGTTGTCGCGCAGCTGCTGGCCGGCTTTCCCGGTCGATGCATTCAGCGCAGCGAAGGCCTGATCGACGTCCTGCAGCACCGCGGCCAGGCGGTCCTCCGCCACTTGCGGGTTGTTGCGCAAGGCGAGCAGCGACTGGCGATGGCGTTCGAGTTCCTGCAACAGCTCGCCCTTCAGATCCGAGCGCGAGGTGATCTCGAGGATCTCGAACAGCGTCAGCAGCGCGGTGTGGTGGCAGTGCGGATGCGACTGCGCGCAGAAGAAATCGAGCTTGTCGAACAGGTCCTCGAGTCGCAGCAGCGTACGGATCCGCTCGTTGAACGGATATTCGTAAGTGATCACTCTCGACGGGACTCAGCTCGCTGGGCATCGAGGCTGACCGCTTATCGATTCACGGCATGATTACCAGGTTCGCGCCCGCGCCCAACCCTGGCCAACCGGCAATACAGCGAGTGCAGTCGCGCGACGCGCGGCGCGATCTGCGCCACCGGCCCGGCATTGACAACCAGATCGTGCGCGGCGGCCAGGCGCTGCGCCCGCGAAGCCTGCTGCACGACGATCGACTCGACCTGCGTGCGTGTGAGCGCGCGTGTACGCACCACGCGCTCGACCTGCTGGGCGACCGGGCAGTCGACCACCAGCACGCGGTCGACGCGCTCGGCCCAGTTGCCGGACTCGACCAGCAGCGGCACGGCGAACACTAGGTACGGCGAGGCGGCGGGCGCGCGCTGCGCTTCTCGTTCGACTTCGCGGCGGATCAGCGGGTGGAGGATTTGTTCGAGCCGGGACTTGGCGGCCGGCTCGCTGAACACCAGCGTTCGCATGCGCGCGCGATCGAGGGCGCCGCTGGCGTCGATGACCGTCGGCCCGAACGCGGCCCGGATCGGCTCGACAGCGCCGCCACCGGGTGCGGTCATGCGGTGGGCGATGGCATCGGTGTCGATGATGGCGGCGCCGTGCTCGGCCAGCAGGCTGGCGACGAGCGACTTGCCGCTGCCGATGCCGCCCGTGAGGCCGACGCAGAAGCGGCCGTGCTCAGAGGCCGAGGATGCGGCGCGCGAGGTCGTCGCCATACAGAAGCGCGATGAAGCCTGCCGCCGCCAGGTACGGGCCGAACGGGATCGGGATGTCGCGCCCGCGGCGCGCCAGGATGATCAACACGATGCCTACCAGCGCTCCGACGACCGAGGAGATGAGCACGATTGGCAGCAGCATCTTCCAGCCCATCCAGGCGCCGAGCGCGCCGAGCAGCTTGAAGTCGCCGTAGCCCATGCCCTCCTTGCCGGTGGCGAGCTTGAACAGCCAGTAGATCGACCACAGCACGAGGTATCCGACGGCAGCGCCTAGCACGGCCTCGGGCAGCGCCGCGAACACGCCCTGCGTGTTGGCAAGCAAGCCGACCCAGAGCAGCGGCAGGGTCAGGCTGTCGGGCAGAAGCGTGGTGTCGGCGTCGATGAAGGTCAGGGCGATCAGTGTCCAGGTAAAGCCGATCGCAAGCATGCCCGCCGGACCCCAGCCAAAGTGCCAGGCCACGATTGCGGAAAGCAGCGCCGTCAAGGCCTCGACGACGGGGTAACGGGCTGAGATGCGCGCGCCGCAATGAGCGCACTTGCCTCCGAGCACCAACCAGGATGCGACCGGCACATTGTCGATCGCGCGCAACTGCGTCTTGCACGACGGGCACTGCGAGCGCGGCACCCAGAGGTTATATCGGCCCGTCTCGGGGGGCGGCTCGCCGCGCAGCTCGGCGCACTGTGCGCGCCACTCGGCGTCCATCATCTTCGGCAGTCGATGGATGACGACGTTCAGGAACGAGCCGACCATCAGCCCGACCAGCAGGGCAGCGAGGATGAACAGGTGATCGGGCGTCATGATGTGCAACCGCCCCGGTGCCGTCGGGCCGCCGGGGCGGTCTCAATCCGGTGCAAAGTCTGCGCGTGCGTTCAGACGACCTGGCCGAGCTTGAAGATCGGCAGGTAGATCGCGATCACGATGCCGCCGATGATCACCCCGAGCACGACCATGATCATCGGCTCGATCAGGCTGGCGAGGGCGTCGACGGCGTCGTCGACCTCGCGCTCGAAGAAGTCGGCGACCTTGCTGAGCATCGAGTCGAGCGAGCCGGACTCCTCGCCGATCGACGGTCATCTGCACCGCCATGTTGGGGAACACGCCGGAGTTCTGCATGGACAGGGCAAGGCTCGTGCCCATGTTGACCTCGGACTGGATCTGCTTGGTCGCTTCCTTGTAGACGGCGTTGCCCGAGGCCGGGCCGACCGAATCGAGCGCCTCGACCAGCGGCACGCCGGCCGCGAACATGGTGGCCAGGGTCCGGGTCCAGCGCGCGATGGTCGACTTGAGCACCAGGTCGCCGATCACCGGCAGCTTGAGCAGCGCGCGATCGACCAACATCTGGACCTTGGGCGATCGCTTCCACGCTTGGATCATGAAATAGATGAAGCCGCCGATCCCGAACAGGCCGAAGATGATGTACCAGTAGCTGCACGAAGAAGTCGGACATGGCGATCACCATCAGTGTCGGCGCCGGCAGATCCGCGCCGAAACTGGTGAACACGCTTTTGAACGAGGGGATCACGAAAATCATGATGATCGCGGTGATCAGGATCGCGACCAGAATGATCATCGTCGGATAGAACATCGCCTTCTTGATCTTCCCCTTCAGCGCCAGCGTCTTTTCCTTGTACTGCGCCAGGCGATCGAGCAGGGTCTCGAGAATGCCGGCCTGCTCGCCCGCGGCGACCAGGTTGCAGAACAGCGGATCGAAATAGATCGGGTACTTGCGGAACGCGCCTGGCGAGCGAGGAGCCGCGTTTCAACCTCGGCGCGGATGTCCGTTCAGCAGCTCGCGACATGGACGGGTTCGAGTGGCCGCTTGCCGACGATGTCGAAGGACTGCATCAGCGGCACGCCGGCCTTCATCATGGTCGCGAGCTGGCGCGTGAAAAGCGCCAGGTCCTTCTCGGTGATCTTGCGACCGCGCGAGAAGGTCTGCTTCTTGATCTTGGTGGCCATGACGCCGCGGCGGCGCAGCGATGCGGCTACCACCGACTCGCCGCCGGCGCGCATCTCGCCCTTGATCACGCGGCCCTGCTTGTCGCGGCCCTCCCAGTACGAAGAGTGAGCTCCTCGCACCTCGCTCTTGCGCAGTACTGCGGACAATGCTCCAGTTGCCATCTAGCGTTTCCTCTCGAACACGCGCGTTACTCGTTGGTACAGCCGAGGACTTCCTCGACTGACGTCATGCCATGCCTGGCCTTCACCAGGCCCGGACTGCCGTAGGTTCGTCCACGCCCTCGCGCTGCGCCTGGTCCGCGATCTCCATGCGCGTTGCCGCCGCGATGAATGATGTGCGCTGGATCGCCTCGGTGATCGGCATCACCTGGTAGATGCCGACGCGGCCCTTGTACCCGGAACCCTTGCAGCGCTCGCAGCCCACGGCGCGTGTACGGGCTTCCACACTGCCGTCGAGATCGTTCTTCGCGGAAGCCGGCCGTCGACCAGCGCCTCGACGGGCAGGTCGCACGGCTCCTTGCAGGCGCACAGCCGCCGCGCCAGACGCTGCGCGGTGATGAGGATGATCGACGAGACGATGTTGAAGGCCGGAACACCCATGTGGCCGAGTCGCGTCAGGGTCGACGGGCGCGTCGTTGGTGTGCAGCGTCGACATCACCATGTGGCCGGTCTGCGCGGCCTTGATCGCGATCTCGGCGGTCTCGAGGTCGCGGATCTCGCCGACCATGATGATGTCCGGATCCTGCCGCAGGAACGCGCGCAGTGCCGTGGCGAAGGTCAGCCCGGCCTTTTCATTGACGTTGACCTGGTTGACGCCAGGCAACTGGATCTCGGCCGGATCCTCGGCAGTGGAGATGTTGACGCCTGGCTTGTTCAGCAGGTTCAGGCAGGTGTACAGGGATACGGTCTTGCCGCTGCCGGTCGGGCCGGTCACCAGCACCATGCCGTAGGGCCGGCTGATCGCATTGACCAGCGACTCGCGCTGCTCGGGCTCGTAGCCGAGTGACTCGATCCCCATCTTTGCCTGCGACGGGTCGAGGATCCGCATCACCACCTTTTCGCCGTACAGCGTCGGCAGCGTGCTGACCCGGAAGTCGATCGCGCGCTGCCCGGACAGCACGAGCTTCATGCGCCCGTCCTGCGGCACGCGCTTCTCGGAGATGTCGAGCTTGGAGACGACCTTGATGCGCGTGACGAGTCTTCTCCTTGATCGCCAACGGCGGCTGGGCGACTTCACGCAGCTCGCCGTCCATCGCGGAACGCGGACCGACGGTAGAAGCTTCTCGTACGGCTCGAAGTGGATGTCCGACGCGCCATCGCTGATGGCGTCCAGCAAAAGCTTCTGCAGAAAGCGGACGACCGGTGCATCGTCGACCTCGATCGACGCGGCTTCATCCTGCTGCTGCTGCGCCGAGTCTTCACCCAGCAGATCTTCGAAGTTGACGTCGTCGTCGACCAGTCGCTCCAGCGACTCGGAGACCGATCGGCCAGCGTTTTCAACCAGCTTTAGAAGCTTGTCGTGCTCGACAACCACGACATCGAGCGCGAGCTGGGTCTGGAACTTGACCTGATCGAGCGCCTGGAAGTTCGTCGGATCGGAGACCCCTACTGCGAGGCGATTGCCGCGCTTGCGCAACGCCAGCACGCGCAACGACGCGACAAGCTTTCGATCGATGATGTCGGACGGCAACTGTTCGGCATCGAACGCGGCCAGGTCGAACATCGGATGACCGAAGGTATCGGCCGCGAACTTCGCAATGCCGGATGCCGTCATGCCGGTGGCGTCGGAGATCGCCACCAGCTCGTCGATGAACTGGGTGTTGCTTTGGACTGCCTTGCGGGCGAGCGTTTCCGCGCGGTCCGGACGCAGCTTGCCCTGCTGCACGAGTGCGCGGGCCAGTCCGGTCAGGACGCTGGCGGCAGCGGCGGGTCCTTGGGTGACGGCTGACATGCAGAAAGTCGAACTGGATAGAAACCCGTTTATAGCGGGCGCCAGCCGCGAGAAAGCTCGAAGATACTGCCGATAAGCCCCTAATTTGTAAAGCGATGCACTGCCAAAAGGCGCATCGGCCGAAGGATGAGGAGCGGGCCTGACAGGGGCGATCTACCGGCAGGCAAACCGCTGGCGTCAATTGCCAGCCTTCTGCGGCGGGGGCGACGAACGGAGAGAGCGAGAGGAGGAAGGAAGCGGGAGGGAAGTGGTCGGGGTGAGAGGATTTGAACCTCCGACTCCTGCGTCCCGAACGCAGTACTCTACCAGGCTGAGCTACACCCCGACGATCTCGCGGACATCGATAGCGTGCACGAAAACGCGCACGCTGGATCGACTCGCACTGCCAATGCGTTGACGCTGCATCAATGGTCGCGTGCGATCGCGAAGTCGATTAAGTCTATCAGACTGCGTCGGTACGAAGACTGAGCGAGGCCCGCGACCGCCGCATGTGCGACCTCGGCTTCATGCTCGGCCCGACCGCGGGCATAACGCAGCGACCCGCTGGCCTGGACGAGCTGGGCGATCGCAACGAAGTCGCCGCCGCCGTCCCGGACCGCATCCTCGATCAGCTTGCGCTCGCCTCCTGTGGCGCTGGCAAGGGCGTGAATCAGCGGCAGCGTTGCCTTGCCTTCGCGCAAGTCGTCGCCGAGTTGCTTGCCTAGGTCGTCCACATGGCCTGAATAGTCGAGCACGTCGTCGATGATCTGGAAGGCGCGACCTAGGCTCGCGCCGTAGCGGGCGCACTTGTCCTCGGTCTCGGCATCAACGCCAGAAAGCACGGCGCCGATGCGTGCGGCGGCCTCGAAGAGCGTCGCCGTCTTGCGCTCTACCACTTGCATATAGCGCTGCTCGGTCACCGAAGGGTCGTGTACGTTGAGCAACTGCAGGACTTCGCCCTCGGCGATCCGGTTGGTCGCGTCGGCCAAGATGCGCATGACGCGCATGCTCCCGACGTCCACCATCATTTGGAAGGCTCGCGAGTACAGGAAGTCGCCAACCAGAACGCTCGCCGGGTTGCCGAAAGCGGCGTTGGATGTCGGACGGCCGCGTCGAAGTTCGGATCCGTCGACCACATCGTCGTGCAGCAAGGTCGCCGTGTGGATGAACTCGATGGTGGCGGCCAGTTCGTGGTGCGCCGCGTCGGCGCGGCCAAGCGCTCGTCCGATGAGCAATAGGACGGCCGGTCGAAGCCGCTTGCCGCCGGCACCGATGATGTAATCGGCAATTGTGCGGATCAGCAGAACGTCGGAGTCGAGCCGACGACGGATGGCGGCGTCGACTTCAAGCATGTCCGCGCCGATTGGCGCAAGCAGTTGCGTTGCCGTCGGTACTGCTTTGGCGGGAGCTGCGGAGACGTCAGGCACGGCGGACATCGAGATCGGTGAATTCTTTGGGTCAGTGGCTGAGCCGAGCGATGGGAGGGCCCGCCGCCTACCAAACAAGGCCGGGACGATCATGCCAAAGCGACAGCGAGAGATTATAGGGGCCCAGCCTTGGCGCCTGCCGGTGCCCCCCGGCTGAGCCCGCGACTGTCGCGATGGCCCCGGCGGCGCCCGATCGCGTTGACCCGGAATTCGGTCGGTTTGACGTCGGCGCTGACATGCGGGAAAATCTAAGGCTTCGTGTCTGAGGCGTTCTTCGCGGGCACCCTGATAGTCCGGATTGGCTGGTCAGGGCGAACTCGATCGGGGCAAAGCCCGCCGATTAGTTCGGCGAAGACGGCGGCGGCGCCAAGGGTGGTGCTCGCAAACTGACTGCCCGCGGCCGAAAGGAGCTTAACCATGTATGCAGTTTTCAAGTCGGGCGGCAAGCAATACCGCGTCGCGCCGGGTGACAAGATCAAGATCGAGACGCTCCCGGCCGAAGTCGGTCAGGAGGTCACGCTTTCCGAAGTGCTTGCGGTCAGCGATGGCGCCAATGTTCGCCTAGGAACTCCCCTGGTAGATGGTGCGACGGTCAAGGCAACGGTGCTTGCGCAAGGCCGTCATCCGAAGATCACGATCTTCAAGATGAAGCGCCGCAAGCACTTTGCCAAGAGCGGCGGCCACCGCCAGAACTTCACCGAACTGCGCATCGACGCAATCGCCTAGTTCGGCACCGAATCGAGGTAATCCATGGCTCACAAGAAAGCAGGCGGGTCATCCCGCAATGGACGTGACTCCCAGGCCAAGCGGCTGGGCGTTAAGGTGTACGGCGGCCAAGCGGTCAATGCGGGCGGCATCATCGTGCGTCAGCGCGGCACGCAGTTTCACCCGGGTGACAATGTCGGCATCGGCCGCGACCACACGCTGTTTGCGCTCGTGGACGGCAAGGTCGCGTTCTCTGTTCGCGGTGAGAACAACCGCTCGACGGTTGCTTCCCCTCCCCTCTTCCCCCCCCTTCTCTTTTTCTTTCCTTTCCCTTTTCTCGTGGTACCGCAAGCCTGACCGCCCAGGTAACTGCCGCGCAAAAAGCCCTGCCGCTTGCTGGCAGGGCTTTTTGCTTTCTGTCCCAATCAGAATGTCAACCTAGCCGCCATGAAGTTCATCGACGAAGCCCGCATCGAAGTGCTCGGCGGCCGCGGCGGCAATGGCTGTGCGTCGTTTCGGCGCGAGAAGTTCATACCCAAGGGCGGCCCCGACGGCGGCGATGGTGGCCGCGGAGGCAGCGTCTGGGTGGTGGCCGATCGCAACATCAACACGCTGATCGACTACCGCTATGCGCGCAAGCATGCGGCTGGCAACGGCGAGCACGGCAGTGGGGCGGACTGCTATGGCGCGGCCGGTGCCGACATCGAATTGCGGATGCCGGTCGGTACGGTCATCACGGACGAGGAAACCGGCGTCCTGTTGGCCGACCTAGCAACCCACGGACAACGGATGCTGCTGGCCAAGGGGGGCGTGGGCGGCTTGGGCAACCTGCACTTCAAGTCGAGCACCAATCGGGCGCCGCGCCAGAAGACGCCCGGCGAACCCGGTGAGCATCGTTGGGTTCGCCTCGAATTGAAGGTGCTCGCAGATGTCGGCCTGCTGGGTTTGCCGAACGCCGGCAAGTCGACCTTGATCGCAGCAGTCTCCAATGCGCGGCCGAAGATCGCCGATTATCCGTTCACCACGCTGCACCCGAACCTCGGCGTGGTGCGACTGCAAGCCGAGCGTGGCTTCGTGATCGCCGACATCCCGGGGCTGATCGAAGGCGCGGCCGAGGGCGCTGGGCTCGGTCATCAGTTCCTGCGGCATCTGGCCCGCACGCGATTGCTGCTGCATGTCATTGATGTTCGCCCGCTCGAGCCGGAGGCCGATCCGGTGCGCGATGCGCGCGCGATCGTGGCCGAGCTCAAGCGCTACGACCCCGCGCTGCATCGCAAGCCGCGCTGGCTCGTCTTCAACAAAATCGATCTCGTGCCGCAGGACGAGCGTGCTGAACTGATCGGCAGCCTGCGACGGCGATTCCGCAGCAAGGCTCCGGCGTTCGCGATCTCCGCTGCCACCGGCGAGGGCTGCCGCGAACTGATGTGGGCCGTTCAGCGGTTCCTGTTCGACGAGGCCGCGGCAGCTGTCGAGTCCGCCTCGTCTGATCCCCGGTTCAAGCAATGACGACGGACATGAAGCCCGCCGCGGTGGCGCGCGCGCACCGAGTCGTGGTCAAGGTCGGCTCGAGCCTGGTGACCAACAATGGCCAGGGCCTGGATCTTGACGCGATCACGCGCTGGGCCAAACAGATTGCAGCCCTGCACGCGATGAACAAGCAGGTCTTGCTCGTGTCCAGCGGCGCGATCGCCGCCGGGATGCAGCGGCTCGGCTGGGTTCGCCGGCCGCAACACGTGCACCAGCTGCAGGCCGCCGCTGCTGTCGGTCAGATGGGGCTCGCGCAAGCCTACGAGACGCGCTTCACCACGCTCGGGCTGCGCTCGGCACAGATCCTTCTGACGCATGCCGACCTGGCTGATCGCGTGCGCTACCTCAATGCCCGTTCGACCTTGTTCACCTTGCTCGAGCTGGGCGTGGTGCCCGTGATCAACGAGAACGACACGGTGGTTACCGACGAGATCAAGTTCGGCGATAACGACACGCTGGCGGCGCTGGTCACCAACCTGGTCGAAGCCGATGTGCTGGTGATCCTCACCGACCAGTCTGGCCTGTACAGCGCCGACCCGCGCCTCGATCCGAGCGCCACGCTGGTGACCGATGCAGTCGCGGGAGATGCGGCGCTCGAACGCATCGCCGGTGGGGCCGGCAGCCAGATTGCCCGTGGCGGAATGATCACCAAGGTGCTGGCCGCCAAGCGCGCCGCCCGCAGCGGTGCGGACACCGTGATCGCCTCCGGACGCGAGCCCGAGGTGCTCTATCGGCTGGCACGCGGCGAGCGGGTCGGCACGCAGTTGTCGGCGCAGACCGCCGTGCTGACAGCCCGCAAGCAATGGCTGGCCGATCACCTGCAAACGCGTGGGCGACTGGTGATCGACGCCGGCGCGGCGCGTGCGCTGAGCGCCGGCGGCAAGAGCCTGCTGCCGATCGGCGTGGTCGAGGCGCAGGGTGAGTTCGTGCGCGGCGACGTCGTCGCCTGCGTCGGTCCCGACGGGCGCGAGATCGCGCGCGGGCTCGTCAACTACAGCGCGGCGGAAGCGCGGCTGATTGCCCGCAAGCCGACGGCCGAGATCGAGTCGATCCTCGGGTTCATCGAAGAACCCGAACTCATTCACCGCGACAACCTCGTCCTGACTTGAACGACGGCACGTCCGGCGTCTCGGGCTGCGGCGTTGCAGGCGCCCGTCCGAAGGAAGTGCGCAGGCAATCGCCTAGCGGCCGCCGCCGTCGATCGCGCGCGGCACCTGATCGGACGAGGTTTCTCCCGACTCGGCAGCGAACACGCCGGGCCGGCGTGCGCCGCGATGCACGAAGCGAGACAGTTCCTGCAGCGCCTGCTGATAGACGTCGCGCTTGAACTCGATCACCGCGTCCAGCGGTATCCAGTAGTCATGCCAGCGCCAGGCATCGAACTCGGGTTTTTCGCTGCGCCGCAGGCAAACGTCGGTGTCGCGGCCGACCAGACGCAGCAGGTACCAGATCTGCTTCTGGCCGCGATAGTTGCCGCGCATGTCGCGGCGGATCCACTGCTCGGGCACCTCGTACCGCAACCATTCGCGCGTGCGGCCGACGATCTTCACGTGCTCGGGCTTCAGGCCGATTTCCTCGTACAGCTCACGGAGCATCGCCTGCTCGGGCGACTCGCCGTGCTTGATCCCGCCCTGCGGGAACTGCCAGGAATGCTGCCTTACCCGTTTGCCCCAGAAGACCTCGTTGCGTTGGTTGAGCAGGATGATGCCGACATTCGGGCGGAACCCGTCCTTGTCCAGCATGCCATCACCTGAAGCCTTATCATCTGCGACCGATTATATGACCGGCTCGTCACGCAAGTGCGCGCGTCATGGCAGCGCGGCAGCGCGCGCGAAACCCTGAACGCAGTGCGGTTGCGGCGGCCGCGAGAGTTATCCCGATGCGAGCCTCCGCCTTTTTCATCTCGACCCTGAAGGAAGCGCCGGCCGACGCCGAAGTCGTCAGCCATCAGCTGATGCTGCGCGCCGGCATGATCAAGAAGCTGGCGGCCGGCATCTACAACTACCTGCCGATGGGCCTGCGCTCGATCCGCAAGATCGAGCAGATCATCCGCGAGGAGATGGTGCGCGCCGGGGCGGTCGAGCTGCTGATGCCGGTGGTGCAGCCGGCCGAGCTGTGGATGGAGTCGGGCCGCTGGTACAAGATGGGTCCGGAACTGCTGCGCGTGAAGGATCGCCACGACCGCGACTTCATCATCCAGCCGACCTCCGAAGAGGTGATCGCCGACCTCGCGCGCGAGGCGCTGAAGAGCTACAAGCAGCTGCCGGTCAACTTCTTCCACATCCAGACCAAGTTCCGTGACGAGCGCCGGCCGCGCTTCGGCGTGATGCGTGGACGCGAGTTCACGATGAAGGACGCCTACTCCTTCGATCGCGACGAGGCCGGCTGCATGAAGAGCTACCGGGCAATGTACGACGCCTACGAGCGGATCTTCAGCCGCATGGGGCTGACGTTCCGCGCGGTGGCTGCGGACACCGGCAACATCGGTGGCAAGGCCAGCCACGAGTTCCAGGTGATCGCCGATACCGGCGAGGACGCCATCGCTTACTGCCCGACGTCGGATTACGCGGCCAACATCGAGATGGCCGAGGCGTTGCCGCTGATCGACCAGCGCGCTGCGCCGGTCGAGCCAATGCAGAAGACACCGACGCCGGGCAAGGAAAAATGCGAGGACGTTGCCGCGCTGCTCGGCATCCCGCTGGTACGCACGGTGAAGTCGATCGTGCTCGCGGTCGACCGGCGCAGCGACAAGGGCGAGGTCGTCGGCGCCGACATCTGGCTGTTGCTCGTTCGTGGCGATCACGAACTGAATGAAGTCAAGGCAGGCAAGGTGCCGGGACTGAAGGACGGCTTCCGATTTGCCACCGAAGCCGAGATCCGCTCCGCCTTCGGCTGCAAGCCGGGCTACCTCGGGCCCATCGGGACGCGTCAGCCCGTGACCATCGTTGCCGATCGCACGGCGGCCAACATGAGCGACTTCGTCTGCGGCGCCAATGAGGAAGGTTTTCACCTGACGGGCGTCAACTGGGGACGCGACTTGCCGGAGCCGATCGTCGCCGATCTGCGCAACGTGATCGCCGGCGATCCCTCGCCCGACGGCAAGGGCGTACTGGCAATCCAGCGCGGCATCGAGGTTGGCCACGTGTTCGCCGGCCTGCCGTATGCGCAGACCATGAAGCTCAGCTACACCGACGAAAAGGGCCAGGCGCAGCCGATGGTCATGGGGTGCTACGGCATCGGCGTCACGCGCCTGCTGGGTGCCGCCATCGAACAGAACCATGACGCCAAGGGCATCATCTGGCCGGACGCTATCGCGCCCTTCATGGTCGCGATCTGCCCGGTCAATTACCGGCAGTCGGACGCCGTGAAGCAGGCGGCCGACAAGTTGTACGAGGAACTGCGGGCTGCCGGGGTCGACGTGATCCTCGACGATCGCGGCGAGCGACCGGGCGCGATGTTCGCCGACTGGGAGCTGATCGGCGTGCCGCACCGGATCACGGTGGGCGAGCGCGGGCTGAAGTCGGGCGAACTGGAGTACGTCGCGCGTCGGCAGCTGCAGCCGGTCATGGTGCCGCTGGCCGAGGCGCTGGCCTTCGTTCGCCAGCAGCTCGAGCACTGACGCGATCGCGATGCAGCGCCGTCGGCTTGCGCTGCTGGCCTCATCGTTCGCGTTGCTCGCGCCGCTCGGGCTGCCGCGCCGCGCCGCTGCCGGTGCCCAACTCTACGAGCCGATGGCCGCGGCGGTGCGCAACGCACTGGCGGCGCAGATTGCCGATCCCCGGCCGCCGGTGCGCAGCTTCGAGCAGCCCGAGGAGCGGGTGGCCTACATCCACTGGCTGGGCGAGATGTCGACCCGGCTGCAATCGCGCAAGGCCGACTACCAGACACGCGTCGAGTTCCTGCGCACGCTGGACTACGAGTGCACGCGCGCCGGGCTGGACCGGCAGCTGGTGCTCGGGCTGATCCAGGTCGAAAGCGCGTTTCGCAAGTACGCGATCTCGAGTGCCGGTGCGCGCGGCTACATGCAGGTGATGCCGTTCTGGACCAAGGTCATCGGCGACGGCGATGCGCGCAAGCTGTTCGACATGCGCAGCAACCTGCGCTACGGCTGCGTGATCCTGCGCCACTACCTGGATATCGAGAAAGGCAATCTGTTCCTCGCGCTCGGCCGGTACAACGGCAGCCGGGGCCGCGCCGACTATCCGAATGCGGTGCACGCGGCGTGGAAGAACCGCTGGCACTACGACCCGGGCAAGGCACCGCGCGCCTGAGCGCCGTGTGCGGGTGGACTCAGCGCCGCGGCAGGCCCGGCATGCCGCCGCGCAGGCCGCCGAGTCCGCGCATCATCTTCGCCAGCCCGCCCTTCTTCATCTGCTTCATCATCGTCTGCATCTGCTCGAACTGGTTGAGCATGCGGTTGACCTCCTGTACCGGCACGCCGCTCCCGGTGGCGATGCGGCGCTTGCGTGAGGCCTTGATGAGTTCCGGTTTGGCGCGCTCCTGCGGCGTCATGGCGTTGATGATTCCCTCGACGCGGCGGATCTGCTTGTCGGCATCCTTGTCGTTGACCTGTCCGGCCGCCTGCGCGAACTGCGCTGGCAGCTTGTCGAGCATGCCCGACAGGCCGCCCATCTTGCGGATCTGGCCGATCTGATCGCGGAAGTCGTTCAGGTCGAACCTGTCGCCCGACTGCATCTTCCTGGCGAACTGCTCGGCCTGCTTGACGTCGATCGACTTCTGCACGTCCTCGACCAGCGACACGATGTCGCCCATGCCGAGCACGCGGCCGGCCATGCGCTCGGCATCGAAGCGCTCCAGACCGTTAATCTTCTCCGCTACGCCGACGAACTTGATCGGCTTGCCGGTCACGTGCCGCACCGACAGCGCGGCGCCGCCGCGGGCGTCGCCGTCGAGCTTGGTCAGGATCACGCCGGTCAGCGGCAGGCGCTCGGCGAAGGCTTTGGCGGTGTTCACCGCGTCCTGGCCGAGCATGGCATCGACCACGAACAGCGTCTCCACCGGCCTGGCCGCGGCGTGCAGCGCGGCGACCTCCTGCATCATCTGCTCGTCGATCGCCAGCCGGCCTGCGGTGTCGACGATCACCACGTCGAAGAACTGCTTGCGCGCCTGGTCGAGGGCGCGCACCACGATGTCCACCGGCTTGTCGGTCGCCTCGCTCGGGCAGACGCTGGCGCCCGCCTGCGTCGCCACCGATTGCAACTGCTCGATCGCGGCCGGCCGATAGACGTCGGTCGATACCGCCAGCACCTTCTTCTTGCGCTGCTCGATGAGCCACTTGGCAAGCTTGGCCGCGGTGGTGGTCTTGCCCGCGCCCTGCAGGCCGGCCAGCAGGATCACCGCCGGCGGCTGGGTGGCGAGGTTGATCTCGCGCTCGGCAGCGGGCAGGTCGCTGCCCATCAACCGCGCCAGTTCCTTGTGCACCACGCCGACCAGCGCCTGGCCCGGGGTCAGGCTGCCGGCCACGTCCTCGCCGAGCGCCTTGTCCTTGACCGCTGCGACGAAGTCGCGCACCACCGGCAGCGCGACGTCGGCCTCCAGCAGCGCCAGCCGCACTTCGCGCAGCATCTCCTGCATGTTGGCGTCGGTCAGGCGCGCCTGACCGCGCATGGTCTTGACGACGCGGGCGAGCTTGTCGGTCAGTTGGTCGAGCATGGTGACCCGGGAATCGGTGATCGAAGGTGCGCCAGGGTGTGCGGTTTGCCGCCTTGGACGCACGCGGTGCGTGCTATATACCTGCGCTTATGCACGGCTCCGCATTTTACGTCGCGGCCCATCTTCTCATCGCGGCGCTTTACCTGCTCGTGGCGCGCCAGGCCTGGGTTTCCCTGAAGGCCGAGCGCGACGTCGCATCCGCCATCGGCGTACAGCGCTGGGCGCTGCCCGCGCTCGCGCTCGGCCATGGTGTGCTGGTGGCCGTCGGCGTGCTCGGCGAGGGCGACTTCCGCTTCGGCTTTGCGCTGGCGCTGTCGGCCACGCTCTGGCTGACCGTCCTGATCCTTTGGTTCGAGGGTTTCTTCGTGCCGCTGCGCGGCCTGCTGCCCCTCGTGCTGCCGCTGGCGGCGGTCGCCGTGATCCTGCCGCTGCCGTTTCCGGGTGCGGTCATCGCCGCCAATCGCACGCTCGGCTTCAAGCTGCACCTGCTGGCGGCGATCCTCGCCTACAGCCTGCTGACGATCGCCGCGCTGCACGCGATGCTGATGGCGGCGCTGGATCGCGAACTGCACCGTGGCGAGGGCGGACCGCGCGGTGAACCGAGCCGGCTGTTCCGCCAGATTCCGCCGCTGCTCGCGATGGAGCGGCTCTTGTTTCGCCTGATCGGCGCCGGCTTCGTGCTGCTGACGCTGACGGTCGCCTCGGGGTTGCTGTTCTCCGAGTACCTGTTCGGCCAGGCGCTGCGCTTTGAGCACAAGACGGTGTTTGCGCTGGCGGCCTGGCTGGTGTTCGGCGGCCTGCTGGCCGGGCGCCTGGTGTTCGGTTGGCGCGGCCGGGTGGCGCTACGCTGGACCCTGGCCGGATTCGCGATGTTGCTGCTGGCCTATGTGGGCAGCCGCTTCGTGCTCGAAGTCGTCCTTGGCCGCGGCTGATTGCGCAGCCGGCAGCCGCCAACCTCCTCTCTCGATTGCCATGGGTCGCATCGTCTTTTTCCTGCTGCTGGCAGTGGCTGTCTACATCGGATGGCGCCTGTGGCGTGTCCAGCAGCTGCGCGGCGACGGCGCCGCGGGCCGCGGCGCCCGCTCGGCCGAACGTGCCGAGTCGATGGTCAAGTGCGAGGTGTGCGGTCTCAATCTGCCGCAGTCCGATGCACTGGCCGCGCCGGGCGCCGATCCCAAGCGCTGGTTCTGCTGTGAAGAACACCGCCGTCAAGGCGCCGCCGGCCGCTAGTCGCCGGCGCTGCCTGCATCCACGCCCGCGCTTGCGGCCATGAGCGACTCCAGCCAGGCGACGCCCGCACTGTCGGCCGACGTGCCGTGGCGCACCCTGCAGTACTTCGCGCTGGCGCGCGTACTCGTCGCCAGCAGCCTGCTGCTGACGGTGGCCGCACTCGGCGGGAGCCTGGCGCGAGGCGACGGCGCCGGTTCCGACTACGCGCTGCCGCTGTCGATCGCTTACTTTGTCGCGGCGAGCCTGCTGGCGCTGGGCGCGCTCTATGTGCGCCGCAATTTCGCGGCGCAACTGGCGGGCCAGCTGACCACCGATCTCGTGATCATCACCTCGCTGGTGATCCTGGGGGGCGGGCTGCGCGGCGGCATCATGGTGCTGTACCTGCTGCCGCTGGCCGGCGCGTCGCTGCTGCTACCCACCAGTGTCGCGTTCTTCGTCTGCGCGGTGGCGGTGCTGGCGTTGCTGGCCGACGGCGTGCTGCGTGCCGTGGCGGGGCAGCAGTCCGACTCGTCGCTGTTCCAGACGGGTCTGTACGGCGCCGCGCTGTTTGCGATCACCGGCCTGCTGCGCCTGTTGTCGGCGCGCCTGGCGACCCAGGAGCGGCTGGCGCTGGCACGCGGGCGCGACCTGGAAAATCAGCTCGAGATCAACCGCCTGGTGATCGGCCAGATGGAGCAGGGCGTGCTGGTGGTCGACGCCGACACCCGCGTGCGCGCCAATAACCGCGCCGCGCGCCGCATGCTGGGCCTGCCGGCCGAGGCCCAGCTGACCGGCCGCCAGCTGCTGGAGTTCGACGCGGTGCGGCCGCTGGCGCAGGCCTTCCTGCGCTGGCGCGAAGCGGAGCGTGCCAGCGGCAGCTGGTCGAATTCGGTGATGCAGCCGATGGTGGCCGGCCAGCATGCGATGCCGGAGCTGCAGCTGCGCGCCCGCTTCGCCCGCCCGCCGGGCGAAACGAGCGACGAGTTCGTGGTGTTCCTCGACGACGTGCGCGAGGTCGAGGAGCGCGCGCAGCAACTGAAGCTGGCGGCGATGGGCCGGCTCACCGCCTCGATCGCGCACGAGATCCGCAATCCGCTGGCGGCCATCAGCCACGCCGGCCAGCTGCTGGCCGAGGACGCGCGCGAGCCGCTGCAGCAGCGCCTGTCGGGCATCGTGCGCGAGAACACCCAGCGCCTGAACCGGCTGGTCGATGACGTGCTGCGCGTGGCGCGCCGCGAGTCCCCGCTGGGCGACGAGATCGAGCTCGGCGGCTTCATCCGCGACTGGCTGGCGGAGTTCGAGCGCGATCGCGCGCTGCACCCGGGTCGGGTCGAGGTGCAGGCGGAGCCGAACATACGAGTGAAGTTCGAGCTGTCGCACCTGCGCCAGGTGCTGTTCAACCTGGTCGACAACGCGCTGCGCTTTGCCAGCCCGAAGCGCGGGGCCGTGACCATCGTGGCCGAACACGCGATCGACGATGGCGGCCGGGTGCGCCTGTGGGTGTTCGACGACGGACCGGGGATCACACCGGATGCGCGCGCCACCCTGTTCGAACCGTTCTACACGACGCGTACCGGCGGCACCGGTCTCGGCCTGTACATCGCACGCGAGTTCTGCGTGGCCAACCGCTGCGAGCTGGTCTACGCCGGCCGACGCGAGCTCGACGGCAGCACGCGCGACGGCTTCGTGGTGCGTTTCACCCGACGCGCCACCACCGGCACCGAAGATGTCGGCTTCCTCGATACGATTCCCGTTCAATGAGCAGCGCGACCAACGAGACCGGCGTCCAGCGCCCGGCGGCCCCGATCGAACCGGTACGCCGCTCGCCTGCCGTGCTGGTGGTCGACGACGAGGCCGACCTGCGCGAGCTGCTGGCACTGACGCTGGTGCGGCTCGGGCTGGACGTCGATGGTGCCGAGTCGCTGGCGCGCGCGCGCGAACTGCTCGAGGCCAACCGCTATGCGCTGGTGCTGACCGACATGCGCCTGCCGGACGGCGTCGGCCTCGATCTGGTGCGCGAGGTGTCGCAGGGCCGCTGGCGCGATACGCCACCGATCGCGGTGATCACCGCCTTCGGCAGCCCGGAGAACGCCGTGGCCGCGCTGAAGGCCGGCGCGTTCGACTACCTGACCAAGCCGGTCGATCTCGAACAGCTGCGGCTGCTGGTGCGCTCGGCCCTGCGCGAGCCGCCCGGCCGGATCGGCCGCAGCAGCGGCGCCGTCGGCGCCGGGGCGGCGGCTCTGGCGCGCCTGCTCGGCGACACCCCGGCGATGCGCCAGCTGCGCGCGATGATCGAGCGCCTCGGCCACAGCATGGCGCCGGTGGCGGTGCGCGGCGAATCGGGCAGCGGCAAGGAACTCGTGGCGCGCGCGATCCACGAGTGCTCGGCGCGGGCCGCCGCTCCGTTCGTCGCCGTCAACTGCGGCGCCATTCCCGAAACCCTGATGGAGGCCGAGTTCTTCGGTTACCGGCGCGGCGCGTTCACCGGCGCCGACCGCGACCGCGACGGCTTCTTCCAGGCCGCCGCCGGCGGCACCCTGTTTCTCGACGAAGTGGCCGAGCTGCCGCTGCCGATGCAGGTCAAGCTGCTGCGCGCGATCCAGGAGCGGCGCGTGCGCAAGGTCGGCGCCACGGTCGAGGAACCGGTCGACGTGCGCCTGCTGAGCGCGACCCACCAGGACCTCGCGAAGCTGGTCGCCAACGGCCGGTTCCGGCAGGACCTGTTCTACCGGCTCAACGTGATCGAGCTGCGCGTGCCGAGCCTGCGCGACCGCGCCGACGATATCCCGTTGATCGCGGACACGCTGCTGGCGCGCATTGCCGAGCGCAGCGGCGAGCCGCGCGCGCATCTGTCGCCGGCGGCCGAACAGGCGCTGCGACAGCATGCCTTCCCGGGCAACGTACGCGAGCTCGAGAACGTGCTCGAGCGTGCCGTGGCGCTCGCCTCCGATTCGCAGCTGCAGCCCATCGACCTGCTGCTGCCGCAGCCTGAGGTCGACCTGCTGCTCGATGCCGAACCCGTCGAACCAGGGGAGGCGGACCCGCTCGTATCGACGCCCGTGGTCGCGCACGACATGGATGACGCGGCTGCGCATGCGGCGCGCGCGACACCGGCCCCCGATCTGAACGCGTCATTCCAGGCGCTGCGCGTCGAGGGCGGCGTGCCGTCTGACCTGGTGGCTTACCTGGATGGCATCGAACGCGATGCGATCCGCGCCGCGCTGGCGCGCACCGGGCACAACCGCACCGCGGCAGCGCAACTGCTCGGCCTGACGTTCCGGCAGCTGCGCTATCGGATGCAGCGGCTGGGGCTGCGTTGACGGCCCGCAGGCAAACGCGCGGACTGCGGTGTCGGCCGCGCCCGGCGGCAGCCGATCGGCCGGCATGACGCTCGCGTGGCAGCCGCTGGCCGGACCTGACGTGCATCGACTCATCGATGCCCTCCCGGGCCGAGTGCTGCTGATGTTCGGCAGCCGCGCCTGCGGCACCTGCCGCGCGGCGCAGGTCCGCGTGCCGTCGTTGGCGGAAGGCTACGTCGATGCGCTGGTGTACATCGATGCGGAAGAGTGCTCGGCACTGGTGCGCGAGTACGAGGTGTTCCACCTGCCGGCCATGTTCCTGTTTCGTGCGGGCCGCTATCACGCGGTGCTGCATGCGCCGCTGACGCCGGCCGAGTTCGGCCAGGCGATCGATGCCGCCCTGGCCGTTCCGGCACAGGAGGCGCCGTGAGACATCCTGGGTCAACCTTTCTGCGCGGAGGCGAGCGCGAGGGCGCCGCCGTGAAGGCTTGGGTCGTAGGGTTTGCGGTCGATCCAGGCGCGCCAGATGACGCGCAGCCAGGCGCGCGCCAGGATGCGGATGGCATGGGGGTGATCGCAGCCGCGGCCTCGCGCGGCTTGGTAGAGGCTGCGAGCCCAGTCGTTGGCGTGGCGCGAGTTGTCGGCCAAGCAGGTGATGGCTTGGCGCAACCGGTGGTTGCACGCCCAGCGGAAGGCCACGCTGCGGGTCTTGCCGGACTCAGACGTCACGGGCACGGTGCCTGCTTCAGCGGCCAGCAGATCGGCGTTGGGGAAGCGCTCTCCTCTCACGTTGCCCAGCTCGGCCAGCATCCTCGGCGGTGAAGATCTCGGCCGGCGCGGGGAAGGACATCATCAGCAGGCCATCGGGCAGCGCATGCATGAACTGTTCGATGTGGCGCGTGAGACCCGCGATCTGAGTCACGATGGGCACGAGCATGGCGACTTGCGCACGCACCACCTCGGCCATGGCCCGCTCGGTTTGCCCCGCCCGCGCGGCCGCTTTGGCTGCGGCGCGCAACCGCGCCAGCAAGTCAGCCGCGCTGCGCCGACCGCTGTAGTAGCTGGGCCTTGCAGAAGCGCTGCAACTGCGCTTCGGTGAGTCGCTGGGCGCAACTGGGCGACGGATAGCGGCGCAGGAACGCCAAACCGATGGGCCAGGCCACGTCTGCAAATACCTCGCCGCTGCGCCGGGCCAGAAGGCCTGCAGCGTGCTGGTGAGCCGGTTGGCCGCGGCCACGTGCGCGGCGACAAGATCGTCGCGCGAGCGCACCAGCGCACGCAGCGCGCGGATGGCGTCGGACTGCTGAGCCAGTGCGCGCCAGCGGTGGCCGTCGGTGCGCAGCAGGTCGGCCAGCAGGTAGGCATCGCTGGCGTCGCTCTTGGCGCCGTGGCTGCGGTAGCGAGGGCGACTGGCCTTGACCGCGTTGGGGTGGATCGGGAACACCTCGTGGCCGGCGTCCACGAGTGCGTCGACGATCAGCCCCGAGGGTCGCTCCACTGGCGATGCGCAGGCGTTGGCCCCAGCGCGCCAGTCGGGTGCATCAAATCGGCCAAGCCGTCGCGATCATGGGCGACCTCGAAGCGCTCCAGGACCCAGCCGGCGGTATCCATGATGCACACCGCGTGCGTGTGCACGGCCCAGTCCAGCCCGACCAAGACATCGTTGGTCATGGACAGACTCCTTGGGGTTGCGGTACGACTACCCGTGTCGGAAGGCGCGGCGGGGAGCTCATAAACAGGCGCTCCAGCTGGGTTCGCGTGGCGCTACATCTTGGGGCTCGTCGTGGCCTTCCGGCACCCTGTGGGCTGCGGGACTCACAGGGGCCTTGCAAAGGCAAGCGCACCAGGCAGTCACCGCAGGGGCACGGAAGTCGGTGGACACCCTCGGCGGCAACGCACCGAGCTGTCAAGAAGCCCGCACCCAAAGCGCAGCGCGTTGAACACGGGTTGACCACCGGGTGCTTCGCAGTTGTGGACAACCCGCCTCCCGGCCTGACAAGGGCCAGTCGGGTTGTCCACAACCAAGCCCGGTGGACAACCCTGCACCGCGCTACTCGATCGGCCCTCATCGGCCGAGAGGTTGCCTTATGAGCGTGTGCGGCGGGGGCGAGGCGTTCAGGCGGGCGCGCACCGCGCGAAAGGTGCTGCGATGAGCGCGCCGCTGCGGGTTGCTGCCGATGGCTGGGTCGAAGGCGTTGCCCGTCTTGGCTCGCCGCACTTCGATCAGCGCCCGCCCGGCGCTGCGGTCGATCTGCTGGTGATCCACAACATCAGCCTGCCGCCCGGCGAGTTCGGCGGCGGGCATGTACAGCGGCTGTTCACCGGCACCCTGCCTGCGGGCCAGCATCCGTTCCTCGATCAACTGGCCGGCGTGCGGGTCTCGGCGCATTTCCTGATCGCGCGCGACGGGCAGATCACGCAGTTCGTCAGCTGCGCCGATCGCGCCTGGCATGCCGGCGCATCGGCGCTTCGCGGGCGCAGCCGCTGCAACGACTTCTCGATCGGCGTGGAACTCGAGGGCACTGACTTCACCCCGTTTGCCGATGTCCAGTACGAGGCGCTCACGCGCCTGGTGCCGGCGCTGACCGCTGCGCTTCCGCTGGCGCACGCCTGTGGTCACAGCGAGATCGCCACCGACCGCAAGACCGATCCCGGCCCGTTCTTCGACTGGGGACGCGTGCCAGCCCTGCGCCGATTGCACGATCGGCGCGCCTGAGGCAACACGCCTGTCGCGCCCACGCATCGGCGCATCGCTGCGGCGCTTCGCGCGCTGCGTGCGCCATTGCGCTGGAGCGCGGTGCGCAGCAGTGAATCGGTGCGTGCAGCTCATGCGCACCGATCCGTCACACACTCGGGCTTCCACTGACGTCGCGCAACGCGGCCTGCCACGGCATCGCCCGCCGACATTTCTGTTGAGTTTCGCGAAGCGATTGCCTATGATCCGCCATGCACTATGTCTTGTACGAAACATGTTCAGCAACACAAGATATGGTAGTTGTTGTTGTCACCCGGCGCTGACTTCGGCTCTCGACCCGCGGTTTTCTCCCGCTGCGAGTCGGATCTCGCGAAGGTCGGCAGCCGCCGTGCCGGGGACGCGGGCCGATCGAATGGGCGCAAGCCCTTGCAGCGATCGGGCGAACGGATCAAGAGCTTGTGGTGTGCCATCCGCCGGCGGCTGGTGCAGGCCACGGCCGGACAGAAGAACACTGGAGGTCAGATGCAGTTTCAGGAGACGAGCGCTGTCGGCGCCGTGGGGTCCTTTCCTTCCGCGACGGTGCAGCCGCCGCTCAGCGCGCCGGTGACGGCGGGCGGCGCGATGGCAACCAGCCTCGCCGACTACAAGATCATTCGTCGCAACGGCTCGGTGGTCGGCTTCGAGCCGGCCAAGATTGCGGTCGCCATGACCAAGGCCTTCCTCGCCGTGCACGGCGGCCAGGGCGCGGCATCGGCCGCGGTGCGCGAGCAGGTCGAGAAGCTGACCAGCAGCGCCGTGAGCGCGCTGATGCGGCGCCAGCCCGCCGGCGGCACCTTCCACATCGAGGACATCCAGGACCAGGTCGAACTCGCGCTGATGCGCTCCGGCGAGCACGAGGTCGCGCGCGCCTACGTGCTCTACCGAGAGCGGCGCGCGCAGGAGCGTGCGGCGAAGGCGCGCGAGCGGCAGCCGGCAGCGCGCCGCCCGCGCCTGACGTGCGTCGAGGACGGCGCGCGCGTGCCGCTCGACCTGGCGCGCCTGCATGCGCTGATCGAGTCGACGCCTGCGCAGGGCCTGGGCGAGGCAGGTGCGAGCCGAGCCGATCCTCGCCGAGACGCTGCAAGGACCTGTACGACGGCGTGCCGCTGGACGAGGTCTACAAGTCCGCGATCCTGGCCGCGCGCGCCATGATCGAGAAGGACCCGGCCTACAGCTACGTCACCGCCCGCCTGCTGCTGCACACGGTGCGGCTCGAAGTGCTGGGCGAGGAAGTGACCCAGGCGCAGATGCAGACGCGCTACGCCGAGTACTTCCCGCAGTTCATCAAGTACGGCATCGAGGCCGAACTGCTGGACGAGCGCCTGGCTCGGTTCGACCTGACGCGCCTGGGCGCGGCGCTCAAGCCCGAGCGCGACCTGCAAGTTCGGCTACCTCGGCCTGCAGACGCTCTACGACCGCTACTTCCTGCACGTCGACGGCACGCGCATCGAGTTGCCCCAGGCGTTCTTCATGCGCGTGGCGATGGGGCTGGCGCTGAACGAGAAGCGGACCGCGAGGCCCGCGCCATCGAGTTCTACGACGTGCTCTCGTCGTTCGACTTCATGAGCTCGACGCCGACGCTCTTCAACTCGGGCACCCTGCGCTCGCAGCTCTCGAGTGCTACCTCACCACGGTGCCCGACGACCTCGACGGCATCTACGAGGCCATCAAGGAAAACGCCCTGCTGTCGAAGTACGCCGGCGGGCTCGGCAACGACTGGACGCCGGTGCGCGCGCTCGGCTCCCACATCAAGGGCACCAACGGCAAGTCGCAGGGCGTGGTGCCGTTCCTCAAGGTGGTCAACGACACCGCGGTCGCGGTGAACCAGGGCGGCAAGCGCAAGGGCGCGGTCTGCTCCTACCTGGAGACCTGGCACCTCGACATCGAGGAATTCCTCGAGCTGCGCAAGAACACCGGCGACGACCGCCGCCGCACCCACGACATGAACACGGCGAACTGGATTCCGGACCTGTTCATGAAGCGCGTGATGGAAGGCGGCGAGTGGACGCTGTTCTCGCCCTCCGACTGCCCCGACCTGCACGACAAGACCGGCAAGGCCTTCGAAGCGGCCTACACGCGCTACGAAGAGAAGGCCGCGCGCGGCGAGCTGAAGCTGTTCAAGAAGGTCCCGGCGCTGCAGCTGTGGCGCAAGATGCTGACGATGCTGTTCGAGACCGGGCATCCGTGGATCACCTTCAAGGATCCCTGCAACCTGCGCTCGCCGCAGCAGCACGTGGGCGTCGTCCACAGCTCGAACCTGTGCACCGAGATCACGCTCAACACCGCCGACAGCGAGATCGCCGTGTGCAACCTGGGCTCGGTCAACCTGCCAAACCACCTGATCGACGGCCACATCGACCACGCCAAGCTGCAGCGCACGGTGCGCACCGCGATGCGCATGCTCGACAACGTCATCGACATCAACTACTACGCGGTCGGCAAGGCGCGCAACTCCAACCTCAAGCACCGGCCCGTGGGGCTCGGCATCATGGGCTTCCAGGACTGCCTGCACCGCCTGCGCATCCCCTACGCGTCCGACGCGGCCGTGGCGTTCGCTGATCAATCCATGGAGGCGGTCCGCCTACTACGCCTACTGGGCCTCGACCGATCTCGCCGAGGAGCGTGGCCGCTACTCGACCTTCGACGGGCTCGCTGTGGATCACGGGCATCCTGCCGCATCGACACGCTCAAGCTGCTGGCCGACGAGCCGCGGCGGCTACGTGGAGGTGCGACATGTCGTCCACGCTGGACTGGGACGCGCTCCGCAGCCGAATCCAACAGGTCGGCATGCGCAACTCCAACTGCATGGCGATCGCGCCGACCGCGACCATTTCCAACATCATCGGCGTGTCGGCCTCGATCGAGCCGACCTACCAGAACCTATTCGTGAAGTCGAACCTGTCGGGCGAGTTCACCGTGGTCAACGAGTACCTGGTGCGCGACCTGAAGAAGCTCGGCCTGTGGGACGAGGTGATGGTCGCCGACCTCAAGTATTTCGACGGTAGCCTGGCGCGCATCGATCGCGTCCCGCCGGAGCTCCGCAGCCTCTATGCCACCGCGTTCGAGGTCGAGCCGCAGTGGCTGATCGAGGCCGCCTCGCGCCGCCAGAAGTGGATCGATCAGGCGCAGTCGCTGAACCTCTACATGGCGGGCGCCTCGCGGCAAGAAGCTGGACGAGACCTACAAGCTCGCCTGGCTGCGCGGGCTCAAGACCACCTACTACCTGCGCACCCTCGGCGCCACGCACGCCGAGAAGTCCACGGTGCGCGGCGGGACCTTGAATGCGGTGCCGAGCGATACCGGGAAGGCGGGTCTGGACGCACGGGAATCGAGCTTCTGTGCGATCGACAATCCGGAGTGCGAGGCCTGCCAGTGACGCGCGCTTCAGCCATCGCTGCGCGGCGTCGCATCGCGTTTCGGCGCAAGTGTGAAGCCGCGGCAGGACAGGGGACCCAGGTCGATATGACGAGCAGGAGCGGCATGGTGTTTGCTTTCGGCGGCCAGTCGGCAATGCTCAGGGACGTAACGTTTCGCGCTCGAGCGACTACTAGAAAGAGACCTGAGGAGACCTGATCATGCTGCATTTCGACGAAGAGATCGCCATCCGCACCGACCCTGCAGCGCGCGCCGGCGCCTGCCGGCGCGATCGCCCGCTCGGTGGTCAGCGGCGAGCGCTTCCCGCCGCGTTCGACGTCGACGACAAGCGCATCATCAATGGCAAGACCGACGTCAACCAACTCGTCCCCTTCAAGTACAAGTGGGCTTGGGAGAAGTACCTCGCCGCGTGCGCGAACCACTGGATGCCGCAGGAAATCAACATGAGCCGCGACATCGCGCTCTGGAAGGACCCGAACGGGCTGACCGACGACGAGCGGCGGCTCGTCAAGCGCAACCTCGGCTTCTTCGTCACCGCGGACTCGCTGGCCGCAAACAACATCGTGCTCGGCACCTATCGCCACATCACCGCGCCGGAATGCCGCCAGTACCTGCTGCGCCAGGCGTTCGAGGAGGCGATCCACACCCATGCCTACCAGTACATCGTCGAGAGCCTCGGGCTGGACGAGGGCGAGATCTTCAACGCCTACCACGAGGTCGCGTCGATCCGCGACAAGGACGAGTTCCTGATCCCGTTCATCGACACGCTGACCGATCCCGACGTTCAAGACCGGTACGCCGAGACCGACCAGACAGCTGCTGCAAGAGCCTGATCGTCTTCGCCTGCATCATGGAGGGAATGTTCTTCTACGTGGGGTTCACCCAGATTCTGGCGCTGGGCCGCCAGAACAAGATGACCGGCGCGGCCGAGCAGTACCAGTACATCCTGCGCGACGAGTCGATGCACTGCAACTTCGGCATCGACCTGATCAACCAGATCAAGCTGGAGAATCCGCACCTGTGGACGCCCGAGTTCCGCGAGGAAATCAGAACCCTGATGCAGAGGCGCGTCGAGCTGGAGTACCGCTACGCGGAGGACACCATGCCGCGCGGCGTGCTCGGACTGAATGCGCCCATGTTCAAGGAATATCTGCGCTTCATCGCCAACCGACGCTGCGTGCAGATCGGCCTCGAACCCCTCTTCCCGGGCGCGACCAACCCGTTCCCGTGGATGAGCGAGATGATCGACCTGAAGAAGGAGCGCAACTTCTTCGAGACGCGCGTGATCGAGTATCAGACGGGCGGCGCGCTCAACTGGGAGTGACAGAGCAGTGAGCGAAGCGCGCGTGATGCAGTCGATGAAGCGAACGAAGCGTCTGCGATCGATGCGAGAAAGCGTGCGCGAAATCGAACACTCATCCAACGATCACGCGTTTTTTTCTTGCGATCAAATTCGATTGCGAGTAAAACGCGACCTTAAGTTTGGTTGCTCGATCAGTTTGATTAACAAGCGACGATCGACCACTGAATTGAACTCAGACAGTCGACCACAACACTTCATCGTCAAGCGCAAGAGACGACTGGCATCCAGAACGCTCCGGTTCTGTGGAGTCGTTCCCACTCTGAAATCAGAGTCGGATTGCGCGAAGTCCAAGACTGTCACCGGTGCGCAGCGCCTCTTCTGTGTTTCTCCCGACGCCGGCTTCGCGCCGGCGTTTGTTTTCCGGCGCGACTTTCGCGCTGGATTGCGCAGCCCCCTCGACCGTATTCCGCCCGCCTCGGCTTCCGCCGACCGGGCCATAGCGCGTGGCCTGACTCCACCGGCCGCGCGCGGTACCGCATTCATCAGCGTCAGCGGCCTTTGCCCTGAACGTTCCGCGCTTCACTCGGATCTGCGCCTCAAACGCTTTTCTGGGTCTGTCGCGGCGCCAGAGCTTCCGCATGCGCCGATGAATAGCCCGGCTGCACATTGCGCCGGGTTTCCTTCCTAACCTCAGCAAGCTGAAGGAGTTATTCATGGCAACGAAGAAAGCTGCGAAGAAAACCGCGAAGAAAGCGCCGGCCAAGAAAACCGCGAAGAAAACCGCGAAGAAGGCCCCGGCCAAGAAAGCGGCGAAGAAGACGGCCAAGAAAACCGTCAAGAAAGCCGCCAAGAAGACCGCCAAGAAAGCTGCCAAGAAAACGGCAGCAAAAAAAAAAGTAGCTAAGAAGCCAGCGAAGAAGGCGGCCGGCAAGCCGGCCGCCAAGAAAGCTGCGAAAAAGCCTGCGGCCAAGAAGAAAGCCGCGCCCAAGAAAGCTGCTCCGAAGAAGCTGGGCGAACTGGTAGCCGCTGCTCCCGCCGGCGAGGTGCTGTTCGTCGCTGCAGCCCCGGGCGCTAAAGCTGCGCTCAACCCTGCTGCTGCGTGGCCGTTCCCGACGGGCAGCCGTCCGTAACGGGTCAGTGAACTGCCTCCCGGGGCGCTGCCAACAGCGCCCCTTTCTTTTTCTGCCTCGACCTCACGCGCCTGAGTGATCGCGCGGCGCACGGCGTCGAGCTGCCGCTTGTGGGCTGGCTACAATCCGCGGCCGTCGTCATTGCGCGATCCTTCACCTGTCACCGCCGCCCGCCGTGTTCGTCGATATCGCTCAACTGCTGATCGAAACCGCGGCCGCGGTCTTCGGCGCTGCGCTGCTCCTGCGGCTCTACATGAACTGGGCGGGCATGCCGTCGCGCAATCCGCTCGCGCAGTTCGTGATCGCCTTGACCGACTGGCTGGTGCGGCCGCTGCGCAAGATCCTGCCGGCGGCGGGCCGCCTGGACACGGCCTCGCTGGTGGCTGTGCTGATCCTGGCGTTACTGGCGCTGACGTTGAACGACCTGGCGTCACCCGGGCCTATCTCGCTGACCTAAGCCCAGCGTTGATCCGCACGCCGGTGACCGTGTTGCGCTGGGCGCTCAATCTTGTGTTCTGGTTGACCATCGTCTACGCGGTGCTCAGCTGGGTGAACCCGCACGCGCCGATCGCTCCCGCCATCTCGATGCTGCTGCGGCCGTTTCTTGCTCCGTTCCAGCGCATCATTCCGCTGGTGGGCGGTTTCGATCTGTCGCCGCTGGCACTGATCGTGGTCGTCAACGTCCTGCTGCTGATCGTCAATCGCTCGGGCCTGTAGCCCCGCGCTGCAGCGGCTCGCCAGGGTGGTGTGCCGCGAGCCCGCCGCGGCGCCTGCTCACCACGGCCGGTAGCCGAATCCTTCGAAGAACCGGTCCGCGATCTGTTGCCGGTCGGGCGCGTGATTCTGCGCGCCGGCCTGCTCGATCTTCAGGCCACCCATCACCGCCGCCAGGCGCGCGGTCGTCTCCCAGTCCATGCCTTGCGCGAGGCCGAACAAGAGGCCGGCGCGATAGGCATCGCCGCAGCCGGTTGGATCGACCACCTGCCGCACCGGCACGACCGGGATCGACGTCACTTCGCCGTTGCGCCACAACTCTGATCCCTGGGCGCCGCGTGTGACGATCAATGCCTTGACCTTCTTCGACAGCGTGGCCAGGTCGTGCCCGCTCTTCTCGGTCATCAGCTTGGCCTCGTAGTCGTTGAGCGCAACGTAGTGCGCGCGGGCCACGAACCAGGCCAAATCATCGGTGCCGAACATCGGCAGGCCCTGGCCGGGGTCGAAGATGAAGGGAATGCCGTGCTCGGCAAACTGCTGGGCGTGCTGGACCATGCCGTCGCGGCCGTCGGGCGCAACGATGCCGAGGTTGATCGAGCCATCGCCCGGCACCGCGTTCAGGTGCGAGTGGGACATCGCGCCCGGGTGGAAGGCGGTGATCTGGTTGTCGTCGAGGTCGGTCGTGATGAAGGCCTGCGCGGTGAAGCTGGCCGGCACGTGTCGCAAGTGGCGGCGGTCGATGCCGAGCGAATCCAGCCGCGCGAGGTAGGGCTGTGCATCGTCGCCGACAGTGGCCATCGGCAGCGGCGCGCCGCCCAGCAGCTTCAGGTTGTAGGAGATGTTGCCGGCACAGCCGCCGAACTCGCGCCGCATCTCGGGCACAAGGAACGACACGTTCAGGATGTGCACCTGCTCGGGCAGGATGTGGTCCTTGAAGCGGCCCGGGAAGACCATGATCGAGTCGAAGGCGATCGAACCGCAGATCAGCGTGGAAGACATGAGTGAGGGGCGCCGCCGTGCGGCCGCGTCAGTGGAGGGTGGAGGATCAGAGGTAGAACGGGTAGACGACGAAGCCGGCGGCGTTCAGGCCGCGCGCCTCGAAGGTGATGCGCACCACGTAGTCGCTGCCGGGGCCGAGCCCTTCGTTGATGCGGCTCGAAGGCTCGCCGCTCGATGCGAGGTAGTCGACCGGCGCGAACACCTTGCGTGCCAGGGTGCGGTTGGTGGTGTCGGTGAGCGCCACCTCGACCGCCGGCAGCGCGACACGGTAGGACGCGCGATTGCGGATCACCGCGGTGAGTTCGAGGATGTCGGTGCCGGGCACGGCCTGCAGTTCGGTGCCGACTACCGCCAGCACCTCGGCCCGGGTCGGCCATCCGACCGAGCACCCGTATAGATCGCACAAGTCGGCCAGGCGCGGACGCAGCTCGGGCCAGCGCACCAGCAGCTCAGACCGGAAGACCACCGCGGCCTGCAGCAGCAGCAGCAGGGCCAGCAGCAGCGAGCCGCCGCCGTAGACGATCGAGAAGCCGCGCGACGGCCGTGTCTCCTTCAGGAAGGCGACCTCGTCGGTGTCGGCGACCTGC
>JAXHLD010000005.1:0-42751 GCA_034522655.1 Burkholderiaceae bacterium
AGTCGGACGATCGCCGACCCGACCCGGCCATGTTCGACTCGCTGTTCAATTTCTCCGAGGAGGCGGGCTTCATCGGCCTGTTCATCGCCAGCTTCCTCGCGGCCACGCTGCTGCCCGGCGGCTCGGAGTTTGTGCTGATCGCGGTGCTGGCCAAGCATCCGGACGCGTTGCTGCAGGCCGTGGCGATCGCCACGGTCGGAAACACGCTGGGCGGTGTGACCTCGTACCTGATCGGGCGGATGATCCCGAACAAGGCGCAGCACAAGGCCGTGATCTATCTGCACAAGTACGGCTACTGGGCCCTGCTGTTCTCGTGGGTGCCGCTGTTCGGTGACGCGCTGTGCGTGGCGGCCGGCTGGCTGCGCTTCAATCCCTGGGTCTCGATGCTGCTGTTCGCCATCGGCAAGCTGTTCCGCTATGCGCTGGTGGCGGGCGGCTGGACCTGGATCGAGCGCGTGGTGCTGCCGATGTTCGGCATCGCCATCTGATGTCCCTCTGTTGCGCCGGGCGATGCGCTGCGCGGGTGCCGACCGCGACCCGGCCCATAGAGCAAAGCCTCCAACCGGGGCGGCTGATACGGCCGTCACGGAGCGGGTTCGTATAATTTCGATGGTCACGCAGCAGTCAACTACTAGAAGCCAACGGGAGCACCCCTGTAGATGAAGATCCTCGTGCCCGTCAAGCGGGTGGTCGACTACAACGTCAAGGTCCGCGTCAAGGCGGACGGCACCGGCGTCGAACTCGCCAACGTCAAGATGTCGATGAACCCCTTCGACGAGATCGCCGTCGAGGAAGCCATGCGCCTCAAGGAAGCGGGCATGGCGAGCGAAGTCGTCGCGGTCTCGATCGGCGCCGCCGCAGTGCCAGGAGACGCATGCGCACCGCGCTGGCCATGGGCGCCGACCGCGGCCATCCTGGTCGAAGCCGACGGCGAGCTGCAGCCGCTGGCCGTCGCCAAGCTGCTGAAGGCGATCGTCGACAAGGAACAGCCCGACCTCGTGATCCTCGGCAAGCAGGCGATCGACGACGACGCCAACCAGACCGGCCAGATGCTGGCCGCGCTGCTCGGCTGGCCGCAGGGCACCTTCGCCTCCAAGGTCGAGATCGCGCGACGGCGAGGCCGACGGTGCACCCGCGAGGTCGACGGCGGCCTCGAGACGGTCGAGCTCGAAGCTGCCGGCCATCGTCACCACCGACCTGCGCCTCAACGAGCCGCGCTACGCCTCGCTGCCCAACATCATGAAGGCCAAGAAGAAGCCGCTCGACGTCGTCAAGCCCGGCCGACCTCGGCGTCGATGTGGCGCCGCGCCTGAACACGCTGAAGGTCGAGGAGCCGCCCAAGCGCCAGGCCGGCGTCAAGGTCGCCAGCGTCGCCGAGCTGGTCGGCAAGCTGCAAGAACGAAGCCAGGAGTGATCTGGATCGAGCCGTGCCTCGGTCATCGCCGAACACGACAACGCCATCGCCTCGAAGGCGGCGACGCTGCAACGCGCGTCGACCGCCGCCGCCAAGCTGGGCGGCGACGTCGCACGTGCTGGTCGCCGGCAACGGACTGCGCCGCGGTCGCCGAGGCCGCGGCCAAGCTCGCCGGCGTCGCCAAGGTGCTCGTCGCCGATGCGCCGCACTACGCCCATCCAGCTCGCCGAGAACCTGGCCGCCGCTGGTGGTCGGCCTGGCTGGCGGGCTACGACCACATCGTGGCGCCGGCCACCGCCACCGGCAAGAACGTCATGCCGCGCGTCGCGGCCCTGCTCGACGTGGCGCAGATCTCCGACATCATCGGCGTCGAGTCCGCCGACACCTTCGTGCGCCCGATCTACGCCGGCAACGCGCTGGCGACCGTGCAGTCGACCGATGCGATCAAGGTCATCACCGTGCGCGCCACCGGCTTCGACGCGGCCGCGGCCGACGGCGGCTGCGGCCGCGATCGAGACCGTCGCTGCCGCCGCCGACCCCGGCCTGTCGCAGCTTCGTCGGGCGCGAGCTGACCAAGTCGCGACCGGCCCGAACTCGACCGCGCGCCAAGGTGGTCGTCTCGGGCGGGCGCGGCATGGGCTCGGGCGAGAACTTCAAGCTGCTCGAGGCGCTCGCCGACAAGCTCGGCGCCGCGGTGGGCGCCTCGCGCGCCGCCGTCGATGCCGGCTACGCGCCCAACGACTACCAGGTCGGCCAGACCGGCAAGGTGGTGGCGCCCGACCTCTACATCGCCGTCGGCATCTCCGGCGCCATCCAGCATCTGGCCGGCATGAAGGACAGCAAGGTGATCGTCGCCATCAACAAGGACGAGGAGGCGCCGATCTTCCAGGTCGCCGACTACGGCCTGGTGGGCGACCTGTTCAAGGCCGTGCCGCAGTTGGTCAAGGAACTGGGCTGAGGCGCGGTTCGACGCCGCCTCATGCACGCGCATTGCGGGGCACAGCATTACGGCATGCCGGCGACGCTGCTGCATTCGGCCTTCCGAGGCACATGGAGCTACACCGCACCGATCAAGGACATGCTGTTCACGATGCACGAAGTCGCGGGCCTCGCGCAGGTGCAGCAGCTGGAAGGCAATGAAGACGCCACCGACGAGACGGTCGCCGCCGTGCTCGAGGAGAACGCGCGCTTTTGCGCCGAGGTGGTGGCGCCGCTGAACTGGACCGGCGATCTGAAGCCATCGCGCTGGGAAGACGGCAAGGTCATCACGACGCCGGGTTTCAAGGCGGCCTTCGACGCGTTCGCCAAGGCCGGCTGGCAGGGCGTGCAGCACGCGCCGCAGTTCGGCGGCCAGGGTCTGCCCAAGCTCGTGGCCACACCGTGCATGGAGATGCTGCAGGCGGCCAACCTGTCGTTCGCCCTGTGCCCGCTGCTGACCGATGGTGCCATCGAGGCGTTGATGACGGCCGGTTCGGTCGAGCAGCAGGAGCTCTTCGTGCCGCGGCTGATCGATGGCCGCTGGACCGGCACCATGAACCTGACCGAGCCGCAGGCCGGCTCCGATTTGGCGCAGGTGCGCACGCGCGCCGTGCCGCAGCCCGACGGCAGCTATCGCATCAGCGGGCAGAAGATCTACATCACGTACGGCGAGCACGACCTGGCCGACAACATCGTGCACCTGGTGCTGGCCCGCACGCCGGATGCGCCGGAAGGCGTCAAGGGCATTTCGCTGTTCATCGTGCCCAAGGTGCTGACCGACGCCAACGGCGGCCTGGGCAAGCGCAACGACGTGTACTGCGCCTCGATCGAGCACAAGCTCGGCATCAAGGCGAGCCCGACCTGCGTGCTGATCTACGGCGACGACAAGGGGAAAGTCGGCCCCGGGGCGATCGGCTACCTGGTGGGCGAGGAGAACCGCGGCCTGGAGTACATGTTCGTCATGATGAACGCCGCGCGCTTCCAGGTCGGCATGCAGGGCATCGCGATCGCCGATCGCGCCTACCAGAAGGCGGTGGCCTACGCGCGTGACCGGGTGCAGAGCCGCGCGGTGGAAGGCTCGAGCGCGCCGGTGGCGATCATCCAGCACCCGGATATCCGCCGCTTGCTGATGTTCATGCGCGCCAACACCGAAGCCGCACGTGCGGTGGCCTACGTCGCCGCTGGCTACAACGATCTGGCCCACGCGCATGCTGATCCGGCGGTGCGCAAGCGCGCCAAGGCGGCCTACGAGTACCTGGTGCCGATTGTCAAGGGCTGGAGCACCGAGATGTCGATCGACGTGGCATCGGCCGGCGTGCAGGTGCACGGCGGAATGGGCTTCATCGAGGAGACGGGGGCTGCGCAGTTCTATCGCGACGCGCGCATCCTGACGATCTACGAAGGTACGACGGCAATCCAGGGCAACGATTTGGTCGGCCGCAAGACGGGCCGCGATGGCGGTCTCGTGGCGAAGGATTTCATCGCGCAGATGCGCGCCACGTTGGCCGGGCTTGGCGGAGCAAGCGACGCCGATCTGGTGGCGATCGGCCGCCGGCTGGACGGCGCGATCGCTGCCTACGAAGGCGTGGTCGACTACGTGGTGAGCCAGTCCAAGGCGGATCCGCGCGCCGTCTACGCCGGCGCGGTGCCGTACGTGAAGCTCGCCGGGATCGTGCACGGCGGCTGGCAGATGGCACGCGCCGCGCAGGCGGCGCGCCGCCTGCTCGATGGCGGCGCCGACGATGTCGACTTCCTGCGCGCCAAGATCGCCAGCGCGCGTTACTTCGCCGATCACATGCTGACGCAGGCCGATGGATTGGGGGCGAGCATCGTCGACGGCCACGTCGGCGTGCTGGCGCTGGCCGCCGAGCAGTTCTGAGCGCCCTCGGAGCCGCAGCCGATCTGCCCTCGAGCGCGGTCGAGCCGCGTGCCGACACCGCCTCGGCTCGACGGGACGAGGTCCGTTGGAAAGGCGCCGTCACGCGAGCGCGTGACGGCTGGCTTCGTTGCATGACCTTGATCACTCATAGGCATCGCCTATTCGATTCATTATTAGGTTTCATTGGCCTTTCAATGTCGGCGGCGTAGATTTGGAGTGCTTTGCGGTGCTCGTGGCCGCAGGCTTATTTCCCCCTCCGTTTCACACACCTGGAGACCAAGATGGCTCAGCTCAAGGGCACGAAGACCGAACACAACCTGAAGGAAGCGTTTGCCGGTGAATCGCAGGCCAACCGCCGATACCTTTACTTCGCATCGAAGGCCGACGTCGAGGGCTACAACGACGTGGCTGCCGTGTTCCGCTCGACCGCTGAAGGCGAAACCGGCCACGCGCACGGCCACCTCGAGTACCTCGAGCAGGTGGGCGACCCGGCTACCGGCCTGCCGATCGGTCCGACCAAGGACAACCTGAAGGCGGCGATCGCCGGCGAGACGCACGAGTACACCGACATGTACCCGGGCATGGCCAAGACCGCGCGCACGGAAGGCTTCGACGAGATCGCCGACTGGTTCGAGACGCTGGCCAAGGCCGAGCGCTCGCACGCCAACAAGTTCCAGCGCACGCTCGACTCGATCGCCGAGTAACACCCACGTTCGTCTAGTACCCGTCGCGGCGCCGCATGCGCAGTGCCGCGACGGACTTTCATGTGCAAGACCCGCGCGGCCCTGCCGCACGACGTCTTTCTCCCCCCATCCCCTTCAAGGGACACAAAATGACCGTCCGTGAGGGAAGCCTCGAAGCACCGACGCGCCATCCGCTCGACTGGAAGAGCCCGAGCTTCTGGGATGAAGAAGCGCTGAACAAGGAACTGCACCGCGTCTTCGACATCTGTCACGGCTGCCGTCGTTGCGTCAGCCTGTGCGGATCGTTCCCGGTGCTGTTCGACCTGGTCGACGAAGGTCCGACCGGCGAACTCGACGGTGTACCGAAGGAAAAGTACAAGGCCGTGGTCGACCAGTGCTACCTGTGCGACATGTGCTACATGAGCAAGTGCCCCTATGTGCCGCCGCACGAGTGGAATCTGGACTTCCCGCATTTGATGCTGCGGGCCAAGGCCGTCGAGTTCAAGAAGCATGGTGCCAAGGGCACTGACAAGTTCCTGACCTCGACCGACAAGGTCGGCATGTTTGCTGGAATCCCGATCGTCACCGCGACGGTCAACGCGGTGAACAAGACCAAACGGGTGCGCGCCATGCTGGAAAACGTGGCCGGCATCGACCAGAACGCCTGGATGCCGTCGTTCGCGACCACCAAGTTCCGTTCGGCGGTGAGTTCGAATACGGGCTTTCCGGTCCGCGACGGTGCCAAGACGCCGGGCAAGGTCGCGATCTTCTCGACCTGCTACATCAACTACAACGAGCCGGGGATCGGCCACGACCTGGTCAAGGTCCTGGAGCACAACGAGATCCCGTACGTGATCATCGAGAAGGAGGCCTGCTGCGGCATGCCCAAGCTCGAGATTGGCGACCTGGAGTCGGTGAAGAAGCTGAAGAACATCAACGCACCGCAGCTGGCGCGCCTGGCGCGCGAGGGCTATGCGATCGTCACGCCGATTCCGTCGTGCACGCTGATGTTCAAGCAGGAGCTGCCGTTGATGTTCCCGCAGGACGCGGATCTCAAGGCGATCCAGGACGCAATGTGGGATCCGTTCGAGTACCTTGTCGCGCGCAACAAGGACGGCCTGCTGAAGACCGACTTCAAGGGCGGGCTGGGCACGGTTTCGTATCACATCCCCTGCCATGGCCGCGTGCAAAACGTCGGCAAGAAGACCGAGGAGTTCCTGAAGCTGGTGCCTGAAACCACCGTCAATACGGTTGAGCGCTGCTCGGGTCATTCCGGGCTGTGGGGCACGCGCAAGGAGTTCCACGGCATGGCGATGAAGATCGGCAAGCCGGTGTTCAAGCGCATGGCCGAGGCCAAGCCCGACTACATCAGTTCCGACTGCCAACTCGCCGGGCATCACATCGCGCAGGGTATCGAGAACTTCAGCAAGGACGCCTTGGGCGGCAAGGTGCCGACCAACGCTCATCCGTTGACGCTGGCTCGCATGGCCTACGGGCTGCTGATCAATGAGCCTGTCTGATTCAATCCCCCATTCGACGACGCATTGAAAGGTTGCCGGAGATGACGATGGCTGCAATTTCCCGCGATTCGCTGCTCACGCTCGAGGCCTACGCCCGCCAGCGCAAGGAGTTCCGCGCCCGGGTGATCGCGCACAAGAAGAACCGCACGCTGCACCTGGGCGAGTTCGTGACGCTGATCTTCGAGGACGAGCTGACGATCCGCTATCAGATCCAGGAGATGCTGCGGATCGAGAAGACGTTCGAGGAAGAAGGCATTCAGGACGAGCTGGAGGCCTACAACCCGCTGATCCCCGACGGGACCAACCTCAAGGCGACGATGATGATCGAGTACGACGATCCCATCGTCCGCAAGCGTGAACTCGCCAAGCTCAAAGGCATCGAGGACAAGGTCTACGTGCAGGTCGACGACCAAGCAAAGACCTATGCGATCGCCGACGAGGACCTGGAGCGTGAGAACGACGAGAAGACCTCTTCCGTGCACTTCCTGCGATTCGAGTTCACGCCGGCGATGATCGCCGCGTTCAAGGCCGGTGTTGCGGTGGCGGTCGGTTGCGACCACCCGGCCTACGCGATGCGCATCGACGAGATCGCGCCGACGGTGCAGACCGCGCTGGTACGCGATTTCGCGTGAGCCTGCACTGAGCGAGGGATGCCGGCGCGCCGCCTGCACACGACCGAGTCGCCGGCGGGTCCGCCCCGGCCGACAGCGAGTGCTTCGACGCAAGTCGAGGCGCCCGTTGTCTTTGTGGCGCGCAAGGGTCGGGGCGCCGTCAGCAACATTGCCCATCGCTTCGAATCGCTCGAACGCGAGATCGACGGCGATGCGCTCGACGCGGCGCGCGCTGCAGCCGCGGCCGATGGCGACGATCCACTGCCGCCGCTGCCGACCGAGGTCATGCATGAGCGGGTCAAGAGCCTGCTGACCTACAACGACTCGCCCGACATCCCGTTCGACCGGTCGATCAATCCGTATCGGGGCTGCGAGCATGGTTGCATCTACTGCTACGCACGGCCGACGCACAGCTACCTGAACCTCTCGCCGGGTCTCGACTTCGAGACCAAGCTCGTGGCCAAGATCAACGCGGTGGAGCGGTTGCAGTCCGAACTCGCTGCCCCGAGCTATCGACCGGCGGTGATCAACATCGGCTCCGCCACCGATGCCTACCAGCCGATCGAGCGCGACCTGCGGCTGACGCGCGGCATCGTCGAGCTGCTGGTCAAGGCACGACACCCGTTCTCGATCGTGACCAAGTCGAGCCTGGTCGAACGAGAACTCGATCTGCTGCGCACGGCTTGCGCCGCCCAGACCGCGGCGGTGTTCATCAGCCTGACCACCCTCGACCCCGAGCTGTCCCGCAGATTGGAGCCGCGCGCAGCGAGCCCCGCGCGACGGTTGCGCACGATCGAGACACTGGCCGCCGCTGGCGTGCCGGTGCACGTCAACGCGGCGCCGGTCATCCCGTTCATCACCGAGCCGGACCTCGAACGGATCCTGATGGCAGCGCGCGACGCTGGTGCCAGCTGCGCGCACTACACCGTGCTGCGCCTGCCGTGGGAGGTGAGTCCGCTGTTCAAGGAGTGGCTGGCGACGCACTTCCCGGACCGCGCGCAGCGCGTGATGAACCGCGTGCGCGAGATGCGCGGTGGGCGCGAGTACGACTCGAGTTTCGCCACGCGCATGAAGGGCGAGGGCACCTGGGCGGCATTGATTCGCCAGCGCTTCGACAAGGCCGTCGCCCGGTTGGGTTTCACGCAAGGGCCGCTGCCGCTACGGACCGACCTCTTCGAGCCGCCACGGCCTGACTCGCCGCAACTCGGCCTGTTCTGACAGGCGCTGGCTTCAGCGCGCCAGCCCAAGGCTGTGCTCGAAATAGGTCTGGAACAAGAGCACGATCGTGGTCATCAGGATGGTCGCGCCGACCATCAGCGTGACGATCGCGACGAGCACGGCATTCCACCCACTGTTGTTGCGACGGGCGCTTGCCGCGTTGAAGCGGGCGTCGAACTTCTCGTCCGGCATCAAGGCCAGCACCAGTGCATGGATGAAGCCGGCAATCACCGGGACCATCGCCACGAAGAACGCCGGGCTCTGGTACCAGTTGCGCACGCCGATCAGTAGCGGCAGCATCAGCGCGGTCACCGCCAGCGGCAGCCACCAGAGGCGCTGGCCCAGATAGAGCCGCTCCAGACCCAAGGCTCCCAACGCGGATGCAAGCAGGGCGGCGAGCGCCTTGTGGCGAAAGGGAGCGGTCATGGACGTGCAAGCCGGTACGAGACGCGCTGGATCATACGGAGGCGCGCCGGTGCAAAGTCCGGCGACTAGGCCGTGGCAGTCTTTTCCAATTCAGGTATGAGCCTGGAGCGGTTGCAGATTGGTGACGCGAAGCGAGTCGATCGGTTGTAGAGGGCGGGAAGTTTAGGCGGGGGCGGCCGGCGGTGGGTTGTCGGTGGCATTCGATCTTTCTGATCCGTTTTTCGGGGGTGCGGGGGCGGAGCCCCCGCGCCTCATCGACCCGGGTTCAGGCCGCGCGTGCACGGGTGCGCTTGAACAGCGCTTGACGCGCCGCGTTCAGTTCCTCGGCGGCCTGCACATCGGTCAGTGCGCAGGCGAGTGCCTGGAGGTCTTGGAGCGTGATGCCCGCGCGCAGCAACTGCGCTGCTTCGCCAAGGCTGGCCAGCTTGTCCAGCGGCGTCATCGCATCGCGCGGGCGGTACACCCGCTTGATGCGGCCGGGTTTCTTGGGGTCGGGCACCTCGGTGGCGAACAGGCACGGCCGATGGAAGTTCAGGAACGGGTTGAGGTACTCGCGACAGAAGGTATTGAAGCGCCCCGCGTGGTGTTGCGCGATGTGCGTGTAGCCGAAGGTCTTGCGCACGACCGCGCCGTTCTTGGTCTCGGCCAAGCCGTTGTCGTTGCTGTGCCGCGGGCGACTGCGCGTGAACTCGACGCGCAGCTTGTCCAGCAGTTTGGCCACCCGGTGGTTGACGTACTCACTGCCGTTGTCGGCGTGAAAGCCCAGGATCTCGAACGGGAACTGCGCGAGCATCTGCTCGATGACGGGCAGCAGGTGCACTTCGGCGATCGTCGCCACCGAGGCCACCACCTGCCACTGCGTGACGCAATCGACGGCGTTGATGTGGTAGAGCCCCTTGGTGCCGTCCAGGTCCCCCTGGTGCACGCTGTCGATGCGGATGAACCCCGCCCGCCCGTGCGGGGCCGGCGCCTTGCGCACACCGATGGTGACCGCTGGGGTCGGGCGGGTCTTGCTCAGCATGACGCGCTGAGCGCGGTAGCCGGCGCTGGCGCGCAGGTTGTACAGGTGCGCCACCGAGATCGCGCCCAGACGCTCGAAGCGCGCATCGCCGAACTGGTCGCGCTGCCGACGCAGCACGCAGGCGGTGGCGGGGCCAGACAGCGTACCCATGGCCCGGTCGACCGCGGCCAGCAGGGCGACATCGGCGGCCGTATAGCGCCGCGCAAAGGCATGCTCGGGCGTGCGGTACTGCTTGACCAGGGGCTGGCCTGCGATCCAGCGCGACACCAGCCGCGTGACCTGCGCACGACTGAAGCCACTGAGCCGCTGCACGTATGCCAGCACCGCGCCGCGATCCTGCCGTGGCAGTTGCCGGTAGCCAAAGCGCTTGAGGACCAGTTCAATCCAGGCGTAGCGCCCGGCGCCGTCGTCAGGACGCTCGAACCGCAGTGCCTGCGTGCCCTGTAGCACCTGGCGCACCTGCTCCACGGTGCGTACCTGACTCTCGTTCATGTCGATCACCATGCCTTCGATGATCGACGCGCTGCGCCGGCGGGCTGCCCCTCAGCCGGCCCATCGCCAACCCCTGGCCTGCGCCAGGCTCATACCTCGTTGGAATCACGAGCCCGGCTCCAGGCTCATACCTCGTTGGAAAAGACTGTGGCTTGCCCGGGTCGGGGCCAGTGGCTACAATCGCTGGCTTTTCGCGGACTTGGCGGCAGTTTTCGCCTGTCCGTCGGTTCACCCGGGCGGGTCTTCTGCTCGGGCCAGCGTCGCTTCGGATCGCCCTGACGATTCATCGCCAGGTTCACGGTTGGATCCAGAGTCGCTCGCGGGTCGGTGAGTCGATGGATCGATGGGTCAGCGGAAATGGTTGGACACTGGCCCGGCGGGCGGTGTCCGTGATTGCCCGCGGCAAGATGCCCGGGCCGCTGAGGATTCGATCATGGTTGTCATTCGTCTTGCCCGGGGCGGCGCCAAGAAGCGCCCGTTCTTCAACATTGTCGCTACGGACTCGCGCAACGCGCGCGACGGCCGTTTCATCGAGCGCGTGGGTTTCTACAACCCGGTCGCGACCGCGAACGAGGCGAAGTTCCGCCTGGCGGCCGACCGCCTGACCTACTGGACCGGGGTCGGCGCGCAGATGTCACCGACCGTGGCTCGCCTGGTCAAGGAATTCGGCAAGGCCGCCGCCTGAGCGCAGGCTTGGCAGCGTCGGCGGACACGCCGACCGATCTGGTTGCATTGGGCGCCGTGCGCGGCGCCTACGGCGTCAAGGGCTGGGTCCGCATCCGGCCGTTCGACGCCGAAGCCAGCGTGCTGACTTGCTCCGCGCGCTGGTGGTTGCAGGACAAGGGCGTGGTCCGCAGCGTCGAGGTCAGCGCGGTCAAGCGCCACACCGACTCGCTGCTGGCCAAGTGGCAGGGCTGGGACCTGCCCGAGGCGGTGGACGCCTTGCGCGGTGCGACGGTGTGTGTGCCGCGCGCCGAGTTTCCACCGCTGCCAGCCGGCCAGTACTACTGGAGCGATCTCATCGGTCTGCAAGTGGTGAATCGCGAAGGTCGCGCGTTGGGGATTGTGCAGGACCTGGCTAGCAACGGGGCGCACGAGCTGTTGCAGGTGGCTGGAGAGACTGGAACGCTTCTGGTGCCGCTGGTGCCTGCGTATGTGGATGAAGTGGATCCGGCGGCGCGAGTGATTCGCGTCGATTGGCAGGCCGACTGGTCCTGATCGGACGGTGGTCCGGCCGATCGCAGGCAGGCAGGCAGGTAGTTAGGCGTAGGAGGCGGCGTGCGGTTCGATGTGATCACGCTCTTTCCTGACATGCTCGGCGCGTTGTGTACCTACGGCATCACGCGCCGTGCGTTCGACGAGGGCCGGTGGACCTTGCAGGCGTGGAATCCGCGTGATTTCACCAGCGACAACCACCGCACCGTCGACGATCGGCCGTTCGGCGGCGGGCCTGGGATGGTGATGTTGGCTGAGCCGCTGGCGCAGGCGGTCGATGCGGCCGTGGCGAAGCAGCGTTCGGCCGCGCTCGCTCGCAGCCGCGTGATCGCGCTGGCGCCCACCGGTGCGCCGTTGACCGACGCGCGGGTGCGTGCCTGGGCGGCGGATGAAGCCACCGGCCTGGTGTTGGTGTGCGGGCGGTACGAGGGCATCGATCAACGTTTCCTCGATCGGTACGTGGACGAGGAGGTGTCGATCGGCGACTTCGTGATGAGCGGCGGCGAGATCGGCGCGATGGCGCTGATCGATGCGGTGGTCCGGCACTTGCCGGGTGCGCTGAAAGACGCCTCCGCGCAGGACGAGTCATTCGCGCAGGGCCTGCTGGACGCGCCGCACTACACGCGGCCGGAAAGCTGGCGCGGCGCCGAGGTGCCGCCCGTGCTGCTGTCGGGGCATCACGCGCAGATTGCGCAGTGGCGGCGCGCGCAGGCGTTGCAGCAGACGCTTTTGCGGCGGCCGGAACTGATCGAGCAGGCGCGCAGTCGTGGCCTGCTCGATGCGAGCGATGAACGCGTGCTGAAGGTGGCACGCGAGCAAGTGCGCCAGGTGGCGCAAACGTCGGCGGAGCGATCTGCCGGCGGTTGATGGGCCCCATCCTCTGGGACGGCGACAACATCACATCGATGCCGCCCACGATGGTTCAAGGAGTCTGCAATGAACTTGATTCAGAAGCTGGAACAGGAAGAGATGGCGCGCGTTGCCGGCGGGAAGAACATTCCCGAGTTCGGCGCCGGCGACACCGTGGTCGTCAACGTCAACGTGGTCGAGGGCACTCGCAAGCGGGCGCAGGCCTACGAAGGCGTGGTGATCGCCCGCCGCAACCGCGGCATCAACTCGTCGTTCATCGTGCGCAAGATCTCGAGCGGCGAGGGTGTGGAGCGGACCTTCCAGCTGTATTCACCGTCGATCGCGTCGATCGAGGTCAAGCGCCGTGGCGACGTCCGTCGCGCCAAGCTGTACTACCTGCGCGACCGCTCGGGCAAGTCGGCGCGTATCCGCGAGAAGCTCGCACACAAGGGCGGGGCTCGCCCGGCCACCGCCGGCGCAGCCAAGTCCGAGTGACGCCGTTGCAGGCCGGCGACGCTGCGCGCTCGCCGGCCGGCTGCTGCGGCGATCGCACGCGCGCGCCGCGAATGTGCGGGCTGTGTGCCCGCGGCGCGGTCCGCTGGCCGCTGATCCTGCACTGCGCATGACCGATCGGGCATCCGGCAGTCTGCCGCGTGCTGCGCGTCTGCGTCTGTTCGACCCGGAATCCGTTCCGCGCGACCCCGACTTCACCGCGCCCGCCGCGCGCGGCGAACCGGTGCCGGTCGAGCGCCTGCAGGCCACCGCGCTGCGCGCCCGCCTGGCCCATCCGCCCGCCTGGACCCCCGAGATCCGGAACGACGGCCGCTGGCGCTCGCTCGACGCACCGATTCGACCGGCCGCGGTGCTGCTGCCGCTGCTGGCGCGCGGCGATGCGCTGCACGTCGTGCTGACCGAGCGCACCGCGCATCTGCACGATCACGCCAGCCAGATCAGCTTTCCCGGCGGGCGGGTCGATGCGGCCGATCGCGATCCGGTACACACCGCGCTGCGCGAAGCCGAAGAGGAGATCGGCCTGCCCGCCGCCGCGGTCGAGGTGATCGGCGAACTGCCGCAGTACGTGACTGCCACCGCCTACGCCGTGACACCGGTGGTCGGTCTGATCGAAGGTCCGTTCACGCCGGCGCTCGACCGCTTCGAGGTGGCCGAGGTGTTCGAGGTGCCGCTTGCGTTCCTGATGGATCCGGCCAACCATCAGCGGCACCGCATCGAGTTCGACGGTGCCACCCGCACGTTCTACGCGATGCCCTGGGTCGCGCCGGCCCGGCGCTACTTCATCTGGGGCGCCACCGCGGCGATGCTGCGCAACTTCTACCAACTGCTGCGCGCATGATCCGGCGCAGCGCGACCGCTTCAATAGAATGCGTTCGATTCCCTTCCCGGTTTGTTGACCGATTGCCCGCATGGGTTTCGTCGCCCTGATCTTCACGTTGCTGCTCGAACAACTGCGCCCGTTGCCGGCGCGTTCGGCGTTGGGCGCGGCGGCCGAGGCGCTCGCCGATGGTGCCGAGCGCAACCTGAACGCGGGCCACCCGCGGCACGGCCTGTACGCATGGCTGGCGGTGGTGCTCGGCTGCACGCTCGCGGCGGCCGCCATCTATGCCATCGCTTGGCAGGTGTCGGTGTTCCTCGCGCTCGCCGTCAATGTGGTGGCGCTGTATGTGACCCTGGGTTTTCGCCAGTTCAGCCACCCCATCACCGAGATCCAGCTGGCGCTCGACGCCGGCGATGTCGATGGCGCCCGCCGCACCTTGACGCAGTGGCGGCGGAACGAGGATCCGGCGTTCGATGCGGCCGACATGCCGGTCGACGAGATCGTGCGGCTGACCATGGAACGCGGCGTGCTGCTGTCACATCGGCACGTCTTCGGCGTGTTCTTCTGGTTCGTGCTGCTGCCCGGCCCGACCGGGCCGGTGTTCTACCGCGCGGCCGAGTATGTTTCGCGCCGCTGGAGTCGGCCGCTCGCGCCGGGTGCTGCGATCGATCAGTTCGGTGTTTTCGCGCGGCGCGCGTTCGCCTGGATCGACTGGTTACCGGTGCGCCTGACTGCGCTCGGGTTTGCCGTGGTCGGCGACTTCGAAGGCGCGATCTACTGCTGGCGCCAGGCGGGCCGTGCGCGCGCCGGAGCCACGGATGACATGCCCGCGACGGACGCGCGCACGCTGCTGCTGGCAGCCGCCAGCGGCGCGCTCGGCGCACGGGTGATGACCTCGGCCGACGCAGCACGCGTGTTCGACGAACCCGGCCACGAAGGCGCCGGGCTGGCCGAGCCCGAGCCACGGCGCCTGCACTCTGGCATCGGCCTGGTCTGGCGCGCGCTGATCCTGTGGCTGATCCTGCTGCTGCTGCTGTCGCTGGCGGGCTGGCTGACCTGACGGCACTGCGCTGACCGCACTGCGGGCAGGTCCGTCAGCCGGCCGGTCGTGCGGTGGCACAGCGCCAGCAGGCACCGAACTGCGGCTCGATCGATTCACCGCAGTGGGCGCAAATCCAGTTTGGACCTTGCACGCCGTGTTGCAGGCTGACCAGCAGTTCGCGGGCGCGTGCCTCATCCAGCGCGCTGTCGAGCCAGACCTGCGGCGCACACTCGATGAACGGAATATCGCCGATCGCGCCGGCCAGCGTGGTGTTGCGGACGGCGCAGCGAATGCCCGCCGCGCGCAGCACGTTGGCGTAGTGCTCGGCCTGGACGGCGTGGTCGCAACGCAGCAGCAGCTTCATCAACGGGGCGATCAGCGCAGCGTTTCGGCCGCCAGTTCGGCGTAGAAGGCGTAGCGGGCCGGATTGATCGCGCCGCGCTGCACGGCGGCGTTGATCGCACAGCCCGGCTCGGTGAGATGGCGGCAATCGTTGAAGCGGCACTGACCGAGGTACGGCACGAAGTCCGGCAGGGCCGCGGCGCGCTGCGCGAGCGACAGATGGGCCAGCCCGAAGGCAGTGAAGCCGGGCGTGTCGATCAGCGCGCCGCCGCCCTCGACCGCAGGGATGTCGAACCAGCGCGAGGCGGTCGTGGTCTGCTTGCCCACGTTTAGTCGGGTCGAATACTCCTGGGTGCGCGCATTGGCATCGACGCGCAGGTTCAGCAGCGTGCTCTTGCCCATGCCCGACTGGCCGACCAGCAGCGTGGCGCGACCGCCGGTGGCGGCCGCCAGTTGCGCGCGCGCTTCGGCGGGCGTGGCCTTGGCCGAGATCGCGAGCGTGGCCACGCCGAGCTGAGCGGCCTGCGCCAGTGCGTTGCGTGCGAGTTCGAGGCCGTCGGTGATATCCGTCTTGTTCAGCACCGCCAGTGCCGCAATGCCGGCGGCCTGTGCCGCCGCCAGGGCGCGCCAGATGAAGTGCGGGTTGAAGGGCGGGCGGGGCGCGAACACGATTGCCATCAAATCGATGTTGGCGGCAAGCTCCTTGACCCGATGTGCATCGGCTCGAAAGAGCAGCGAGCGGCGCGGCTCGATCGATTCGATGGCGGCCTGATCGCCGTCCAGCGTGCAGCGTACGAGGTCGCCCACCACCACGTCACCGCGCTTGCCGCGGCGGGTGGCAATCAGCAGCGGTGCCGCGGGCGAGTCGGCCGCTCGCACCAGCGAGTGGCGGCCAAACGTGGCGACGACGCGGGCGAGCAGCGACACGCCCGCTGTCGCCTCGCTCATTCAGCCGCCGTGCCGAACTGCTGCGCGTACACGGCATCGGCCTTGGCCGCGCAGATGAAGTCGTTCTCGGAGATGCCGCCGACCGAGTGGGTATTGAAACGCACGCTGCAGCGGCTGTACGACACCATCAGGTCCGGATGATGGTCTTCGCGATGAACCATGAATGCCAGCGCATTCACGAACGCGAGCGTCTCGTAGTAGTTGCCGAAGCCGTAGGCGCGGACCAGTGCGCCTTCTTCCAGACGCCATGCCGGCAGTACCGCGAGCTGGGCGGCGACCTCGGTCGCCGCCATCGCGGGGCCGTCGAGGTGGCGACAGTGTCGTTGCAGCAGACTGGCGAGCGAATGCACGGATCAGGCGCGCCGCGGGCTAGTTGGGTTGAGGCAGCGCCGTGCCGGGGCGCAGCGCCAGCAGGCGATCGATGCGCACCGAGGCCGGCGGGTGCGAATCGTAGAACGCCGAGTGCAACGGGTCGGGCGTGAGGGTGGCGGCATTGTCCTGGTACAGCTTCACCAGCGCGCTGACCAGATCCTCGGCCTGCGCATGGCGCGCGGCGAAGGCGTCGGCCTCGAACTCGTGCTTGCGCGAAAGCAGGCTGCCGAGCGGCGCCAGGACGAAGGTGAACACCGGCAACACCAGCACGAAGAGCACCAGCGCCAGACCGTCGTTGCGCACGCCGGCGTCCAGCGTCGGCTGCACGCCGAGTCCGAGATAGAACCATGGCTGCTCGATCAGCCAGCCGAGCAGCGCCAGGAAGCCCAGGCTGGCGATGAACGAGAACGCCAGCCGCTTGGCCACGTGCCTGAGCTTGAAGTGACCCAGTTCGTGGGCGAGAACTGCCTCGATCTCGGACGGCCGCAGCCGCTCGATCAGCGTGTCGAAGAAGACGATGCGCTTGGCCCGGCCCAGTCCGGTGAAGTAGGCGTTGCCGTGAGAGGAGCGGCGCGAGCCGTCCATCACGAACACGCCGCGGGCGGAGAAGCCGGTGCGGTCCAGGAGCGCATGGATACGCTCGGCGAGGGTTGCGTCCGCGAGCGGCTCGAACTTGTTGAACAGCGGCGCGATCACGGTCGGATACAGCACCAGCACCAGCGCGTTGAAGACCACCCACACCAGCCACGCGTACAGCCACCACAATTCGCCGGCCGACTGCATCAGCCACAGCACGACGGCGGTGATCGGCAGACCGAGCGCGGCGGCCAGCAGGAACGACTTGGCGCTGTCGCTGAGGAACAGCGCCGGGGTCATCTGGTTGAAGCCGAACGCCTGCTCAATGCGGAACTGGCGATGCCACTCGAACGGCAGGTCGAGCACGCTGATCAGCGCCACGATCAGCGCCACGATCGCCACCTGGAACAGCAGGCCGCTGCCGAGCCAGGGCTGGAGCAGCTCGGCCAGCCACTGCAGGCCACCGAGCAGGGTCAGCGCCACCAGCACGAGCGCGCTGGCAGCCGTCTGCACCATGCCCAGGCGCTGCTTGGCGACGGTGTAGGCAGCGGCGCGCTGGTGGGCGTCGAGCGTGATGCGGTCGGCGAACAACGCCGGAACGCGATCGGCGTGGCGGGCGACATGACGGATCTGACGCAGCGCAAGCCAGTACTTCAGGCCGACCATGATCAGCAGGAAAGCGACGAACAGCAGGGTGAATGTCAGAACCATCGGGATGCGGCGACAAGTGAGTGCGCCCAGGCTGATAACGGCTCAGGCACGCGGAGGCGAATGATATCTGCCATGCGAGAATCGACTGTCGCCTCGAATCCCCTCCAGTTACCCCGTGAACTCAAGCACCCGTGACGCGCGCTACGACGAAAGCAACCTCATCTGGGTCGACATGGAAATGAGCGGCCTGAATCCGGACTCGGATCGCGTGCTCGAACTGGCGGCGGTGGTCACCGATGCCCAGCTTGCCGTAATTGCGGAGGGGCCGGTGCTGGTCGTGCACCAATCGGAGGCGGTGCTGGCCGGGATGGACGCATGGAACACCGCCACGCACGGCCGCTCGGGCCTGATCGAGAAGGTGCGCGCGGCGCGCGCCGACGAATCGGCAGTGCAGTCCGAGATGCTCGCGTTTCTCGCGCGCTACGTGCCGGCCGGCAAGGCGCCGATGTGCGGCAACTCGATCTGCCAGGACCGCCGCTTCATGGCGCGCTGGCTGCCGCTGCTCGAGGCGTTCTTCCACTACCGCAATGTCGATGTCAGCACGCTGAAGGAGCTGGGCCGGCGCTGGGCGCCAGAGGCCGTGCGCTCGTTCGAGAAGAAGAGCCGGCACGAGGCGCTGTCAGACATCTACGAGTCGATCGCCGAACTGAAGCACTACCGGGCCCATCTGCTCAAGGTCTGAGCGGAGCAGGCATCGGTTGCGCTCGGGCGCGGCTGCCCGGCGGTCACTCCGGCACGCCGGCCTTGCGCAGGCCGGCGATCAGATGCGCTTCGCGCAACTGGGCGGCGGACGGTGCCATGGTTTCCCCATCGACGCGCAGCTGGGCCAACCGGAACTGCGGACGGCGCCTGAGCAGTTCGTCGCGTGCCTGCCGCGCGCGCGTCAGGTTGCCAGCCTGCGCGTAGGCAGCGGCCAGCATCATGTAGTCGGGCCAGTCCGGCGTGAATGCGATCGAGCGATTGCAGTCGTCGATCGCCTGCTGGTAGCGGCCGAGCAACAGCTGCGCGCGGCAGCGGTTGTACAGGTGGACGCCGACGGTGGCCCCCTCCGGATTCAGCCGCAGCGCACGATCGAACGCCGCCAGGGCCTGCTCCGGCTGGCCGGTCGCGACCAGCAGGCGACCGTGCTCGGCGTGCGCATCGTCCTCGTACGGGTTCAGCGTCAACGAGCGTTCGATCGCCTGCGCTGCGGCCCCCAGTTCGCCGCGGAAGTTCAGCACGATCGCACGCACCAGCCACGCAGTGGCGCTGTTGGGCGCGGCGGCCACCGCTCGCTGAGATAACCGGTCCGCCTCGGCAAGTTGCGCGCTGCGGCGCGCCTGATCGGGCGCCTCGATCGCCTGGTAGGCGGTGGTCGATGCGAGGCCCGCCAGTGCAGGGCTGTACTCCGGCTGCAGTTCAAGCGCGCGCGCGAATGATTGCCGCACCGCCTCGATTGCCTCGGGCGTGGTTGCGTTGGGCAGGTCCGCGCTGGCGCGCAGCGTGAGGAGGTAGGCGTCGGGTGGCAAGGCGGCCGCCTGCGCGCGCGCCAGCTCGACGCGTCGCACTTGGCTGGTCACCGTTTCCGCCAGTTGTCCCACGATCGCAGGCGGGGGGCCGTCGGTCCCGGCGTCGGCGTCGAGCGCGTGGCTCCACAGCTGGGCGCCGCTGTCGGTCGCCACCAGGCGTGCCTCGATCCGCACCCGTTCGCGTGCGGACAGCACAGCGGTCTCGAGCGCATAGCGGACGTTGAGCTGGCGACCCGCCGAGCGCGGATCGCTGCCCTGCGTGAGCGTGGTGCTGGCGGTCGACGGTGCCACCACGGCGCCGCTCAGTCCTTGCGACAACGCGGCGGCCAACGCGCGCGTCAATTCATCGCCGAGTTGCTGTCGGTCAGCGTCGGCGCCGGTCGCCGCTGGCAGCACCACCAGCGACTCGCGCGGCGGATCAAAAGGCCTCGTGCTGGCGTCGCCAAGCAGCCGCCATGTGCCGAACGCGATCATCCCAAGCAACAGCGCGCCGGCCCCGATGGCCAGCGGTTGCCGCAGCCGACGCGAAAGCCGGCGCAGCCGGCCGGGCTGTCGGCCCGGATCGCTGCTGACCTTGAACACGCGGATCGGGCGCGAGATGTTCTTGACCTTGTGCTGCCCGGCATCGATCAGGCGCACGCCGACCAGCTGGCGCACCTGCTCGCGCACCGCTTGCGAGATGGCGACCTCGCCGGGGGCGGCGAGCGCCTCGAGCCGGGCCGCGACGTTGACCCCGTCGCCGGCAATCTCGCCGCCGTCGATCAGGATGTCGCCGAGATTGATGCCGATGCGGAACTCGATGCGCGAATCGGCCGCCAGGTCGCGGTTGCGCTCGGCCATCGTGCGCTGGATCTCGACCGCGCACGACAGGGCCTCGACCGCACTGGCGAACTCGACCAGGATGTCGTCGCCCTTGTTGCGCACGATGCGCCCGTGGTGGCGCTCGATCGCCGGATCGGTCACGCTGGCACGCGCCTCGCGCAACTGCAGGTGCGTGCCGGCCTCGTCGCGCTCCATCATCCGGCTGTAGCCGGCCACGTCGGCCAGCATCACGGCGGCCAGGCGGCGAGTGGGGGCGGGTGCGGCGCTGGGCGGGGAAGGTGAATCGGTCACGTACGTCGGTGCGCGGCGCAGGCGGAACAAGCGGTGCGCAGTGTGTCGTGTGGGCAGCGAGCACGCAAGCGGCATGCCGCTGGTAGCGAGGGCGATCTCGCGCGCGGCCTTCGGCAGGCCACCCCGCTCGTATACTTTGCGGCGCAGAGCAGTTCGCGCGACTCGCTGTAGTTCAATGGATAGAACAGGGTCCTCCTAAGACTCAGATGCAGGTTCGATTCCTGCCAGCGAGGCCAGCGTCCGTTCAGCGAGTGTCCTTCCGTCGAGTCTGCAAGCGCACTTTCGCGTTCTGTGCAAGTGCCGGATGCGATGCAATCACCCGTGAACGCGATTCAATTGCGCGGCGCACGCAGCGATCCGGCCAAACGAAGCGCGCAGCGACCCGTTCGTCGCGACGGTTGCGCCGGCGATGCAGCCCTGCTCATTCCGCAGGCACCTCAGCGGGAGGCTTGAGAAATCGCGGTTTGCGCGCCGCGAAGTGGGCCTTATCCACAGTCGCTGTGGATAAAATCCGCTCCCTCATCGAGTGCATGGGTCGCGCGTCGCGTCGTTTGCTACTGCTTCGGACTATTCCTGATGTCGCCACCTGCTGTTTCCCGTTCCAAGCGATCCGCGGCCGAGTACGGCGAAGGGTCGATTCGCGTGCTCAAGGGTCTGGAGCCGGTCAAGCAGCGGCCGGGCATGTACACGCGCACCGATTCGCCGCTGCACGTCGTGCAGGAGGTCATTGACAACGCCAGCGACGAGATCCTGGCCGGCTTCGGCACGCGGATCGATGTGACATTGCACGCCGACGGCAGCGTCAGCGTCGACGATGACGGGCGAGGCATTCCGGTCGGCCTGCACCCGGAGGAGAAGGCGCCGGTGGTGGAGATCGTCTTCACGCGCCTGCACGCAGGGGGCAAGTTCGACAAGCGTGCCGGCGGCGCCTACTCCTTTTCCGGTGGACTGCACGGGGTCGGCGTGTCGGTCACCAACGCGCTGGCGCAGCGACTCGACGTCACGGTGTGGCGCGACGGCCGCAAGAGCACGATCGGTTTTGCCGATGGCGACGTGCGCGAGCCGCTGGCAACGCGCAGCGCCAAGGGCGAGGACAAGACCAGCGGCACGCGCGTGCAGGTGTGGCCCAACCCCAAGTACTTCGACAGCGCGACGATGCCGGTCGACGAACTGGAGCGACTGCTGCGTTCAAAGGCCGTGTTGCTGCCCGGCACCGAGGTCACGCTGACGGTGGAAAAGACCGGCCGCGTGCTGCGCTGGCGCTACGACGGTGGGTTGCAGCAGTACCTGCTCGGCTCGCTCGGTGTGGAGACGCTGCTGCCGCCGTTCGAGGCGGAGGGCTACGCCGGCGCCGACGACGAGACCTTTGCCGAGGGCGAGGGCGCGCGCTGGGTGCTGGTGTGGACCGAGGACGGCGGTCCGGTGCGCGAAAGCTACGTCAACCTGATCCCCACTCCGGCCGGCGGCACGCACGAGGCCGGCCTGCGCGAAGGCATGTTCAGTGCGGTGCGCAACTTCATCGACGCCCATTCGCTGCTGCCCAAGGGCGTGAAGCTGCTGCCCGAAGACGTGTTCGCGCGCGCCAGTTTCGTGCTGACCGCCAAGGTGCTCGATCCGCAGTTCCAGGGCCAGATCAAAGAGCGGCTGAACAGCCGCGATGCGCTGCGACTGGTGGCGAGCTTCGTCAAGCCGCAGCTGGAGATCTGGCTGAACCAGCATCCGGACTACGGCCGCAAGCTGGCTGAGTTGGCGATCCGGCAGGCGCAGGCGCGGGCACGGGCCTCGCAGAAGGTTGAGAAAAAGAAGGGCTCGGCGGTGGCGGTGCTGCCGGGCAAGCTCACCGACTGCGAGAGCACCGATCTCGCTCGCAACGAGTTGTTCCTGGTCGAGGGCGATTCGGCCGGTGGCAGCGCCAAGATGGGACGCGACAAGGAGTTCCAGGCCATCTTGCCGCTGCGTGGCAAGGTGCTCAACACCTGGGAGGTGGAGCGCGACCGGCTGTTCGCCAATGCCGAAGTGCACGACATCGCGGTCGCGATCGGCGTCGACCCGCACGGCGTGGCCGACAGTCCGGATCTGTCAAACCTGCGCTACGGCAAGATCTGCATCCTGGCCGACGCCGACGTCGACGGCTCGCACATCCAGGTGCTGCTGCTGACGCTGTTCTTCCGCCACTTCCCCAAGCTGCTCGACGCCGGCCATGTGTACGTGGCGCGCCCACCACTGTTTCGGGTGGATGTTCCGGCGGCCGGTAAGCGGCCGGCGCGTCGCCTGTACTGCCTCGACGACGCCGAACTCGATGCCACCCTGGAGAAGCTCACCGACGAAGGCGTGCGCGACGGCAGCTGGAGCATTGCCCGTTTCAAGGGCCTGGGCGAGATGAGCGCCGAGCAGCTCTGGGAGACCACGATGAATCCGGATACACGCCGGCTGCTGCCGATCACGCAGGGCGACCTGGCCATCGAGCAGACCCGCGCCACCATGACCATGCTGATGGGCCGCGCCGAGGCGCAGTCGCGCCGGGCTTGGCTGGAAGAGCACGGCAACGAGGTCGAGGCCGACATCTGAGCGCCGGTCGGCCTGCGGACCCCCCCGTCAGTCGCGGGGCTCCCCCTTCGTGCGCCAGCGCCGTGCCCGAGCCGACGAGCTTCGATCACGCGCCTGCAGGGGTCGCCGATCCGGCATCACCGACACGCGGGGCGCCGGGCGATGCACGCGCAGTGATCTCGGCGATACTGCGCACTCACGGCGGGACTCGCTTCGCGGGCTGCCCCGTTGAACCCTGTCGTCGCGCCGCCCTGACCTCTTGAACGTGCCCGAGTCGTCGTCCCCACTGAGCTACCTGGATCGGCTCACTGCCGTGGCACTTGTCATGGGCGGTGCGATCGCAGGCCTGTTGATGGTCGACGTGGTCGGCGCCTTTGGCCTGCTGGGCGGGACGATCGATGGCCTCGGTCGCCCTCTGGTGGCAATCGCTGCCGTGCTCACGCTTCTCGCTCTGGGAACCGTGCTCTTGCTGCTGCGGCAGGCGGTCAGTCGCGCGGTGGCCGCCGGCCCGCAACTGGATGACCGCTTCGACGCCGTGCGCGTGGGCATTGCGCTGTTCGACGCGCAGGATCGGCTGGTTCGCTCCAATGCGGCCTTCCGCGCCTTGTACCCGGAGATCGCCGAGCTGTTGCAACCCGGCGTTGCCTACGACGATCTGATGCGCGCCTACTACCCGCTTGCTCCCGCTGACGTCGTGGCGGGTCGCACGCTCGAGGAGTTCGTTGCGCAGACCCGCGAGCGGCGTCGTGGCCAGGATGCGAGCGAGATGGCGCGTCGCCATCGCAGCGGCTGGTTGCTGGCGACGGATGCGCGCACGGTCGACGGCGGTGTCCTCAGCTTCCGCCAGGAAGTCGCGGAGCAGCGGGTGATCGACCTCGAGCTGCGGCAGCGGCGGCGCGCCATCGATGACCTTGCCGAGCTGACCACCGACTGGTTCTGGCGTACCGATGCCGAGGGCCGATTCGTCGAGTTCTCGGCATCGATGCAGCGGATGTGCGGGTTCGAGCCGTCGACCGTGGTCGGGCGCCGGCGCGAGGACCTGCCCGGCTTCGACTGCGAGCCGGACGAGCGCGTGGCGTACGAAGCCGCCGTGCGCGAGCGACAGCCGTTCACCGGCCTGCGCTACCGCTGCCTGAACGGCGCCGGCCAGCCGATGTGGGTGTCGGTCAGCGGCCGGCCGCTGTTTGGAGCGGACGGCGCGTTCATCGGCTACTACGGGGCGGGGCGCGACATCACCGAACGCGAATCGACCATCGTCGCCCTGCGCAAGTCGCGCGAGCGGCTGCGCGCGCTGAACGAACTGGCCACCGAGTGGTACTGGGAGACCGACGCCGAACTCGCCTTCGTCGAGGTGCGCGGGCCGGGCGAGATCGCCACCCTGCTGGATGGCAGCCTGCGCGGACGGCCGATCTCCTACCTCCTGGGCCATCCGCGCTATCGCTTCGACGTACCGGCAATGGAGCGTCTGCTCGGCGCGCGGCAGGCATTCCGGCGCGAGCGCTTCTCGGTCCAGCGCGACGACGGCAGCATCGGCTATTTCGAATTGTCCGGGCAGCCGCGCTTCGAGCGCGACCGCTTCTGCGGTTATCTGGGCTTGGTGTGGGATGTGACCGAGCGCGAGAGCCTGCTGGCGCGGGTGACGGAAAGCGAGGCGCGCTTCCGGGCGCTGACGGCGCTTTCGTCCGACTGGTATTGGGAAATGGATGCCGCCCTGTGCATTGCCAGTGTCCAGGCGGGCGGCGCATCGAGCGCGATCGATGGCGCGGCGATCGCCGGCCGCGCGCTGTGGGAGATCGACCAGGAGCCGGTGCAGCCGGCCAGCTGGGACGAATTGCGCGCCCTGCTGGCGCAGCAGCAGCCGTTCCGCGAGGTGCTGCTGCGGCGGCGTCCGGCGCAGGGCGGCGCGACCCAGTACACGCTGATCAGCGGTGATCCGGTGCTCGATGCCGACGGGCGCTTTGCCGGCTACCGCGGCGTCGGCAAGAACATCACCGACCAGGTGCGAGCGCAGGAGCGCATCGAGCGCCTGGCCAAGGTCGATCCACTGACGCAACTGTCGAACCGGCAGGCGTTCGACGAGCGCGCCCAGCGGCAGTTGAACGCGGCGCTGGCCGAAAACCGGCAGTGCGCGCTGCTGTTCATCGATCTCGACAATTTCCGCCTGCTCAACAACGGCTATGGGCACCGCGTCGGCGACCGGGTGCTGATCATGGTGGCCGACCGCATGCGCGCCGTGGTGGGCGAGCCGAACCTGCTGGGGCGGCGCGGCGGCGATGAACTGGTGGTGCTGCTGACCGACGTGCCGCGGCCGGAGATCGCGGTCGAGGTGTCGCAAAACCTGATCAAGTCGATTGCCGAGCCGGAGCGCGTGATCGGCATGGAGGTCACGGTCACGCCGTCGATCGGCATCGCCTTCTTCCCGGCCGATGGCGCCGATCTCGACTCGCTGCTGAACGCGGCCGACGCCGCCATGTACCAGGCCAAGCAGGCCGGTCGCAAGACCTACGCTTTCTACACGCCCGAGGTGGCGCGCCGGGTCGACCTGCGCGTGCGGCTCGAGCAGCGCATGCGCAAGGCGCTCGAGTCGCGCGACTTCCGCCTGTTCTACCAGCCGATCGTCTCGCTCGCCGACGGCAAGATGATCGGTGCCGAAGCGCTGATCCGCTGGAAGGACGCCGAGCTCGGCGAGATCGCGCCGAGCGAATTCGTGCCGATCGCCGAGGAGAGCGGGCTGATCATCGGCCTGGGCGACTGGGTCATTCGCGAAGCCTGCCGGGCGCGCCGCGTCTGGCGCGGGCTCGGCCTGGACCTGCCGCCGATCGCGATCAACTTCTCCGGCGTGCAGTTGAAGCAGATCGGCTGCGTGGAGGGTCTCGTTGACGTGCTCGCAGAGTACGAAGTGCAGCCGGGCGACATCGAGATCGAGGTCACCGAGACGGGATTGCTCGACATCAGTGTCGGGGCGCGCGAGAACCTGATCCGCCTGCGCAATGCCGGCGTGAAGATCGCGCTGGACGATTTCGGCGTCGGATTCTCCAGCCTGTCGCACCTGCGCGACCTGCCGATCAGCCGGCTGAAGATCGACCGCAGCTTCACCGTCGAATGCATGCGCGATGCGCGCACGCTGACGATCGTGAAAGCGGTGATCGAGATGGCGCGCTCGCTCGGCATTGCCGTCACGGCCGAGGGCATCGAGACCCAGGCCCAGCAGACCTGGATGCAGCACCTGGGCTGTGATTCCGCGCAGGGATTCCTATTCTCGCGGCCGATCCCGGCCGACGACTTCCTGCGCCTGTTCCTCGACAAGCGCGGCAGCGGCCGCGAACGCTCGCTGATGCACTGAGTACGCGCGCTGCCCGACGCAGTGGCAGGGCAGCGCGTGTGCCGCTCTTGAAGCAGGAAGTGCAGCCGGCGGTGAAGCGGCCGAGGCAGCGCTCAGTGCAGCGGCGACGCCGGTTGCTCTTCGCTCTCCGCCGGTGGCTCGGTGTGGACCGAGTGGCCGGCCGGATTGGGGAACATCGGCGCCCCGCAATCGTCGCAATATTCGAGCGGAAAGCGCTGGGCATGCGTGGTGATGCGCGTGATCCCGAGCTGACGCAGAGCCGCCTCGATTTCCTCGAGCGCCTTGTCCTCCTCGTCGCCGAGCAGCGGCCAGACGATGCCTTCGACGACGCCGTCGTCCTCCGACGCGGCGCTGATGCCGATGCGCAATTCGAACTCGCGCCCGGTGCGCTTGTCCTCGAACGCGGCCACGGTCGCTTGCAGTGCCCCCGGTGCTAGGTCGTAGGCGAGCTTAAGGTAGGAAACGGCGGCCTCGAGCGAGAACTCGCGCAGGTCACGATCGGCTTGCCGCAGTGCGGCGTGGAACGCCGTGGGCGAAAGCATCTTGTAGCGGCAGCCGGTCAGCAGGGGTTGCAAGGCATTGCCGGCCTGCTCGCGGAACGCCGCCAGCGCGGCGATCTTGGCGTCCGGGTCCACGCCGGTCTCTTGCCAGTGGAACAGGGCCTGGCTCTGCGGCGCGACGATCGCGGCCAGCAGGTAGCGCGTGTCGGCCAGCATCGAGACCGGCTCGCGCAGCGACTTCGGGTCGATCTTCAGGCGCGTGCCCTGGACCGCGGCCTCGAACAGCTTCTGCGCCACGTCGTAGACCTCGCCGAGCGACTCCGGCAACTGGTCGATCGAGTACAGGTAGTCGGCCACCACCACGCGCGCGCCGGCCGCAGCGAGATGACCGCTGACCTGCGCCGTGATGCTGTCGACCACGGCCGGCGCCAGCGTCGTGGCCGGCAACTTGTAGCGCGACCAGGCCAGCAGCGGCATGGCCAGCAGCATGGCGTCATGCGGTGCGCCGTCGAGCTCAAGCGTGGCGCTTTCGGCGCAGGACTCGGCCAGGTCGGCCAGGTCGTCATAGGCGCGCGCGCTGGTCTTGGTCAGCTCGTCGAGCGCGGCGTCGATGTCGTTGTCGAAGCCGCGCGCCAGGCGATCGTTGATCAGCTCGACCAGGCGGCGCTCCCACAGCCGGTCCTCGATGCGGCTGGCGGACTCGGACAGCCGGCACGCGAGCTTGCCAAGCGTGTCGGCATCGGCGGAGTGACGAGCACGTGAGATGAAGCGATTGCGGCGCATGACTGCGCTCCTTGCGTGGACAATCGCGGATTATCCCACCGCTGGCGCAGCGGGCTGGCCGAGTGCAACGCCGGGTGCGCCTCGACTGGACCGATCGTCACGGGCCGGGACGGATGCGGCGAATGCGTGCGACGGGATCCGGCGCCACCGGCCCGGCACGGCCGGCTGCCCGCAGGTAGCTGGCCAGGGCATCGACATCGAGCGGCCCGCCGACACGCTCGTCCGCATTGCGCAGCAGCGCGAAGCCATCGCCACCCGCGGCGAGGAAGCTGTTGACGGTGACCCGGTAGCGGCCCTGCGGGTCGATGCGCGCGCCGTCCAGTCGCAGCGAGGCCGGATCGACGCGCTCGCCCCATGGTCGATCGTCGGTCCAGGCGTAGCTGAATCCGCGCGATGGCTGCAGGAAGCGCGCCCGATCACCGCGCCGGCTCCATTGCGACTCGAGCAGCTGCTTGAGCTGGGCGCCGCTCAACGTCAGCGTGACCAGGCTGTTGCCGAACGGCTGCAGCGTGAACACGTCGCCGAAGGTCACGTCGCCGTGCGGCGGGCGCGCGCTGAGATCGCCGCGTACACCGCCCGGGTTGGTGAAGGCAATGTGGGCGCCGGCCGCGCGCGTGGCGGCAAGATGCGCGTCGGCGATCAGGCGGCCGGCCGCGTGGTCGCCGCCGTCGCTCGGTCGCCGATCGAAGGTTGCCGCAAGTCTCGCTACGGGCCGGCTGGCCAGCGGCGCGGCGCGCGCTCGATAGTGCGCCACCAGGGCATCGATATCGGGGTCGGCAGCCAGCGGCGGGTGGGCGCGGCGCACGAGCGGGTCGAGCGCTGCGTCGCTGCCGTTGGGGACCGGCAGGTTGAGCGCACGCGTGCGGTCGCGCAGAACTTCGCCGCTGCCGCGGTCGATCTGCAGGTCGACCACCGAAACGAGGCGGCCGAACGATGCGCCCTGGATCACGATGCGGCCGTCGATCAAACAGTTGTAACCGCGATGCGTGTGCGCGCTGACGACGACACTGACCGCCGGGTCGAGCGCGCGCACGATGTCGAAGATCGGGCCACTCGGGTTCTCGCAGGCGTTGACACCACCCTCGGCGTCGCCACCCTCATGGACCACCGCGACCAGCGCGTGCACGCCCTGCGCGCGCAGCGCCTTGACTTGGCGGTTGATGGCCTCTGCCTCCGGCAGGAAGCGCAGGTCACGGATGCCAGTCGGCATGACGATCCCGGGCGTGCTGCGTGTGACGGCGCCGATGAAGCCGAGCTTCACGCCATCGATGGTCCGCACCCAGGCGGGCGGCAGCCAGGGTTCGCCGCTCGCCTGCAGGACATTGGCAGCGATGAACGGAAACGTCGCGCCGGCGTAGCGGCCGGCCGGATTCGCACAGGTGTCCACCTCGCCGCGCGGCGCGCTGGCGCAACCGCCGTCGATCAGCCGCGTGAGCTCCTCGGTGCCGTGATCGAACTCGTGGTTGCCGACCGCGTTCAGCTCGAGGCCCATCAGATTCATCACCTCGATCGTCGGTTCATCGCGGAACAGGGCCGAGACCAAGGGCGAGGCCCCGACCAAATCACCAGCCGCCACGAAGACGCTGTGCGGCACATCCGCGCGCAGCGCCCGCACGCGCGCGGCAAGATGCGCGGCGCCGCCGCTGCGCAGTGGTATCAGGCGTGCCGGATCAGCTGGGTGCGCGATCTGGATCGTGTTGTCGCCGGGCTCCAGATGCCCGTGGAAGTCATTGATCGCGATGATGCGCACCGCCAGGGATGCCGCCTCCGCGCCGGCCGCGCTCGCTGCACTGGCGGTGGCGCTCAGCGCAAGTGCGGCGGCGAGCAGATATCCGAGCAGACTCATGAATGCCTGGTTGCAGATGTTGTGCGTGGACGCAAGCTTGCCATGCGGGGCAGGCGCGGGCCGGGCGCTTTGCTAGAGTTGACCGCATGTCAGTGACCACCCTGGATCCCAGCGGCGCGCCCGCGCCCGACGCGCGCCGGCGCGATGCCGAGGTCATCGGGCTGGTGGGCCTGGCGCACGGCACGTCGCACTTCTTCCATCTGCTGCTGCCGCCGCTTTTTCCCTGGCTGATGCCTGAATTCGGACTGTCGTTCACGCAGGCCGGGTTCCTGATGACCGTCTTCTTCATCATCAGCGGCATCGGACAGGCGCTGGCAGGGTTCGTCGTCGATCGCATCGGTGCGCGGCCGGTGCTGCTGTTCGGCGTGTCGATGCTGACGGTCTCGGCGCTCGTGCTCGCGGCGGCCGACAGCTATGCCGGCCTGGTCATGGCGGCGGCGCTGGCGGGCACCGGCAACAGCATCTTCCATCCGGCCGACTTCACGCTGCTAAATCGGCGTGTCTCGACCGGTCGGCTCGGCCATGCGTTTTCCGTGCATGGCCTGTCTGGCAATCTCGGCTGGGCGGCAGCGCCCGTGTTCATGGCCGGCATCGCCGCGTGGTCGAACTGGCATGTCGCGGCGCTGTGCGCGGCAGCGGTCGGTGCGACCGTGCTCGGTTTGCTGCTGCTGCGTCGAGACAGCCTGCATGACGTCGAACGCGAGGTCGTCATGCCAGGCGCGTCGGCCAGCGACGCGGCGACGCAGGCGGCGGGACAACTGGGTTTCCTGCGCTCGAGTGCGGTGTGGACCTGCTTCGTCTTCTTCTTTCTCGCTACCAGCGCGTTCGGCATCCTGCAGAGTTATGCGCCGTCGATTCTGGGCAGCGTCTACGGGCTGTCGCTGGCGCTGGCCACGGCCGGACTGACCGCCTATCTGCTGGGCAGCGCGGCAGGCATGGTGGCGGGCGGCTTCATCGCGGCGCGCCGCAGCGATAACGATCGGGTGATCGCGCTGGCGCTCGGCCTGGCGGCGCTGATGGCGATCGCGCTCGCCAGCGGCGGACTGCCGGCTTGGCTGGTCCTGCCGGTGATGGCGCTGATGGGCTTCGGCGTCGGTGCCGCCGGGCCGAACCGGGATCTGCTGGTGCGCAAGGCGGCCACGGCCCAGTTCGGCAAGTCGTCCTACGGGCGCGTCTACGGATTCGTCTATTCGGGTCTCGACCTGGGCTTGGCACTGTCGCCAATCGTCTTCGGCCCATTGCTCGACCGCGGACAGTTCGCCGCAGCCATGGCGGGCGTGGCCGTGCTGCAGGTCCTCGCGCTGCTCAGCGCACTGCGCGTGGGGCGCAGCGCGCGCACGGTCGCGGCGCGTGCTGTGGCCACCTGACCGACATGACTATCAGCACCACCGCTCTGTGCGACTCGCATGAGGATCGGCTGCTCGACGGTCGTCTGCAGGCGTTTGCCCCCGCGTTCATCGCGCTGGGGCGGCGGCGTGACTTCGCCGGACCGTGCACGACTCTGAAGCTCTTCGAGGACAACTCGCTGCTCGCGGACCTGGTGAAGACGCCGGGGGCGGGGCGCGTGCTGGTGGTGGACGCTGGCGGCAGCCTGCGGTGTGCCGTGTTCGGCGGCAATCTCGCGAAGGCGGCGGCACAGAACGGCTGGTCTGCAGTCGTGATCTTCGGCGCCGCGCGTGACGCGGAAGAGATCGATGCCTGCGACATCGCTGTACGTGCGCTTGCGCTTCATCCGAGGCGGTCGGTCAAGCGCGGTGCTGGTGAGCGTGATCTGCCCGTGAGCTTTCTCGGCGTCACGGTGCGGCCCGGCATGTGGCTCTACGGCGATCGCGATGGCGTGCTCGCCAGCAGCGACCCGCTGCCGTAGTTTCGCAACCACAAACTCCTTTTCGCTAATCGAAATTTCGCTTGTGCGCGGCACAAGCGAGACTTTCATTTGCTTGAATCATCTTCCAGATTGCGACATGTGAGTTCCAAGTGTTTGAAATATAATAGTGGAGTGATTACTCTTATATAAGACAAAAGAGTTGCTGCGATGCCGAGCGCTCCGTAGGATCCACTCCAACGCTGCGACCTCCGGGGTCACTTCGCGGCGGACCGGATTCAACTGCAAACCACTGGATGGGAGCCAGAGAACATGACCGCACGCAAGCTCGAAGCCGCCGAGCGACTGCAGAAGGAATGGACTGAAAGCCCGCGCTGGAAAGGCATCAAGCGCGGTTACACGGCAGACGACGTGGTTCGCCTGCGCGGATCGGTCCAGATCGAGCACACGCTGGCCAAGCGCGGTGCCGAGAAGCTGTGGAAGCTGCTGCACGACGAGCCCTTCGTCAATGCGCTCGGTGCACTGACGGGCAACCAGGCGATGCAGCAGGTCAAGGCCGGCCTGAAGGCCATCTACCTGTCGGGCTGGCAGGTCGCGGGCGACGCCAACATCGCCGGCGAGATGTATCCGGACCAGTCGCTGTATCCGGTCAACTCGGTGCCGCAGGTGGTTCGCCGCATCAACAACACCTTCCAGCGCTGTGACCAGATCCAATGGTCGGAAGGCAAGGATCCCTCAGACCCGACCTACGTCGACTACTTTGCGCCGATCGTGGCCGATGCCGAGGCGGGTTTCGGTGGCGTGCTCAACGCATTCGAGCTGATGAAGGCCATGATCGACGCCGGTGCAGCCGGCGTGCACTTCGAGGACCAGCTCGCCTCGGTCAAGAAGTGCGGCCACATGGGTGGCAAGGTGTTGGTGCCGTCGCGGGAAGCGGTGGAGAAGCTGGTCGCCGCGCGTCTGGCAGCCGACGTCATGGGGGTGCCGGCGCTGGTCGTAGCACGCACGGACGCCGAGGCAGCCGACCTCATCACCTCGGACGTCGATCCGAACGACCGTCAGTTCTGCACCGGCGAGAGGACCGTCGAAGGGTTCTACCGCACCAAGCCCGGCCTGCAGCAGGCGGTCTCGCGCGGCTTGGCCTACGCGCCGTACGCCGATCTCGTGTGGTGCGAGACCGGCAAGCCCGATCTGGCGTTCGCCAAGGCCTTCGCCGAGGCGATCCACAAGCAGTTCCCTGGCAAGATGCTGTCGTACAACTGCTCGCCGTCGTTCAACTGGAAGAAGAACCTGGACGACGCCACCATCGCCAAGTTCCAGAAGGAACTGGGCGCCATGGGCTACAAGTTCCAGTTCATCACGCTGGCGGGCTTCCACTCCCTGAACTACTCGATGTTCAACCTGGCGCACGGCTACGCGCGCAACCAGATGAGCGCCTTCGTCGAGTTGCAGGAGGCCGAGTTTGCGGCGGCCGAACGCGGCTTCACCGCGGTCAAGCACCAGCGCGAGGTCGGTACCGGCTACTTCGACGCCGTCACGCAGACCGTGCAGCAGGGTCAATCGTCGACCACGGCGCTCAAGGGCTCGACCGAGGACGAGCAGTTCTTCGAGAAGCGCGCGGCCGAATAGGCGATTCCGACGTGCCGGCCCAGGCGGACGCGCTGGCGGTGCGTCCGCGTGGATCGCGCGCAACGAACTCGTTGCGGTGCAGCTTGAGATTCATCCACCTCGCTTCATACACTGCGCCGCAGCGACAGTCAGGAGCGCTGGAGGACGACACGAGGGGTCAAGGCAGTCGAGAGCAACAACACGCCCCCGAATCACAAGAACGAACCGACTCGAAGGGCCGCCTCGGCGGCCCTTTTTCATTCGCGGTGCGCGCTGCCCTCCTGCCGACGAATGTGCAATGCGTTTCGCAGTCCATCGGGGTGCTGTCGTGAACTGCCGAGATGCGATGGACTGCTGCTGCTCATGCCGGGTCCGGTCGTCGCGTCGACGCACGCGATGCCGTTTGCGTCGCAGTTGCGCGCAACACGCTCGTCAGTGGCGCAGTCGAAAAGCGATCCTTGATGAAGTCGACGAACAGCCGTACCCGCAGTGGCAGGTGTTTGCGTGCTGGAAAAACGCAGTACACACAGGTCGGCGGCGCGGCGAACTGATCGAGCACGCTGACCAGGCGCCCGGCCGCGATGTCATCGCCGACTTCCCACAGGGAGCGCCACGCCAGCCCGAGGCCCGCAAGCGCCCAGTCGTGCAGGACCGCGCCATCGTTGCATTCCAGCGGCCCGTCCGGGCGAAAGCCCTGCAACTGGTCGTCCACCACGAACAGCCAGCCGCGCGCCTGCGACGATATGGCGGCGTCGCCCAGCGTGAGGCACGCATGCCGATGCAGCTCGCGCGGGTGGCTCGGCGCGCCGACGCGCGCCAGATAGGCGGGGGCAGCGACCACGACGCGACGGCTTTCGCCGAGTTGCAAGCGCACCAGGGCATTGTCTGCCTCCTCGCCGAAGCGAATCGCGCAGTCGAGGCCTTCAGCGATCAGATCGGCGATGCGGTCGGACAGGTCCAGCGTGAGCGAGACCTTCGGATTGCGTTGGGCGAACTCGGCCGCCAACGGCGCGATGTACTTGCGACCGAAGCCCGCGGGCGCCGTGATGCGCAGGTGGCCACTGGCCTCCACGCCGCGCGCCGACACGGCGCTGTCGGCATCCTCGAGCTCGCGCAGGATGCGCTGGCAGTTTTCCGCATAGGCGCTGCCCTCGGGTGTCAGGGTGACGCGGCGCGTGGTCCGCTGCAACAGCTTGACGCCGAGACGCGCCTCCAGTGCATCCAGCCGACGACTCACCATGGCCGGCGCGATGCCCTCGTGGCGGGCCGCGGCCGACAGGCTGCCGCGCTGGACCACGTTGACGAAGGTCGAAATCTGCTTGAACTGATCCATCGATGTGTAGGCCGCTCTGAGACCTGTTGGCAAAAATGCCTTGCCTCGCGCAGGTCGATTTGTGACTTTCGAGCAAATATACTTCGCCCCAAGGGCTGACAAGAGGGAGCCAAGAACATGGCGAAGCTGCGCGCGGTGTTATTCGATGTCTTCGGGACGTTGCTCGACGTGCACTCGGTGGCGCGTCGCGCCGACGAGCTGTTTCCGGGTCACGGAGCGGCGCTGTCGCAGCGCTGGCGCGACAAGCAGATCGAGTACACCCGCATTCGCACGCTGTCGAATTGCTACCTGCCGTTTACCCAGATCACCGAAGACGCGCTCGCGTGGGCGGCGGAGTCGCTGGCCCTGCCGCTGGACAAGGCTGCCGCCGGCCTGCTGATGCACGAGTACACGCAGCTGGCAACGTTCCCGGACGTGGTGCCGGCGCTCGAGCGATTGCGCCAGGCCGAGGTCACCATCGGCGTGCTGAGCAATGGCGACCCGGGCCTGCTCGAGGACGCACTGCACGGCGCACAGATCGGCGAGTACCTCGATCTCGTGCTGTCCGCCGACGCGGTTCATGCATACAAGACCGCTGCCGCCGTCTACGAACTCGGACCGCGCAACCTCAATCATCCGGCCGGCGAGATCCTGTTCGTATCCGGCAACGGCTGGGACGCCGTGGGCGCGCAGTGGTACGGCTATGCGAGCTTCTGGGTCAACCGCAATGGTGCGCCGGCCGAACGGCTGCGCACCGAGGTCCGCACCGGCACCTCGCTCGGCGCGGCCGTCGATTTCTTTTTCAGTTCTAACACGTAGAGGCACACGATGAGTTTTCCGCAAGGCGTCGAAGTGCGGGCCGCGATCAAGCCCGGCTTCGAGAAGATCCTCACCCACGATGCGCTGGCGCTGGTCGCCAAGCTGCAGCGAAGCTTCAATGCGCGCCGGCAGGAGTTGCTGGCCGAGCGCGTGGCGCGGGCCAAGCGGCTCGACGCCGGCGAGAAGCTCGACTTCCTCGCCGCCACCAAGCCGGTGCGCGACGGCAACTGGACCATCGCGCCGTTGCCCAAGGACCTGCTGTGCCGGCGAGTCGAGATCACCGGCCCGGTCGAGCGCAAGATGATCATCAACGCGCTGAACTCCGGGGCCGACGCCTACATGACGGACTTCGAGGACAGCAACGCGCCGAACTGGGACAACCAGATCACCGGCCAGCTCAACCTGATCGAGGCGGTGCGCCGCACGATCACGCTGCAGCAGGGCGAGAAGACCTACCGGCTCAACGACAAGATCGCCACGCTGCTGGTGCGGCCGCGCGGCTGGCACCTGGACGAGAAGCACGTGTTCGTCGACGGCCAGCGCGTTTCCGGCGGCATCTTCGACTTCGCGCTTTTCATGTTCCACAACGCCAAGGAACTGCTGGCGCGCGGCTCCGGCCCGTACTTCTATCTGCCGAAGATGGAGTCACACCTGGAGGCGCGGCTGTGGAACGACATCTTCGTGATGACGCAGAAGGAACTCGGCATTCCGCAGGGGACGATCAAGGCCACGGTGCTGATCGAGACCATCGTCGCCGCCTTCGAAATGGAAGAGATCCTGTACGAGCTGCGCGAGCACAGCGCAGGGCTGAACGCCGGCCGCTGGGACTACATCTTCTCGTGCATAAAGAAGTTCAAGGTCGATCGCAACTTCTGTCTGGCGGACCGCGCCAAGGTGACGATGACCGCGCCGTTCATGCGCGCCTACGCGCTGCTGCTGCTGAAGACCTGCCACAAGCGCGGCGCGCCGGCGATCGGCGGCATGAGCGCGCTGATTCCGATCAAGAACGACCCGGTGAAGAACGAGACCGCGCTCGCCGGCGTGCGCAGTGACAAGCAGCGCGACGCCACCGACGGCTACGACGGTGGTTGGGTCGCGCACCCGGGTCTGGTGCCGATCGCGATGGAGGAGTTCGTCAAGGTGCTGGGCGATGCGCCCAACCAGTTCGGCAAGCAGCGCCCCGACGTCAGCGTCAGCGCGGCCGACCTGACGAACTTCCAACCCGAAACACCGATCACCGAGGCCGGGCTGCGGATGAACATCAACGTCGGCATCCACTACCTGGGTTCGTGGCTCGCCGGCAACGGCTGTGTGCCGATCCATAACCTGATGGAAGACGCCGCCACCGCCGAGATCAGTCGCTCGCAGGTCTGGCAGTGGATCCGCTCGCCCAAGGGCGTGCTCGACGACGGCCGCAAGGTGACGGCCGAGATGGTCAAGGCGCTCATTCCGGAAGAGCTGGCCAAGGTCCGGGCCGCGGTCGGCGGCGACACGCCCACCTACGTGCGGGCCGCGCAGATCTTCGAGCAGATGAGCACGCAGGAGGCGTTCGCCGAGTTCCTGACGCTGCCGCTGTACGAGGAGATCGAGTAGGCGCCGCGGGGCCAGCGACGCGCGAGGGCGGCTACGGCCGCCCTCGTGCGTTTCAGGCCGTGGCGTCGAACGCCTCGCGCCGCAGCCGATACAGAACGTGCGGTCGCAGCGGGTGATCGAGCAGACGCGGGTGATCGAAGTCGTCGGCCGGATCGCGCGTCATGCCCAGCCGCTCCATCACGCGCCGCGAGCGCAGGTTGCCGGCGGTGGTGAACGACACGATCTCCTGCAGGCCGACCGGGCCGAAGCCGTGCGCCAGAGCCAAGCGTGCGCCTTCGGCGGCGTAGCCGTGGCCCCATGCGCCGGCGGCCAGCCGCCAGCCGACCTCGACACAGGGCGTAAACGCAGCCTCGAACCCGGGTTCCGACAGGCCGATGAAGCCGACGCAGCGGCCATCGACCTCCAGCGCCCAGTGTCCCCAGCCCTGCGCCAGCAGGCGTGCCTGCATGCGATCCATCATCGCCGCGGTCTCGTCGCGTGTCAGTGCCTTGGTCAGGAACGCCATCACCTGCGGATCGGCATTCAGGGCCGCGAAGGCGTCGAGGTCCTGCGCGCACCAGGGACGCAGCGTCACGCGGGGACCACGCAGGATCGTCATCGGTCGGCTCGGTTCGGAGTGCTGGCTGGCAGCACCGGGCAGGTTGTCGCCGCTATTCTCCCTGCGCCATGACGATCCTGCACGCCGTGCCGAGTTTCCGCCTGCTGCGACGATTCCGTGCGGCGGCCGCGATGCTGGCCTTGCTCGCCGCGGCGCCGGCCCACGCCGAGACGGTAGTGCATGTCGAGCGTTCGGCGCTGCAGACGATCGTGGTGGTCGATGGCGACGGCCGCCGCTGCATGCGCTTTGCCGAAGCGTCCACGGCGCTGAACCAGTCGTGCTACGCGCTGGATGATCCGGCGCGGCTGGCGTTCAGCTACACGCGCGCCATGGTGGCGGTGGCGCTGCAATGGCAGCCGCCGCCGCGACGCGTGCTGGTGATCGGCGTGGGCGGCGGCTCGATCCCGATGGCCTTGGCGCAGTGGCTGCCGCAGGCGCGCATCGAGGCAGTGGACATCGATCCGGCCGTCATTGCGGTGGCCGAGCGCTACTTCGGCCTGCGGCCCGACGCGCGGCTGCGCACCATCGCGGCCGATGGCCGCGAGTACGTGCGCCAGGCGCGCCGCGCCGGCCGCCGCTACGACGCCGTGCTGCTCGATGCCTTCGACAACGACGGCATTCCGCCGGCTCTGTTTGACCGCACATTCCTCGCCGACGTGCGCGGCCTGCTCAGCGCGGACGGCGTGTTCCTCGCGAACACCTTTGCCGGCAGCCCGAGCTACGCCGCCGAGTCAGCCACGGCCGAAGCGGTGTTCGGGTCGTTTCTGAACATCAAGCTCGGTGGCGTGGCCGACGGCAATCGCCTTCTGGTGGCCGGCCGCGGCCGTCTGCCGTCACCCGAGATGTTGCTGACCGTGCTGCCCGCGCGCCGAGCCGCGTTCGATGCCATCGGCGCAACCGAGGCCTGGCTGCGGTCGTGGCGCTTTGCCGGTCGCGACTGGGCGCCCGTGGGCCGGTGATCGTCAGGGCAGCAGCAGGCCGACCAGCGCAGCGGTCAGGCAGGTCGTCAGCAGGCCTGCCAGCACCGACTTGACGCCGAGCGTCGCCAACTCGGTGCGCCGCTCGGCTGGCAGCATCGCGTTCAGGCCGCCCAGCATGATGCCGAGGCTGCCGAAGTTGGCGAAACCGCACAGGGCGTAGGTCAGCAGCAGGCGGCTGCGTTCCGATAACTGGTCCGCCGGCAGCGCGGCAAGGTCGAGGTAGGCGAGAAACTCGTTGAGCACAGTCTTCTTGCCGAGCAGTGCGCCGGCGACGCTGGCCTCGGCCCACGGCACGCCGACCAGCCAGGCCAGTGGCGCAAATGCCCAGCCGAGCACGCGTTCGAGCGACAGCGGGCTGCCGGCGATGGCCGGCAGCCCGCTCAGCATCAGGTTGACCAGCGCCACCAGCGCCACGAACACCAGCAGCAGCGCGACGATGTACAGCAGCAGTTGCAGGCCTTCGAGCGTGCCGCGCGTGATGGCCGCCAGGCTGTTCGGGTCTTCGCGCGGCAGCACCACGCGGGCGTCGTCGGTCAGCGTGCTCGGCACCATCAACGCCGCCACCGCCAGCGCCAGCGGGGTGGCCACGAACGAGGCCACCAGCAGGTGGCTCAGCGCATCCGGCAGCACCGGGCCGAGGATCGATGCGTACAGCACCAGCACCGTGCCGGCGATGGTCGCCATGCCGCAGTTCATCACCATGAACAGCTCGCCGCGACTCAGCCGCGCCAGGTAGGGCCGCACCACCAGCGGCGCCTCGACCATGCCGACGAAGACGTTGGCCGCGGCCGACACGCCGACCGTGCCGCCGATGCCCAGCGTGCGCTGCAGTGCCCAGGCGAAGCCATGCACGACCAGCGGCAGCACGCGCCAGTGAAACAGCAGCGCCGACAGGGCCGAGATCACCAGCACCAGCGGCAGGGCGCGGAAGGCCAGCACGAAGCTCGCGCCCGGCGCAGTTTCCGCATAGGGCAGGGCGCCGCCGCCGAGAAAGCCGAACACGAACGACGAGCCCGCCAGCGTGGCCTGCTGCAGCGCATTGGCCGCACCGTTGAGCGTGTCCATCAGTGCCCGCAGCGGCGGAACGTGCAGCAGCGCCGCGGCCAGCAGCAGCGCGAGCGCAAGGCCCGCGCCGACCGTGCGCCAGCGCACCGCGCGCCGGCGCTCCGACAGCAGCCAGCACAGGGCGAGCAGCAGCACGATTCCGGTCAGGTGATGCAGCGTCTGCAATTCGATCCCCGTGCTACGTCGTGCGCGATGGCGCCGCTTCGCTGCGGTGCCGGCACGGCGGGCCGGCGCACTGTGCAGCAAGGGCCGCCCGGCGGCAAGCCGCGCTTGAATTTAGACGCAACGCTCGAACCGACCTGCGCGCCGGTGGCTAGCATGTGATGGTGTTCGCCGGTTTGCGGACAGGAGTCTTGGCATGAAACCCATCGAGCCGCCGATCGATCTGCACGCAGCGCTCGCCCGACAGCGGGCCGACTACGACCGCGCGCCGTTTCCGGAGTGGACGGTGCGGCGCGCGCGTCTGCAGCGTCTGCGCGCCTTGATCGAGCGGCATGAAACTGCAATCGAGGACGCGATCGCCGCCGACTTCGGCCAGCGCGCGCGCATCGAGACCCAGATCGCTGAAGTGTTCCCGTCTCTGGCCGAGCTCAAGTGCGCGCTGCGCGAGGGCCGCGACTGGATGAAGCCGCGCCGGGCTAGCGTGTCGAAGTGGTTCCTGCCGGCCAGTGCGGAGCTGGTGCCGCGGCCAGTCGGCGTGGTCGGCATCATCGTGCCCTGGAACTATCCGCTGTACCTGGCCGTGGCGCCGCTGGCGGGGGCGCTGGCGGCCGGCAACCGCGCGCTGGTGAAGCTGTCGGAGTACACGCCGACGTTCTCGGCGCTGTTCCGCGATCTCGTCGCCCAGACCTTTGATCCGGTCGAACTGTCGATCGTGACCGGCGGGCCGGAGGTGGCGGCCGCGTTCGCCGCATTGCCGTTCGATCACCTGGTATTCACCGGCTCGACCGCGGTCGGGCGCAAGGTGATGGCGGCGGCCAGCGCGAACCTGACTCCGGTCACGCTCGAACTCGGTGGCAAGTCGCCCGCCGTGATCGCGCCCGGCTATCCGCTGGCGCGCGCCGCCAAGCGCGTGCTGGCCGGCAAGCTGCTCAATGCGGGCCAGACCTGCGTGGCACCGGACTACGTGCTGCTGCCGCGCGCCAGCGTCGAGGGCTTCGTCGCGCAGGCGCAGGCGCAGGCGCGGCGCATGTATCCGCGTGGCCTGGCAGATGCCGACTTCACGAGCATCATCAACGCCCGCCAGTACGCGCGCCTGGCTGGCTATCTCGACGAGGCCGCCGCGGCGGGCGTGCCGACCATCACGTTGTTCGACGGCGCGGCACGCGATGCGCGCGCCCATCGGCTGGCGCCCACGCTGCTGCTGAATCCGCCGCCCACGCTGACGGCGATGCAGGAGGAAATCTTCGGGCCGATCCTGCCGGTCATTCCGTACGACGACGTGCAGGATGCGGTGCGCTTCATCAACGCCCAGCCACGGCCGCTGGCGCTGTACTGGTTCGACCACCAGCGCAAGCGCACGGACTGGGCACTGCGCGAGACGCATGTCGGCGGCGCCTGCGTCAACGAGACGCTGCTGCACGTGGCGCAGGAGGAACTGCCGTTCGGCGGCGTCGGCCCGTCGGGCATGGGGCACTACCACGGCCGCTGGGGCTTCGACACGATGTCGAAGCTGACACCGGTGTTCAAGCAGTCGCGTCTGAACGGCATGGAGGTGTTCATGCCGCCCTACCGCCCGATCGCACACAAACTGCTGGCGCTAATGAAGCGCTGGTAGTGACGCGACGGTCGCGCAGTGTTCCGGCGGGCGCATGGTCAGGGCAGCTGCCTTCGCCCGCCGCGCGCCGGGTCGCGATCACGGAGCGGCGTGCGGCGCGCCGCGGTTCGCACCGGCACGGGCAGCGCGCGACGCCGATCGCGGATAATCCTCCTTGTCCGCTCAACGCGGGCAGACGCTCATGACTTCCTCGAAGCCTCCTGCTGCCGCCGTTGCTGCGCCCGAACCCACGGTGCACACCATCGCACCCGGCCGGCCCATCGCCTGGCTGCAGCTGGCCTATCGCGACCTGCTGGCGGCGCCCGGACCGAGCCTGCTGCACGGCCTGCTGATCGCGCTCGGCGGCCTGGTGGTGCTCACCCTCACGCTGCGCATGTGGCCGCTGATGCCTGGGGCGCTGAGTGGCTTCCTGCTGATCGGGCCGATCGTCTGCACCGGGCTGTACGAATTGAGTCGGCGCCGCACGCTCGGCGAGCGCCCGCGCCTGGCGCATGTGATCGCCGCCTGGCGCCGCGGCACGCGGCCCCTGGTCGCGCTCGGCCTGCTGCTCTTTGGCGCCGCCACCGCCTGGGTGGTGGTCTCGGCGCTGCTGTTCGCGCTGTTCTTGCGCACACCAATCGACAGTCCGCTCGATCTGCTGCGCTACGCCGTGGCCGGTCAGGGCGGTTTGCTGTTCTGGCTCTGGCTTTTTGCCGGTGCGCTCGGCGCCGCGCTGGTGTTTGCGGTGACGGTGGTCTCGGCGCCGCTGCTGCTCGATCGTCGCATCGGCCTGCGCCGCGCGGTGCTGGCGAGCGTGCGCGCGGTCGGCGACAACCCGCTGCCGATGGCACTGTGGGCGGCGGTGATCATGCTCGCCACACTGCTTTCGATGGCGACGCTGATGATGGGCTTCATCTTCTCGGTGCCGCTGATCGGCCATGCGACGTGGCATGCGTACCGCGAGCTGCTCGACGTGCGCGCGCTGCCGGAGCGCTGAACGCGATGGGAGGCACGGTCTTCGGCCTGACCGAGGCGCAGATCTCCGAGATCGGCCTGACCTGGGGCGTGGGCGGCTTCATCGCGCTGATGTTGCTGATCATCTGGAAGGTCGCGCGCGAGTCCAAGGCCGGCAAGTTCGGCACCTTCATCCTGTTCTTCGTGCTGGCCTTCGGCATCTTCGGCTTCATCATGAAGTCGATCATCCAGTGGCTGCTGGGCCTGTGACCGCGGGCGCAGACCTGCCCGCGCCCGCGACGGTCTCGCCGTGGCGCTTCTGCGTCGCGCCGATGATGGACTGGACGGATCGGCACTGTCGGTACTTCCTGCGCCAGATCTCGCGTCACGCACGACTCTACACCGAGATGATCACCGCGCCGGCGCTCGCGCACGGCGACGTGCCGCGCCACCTCGACTTCGATCCCGCCGAGCATCCGGTGGCACTGCAGCTCGGCGGCAGCGAGCGCGACGATCTGGCCCGCGTGCGCGCGCGAACTGGGCGAGTGCTGGGGCTACGACGAGATCAACCTCAACTGCGGCTGTCCCTCCGAGCGCGTGCAGACCGGCAGCTTCGGGGCCTGCCTGATGGCCGAGCCCGCGCTGGTCGCCGACTGCGTGAAGGCGATGCGCGACGCGGTCTCGATCCCGGTCACGGTCAAGCACCGCATCGGCATCGACCGCGCCGACGACGACGGCTTGGTGCGTGACTTCGTCGGCGTCTTGTTCGATGCGGGCTGCCGCGTGTTCGTCGTACATGCGCGCAACGCCGTGGCTCAAGGGCCTGAGTCCGAAGGAGAACCGCGAGGTGCCGCCGCTGCGCTATGCCGTGGTCGAACGGTTGAAGCGCGAGTACCCGGCGGCGACCTTTGTCCTCAACGGCGGGCTAGCCTCACTTCCAGCGCGCACGAACTGCACGCTTTCGGCGATCG
>JAXHLD010000006.1:0-45601 GCA_034522655.1 Burkholderiaceae bacterium
CGGGCTTTCGCTCGCGCTCGGCGCCTTTGTCGCCGGCATGCTGATCGCCGAGACCGAGTACCGGCATCAGGTGGAAGAGGACATCAAGCCGTTCCGTGACGTGCTGCTCGGGCTGTTCTTCATCACCATCGGCATGCTGCTGAATCTGCGCGTGGTGGTCGATCAGTTCGGCTGGGTGATGCTGGCGCTGCTGGTGCCCACCGCCTTCAAGTTCGCGCTGGTGCTGGGGCTGGCACGCGTGCTGGGCGCCAGCCTCGGGGTGGCGATCCGCACCGCGCTGCCGCTGGCCACGGCCGGCGAGTTCGGCTTCGTGCTGCTGAACCAGGCCGGCGGCCTGCAACTGCTGCCGCAGTCGCTGATCCAGATCGTGCTGGCGGCGATGCTGCTGTCGATGCTGGCCACACCGTTCCTGGTGCAGTACGCCGAGCGGATCGCGCTGCGCTTCGCCAGTTCGGAATGGATGGCGCGCTCGCTGGCGCTGACCACCATCGCCACGCGCTCGATGGCGACCGACCGCCACGTGATCATCTGCGGTTATGGTCGCAGCGGTCAGCACCTGGCGCGCATGCTGGCCCAGGAGGACATCGGCTACGTCGCGCTCGACCTCGACCCCGATCGCGTGCGCGAGGCGGCGGCGGCCGGCGATTCGGTGGTCTACGGCGATGCCGCGCGGCGCGAGACGCTCGTGGCGGCGGGCCTGTCGCGCGCGGCGGCGCTGGTGATCAGCTACGCCGACACGCACTCGGCGCTGCGCGTGATCCACTTCGCGCACGAACTGAAGCCGTCGTTGCCGATCATCGTGCGCACGCAGGACGATGCCGACCTCGACAAGCTGCTTTCGGCCGGTGCCACCGAGGTCGTGCCCGAGGTGTTCGAGGGCAGCCTGATGCTCGGCTCGCATGCGCTGGTGCTGCTTGGCGTGCCGCTGAACCGCGTGGTGCGCCGCGTGCGCGAGGCGCGCGACTCGCGCTACCGCCTGCTGCGTGGCTACTTCCACGGTGCCGACGACACCACCGAGTTCGACGACGAAGGCCACGAGCGGCTGCATTCGGTGCGCGTCGAGGAGGGCGCGACGGCGGTCGGCCAGCCGCTGGCGGCGATCGGCCTGAAGGAGGCAGGCGTGGAAGTGACGGCGGTGCGCCGGCGTGGCATCCGCGGCGCCGACCCAAGCGATGGGCTGGTGCTGCAGGCCGGCGACGTGGTGGTGCTGCGCGGCCAGCCCGAGGCGCTCGAACTGGCTGAAGAGAGGTTGCTCAAGCAATGAAACGGCGGACCCTGCTCGCGGCGGCGCCGCTTGCCGCCATCGTTCTCGCGGCCCGGGCTGCGCGCGCCGACAACGAGACAGCGGCGTGGGCGGCGCTGCAAGGCGGTGGCTGCGCCATCCTGCTGCGGCATGCGCAAACCGAGCCCGGCATCGGGGACCCGCCCGGCTTCCGGCTCGATGAGTGCAGCACCCAGCGCAACCTGTCGGCCGCCGGGCGTGCCCAAGCGCAACGCTTCGGCGCCGCGCTGCGGGCGCGTGGCGTGCGCATCGACGAGGTACGCTCGTCGCGCTGGTGCCGCTGCCTCGACACCGCACGCCTGGCGTTTCCGGCGCTGGCCGTGCAGCCGTTCGCTCCGCTCGATTCGTTCTTCGAGGATCGGCGTACCGCGGCACAGCAGACGGCGGCCGTGCGCCGCTACCTGGCGGACCTTGGCCCGCGCAATGCGCTTCTGGTCACGCACCAGGTCAACATCTCGGCGCTCACCGGCCAGTTCGCGGCGATGGGCGAGGCGGTGGTGGTGCGGCCCGCCGCGGCGGATGCAGCCCCCGTGGTCGGCCGCCTCCGGGTTGACTGAGGACGGGCTGTCTCAGCCGCGGCGCGACGCCAGCGACGGTTCGGGCTCGGCCGGCAGCCAGCGCGCCAGCATTTGCGCCAGCTGTTCGCGCCGCACCGGCTTGGCCAGGTAATCGTCCATGCCGGCTTCCAGGCAGCGCTCGCGATCGCTGGTCATCGCGTTCGCCGTGAGCGCCACGATCGGCAGCCGCGCCCGGCCGCGCTGCGCTTCGCGTTCGCGCCAGGCGCGGGTGGTCGCCAGGCCGTCGAGCACCGGCATCATCACGTCCATGAACAGCAGCGCATAGAGGCCGTGCTCGAGGCGAGCGAGGGCGTCGGCGCCGTGTTCCGCGGTCTCGACCTCGACCCCGAGCGACAGCAGCATCTCGCGCGCAACCAGCTGGTTGATCGGGTTGTCGTCGACCAGGAGCACGCGCGGTGCGCGCGGCGATGGGGAGTCGGAGTCGGTGTGCATGGCGGGACGCGGCGCCGGATGCGAACCGGCGGTCGATCATCGTCGCCCGCTCTGCAGGCGCGCAATGCGGCGTGGTGATGCGGCGCAGCCAAGCAATTCGCACGATGGCGGCTGACCGACCGGGGGCCGCGCACGGCGTCGATGCCGGCGCTCGCCGTCAGCGACGTCAGGCGGCGCGCGCGGTGCGCCGGCGCGCGAGCATCGCGCCGAGGTAGCGACCGGTGTGGCTGCCGTCGTGCGCCGCCACGTCCTCGGGGGGGCCGGCCACCACCACGCGGCCGCCGCCATCGCCGCCCTCGGGACCGAGGTCGATCACCCAGTCGGCAGTCTTGATGACGTCGAGGTTGTGCTCGATGACCACCACCGTGTTGCCAGCGTCGCCCAACTCGGTGCAGCACCTCGAGCAGCATGCGCAATGTCGTCGAAGTGCAGGCCGGTCGTGGGCTCGTCCAGGATGTAGAGCGTGCGGCCGGTGTCGCGCGCTTGGACAGCTCGGTCGCGAGCTTGACGCGCTGCGCCTCGCCGCCCGAGAGCGTGGTCGCGCGGCTGGCCGAGGCGGACGTAGCCGAGGCCCGACATCGGGCAGCGTCTGCAGCTTGCGCGCCAGCACCGGCACCGCCTTGAAGAACTCGGCCGCCGCCTCGACCGTGAGGTCGAGCACCTGCGCGATGTTCTTGCCCTTGTAGCGCACCTCCAGCGTCTCGCGGTTGTAGCGCTGGCCGTGGCAGACCTCGCAGGGGACGTAGACATCGGGCAGGAAGTGCATCTCGATCTTGATCACGCCGTCGCCCTGGCAGGCCTCGCAGCGCCCGCCCTTGACGTTGAAGGAGAAGCGGCCGGGCTCGTAGCCGCGGTCGCGCGCCTCCGGCGACTCGGGCGAACAGGTCGCGGATCGGCGTGAACAGCCCGGTGTAGGTGGCCGGGTTGGAGCGCGGCGTGCGGCCGATCGGGCTCTGGTCGACGTCGATCACCTTGTCGAAGTGCTCGAGCCCGTCGATCACTCGTGCGCGGCGCCGGCTCGACCCGGCGCCGTAGAGCTGCGCGCGCCACGGCCGCGCACCAGCATGTCGTTGATCGAGCGTCGTCTTGCCCGAGCCCGACACGCCGGTGACGCAGGAGCAGCAGCCCCAGCGGCAACTCGACGGTGACCTTTCTTCAGGTTGTTGCCGCTCGCGCCGCCGAGCTCGAGCCAGCTTGCCGGTCGCGCGGCGCGCGCGCGCGCCGGCCGGCACCGCGATCATCGCAGCGGCCCAACAGGTACGGCGCCGGTCGAGCGACGTCGCGATGGCGTCGACCTCGTCGGGTGTGCCGGTGGCGATCACTTCGCCGCCGTGCACGCCGGCACCCGGGCCCATGTCGATCACGTAATCGGCAGCGCGGATCGCGTCCTCGTCGTGCTCGACCACGAGCACGGTGTTGCCGAGGTCGCGCAGGCGCTTGAGGGTGCCGATCAATCGGTCGTTGTCGCGCTGGTGCAGGCCGATCGAGGGCTCGTCCAGCACGTACATCACGCCGGCCAGGCCCGAGCCGATCTGCGTCGCCAGGCGGATGCGCTGCGCCTTCGCCGCCGCGACAGCGTGTCGGCGCTGCGGTCGAGGGTCAGGTAGGCGAGGCCGACGTTCGTCGAGGAAGCCGCAGGCGCTCGCGCGATCTCCGTGCAGGATCGTCGGCGACGATCTTCCGCTCGGCGCCGGCCAGTTGCAGGCCCGTCGAAGAAGGCCAGCGCATCGCGCGAGCGGCACAGCTCGACGCTCTCGATCGCACGCGCTGCGCGCTTCGCCGACGAACGACGGCCGCGCCTCGCGCTTGCAGCCGCGCTCCCTCACAGGCGGGGCACGGCCGCAGATCGATGCAGGTACTTGGCCAGTTCCTCGCGCACCGCGGCCGAGTCGGTCTCGCGGAAGCGCCGTTCCATGTTGGGCAGCACACCTTCGAACGGATGGTGCCGCACCATCCTGCGGCCGCGCTGCTCGGCGTAGCCGAACGGGACCTCCGCGTCGCCCGTGCCATGCAACAGACCTTCTTCGGAAAGCGGCCGGCAGGTTCTCCCACGGCGGGTCGATGTCGCCCTGTAGCGCTCGGCCAGCGAGCTCGAGCATCTGACCGTAGTACTGGCGCTGCGCCCGTCCCCGCCCTTGATCGCGCCGCTGGCGAGCGACAGCTCCGGGTGGACGACCACGCGCCTGTCGTCGAAGAACTCGACCGTGCCCAGGCCGTCGCAACTCGGGCAGGCTCCGATCGGGTTGTTGAAGCTGAACAGGCGCGGCTCCAGTTCCGCCAGCGCGTAGCCGCACACCGGGCAGGCGAACTTGCTCGGAGAACAGGTCTCTCCCGGTGCCCGTTGTCGGTGTCGAGCAGCAGCGCGCGGCCCTGCGCCAGGCGCAGCGCCGTCTCGAAACTCTCGGCCAGGCGCTGGCGTGCTTCGGGCCGCACCTTCAGGCGGTCGACGACGACGTCGATCGAGTGCTTCTCGCTCTTGGCGAGCTTGGGCAGGGCGTCGACGTCGACCACCGCGCCATCGACGCGGAAACGGACGAAGCCCTGCGTCTGCAGGTCGCCGAACAGTTCCTCGTGCGTGCCCTTGCGCGCCGCCACCACCGGCGCCAGCACCAGCACGCGCGTGTCGAGCGGCAGCGCCAGCGTGGTGTCGACCATCTGCGCCACGCTCTGCGCGGCCAGCGCGTGTTCCGGATGATCCGGACAGTGCGGCGTGCCCACGCGCGCGTACAGCAGCCGCAGGTAGTCGTGGATCTCGGTGACGGTGCCGACGGTGGAGCGCGGGTTGTGGCTGGTGGCCTTCTGCTCGATGGAGATGGCCGGCGACAGGCCCTCGATGGCGTCGACGTCTGGCTTTTCCATCAGCTGCAGGAACTGTCGCGCGTAGGCCGACAGGCTCTCGACGTAGCGGCGCTGCCCCTCCGCGTACAGCGTGTCGAAGGCGAGCGAACTCTTGCCCGATCCTGAAAGACCCGTGATCACGACCAGCCGCTCGCGCGGCAGGTCGAGATCGATGTTCTTCAGGTTGTGGGTGCGCGCACCGCGGATGCGGATTTCGTCCATCGAGGCGGGAGAGGTGGAGTCGTCGGCGCGATGTCGCGCCGCCTGCGGCGGCCGATCTGCGCGCAGGGCAACTGACTACTATAGCCGCGCGTCGATGCCTGACGCGGGTCGCGCCGACCCGTGCCTTCCCGTGACAGCGGGCGCGGCAGCGGTGGGCACCGCGCGGGCGACGGGGCGCGGCGTTATCATCGCCGCCCTTCACGTCGCGTCGCCCGCCGACGCCTGCCCGAACTCTTGGAGGAGTGCACCGATGGCGTCCGTCAACAAAGTAATCCTGGTCGGCAACCTCGGTCGCGACCCGGAGACCCGCTACAGCGCGGAGGGCGCGGCGATCACCAACGTCTCGGTCGCCACCACGGACTCGTGGAAAGACAAAGCCACGGGCGAGAAGAAGGAACTCACTGAATGGCACCGTGTCGTGTTCTTCGACCGGTTGGCCGAGATCGCCGGCGAGTACCTGAAGAAGGGCAGCCAGGTCTACGTCGAGGGCCGGCTGCAGACGCGCAAGTGGACCGACAAGGAAGGTGTGGAGCGCTATACGACCGAGATCCGCGCCGATCGCATGCAGATGCTTGGCTCGCGCCAGGGCATGGGCGGCGGAGCGCCGGCCGGCGACTTCGACGACGCCCCGGCTGCGCCGGCACCAGCGCGGTCGGCCGGCGGTCGCCCGGCCGCCAAGCCGGCGGCCAATATTGCCGACATGGACGACGACATCCCCTTCTGATCGTCCCGCGCCGGCTCATGCAGACGGCGGCCACGGGCCGCCGTTCTGCTTGTGGGCCGACTCATTAGACTGACTGCACTCATCGCGTCCTGTCCCGGACGCTGGCACCAAGGCGTTCATGGCATCTCCCGAACCCGTTTCCGGCAACCCGGTCGATGGGAGCGCTGGCCACACCCGCGCGCCGCGCTGGGTGGCGGCCGCCCTCCTGCTTTGGCTGTCGCTGCTGGTGGTCGGGACTGGCTTTGCCAGCGCCGTGCTGCTCAGTTCCGCCGACGATTACGCCGACTCCACCTCGTACCAGATGGTGCTGTGCATGACCGGTGGCGCGCTGGGTGCGTCGCTGAGCAGCAGTATGCTGGCGGCCAGCGAGCGCATCGCCCACGGCTGGTCGTTCGCCGGCGACGCCCTGGCGCGCGGCGAGCGCGGCTTCAACGCGCGCCTGGCGCCGCTGCTCGCGGTGCAGCCGATCCTCGGGGCGGCGCTCGGCATGCTGTTGCTGCTGCTTCTTTCGTCCGGTGCGGTGATGCTGCTGCGCCTGACCGAGGGCACGACCTTCGATCCGATGGGCCTGCTGCTGGTTGCCGTGGTGGTCGGGCTGTTCGCGCGGTCGCTGGTGGCGCGTCTGCGCGACTCGGCGGAGGCGTTGTTCGGACGGGCGAAGCCGGCGGCTTCTGCGGCACCTGTGGCGCCGGCGGTCGCGTCGGCTTCTACTGCCAGCGAGGCTGCCGCCGAGCGCACGCTGCCGCCGCCGGCACTGACGAAGCCGGAGGTGGCGGCCGATATCTGCGATGCCGCCGACGCAGCCAACGCGGCGTCGATCAGTCCGCGGTCCAACTAGGCGTGCCGCAGGGCCGCCGCGTGTCGCCGCGCGCGCCGTGCGCCCGCCTGCGGACTAGCGCGCGGTCTTGTCGTGCAAGGTCGCCAGCACCATGTCGTGCAGCGGCCCGGCGGTGGCGATCAGCGACGGCGTGGCCAGTGGATCGCCGCCGGTCCAGCTGCTGACGCGCCCACCGGCTCCTTCGACCACCGGCACGATCGCTGCCACATCCCAGTACGCGAGCGTCGGGTCGAGCATCAGGTCGGCGCCGCCTGTGGCGAGCGCGAAGTAGCCGAAGCAGTCACCCCAGGTGCGCGTGAGCCGGGCGCGCTCGGCGAGCCGCTCGATGCGACCGACGTTCGGCGCTTGGCGTTGCTCGCCGACGGTCCACAGGCTGGTCACCAGCAAGGTCGCATCCTCGATCCGCGTGCACGGCCGCACGCGGGCAGGGCGCTGCGTGCCATCGGCCGCGAACAGGGTGCAGCCGCCGGCGTGACCGATCAGCGCCTGGCCGGCGGCCGCATGCGCGATGGCGCCGAGCAGCGGGCGATAGCCGGGGCCGACGCCATCGTCGTGCCAGCGTTCGAGCGCGATCAGCGTGCCGAACAGGAAGCAGTTGGTGATGAAGGCTCGCGTGCCGTCGACCGGGTCGAGCACCCATCGGTAGCGCGCGGCCCGGGCCGCGTTCGCCGGTGCGCCGGGGGTCTCGCCGAACTCCTCGCCGAGCACCGCGTGCGCCGGATACGCGCGCGTCGATGATGTCGCGCCATCCGCCTGCTCGGCGCGAGTCGATCAACTGCGTAGGCGGGCGAGGCGTCGGCCTTGTCGATCACCGCGGTGCCGGCAAGGAACAACGGGCGGATCACGTCGAACGCGACCGCGATCAGCCGGTGCATGAATGGAACGAACTCGCGCAGTTCGGCAGGGGTGGCGGTGGCGGTGTACATCGGGGATCGGCAGGGCAGGGTGGATCGGCGAAGTCGGCTGCGCGGACGCGCGTGGCGACGGCATTGTCGCGCGGCGTCAGGTGCGGGCGACGCTGGCGGCGAGTGTCAGGTAGTGCGCAAGGCCGGGCGTCGGCTTGCCGGCCACTTTCGCGAGATCGTCCCAGCGCCGCAGGCGCACCGCATCGGGCGCATGCGGCTGCATGATGAAGCGATCGGCCTCGGCGTCGCTGAACACGCCACCCTGCAGTTGCAGGCTGCGCACGGAGTCGGCCGACAGGCTGGCGAGGTACTGCGGACCGCTGACGATGCCGTCGCCGCGTGCGCACAGGTAGCGCTTGGCATCGACGTGCAGGCGGATCGGCGCCAGCACCTCGTCCTCGAACAGGTGGCGCAGGCGGGGGATCGCCACATGCTCGTGACGATCGTCGATGCCGCTCAGCGTGGGGGTGAACGCGTTGTCCTGCGTGCCCTGGTCGTTGATCAGGTGGCCGAGGTCGTGCAGCAGCGCGGCGGTGACCAGCGCGGCGCTGGCGTTGGCCGACTCCGCCAGCTGCGCGGTCTGCAGCGCGTGCGCGAGCTGGGTGACCGGTTCGCCGGAGTACATGCGCTCGCCCTTGGTGGCGAACAACTGTTCGATGTCGGCCAGCGTCATTGGCATGGGGGCTCGCAGTTCGTGCGTGGAGACGCGATGTTCAGGCTCGGCGAGGATAGCGAACCCGCGTTACCCGCAGTGGTGCGGCCGGGCATCGATGCCACACGCGCTCGGCAGCGGTTCTCGGTGCAGACCTACCAGGGCAGCGAATAGGTCTTGGTGTTGGTGAAGGACTTCATCGCCTCCTGCACGCCTTCCTTGTAGCCGAGGCCCGAGTCCTTGATCCCGCCGAACGGCGTCAGCTCCAGCCGATAGCCCGGCACCTCGCGCACGTTGACGGTGCCGACGTTTAGCTCGCGAATGAATCGCGTGACGTAGTCGAGCCGGTTGGTGCACACCGCCGAGGACAGCCCGTAGGCGGTGCCGTTGGCGATGCGGATCGCCTGGTCGATGTCGGTGAAGCGGATCACCGGTGACACCGGACCGAAGGTCTCGGTCTTCACCACGTTCATCTGCGGCTGTACGCGGTCGATCACCGTCGGCGCATACAGCGCGCCGCGGCGCTCATTGCCGACCAGAAGCTGCGCGCCCTGCGCGATGGCGTCGGTCACGCGCGCTTCGAAGTCCTGCGCCGCAGCCGCGTCGATCACCGTGCCCATGTCGGTGGCTGGATCGAGCGGGTCGCCGTGCTTCACCGCGCGGGTCCTGGTCACCAGCTTTTCAACGAAGGCGTCAGCCACCCGCTCGTGCACCAGCATCCGCTTGACCGCCGTGCAGCGCTGGCCCGAGTTCTTGTACGAGCCGGCGGCGGCGAGCGTGGCGGCTTCCTCGAGGTCGGCGTCTTCCATCACGATGATCGGATCGTTGCCGCCCAGCTCAAGGATCTGGCGCTTGTAGACCGCCTTGGCGGCGATGTACTTGCCGATCGGCACGCCGCCGGTGAAGGTCACCAGATCGACGTGCTCGTTGGTCAGCAACTCGTCCGCGATCTCGCGCGGATCGCCGGTCAGCACCGACAGCATCTCGGGCGGCAGCCCGGCCTCGTACAGCACGTCGGCCAGCACGTAGGCCGCCAGCGGCGTCTTCTCGCTCGGCTTGAGCACGATGCGGTTGTTGGTCGCCACCGCCGGCGCTACCTTGTGGATCACCTGGTTCAACGGGTGGTTGAACGGCGTGATGGCGGAAATGGCGCCGAGCAGCGGCTCGCGCAGCGTGTAGACCTTGCGCGACTTGCCGTGGTGGGTGAGGTCGCAGGAGAACACCTGGCCATCGTCGACCAGCGCCTGGTTGGCGGCGAACAGCAGCACGTCGCTGGCGCGGCCGACCTCGTAGGTCGTGTCCTTCAGGCACAGGCCGGACTCGAGCGTGATCAGGCGCGCGATCTCGGGCACGCGGCCGGCGATGATCTCGCCCGCGCGCATCAGGATCTTGTAGCGGTCGTAGCGCGTGAGCGTGCTCTTGAAGTCGCATGCGGTCTTGAACGCAGTACGCACGTCCTCAACCGTGGCCTTGGGCACCGTGGCGACCAGTTCGCCGGTGTACGGGTAGCGGACTTCGATGCGACCATCGCGGTCGACCTTGCGGCCGGCGATGCGCAACTGCTCGTGCTTGACGGTGATGCCGATGGGGAGAGGCGCATTCATGGCGGCGTTTGGGTCGAAGGCCTACTGCGCAGAGTTCAGCGCGAGGTCGAAGGCGTCGAAGTTGCGCCAGCGCCGGCTGCAGTCCAGGCCCTTGATCGGACGGTTGACAATCAGCGGCACGCGCTGCTCGGAGATGCCGCCGTGCGAGCGCAGCGGCAGCTCGAGCTGCGACAAGTCGTGGCGCGACTTCGAGGTGCCCAGCACCACGCTGCGCTCGGACACGACGACCAGGTCGCCGATGCGGTCGGCTGGCAGTTCGAACTCGGTGGCGGCCTCGGCGCGCGTCAGCACGCGCTCGATGCCCCACAGGGCCTTGAGCCTGGCTGCCACCTCGGCGATCGCCTCCGCGGGCAGGTAGATCGTGGCGAACGAGCCCAACGCGCCGTGGTGGACAACGTAGGGATCGGTGATCGGCAGGATCACGCGCGCTCGTTGCGCGCCAAGCCAGCTGTCGGCGAGGTCCTGCAGGAAGACCACGTTCGGGCTGCCGTCGAGCTTGGTCTTGGCGTTCATCCCGTGGTCGGCGGTGAGCGCGATCACGCAGCCGGCAGCGTCGAGTTGCGCAAGGTAGCGGTCCATCATCGCGTAAAAGGCATTGGCGGTGGCGTCGCCCGGCGCGTGCTTGTGCTGGATGTAGTCGGTGGTCGACAGGTACATCACGTCAGGTCGACGGGCCTTCATCAACGGGTTTGTCATCAGCTGCACGCCGGCGGCGAACACGAACTCCGACAGCTCGGTGCTGTACACGCTGGGTACCGGCATACCGACCAATGGCAGCACGGCATCGATGCCGTTCTCGGCGACCGTGACCTGGTCGGCCTTCTCCGACGAAAAGCAGATGCCCTTCATCTGGTGGCCGAGCAGCTTGCGCAGCTTGTCCTTGGCGGTGATCACGGCGACTGATGTGCCGGCGTCGGCGAGTGCTGCAAGCAACGTCGGCGCGCGCAGCCACTTGGGGTCGTTCATCATCACTTCGGTGCCGCTGGCGGCGTCGTACAGGTAGTTGCCGCAGATGCCGTGCACCGAGGGCGGGGCGCCGGTGACGATCGACAGGTTGTTCGGATTGGTGAAGCTCGGCACCACGCAGTCGGCCACCAGTGCGGTGCCTTCGGCCAGCCAGCGCTTCATGGCAGGCATGTGGCCGCCGGCGACGGCCTGGGCGATGTAATCGGGCTCGCAGCCGTCGACGCAGACGACAACGGTGGGCTGGCGGGGCGTGGCGTAGCGGCGGGCGTTGACGGTGACGGTGCTCATCGGATCGGTGATCGAGGTTGGAATCAGCGGCGGGCGTTGACGGTGACGGTGCTCATCGGATCGGTGATCGAGGTTGGAATCAGCGGCGGGCGGCGCGGCTGCGCGCCGGGGTGGTGCGCCGCGCCTGTGCGTTCAGCTGTGCTTCGCTGCGCAGCATGCGCTCCTTGCTTTCGGTGACATGCAGGAACATCGCGCGCGCCGCCAGCTCCGGGTCGCCCGAGGCGATCGCCTTCAGGATCTGCCGGTGCTCGGCGGCCGACTGCGGCAGCACCGCGCGGTGCGCCAGGTTGCGGCGGCGGAACAGCGCGAGTTCCTTGACCAGCTTGCGGTAGATCGTCGCCATCTTCTGGTTGCCGGCGAAGTCGAGCAGCAGGTCGTGGAACTGCAGGTTGAGACGGTGGTAGGCGTCCACGTCATCGGTGCGCACCGCCTGGTCCATCTGGTCGGCCACCAGCTTCACCCGACGCATCTGCTCGGCGCTGATACCGGTGGCCAGGCGGCGGCCGACGAGTTCGTCCATCACCGCGCGCAGGTCGTAGATCTCGACCGCCTCCTCGAGCGGGATGGTGCGCACGAACGCGCCGCGGTTCTTTTCCTGGTGCACCAGCCCCGCCTCCTCCAGCATGCGAAAGGCTTCGCGGATCGGGCCACGCGAGATACCCAGGTGCTCCGACAGCCAGGCCTCGGTCAGCTTGGCGCCCGGTGCGATCTCGCCGGCCAGGATCATCCGCTCGATCTCCTGCTGCGCGGCCGAGGCGAGCGAGGCCGAGCGCAGCAGGGCGATCGTCGGATGAGCGATGCCGCTGCTGGCGCCGGCACGGGCGCTGATGCGGGGCGAGGCGGGCATGGGCGGCAGTCTAGGAGACCGTCGGAGAATTGTCGACAATCTACAAAAGTCGATTGACGTGCCTGAAACCCGCTGCCTAGACTGCGCGCGCCGCACGGCCTCCCGATGACACGCCCAGGCCTCACGTTCGGACCTGCGTGGTGCGGCCGCGACAGCGGAGGAGAGGCGTGGTCGGCGTGCTCCGGTACGGGCGCCGTTGTCACCTCGCTGTCATGTGGTCGACTCAGTCTCGCTGGCTGGCCTGCGCATCCGCGCGCGCCTTCTGTTCACTGCAGGTTTGGAGGAAATTTCATGTCGCTGCGTCGCCGCTTCATCCGTCTGACCGCCGGCAGCTCGATCGCGGTTGCCGCCGCCCTGTCCCTGGTCGCCTTGCCGGCCGCGGCGCAGAAGACCAGCCTCACCGTCTACACCGCCCTCGAGACCGATCAGCTGAAGGCCTACCAGACGGCCTTCGAGAAGGCCAATCCGGATGTCGCGATCACCTGGGTGCGCGACTCCACCGGCATCATCACGGCGCGTCTGCTGGCCGAGAAATCCAATCCGAAGGCCGACGTCGTGATGGGCGTGGCGGCCTCGTCGCTTTCGCTTCTCGACACCCAAGGGATGCTGGTGCCCTATGCGCCCAAGGGGCTGGCCCGTGTCACGCCCGCGTACCGTGACCGCAAGAACCCGCCGGCGTGGGTCGGCATGGACGTGTGGGGCACCGCCATCTGCTTCAACTTCCGCGAGGCCGCCAAGCGCGGGATCCCGCAGCCCAAGACCTGGCAAGACCTGCTGAACCCCGTCTACAAGGGCCAGATCGTGATGCCGCACCCGGCGTCCAGCGGTACCGGCTTTCTGGCCGTGACCGGCTGGCAGTCGATGTGGGGCGAAGACAAGGCCTGGAAGTACATGGATGGCCTGCACCAGAACGTCGCGCAGTACATGCACTCCGGCTCGCGCCCCTGCGCACGGGCTGCTGCCGGCGAGTTCGTGGTCGGCATCAGCTTCGAGTACCGCGCCAACCGCGAGAAGGCGCAGGGTGCGCCGATCCTGGTGATCTTCCCCGAGGAGGGCATCGGCTGGGATCTCGAGGCGATCGGCATCCACAAGGGCACCAAGAACATGGCAGCGGCGCGCAAGCTGGTCGACTGGTCGATCAGCGACGAAGCGATGCAACTGTATGCCAACAATTTCGCGGTGGTCGCGGTACCGCAGTTCAACAAGCAACTGCCCAATATCCCGGTCGACTACGCCAATCGCCTGGTGAAGAACGACTTCGCCGCGATGGCTAAGAACCGCGAGCGCGTGCTCGGCGAGTGGAGCAAGCGTTACGAGAGCAAGGCCGCGCCGAAGTAGTCAGCGGCATCCGGTCGGCCGTGCGCGTGTGAATCGCGCAGTCGACCGAGTAATTGTGCCGACTGGCCGCAATGGTCGGAGGCGCCGCCTTTTCCTCGTCCCAGGCTGGTCGCGATGACACTGCCGCAGCAGATTCCGAACGAGGCGCTGCGCCTCGAAGGCGTGGGCAAGTCGTTCGGCGCATTCGTCGCGCTGCGCGATGTCGATCTGTCGATCAAGCGCGGCGAGTTCGTCTGTTTCCTCGGTCCGTCGGGCTGCGGCAAGACCACGCTGCTGCGGATCATCGCGGGGCTGGAACAGCAGACCGCGGGCCGCATCGTGCAGAACGGGCGCGATGTGTCGAACCTGCCGCCGGCGGGGCGTGACTACGGCATCGTCTTCCAGTCGTATGCGCTCTTTCCCAACCTGACCGTCGAGCAGAACGTTGGCTATGGACTGGTCAACCGCAAGCATGGCCGCGCCCAAGTCAGGCAGCGCGTCGATGAGTTGCTTACGTTGGTCGGCCTGCCCGGCACGGGATCGAAATACCCGAGCCAGTGCTCGGGCGGGCAGCAGCAGCGCATCGCACTGGCGCGAGCACTGGCCGCGTCGCCTGGGTTGCTGCTGCTCGACGAGCCGCTGTCGGCGCTGGACGCCAAGGTGCGCGAGCGCCTACGGGGCGAGTTGCGGGGCCTGCAGCGAAAGCTCGGCGTCACCACGATCATGGTCACCCACGACCAGGAGGAGGCGCTGTCTCTGGCTGACCGCGTCGTGGTGATGAACCAGGGCGTGATCGAGCAGGTAGGCACACCGCTGGAAGTCTACGAGCGCGCGGCGAGCCCCTTCGTCGCCGACTTCCTCGGGCGCATCAACGTGCTGCAAGGAACCTCGCTCGGCGATGGTCGCTTTCGCATTGGCACGGTCGAACTGCAGACGTCGGCGAACGGGATCGAACCCGGCGTATCGGCGCATCTATATCTGCGGCCCGAAGATCGCCACGTGGAAGGCGATGCGTCGTTCGGCGCCGATGCGCTGCGTGGCCGCGTGAGCAAGCTCGACTTCCTCGGCACCTTCTGTCTGGCGGAGGTCAGCGACAGCACGCTCGGGCAACCGGTGCTGCTCTATTTTTCGCTGAATCAGATGCACGACCTGGACGTGCGCGAGGGCGGCCAGATCACATTCGCCCTTCGCGGTGAACGGGCACGCGTGTTTGGTGCGCAGCCCCCGGCCGCCGCCGAGTTGCGCGCTGCGGCCTGACCGCGCCTTGCCCGATGAGTGCCGCACCGGCCGACTCGATCGCGCGGTTGAAGCCACCGCCGTCGCGCTGGGCGCTCGCCAGCGAGGCCATTGCTGCGCGGGGTGGCGTGCTGCTGCTGACGGTGGCGCTGTTCGTCTTCCTGACGGCGCCGCTGGCGACGATCCTGCTGCGCAGCGTGGATGGTCGCGACGGCCGCGTTGGTGGGCCTCGCCCGACGCGCCCAGCTCGACGCTGGCCCAGCTTCGCCTGTCGTGACAAACACGCTGCTTTTTGCGCTGTCCACCACCGTGCTGACGGTCCCGCTGGCCTTCGGTTTCGCGTACGCAATGCAGCGTGCTTGCCTGCCTTACAAATCGTTGTGGCGTGGGATCGCGCTGATCCCGATCCTCGCGCCGTCGCTGCTGCCGGCGCTGTCGTTCCTCTACCTGTTCGGCAATCAGGGTTGGCTCAACTTCATGCTCGGCTGGTTCGGCATCGAGACGATCTACGGCATGCCGGGCATGGTGCTGTCGATGACCTTTGCCAGCCTGCCGCACGCCGCGATGATCCTGATGGCGGCGCTCGCCCTGTCGGATGCGCGGCTGTACGAGGCGGCCGACGCGCTCGGCACGCGCCCGACGCGCATGTTCCTGACGATCACCCTGCCGGGGGCCAAGTACGGGCTGATCTCCGCCACGCTGGTCGTGTTCACGATGGCGGTAAGCGAGTTCGGCGTGCCCAAGGTGATCGGCGGCAACACCAACGTGCTGGCGATCGAGATCTACAAGCAGGTGGTGCGGCGCCGAAATGTTCTTCGGTGTCGGCGCGGTTGTGGCGGTGCTGCTGCTGCTGCCGGCGCTGGCGGCGTTCGTGATCGATCGCGTGATCCAGGGCCGGCAGAAGGCGCTGCTGACCGCGCGTAGCGTGCCCTACGCGCCCAGTCCGCAACCGCTGCGCGATGGCCTGATGCTTGTCTATGTGCTGCTGTTCTCCGCAGCCATGCTGGCGGTCATGGGCATGGCTGTGTTCGGCTCGTTCGTGCAGTTCTGGCCGTACGACCTGAGCTTCACCCTGCGGCACTATGTGTACGGCCTGCGCGAGGCCGGTATCGACAATGCCTATGCGAACAGCCTGCATATGGCACTCTGGACGGCGCTGATCGGCACCAGTGTCACTTTCGCGGGTGCCTACTGGATCGAGAAGGCCGGCGTCGACAAGGCGGCGGGATGGCGGCGGCTGTTGCCGCTGGCGCAGGGACAGGCCCTGCTCCCGATGGCGGTGCCGGGCATGGTGCTCGGCATCGGCTACATCCTGTTCTTCAACGCGCCGGAGAACCCGCTCGGTTTCCTTTATGGCACGTTGGCGATCCTGGTGCTGTCCACAGTCGTGCACTTCTACTCGAGCAGCCACCTTACCGCCGTGACTGCGCTGAAAAGCCTCGACAGCGAGTTCGAGGCAGTATCGGCTTCGCTGAAGGTTCCCTTCTACAAGACCTTCTGGCGGGTCACGGTGCCGGTGTGCTTGCCAGCAGTGCTAGACATTGCACGCTATTACTTCGTCAACGCGATGACCACGATTTCTGCCGTCGTCTTCCTTTACGGCCCGCAGACGACGCTTGCCTCGGTGTCGATCCTGCAACTGGACGAGGCCGGTGCACTGGGTGCGGCCGCCGCGATGGCGAGCCTGATCGTGTTCACTTCGGCGCTGGTCACGGCCGTGTTCTTCGCGGGCGAGTGGTGGCTGACCCGCCGCACACAGCGCTGGCGTTCGCGCTGAGCGCCACGGCCAAGGAAGGCCGATGATCCGCGGCAATGATCCGATTCTGCTGACGCCTGGCCCGCTGACCACCAGTCTCGCCACCAAGCAGGCCATGCTGCGCGACTGGGGTTCGTGGGACGCGGCGTTCAACCGCATCACGGCATCGATCTGCCGCGATGTCCTCGACATCGTCGGCGGTGGCGACGACTATGCCTGCGTGCCGCTGCAGGGGAGCGGCACCTTCGCGGTCGAAGCGGCGATCGGCAACGTAGTGCCACGCGACGGCAAGGTGCTGGTGCCGAACAATGGCGCCTACTGCGCGCGCATCGTCAAGATCTGCCGCTATCTGAATCGCGCGGTGGTCGAACTGCAAGTGCCGGAAGACCAGCCGGCGACCGGCAGCGCGATCGCGGCCGCGCTCGATGCAGATTCGTCGATCACGCATGTCGCGCAGGTGCACTGCGAAACCGGTGCGGGCGTCCTCAATGACCTCGCCGGCATCGCGCAGGCCTGCCAAGCGCGCGGCAAGGGGCTGATCGTCGATGCGATGAGTTCGTTCGCCGCGCTGCCGATCGACGTGGCTGCGATTCCGTTCGATGCGCTGGTCGCCGCCAGCGGCAAGTGCCTCGAAGGCGTGCCCGGCATGGGGTTCATCATCCTGCGCAAGTCGGTGCTCGAAGGCTGCGCCGGCAATTCGCACTCGCTCGCGATGGACCTGCATGACCAGTACGTCTACATGCAGAAGACCACGCAGTGGCGCTTCACGCCGCCGACCCACGTGGTCGCCGCGCTGCGCGCGGCGATCGACCAGTTCAAGGAAGAGGGTGGCCAGCCGGCTCGGCTGGCGCGCTACACGCAGAACTGCCGCACGCTGGTCGAGGGCATGCATGCGTTGGGCTTTCGCGCCTACCTGCCGGACGCCGTGCAGGCGCCGATCATCGTCACATTCCACGCGCCGGCCGATCCGAAGTTCGCGTTCAAGGCGTTTTACGAAGCCACGCGCGAGCGCGGCTACATCCTGTATCCGGGCAAGCTGACGCAGGTGGAGACGTTCCGGGTCGGGTGCATCGGGGCGATCGACGCGAACGAGATGCGCAATGTGGTCGGCGCCGTGGGGCAGACGCTGCGCGATCTGGGCTTGAAGATCGACCCGGCGATCGCCCGACGCGCTGCGTGAGCCCGTCAATCGGGATTTTTTCCACGAATTCAATGCTCTAGCAGGCAACTTTGTCGGCATTCCTTACACCGCCCCGGTTGTGACGCTGTAACTTATTGATTTACTTGGCTGGCACGCCGACTGCTAATAAGAGGGCGTTAGGGCGCGATCGGTTCGGGCCCGGTGGTCTCCTCGGGGAAGCAAATGAAGTTCTTGGGCAAAAACGGTGGCGGTTTCCTTGGTTGCGGGTCTCTTGGCGGCGGGCCCCTCGTTCGCCGACCCGATCACACCCGGGGATCAGGTTGATGTGAAGAACAACGCGGGCACGGTATTCACGCCGTCGCTCGTTGCTGGCGACTCGAACGGCCTGTTCACGAATTTGACCATCACCGTGAACGGCAGCAACAAGTCGGTGTCCGCCGGCATGTTTGTGCTGGACTACCGTGACGCCAACGACGCGAGTTCCCCCTGGCAGCAGTTTCTGACGTTCTGTCTCAGCCCGGATGTGCTCCTGGAGCCGTTCGACAATCCCTACACCGCCTATTCGTTGACCGGTTCCTCGTATGCTGCATCAGCCAGCCGGATAAGCGAGTTTTGGGGTCGTTATCGCGACTCGATCACCAACGATGTGACAGCGGCGGCGTTCCAGGTTGGCCTGTGGGAACTCGCGTTCGACTCGACCGCCGGCCTGAACTCAGGCAGCTTCCGTCTGGCTTCCAGCGGGGCCGTGCTCAACACGGTTCAGGGTTGGCTCGGCTCGCTCGATGGCACGGGCCCGCGCGCGAGCGGCCTGATGGTGCTGGTTGACAAGGCCGGTGCACCCAACGTGCAGGACTTGATCACCCAGCAAGTTCCAGAGCCCGGCACCCTCACGCTGCTGGGCCTCGGCCTGGCGGGCGTGGCATTCGCATCGCGGCGTCGGCGCAGCGCCTGAAGCAGTCGCTGGCGCAGACGCGCAAGGGCGGCCTTCGGGCCGCCCTTTTTCATTCCGCCTTGGGCGCGTCGGCCGCGCGTTGCGCCGCCTCGCAGTGCGTGGCGATCCGATCGACCAGCGACTCCATCCTGGCGTGCGGCAGGTCGTGCCCCATGTCCGGAACCACCATCAACTGCGCGCCGAGAATGCGCCGCGCGGTGTCACGCCCAGCCGCCAGCGGCACCAGCGGATCGAGTGCGCCGTGGACCACCAGCGTGGGCGCACTGATCGACGCCAGTTCCGCTGAGCGATCGCCGGTGGCGACGATGGCGAGCATCTGGCGCGCCGTTCCGGCGGGGCGAAAGGCACGCGCCAAGCTGCGCTGTAGTCGCGCGCGCAGCATCGGCTTGGGCGTCTGCTCGCCCGGACTGCCGATCACGCCGAACAGCTTCATGTAGTGATCGACCAGCGTCTCGTGGCTGGCGCCGGGCGGTGGCCGGCGCGTGAGCGCGAGCAGCGCATCGAGCCGCGGCGGCGGCAGCCGGCGCGCGCCGGAGGTCGACATGATGGATGTCAGCGACAGCACGCGTTGCGGATAACGCGCGGCGACGATCTGCGCCACCATGCCGCCCATCGATGCGCCGACCACGTGCACGCGCTGCAGGCCGAGCGCATCGAGCAGCCCCACCGTGTCCGCCGCGAGGTCGTGCAGCCGATACGGCGCGTTCACCGGCCAGCCGACCGCGCCGCGCAGCAGCGCGCCCGCCAGGCCGCGCGGCTGGAACGAGTCGATCTGCGTCGACAGCCCGGCGTCGCGATTGTCGAAGCGCAGCACGCTGAAGCCGCGCGCCACCAGTCCTTCGACCATCTCGTCCGGCCAGGCGGTCAACTGCATGCCCAGTCCCATGATCATCAGGATCGTCGGGCGCTGCTGATCCCCGGCGCGTTCGCATTCGAGTTCGATCGCTGGGCTGACGCGGACCTTCGGCACGTCGCGGTCAGTCCTGCGGTTTCGGGAACACCAGGCCGCGCCAGCCGTCGCGGTTGAACGGGTGCCAGTCGCCCTCGGGCTGGGCGAGCCGATCGGCGATCGCATACAGCGCGGCCGGGTTCATGCCGAGCCCGAGGTGGCTGGCGTAGACCTCGATGTTTTCGGTGTGCGGATGCGGCGCGTTGATCGAACAGCGCCACGCCACGACACCATCGGTACGGCTGTAGATCGAGGTGGTCGGCCGCGGCGGCGGCACGTGCAATTGCTCGCGGCGCGGATGGTGGTGCGGCTTGTGGCCGGCAGCCATCTCGTACACGCGCCAGGCGTTGGTCGCGCGCGGGTGACCGGTGAACGGCGTGCCGAGCGTCACCACGCAGCGCACCGCGGCCGGCACCTCCTTGGCCACCTCGCGTGCGTAGATGCCGCCCAGGCTCCAGCCGATCACGCTGATGGCGCGGCCGCTGCGGTCGGCGAGTTCGAGCACGCGCTGGCGGCAGCCCTCGACCACGCCCGGCCGCGGGCCGAGGTTCAGGCCCTGGTCCCAGCCGTGCACCTCGTAGCCGCGGCTGGTGAGGAAGGTGCGCATCGTGGTCGTGGTCAGGTCGCCGGCGACGAGCCCCGGGAACACCAGCACCGTGTGGCCATCGCCGCGCGGCGCGCGCGCCAGCCACGGCCAGGTCGCGAGCGTGCTGCCGAACTCGAGCGACGCGCGCCACTCGAGCGCCATCAGCATCAGCGACGGTGCGCGCACGTCCTCCGGATCGAACGGATTGGGATCGACCGGCGGATCGTGGCTCACCTCGCTGCGGATCTGCGCCAGGTCCGGCGGCGCAGCGAACTCGTGATGCGGCACATGGCGCCGCCGCGAGGGCGGCTTGCGGGGCGGGCGGGAGCGATCGTCTGGCATCAGCGACGGCGCGCCGGCGAACGGCGCACGGATTCAGGAGCCGGGGTCGCAGCGCGGGCGCGCGGGCGAGCGTCGGAGCGCATGGCTGCGGTTTCGGGGCGGGCCGCTCGCTGCGCGGTGTGCGTCGAGGTCTTGGCCGTCGTGCGCGGTCGCGCCGACGTGCCGTGCGCGTCTGGCTTGCCGGTCGCGGCCACCTTGCTGCGGGTCGGTGCGCGAGGTGCGTACGGCCGGTGCGGCGCGCTTCGCTGCGCTCGTGCGGCGCACGATGCCCGTCGGCGCCGCATCCGCCGTGCCGCGCGCCAGCGCCAGCGCCTGCAACTCGGCGAACGATTGCGCCAGGTGGCGCTTGAACGTGCGCAGGTCCGGCACGGCCTGGCGGCACCCGGTCAGGCCGATGTCGAGCCAGTCCGCATAGCTTTGCACGGTGATGTTCAGCGCCACGCCGTGCACGATGATCGAGGCCGGCCAGTAGTGCACGACGCGCGCGCCCGCCACGTACAGCGTCATCGGCGGCCCCGGGACGTTGCTGATGGCGACCGCGGCCAGCGACGGCAGGTGGGTGCCGACCGGCAGCCGATGGCCGACGGCGCCGGCGAGCCAGGCGAGGCCACCTACCACCCAGGCACTGCCGAGCGACGGGTAGTCGGTCGGCACCAGTGCGCGCAGCGAGCCGGTGACCGCCTTGCCGACGCGCATCGAGGCCTGGATCTGCGCCAGACGCGCCGCCGGGTCGGCCAGATGCGTGGCCAGGCCGGCACGCATCATCGACACCTTGTTACTGGCCGTGGCGTCGGCCTTATTGCGCACCGAAAACGGCACGCCCGCCGCGATCGGCTTGCGCGGCACGCCGCCGTGCGCGGCCAGCCAGCGCCGCAGCGCGCCGCTGCAGGTCGCAAGCACGATGTCGTTCAGACTGGCATCGAGGGCGCGCGCCACCTGCTTGATCTCGGCGAGCGGCAGCGCCGCGGTGGTGAACGCGCGCGCGGCGCCGATCGAGACGCTTAGCGGTGTGCGCGGACCGAGCCACGACGTGGCTTCGCGGCGGCTGTCCGCTGCCGGCAAGGGGCGGGCGCGGCCCGACGCCGCCGACGCCGCACCCGCGCGCCGCGGCTCGGGCGCGCTGCGCAGCAGGGAGCCGATCGCATCGGCCGCGACGGGCAGCAGGCCGGCCAGGCTGCGCAACTGGCGCGTCGACTGTGCCGCGGCTGCGCGCAGGCGCTGCGCGACGCCGGGCATCGCGACCGGTGGCTCGGGTGGTGCCGGCGGCACGTCGCGCAGTTCGGCGTCAGGTCGAGCATGGCCTGCGCCAGCGCGACGCCGGCCTGGCCATCGATCGCCGCGTGGTGCACCTTGGCGTAGTAGCCCACGTGGCCGGCCAGGCGGCCGCCGAGACCGTCGATGATCACCAGCTCCCACAGCGGGCGCGTGCGATCCAGGCGCGCGGCGTGCAGTCGTCCGACGCAGGCCTCGAGCTGCGCCTGCGTACCGGGGCGCGGCAGCGTGACGCGGCGGATGTGGTGGTCGAGGTCGATCGTGTCGGCCCGCATCCACGCCGGATTCGCCAGGCCCAGCGGCATCGGCACCAGCCTGCGGTGAAATGCCTCTGCCAGATGCAGCCGGGCGCCGATCAGCGCGCGCAGGTCGTGCAGGAAGTCGCCGCGATAGCCGGTCGGCAACTCGAGCAGGCTCAGGCTGCCGACATGCATCGGCATCTCCTCCGACTCCAGCTGCAGGAACAGCGCGTCGAGGCCGGACAGCGGCGTCAGCGCGGCGATGTTCGCGGTCATGTCTCCCTCGTGATTCCCGGCATGGCGGGAATCCGTTCTTCTCGCGCAACCTTATCACCGCCGCTGCGCGCGTGCGCGCCAAAGGTCACTGAAGGACGGCGGCGATCAGCCGGCTTTCAGCGCGATCACACCGGCCACCACGGCCGCCACCGCGACCCAGCGCCGCGCGGTCAGTCTCTCGTGCAGCAGGCGCGCGCCGATCAGCGTGGCGAACAGCACCGAGGTCTCGCGCAGCGATGCCACCATGGCGACCGGCGCCTTGGTCATGGCCCACACCGAGATCGCATAGGCGCCGGCCGACAGCGCACCGCCGATCACGCCGTTGCGCCGGCGCTGCCACAGCGCATCGAGGAACGCGGTGCGCCGCGTGGCCAGCATGAAGACGGTGAAGGGGATCGCGTCCAGCACGAACAGCCAGACGATGTAGCCCCACACGTTGCCCGCCAGCCGCGCGCCGGTGCCGTCGATGATCGAGTAGACCGCGATCACGGCCGCGTTGGCGAGTGCGAAGCCCACCGCGGCTCGGCGCGGCGCATGGTCCATCGTGCGCAGCGCGAGCGCCACCACGCCGAGCGAGATCAGCAGCATGCCGAGCCAGGAGAAGCCGGTCGGCAATTCGTTCAGCCAGACGATGCCGAGCACCGCGGTGATCAGCGGCGCCACCCCGCGCATCAGCGGATACACCAGCGACAGGTCGCCGGTGCGGTAGGCATTGACCATCAGGTAGTAGTAGGCCAGATGCGTGCCGATCGAGACCGCGATGTACGGCCAGGACGCCGGCCCCGGCAGCGGCACCACGAACAGGAAGGGCAGGGCGACGAGGCCGGCGCCGGCGACGATAGCCGCGGTGTCCAGCAGCACATCGCGGCCGCCCTTGATCATCGCGTTCCAGCTCGCGTGCAGCAGCGCGGCGAGCAGGACGGCGAAGGACACGGCGAGCGTCAATGCGCCTCGCTTGTTTCAGGCGCGATCCGTCCGGTGCGCACGCCGCGCAGGTGGGTGGCTGCGCGCGGGCGTTGACGGCGCTGCGGATGACGCCGTGGATGATGCTGCGCGTGGCCCGTCGGCCAGCGAAGGTGATGCGCGCGCAACAAGGACGTCGCGCCGATTTCCTGGAACCTCGATCGCACGTCGCGTCAGAAGCCGATCGTGTTACCGGCCACGTCGACGCGAATCACGCTGCGACCGAGCAGGGCCGCCGCGCAGCGGGCGAACTGCTGCGCCCAGTCCGGCTGGTCGCGGAAGCGCCGTACGCCGGCGTAGTGCGCCACGCTCAGGATCAGGCCGGTGACCAGCACCTTGCCGATCGGGCTGGGCAGATCGCACTCCAGTTCGACGAACTGCGCGTCGAACCACTGGCGCGCGGTGTTGCCGTCGACACCGACCAGGTCGTCCGGGTGCACGTTGAACTCGAACTCCTGCGCCGGACCGAATGAAACGCTGACCCGTTGCGTCATGGCTTCTCCTTGTGTGCTGCCTGGTGCGCGCGACCGATCAGACGATCATCGCATCGGCCGGCGCATACGGCAGGTCGAGCGCCTTGGCCACGGCCTTGTAGGTGACCTTGCCGGCGGCCACGTTCAGGCCGTTCTTCAGGTGCGCGTCCTCGTGCAGCGCCTTGCGCCAGCCTTTATCCGCCAGCGCCAGCGTAAACGGCAGCGTGGCGTTGTTCAGGGCGAAGGCCGAGGTGCGCGGCACCGCGCCCGGCATGTTGGCGACCATGTAGTGGACCACGCCGTCGACCACGTAGGTCGGGTCGGCGTGGGTGGTGGGGCGCGCGGTTTCGGTGCTGCCGCCCTGGTCGATCGCGACGTCGACGATCACCGCGCCCTGCTTCATGCGGCCGACCATCGCGCGCGTGACGAGCCGGGGCGCGGCTGCGCCGGGGATCAGCACGCCCGAGATCACGAGGTCGGCCGCCAGCACTTCGCGCTCGACGTTGTCGGCATTCGAGAACACCGTCATCACGCGGCCGTTGAACATGGCGTCGATCCGGCGCAGCGCATCGACCGAGTTGTCGATCACGATCACCTGCGCGCCGGTGCCCACCGCCATCTGCGCGGCATTGGTGCCGACCACGCCGGCGCCGAGGATGACGATGCGCGCCGGCGGCACGCCCGCCACGCCACCGAGCAGCACGCCCATGCCGCCGGCCGCCTTCTCCAGGCAGCGCGCGCCGGCCTGCACCGCCAGCCGGCCGGCGACTTCGCTCATCGGGGCCAGCAGCGGCAGCCCGCCGGCGGCCGAGGTGACGGTCTCGTAGGCGATGCAGATCGCACCGCTGGCCATCAGGTCGCGCGTCTGCTCCGGATCGGGCGCCAGGTGCAGATAGGTGAACAGCACCTGCCCTTCGCGCAGCCGCTTGCGCTCGACGGCCTGCGGCTCCTTGACCTTGACCACCAGTTCGCTCTTGTCGAACACCTCGGCCGCGTCGGTCGCGATCTGCGCGCCGGCGGCGCGGTAGTCGTCGTCGCTGGCGCCGATGCCGGCGCCGGCCTGCTGTTCGATGCGCACCGTATGGCCGCGCGCCACCAGTTCGCGCACCGACGACGGCGTCAGGCCGACGCGGTACTCGTGAACCTTGATTTCCTTGGGAACGCCGATCTGCACTTGGATTTCTCCTGTGGTTCAGGGTGGGGCGACCGCGCCGCGCCTCGTGAGCCGGCCGGTCAGGACTTCACGCGCACGCCGGCCGGATCGTACGGCGCGCGCAGCGATACATCGGCGGCCAGCCGCTCGCCGGCCAGGTCCACTTCGTAGCGGCCGGCGTCGATCCACGCCTTGTCGGCTGGACCATCGCCGCGCGAGATGAGGCCGAGCGCGACCGGCTTGCCGACCGTGTGGCCGAATGCCGCCGAGGTGACGAACCCGGCCGGCACGCCGTCGCGCAGTATCAGTTCTCCGCCCCACAGGTTGGTGTGCGCGGCGTCAACCACCAGCGAAACAACGCGCCGCCGGACCGCCGCTGCGCCACCTTCGGCCTGCAGCCGGGCCAGGGCCTCGCGGCCGCGGAAGTCGCCGTCCTTGTCGAGCTTGACCGCGAACGACAGCCCCGCCTCGAACGGGTTGATGTCGGGCGTCAGTTCGCGGCCCCAGGCGCGGTAGCCCTTCTCCAGCCGCAGCGACTCGAGCGCGTAGTAGCCGGCGTTGACCAGCCCCAGATCGCGGCCGGCCTCGATCAGCGCTTCGTACACGCCGACCGCGAACTCCACCGGCACGTACAGCTCCCAGCCGAGCTCGCCGACGTAGGTCAGGCGTGTGGCGCGCACGGTGGCATAGCCCAGGTCGATCTCCCGCGAGCTGCCGAACGGGAAGCTCGCGCTGTCGAAGCGCGCCGTGGACACCCGCTGCATCAGCTCGCGCGAGCGCGGACCCATCACCGCCAGCATCGCGAACATCGGCGTCACGTCGGTCACCGTGCAGCGCCGGTTCTTCTCGCGGATGGCGCGGTCGATCATGTCGCGATCGCGTACCGCCGAGCCGGAACTCGTCACCACCAGAAACGTGTCGTTTTCCAGACAGGTGATCGTGAAGTCGCTCTCGTAGCCGCCGCGCGCGTTGAGCATGCCGGTGTAGACGGTGGCACCCGGGGTCGAAGGCACGTCGTTGGCGACCAGCCATTGCAGGATCGACCACGCATCCGGCCCCGCGACCTGCAGCTTGGCGAACGAGCTCATGTCGAACACGGCCACCGCGGAGCGCGCGGCGCGATGCTCGGCCGCGACCCACGGATGCCAGTTCTGGTGGCCCCAGCCGTACTCGATCCTCGCGTCGGTCGCGGTCGGCGCGAAGAAGTTGGCGCGCTCCCAGCCCATCTTCGAGCCGAAGCAGGCGTGCGCGGCCTTCAGGTGCGCATAAAGTGGCGAGCGGCGGAACGGCCGCGCGCTTTCCAGCTCGCGGTTCGGCCACGGCATCTTGTAGTGCATGCCCAGCACCTCGGCGATGCGATCGGGCAGCCAGGTCTCGTTGCCGTTGAAGCGCGCAAAGCGGCGGACATCGACCGGCCACAGGTCCATCGTCGGCTCGCCCTGCACGATCCACTCGGCCAGCGCCTTGCCCGCGCCGCCGCCGGAGGCGATGCCCATCGAGTTGAAGCCGCAGCCCACGAAAAGGTTGTCCAGGCCGGGTGCCGGTCCCAGGATGAAGTTGTTGTCTGCAGTGAACGACTCGGGGCCGTTGTAGAACTGCTTGATCTTGGCCTCGGCCAGGGCCGGCACGCGGGCGATGGCGTTCTCCATCAGGATCTCGAACGCGTCCCAGTTGTCGGGCAAAAGCTGGAACTCGAAGTTCTCCGGAATGCCGCCGCGATGCTGCGCGCTCTGCAGCCAGGGCGTGGCCTTGGGCTCGAAGCCGCCCATCAACAGGCCGCCGACTTCTTCCTTGAAATAGATGTAGCCGTCGGGATCGCGCATCACCGGCAGGTCGCGCGTCACGCCGGCCATGAGGTCGGTGACGATGTAGTAGTGCTCGCAGGAAAACAGCGGCACCGTGACGCCGAGCATGTGGCCGAGCGTGCGCGACCACTGCCCGCCACAGAGCACGACGGTATCGGCCTCGATGCGCCCGGTCTGGCCCTGCTTGTCCTGCCAGTCGAGGGCGCGAACGCGCCGGCCGCGGCCGTCGATCGTCACGTGCAGCGCGCCCGCGACGCGCACCCCTTCGCAGATCGTCACGCCACGGTTGCGCGCGCCCTTGGCCAGCACCAGCGTGAGATCGGCCGGATTGGCCTTGCCGTCGCCCGGCAGCCAGACCGCGCCCTGCAGGTCGCGCGTCTCCATGATCGGGTAGCGCTCGCCCGCCTCGGCCGGCGAGATCACCTCGCACTGCACGCCGTAGGCGCGCGCCACCGCCGCGGTGCGCTTCAGCTGGATCATCCGGTCGCGCGTGCGCGCCACCGCGAGCGAGCCGCAGGGCTTCCAGCCGGTGCCCAGGCCTGTCTCTGCCTCGAGCCGCGCGTACAGATCGGTCGAGTAGCGGATCAGCCGCGTCATGCTCTCGTGATTGCGCAACTGGCCGACCAGCCCGGCCGCGTGCCAGGTGGTGCCCGATGTGAGCCGGCCCTGCTCGAGCAGCACCACGTCCTTCACGCCGAGCTGCGCCAGGTGATAGGCGACCGAGCAGCCCATGATGCCGCCGCCGATGATCACCACCTGCGCGGCGGCGGGCGGCGGTGTGTTGGAGCTCAGTGCCGGGTGCTCGGCTTCGGCGCCGATGGCGTCTTTCGCGGACATGGTTCTCCCGGCGAGCGCGTGTTCTTCTGATGGGATCGTCCGCGGGATGCGCGGCTGGGCCGGGACGCCCGGCTTGGCCGCGTTCGACGCAGGCGGGGCCGGCGGCCCCGCGCGTCATTTTGCCTGCGCGAACGGCGTGTTCAGCGCGGCGCGGCCGGTCGCCGGCAGCGGCGCCACGGCGGCGCGTCCGCCGGCACCGCCGTTGGTTGCGGCGGACGGCGCCTCGTCGGCCACGGCAATGCGGTCGCGACCGGCCTGCTTGGCCGAGTACAGCGCGGCGTCGGCACGAGCCACCAGTTCGCCGAACTCGCGTTCGGACCTGGCGGTGACCACCCCGACGCTGACCGTCAGCGGCTGGTCGAGCCCGAGCGCATCGAACGTCAGCGTGGCGATCGCGGTGCGAAGGCGCTCGGCGATGGCGGTGGCGCGCTCGGTCGAGGTGGCGGGCAGCACGACCGCGAACTCCTCGCCGCCGTAGCGGCCGAGTTCGTCGCCGCTGCGCAGATGGCGCTTCAGTTCGTCGGCCACCGCCTTGAGCGCGTGGTCGCCGGTCTGGTGGCCATAGTCGTCGTTGATCGACTTGAAGTGATCGAGGTCGAGCAGCAGCACGCTGAGCGGGTCGCCGCGCTCGCGCGCCGCGGCCAGCAGCTGCTGGCCCAGTTCGGTGATGCGGCGCCGGTTCTGGATGCCGGTCAGGAAGTCGGTCTGGGCCAGTGCCGCGTTGCGCTGGCCGCGCCGCATGATGCGCACCAGCACGAACAGCACCGCCAGCAGCGCCAGCCCGGCCAGCAGCGCCAGCGCAGTCTGCAATCGGGCCGACTTCTCCGCCTGCGCCAGCGCGGTGCGGTGCGCCTCGCCTTCGCGGCGCGCGCGTTCGAGGTCGGCCGCCATGCGCTGGCTCTCGAGGCGGCCGCGCTGCGCAGCGAGCTGGCGCGACAGGCGCTGGTCGTCGTAGCGCTCGCGCAGCTGCAGCAGTTCGAGCAGGGCGCCGTGCGCTTCGCGGTGGCGGCCGAGCGCCGCATAGGCGGTCGCCGCCACGCGCTGGAAGCGCATTCGAAGCTTCAATTCGTCCGAGCGCACCAGCAGCGCGCGCGCCTCGTCGAGCAGGGCGGACGTGCCTGCGGTGCGGCCGGAGGTGACCTTCAGCTCGACGCGGTCGATCAGCGCCGTCGCCAACGCGTCGCTGACGTCCGAGGTGCGCAGCGCGGCGATCGCCTCGTCGCTCAGCACGAAGGCCTGGTCGGTGCGGCCGCTGCCGAGCATGGCGCGCGCCATCAGGGCGGTACCGGCGGCGACGCCGTAGGCGTCGCGCAGCGCGTGGTAGCGAGCCAGGGCGCGCTGCAGCAGGTCGAGCGCCTCGGTGTGGCGCTCGGCGTTGATCAGCAGGCCAGCCAGGCGCCGTGCCGAGTCGGCCTCGGCCAGCGGGTCGCCGTCTTCGCGAAAGGCGGGCTCGGCCCGCTTGTAGCCGGTGATGGCGGCCGCGACGTCGTCGATGTTGTTCGACAGCGACGCGCCGGTGTAGGCGACCACCGCGAGCAGGCCCGATCCGCCATTGCGGCGCGCGATCTGCTCGGCGTCCTCGAGCTGGGCGAAGGCGCGCTCGAAGTCGCCGCGACGTGCCGCGTAGTCGACCAGGAAGATGCGGGCGTCGACCCGCAGCTCGTCGTCGCCCGTGCGATCGGCCAGGATGCGCGCTTCGTCGCCGGCGGCCAGCGCCTCGGCGCCGCGGTTCAGCTCGTGCAGCGCGTTGGCGCGGCAGGCCAGCAGCATCGACAGCACGGCCGGATCGCCCAGCGCGCGCGCGCGCGGCAGCGCGGCGTCGATCAGCGCGAGCGCGTCCTGCATCCGGTACTGCATGGTGGCGATGCGCGCATTGGCGGCCGCCAGCCGCAGCTCGCCGCGTGACGACAGGCCGGCGCGGTTCAGCGCGGCCAGTTCGGCCAGCGCGCGCTGCGGATCGCGCTTGGACAGGCGCTCGATCGACTGCACCCGGTTCTCGATTACACCGACCTCGACATTCGCCGGTGAGGCGGTGCCGATCGCAGCCGCCAGTTCGGCCAAGGCGGCCGCGGTTTGCCCGCGTGGCTCGGCCTGCAGCGCGGCGGCGGCCAGCAGGCCTGACACCAGCGCGGCCAGCAGCGGTCCGAGGCGGCCGATGCCGAAGGCTCTGCCCCCGAGCCGGCCCACGGCTCGCAGCCACGCGCGGCCCGCCGCGGCGCGTTCGGCGGAGCAGGCCTGGGCACACGCAGCGGGGCGTTCTGGCGCTGGAGCGAGCGTCAATCGAAACTCAGGTCGCGTGGGTGGAGGTCGGCGCCGGCGCACGGGAGCGCCAGCCTCCGACGAAGGTGGTCCGATTATTCGCGGCAAAGCCTGACGGCGCGCGTCTCGGCCGTCTCCGGCAAGCCTCGATAAGTGGCAGGAAATGGCTGCAGTCGCAGGCATCGCGCGGGCCGGAGTTGCCGGTTGGGCGCGCCGCAACATCCGGGCGCGCCGATCGCGCCGGGCAATGGGGCAAGGCGACCTGCGTCAAAGCTGGCGCGCCCGGCCGGTGACGCCGGCTGCGGGCCGGTCGTACAGTGCCAGGGTATCGGTCGCTGCCCGGCAGTCAGGGCGCAAGTGCGCAGCCCACCTGGCGGCGGCCCGCAGAACATCATCAACATCGAGGAGGAGGGGTCATGCCCGGCACCATGCAGTTCAACACGGAGCAGGTAAGGACCGTGGCCGTCGTCGGCCACGGCGCGGCAGGCAAGACGATGCTGGTCGAGCAGCTGCTGGCCAAGAGCAAGATGATCGGCGCCGCCGGCAGCATCGAGAAAGGCAGCACGGTCAGCGATTTCGATCCGCTGGAAAAATCCGCGCTGCACTCGCTGCGCGCCAGCGTCGTGCATTGCGATCACGTCGCCGGCGACACCGGCGTGCGCATGCACCTGATCGACACGCCGGGCTACCCGGATTTCGTCGGCCAGGCGCTCGGTGCGCTCGACGCCGTGGAGACCGTGGCGGTGGTGGTGAGCGCGGTCAGCGGCATCGAACTGGTGACGCGGCGGATGATGGACTGGGCCAAGGCGCGTCGTCTGTGCCGGATGATCGTGGTCAACAAGATCGACCACGAGAACATCGACCTGCCCGCATTGCTGGCGCAATTGCAGGAAGCCTTCGGCGCCGAGGTTCTCCCGATCAATCTGCCGGCCGAGGGCGGCGCGCGCGTGATCGACTGCTTCGACCACGACAGTGGCACCGCCGATTTCCTGTCGGTGGCAGAGATCCACCGCAAGCTGGTGGAGCAGGTGGTCGAGGTCGACGATGCGGCGATGGAGAAGTACCTGGAAGACGGCGCGGTCGATCCGACCACGCTGCACGGGCCGCTGGAGAAGGCGCTGCGCGAGGGCCACATCATCCCGGTGTGCTTCACCTCGGCGCGTACCGGCGCCGGCGTGGCCGACCTGCTCGACGTGATGGCGCGCCATCTGCCCAATCCGCGCGAGGGCAACCCGCCGTTGTTCGTCAAGGGCACGGGTCCCGATGCCGCCGAGTTCCAGAGCGCGCCCGACGCCGACAAGCACGTGCTGGCGCACGTGTTCAAGGTGGTCAACGACCCCTACGTCGGCAAGATCGGCGTGTTTCGCGTGCACCAGGGCCACATCACCAAGGACACGCAGCTCTACGTCGGCTACGCCGGCAACGAGGGCAAGAAGCCGTTCAAGATCGCCCACCCGCTGCTGCTGCAGGGCAAGGACACGATCGAGGTGCCGCAGCTGGTGCCGGGCGACATCGGTGCGGTGGCCAAGGTCGACGAGATCGTCTTCGACTGCGTGCTGCACGACTCGCACGACGAGGACTACATCCGCATGCAGCCGCTCGACTTTCCGAAGCCGATGTTCGGCCTGGCGATCGAGCCCAAGCGGCGCGGCGATGAAGGCCGCATCTCGGAGGTGATGACCAAGCTCGCCGCCGAGGATCCGACGCTCGCCATCGAGCACGACGTGCAGCAGAACGAGACCGTGATCCGAGGCTTGAGCGACCTGCACCTGCGCTCGGTGCTGGAGCGCATGAACTCGCAGTACAAGCTCGAGGTCAGCACGCGGCCACCGCGCGTGCCGTATCGCGAGACCATCGGCGCCAGCGCCGAAGGCCACGCGCGCCACAAGAAGCAGACCGGCGGCGCCGGCCAGTTCGGCGAGGTCTACCTGCGCATGGAGCCGTTGCCGCGCGGCACGGGCTTCGAGTTCGTCGACCAGGTCAAGGGCGGCGTGATCCCCTTCAACCTGATCCCGGCGGTGGAAAAGGGCGTGCGCGAGGTGCTCGCCACCGGCTATGTGGCCGGCTATCCGCTGCAGGACCTGCGCGTTGTCGTCTACGACGGCAAGCACCACCCGGTGGACAGCAAGGAGATCGCCTTCGTCTCCGCCGGCCGCAAGGCGATGCTCGACGCGCTGGAGAAGGCGCGGCCGATCGTGCTGGAGCCGATCGTCAACATCGAGATCGTGACCCCCGACTCCTGCATGGGCGACATCACGGGCGATCTGTCGTCGCGCCGCGGCCAGGTCACCGGCACCGGCAATCTCGCCGGCGGCATGATGGTCGTGGCCGGTTCCGTGCCGCTGTCGGAACTCGACGGCTACTCGGGCCGGCTGAAGGCCATCACCCAGGGCCATGGCAGCTACGCGATGGAACTGGCGCGCTACGAGCCGGTGCCGCCGCCGGTGCAGCAGCAACTGGCCAACGACTACAAGGGCAGGCGCAAGACCGACGACGAGGAATGACCCGCGCGGGCGATGCGATGAACGGGCGTGGTGCGCCATTGCCGACGAGCGCGGGACGGCGCCGCGCCGCCGGTCTGCTGGCGGCAGCAGTGCTGCTGTGGACCGTGCCGGTGCGTGGACAGCAGACAGCACCCAGGCGTGACCCCTTGCTCGACGCGCTCGCCGGTCGCTGGCGGCTCACGCGTTCGATCCGTGGGACCGAGGTCGATAACAGCGTGCAGGCCGACTGGGTGCTCGGCGACCAGTTCCTCCGCCTGCACATGCGCGACGTCGCGGTGCCGCCGCGCTACGAGGCGATCGTGATGCTCGGCTGGCAGCCGCGCCAGCAGCGTTACGTCGCCTTCTGGACCGACACCTTCGGTCCCGCAGGTGCTGCCGTGGGCTACGCCAAGCGCGACGGCGACCGGCTGCCGTTCGTCTTCGATTACCCCGATGGGCCGTTCTTCAACACCTTCGAGTGGAACGAGCGCGACAGCACCTGGACCTTCCGGCTCGAATCGGTGGCGAAGGACGGCACGCGCCAGTTGTTCGCGATCGACCGGCTGCGCCGCTGAGCGGCGGATCGGACGCGTGTGATCGGTGTCACGGCATGCCTTGTCCCGGAGCGCGGCCGGCCTCAGATGGCCGATATGTTTGTTCGCCGCCGCCTGTCGCCATGCCTGACCTGACGCTTGCCTGCCCGCATTGCCATGTGAAGAACCGCGTCCGGACCGAGCGCCTGAACGATGCGCCGGCCTGCGGCAAGTGCGGCCAGCCGCTGCTGGCCGGCGCCCCGGTCGCGCTCGACGAAGCCGGCTTCGATGCGCTGGTCACCGCCTCGGATCGACCTGTGGTGGTCGATTTCTGGGCGGCCTGGTGCGGACCCTGCCGCGGCTTTGCGCCGGTGTTCAGTGCGGCGGCCGCGCGCCATCCGCAGTTCGTGTTCGCCAAGGTGGATACCGACGCCAATCCGAACCTGTCGGCGCGCCTGAACGTCCGCAGCATCCCGACCCTCGCAGTGTTCCGGCGCGGCCAGGTGCTCGACCGGGTCAGTGGCGCGCTGCCCGCGGCGCAGTTCGATCAGTGGCTCGCGCGCGCCGGCGCGGCGGCGTAGGCCTGTACGACGCCGAGGCGCGAGGCCTCAGCGCAGCCAGCCGATCGCCGCCAGCGCCACCGCCAGCGCGGTCGCGGTCAACGCGACCACGGCCCACAGGCGGCGCGCCGAGGCGTTGGACAGTGGCGGCTCGGCGGTCACCGCCGGCGCTGGTGCGCGCGCGGCCAGGTGACGGAACGCCTCGGCCGGCACGCGCATCGTCAGGTTCATCGAGGCCACCACGATGTCGCGCGGCAACTCGCCGCGCAACTGCTTGACCAGCCCGAAGGCCAGCAGGCGCGCCGCATCGCGCGACAGCCGGACCGAGGCAAGCGTCGGATGCGTGGCGGTCAGCTCGCGCAGCGAGCACTGACCATCGAGCGCCTGCAGCAGCGTGCGCTGGGTCGTGCTCAACGGAAACAGCGGCCGCCCGAGTTCGGCCTCGCCGCGCGGCGTGCGGCCGAGGACCACGGCCCACGCGTCGGCGGCCGGGGCAAGGCGGGTGGTGTCGGTCAGGGTCACGGACGGCAGTTGCGGTACGGCGATGCGGCGAATCGTAGGCGCAGCGCAGGCACTGGTGTCTCGTCCGTTCGGTCGGTGAGCGCTCGAGCAGCGCGCCGAGGGCGGCGCAATTCGTGCTCACGCCGCGCTCAAGCTTCGGCTATCGCTGCCGCCGCGCCCCGTGCCGTCGCGCGTGACGTCGTGCGCGCCGGCGGTGCGGCTCAGTGCGCGCCCGCGCGCCGACGGCGCGGCATGATGCGCCGCGCGACGATCATCAGCAGCACCAGCGCGAGCACCGCCGCGAACAGTGCCCAGCGGTGGTAGTGCGCCGCCAGCGCGTTGAGCTGGTTGAAGGCCAGCGCCCACAGGCCGATGCCGAGGTAGCTGGAGGCCAGCACGATGCTCAGGTTGACGCGCGCGCGCAGGCCGATCAGGAAACCGATGATCGAGCCGACCACCGGGCCGGTCATCCAGAAGGGCACGAAGACGAACAGGAACAGACCGGCGATGCCGAAGCGGCGCACCCAGCCCTGCTGGCTTTCGGCGCTGGCGTGCACGCGCGCGAGATAGGGTCCGAGGCGACCGATGTCGATCAGCCGGTTCCAGCTCAGCACGAACAGCGGATAGAGGATCAGCACCTGCAAGGTGTCGGACAGCGCGCTGCTGGCGATCACCTCCAGATGGCTGAAGCCGTGCGCATAGCCGAACGACATGCCGGCCGCCAGCCCGATCAGCAGGTTCAGCCCGGTCATCGCCGCCAGGCCGAGCGTGATGTCCGGCGCCAGCAGCCAGCCGACGCCGAAGCCGGCCATGGTCAGCAGCGCCAAGCCAAGGCCGGCCAGCAGGATCCAGCCTTCCACTCCGCTGAAAACGCGCGCCGGCACCCAGCGTGTGCCGTATCCGTTCCACTTCACGATCCTGTCCGCTGCGGTCGCGACAGCGCGCCCGGCAATCTCAGTATCCGCAGCCGGTGCCACGCCGGCGATGGCCGCGCGCGTGCGGCTTGCCCGGCGTCAACTCGTGACGCCATGCTGTCCGGGCGCGGCAACAGGGCGCGCGTCGGCGCGCAGTTCGCGGGATGCGCCGCGCCGCGCGGCCGCGGACACCGCGCCTCAGGCGGTACGCAGGTGCCAGGCCTTGGGTCGGGTGAAGGCGGTGATGCCCTCGGTCGACAGCGTCAGCCCCATGCCGGAATGCTTGACGCCGCTCCACGGCAGCCGCGGGCTCACGCGGTCGCAGCAGTTCCAGTAGACGCTGCCGGCGTGCACCTGAGCCAGCAGCGCCTTGGCGCGCGCCTCGTCCCTCGTGTACACGCCCGCGGTCAGGCCGTAGTCGGTGTCGTTCATCATGCGCACGGCTTCCGCGTCGTCGGCCACCTTCTGGATGCCGATGATCGGACCAAAGCTCTCCTCGCGCATCACGGTCATGTCGTGGCTGACATTCACCAGCACCGTCGGCGCGAACCAGTGGCCGCCGGGGCGGTCGGTGATCGCATGGCCGCCGAGCAGCAGCTGCGCGCCCTTGGCGAGCGCATCGGCGACCTGCATCTGCAGCACCTTGACCTGCTGCGCGCGCGTCAGCGGGCCGATGTAGGTCGACTCGTCGGTCGGCTCGCCGAGCCTGAAGCCCTGCACTTCCTTGACGAATGCGGCGACGAAGGCGTCGTGGACCTTTGCGTGCACGTAGATGCGCTCGACGGAACAGCAGCTTTGCCCGGTGTTGTACATCGCGCCATCGGCGAGCGAGGCGGCGGCCGCAGCGACATCGACGTCCTCGCACACGTAGGTCGGGTCCTTGCCGCCGAGTTCGAGCTGGACCTTGATCATGCGGCTGGCCACCGCCTCGGCGATCTTCCTGCCGGTGCCGTACGAGCCGGTGAAGAACACGCCGTCGACCGGCTCCTTCAGCAGTTCGATGCCCACGCGCCCGCCACCGACCAGCACGCTGAACACGTCCTGCGGCACGCCGCTCGCGTGCAGCAGGTTGCCGATCTCCAGGCCGGTCAGCGTGGCGTACTCGCTCGGCTTGTACAGCACGCTGTTGCCGGCCAGCAGTGCCGGCACGAACACGTTGCTGCCGACGAAGTACGGATAGTTCCAGGCGCTGATGTTGGCGACCACGCCGAGCGGCTCGTGGCTGATCGACTCGCGCATGCCATCGGCATCGAAGACCTGGCGCGGCGCCAGCGCGCCCTCGGCGTGGGCGATGAAGAAGTCCAGTCGCGGCAGCAGGCCGTTCAGCTCGTTGCGCGCCTGCTTGATCGGCTTGCCGACCTCCGAGGTGAGCACCGCGGCCAGCCGTTCCATGTGATCGGCGATGCCGGCGCGGAAACGCTTGATCGCGGCCAGCCGCATGGCCAGCGGGATGGCGGCCCAACCGGGCTGCGCGGCGCGCGCGGCGCGGTACTTGGCGGTCACGCTGTGCTGCGTATCTTCGGGCAGTTCGGCGATCGTGCCGCCGTGGGCGGGATTGATGACGTGGAGCATGGGTTGAGGACTCGGGGTTCGGGATTTGGAAGTCGGGACGCGGGTGCGCCACTCACAGCCTGCGGGATCACGAGCGGGTCAGGCTAGCCCCCTCGTTCGGCCGCTGCCGCGCGCGGCGTGCCGGCACCGCACGCCGCAAGGAAGTCGGCCAGGATCGGATCATCGTCGAGCAGCGCCGGCACGTCGGGCCGGCCGGCGGGCGGTTGCCAGCCTGGCTGCTCGGCGGGCACGAAGCGCTTGGCCGGATCCATGAAGGCGGCGCGGTCGTGGAACTCCGGGTGCCATTGCACCGCGGCCACGAACGACTGCACGTTGCCGCGCACGGGGTCGTAGCGGATCGCCTCGATCAGGCCGTCATTCGGGCAGCGCGCCTCCACCGTCATGAACGGCGCCAGGTCCTTGATGCCCTGGTGATGCACGCTGTTGACGACCGCCAGTGCCTGCTGCGGATAGAGCTGCGCCAGGCGCGTGCCTGGCACGATCTCGATCGCGTGGAAGTTGCGGTCGTACAGCTTCGCATCGCGGTGGCGCAGTGCGCCCGGCTTCTGCGTGGCGATGTCCTGGTACAGCGTGCCGCCGAAGGCCACGTTGAGCACCTGCAGTCCGCGGCAGATACCCAGCACCGGCTTGCCGCGCGCGACGAACGCGCGCGTCAGCGCGATCTCGTATTCGTCGCGCACGCGGTCGCCGTTCCACTCGGGACGCAGCGCCTCCTCGCCATAGCTGCCCGGCCACATGTCGGAGCCGCCTTCGAGCACCAGGCCGTCGAGCAGATCGGCGTAGTGCTCGAGCGAGACATCGCCGCGCCGGGTCGGCCCGTCGGGCGACGGAATCAGGAATGCGACCGCGCCACTGGCCTGCACCCAGTGGACGATCGACTGCTCGACGTACTGCAGCGTCTTGCCGGTGAAGATGGGCCGGCTGGCATCGGCATGGAAGAAGCACGCCGAAATGCCGATGTTCGGCCGGTCGCTGCCGGCGCCGAGCCGCGATTGCGCTGCCATCACCCTACATCGCTGCGGCGAAGAACCGCTCGAAGTCCGCCGCGCCGACCTTGCGCGGGTTGGTGTGGTGGCAGATGTCCTTCACCGCCAGGTCGACCAGCCGCGGCAGGTGGTCGCGCGTCACGCCCACTGCAGCCAGATTCGGCGCGATGCCGATCGTCTGCTTGAGTTTGGCGAGCCATGGCACGAAGGCGTCGCCGCTGCCGGCGCCGACCACGTGCGCCAGCTCCGCGAACTTCTGCGGCGCCGCCTGCAGGTTGAACGTCATCACCGGCTCGATCATCAGCGCGTTGGCCAGCCCGTGGTGCAGGTCGCATACCGCACCGAGCGCGTGCGCGCAGGAGTGCACCGCGCCGAGGTCTTTCTGGAAGGCGATCGCGCCCATCATCGAGGCCATCATCATGTCGGCCCGCGCCTGCATGTTGTGCGGCTCGCGCACTGCCGTGGCCAGCGCGCGCGCGGCGATGCGCGTGCCCTCCAACGCGATGCCGTCGCACAGCGGGTGGTAGGCGGGCGACAGATACGACTCGACGTTGTGCGTCAGTGCGTCCATGCCGGTGGCCGCGGTCACGTGGGCCGGCAGGCCGAAGGTCAGCTCCGGATCGGCGAACACCACCTTGGCCAGGATCTTGGGCGAGAAGATCACGCGCTTCACGTGGCCGCCGCCTTCGCTGCTGTCTTCGCTCACCACGCTCGAGCGCCCCACCTCCGAGCCGGTGCCGCTGGTGGTCGGTACCGCGACGAAGTACGGCACCTCGTCACCGATCTTGCGTGCGTGCGGGTGGTCCCAGGCGAACTCGATCGGGTCGCCGTCGTGCACGGCGACCACGCCCACCACCTTGGCCACGTCGAGCGCGGCGCCGCCGCCGAAGCCGATCACGCAGTCGGCGCGATGCGCCTTGAACGCCGCCGCGCCCAGGCTCACCTGCGCCGCGGTCGGATTGCCGTACACGCCTTCGAAGATGCCGACGTCCAGCCCCGTGTGCAGGTGGCTCATGAACTCGTGCATCACCGGCAGGGTGGCCAGGGCGCGGTCGGTGACGATCAGCGGGCGCTTGAAGCCGTGATCGCGCAGGTGCGTGCCGACGAGCTTGCGCGCGCCGCCGCCGAAGTGGATGGTGGTGGGGAACGAGAAATGGGCGAGGGACATGTTGTGTCTGGCCTTGGGCGACTTAAGCGTTGAGTAGGCGGAATCCGGACAGCTTCGCGGCGGCTCGGTCGAAGGTGATCGTCGACTCGCAGCCGGCGTCGAGGTTGAGCTGGGCAATCAGGCTGTCGGCGAAGTCGCCGCCGCCGTCGCGATAGACCTGCAAGGCGCGGCGGGCGACCGACTTGTGTTCGACGACGATGTGCGGGCTGGACAGCAGGCCCTCGATGATCTCGACGACCGTGGCAGGCGGCGCCTGGTAGCTGCGCAGCAGGACCCAGACCAGTTCCACCAGCACGATGCACGACACATAGCCCGGCGCATCGCTGGTCAGCTGGTTCTCGATCAGCCGTGCTGCACGCCGCGCCTGGGTCGGATCGTCCTCGGTGAAGTAGCGCACCAGGACGTTGGTATCGAGTCCGATCATCGGCGACGCGCGCGCTGTGACCGGCGTATGGCCATGTCGCCGATCGCCTGGTTCATCTCTTCCTGGGTCACCGGACTGGCGACCTGCCCCTTGAGGATGCCGCGCAGCGCGCGCAGGTCGCGCGTCACCGGCACCAGGACGATGCCTTTCCCGGTGTCGACGAAGTCGATGCGATCGCCGGTCTGCAGGCCGAGCTTCTCGCGCACGGCCTTGGGGATCGTCACCTGGCCCTTGCTGGTCAGTGTTGCTTCCGACATCGCGCGATTCCTTACCGCAGATATCCTGCCTTACAAAAGTGTAAGGGGTCCTTGTCCTGCATCAAGCCTTGGCCTGCCGCCGCGGCGACTTTCGATGCGGCACGATCCACGCCGCGAGGCCGATCGACATCAGCGCCGCCGAGGTCAGCGCCAGCGCCAGCGCCGAGTGCATCACCAGCGGCGAGATCACGCCGGCGACGAAGGCGTTGGCGACGCTGCCCACCACCGCTTGCAGCGAAGAGGCCAGGCCGCGCCGCTCGGGCGCCAGGTCCAGCACCATGATCGTCACCACCGGCACCATCAGCGACCAGCCGAACGAGAAGATGCCGATCAACGGCAGCGCCCACCACGGCTGCGGCGCGAACAGCAGGTTGGCGGTCACGTTGACCACACTCACGGCGACCATGATCGTGAAGCCATGGCGGATCTGGCGGCGCGGCTCGATCTTCCCCGCCAGCCGGCCGCTGACCCAGGCGCCGCCCATGATCCCGGCGATGCTGATCGTGAAGAACCAGAAGAACTCGGTCGGCTGCATGCCGAGCACGTCGCCGAGGAAGGCCGGTGCCGACAGCACGTACAGGAACATGCCGTTGAACGGAATGCCGCTCGCCAGCGCCAGCAGCATGAAGCGCCGCTGGCCGAGCAGTTCCGCGTAGCCGGCCATCAAATTGCGCACGTTGAACGGCTGCATCGCGCCCGCGTGCAGCGTCTCCGGCAGCAGCTTCCAGTTGGCGATCCACAGCACCACGCCGACCAGCGCCAGGAACCAGAACACCGCCTGCCAGCTGATCAGCACGTAAAGCTGCGCGCCGATCATCGGCGCCACCGCCGGCGCCACGCCGAAGAAGATCGTCACCTGCGACATCACGCGCTGCGCCTCGGCCGGCGGAAACATGTCACGGATCACCGCGCGCGAAACCACGATGCCCGCGCCCGTGGCCAGCCCCTGCACCGCGCGGAAGAAGATCAGCTGGCCGATCGACTGCGCCAGCGCGCAGCCCACCGAGCCGAGCGTGAACAGCGCCACGCCCCACAGGATCACCGGCCGCCGACCGAAGCTGTCGGCCAGCGCGCCGTGGAACAGGTTCATCAGCGCAAAGCCGAAGAGATACGCCGACAGCGTCTGCTGCATCTGCACCGGCGAGGCGCCGAGCGCCTTGGACATCGTGCCGAACGCCGGCAGGTAGGTGTCGACCGCAAACGGCCCGAGCATGCCGAGGCAGGCGAGCAGCAGCGCCAGCGCCCAGCGCGGGGCGGTCCAGAGTTGAGTGGCGTTGGGGTTCAAGGCAGGCGACAGCGAGTGCGAAGGGTCAGCGTAGCCCAGCACCGCACGCGCCGCGTGCGGACGGGTGGCGCGCTCGCGCCGGACTGCGCAGGTGCGCGTGCCGGGTGCAGGCAGTGCGCCGTCCTAGCTGCGGACCACCGTGGGTGGCCGGCTTTTCGCGTCGACTGCCACCGGCGGCGTCAGCCCCATCGATACATAGGTGCTGATCACGCGGTCGATGCCGATGTGGGCCGGCTTCACCCACGCCGACGGCACGTACAGCAGGCCGCCGCCGATCGGCACCGGCGCGGTGGGCACCAGCACCGCGCGAAAGGCGCGGCCTTCGATCTCGACCGTCTCGCTGCTCGGCGCCAGGCCCAGCACTGCCACGCCCGCGCCGTCGTCGCCGAAGAAGCACCACACCGGGCTCATGGCGCGCAGGTCGGCCTGCTGCTTGCGGTCGAGCAGGCCCACCACGCGATCGGCCATGTCGTACAGGCTGCCCAGCAGCGGAATCCGCCGCAGCGTGCGGTCGGCCAGTTGCTGCAGCGGGCGCTTGAGCCCCGCCTGCACCGCCAGCCCGACCGGGTACACCGCCGCGATCAGCAGCAGCGTGCCGAGCAGGTAGGCAAAGGCCGAGTCGCCGGCCAGCGGCGCACCCAGCCAGGCGAACACCTGGCCCACCGCGCTGCCCGGCCCGAGGAAGCTGTTGAGCAGCCCCACCAGCCAGCCCACCAGCACCAGCGTCAGCCCGATGGGCAGCAACACCAGCAGCCCGGCGAGCCAGGTGCCGGCAATCGATTCGACGCTGCGTTTGAGCATGGGAATGGGCCTGCAGGGAGAAAGGGGTGTGGACGAGGCTTGATCGTAGGGCAAGGCGCACGCGGGTCCGGCGGCTATCCTGCCGGCCGTGAGCGTCGATCCCCGTTCCGATCCTTCGCCGTTGGCTGCCGAGGCACCGGCCGCCGCCGTGCAGGCCGCCGCCTTCATTGCCCGCTGGCAGCCGGCCTCCGGCACCGAACTCGCCAACTACCAGCTCTTCATCCACGACCTCGCCACGCTGCTCGGCGTGCCGCACCCGGAGCCCGCGCGCGAAAACACGCGCGACAACGCTTACGTGTTCGAGCGCCGCGTCACGCTCGCCCGCGGCGACGGCAGCAGTTCCGAAGGCCGCATCGACTGCTACCGGCGCGGCGCCTTCGTGCTCGAAGCCAAGAAGATCCGCGCCAACGCGCAGACCAAGGGCTTCGACGACGCCCTGCTGCGCGCCCGCGCACAGGCCGAGACCTACGCCCGCGCGCTGCCGGCCGACGAAGGCCGGCCGCCGTTCCTGCTGGTGGTCGACGTCGGCCACGTGATCGAGGTCTACGCCGAGTTCACGCGCAGCGGCGCCACCTACACACCCTTCCCCGACCCCCGCTCGCACCGCATCCGCCTTGCCGACCTGGCGCGGCCCGAGATCCGCGCGCGGCTGGCCGCGGTATGGACCGACCCGCTGTCGCTCGACCCCACCCGCGCCGCGGCGCGCGTCACGCGCGAGATCGCCGCCAGGCTGGCCGAGATCGCCAAGGCGCTCGAAGCCGCCGGCCACGGCGCGCAGACGGTGGCCGGCTTCCTCAGCCGCTGCCTGTTCACCATGTTCGCCGAGGACGTGGAGCTGCTGCCCCGGCGCAGCTTTGCCGAGCTGCTGGCGCGCTACCGCGACAAGCCCGATGTGCTCGCCCGCCAGCTCGAGATCCTTGGGCCAACATGGACCGCGGCGAGTTCTCGCCGCTGCTCGAGACCAAGCTGCTCAAGTTCAACGGCAAGCTGTTCAAGGAACGCACCGCGCTGCCGCTGGACAGCGCGCAGATCGACCGGCTGATCGCCGCCGCGCGCGCCGACTGGAAGCAGGTCGAGCCCGCCATCTTCGGCACCCTGCTCGAATGCGTGCTCGACCCCGCCTGCGGCAGCGGCAACTTTCTGTACGTTGCGCTGGAGCAGATGAAGCGCCTCGAAGGCGAGGTGCTCAACTTCCTCGACGAACTGGGCGACACGCAGGGCCGGCTGGACCTGGCCGGCGTCAGCGTCGATCCGCACCAGCTCCTGGGCATCGAGATCAACCCGCGCGCCGCCGCGGTGGCCGAGATGGTGCTGTGGATCGGCTACCTGCAGTGGCACTACCGCGCGCGCGGCAACGTCATCCCGCCGCTGCCGGTGCTCAAGGACTTCCACAACATCGAGTGCCGCGACGCCGTGCTGGCCTACGACCGCGTCGAGTACGAGACCGACGAGAACGGCCGCCCCGTCACGCGCTGGGACGGCTGGACGACTCGGAAGACGCGCCCGGTGACGGGGCTCGGCGTCCCCGACGAGCGCGCGCAGGTGCCGGTCGAGAAGTACATCAACCCGCGCGCCGCCGCGTGGCCGCCGGCGGACTTCGTGATCAGCAATCCGCCGTTCATCGGCACCAAGCGGATGCGCGCAGCCTTGGGCCACGGCTACACCGAGGCCCTGCGACACGCTTACTCCGACCTTGGCGACGGCTGCGACTTTGTCATGTATTGGTGGGATAAGGCGGCCAGACTTGTTCGTTCAGGAGGCGCGCGGACCTTCGGCCTGATAACGACAAACAGCATCCGGCAGTCGTTCAACCGCAAAGTTGTCGATAAGCATCTAGACGCAAAGCCCTGCCTCTCACTTGCGCTCGCCACGCCCGATCACCCCTGGGTGGACGCAGCCGACGGCGCGGCCGTGCGTATCGCGATGACGGTTGGCGTCGCCGGCATTCACCCCGGAGTTCTGCAAGCAGTCATTAACGAACAAGCCGGACCTGACGGAGCCATGGCGGACGTGGCATCTCGAACCGGGTCGATCAATGCAGACCTTTCCATCGGAGCGAATCTCGCGCACGCATCGACTCTTGCATCGAATGCAGATATCTCGGGAATGGGTGTGGCCCTTCACGGAGCTGGATTTATCTTGGCGGAAGTCGAGGCCGCGGAAATTCGCCCTCATGGAGCGGCCGTCGTTCGAGGCTACGTTGGCGGGAAAGACCTGCTGCAGTAACGACGCATCAGGTTCCTGATCGACTTCTCCGGGATGAGTCAGCACGATGCTCGGATGGCGAATCCCGTCGCGTATCAGCGTGTGGTCGATCGGGTCAAGCCGGAGCGCGACCACAACAATCGGGCATCAATACGGGAGCTTTGGTGGAGGTTCGGTTGGGAGCGGCCTCTTCTGCGCAAGGCGTTAATTGGGCTCAAGCGCTACATCGGAACAACAGAGACCGCGAAGCACCGAGTCTTTCAGTTCATAGATGGAGACGTTCTTGCCGATCACATGGTGATCTGCATCGCCCTAGACAGCGCGGCGCTGCTGGGTCTCCTAAGTTCGCGGCTGCATGTTGCTTGGGCGCTTGCCGCTGGTGGCACGCTCGAAGACCGCCCTCGCTACAACAAGATCCGCTGTCTGGAGACATTTCCTGCTCCGGACGAGTTAGCTCGGCTTTCTAATGTTGCGCAATTGGCCGAGCAAATTGACACCCACCGCAAGCGCCAGCAGTCCCAGCACGCCGACCTCACGCTGACCGGCCTTTACAACGTGCTGGAGAATCTGCGCAGCGGCGAGCCGCTGACCGCCAAGGAGAAGACGATCCACGACCACGGCCTGGTGTCGGTGCTGCGCGAGCTGCACGACGATCTCGACCGCGCGGTGTTCGCGGCCTACGGCTGGCACGACCTCGCAGCCGAGCTGGTCGGCCGGCCCGGTGCCACCACGCCCCTGCCCGACAAGCCTGCCGCGCAGGCCGCCGCCGAGGAGGAACTGCTGGCGCGGCTGGTCCGGCTCAACGCCGAACGCGCCGCCGAGGAAGCGCGCGGCCTGGTGCGCTGGCTGCGCCCCGAGTTCCAGGCGCAGCAGCCCGCCGCGGCGCAGACCGAGATCGCCGACGAGGAAGCACCCGCCGCGCCCCGGCCCGCCGCCGTCAAGCGCGCTCCCTGGCCCGCCACGCTGCCCGAGCAGATCCGCCTCGTCGCCGACACCGTCGCCCAGTCCGCCCGCCCGCTCGACCTCGACCAGCTCGCCGCCCACTTCACCGGCCGCGGCCCGTGGAAGAAACGCCTGCCGGAGATCGTCGATTCGCTGGCGGCGCTGGGGCGGGTGAAGCTGGAGCGCAGCGGCGAGCGGGTGGTGCTGCATGGATGAGACGCCGCCGATGACCGCGAAGGAATTGGTCAAGGCCTATGGTCTGGCGCGCTGTGCCGAGCGGATGTCGGAGTTCTCGGTGCAGCAATTGCGCGGACTGGTGAAGATCGCGGACGACTACGGGAAGGCGGAGCACCGATCAAGGTTCGCGGGCGAGCTGCAGGCGCGCAGGGCCGCGACGAGGGTCGCCGAGAAGGTCACGCCGGGGTCGATGCTGGAAGCGCTGGCGTCGGTCGGGGGCGTCGCGGCTCCCTATGCGTGGTTTTCGCTTGCTCGGGATGGTCGGGTCGTGCTGCACACGTGGCGCGACCCCGACGGCGGTCGCATGGACGGCTGGCGGCTGGAAGACGGACGGTGGGTGCTCGACACCCGGTACAGCGGTCCGAGTGCGCCGTGGCGTTCGCTCCCGCAGTACACGGCGATGCTGCGTGCGCTGGATGCGCAGGCATCGTTGCATGGCGACGTCGTGTTCGCCGCGCTGTCGACCGACATCAGCAGCGGCGTCGGGCCGGCCAAGCGAAAGCCGGGCTCGAACGTGCTGCTCGTCAACCGCGACGGTACGCCGGCGCGATTCAGGGTGAGCTTCGATCTGCAGGGGCGGTGGCATCGGCTGGAAATGCTCGCCGGGCAGGACTGCGACGTCGGCGCGTCCTAGTCGGCAATATTGCCTGCAGCCTTCGCGCTCGAAACGCCGGGCCGGCGCCGCTCAGCCGAACACGACGCTCACCACCTTCAGCCCCGCGCCGAGCGCGGTCAGCAGCAATCCGGCGAGCATCTTTGCAAAGTCCTCGGGCGCGAAGCGCTGCAGGATTTCGCGCAGGGTCTCGATGGTCGGTGTGCCCCACTTCGCGCCGAGCTTCGTGGTGCCGAGATTGCGCAGGAGCAGCCCGGTCAGCACGCGGTTGTGCAGAGCGACCTTGAACGGCGGGTAGGCGAGCAGCAGCGCGCCGATGAACGAGACCAGGTCGGGCGCGAGTTGGAGCAGCTTGACGAGCCAGGTCGGCACGGTGGCAACCGGCTCA
>JAXHLD010000007.1:0-48511 GCA_034522655.1 Burkholderiaceae bacterium
CGCACGGCGCGCAGCAGCTGCGTCGAGTTGGCGCGCCGGGCTGGCTTCGGTCGCAGGCGAGGTGCGGTCGGCGTCGGGCATGGTCGCAGGTCCGGATGGTGCGACCCTACCGGTCTGCCTGCAGCGCAATGCGCCGAATACGCCGGCACGGCCGGCGCAAATCGGGTGGACCCGAGTTCAGGGCTCGAAGCGCTTGGCCAGCTGCAGCACGGCCTCCTCGATCGCCGCGCGCGTGGCGCCGTCGATGCCCTCGCGCTGCTGGTTTTGCGCCTGCACGTCGGGCACATAGGTCGTGTCCTTGCCGCGGCGACCGAGGATCGTGGCGGCCAGGCTGCCGACGCCGTTAACGCCGGCCGAGGTCGCGACCACCGGCTTGCGCACGGTCAGCGCATCCAGCACGTCGCCATTGGCGGCGTCGATGATGCGCAGGTCGATCACGATCGAGTCCTGGCTCTTGCCACCGCCGATCTGCATGCCGGCGATGTTGATGCCGCCGGAATTGGCGCTCTCCTGCACGTTGGCCTCGGACACCGTGCCCTCGAAGATGTACTGCGCACCGCGCAGCGGCTGCTGGGCGGCATTGCCGGTCGCCCAGCCCGCCTGCTGCAACTGCTTCTCGCGCACCACGCCCTCGTTGACGCGGCCGCGCTCGACCACCCGGAACTGCCCGCTCTGCACCAGCGCGGTGGTGAACATGTCGGTGGCGGTGCGCGCCGATAGCGCCGGCAGCATCGAGCGAAACTCATAGATCGTCACCGCCACGCGCTCGCCCTGCTTGCGCGGCAGCTTCTTCAATTGCTGCGCGCCGGAGGACGCGTCGGTCTGGGGCTGGGCCAGTGCGTCATAAGGCGACTGCAAGAGCGCGAACGCAAGCGCGGCGGAGGCGAGACTGCAGCTAACACGGTTCATGACGATCTCCCTAAAATTTGCCGGACTCATCGCAGCATCGTGTGAACGTGGTCGGCGCATGCCGGGCATGGAAAGCAGTTCACGCCGCCCGCGCCGAATGGCGCCACCAGACCTGCAAACGGCGCCTGCACCCATGCCCACTGCGCCTGCAACGGTGAAGGCGGCGGCATCTGTCCCGGCCGGAAGGCCAGCCATGGCGAGGCAGCGGCCGGGGCCGCGGCGGACCCACGTGCGTCTCGTTCCAATTGGGCATCCCCGCGCTGGACGCTGCACGCAGTCGCGCGAGCTCGCCGCGAAACTGAATGACTTCTGCCTCGAGGGTCGCGATACGCTGCGCCGCAGTGGAATCGAGCGTGGCGCAAAGCTGCGCATCGGCAGCAAGCGGGGTCGCAGCTAGAACGGCGATGCGCCATGTTGATTGAAACGTGCTCATCGCGTGTTTGCCGGGGCGCTGGCAGAGCGGCGGGAAGCCGCGCGGCCCTTCGTCGAACACATCCAGTTCGTCCTCACCTCGGCCGCCCTAGCAGGCTGTTGAAATTCGACCGTTGAAACCATTCTTGCAGGTGGAGATCGAAGGCATGGTTTTCATGGTTGGCGGGTGGTGATGCGCGGTTCGAGGGCCGATCGAGAAGGGTTGTTCAGCTACGTCTCGCCGGAGGCACGGGTGCCGGCCGATCATCCGCTGCGGGCGATCCGCGTCTATGCGGATGAGGCGCTGCGGCGCATGAGTCGCGTGTTCAACCAGATGTACGCCGACGGCGGTCGGCAGTCGGTGCCGCCGGAGACGTTGCTCAAGAGCGCGCTGCTGATGGCGCTGTACGCGGTGCGTTCGGGAGCGGCTGTTGCGGATGCTCGGGGTGCAACCTGCTGTTTCGCTGAGTTCCTGGGGCTGGGCCTCGATGAGGCGGCCTTCGATCGCTCCACCTTCGCCGAGGAACCGGCAGCGGCTGCTCGAGCGCCGTGTCGCGCCGCGGTTTCTGGGCATGATCGTGCGCATCGCCCGGCGCAAGGGGCTGGTCAGCGACGAGCACTTCAGTGTCGATGGCACCCTGATCGATGCCTGGGCCAGCATGAAGAGCGTGCGGCCGAAGGACGGCGGCGATGGCGGCGTCGGTGGCGGCAATCCCGAGGTCGACTTCAAGGGCGAGCGGCGCCGCAACGACACCCACGCCAGCACGACCGATCCGCAGGCGCAACTGGCGCGCAAGGGCGCAGGCAAGGAAAGCCGGCTCGCCTACGCGGGTCACGCGCTGATGGAGAACCGTAACGGGTTGGTGCTGGGCTTGCGCGTGACCGCGCCGCACGACAATGCCGAGGTCAAGGCGGCCGAGCGGCTGCTCGACGAGCAAAAGCAGCAGGGCATCGAACCGGACTCGCTCGGCGCCGACAAAGGCTACTGCCGGCGCGGCTTTGTCCAGACGCTGCGCGGCCGCAAGATCAAACCTGCACATCGCCAAGATCGAGGGCCGGACGATCCCGGACTCGGATGGCAGAACGCACGCGGCTCGAAGGGCTACGCGATCTGCGCAGCGGGTGCGCAAGCGCATCGAGGAATGCTTCGGCTGGATGCACACGATCGGTGGCACGAAGAAGGTCAAGGTGCGCGGGCAAGACAAGGTCGAGATGGCCTTCGTGCTGGCCGGCTGTGCGCTGAACCTGCTGCGCATCGCCAAGTTGGCCCCGCCCGAGATGGGAGCAGTCCGTGCGTAGTACGGCAAAGCAAGGCCCGATGGAATCAAACGAGTTCGCGAAAGTCTCGACAGTGGCATCGACACGGGGTCGTACCGACGATAACCATCGCCTCGCGCTTGCGCACTGCGCCAGAAGGCCGAGATTCATGCGCATTTCAACAGCCTGCTAGCGGACGTTTCCGTAGCCCGGCGCACGGAACCCGGCGAGGTACTCGGTGCAGCCCCAGTGGTACTCGACCGATTTGACGGGAACCAGCGCGTGGCGCTCGTAGAACGTGTCCGGCCCCGGTTGGCTCTTGCCGTCCACCGAAAGCAGTGCCTCCATCGGCGCCTGCCCTGCGGCCACGATTTCCTGGGCCGTTGGCGACTTTCCACTGCCGATCGTTGCGCGGGAGTAGTAGCAGCCCGCCGTCTTGCCGGTGTCGGCACTCAATACGATCGCGCGAGCGACGCCGCTTCCCGCGTTGAGCCGAAACCGGCAGTCATGGCGCGTTTGGGGGAACTTGAGCCAACAGGCCGCAAACAGATGCATCGAGCCGTCCCGCTCCAAAAGTACGCCGACCGACCAGTTCTCGCCCTTGGCCTCGAACGAGCGCTCGACGACCTTGACGAACTGGAGGCCTGACTCGCTGCGCCTGCCGGCCGCCTGCACGAGGAGCGTGCCCGCGCCGCCATCGGAGCCGTGCTGCGGAACGAGTTGCAGCGGAATCGACACGTCCCGTGTCTCATCCTTCTTCAGCGTCAATTCGACGGGGTTGGCACTGACACCCCTGGGAAGTACCCCACCCTGGATGCGCACCGGCAGCGATGCACCGCTCAGGTTGGCGACCGACAGCGTGATGGCGGACGGTTCGAGCGCATCGACCGGCTTGGTCGGGTCGTAGCGGTTCGGCATGCGGACGTAAATCTCAGGCGTCTTCACGGCGACGGACACGCCCAGCCGCAGACCCTCGAACTGCGCGCGGAGTTCGAACGGCACCCCCATGCCCTCGCCACGCACGTTGCGAACCCGTGCGTTGAGTTGGGTCGACTTCACACCCGCCATGTTGATAAAGGCATCGAACTTCGGCGCGTACACCACGTCAACCTGCAGCTCGGCCGGCTCGCCAAATCGCATCTTCCAGGGGGGCGCAGTGAGTCGTTGTTCGACCTTGCGTACCGCCATCGTGTTGTCGCGACGTGCGGCCGTCGTTGCGCCCGTCGACGGCAGCGAGGTCGCACCGACGCCCATCGCGCGCACCTCGGCGATGACGAACCCCGGCACAGCTGGCGTGCCGAGCGTGAACTCCGCTTCGCCCGGCGCGGTCGCGTGAAGCGTGACCGTGCGCCGAACCAGCTCGCCACTGAAGGCTTTGCCGAAGTCGACGACAAAGGAATCGGCCTGCAATCGCGGCATTTCGGCCGAGCCCGGCATCGCGCCAACGGCTGCTGCGCGCGAAGCGGCCTGGCCCGCAGGTTGTACGGGGGTGACGCTGACAGCCGGCGTGGTGACGGGCGTGGCTTCGGTCGGCGCCAGCGCAGGCGATGTGCGTTGTTGGGTTGCGGAAGTGCTCCGCGGCGCCATCGGCCGAGGAGGAGGCGGCGACGACGGTTGCGTTTGCACTAGGCCGGGAGCGGACATGGAGCTTCCCGGTGTAACGGCCCGTTCCGCAGGCCCGGTCGACGCCGGCTGACGCACGCTGCCGTCGCCAAACTGCGCAGGAGTTCCCGGGGGCTGGGGCGCCCCACCCATCGCCGGTGCCGGGCCGGCTCCCGGCACTGCGCCCCAGTTCGGCGCCGGCGCGGGTGCCGTACCAGGCTGCGAGCAGTGCGGGGAGTACTTCGGATTGCGGCTGCACTCCTGCCTGCACTGCGGGCTGGTGCTGCCCTGGCCCTGCGGTGCCGGCGCGCAGGCATCGCGCGGAGCCGGCGCAACCGGCGTCGTCGCACGCGGTGCCGGTGCGAAGGCTTGAGCGAACGCGGACATCCCGCAGGGCGCCAGCAGCAAAGCGATGGCAAAAGCGGACTGTTTCAGGCGCATGTGTGACCTCGGACTCGATTCGGTTTGGCGTGACTCGAGCCAGTCGTGCCACCCGGCATCTCACTTGCCCTCCTGTAACCCAGGCTTCTCGCCGGCCTTGCACGGCCGCAGCCAGCGGTCCTCGCTGCCGCCTTCCTGACCCGACGGGAACAGCCCCTTGATCATTGGCCCGCCGCCGGTGACGGTGGTCGTCCCGCTCGAGTAATCGGGCCGCGCCGTACCTTTCATCACCATGCGGAAGTTGCCGAGGTTCGGATCGGCATTGCTGCACGCAAGCACGATCTCGTACTGGTCGCCCTTCAGCGATTCCTTCTCGGTCTTGCAGCCGAGGCTCTTCACAGACTCCTGTGTCTCCTTCAGGCCGCCGATCTTGGTGGTGTCGGTGACACAGAACAGAAGCGGCTTGCCTTTCTGACCCGGCAGCTTCAATTCCCACATGCCGTTCTTCTGCATCTTCATCACGTCGTCGAGCGCGCCCGCATTGGAGAAGGACGCGGTACAGGCCATTACGCAGCCAGCAACCACCCGGTGCATGAGGTTCCTCCGTCGTGTTCTCAGAAAGGCGGCTGGACTGTCGATCAGCAGCGCGACCGGGCAACTCACCGACAAGGCAAGGACCGTTTTCGCGGTCATGGATGGCTCCAGGCGTTGAAAGTGACTCAGCGCAGTGCGCCGGGTGTTGGCGCGGACGTCAGGCCTTCGCACACGACCGTGACCGACGCCTTGACCTGGTTCTTCTGGGGATCGACCTGCTGCGACGAGATCGGCCACAGCGTCGCCGCCAGCGTGTGCGTCCCCGGACTCAGCGCGAAGCCGGTCAGTACGGTTTCACCCTGCGCTCCCGTCGCCGGTACCACGTAGGCGTTGTTGGTGAGGGTCTGCTGGCCAACGCTTGCGCCGACGAGCGCCGTGGCGCCCCGTGGCGTGGGTACGGTGCTGCGATTGGCCACACGCATGCGCATCTGCACCGGCACCGGGTCCGCGCAGCTTCTGACGAACAGGCCGAGCGGACCGGCCGCGCCCTGCGGAGTTACCTGGTTGCCACGCACCTCGCGCAGCTTCAGCGTGAATGCGACAGTGCCTCCCGGGCCGAGTCGGGTCGACGCCCAGGGACCACGGCCTGACTCCGACTCGCCCTGCTGCGACCGTTCGATGAAGACGTCGACCAGGGCGAGTTCGATCTTCTTCTGCGCGGATGGCATCGGCGCAGTACCCGCAGTCGGCGAACGTGTGGGCGACGGATCGGGCGCCGGCGAAGGCTGTGACGCCGCGGGCGCGCCGGGAGGAGCGGCCGCCGGCGCCGGCGCCATGCCCGGCGCTGCACCCCAGTTGGGTGCCGGGCGCGTGGCCGGCGCCTGTTGCGCATGGGCGACCTGCGACAGCGCACAGACCACCAGCACGGATGCAGCAGTTTGAATCACTGGACCCTCCTGATCTTCATGACGGCCGGCGCGGCGACCCCACGCAGGGGCACCCGCGTTGTACCATCGCATACGCATGAACGGACCGACGCGCCAGACCCGAACTTCTCATCGCCTTCTCTTTGGCGCAATCGGAGGCCTTGACGAAACGCCAGTCCTCGGTCGAGGTCGTTATCCCGCCACCGCTCTCGATGGTCCCGCTGACGACCACGTGCTCGCGGCTTTTCACCTGCGTGGTGGAGCGCGAGGTCGAGCCCGTGCACTGCATGGTGACCTTCAAGCGGGTGGTGGTCACCTCGTCCTCGATCAGCTTGCAGACGCCCTTGTTGCCACCGAACTTGTTTCGCAGTTGCTGGAAGTCCAGGTTCTCGCGCGTCATGCAGGCATCGAGCGTCTGGTCCATCAGCACCTTGCCGCCCTTTTCCATCCGCAACGTCTTCTTCCACTGGCCCGGCTTGATGTCGAGGACCTGCGCAGATGCGACCGACGCCACCACCGCGAACGCCCCACCTGCGACTGCCTGCAACAGCAGCGTGGCCAGCTTCATGGTTGAACTCCTTCTGCAATGTGGATGGTTTGCTTCGGGGCGCTTCGACCGCATGCCGCCGCGACGTGAATGGCAAGCTAGAGCCGCGGGTCTTACCGATGGCATACGCAGGCGCGTGAAAACTCGCGCAGCCGCTCGGCCGCGACGGCGCTCCGTGCGATCAGGGCGACGCGCGGACGCAGCGTCCGGCGTCCGCGGACGCGCCGTCGCGGTAGGCGACGCTCCCGGGAGGGCAGACGCACGCGCCCGTGGCGCGGTCGCGCAGCGCGCCGACTGGACAGGATGGCGCCGCAAGACACCTCATTGCGGCGCCGCTGGCGTCGCGGTAGGCGACGTCTCCGGCTGGGCATTGGCATCGCCCGGCTGCGTCGCGCGTCTGCCCGACCGCGCAGGCAGGCGCCGCGACACAGCGCACGTCGAACTCCGACGCGCCGCTGCGGTAGGCGACTGTTCCTGCCGGACAGGCACAGCGTCCGGATGCATCGCGGGTCTGGCCGGCAGGACAACGACATTGCCCAGCGCTGTCGCTGACCATCCTGGGCGGACACGGCGATGGAACGATGCATCGCACCGGCCCGCCGCTTCCGTCTCGGTAGGCGATCTGCCCGGCCGGACAGGGCGTCGACCACGTGTCTGTCGGTGGCGCGTCGGGCTTCGTGAGCAAATGGCCGGGCGCCCACGGTAGCAGCGTGGACGGTGGCGCCTGAACTCTCGACTGCGCTGAGGCAGCGACGGCAGACGTCAACAACAAGACGCACGCGCCGAGCCGAAGCAGCCCATGACCAGGTTCTGGCAACCCGCCGTCCACCGCTTCACTTGCCGGCGGCGATCTGGCAGGCCTTCACGTCCGGCACCGTGCGCACGAACTCCTGCGTCCACACCGGCAGCTTGGTTGACTTCTCCCACAGCAGGAACTTGCCGTCGACGCCGACCGAGCCCGTGAGCGTCAGCTGCGAGCGCCGGCACGGCACCGGCGCCATCGAGCCGGCCAGCGTGGTGTTGGCCGCCGTCACCAGGTCGATGAAGCTGCCGGCGAACACGTGCTCGATGCCGAGCCCGAAGCCGAGGCGCGGGAACTGGAACGCCGCCAGCAGCGTCTGCGGTCCGAGGCCCACGCCATCGGCCTTGTGGAATTGGAAGTCCTCGAACTGCAGCGATCCCACCGGCGTGTGCTCCACCTTGTTCGGCTCCCCGGGCAGCCTCATGTCGAAGCCGGTGCGCTCGCTGCGGAACTTCACGCCGGTCTTCATCTCGACGAAAGCGTCGACGTTGGTCAGCCCGTCGTTGACCAGCAGCGCGCACTTGAGGCGCAGCACGAACGGAATGCCGTCGATCACGACCGGCCAGCTTTCCTCGATCGGCGTGACGATGAGCTCCTCGCCCTTGAACTCGCCCTTGGCGCCGCGGCCGGCGCGCGCGGTCAGTTCAACCTGACCCGCGAGGTCGTTGAGCAACAGGTTGAGGTTGCGCGCGCGGCCGTCGGCCACCGCGATCCGCCCGCCGATCGAGAAGCCCGACAGTTGGCCATCGAGCTTGACGTCGATCTTCATGCCGTGGCTGTCTCGATGGAAGCGGCCGTCGAAGCGCAGCGCGCCGTCGCTGCCGGCATAGCCCGCATCGACCTCGTAGTCGCCGAGCTGGCCGGTGTAGCGGTCGGCACTGGCGGCGTGCGCGGGCGGCACGAGCCAGTCGAGTGCGGCGGCGGCAAGCGCGGTCGAGGCACGCGGTGCGAGCGCCGTCTGCAGGCGCGCGGCACGCGGATCGATGCGCAGGCCGTTGAAGTTGACTTCGCCGTCGCGGATCAGCTCGTTGATCGCACAGGGCTCGGGCGCGACGAACAACTCGCCGCCTTCGCGCCGCACGGCCTGCGCCTTGAACACGCCGACATCCGACAGCACGACCACGCTGCCGGCCCTGACCTGCTCGGCCGCCGCCGCATCCAGGCGCAGCGTGCGCCGGTCGGCAGCGCGCCCCTTGAACGCGCGCGCGCCGTCCTTCACGACCACCGTCTGCGGCGTCAGCTTGATCGATGGCGGAATGGTCGGACTGCCTGCGCGCAGCACATCGCCCGCCGCGGTCACAGCGGGCGCCGCGGCTTCACGCGAGCAGCCGCCCAGCGCGGCGAGCGGCACGGCGGCCGCGCCATTGAGCAGAGATCGCCGCAACACTGAGAGCCGAGCATCGCTCATGGCGACCTCGTCAGTTCGATCTCGCCCGGCTTCTTGCCATCGGCGCCCACGATGAGCACGAACTTCTGCGCGGCGACGGGCACGCGGTAGACCAGCTCGAAGTCGGCGCTCTGGTTGAACGCAATCGCCCTGGCGAACAGGCCCACCGCGACATTCATGCTGTGGCCGTCGACGCGCAGCTCGAACGACTCCTGTCCGATCGACACGCCGCTCCTGGCGCCCTTGTTGAGCACGGTGACGCGCACGCGCGCGAACCGCAGATTGTCCGCCGTGCGCTCGAAGAATCCGCCGCTGCGCGGACCGTCGAGTTCGAGCGCGGCCTGCGCGACCTGGGAGGTGATCGGGTCGCGGTAGCGGCTCGGCGCCACCGCCTCGCCGCTCGGCGTGAGGAGCACACGGGTCGCCGGCGCCGGCTGGCCGACGGTCACGCGCTGCGGCGGCTTGCCGCTTTCGGTGACGGTGAGCGTCGCGCCATCCCATGTCGTTCCCGCCGGCGCGTTGCCGCTCAGCGTGAGGTCGGCCACCTGCGCCGAACCGAAGCCCTGCAGCTGCTTGCGCAGTTGCGTGCCGTTGGCGAAGGCAAGCGTCAACTGGCCGTCGAGCGGCACCTCGGCCTTGGACGGCGCGGTGGCCTGAACGACAAGCGTGGCCGTCGCTTGCGCGCCGTCGGGCGCAATCACGCCCGACCTGGCCTCGAACACCACGCCGGCGTACTTCAGCGGCGGCAACTGCGCGACATCGAGCTTGCGCTCGACCGGCAGCGGCGGAGGCGGCGGCGCCGGTAGGGGCGGCGGCGCGTCGGGCTTGCTGCAGGCCGCGAGCGTCGCGACAGCCAGTGCAAGAGCGAACCATCGGCGCTGCATCAGGCCACTCCCTTGCGCTGTGCGCGGAATGCCACGACGAAGCGCTCGGTGGCCGCGACGTCGCCCGGCCCGAAGGTCGGATCCTCGTCGGCCTCCACCGTGCCACCGCTCACGTAGAACCAGAGCCGTCCTTCGCACCAGGCCGCGTGGCCAGCTCTGTTTGGCGCACCGGCCACCATGGCTTGCGCCGCGGCCGGCGAAGTGGCCCGCCGCACCAGCGCGCGCACCGGGTGACCTTCCGCGTCGTAGGCGGCGTACACCCCGCCCTGGTCGAGGCCGCCGAACCGGTCGTTCAGGAAGGTGCGCTTGCTGCCGCCGACGCGCGGCGGCAGGACGCCGTCGAGGTCCGGGGTACCGGCGGCCGCCGGCTGCAAAGGGTCACTCGCTGAAGTTGGCGCACCGGGCGCACCGCGCAACTGGTCGAGCGCGGCGCGCAGCGTGTCATCCGCAAAGCCGCGCCAGTCAAAGACGAAGGGCATGATGACTCCTCGATGAGTGAAGAGATCCCGCTGGCCTAAGCGCATCCGCTCATCGCGCCGCTTTCACGACCTTGGCGAAGGCCCGCGCCCGCTCGATGTACGCATCGTTTAGCCCGTCGCGCGCGCGGATCATCACGGCGACATAGCGTTTGTTATCGGCCATGTGGAACACCGCCTCGCGTCCCTTGTCGCGGCGCTCGAGCGAGGCGCCCTTGCCGAGCGACGGTTCGTCGGTGAAGCTGACGCCCTCGCGCTTCTCGCGCCGTTTACTGTCGATGTACTGGTCGGCTGCAGGGACCTGGAACACGCCGATCGTCAGGCGATCGCTGCCGGCGGCGTTGTTGGCCGCGCCGCTGCGCGCCGGACCCGACTGGTCGCACTGCGGCGCGGCCTGCAGCGGTGTGCCGAAGACCACCGGTCCGTGCTTGGCCAACATCGCGCACAGGTCCGTCGCGGACGCAGGCCATGCCACTGCCGCAATCGCGGCAGCGATGATTGCGCGAGCCACGTTCATCGCAGATCTCCGGTCACCGCCTTGGCGAAGGCGCGGGCCTTGGCGGCGTCGGCATCGCCGAGCCCACCGTCGCGATTGAGGAGCACGGTTGCGAACTGCTCCTTGACCGCGAAGGTGATCTCGATGCGTTGCTTGTCGCGCTGCGACCAGGCGCCGGTTCCCAGGCCTGCCTCGTCGGCGACAACGCCATTTCCAGAGTTGACCGCGCTTTGGCGCGTTCCGCTGACCGCCCGCACCGCACTGCTTATCTTCGAGACGCGCAGCAGCAGCGTGTCCGTGTTGCCGGGCGACCAAGCCTGGCAGAACTCGGGCGTGACCGACACCGCCTTCTCGAGCGTGAGGCCGATGTCCTTCGGCGCGTGCTTCTTGAATACGGCGCAGACATCGACCTTGGGGGCCGCAGCGCCGGGTGGCGCATGCAGTCCCGCGGCGAGCGCCAGACCCAGCGCCAGGGACAGCCATCGGCTTTGCTTCATCGCGCCCCTCCCTCAGTGACGATGGGAAGCACGCTAACGAGACCGGCCTTACCGATGGCTTACCGCAGGTTGGTCCCGCCACCGGACGCGACGCGCGGCCGGCGGATGTTCAGCGGTTGACGATCAGCCTCAGCCGCGTCTCGGGCGAGTGTGCGACCGCTGCGCGTTCGCGCATCCACGCGGCTTCATCGCGCTGGCCTTCGGCTTCCGCGGCGCGCGCCAGCGCCTCGACCGAGGTGTTCCACAGGGCCGCGTAGCGGCTGCGCGCTTCCACGGTCCACGGTTCTTCCTCATCCAGCTGGAGGAAGGGCTGGCGATAGAGCTCCCCCAGGCGATGGAACAGCGCGGCGCGCTCGCCGGACCGGACCTGCTTGGGATCGGCCGTGCGGCGCGCGACGCTCTGGAACGCGCGCGTGTCGATCCAGACCAGCGCCGGGTCGAGGCCGACCTTGCCCTCGCCGACCACCAGCGCCTCCTTGTACTTGAGCATCGTGCGCAGCCGGTTGATCGTCACGTCGAAGCTGCCGCGCGCCTGCGCCGGGTCCTGGTCGGCCCACAGCCAGTCGGTCACGCGTGCGATGGCGATCGGGCCACCGCCCTGCGCGGCCAGCAGCTTGAGCAGCGCCAGCGGTCTGGTGCGAGTCTTGCCCTCGGGGTCGAACGGCGACTCGTCGATCTGCAGTTCGAACGGCCGCAGCGCGTAAAGCTTGAGCTTCCACGGCCAGCGCTCGCCGGCATCCATGGGTGGCGGCAGCCGGCGCGCCGCGATCGCCTTGCGCACGAACTCGATCTCGATGCCATGGGTGAGTGCATCGGCGCACAGTTGCGCGGCAAGCGGCGGCGCCAGCCGGAAGAAGCGCAGCAGCCCCTGCTCACGCGCCGCCTGGATGCCTTCGGTGAGGCGCTGCACGTAGTCATCCGCACCGAGTCGGCGCGAGCGACAGGCGCGGATCAGCGCGAGGTTGGCCGCGCGCAGCGCCAGGCCGCGCGGCCCCGGCAGGAACTCGAGCTGCTCGACGATGCGCTCGGCGGCCTCTTCCTCGCCCGCCGCGGCCAGGCTGATCGCATGGCCGGCGCGGTACATCGAGGCGATGCGGTCGGGTAGCGAGCCGCGCGCGGCCGACTCCACCGCCAGTTCGTAGTGCTGCCGCGCCAGCCGTGCATCCCCGGTGGCGAGCGCGAGCCAGCCGCGCAGGTGGTGATAGTCGGCCAGATCGAGCGGATGCGCGGGATCGACCAGCGGCCGCAGCGCCTCCACGCGCTGGCTCGCCTCTGCATAAAGGCCGTCCTCGACCAGCGGACGGATCGCGGTGCGCTCCAGATGGAAGCGCAACCAGCGCCAGTGCGCGGCCTCGGGCGCCTGCTGGGCGCGTGCCCAGGTAGCCTCGGCGGCCGAGCGCTGGTCGGCGTGCATCTGGTTGGCGCCCAGCCAGAACAGCCAGCGGGCACGCACGCGTGGCGCTAGGTCCGGCGCGTCCAGATGACGCTCGACGACCCCGGACAACTCGTCGAAGGCCGCCTGCTGGCCAGTGTTGGTCATCCAGCTCGCGACGTGTTCGGCGGTGCTGACGACGATGTTGGCGTCCAGCGGCTGCCCCGCGGACAGCAGTCGGTCGCGGTACGCGGCCACGCAGTCCTCGGCGCCCGGCGCCTGCGCCACGCTGCCGAACTGGCGCAGGGCCAGCACGCCGGCACAGTAGATCAGCGCGGCGTGGGGTTCGAGCAGGTGCGGATCGAGCGCCAAGTGATCGACGCGCGCCGCCCAGACCGGTACGCCGGCCAGACTGGTGAACTCGCTGATCACGCACTGTGCGCCGAGCGCGCCTAATACCGTGGCGCGCGCCTCCAGCGTGGCGGATTGCGCCGCGCATTGCAGCGCCTCGATCTCGCGCAGCGTGTCCGGCAGGTCGGAGGTCGCTGCCGCGACCAGCGCCGACAGCCGCTCCACGAGCGCGGCGTTCGGATCGCCGGGCCCTGGGAGTTCGGTCGAGTTCATGGTGTGCCTCCCTGCCGTTGCGGCTGCGCGGGCAAACCGCGCCACCATAGTGTGCGGCGAGCTGAGCCGCATCGCACGTCGAACCTCAGAACAGGCGCACCGAGGTCTCCGCGCCGCAGACGTTCTGCCGCACGACGTCGGTGGCGTCGAGGATCTGCGCGGCGATGGTGCCGGTGGTCGAGGTGCCATCGGCAGCCAGCATGAAGTTGCGGTTCACCCGCTGCGTGCCGGCGAGCGTTCCATCGGGGTTGTAGCGATCGAAGCGGATGCTGGCGGTGTAGCTGCCGAGCGTCATGCCGGCGCGCCAGATGCCCGCGCCCGGCCCGCGCGTGCTAGGCGCGGTGTTGTGGGTGTCCGTCAGGGTGCCGCCACGGTGGAGGGTGTTGACGCCCGTGAAGTTGCGGAGGGCCGCGCCACTGGTGCAGTCGCAGATAGTGATGGTGGACTCCCACACGCCGTCGACCGGATCGGCACCGCTTGCCGCCTGGGCGTTGGCATCGTGGCTGCCGCCGCAGGCCTGGACCAGCAGCGGGGTGGCGATGGCCGGGGCCAGCGCCGGACTGCACGACTTGAGAAGATGCGGGTCCATTATGAGTCCTTCGGGCTGTGTGCCGATCGCTTGAGCGTCGCGGGAACGGGCCGTTGCACGGACTCAGGCCCGGACGGACCGGCGACAGCCGTGGCGACGCGGCCCGTCGAGGCTTCGGGCGAGGGGGTACTCAGTCAAGGTGGCGTGCATGGCGCTGTCCTTTCGCTTTTGGGGAACCGCCCGGCCGGTGCAGCAGTGCATCAGCCGGCGGGCGAGGACAGCATCGAGGCGCAGCCTCTGGGCGTCCTTAGGATGGCGCTGAATTGACGTGAAGAACCGTGAATCCGATCGATGAAGGCTGCGCAAGACGTTGAATTCGAAGGGTTTCGCATCGACGCGCAGCGCCGCCGGCTGTTGCACGCCGATGGCTTCGCGATCGCGCTGACACCCAAGGCCTTCGATACGCTGCTGTACCTGTTGCAGCACCCTGGCGAAGTGGTTGAGAAGGATGCGCTGATGGCCGCGGTCTGGCCGGGCGTCGTGGTCGAGGACAACAACCTCAGCCAGGCCGTCTCCACGCTGCGCAAGGCACTGGGCGACGACCCGGAAGCCCCGCGTTTCATCCAGACCGTGCCGCGACGCGGGTTTCGCCTCGTTGCGCGGGTCGCGCATATCGTGCCCGTCGACTCCGCGGCGCAAGGCGTGGAAACGAATCACGCGGACGCCAGTCCGGTTGCGGCTGCCACGGCACAGCAGCCGGCGAGTGCAGCCCTGCCGGAGCCGACGGCGCCGTCGCAGCCACGGCGCCGGCTGCTGGCCATCGGCGGCGCGGCCACCGCGGCCGTGGCCGCGGGTGTCGGGATCTGGTGGCGCACCCGGCACAGCGACGAACCCATGCCGGCAAGCCAGCCGCTGCAGACGCTGGCGGTGCTTCCCTTCAAACCGCTGGTGCAGGAGCAGCGCGACGAAGTACTCGAAATCGGCATGGCCGACAGCCTGATCGCACGACTGTCCACCGTGCCGGGGCTCGTGGTGCGTTCGATTGGCTCGGCGCGCCGCTATGGGGGCCCGACGCAGGACCCGCTGGCCGCCGCGCGCGAGTTGGAAGTCGACTGGATCGTCGACGGCACCGTGCAACGCTGGGGTGACCTGGTGCGTGTCACCGCACGGCTGCTGCGCGCCGACGGCACGGCGCGCTGGTCCGGCAGCTTCGACGAGAAGTTCACCAACGTGTTCGACGTGCAGGCGATGATTTCCGACCGCGTGGCAGGCGTGCTGGCGCCGCGCCTCGGTGCACGCGACCGCCAGGGCCATGCGGGCGGTGGCACGCAGAACGCGGATGCCTACCAGCTCTTTCTGGCGGCCCGGCATGCCGCGCAGACGCTGCGGCCCAGCGGCCTGAACAAGAGCATCGACTTCTACAAGAAGGCAATCGCGCTCGACCCCAACTACGCGCTCGCCTATGCCGGACTGGCCGAGACCTATCGGCGGCTGCCCTTCGGTGCCGACACCGCGCCGTCCGAAGCGTTCGAGCCGGCACGCGCGGCCGCCCTGCGCGCGATCGAGATCGACCCCGGGCTTGCCGAAGGCCATGCGGGCCTGGGCTGGGTGAAGTTCTGGTACGAGTGGGACTGGCCCGGCGCGGAGAAGGCGTTTCGGCGCGCCATTGAGCTCAACCCGAGCGCGTGGGAAGCGCACCTCGGTCTGGGCCACCTGCTGTCTTCCCTGGGCCGCGGCGACGAAGGCTTCCCGCACATCCAGCGCGCTCGCGAGCTCGACCCGATGTCGATGATCACCAACACGCTGGAGGCCGGCTACCTGCTCGGCCGCGGCAGGCGCGACGAAGCGGACCAGCGCATCCAGCGCGCGCTCGAGCTGGACCCCGAGTTCTGGGTCGGGCACTTGACGCTGGCGAGCTTCCATCTGGCGGACAAGCAGCCCGCCAAGGCGCTCGAGGCGCTGCGCACTGCCGATCGCTACTCCGAAGGACAGAGCACGCAGGCGCTGGCCCTGATCGGGTTCCTGCTCGGGCGCACCGGGCAGACCGAGCAGGCGCAGGCCGTGCTCGACCGGCTGCTGCTGTCGTCGAAGCAGCGCTACATGCCGCCGACCTCTCTCGCCGCGGTGTGCGCGGGGCTGGGCGACAAGACGAAGGCGCTCGACTATCTGGAGCGTGCGTACGACGTGCGCGACCTGCGGCTCGCATTCATGAAGATCGATGGACGCTGGGGGACGCTGAAGGAAGAGCCGCGTTTCCAGTCGTTGCTGAAGACGATGAAGCTCGACACGGGACCCAAGGGCAAGGCGGCGCACTGACGGCACGCGCCGGCGGAATCCGGCTTCAGGTCTTCGGCAGCGTGACACCGGTCTGCCCCTGGTACTTGCCGCCCTTGTCCTTGTACGAGGTCTCGCACACTTCGTCGCTCTCGATGAACAGCACCTGCGCGCAGCCCTCGCCCGCATAGATCTTGGCCGGCAGCGGTGTGGTGTTGGAGAACTCCAGCGTCACGTGCCCTTCCCACTCGGGCTCCAGCGGCGTCACGTTGACGATGATGCCGCAGCGCGCATAGGTGCTCTTGCCCAGGCAGATGGTCAGCACGCTGCGCGGGATGCGGAAGTACTCGACCGTGCGCGCCAGCGCGAACGAGTTGGGCGGGATGATGCAGACGTCGCCAACGAAATCGACGAAGGAGTTCGGATCGAACGCCTTGGGATCGACGATCGTCGAGTTGATGTTGGTGAAGATCTTGAATTCGCGCGCACAGCGGATGTCGTAGCCGTAGCTCGACGTGCCGTAGCTGACGATCTTGCGGCCGTCGACCGCGCGCACCTGGCCGGGTTCGAACGGCTCGATCATTCCGTGCGAAGCCGCCATGCGGCGGATCCACTTGTCGCTCTTGATGCTCATGAAATCGATTCGATGAGGCGGGCGGCGCAAACGCACGACCGCCGATGGTTGATCACAACTGCATTGCACTCATTCTACGGACGCGCTGCAGCGCAATGCGGCAGCTGCCCGAGCCGGCCGAGCGGTTCGCCACTAGACTGCCCGCCATGCGCTCCGAACCCAACTTCGACTGGCGGCCGGCCCGGCCCGGCGACGCGCTGCAGGACGTCGACACGCCGGCCCTGATCCTCGATCTCGGCAAGTTCGAGTCCAACCTGACGCGCCTGATGCAGGCGGTCAAGGCCTACGGTGTGCGCGTTCGGCCGCACGCCAAGAGTCACAAGTGCGTGCAGGTGGCGCGGCGCCAGATCGAATCCGGCGCGGTCGGCATCTGCGTGCAGAAGCTGTCGGAAGCGGCAGTGTTTCTTGCGGGCGGCATCGACGACGTGCTGATTACCAACGAGGTGGTCGGCGCAGCCAAGCTGCGTCGGCTGGTCGAACTCGCGCAGCGCCATCCGCAGGCGCGTCTGGGCGTTTGCGTCGACGATGCCGGGGTCGTGCGGCAGTTGGCACAGCAGTGCGACGCACTCGACGCGCGGGTCGATGTCTATGTCGAACTGGACGTCGGCCAGAACCGCTGTGGGCTGGTCACGCCGCACGAGGCGGTCGACCTGGCGCGCGTGGTGGTGGCCAGCCCGCGCCTGAACTTCATGGGGCTGCATGCCTATGCCGGCAGCGCGCAGCACCGGCGCGGCGTGCCGGAACGGCGCGCAGCGACCGAGGCGGCGGCACAGAAGGCGCACGATGCGCGCGCCGCGCTGCGTGCCGCCGACCTGCCGTGCGAGCGCATCACCGGCGGCGGCACCGGCACCTTCGTCTACGAGGCTGCAAGCGCGGTCTACAACGAGATCCAGCCCGGCTCGTACGTGTTGATGGACGCCGACTACGCACGCAACGCGATCGATCCGCAGACGCCGCGCTTCGAGCACGCGCTGGCGATCCTGAGCACGGTGATGAGCGTGCGCCAGGCCGACGGCAACGAGCGCGCCACGCTGGACGCCGGCCTGAAGGCCTTCTCGACCGACTCCGGTCCGGCGGTACCGACCTTCGGCGGCTGGCGGCCCTATGCGGTCTCCGACGAGCACACCGTGCTGCACAAGGTCGGCGACGGTCCGGTCATCCGCCTCGGCGACAAGGCGCTGCTGGTGCCCGGCCACTGCGACCCCACGGTGGCGCTGCACGACTGGATCGTCGCCGTGCGCGACGGCCGTGTCGAGGACGTGTGGCCGGTCGACGCGCGCGGCGCGCTCTTTTAGGCGGCGGCGAGCCGGCGCGCACTCTGCGCCGGCACACCATTTAATGCGCAGTTAAGGCACGCGGACGACACTCACGTCGACGACTATGCAGACCGCGGCCTGAGCTCGAAATTGACGGGCCAATGCCGCGCAATTCGATGTCCGTGCGCACGCTGCGCGACCAGAACGTCGAATCGTCGGCATTTCGGATGAGTCCTTTGCATGGTTGTGCGCGCGCGGTGCACGCCTTAGCTTTGCAGTACATGTTCAGTGGGGAGCCGCGCATGAGATGCGTGTCGATGCAAGGCCGCGGTTCGATGCAGCGTCGCTGTCGGCGCGTTGCGGCCCGACTGCTAGCAGGCTGTTGAATGCGCTGATCTCGGCCTTCTGGCGAGTGCGCGAGCGAGGGTGGTTATCGTTGGTTTTGATCCGGTGTGTGCCCTGTCGAGACTTTCGCGACTCGTTCGATTCCTCGGGCCTTGCTTTGCCGTATCGCGGACTGCTCCCTCTCGGGCGGGGCCACTTGGCGAGCGGAGGTTACGCACAGTCGGCGCCGGCCTCTCGACCTTGTCTTGCCGGCGCCCTTCCCTTCTTCGTGCCCCGTCGTGTGCTCCAGCCGAGCATTCCTCGTGCGCTTGCGCACCCGCTGGGTCGCGTACCCTTGACCGGTGGTTCTGCCTCCACCGGGGATCTCCGGCCCTCGTGGGATGTGCGGTTTTCTTGCGGCGCGACGTCGCCGCGGGAACCTTTGCGGCGCGAGCGGTTGTCCCTCTCTTTTTCGTGCCCCCCGCCTCCGGTGCGGCGGCGCGGCCGCGCCCCCCGGCCCTACCGTGCCCGCGGGCGCTTTCCTCCTCCCACCGGAGCGGCGGCGTGGGTGTTGCGTGCCGCCGCCCGGCGCCCGGGCCCCCCCCCCCCCCCCCTGCTCCCCCCCGGCCGGCCGGTGCGAGGGGAGGACCCCGCCCTCCCCCCACCCACCCACCAGCTAGCACCCCGCCGCCCGGTGTCATCGACTCGCCCCAGGACCGGAACCCCCCCCCCGACGATCACCTCCCACCCCCCACCACCCCCCACCACAGGTACGATCCCCCCCATCGGCGCCCTCGCCGCGGCGGGCGGCGCCGCCGCGCAGTCACCAACTCCTTTGCAGCTGCAACTCGACTCGCTCTACCAGCTGCCGCAGCGCGGCGTGCGGCTGCCGTCCGCGCATTTGAGCGCGGCTGACGCGGTCGCTGCCACCGCCGATACGCTGGCGCCCGCCGAGGCCCGGCGCTCGGAGCCGGCCTACGGCGCCTCGGCTGCACGCACGACGCTGCTCGAAATGCCCGCCGACGTCGTGCCCGGCCGCTACACCCGGCCGAAGTACGCCCTCGGTTTCCGCTCCGACACGATGAAGGGCTTCGCCCGGGACATGGGACTCGATGCCGATACCTGCCTCGCACCGCTGGTCCGGGCGCGCGTTTCGATGTCGCAGGACAGCGGCGCAGGCGGTCGCCTGATGGTATTTGCACGCTGCACCTTCCACTAGCCGGCTGCGCTTCGTCCCGCTTGCCAGCGCCAGCCGGCACCGACGGGCTTCCGTAGACTCTCCTGCTTTCGAGGAGGAGCGTCATGCAGATCCAGAACAACGCATTCATCGTCACCGGCGGCGCCTCAGGCCTGGGCGGCGCCACCGCGCACATGCTTGCCGCCGCCGGCGGCAAGGTCGTGATCGCCGACATCACCACCGACAAGGGTGAAGTGCTGGCGAGCGAACTGGGCTCCGCGACGCGCTTCGTCAAGTGCGACGTCACCAGCGAGGCCGACGGCAAGGCTGCCGTCGCGGCCGCGCTGGCGCTCGGACCGCTGCGCGGGCTGATCAACTGCGCCGGCATCGCCCCCGCCGAGAAGACACTCGGCAAGGACGGGCCGCACCGGCTCGAGGTGTTCGCACGGACCGTCAGCGTCAACCTGATCGGCACGTTCAACATGGTGCGACTCGCCGCCGAGGCGATGGGCAAGCAGGATGCGACCGGCGACGGCGAGCGCGGCGTGATCGTGAACACCGCCTCGGTCGCGGCGTTCGATGGCCAGATGGGCCAGGCGGCCTATGCGGCTTCGAAGGGCGGCGTGGTCGGCATGACGCTGCCGATCGCGCGCGACCTCGCGCGCAACGGCATCCGCGTGGTGACGATCGCGCCTGGCCTGTTCGAGACGCCGATGCTGCTCGGCATGCCGGCCGAGGTGCAGGAATCGCTCGCGCGCCAGGTGCCTTTCCCGTCACGGCTGGGCCGGCCGGCCGAGTATGCGCACCTGGTGGCATCGATCCTCGGCAACCTGATGCTCAATGGCGAGACGATCCGCCTGGACGGCGCGATCCGCATGCAGCCCAAGTAGAGATCATGCCCGGCGCGCACCGCCCGCCAGCGCGCCGACCCGCCGACGAGCGTGCTAACCGGTGCGCGGGAGCCGGCCAGCCCCGGCGAGCCGTATCGGCACTCCAAGCAAGAACACCGGGAGGTGTCGCCATGCTGTCCAGAGTCCGCCATGCAGGTCGAGCCCAGGTGCTTGCCAGCGTTGCCGCGCTTGCCCTCCTCGCCGGCTGCGCCACGCAAGCGCCGGCGCCCATCGTCGCGGTGTCCGCGCCGCCGGAAGCCGGATCGGGATTTCGCGCCGGGCTGGCCAGCAGTAAGGCCAGCCGCCACATGGCGGCCGCAGCCAACCCGCTCGCTGCCGAAGCCGGTCGCCAGATACTCGCCGCGGGCGGCTCGGCTGTCGACGCGGCAATCGCGATGCAGATGGTGCTGACCCTGGTCGAGCCGCAAAGCTCGGGCATCGGCGGCGGCGCTTTCCTGCTGCACTGGAACGGCCACGCCGTGCAGAGCTACGACGGGCGCGAAACCGCACCGCTGGCGGCCGACGAGAACCTGTTCGTCACCCCGCAGGGGCGCGCCATGGGCTTCGTCGATGCGGTAGTCGGCGGTCGCGCCATCGGCACGCCGGGCGTGCTGCGCATGCTGGAACTGGCACACCGGCAGCACGGCAGGTTGCCGTGGTCGCAACTGTTCGAGCCGGCCATTCGTCTTGCAGAAAACGGGTTTGCGATTTCGCCGCGGCTGCACACGCTGCTGGCCGGCGAGAAACACCTGTCCGGATCGCCAGCCGCGCGTGCCTACTTCTACACGGCGGGCAGCACGCCGAAGCCGGTCGGCACCATGCTGCGTAACCCAGACTTCGCATCCACCCTGCGCACGATCGCTGTCGGCGGCGCCGACGCGTTCTATCGCGGCCCGATCGCCGCCGACATCGTCACGGCGGTGCGCGGCCACGCAACCAACCCGGGACGCTTGACCGAAGCCGATCTTGCCGGCTACCAGGCCAAGGAGCGCGCACCACTTTGCACGGACTACAAGCAGTGGCGCGTGTGCGGCATGGGCGCACCTTCCTCCGGCGGCATCGCAGTCGCACAGATGCTCGGCATCTTCAGCCGGCGCAACATCGCCGTGGTGCCGCCGGTCACCGTCGAGGGGCAGTTGGAGCCACAGCCGGATGCGGTGCACCTGTTCAGCGAGGCCGGTCGGCTGGCGTTCGCCGATCGTGCGCAGTTCGTGGCCGACCCGGACTTCGTGCCCGTGGACAGCGCGGCGCTGACCCGCCCGGCCTACTTGGCGCAACGGGCGGCGCTGATCATGGATCGCAGCATGGGCCGTGCGGCGGCGGGCACGCCGGCCGCAGCGCAGCTGGCGTTCGCGCCGGACGAGTCGCCGCACCGGACCGCGACCTCGCACATCTCGGCGGTCGACGCGTTCGGCAACGCGGTGTCGATGACGTCGTCGATCGAGGATGCGTTCGGCGCGCGCCTGATGGTGCGCGGCTTCCTGCTGAACAACCAGCTGACGGATTTCTCGTTTCTGCCGCGCGCGAGCGACGGCAAGGGCAACTTGCGGCCCGACGGCGCGCTCGTCGCCAACCGGGTGCAGCCCGGCAAGCGGCCGCGTTCCTCGATGGCGCCGACGCTGGTCTTCGACCGCGCCTCCAGCCAGTTGCTGGCGACTCTCGGTTCACCGGGCGGCAGCCAGATCATCAACTACGTCGCCAAGACCGTCGTCGGCGTGCTCGACTGGAATCTCGACATCCAGCAGGCGGTCGCGCTGGCGAACTTCGGCAGTCGCAACGGACCGACCGAGGTCGAGGAAGGTCGCGCCTCGGCCGCCCTGGTCGATGGCCTGAAAGCGCGCGGCCACGAGGTGCGCATCGCGCCGATGACCAGCGGCGTGCAGGGAATCGTGCGCCTGCGCGACGGGCCGGGCGGCGCGCGCTGGGCAGGCGGCGCCGATCCGCGGCGAGAAGGCATCGCCCTCGGGGACTGAACCCGCCTGCGGCCGCTTACGCAGCGTTGATAGACTGCCGCGCTCTTCCCCCTCTGCCCTTCCTTAACTGGAGACAAGACATGACGATCAAGGTTGGCGACACGCTGCCGGATGGCCAGCTGAGCGAGTTCATCGAGGTCGAGACGGCCGGCTGCGCGCTGGGTCCCAACACGTTCAAGGTGAGCGATCTGGTCAAGGGCAAGAAGATCGTCGTGTTCGGCCTGCCCGGCGCCTACACGCCGACCTGCAGCGCCAAGCACGTGCCGAGCTACCTGCAGCACTACGACGCGCTCAAGGCCAGGGGCGTGGACGAGATCTGGTGCGTGAGCGTCAACGACGCGTTCGTGATGGGCGCCTGGGGACGCGACCAGCACGCGACCGGCAAGGTGCGCATGATGGCCGACGGCTCGGCCGACTACACGAAGCAACTCGGCCTCGAACTGGACCTCACCGCGCGCGGCATGGGCGTGCGCTGCCAGCGCTTCTCGATGTTCGTCGACAACGGCGTGGTGAAATCGCTCAACATCGAGGGCCCCGGCAAGTACGAAGTGTCGGACGCCGAGACCATGCTCAAGCAGGTTTGAGGGCGCCTCGCCCCATCGGAAAACGCCGCCGCGAGCGGCGTTTTTCTTTTCTCAACGATATGCCCGGTGCGATCAGTTCAACCGGCCGGCCGCCAGCTGCAACTGCTGCAGGCGCTCACGCAGCGCGCCGGCGTCGTGCGGATCACGGCTCATGGCGAGATAGTCGGCCAGGTCCTGCGCGGCGGCGCGCGGGCACTCGAGCCGTTCGTACAGCGCCGCCCGGGCGCGGCGTTCGTCGGCGGCATCGGGGCGCACCGCGACCAGCCGGTCCTGCACGCGCAGCGCGGCGGCCAAGTCGCCGCCATCGACATGGATCATCTTCAGGTTGCGCAGCATGCGCGCCACGATATCCAGTTCGGTCGCGGGCCGCAGGTAGACCGCGAGCGGATACTCGACCGCGCCATTCAAGGCGGCGGCCAGGCGCGCCTGCAGGCTCTCCGCCGACAGGGCCGCCCCGCGGGCAAAGACGTCGATGAACATCGCACCCTCGCCGAGCGACACCAGGACCAGGAAGTGACCGGGAAAGCCCACGCCGTGCAGCGCGAGGCCGGCCGCGCGGCCGATCTCGATGTACAGCAGCGCCAGCGTGATCGGGATGCCGGTGCGCCGCGCGACCACTCGCTGCAGGAGGCTGTTGTCGATCTCGTTGTAGCGGGTTGTGTTCGGGCGAAAGGCAAGCTCATCGAAGAAGAAGTGATTGAGCAATCGCAGCCGGTTCAGCGCGGACGTGTCCGCGGGGATGCGCGCCGCCATGCGCTCGCCCCATTGGCGCACGGTCTGCACGGTGGCGGCCGGGTCGATGTCATCGACCAGGTAGCGCGGCAGCTCGGCCGCGACGTCGAGCAACGGCACGGGCCGGCGCGCCACCAGCGCCGCGAACGATTGCAGCGATTCCGCCTCGGTCATCGGCTGCGCAGCACGAAGTCGCGCGGCCGGAATCCCAGCGCCAGCAGCGTGCCGAAGTACAGGCCGACCGCCGCCGCGATCACGCCAGCCAGCAGTCCGAGGCGGAGCAGCCAGCGATCGTGCAGCGCGATCCAGTCGATCTCGCGGCCGGCGAACCACAGCAAGACCGCCAGCAGCAGCAGCGCGACGAGCAGCTTGCCGGCGAACGCGCCCCAGCCCGGCTGCGGCACGTAGATGCCGCGCTTGCGCAACCCAGCGAACAGCAGGGCCGCGTTCGCCAGCGCGCCGAGGCTGATCGACCAGGCCAGTCCGGCGTGCGCCAGCCACGGCACCAGCGCGAAGTTGGCAAGCTGGGTGGCGATCAGCACCCCAACTGCGATCTTCACCGGCGTCTTGATGTCCTGCAGCGCGTAGAAGCCGGGGGCAAGGATCTTCACCCCGATCAGCCCCAGCAGTCCCACCGCGTAGCCGATCAAGGCCGACGCTGTCATCGCCACGTCGTGCGCGCCGAACCGGCCGCCTTGGAACAGCACCGCGATCAGTCCGTTGGCCAGCAAGCCAAGCCCGAGCGCCGCCGGCAGCGCAATCAGGCACACCAGCCGCAGCCCCCAGTCGAGCATCCGTGCATAGTCCTCGCTGCGCTGCTCGGCGAACGCCTTGCTCAGTGCGGGCACCAGCACGGTCGCCAGCGCAACCCCTAGCAGCGCCGACGGAAACTCCATCAGTCGGTCGGCGTAGTACAGCCACGCATTCGAACCCTCGCCGAGATACGAGGCGATGTTGGTGTTGATCACGAGACTCAACTGAGCGACCGAGACCGCGAATACGGCCGGTCCCATCTTTCCGAGGATGCGGCGCACGTCGGGATCGGAAAACGCGGTGCGGATACCGGACAGTCGCGGCAGCATGCCGATCCGGGCCAAGGCCGGCACCTGGATCGCCAGTTGCAGCGCGCCACCGACGAACACCGCGACACCGAGCGCCAGCGCCGGCGGGTCGAACCAGCGCGTGGCCATGAGGCCGAACGCGACCATCGACAGATTGAGCAGCACGGGCGTGAACGCCGGCACGGCAAATCGGTGAAAGGTATTGAGCACGCCGGCAGCGAACGCCACCAGCGACATGAAGAAGATGTACGGGAACATCCAGCGCGTAAGCAGGGTCGCCAGTTCGAACGTCGCCGGGCTCCTGGCAAACCCGCTGGCAATCACGTACACGAGTACCGGGGCGAACAACACGCCGAGAATCGACACCGCCAGCACCACCCAGAACAGCGCCGACATCACGTGGGACGCGAGCCGGCGGGTTTCGTCGGCGCCCCGGCGCGCATGCGTTTCCGCCAGGATCGGGACAAACGCTTGGGCAAAGGCGCCTTCGGCGAACAGTCGCCGCAGCAGGTTGGGCAGTCGAAACGCGGCGGCGAAAGCGTCCATGGCCGCTCCGCCGCCGAACAGCCGAGCCAGCAGCAGGTCGCGCACCAATCCGGTAATCCGCGACAGCAGCGTGAGGCTGCTGACGGTGGCGGCGGCGCGAATGAGGTTCACGAAGTCAGCGGTGCGGCGGGGACTTGGGAGGAGCGGCAGCGGACGGACCCGCCGCGGACAGACTGCAGCCGCGGGTCTGCCACCACCGCAGTGAACAAGCGCACAAGTGGAGAAGCGCTACGTCTCTGCTATAGTATCGGGCTGGGCTTCATGCTTGGTGAGAAACACACCGCAGTCCAACGACCGACCACCGAACACCACGACTAGCTGCGATCCGGCGGGGCTTCCAAAGCCGCTGGGCGCCAGCCGAACCGCGACAGGATTTCGACCATGGCCAACAGCAAGCAAGCCCGCAAGCGCTCCCGCCAGTCCACCGTGCGCAACGCCCACAACGCCGCCCAGCGCTCGCGCCTGCGCACGGCGATCAAGAACGTGCGCAAGGCCATCGCCGCCGGTGACAAGACTGCTGCCGCCGCCGTGTTCCAGTCGGCGACCAGCGTGATCGACTCGATCGCCGACAAGAAGGTCGTGCACAAGAACCTCGCTGCGCGCAACAAGAGCCGCCTGGCGGCTGCGCTGAAGTCGATGGCATAAAGTCGACGCCGCGACGCAATCGAGCTTTGGCGACGGCTGTCGCCAAAGTCGCAATAAAGGGCCCGTCACGGGCCCTTTTGCTTTTCTTCGCTGCCTGTCGCGCGCTCGGGGATCACGCAGCCCTCGTACACCGGCAGCTCGTTGTCGCGCGCGAAGCTCATCACGAAGTCGAAGGCCATGATCTCGACGTCCCGCAGGCGCTCGTCGACGATCACGCACTTGACCCCGCCGATCGTCACCGGCCGCACGTACGGCGAGTAGCCGATGAAAGCGTCGCGACCGCTGGCAATCCCTCCCGGACGGTAAGGCGCCATCACGCCGCACAAGCGCTCGGCCCAGTCGCTCGGGCGAAACGTCTTGCCATGCACGGTCACGCCGTGAATGAAGAACTCGCGCGCTTCTGAGGCGTCCGCCACAGTGTCCGGTCAGGATCGAGGGAAAGGATAGATGCACGGGTCAGTAAGCAACCCGGCCATTGTCGTTTGCATCGGGCGAACGTCCTCGTGCTGCCCGGCGCACGTGCTTTGCAAGCTACGGCATTCTAGCCAACTCTTATATAAGAGTTGGAGCGCTTCGGCTGCTGTCGAGTCCGACCCTGGCCGCGCTCGCACACCGAGTCGGCGCCGAGCCGCTTCACCTCAACGCCCAAGTGCCGCTGAAACGAGCCGTGCGCCCTGCTCCGCAATCATCAGCGTCGGCGCATTCGTGTTTCCGGACGTGATGGTCGGCATGATCGAAGCGTCGATCACGCGTATGCCATGAACGCCGTGCACGCGCAGTTCGGCGTCGACCACCGCCAAGGGGTCGGCCGCCGGCCCCATCTTCGCCGTACCGACCGGATGGAAGATCGTGGTGCCGATGTCACCCGCCGCGCGCATCAGCTCCTCGTCGGTTTGCAGCGTCGGGCCGGGTCGCAGTTCGTTGGGCTGGAACGCCGCCAGTGCAGGCGACGCGACAATCCTGCGCGTCAGCCGCAGCGCCGCGGCTGCGACTCGCCGGTCTGCTTGGGTGCTGAGGTAATTCGGCGCAATGACCGGTGCCGTCAGCGGATCGGCCGATTCGATCGCAACGTGGCCGCGCGAGGTCGGACGTAGGTTGCAGACCGATGCGGTAAACGCGTCGAATGGATGAAGCGGCTCGCCGAACTTGTCGAGCGACAGGGGCTGCACGTGGTACTCGACGTTCGGCCGCGTGGCATCGCCAGCGGTCGATGCGAACGCCCCGAGCTGGCTCGGGCTCATCGATAGCGGACCGCTGCGCGTGAGGGCGTATTGCAGTGCCATCTTCGCCTTGCCGACCCAGCTCGCGGCCATCGTGTTGAGCGTCTTCACGCCGCTCACGCCAAACACCATGGGCAGCTGCAGGTGATCCTGCAGATTTCCGCCAACCCCGGCCAAGTCGTGACGCACGGCCACCCCGTGCCGCTGCAGCAGTACGCGCGGCCCGATGCCCGACAGTTGCAGCAACTGAGGCGAGCCGATCGACCCGGCCGCCAGCAGCACTTCGCCCCGCGCGCGGACGATCCCGGTGGCCTCCCCGTATTGCACTTCGAGCCCGATGCAGCGATTGCCTTCGAACATCAGCCGCAGCGCCTGCGTCTGCGTGAACAGCGCGAGGTTGCGACGTCGCTTGACTCGATGCAGGAAGGCCTTGGCCGTGTTCCAGCGCACGCCAGCCCTTTGGTTGACATCGAAGTAGCCGCAGCCGAAGTTGTTGCCACGATTGAAGTCGTCATTGGGCGGGATGCCCTGCTCGGCCGCCGCCGCGCGAAACGCATCGAGAATCTCCCAGCGCACGCGCGGCTTCTCGACCCGCCACTCGCGTCCGGCGCCGTGCATCTCGTCGGCGCCGCCATAGAAGTCCTCGTGCCGCTTGAAAAGCGGCAGCACGTCGTCCCAGCCCCAGCCCGGATTGGGGCCGTAGCCATCGCCAGCGCGCCACGCGTCGTAGTCCTGACGCTGCCCGCGCATGTAGATCATGCCGTTGATCGATGAGCAGCCGCCGAGCACGCGGCCGCGCGGATAGCGGATCGCGCGGCCGTTCAGGCCCGGTTCTGCCGCGGTGTCGAAGCACCAGTCAGTGCGCGGGTTGCCGATGCAGTACAAGTAACCGACCGGCACATGCACCCAGAGGTAGTCGTCACTGCCGCCGGCTTCGAGCAACGCGACCGTCACGCGCGGGTCGGCGCTCAGCCGGTTGGCAAGCAGACAACCCGCCGTTCCGGCACCGACGATCACCACGTCAAAGGACCCGAGTTCCTTGCCCATGTCGGCATGGCGCGGCTGCAGCGGCGCCCTCCCCGTCTACCTATAATCGCCACTTGTGCGGCATCTTGTCGGTCGGATGCCGCTTTGCGTTTCCGGATCGCCGCGAGGACAAGATGCCGCACTTGATGAACACCTATGCCCGGCTGCCGGTGGCCTTCACCCATGGCAGGGGCGCGTGGCTGTACGACGAACACGGGCAAGAATACTTGGATGCCCTGGCGGGGATCGCCGTCAACGGCCTCGGCCACGCGCACTCGCGCTTCGTGGCAGCGCTGGCGGATCAGGCCGGCAAGCTGATTCATACGTCGAACGTCTATCGCGTACTTGAGCAGGAGGCGCTGTCGGACCAACTGTGCGAGTTGTCCGGCATGGACGAAGTGTTCTTCGGCAACTCCGGCTCCGAGGCGAACGAGGGCGCGCTGAAACTGGTTCGCCTGTACGGGCACAAGCACGGCAATCCGCAGGCGCAGACGATCGTGATGGAGCGCGCCTGGCATGGCCGCACACTGGCGACGCTCGCCGCCACCGGCAGCGAGAAAGCGCGCAAGGGCTTCGACCCGCTGCCGACCGGTTTCATCCGAGTTCCTTACAACGACCTGGCCGCCGTGCAGCGCATCGGGGATGCCGACACGCGCGTGCAGGCGGTGTGGCTGGAGGTGCTGCAGGGCGAGGGCGGCATCCAGGTCGCGGACCTCGACTACCTGCGCGGACTGCGCACGCTGTGCGACCAGCGCGGCTGGCTGCTGATGGTCGACGAGGTCCAGTGCGGCATCGGCCGTACCGGCAAGTGGTTCGGCTACCAGTGGTCCGGCATCCAGCCGGATGTGGTGACGCTCGCCAAGGGCCTGGGTTCGGGCATGCCGATCGGCGCAGTGCTCGCGCGCGGCGAGGCCGCCGGTGTGTTCGGCCCCGGCAATCACGGCACGACCTTCGGCGGCGGCCCCCTGGCCTGCCGCGCGGGCCTGGAAACGCTGGCCATCATCGCCGACGAGAAACTGATGGAGAACGCGACCGCGCGCGGTGCGCAGATCCGCGCGGGGTTCGAGCGCGAGTTCAAGGGCGTGGCTGGGGTCAAGTCAGTGCGCGGCCAGGGCCTGATGCTGGGCATCGAACTCGACCGCCCGTGCAGCGAGATCGTCAAGCAGGCGCTGGCGGCAAAGCTGCTGATCAATGTCACCCAGGACAGCGTGATCCGCCTACTGCCGCCGCTCATCATCAACGCGCGCGAGGCCGACGAGATCGTGGCGCGCCTGGCGCCGCTGGTGCGTGCGTTCGTCAGCGCCCCCGTTGCCGCCGCGGCCTGACGGCCGCGCGACCAAAACCGAGTCCCGACGGAACTGCGGCATGGCCCTGCCGATCCGCCACTTCCTGCAACTTGCCGACTTCACGCGCGGCGAGCTCGAGCACGTGTTCGCCCGCTCCGCGGTGATCAAGGATCGCTTCAAGCGCTACGAGTTCTACCAACCGCTGCGCGATCGCACGCTGGCGATGGTGTTCGAGAAGGCCAGCACCCGCACGCGCGTCAGCTTCGAGGCCGGCATGTACCAGATGGGCGGCTCGGTCATCCACATCACGACCGGCGACTCGCAGCTGGGCCGCAGCGAGCCGATCGAAGACACGGCACGGGTGATCTCGCGCATGGTCGACGTGGTGATGATCCGCACGTACGAGCAGGCGAAGATCGAGCGCTTCGCGGCGCACTCGCGGGTGCCGGTCATCAACGGCCTGACCAACGAGTACCACCCGTGCCAGATCCTGGCCGACATCTTCACGTTCATCGAGCATCGCGGCTCGATTGCCGGCCGCACCGTCGCCTGGATCGGCGATGCCAACAATATGGCCTACACCTGGCTGCAGGCGGCGCGCCAGCTCGGATTCACGGTTCACGTGTCGACGCCGCCCGGTTACCCGCTCGACCCGGCGCTGGCCGCGCACGGCCCGCATCTGAAGATCTTCGACGCCCCGATCGATGCCGCACGCGGCGCCGACCTTGTGACCACCGACGTCTGGACCAGCATGGGCTTCGAGGCCGAGAACGCAGCGCGCAAGGCCGCGTTCGCCGACTGGCGCGTTGATGCCGACATCATGGCAGCCGCACGTCCGGACGCGTTGTTCATGCACTGCCTGCCGGCGCATCGCGGCGAGGAAGTCTCGGCCGAGGTCATGGACGGCCCGCAGTCGGCTGTTTGGGACGAAGCGGAGAACCGGCTGCATGTGCAGAAGGCGCTGATGGAGTACCTGCTGCTCGGGCGCGACGTCGCCTGATCGCTTGCGCCGCGAGGGCGCGCATAGCGCGCAGTCGGCCGGCACGGCCCGCGGCCAGAGTGTTTCCCCGCAGTCACGGCGCTCCGGTCTGGCGGCCCGAGCGAGCCCTGCGATGAACGGCGCCCGTCGCGCCGCCAAGTGCCGGATGAGCCGATGGATTGCCTTGGCCTTTGCAGGCCCTCCGCCTAGACTTTCTCCACTTCAACCCGGAGCCGACTCGATGATGAAACGCGCCGCTTTGAGCCTTGCCCTGAGCCTTGCCCTGAGCCTGTCGGCCGGCCATGTCGCTGCCCAAGCGGCAGGGGCCGCGGCACCGAAGACCTACGCGCTGGTATCAGCCGTCGGCGATCAGGTGAACTACGTGCAGCAGAGGATGCAGACCGGCACCAGCTTTGAGGGCTACAAGCGCACGACGGTGCTGGTCAACGACAAGTCGGTCGATGCCGCCGTGCTGCGCGGCATGGATAGCGTGCTCGCCCGCCGCGAGCCCCAGAGCCAGCGCGTATTCCTGCGCCTGAGCCCGGGGAAACTGGACGGCGTCCCGGCCGCGCAGCGCGAGAAGGTCGCCTTCGAAAAACTCACGGCCGAGTTGCAGAAGCTGCCGCAGCGCGCCCAGTGGGATCGCATCTACGTGATCACGCCCCACTACCGGATGGGCGAGCGGCGGGGCATGGCGAGCAAGCTGCACGGCATGGGCGTGTATGTGCAGGGCCTCGACAGCAACCTGACCAGCGGCGCGCTCGAGGGTGTGCAGGGCACGACCACCGGCGCGGTCGTCAATGTCGAAGGCGATCAGGACACGCGACTGCCGGATGGCTCGCGAGGCTTCAGCTCGCGCCGCTACGTCGCGTTGTATTCGTACACCCAGATGTGGGTGCTCGATGCCAAGACGCTCAAGGTGATCGCCAACGAGCCGTGGCTGTTCGACGAGAAGATCTACGACCCGCTGTCCGAGTCGATCGACGTGGCCAAGCAGTTGTCGCCGGACGAACTGGCGGCGCGCTTCGAGAGCTTTGCAGAGCGTTCGGCCGGCCGCGCGCTGGCGCAGACGGTGCCGATGGTCGAGGCCGGCGAGCCGCGCATCGTCGACTCACCGGCTCCGCGCCGCTGAACGTGGCGGACTGCACGGGTGCCCGCAGGAAGCTTCCTGATCACCGGCGCGTGACTTCCTGCCTCGTTCGCTTCGTCGCTTCAGCGAGCGCGGCGGTCGTCTTCCTGGCGCTCGGCACGCCGGCGCTGGCCCAGTCGCCTGCCGCACCGCAGAACGTCACGCCCTCGGGCATGCGCGTCAGCCCGGAACTGATGCAACGGGCGGTCGACGACTCGCTCGATCAGTTGCGCATCGTGCGGGCCGAAGATCCGCGACCGGTACTTCCGGTGCCCACCTTCAAGGGCGACAAGCCGGTCGTCGCGCTGGCGTCGGCCATCGGCGGCCAGCTGAGCATGGTGTTCCAGAAGACGCAAACCGGCTCGAACAGGGATCCGTTCGAGCGCGACACGCTGCCGATGCCCGACCACACGCTCGATGCGATCGTGCTGCGCGGGCTCGACCGCGTCGTGACGCGCTCGGCGCCGGACAGCGAGCGGGTCTTCATGCGCCTGAACCCAGTCCTGCTCGAGGACGTCGCCCCGCAGGAGCTCGAGAAGGTGGCACTGGCGCGCCTGGTCGAGGAGATGCGTGGCTGGCCGCAGCGCCAGCAGTGGGATCGGATCATTGTGGTCACGCCGCACTATCGCGGCTTCGAGCGCGCCGGGCTGGGCAACAAGCTGCACGGCATTGGCCTGTACATCCCGAACCAGAACAACACCGCCGAGTACGACGTCATCGAGCCCGATGGCACGCCGGGCGTGCGCCGGCGCAGCGCCTACGTCGCGCTCTACTACTACGCGATGCTGGTCGTGCTCGACGCCAAGTCACTGCGCGTGCTCGACAGCCAGCCGTGGCTGATCGACGAGAAGATCCACGACTCGAAATCCGAGTCGTTGAACATCGGCAAGTCGATTCCCCCCGACCTGCTGGCGGAGCGGATCGAGGCCTTCGCCGAAAAGGCCAGTAACGTCGCCCTCACGCGCACACTGAACGGCCTGGTCGTGCCGGGTGACCTGCGCGAGGTCAAGCCCGGCACGCCCTGAGCCGCAGCGCCTGCGCGCCTATAATTTCGCTCGCGTCGGCAACCCGCCGGCGTCGTGATCGATCCCGTCCCGCTGATTCGTGCAGCCACTGGCTTGAGCCGGTCGCTGCAGACGGTGACCTTCCAGCCACCCTGCTTGCGCCGGCGCCATCGCCGGCCCCTCACATGGCAACCATCCTGCAGCAGCTTCCCGCCGGCGAGAAGGTCGGCATCGCCTTTTCCGGCGGCCTCGACACCAGCGCCGCCCTGCACTGGATGCGCGACAAGGGCGCCCTGCCCTACGCCTACACCGCCAACCTGGGGCAGCCCGACGAGACCGGACTACGACGAGATCCCGCGCAAGGCGCTGGCCTACGGCGCCGAGAAGGCGCGCCTGATCGATTGCCGCGCACAGCTGGTGGCCGAGGGCATCGCCGCCCTCCAGTGCGGCGCGTTCCACATCTCCACGGCCGGCGTGACCTACTTCAACACCACGCCCCTCGGCCGCGCCGTCACCGGCACCATGCTCGTCGCGGCGATGCAGGAGGACGACGTCGACATCTGGGGCGACGGCAGCACCTACAAGGGCAACGACATCGAGCGCTTCTACCGCTACGGCCTGCTCGCCAACCCGGCGCTGAAGATCTACAAGCCCTGGCTCGACCAGCAGTTCATCGACGAGCTCGGCGGCCGCACCGAGATGTCGGAGTACCTCATCGCGCACGGCTTCGACTACAAGATGAGCGTCGAGAAGGCCTACTCGACCGACTCCAACATCCTCGGCGCCACGCACGAGGCCAAGGACCTCGAGTTCCTCGACAAGGGCATCAGCATCGTGCAGCCGATCATGGGCGTGGCGTTCTGGCGCGACGACGTGGCGGTCAAGCCCGAGACCGTGACGGTGCGCTTCGAGGAGGGCCAGCCGGTGGCGCTGAACGGCCGCGACCTTCGCCAGCGCGCTCGACGCTGTTCATCGAGGCCAACGCGATCGGCGGCCGCCACGGCCTCGGCATGTCCGACCAGATCGAGAACCGCATCATCGAGGCCAAGAGCCGCGGCATCTACGAAGCCCCGGGCATGGCGCTGCTGTACATCGCCTACGAGCGGCTCGTCACCGGCATCCACAACGAAGACACGATCGAGCAGTACCGCATCAACGGCCGCAAGCTGGGCCGCCTGCTGTACCAGGGCCGCTGGTTCGACCCGCAGGCCCTGATGCTGCGCGAGACGGCGCAGCGCTGGGTGGCGCGCGCGGTCACCGGCGAGGTGACGCTCGAGCTGCGCCGCGGCAACGACTACTCGCTGCTGGACACGACGAGCCCGAACCTGACCTACAAGCCCGAGCGCCTGACGATGGAGAAGGGCGAGGCCTTCTTCACGCCGCAGGATCGCATCGGCCAGCTGACGATGCGCAACCTCGACATCGTCGACACGCGCGAGAAGCTGATGATCTATAGCGAGATCGGCCTGCTTTCGACCGGCGCCGGCACGGCACTGCCGCGCCTGAAGAACGACAGCGAAAAGTAGCGCGTCGCTGCGTCTCGGCGCGACCGGCGCAGGTTCAGACGATCACGGGTTCCGGCTCGAGCGGCACGCCGAATTTCTCCGCCACTTTCTCCTGCACCTCGCGCGCGAGCGCGAGGATCTCGCCGCCACTGGCGCCGCCCCGATTGACCAGCACCAGCGCCTGCTTTTCGTACACGCCGGCGCGGCCGCGGGTGGCGCCCTTGAGGCCAGCCGCATCGATCAGCCAGCCGGCGGCGAGCTTTAAGCGCCCCCGGCCATCGGGCAACTGACCGAGGAATACGATCGGCAAAACCGGATGCGCCCCGCGCAGTACGGTCACGCCGTTGCGGCATGGATCACCATGGGGTTGTGGAAGAGCTGCCCGGCATTGGCGATGTTTCGCCGGATCCGGCAACTTGCGGCGGCGAATGGCGACGACCGCATCGAACACGTCGCGTGCAACGGGCCGGGCGATACCGCGCCCCGTCAGCTCGGCGGCCACGTCGGCATAGCCGGCCACCGGCTGCCATCGACGCGGCAGCGCCAGCGTCACGGTCAGGACGATGCGCGTGCCGGCGAATTCACGCTTGAAGACACTGTCGCGATAGCCGAAGGCGCAGTCAGCCAGCGACATCGTCACCGCCCGTTGTGCAAGCGTGTCCCAGGCCACCAGTGAATCGAACCGCTCGGCAAGCTCCAAGCCGTAGGCACCGATGTTCTGGATCGGTGCCGCCCGGCTTGCCCGGGATCAGCGCGCAGGTCCAGCTCGGCTGCTCCATCGCGAGCAGGCGTTCGACCACCGCATGCCAGTTCTCGCCGGCGCCGACTTCGATGCGCCAGTGCTCGTCGGTCGGCTCGATCTCGCGCAGGCCGGCGATGTCGATCTTCAGCACCAGGCCGTCGACGTCACCCGTGAACAGCACGTTGCTGCCGCCACCGAGTACCACGCGCGGCAGGTCGCGCGTGCGCGCATCGCTCAGCACGGCTTCGAGCTGCGTGGTGTTCTCGATGCGGGCGAACAGGCGCGCCCGCGCCGGCACGCCGAACGTGTTGAACGGCTGGAGCGATACGTCGGACTGCAGCAGCGGCACGGACATGAGGCGATTATCGCGTGCCGACTAGACTTGCAGCGTCACCCTAGCCGCCGCAGGAGATCACCATGCCGTCGTTCGACATCGTGTCCAAGCCGAACATGGTCGAAGTGCGAAATGCACTGGATCAGGCCAACAAGGAGATCACCAATCGCTTCGACTTCAAGGGGTCGGACGCGCGCATCGAACACAAGGAGTTCGAGCTGACCGCATTCGCCGACGACGAATTCAAGCTCGGGCAGGTGCGCGATGTGATGCTGGCCAAGCTCGCCAAGCGTGCGGTGGACGTGCGCTTCCTCGATCTGGCCGGCAAGCACGAGAAGATCGGCGGCGACAAGGTCAAGCAGCTGATCAAGCTGCGCAACGGGCTCGACAGCACCCTCGCCAAGAAGGTCGTCCAGACCCTCAAGGACAGCAAGCTCAAGGTAACCGCCAGCATCCAGGGCGATGCCGTGCGAGTGGCCGGCGCCAAGAAGGATGCGCTGCAGGAGTGCATCGCCCTGCTGCGCCAGGCGATCGACGAGGTTCCGCTGCAGTTCGAGAACTTCCGCGACTGAGCACGCCGCACGACCGCAGGCAGGTTGAGCGAACGCTCTGCCGTGCGCTTGCCGCTCGTCGGCCAGCGCCGTCCGCCAGGCACAAGCACAAGCAACGCCGAGGGCGCAACCTGACCCTTTGGATGAGGTGCGGCCCCCGAGCGCCGCACCGTCAGACCCGTTGTCAATGGCGCAGGATCAAGGACTTACACCTCTGCTGGGACTGTGTGCTCCCGGGCGATCGACCTGGACGACACGGCGGCTGATCCGGGTGGTGTGAAAAAAACCCTTTGAAATCAGGTTGCAAGGCAACTGCCATCGCATTAACATGGGATCATTCGTTGCCCATCATGAAACCCCCGATCCGCTCCTACGCATTCGACTCGCTGGACGTGCGCTCCAACCCCGGCGTCACCGTGCCACGGTCCCAATCGTTCTCATCTGAACGGACGAGCCCGCGCGATTCCGCTTCGAAACTGGAGCGCGTCTATCCGGCCATGGCGAACGCCATCCGTCTGCTTTGGGGCTTTCCGGAGATGAACGAGTATTTCGACAAGCTCTGGCTGGCAGATAGCCGCGCTGAACCCATCGACCCGGAGGTCATGGCGGACCTGATGCTGCTGGCGCGTGTGCACCAGGACATCGTGCCGGTGCGTCCCAAGGCCTCGCCGTCATCGATCTACGGCAGCGCCTATGGGGAGCGCCCCGCTCGGCAGGACGTCTGGGGAACGGCGCCGCGCGTGCGCTAGACACCACCGATGCCAGCGGCATCAGCGGCGCGCTCTTGGCGCGCCGTTCTGCCCTTCTAGCGCGACAGCCCTTCGGCCCATCGGGCGTACAAGCGTGCCGCCAGCCGATTCAGCAGCGCTGCCCGCGCATCGACAGCCTTACAGATCGCCGCCGGCGCCTGCACTCCGGGTCCACCGGTGCGCGCCAGCTCTTCGTCGATCTCGCGCTGGCCATCTGCCCCGACCCACGCCTCGATCAGCGCGGGCGTCATCTCGCAGTGAAACTGCATGCCCAGGTGGGCAAACCCATCGCGCTGGATGACATAGGCCTGGTTTGCACACAAGGCGCTGGCGAGGAAATTGCGCGCGCCCGCCGGCAGCGCGAACGTGTCGCCATGCCATTGGAACCACTCCGCCTCGGGCGGGGCATCGGCGCCCAGCCACTCGCGTGCCAGGCCGACGTCGGAGACCTGAAGCCGTTGCCAGCCGAGTTCCTTGACCGGATTGCGCGTGACCGGCGCACAGAGCGCCTTGGCCAGCAACTGGCCGCCGAGGCAGTGTCCGATCACCGGCACCCCCGCGCGATCCGCGGTGCGGATCAGCGCGCACTCCTCGTCGATCCAGCGCAGCGGATCGTTGACGCTCATCGCGCCGCCCATGAAGCACAGGCCGGAAAAACGGAGTGGATCAGGCGGCACCGGATCGCCGCGGTCGATTCGCACGATCACGCTCGGCAGCGACTGCTCGCGCAGCCAGGTCTCGAAGAAGGCCGGTGGCGCATCGGCCTCGTGCTGAAAGATGGCGATCGGCTTCACGCCGCGACCCACCGGCTTGCCAGGCAGCCGAGCGCCACTGTCAGGCGACCGACTTGATGCGCCCCGCGCGGTCGCCCGGCGCGCTCAACAAGTCGGCAAAACGGCTACGGATCGACGCCTCGATACCGGCCGGATCGAGGCCGATGCTGGTGTGCAGCTTGGCGATTTCGCCGTGATCGATGAAGCGGTCAGGCAGGCCCAGCAACAGCGCCGGACACGCGATCCCGAGCTCCGCCAGCAGCTCCAGCACGCCGGCCCCGGCGCCGCCGGACACCGCGCTCTCCTCGATCGTCACCAACGCATCGTGCGTGCGAGCAACGTGCTCGACCAGCTCGCGATCGAGCGGCTTGACGAATCGCATGTTGACCAGCGTCGCATCGAGCGCCTCGGCTGCCGCCTGTGCGGCGATCACCATCGATCCGAACGCCAGGATGGCCACGCGCCGCCCGCGCGCAACGCCTGACTCGCGCCGCACTTCGCCCTTGCCGATCGGCAGCGTGCTCAGGTCGGCCTGCACCGCGGCGCCGGTGCCGCTGCCGCGTGGGTAGCGCACCGCCGCCGGGCCGGGATGCTGGTAGGCGGTCGGCCTGGCGTGCCGCCGGCGCAGGCTCGGCTTCGTCGGCGGCGGCCATGATGATGAAGTTCGGGCAGGCAGCACAGGATGCCGCGAGATCGAAGGCCCCGCCATGGTGTGGGGCCGTCGGCGCCGACGAGGCCGGCGCGGTCGATGGCGAAGCGGACGGGCAGGTTCTGGATGGCGACGTCGTGGACGACCTGATCGTAGCCGCGCTGCAGGAACGTCGAGTAGATCGCGGCGAATGGCTTCATGCCTTCGGCGGCGAGGCCGGCGGCGAAGGTGACGGCGTGCTGTTCGGCGATGCCGACGTCGAAGATGCGGTCGGGAACGCTTGGCCGAAGATGTCGCAGGCCCGGTGCCGATCGGCATAGCCGGCGGTGACCGGCGACGATCCGGTCGTCGCTCTCCGCCTTCGCGCGACCAGCGCCGTCGGCGAAGACCTTGGTGTAGGCGGGCGCGTTCGACTTCGCCTTGACCTGCGCGCCGGTGACGACGTTGAACTTGGCGACGCCGTGATACTTGTCGTCGGACGCCTCGGCTGGCGCATAGCCCTTGCCCTTGCGGGTGACGACGTGGACGAGGATCGGGCCCTGCTTGGCGTCGCGGACGTTTTTCAGAATACGGGCAGCAGCGCGGTCGAGGTCGTGGCCGTCGATCGGGCCGACGTAGTAGAAGCCCAATTCCTCGAACCAGGTGCCGCCCGTCACCAGGTGGCGATGCTCTTCAGCCTTGCTAACGCCGCGTCTTCCTCGAAGGCTCCGAGGGAAGTGCTTCGGCGACCTGACTGCCGACCCTTGGCGGATCGGCCGATAGGTCTTCCGCCGCACGACAAGCCGGCGACAGATAGGCGCTCAGCGCGCCGACCGGGGGCGCAATCGACATATCGTTGTCGTTGAGGATGACGATCAGACCGCGTATCGCGACCGCGCCGGCGTTGTTCATCGCCTCGTAGGCCATGCCCGCCGACATCGCGCCGTCGCCGATCACGGCGATCGACGTGGCTGTCGTCGCGCTTCAGATCGCGCGCCACGGCCATGCCGAGGGCAGCGGAAATCGAGGTGGAGGAGTGGCCGGCGCCAAAGGGGTCGTATTCGCTTTCCGCGCGCTTGGGTGAAGCCCGCGAGGCCGCCGCCCATGCGAAGCGTGCGAATGCGGTCGCGACGGCCGGTCAGGATCTTGTGCGGGTAGGCTTTGGTGGCCCGACATCCCAGCACGATCGTGTCCGCGGGGTGTTGAAGACGAAGTGCAGGGCGACCGTCGAGTTCGACCACGCCGAGGCCGGACGACGAGGTGGCCACCGGTCTTCGCGACCGAGTCGACCACGAATGCGCGCAATTCAACGGCCAGCTGGTGCAGCTGCGCGCGGTCGAGACGGCGCAGGTCGGCCGGGTCGTTGATGGTGGGTAGCAGTTCTGACATGGGCGGCTCGGTGGGATTCCGGTTCAGCTCTTGCGCAGCACGATGAAGTCGGCCAATTGTCGCAGGCGATCGGCACGTCGATCGAAAGCCCGGAGCGCGTCGAAGGCTTCGGCGCGCAGGCGTTCAGCCCAGTCGCGCGCCGCCGGCAGCCCGAGCATCGACACGTACGTCGGCTTGCCGCGTTCGGCGTCCTTGCCCGGCGTCTTGCCCAGCACGGCCGCGGTGGACTCGACATCAAGCACGTCGTCGATCACCTGGAAGGCCAGCCCGATCGCCTGCGCGTAACGGTCCAGCGCCGCGAGGGTGGCGGCCGGCGCGGTCCCGGCCAGCGCGCCCATGCGCACCGCGGCGCGCAGCAGCGCCCCGGTCTTCATCCGGTGCATCTGCTCGAGATCGGCGAGCGTCAGCGGCACGCCAACCGCCGCCAGGTCGATCGCCTGGCCACCGCACATGCCGGCCGTGCCGGCCGCAAGCGCCAGCTCGTGCATCAGCGCGGCGCGCGCCTCGGCGGGCAACGGCGCCTCGGCCAGCACGCGGAACGCCTCGGCCTGCAGCGCGTCACCGGCGAGCATCGCGGTCGCCTCGTCGAAAGCCACGTGCACGGTCGGCTTGCCCCGGCGCAGCACATCGTCGTCCATGCACGGCAAATCGTCGTGGATGAGCGAATACACGTGCACGTACTCCACCGCCAGCGCGGCGCAGTAGGACCTGCCGCTGGCGCGTCCACGGTTCCCCGCACCAGGCGCCGGCGGTGGTCGCGCTGCCGCTTGCCCTGCAGCAGGCATCGCGCGGATCGCCTCGTGCAGCCGCTCGGGTCGCGTCGATGCCGCCGGAAGCTGGCGGTCGGCCACGCGCTCGAAGCGCTCCAGCGCGGCGTCGACCCAGTCGGAGAAGGCGACGATGCCCTGCGGATCGGCACGCATCGAAGCGGTATTCATCGATCGGGGCGCGATCCGGTGCGGCTAGCTGGCGCCGCGCAGTTCGTCCGGATCGACCGGCTTGAGGACTTCGCCGTCGAGCTTGGCGATCTCCTGCTCGGCAGCGGCGAGCTTGGACTGGCAATGCTGCGCCAGTTGCGCGCCGCGCCGATAGGCGGCAATCGACTCGTCCAGCGGCAACTCACCGGACTCCATCCTGCGCACGAGATCGTCGAGTTCGTCGAGCGCCTGCTCGAACGACAGCGCATCGACCGGAGGTGCGGTGTCTTCCCGAGCGGCTCGCTTGACCATGTGGACAATTGTAGAGCAGCGCTGCGCATCGACTGCGCCGTCGGCGCCCCCTGCTTCGATAGACTCCGGCTTCGATGCAATCGCTCTGGATGCTCGTCGCCTCGCTGCTGTTCGCCCAGCGTGGTCGGCGGCTCATCAAGCTCAGCGCGGCGAGGTCGGTGACGCCGAGTCGTTCTCTATCGCTCGCTGATCGGCTGCGTCGGCCGCGTGGGCCGCGTTCGCACTGGCAGGGACTGTCGCTGGCCGTCCAGTTGCTGGATGCACCTGCGCCGCGGCGCCGCCGGCACCGTCGCGCTGTCGCTGTGGTTCTTCGCCACCACGCTGCTGCCGCTGGGCACCGCCATGACGCTCAACTACGCATCCTCGCTGTACGTGGCGGCGCTGGTCGTGGTCGCGGCCATCGGCGCCGGTCGCCGCGTGCACTGGCCCCTGGCCACCACGGTGCTGATCGGCTTCGGCGGCGTGCTGATGGTGCTGCAGCCGAGCATCAATCCCGACCAGGCCGTCGCAGGACTGGCCGGACTGGCTTCGGGCCTGCTGTCGGCCATCGCCTACTGGCACGTCAAGGAACTCGGCAAGCGCGGCGAGCCCGAGTGGCGGACCGTGTTCTGGTTCACTTTCACGGGCCTGCTACTGGGCCTGGCCGGCAGCCTGCTCGGCGGCTTCAGCGCGCACACGGCGCGCGGCGCCGCGCTGCTGCTGGCGATCGGCATCACCGCCACGCTCGCCCAACTGGCCATGACACGCGCCTACGGCGCCGGGCGCACCCTGCTGACGGCAAACTTGCAGTACTCGGCGATCGTGTTCGCGACGGTGATCGGCGTGGTGTTCTTTGCCGACCGCATCCCGCTGATCGGCTGGATCGGCATCGGCACCATCATCGGCAGCGGCGTGCTGGCCACGCTGATCACCGCGCGCGCCGCTGCGGCGGCGCCTGTCGCCTCACTCGAGGCGGACCTGCTGACCGCACCCGACCACCGAAAGACGAGGAACTCCGAATGAGCCATCACACGCTGGTCACTGCCGCTGAGTTGCAGGCGCATCTGTTCGATCACGACTGGTGCGTGGTCGACTGCCGGCACGACCTCTCGGACTTCGCGGCCGGCTATCGCGAGTACCGCGCCGGCCACATCCCGGGGGCGACCTTCGCCCACGTCGAGGAAGACCTGGCGGGCGAGATCACACCGGCGACCGGCCGCCACCCGTTGCCATTGCCGGACCATCTGGTGACGATCTTCCGCGAATGGGGCATCAGCAACGACACGCAGATCGTCGCCTACGACGCGCAGGGTGGCCAGTTCGCCGGTCGTCTCTGGTGGCTGGCGCGCTGGCTCGGGCATGACCGGGTCGCGCTGCTCGACGGCGGCTGGCAGGCCTGGCTGAAGGCGGCGGACTGGTCGAGCATCGAGGAGCCCGACCGCAGCGAAGGCAGCTTCACCGCCCGGCCGTCGCGCGTGCCGGTGGTCGAAGCGGCGCAGGTGCTGGCCACGCGCGGCGACGGCGGCGCCCTGCTGATCGATGCGCGTGCTTCCGAGCGCTACGAAGGACGGGTCGAGCCGATCGACCCGGTGGCCGGCCACATTCCGGGCGCCGTGAACCGCTTCTGGCAGACCAATCTCGAGCACGGCTGCTTCAAGTCGCCGGCGCAGTTGCGCGCGGAGTTCGATGCGCTGCTTGGCGGCCGCGCGCCGACCCAGGTGATCCACGCCTGCGGCTCGGGCGTCACGGCGGCCCACAACGTGCTGGCGATGGAGATCGCCGGGCTGACCGGTTCGGCCCTGTACGCGGGCTCGTGGAGCGAGTGGATCCGCGATCCAGCACGGCCAGTGGCGAGCGGACCCCGACCGTAGCGCGCTGGTGCGCGGCAGCGGGCGATAGCGCGGCGCCTGCCGAGCGGTCCGGGGTGGGTCCGTGCTCGGCGGCGGAGTGCTCAGTGGTTGTGCAGGCCGCTCATCACGACCGCGGCCAGCACCACGCCGGTCAAGACCAGCGCCACTTCGGGCACCGACTGGCGCAGCGACTTGCGCCGCATCATCTCCGGCAGCAGATCAGACAGTGCGATGTAAATGAAGCTCGCCGCCGCCACGGTCAGCGCGTACGGCAGCAGCACGGACGAGGCATCGAGCACGAAGTAGCCGACGATGCCGCCCAGCACCGCCGAGGAACCCGAGATCAGCTGGAACACGAACGCCTTGCGCTTGGTGAAGCCCGCGTTCAGCAGGATCATGAAGTCGCCGACCTCATGCGGTATTTCGTGCGCCATCACCGCGAGGGTCGCCAGGACGCCGGCTTTCCAGTCGAGCATGAAGGCCGCCGCGATCACCACGCCGTCGGCAAAGTTGTGGAACGCGTCACCGATCAGGATCGGCCAGCCGCCGCGTCCCGCTTCCTGGGCGTCGTGCCCGTGGTGATGGTGGTGGGCGTCGCCCTCGTGATGATGGGTGTGATGGATCAGCGACGCTTTTTCGAGCAGGAAGAAGCCGAGGATCGCGACCAGCAGCACCCAGCCCAGCACGAAGGCATCGGCCTCGCTGTGGAACGACTCCGGCAGCAGGTGGGTGAAGGCGACCGTCAGCAGCAAACCAGCCGACACGCAGACGAGCTTGTCGACCAGCCCCACCAGCAACCGGAACGACAAGATCGCCGCCAGGCCGATCGAAATGACGGTCGACAGCACATTGGCGAGAACGATGAAGGCGAGCGTCGAGGTCATGCGCAGTCCAGGGCAGAGGATTTCACGGTAGCAAACGTGTCAACCCCCGCGCTCGCCGCAGCACACGCACGACAGCCGTCACCGCGGGCGCGGCCGCCAGCCGAGGCCCTGAGCACCCGCGCATCGCGGCACGAGCCGGCGGGCGGCTCGCCAACGAAAACGGCGGCCGCAGCCGCCGTTGATTCGTGCCGATGCTCGGCCTAGGCGAGGTGCTTGTTGAACCAGGCCACGGCGCGTTTCCAGCCGTCTTCTGCCGCCTCTTTGCGGAAGCTGGGCCGGTAATCGGCGTGGAACGCGTGCGGCGCGTCCTTGTAGAGCACGAGTTCGGAGGTCGTGTTGCCGGCGCTCTTGAGCGCGGCCAGCATGCGCTCGATGGTCTCGTTCGGAATGCCGGCGTCGGCGCCGCCGTACAGCGCGAGCACGGGCTGCTTGATGCTGCCGGCCAGATCGATCGGATGCTTGGGCGTGTTGGGCGTCGAGTCGCCGACCACGCGGCCGTACCAGGCCACGCCGGCGCGGCACTTCGGGTTGTGCGCGTTGTACAGCCAGGTGATGCGGCCACCCCAGCAGAAGCCCGTGATGCCCAACCGGCCGGCGTTGCCGCCATGGCCCGCGGCCCAGGCGGCGGTGGCGTCCAGGTCGCTCATCACCTGCGCGTCCGGCACCTTGCTGACCACTTCCTTCACTAGCGTCGGGATGTCGCTGTACTTGGTCGGATCGCCCTGCCGCGCGTACAGCTCCGGCGCGATGGCGAGGTAACCGGCCTTGGCGAAGCGGCGGCACACGTCCTTGATGTGTTCGTGCACGCCGAAGATCTCCTGCACCACCAGCACGGTGGCCAGATTGGTCTTGCCGGCCGGCGCCGCACGATAGGCAGGCATCTCGCCGTCGGCGGTCTTGATCTTCACCTCGCCGGCGGTCAGGCCCTGGGTGTCGGTCGTGATCATGGTCTGCGCGTGCACGGGCATCACCGCCGCGGCGAAGCCGGCGGCAAGCGACGTCTTGACGAAGCCGCGGCGGGTGAGCTCGAGCGGTGAATGAATGCGGTCGAGTTCGTCCTGTGCGTCCTGGAGGACGCAACCGCTGTACTGCTGTTCCATCAAACTATCTCCTTGGATTGAGCCGGGGGACACGCGGCGGGGCGTGAGGTCGGCTCAGCCACCACGAGCCCCTCGACCACCGGTGGCACGAGAAATCTTCGACCCTCCCCGCTTCCCGGGGTGATTCCGGGAAAGCCACTAGACGCCACCATGCCCTTCGATTCCGAGTCGCTCGCACAACGCTTCCACCGCCTCGCGCCCGCGGTCGACTATTGCGCGCTGCGCGTGGTCGAGGAAACGTCGGAAACCGCGGCCGTGCGCCAGGACGTGGCCGCACCGACCCACACCTCGATCGACCACGGCGCGATGGTCACCGTGATCGACGGCGACGGCATCGGCTACGCCGCCACCAGCGACCTGTCGGACAGCGGCCTGACCTGGGCCATCGGCCGCGCTCGCGACTGGGCCCGGCTGGCCCGCGGCCGAAGCGTGTTCGACGGCGAAGCACCGCAGCTGCCGCGTCCGCGCGGCCGCTATGCCTCGGCCACGCTGCGCCCGCTCGCCTGGAGCAAGGCCGACCGCATCGCGGCGCTGATGCGCGAATCGCAGGGCTGCCGCATCGATCCGCGCATCGTCGACTGGGAAGCGAGCCTTTGGACCGTGCGCACGCGACAGTTGAGCCTGACTGCCGACGGCGCGGCCGCCGGCGAATTCGCACTGCAGGAGTTCGACTTCACGATCCCCAGCCTGCACGTGGTGGCGCACGACAACGGCGTCACGCAGATCCGCTCCTGGGGCGGTCGCTACAACGGCTTCTGCCAGCAGGGCGGACTGGAAGTCCTCGAGCGCTCGGGCTTCATCGGCAGCGGCCGCAGCGCGGCCGAGGAAGCGCTGCAGTTGCTCGCCGCGCCCAACTGCCCGAACGGCACGATGGACGTGGTGCTGATGCCCGACCAGATGATGCTGCAGATCCACGAGAGCATCGGCCACCCGCTCGAGCTCGACCGCATCCTCGGCGACGAGCGTAACTACGCCGGCACCAGCTTCGTCACGCTCGACATGTTCGGCTCCTACCGCTACGGCTCGGAGCTGCTCGACGTCACCTTCGACCCCACGCGCCCGGAGGAATTCGCCACCTACGCCTGGGACGACGACGGGCTGGCCGCCGAGCGCCAGTACCTCATCCGCAAGGGCGTCCTCGAGCGCCCGCTGGGCGGGGCCGTCTCGCAGGCACGCGCCGGCATGGCCGGCGTGGCCAACACGCGCGCCTGCGCCTGGAACCGCCCGCCGATCGACCGCATGGCCAACCTCAACATCGAGCCCGGCACCTCGCACGCTGGAGGAGATGATCTCCGCCACCGAGCACGGCGTGCTGATGAAGACCAATCGTGTCCTGGTCGATCGACGACTCGCGCAACAAGTTCCAGTTCGGCTGCGAGTGGGGCCAGATGATCCGCAACGGCCAGCTCGCCGAGGTGGTGCGCAACCCGAACTATCGCGGCATCTCGGCCACCTTCTGGCGCTCGCTCACCGGCGTGGGCGACGCCGCCACGTTCGAGGTGATGGGCACGCCCTACTGCGGCAAGGGCGAGCCCAACCAGGTGATCCGCGTCGGCCACGCCAGCCCCGCTTGCCGCTTCACCGACATCGACGTGTTCGGCGCCGAGCAGTAGCCGCGCCGTCACTCGCCCGGGCGCGCGCGGTGCGACCGGCCCGGCGGCCCTTCGATCCCACCGCGGACGACGCTTCCGATGAAAGAACTTTTCTTCGCCCTAGCCGATCATGCCGTTGCCCAGCTCACCGGCAGCGAGGTGCTGCTCGCCAACTTCTCCGGCGAGGTGACCGACTTCGTCCGCTTCAACCACGCCAAGGTGCGGCAGCCGCTGACGGTGCGCCAGGCCCACCTGCGCCTGTCGCTGATCGACGGCCAGCGGCGCGACAACCTGACGCTGACCCTGTCGGGCGAGGCGGCCGCCGACCATACCGCCGTCGCGCAGGCGATCGAAACATTGCGCCGCGATCTCGCCGGCCTGCCCGACGACCCCTACCTGCTGTACGCGACCGAGGCCACCCGGTCCGAGCGCGAGACCGGTGGCCGCTTGCCGGCTGCAGCCGAGGCGATCGACACCGTCGTCCAGGCCGCCGCCGGCACCGATCTGGTCGGGCTGCTGGCCAGTGGCCCGATCTATCGCGGCTTTGCCAGTTCGCTCGGCGCGCGCCACTGGCATGCGGTGGATGCGTTCCTGCTCGACTGGTCGCTGTATCACTGGACCGACCAGAGCGGTGAAGTCGGCGCTGGGGCCGGCAGCATCTGGGACGCGGCTGAACTGCAGCAGCGGATGGATGCGGCGCGCACGCAGCTGGCGCACCTGGCGCGGCCGCCGCGCACGCTGGCGCCGGGCGAGGTGCGGGCCTACCTGTCGCCCGCCGCGGTCGACGAGCTGGCGTCGATGCTGAGCTGGGGCGGTGTCTCGGGCAAGGCGCAGCGGACCAAGCAAAGCTGCCTGCAGCGCCTGGTCGACGGTGACGCGCAGTTGTCGCCGCTCGTCACCGTGCGCGAAGACGCCGCCGGCGGACTGGCGCCGGCCTTCGACGAGTCCGGCTTCACGCGTCCGGCAACGGTCACGCTGATCGAGGGCGGGCGGCACGCCGGCAGCATGATCAGTCCGCGCACCGCGCGTGAATACGGCATCGAGGCCAACGGCGCCGACGAAGGCGAAGGCCTGCAGTCGCTGGCGATGGCGGCGGGCACGCTGCCTGAATCCGAGGCGCTGGCCGCGCTCGACACCGGCCTGTGGGTCGGCAACCTGCACTACCTGAACTTCTCCGACCGCGCCCACGGCCGCATCACCGGCTTGACCCGCTTCGCCACCTTCTGGGTCGAGCGCGGCCAGATCGTTGCCCCGGTCAACGTGATGCGCTTCGATGACACGCTGTATCGCGTGCTCGGCAGCCAGCTCGAGGCGCTGACCAGCGCGCCCGAGTGGACCCTGAACAGCGGCACCTACGGCGAGCGCTCGGTGCAGACCAGCCGCGTGCCGGGGGCGCTGCTCTCGAATTTCGCGCTGACGCTGTAGGCGCTGCGCAGGCGCAGGCCGGTGTGGCGAGCGCCGGGCGCGCTCAGTGCGCCTCGTCCCAGTTGGCGCCGACGCCCACCTCGGCGAGGAGCGCGACCTTCAGTTCCGCTACGCCCGCCATCAGCGCCGGCACGCCACGCCGCACGGTGTCCAACTCCGCATCGACCACCTCGACACCATGGTGCGCTGCGCCTGCCGCTTCGAGCCGCGCGTGCAGCCCCTCGCGCCGCAGCCAGCCATGCACGGCGATCATCGCCAGCTTGATCAGGTCCGCCGCGGTGCCCTGCATCGGCGCGTTGATCGCCGCGCGCTCGGCCGCGGCGCGACGCGGGCCGTTCGGCGAGTTGATCTCCGGCAGCCACAGCCGCCGGCCGAACACGGTCTCGACGTAGCCCTGGCGCTTGGCCTCGGCGCGCGTGCGCTCCATGTAGCGGGCCACGCCGGGGTAGCGCGTGAAGTAGCGGTCGATATAGAGCTTGGCCGCGTCGCGCTCGATGCCGAGGTTCGATGCGAGACCGAACGCGCTCATGCCGTAGATCAGGCCGAAGTTGATCACCTTCGCCGTGCGCCGCTGGTCCGGCGTGACCTCGTCGACCGGCACGCCGAACACCTCGCTCGCGGTGGCGCGGTGCACGTCCTCGCCGGCATTGAAGGCGGCCAGCAGCCCGTCGTCGTTGCTGATGTGCGCCATGATCCGCAGCTCGATCTGCGAGTAGTCGGCGCTGACGATGTGGCCCCCCTCGGGCGCGATGAAGGCCTCGCGGATGCGGCGACCCTCGGGGGTGCGGATGGGGATGTTCTGCAGGTTGAGTTGCGCTGGAGCTGGCGCCGGTAGCGATCGCCTGCCCGTAGCTGGTGTGCACGCGGCCTGTGGCAGGATCGATGCTGGCTGGCAGCTTGTCGCAATAGGTGCTCTTGAGCTTGGACAGCGCGCGGTGCTCGAGCAGCGCCTTCGGCAGCGGATAGTCCTGCGCCAGCTTGTCGAGCACCTCCTCGTCCGTGCTCGGTGCGCCGCTCGCGGTCTTCTTGACCCGCGGCAGCCATTGCGAAGCGCAGTTCGCCGATCTGCTTGGGACTGCCGAGGTTGAACGGCTGGCCAGCGCAACATGCGCCTGCGCCTCGAGTTCGGCGATGCGCCGGGCCGGTCCGCGCTCTGCGCCACCGCTTGTCGCCGTCGATGCCCGCGAGCCGTCGTCCATGTCGGATTCCAGCACCTTGCTGAGCGGCGTCGATGCTCGTAGACGTAGCGCAGCCGCGCGTCGGGCTCGATGCGCGGCCACAGCGCCGGTGCAGCGCCAGCGTAGCCCTCGGCATCCTCGGCGCGTGCAGCGGTGGCACGGTGAGCGCCACGTAGTCGAAGCCGATCTGGGTCGCGCCCTTGCCGCACCTCCTCGAAGGTAGCGATCG
>JAXHLD010000008.1:0-49641 GCA_034522655.1 Burkholderiaceae bacterium
TTGCGAATCCTCTTCGTTCATTTCCTGTTGCTGGTGCCGGCACCGCGATGACCGCCCCCCTGTCCAGTCCGCAGCTGACGCAGGTCGCCAACGAACTGGCGGCCGACGGCCGCTCTCTCGACGGTCTCAAGCGTGACGCGCAGCGCGACCCGCGCGGCGCGATGCGCAAGGCGGCCCAGCAGTTCGAGGCGCTGTTCATGCAGATGGTGCTCAAGAGCATGCGCGAGGCCACGCCCAAGAGCGGGCTGTTCGACTCGCCCGCCAACGACATGTACACCGGCATGCTCGACCAGCAGCTGGCGACCAAGATCTCGCAGAGCGGCACCGGCCTGGCCGATGTCATCGTGCGCCAGCTCCACGCGCCACCTGCCGGCCGCGGCGGTAGCGCCGACCGGTGCAGCGGCGACGAGCGCTCCAGCCGCCGCCGCACCGTCCCGCCGCCGCGCGGGCGCTGTCGCACTACGGCGAGATGGCCCGCGCGGCGCGCGCGGCCGCCGTGCCCGCGACCGATGCGCCGACCGCAGCGCCGGTGCCCGGCACGACCGATGCGCAGCGCAGCTTCGTCACCCGCCACTGGGATGCCGCGCTCGCCGCGCAGCGCGCCACCGGCATCCCCGCGCAGCACGTGATCGGCCAGGCGGCGCTGGAGTCCGGCTGGGGAAAGGGCGAGATCCGCGGCGCCGACGGGCTGCCCAGCTACAACCTGTTCGGCGTCAAGGCGACCGGCGGCTGGCAGGGTCGCACGGTCGAGGTCGTCACCACCGAGTACGAAGGCGGCGTGGCGAAGAAGGTGGTCGAGAAGTTCCGCGCCTACAACAACTACAGCGAGGCCTTCCGCGACTGGGCCCGGCTGCTGGCCGGCAACCCGCGCTATGCGGGCGTGCTCGCGCAGGCGCGCGACGCGCAGGGCTTCGCCCACGGCCTGCAACGCGCCGGCTACGCGACCGATCCGGACTACGGCGACAAGCTTTCGCGCGTGATCGCCAGCGTCGGTGCGGCGCGCGGCTCATGAGCCCGCCGGGCCGCCCCAAGGGCGAATCCCTGAGCGCGCAGCACGAAAGTCGTCCGGTGAGCCGGACCGCGGCGGCCGGATCGCCGTGCGCGGTGTGCGCGCAACCGTCTTTTCCGGGCATCAAGTCGGCGCGCCGCATGCCGTAATTGGACGTAACCCTCTGATTGCGTCCCCATGTCCGCAGGCATCTTCTCGATCGGCAACAGCGCGCTGAGCGCGGCCTATACCGCGCTGCGCACGGCCGGCAACAACGTCGCCAACGCCAACACGCCCGGCTACACCCGACAGTCGGTGGTGATGGTGCCGGCGGTGGGCAGCTTCACCGGCGGCAGCTTCATCGGCCAGGGCGTGGCCATCGCCGACGTGCGCCGCGACTACAGCGAGTTCCTGACCAGCCAGGCCCACCAGGGCGCTTCGGTATCGGCACAGGCCGACATGCGCGCCACCCAGCTGGGCCAGCTGGCGGCGCTGTTCGACAATCCGTCGACCGGGATCGGCTGGGCGATCGACAACTTCTTCGCCGCCGCGCAGGATCTGTCGCAGCGGCCGGCCGACACGGCGGCGCGCCAGCAGATGATCTCCGCCGGCAGTCTGCTGTCACAGCGCTTCAACGACATCGGCGCGCGGCTGCAGGAGATGCGCAACGGCGCCGACCGCCAGGTGCGGCTCGAGACCGACACGATCAACCGCGCTGCGCAGGAGATCGCGCAGCTCAACGACAAGATCGCGCTCGCGCGCGGCACCGGTGCCACGCCCAACGACCTGCTGGACCGGCGCGATGCCGCGATCCGCAAGCTCAACGAATCGGTGCGCGTCAGCGAGATCGAGCAGGACGACGGCGCGGTCAACCTCTTTCTCGGCAATGGCCAGCCGCTGGTGATCGGCTCCAAGGCCAACGCGGTGTCGGTACGCTCCGACCCGCGCGACCCGCAGCAGCTGCAGGTCGGCGTCACGTCGGGCGGATTCTTCCTGGCCGTCGAGCCCGACCGCCTCGGCGGCGGGCGAGTCGCCGGGTTGATGCAGTTCCGCGCGCAGGACCTGCCGGCGGTCGAGAACGAACTCGGTCGCCTGGCGCTGGCACTTTCGAGCGAGTTCAACGCCCAGCACCGGCTCGGCAACGATTCGACCGGTGCGGCCGGCGGCGATTTCTTCGCGCCGCTGGCGCTGTCGGCGCTGGCCGCGCCCGGCAACGGCAATCCCGCCACCAGTGCCAGCGTGACGCTAGCCGATGCCACGCAACTGCAGATCAGCGACTACCGGATCGACTACAACGGCAGCCAGTACGTGCTGACGCGACTCGCTGACGACCAGCAGTGGACCTCGGCGGTGCCGTCGTTCGCGCAGGACGGTCTGGACTTCAGCCTCGCCAACACGCCGCCGGCGGTGGGCGACAGCTTCACGATCCGTCCGTTCGCCGGTGCCAGCCGCGACCTAACGCTGGCGATCACGCTGCCGCGCCAGATCGCCGCCGCCAATCCGGTGCAGGTGACGGTGCCGGCCGCCAATGTCGGCGCGCTCGTGGTCGACGGCATCGCTGTGCAGGGCCTCGCGCGCAATCCGAACCTCGCCAACCCGGTCAGCGTGGTGTTCACCTCGGCGTCGGCCTATGAGATCCGCAGTGGCGCCACCGTGCTGACGAGCGGCAGCTACACGCCGGGTGCGCCGATCGACTACAACGGCTGGCGCCTGACGGTGCGTGGCACGCCTGCCGCCAACGACACGCTAAACGTCGGTGCCAACGCCGGCGGCATCGGCGACAACCGCAACGCACTGCGGCTGGCCGACGTCGCCGATCGCCTGCTGATCGACGGCGCCTCCGTTACCGGCGGCTTCTCCGGCCTCGTCTCACGGCTCGGCGGCGCCACACAGGGGGCGACCGTATTCGCGACCGTCCAGAGCGCGATCTACGAGAGCGCGGTGGCGGCCGAGAGCGCCTCGGCCGGCGTCAACCTCGACGAGGAGGCGATGCGGCTGATCCAGTACCAGCAGCAATACCAGGCGGCCTCCAAGCTGATCACCATCGGCCGCACCCTCTTCGACGAAATCCTGGCGCTCGGCAGATAACCATGATCCAGCGCGTGTCCACCTACAACCTGTTCCGCAGCGGCGAGCAGAACATCGTCGCGCGCCAGCGCGAAGTCCTGGCCACGCAGCAGCAGCTCGCCTCGGGCAAGCGCATCAACGGTCCGGCCGACGATCCGCTCGGCGCCGCCGACAGCGCCGGCATCCGCTCCAACATCGCGCAGTTCAACCAGTTCAAGAGCAACCAGGACTACGCCAACTACCTGCTCAACCTGGGCGAGTCGGCCCTCAAGAGCTTCGTCGACGGCATCCAGGACGTGCAGGAGAAGCTGGTCGCGGCCGGCAACGGCGCCTACGGCGACGGCGAGCGACGCATGATCGCCGGCGAACTCGAAGGCGTGCTGTCGCGGCTGGCGGGCCTGGCCAACGCCAGCGACGGCGCCGGCGGCTATCTGTTCGCCGGCTCGCGCCAGAACGCCGCGCCGTTCGCGCAGAGCGGCAACAGCGTCGTCTTCAACGGCGACGAGATCCTGCAGCGGCTCGAGGTCTCGCAGGACCGCTTCATGCAGGTCAAGTTCTCGGGCGACGCGCTGTTCAACAAGATGCGCCCGGGCAACGGCACCTTCACCACCGCCGCCACGGCCGGCAACACCGGCTCGGCCTGGATCGACGCCGGAAGCGTGGTCGATCCCGCCGCGCTGACCGGCCGCCCGTACACCGTGAGTTTCGGCGTGGCCGGCGGCGTCACCACCTACACGGTCACGCGCAGTAACGCCAGCGGCCCCGCCACCACGGTGGCCAGCGGCACCTACACCTCGCCCGCCGCGCTGCAGTTCGAAGGCATCCAGGTCAATCTCACCGGCAGCCCGGCCAACGGCGACAGCTTCGCCATCGCGCCGGCCGGCTTCCAGTCGATCTTCGATTCGCTGGCGCAGGCCATCGACGCCCTCAAGCAGCCGACCAGCGGCCTGCCGGCCGCCGCTGCGCAACTGCGCACCGCGCTCGCCGGCGCGCAGTCGTCGGTGGCCGGCGCACTCGACCACCTGCTGCTCAAGCGCTCCGACATGGGCACCGGCCTGCAGGAACTCGACGCCTACGGCAACCTCAACGACGACCGCAAGCTCGAGTACGAGACCCGCCTGTCCGGCGTCGAGGACCTCGACTACGCCAAGGCCGCCGCCGAACTGTCACGCCGCCAGCTCAGCTTCCAGGCCGCGCTGCAGAGCTACTCGATGGTGTCGAAGCTCTCGCTGTTCGATTATTTGTGAGCACTTTCGGTGTACGCGATGCGCTTCGCGCATCGCATGTGCACTGAAAGCGATTTGATCAGTTCAACTTTCCCGGCGAAGCCGGAGAAAGTTGAATCGGGTCGCGGCTGCGCCGCTGTGCGCGGCACTAGATCCCCCATCCTTGTTCGACAGTTGGCGCCGTTGGTCGATATGGCTTGACTTGGGTGGCCGTGATCGGCGTGTGCGCCAGTTGGGGCCGGCCCTGCGTCTTCAGCGTCGGGCCTTAGCTCGACTACTCGAACGACGTGCTGGGCGTGCGGTGGACTGCGCGATTTTGATCAGTCCCATCAAGGCATCGTTCACCGCCTCTTCGTTCGGAAAGGCGCTCGCGACCTCCGGGCGAAGCACCACGATATTCGTGGCCTCCTTGAGCCGTGCCGCGTACTTTCCGCGAGCCATGACGCCGAAGTCTGCGCGCTTGTACTCGGGCCGCAGTTCATCCGAGGCGGACTTAGCCTTCTTCATAGATTCGACGCTCTTGTTTGGTGGCGAGGCGCGCACTAATGATTCTCAGCACGTCACCGCGCTCCGTGTGTGAAACGACCAGGAGCCGCCCGGCACTAGAAACGCCGAAGGTGATAAAGCGGCTCTCACCTACAGAGTGCTCCGGATCGCGACCGGTGACCGACAGATCATCCGCAAGGGCCGTGGCCGCTTCAGCAAATGAAACGCCATGCTTCCTCAGATTCGACGCGGCCTTTGCGGCGTCCCATTCGCATTTCATGCCGCGAGTTTATGCCGCCGCTCAATGCAAAGATCAGCCGACCGGACGCGCGTAACGCGTAAGGGTTGCTTGTATCGACATGTTAGGCAGTGCTCTAAACATGGAGAAGTGATTCATCGAACCAAACGTCCTCATGACCTGGTGCAAGAGAGCTGGCCCCAGGAATCTGCACAGTCGGATAAGTGGAAACTCTGCTTCCTGTGACGGGCCGCGAGCCCGAGAAAGCGGAGTCAGAGATGAGCAGAAGGACGCGTCGCACCCACAGTGCGAGCTTCAAGGCCAAGGTCGCGCTGGCGGCAGTACGCGGCGACAAGACGCTGGCCGAGTTGGCCAAGCAGTTTGATGTGCACCCCAACCAGATCACCGACTGGAAGAACCAGCTGGTGGCGCAGTCGGCAGTCGTGTTCGGTGGTGATGCCAAGACGGCCGAGCCGCCGGTTGATCTGAAGGCGCTGCACGCCAAGATCGGGCAGTTGGCGCTGGAGAACGATTTTTTAGAAAGCGCGCTCACCAAAGCGGGCATGCTGAGCGCAAGAAAATGATCGACCGCACGCACGAACTTCCGATCGCCCGGCAAGCGCAGTTGGTGGCATCAGCCGTGGCGCGGTGTACTACCTGCCACAGCCGGTGTCGCCGGCCGATCTGGCGCTGATGCGCCGCATCGACGAGTTGCACCTGGAACACCCGTTCCTGGGCTCGCGGCTGCTGCGCGATGTGCTCAACCGCGAAGGCGTTGCGGTCGGGCGCAGAGCACGTCGCCACGCTGATGCGCCGCATGGGCATCGAGGCGCTGTACCGCAAGCCCGAACACCAGCCGGAAGCATGCCGGGCCATGCGGTCTATCCCGTACCTGCTGCGCGAACCTGACGGTCGAGCCGGCCGAACCAGGTCTGGGCGATGGACATCACCTACATCCCGATGGCCAGGGGTTCGTCTACCTGTGCGGCGGTGGTGGACTGGGCCACGCGCCGCGTGCTGGCCATGGCGGCTCTCGATCACGATCGACGCCGACTTCTGCGTGGAAGCGGTCGAGGAGGCGATTGGCCCAGTACGGCACGCCCGGAGATCTTCAACACCGACCAGGGCAGCCAGTTCACCAGCAAGGCGTTCACCGGACTGCTGGCGAGCACACGGCATCCGCATCAGCATGGACGGCAAGGGCGCGTGGCGCCTCATTGGACAACTGCGCGTGTTCGTCGAGCGCCTGTGGCGCACGATCAAGCACGACGAGGTGTACCTGCGCGCCTACGAGTCGGTCAGCCAGGCCCGCGCCTCGCTGGCGCGGTTCATCGAGTTCTACAACACGCGCCGGCCACACTCGAGCCTGGATCGGAAGACCCCGGACGAGTTCTACTTCGCCCGCCTGCCAGCGATGAAGAAGGCGGCCTGAGCGATGATCGCGGCACGCAACACGGGTTACGCACCGCCGGCCGGTTCCTGGTTCGTCGCAAGCGACCGAACCGGCCGGCCGTGCATAACCCTGCGCCGTGCCCAGTTCGACGTTCCTTAACCGCAGAGAATCCACTTATCGGACCCGGTCAGCTGTTCAAACGAATGGGGCCAGCTCTAAGTAATACGCGCCAACCCGGCGCCAAGCCGAGATACGGAATGATTTCGGGGCAACTCTCTGTCAAATGCGCCACGTGCAGCGGCTGAAAGAACTGAGGATTATTTGATAGATGTTCACCGCCCTATACGTACCACCCGGACGCCTCGTCTTGTGGTGAGTGGCGCAGTGCGTTCAGCGGCGTGAGTTTCGGCGTCGCCAAGGCGATACCGACTTTCGCGTCAGCCGTGCAGGCGAGAAAGGTCGCGCCAAAACGACCGCACAAAGTCTCTTGATCTACGCTTCTGCTCATGGGGCCCAACGATTAATGTTCGGCCGGTTTGCACGATAAACGAGTAGCCAAATCTTGATAACTGGCGATGTCGACATCGCGTCGCGCAAGCCCTGGTGCAGCTTTGCAGGCGGTTGCTGGATGCGAGCACAGTATTGGCCACCGAGCGAAGTCAGGCACGGGTCCATGTAGCGCAGACGTGCGCCGCGCTGGCGGACCACCCTCTCCCCGGACGGGGAGCGGGTCGGGGTGAGGGGCGAGCCCTTGACCTTGGTTGCCTTCGAAGACGCTGAGCAGCGCAGGGCAAGCCGGGGTTTCGGGCGTCGACTGTCCGAAGCACGTGGCGCGCCGCAGGCGCGATCGTGCGAGTTTCGACGCCCGCCGGCTTGACCGAGCAGCGCAAGGAAGCACGCAGGGCCATCTTCGTAGGCGCGCCTTTCTTTGCTTACTTTCTTTGGCAAGACAAAGAAAGTAAGCGGCCCCGCGGCCGTGGAGCGGGTCGTGGCACAGGGCAACGTAATTGCGCGTCAGCGCGCAACGCGATTGAAATTTGGCCCCGGCTTTGGCCGGGGTGACGAACAATGGGTTCCCGATTCCGCGGGAACGCCACACCGGTCGGATTGCCGCTCGCGCGGGCATCACCCCGCCGCGCACCGCAACCCACCCCCCCCACCTTTCGTCCTCCCCAACGCACGCCGCCTTTCCTTCGATTGCCGCGGCGCGCCCGGCGCTATCCTCGGCCCACTTGCTGTCTGTACTTCGTGGCCGACTCCGACTCCCCTCCCGCACGCACCTCGCGTCGCCTTGCCGGCGCGCCCGAGGTCGTGTCCGACGCGCGCTCGCTCGCGCTGACGGGGGCGCCGGCGCGTCGCAAGCGGGCCAGGGCGGCGCCGCGCTTCGCGGCCGAGCCGCCGACCGCTGCCTTCTTCGAGACCACCAGCGACGCCATCCTGCGTTTCGACGCGCAGCAGCGCGTGGTCTACGTCAACCCGGCGCTGGAGCGCGCCACCGCCTTGCCGCGCGTGAGCTTCATCGGCCGCCGGCTGGGCGAGGTGGATGGCTTCGCCGAGTTCGCGCCGCTGTGGGACGCCAACCTGGCCGACGCGCTCGAGACGCTCGACTCGCGCTGGTTCAAGTTCGGCTACCCGCACCCGACCGGACGCAAGCAGTTCGACGTGCGCATGACGGTTGAGGTCGGCCCCGGGCGCGAGGCCGCGGCCACCCATATCACCGCGGTGCTGCGCGACGTCACGGTGCCGCGCGAGGCGATGCGCATGTCGCGCGCAGCCGACGACTTCGTGCAGACGCTGCTGACCGCCGCGCCGCTGGGCATCGGCCTGCTCGATCGCGAACTGCGCGTGCAGGCCTGGAACGAGGCGCTGGAAGCGCTGATCGGGCTGCGCGCCGACGAGGTGCTCGGCCTGCGGCCGGACGAGATCGCGCGACTGGCCTCCAACGCGCAGGGTCTGGCGTGGCTGCGCGAGATGCGCGAGGGCCGGGTGCGCCAGCCGCAGCTGGTCGAGCACCAGATGCCGCCCGCGGCGGATGGCACGCCGGGCGCCTGGCTACGCGTGCAGCTGACGCCGGTGTTCGACCGCAACCGCGAGTTCAAGGGCGTGTTCGCCACCGCCGAGCGGCTCGACCGCGAGCGCTTTGCCGAGTTCTCGCTGGCGGCGCTGCGCCAGGCGCTCGACGAGGCGGGCGAGATGGTGCTGCAGATCGATCGCGGCGGCCGCATCATCGACGCCAACGACACGGCGCGCACCTGGCTCGGCTACTCGCGCGAGCAGCTGATCGGCATGCAGCTGACGCAGATCGACCCCCGCCTGACGCCCGAGCAGTACGCCGAAATGCTGGAGGAACTCACCGGCCGCGGCGCCTGGCAGGGCGAGACGCGCTACCGCACGCGCTTCGGCAGCGAGTTCCCGGTCGACATGGTGCTGCAGCGGGTCGAGCAGGGCGGGCGCGAGTTCATCTTCCTGCTGGTGCGCGACATCACCGAGCGCAAGCGCATCGAGCAGCGCCTGGCCGATGCCGCCTGGCGCTTCCGCACCATCTTCGAGGAAAGCCCGGTCGCCAAGCTGCTGCTGGGGCCGGAGTTCACGATCACGCAGGCCAACATCGCGGCCGGCAAGCTGCTCGGCTCCGCGCCGGGCGAGCTGGTCGGCCGCCCGCCGGCCGAGATCCTGCAGCCGGGCGAGGCCGATGCAATGGAGCGACTGCAGCGGCGCCTGGCGGCGGGCGCGGCCTCGGCCGCCGACACCGATCGCCTGCTGCGCCACAAGAAGGGCCGCCGGGTCTGGGGCCGCCTGACGCTGCGCGCGTGGAACGCCGGCGAGGGTGCCAGGATGGACGCGAGCAAGGGCGCGGGAAGCGACGCCAAGGCGCCGCGCGTGCGCAACTACCTGTTGGTGCTGGAAGACACCACCGAGCGCAAGATCTCCGAGGAGCAGTTGCAGGTGCTGCTGACCGACCAGCAGACGCTGCTCGAGACGATGTCGGTCGGCGTGGTGCAGGCCTCGGGCGGCCGCATCCTGCTGGCCAACCGCGAGTTCGCGCGCCTGTTCGGCTACGAGGACCACGAAGTGGTCGGCATGTCGCTGTGGGAGCTGGCGCGCGACCAGGGCAACCGCCTGCCGCAGGAAGTCTCCGGCCTGCCGGCGGTGCGCGAGGGCCAGACCACCAGCGCCGAGGTGGTGCTGTTCCGGCGCGACGGCGAGCCGGTGTGGTGCCTGGTGCAGGCGCGGCCGGTGGCCGCCGCGCAGGCCGCCAGCGAGCCGCGCCACGCCGAGGCGATCTACACCTTCCAGGACGTCTCGGAGATGAAGCGCCAGCGCGAGGCGCTCGGCCGCTCGCTGCTCGAGCTGAACGTGGTGCTCGACACCACCGCGGTCGGCGTGCTGCACCTGGCGCACGACCGCGTGGTCCGCTGCAACGCGCAGGGCGCGCTGCTGTTTGCCGGGGCCGCCGGCGCGGCGCGCGGCGAGGCCGGCCGCACGCAGGAGCCGTCCGAGCTGACCGGCCGCGAAGTGGTCACGCTGTTCGCGCAGCCGACCGACTACGCGCTGCATCGCGCCGCCCTGCAGGGGCTGGAGGATGCGGCGCCGTTCGAGGTGCGCCTGAGCGGCGCCCAGGGCCGCGCCTTCTGGGCGCTGGTCACCGCGCGCGCGATCGACCCGGCCAACCCGGCCGCCGGCCAGATCATCTCGGTGCTCGACATCGACGTGCGCAAGCGCCAGGAAGAGCAGGTGCAGACGCTGCTCACCGAGAGCCGGCTGATGTTCGACACCGCGCTGGTGGGGCTGCTGTTCGTGCGCGACGGCCGCCCGGTGCGCGCCAATGCGGCGATGGAAGACCTGCTCGCCTGCGAGCCGGGCGCGCTGACCGACCAGGGGCAGCTGTTTGCGCATCCAACCGACCAGTTGCTGGCGGCGAGCCTGGCCGAGCACTACGACGAGATTGCCAGCCGCGGCGCCACCGAGTTCGAGCTGCACATGTTCCGCCGCAAGGGCGATCCGATCTGGGTCGCGGTGCAGGGGCGCGCGGTGAACCTGGACCGGCCCGAGCTCGGCTACATCTTCGCCTTCGTCAACGTCGACGAGCGCAAGCGCTCCGAGCGCGAACTGCGCACCGCGCTCGGCGAGCTGCAGCTGATCTTCGACAACGCGCTGGTCGGCATGGCCTACGTGGCCGACGAGCTGCTGATCAAGGCCAACGCCGCCACCGCGCGCATGTTCGGCTACGGCGCGGGCGATCTATCGGAGCTGGAGATCGCAAGTCTCTTCGCCGATCGCGCCGACTGGCTCGGCATCCGTGCCGAGGCGGCCGGCGGCGAGGCCGAGTTCGAGCGGCTGATGCGGCGTGCCGATGGCAGCACGTTCTGGTGCGCGGTCAACGTGCGGCCGCTCGATCCGCAGCTGCCCGAGCGCGGCCTGATCCTGGCGCTGATGGACGTCGACATGCGGCGCCGCTCGGAAGACGAGTTGAAACGCGTGCGCAACTACCTCGACCTGGTGGTGGAGCACCTGCCGGTACTGGTCAGCGTGCGCGATGTCGACACCGGCCGCTTCGTCAGCCTGAACCGCGCCGGCGAGCAGATCACGGGCCTGGCGCGCGACCAGGTGCTGGGCCGCAGCTGGCACGAGATCTACGGCCGCCAGTTTGCCGACCTGTACGCCGAGCTGGACCGCCGCGCGCTGGCGACCGGCCAGCAAGTCGAGCGGCCGCGCGACGTGATGCTGCGCGCCGACGGCCGCACGCTGACCGTCAACCAGCGCGTGCTGCCGCTGTACGAGCCGGCTGCCGACGGCAGCATGAAGCCGCGCTACGTGATGTCGATCATTGACGACCTTACCGAGGAGGTGCGCGCCGAGGCGGCGCTGCGCGAGACCGAGACGCGCTTCCGCCAGTTCGCCGAGAACATCGACCAGCTGGTGTTCATCGCCACCGCCGACCTGACGAGCGTGCTGTACGTGAATGCGCGCTACGCGGCGGTGATCGGCGGCCCGCTCGACGAGCTGCTGGAGGACGGCCGCAACGCGCTCAAGCACGTGCACTTCGACGACGTGCCGGCGCTCAAGCGCCGCCTGCCGCGCCTGATCGGCGGCTTTCGCCGGCTGCGCAAGGCCGAGGTCACGGTGCGCATCGATCACCCGACGCGCGGCCTGCGCACGCTGAACCTGCGCCTGAACCCGGTGCGGATGTTCGACGGCAGCGTGCGCGTGTTCGGCGTGGCCGACGACATCACCGAGCGCGCCGCCGCCGAGCAGGAGCGCATCGCCGAGGCGATCAAGCAGCGCGACATCCTGGTGCGCGAGGTCCATCACCGGATCAAGAACAACCTGCAGGGCGTGGCCGGGCTCTTGCAGCACATGTCGACCAGCAAGCCCGAGGTGGCGCCGCAACTGAACGAGATCGCCAACCAGATCCAGGCCATCGCCCAGGTGCACGGGCTGCAGATCCGCGCTACCGGCACGCTGCCGGTGCTGGGCGTGGCGCAGGGCATCGTGCAGAACCTCGCCACCATGTTCGGTGCCGACGCGCGCTTCGAGCAGCCGGCCGCCGGGCTGTGGAAGTGGGGCCTGCCGGAGGGCGAGGCGGTGCCGCTGGCGCTGGTGATCAACGAGCTGGGCACCAACGCGCTGAAGTATCGCGCCAGCCGTGATCTGCCGATCCACGTGCGCGTGCTGCCGCGGCCCGACGGGGTGGAGATCCGCATCGAGCAACCCGGGCAACTGAAGCCGGGCTTCGACCTCGCGCAGATCAGCTCCAGCGTGTCCGGCCTGGGGCTGGTCAAGGCGCTGCTGCCGCGGCGCGGCGCGAAGCTGGCGGTCGAACAGCAGGGCGCGCAGGTCGTGACCCGGCTCGAACTGACCGCGCCGGCGATCCGCGAGGACACCGCCTGAGGCGCGGGCGCCACGGCGGCTGATCGCCACTACACTCCTGCGCCATGACCGACGCCAAACCGCTGATCCTCGTGGTCGACGACGACCGCCTCGTGCTGGCTACCGTGGTGGCCGGCCTGAAGCAGGCGGGCTTCGACATCATCGAGGCCGACAACGGCGACGACGCGATCCTGCTGGCGCGCAAGCACAAGCCGCCGCTGGCGATCCTCGACATGCGGATGCAGGGCAAGAGCGGCATGGACGTGGCGCGCTACCTGGCCGCCAACACCAGCACCGGCTTCATGTTCCTGTCGGCGTTCGGCGATTCCGACATCATCGACGAGGCCACGCGGCTGGGCGCGCTCGGCTACCTGGTCAAGCCGCTGGACGTGAAGCAGATCGTGCCGGCGGTGCGGCAGGCGCTCGAGCGCCTGCACGAGCGCGCGGCCGAGGCGCCGCGCCTGGCCGGCCGCCCGCCCACGGTGCAGCCGTCGGGCTCGCTGCGCGAGCAGCACATCGCCATCGGCATCCTGATGGAGCGGCTGCGGCTGGACTACGACCGCGCGCTCGAGGCGCTGCGGGCGCAGGCGCGCAGCGAAGGCCGCAGCGTCGACGAGATCGCCGCCAGCATGGTCGAGGCGGCCAATCGCCTGAACTCGGTGCCGCGCTGACCCATGATCGGTGACCGCCGATCACGATGAAGGTCGCCGAAGACATCCGTCGCCTGGGGTTTCGCTCCTGGTACGAACGCCAGCTGATCGAAAGCCACGCCTACCTGGTCACCGCGTTCCTGGCGCTGATCCTGCTCCTGGCGGGCATCGAGAGCCTCGACTACCTGAAGCGCTCGCTGCTGTTCTACGTGGTGGTGATCGTCGCCGCGGCCGCCGCCGGCACGCTGATGTTCATCGCCTGGCGCCGCTTCATCACGCTGCTGCAGCGGGCCGAGGTGTTCGCCGCCGGCGCCGAATGTGCGAAGTGCAAGGCCTGGGGCGTGTTCGACGTGATCGGTGCCGAAGCGGCCAGCGACGACGAGCCGGTCGAGGCCGGCCGGCCACACTGGATCCGCGTCAAGTGCCGCAAGTGCGGCCACGACTGGCGCCTCGGCTAGCTCACGCGGCCGGTTCACCGGCCACGCACCCGCCTCACTCCCACAGCGTGAAGTAGAAGGTCGCGCCTTCGCCCGGCTGCGACTCGGCCCAGATGCGGCCGCCGTGCTTGCCGACGATGCGCTGCACGGTGGCCAGGCCGACGCCCGTGCCCGGGAACTCGTTGGCCGAGTGGAAGCGCTGGAACAGGCCGAACATCTTGTCGGCGAAGCGCGGGTCGAAGCCGGCGCCGTTGTCGCGCACGTGGTAGGTGGTGCGGCCCTGCGCGTCGCGCGCGGCGCCGACCTCGATCTTGCCCACCGCCACCCGGCCGGTGAACTTGAACGCGTTGCCGAGCAGGTTCTGCAGCACCAGCCGCAGCAGGGTGCGGTCGCCGTCGACCACCAGGTCGGGCGCGATGCTGAATTCGACCCGGCGCGAGCGGTCGCCCGCCTTCAGCTCGTCGGCCAGCTCGCGCGCCAGTTGTGACAGGTTGACCCGCTCGCGCGCCAGATCGCGGCTGGTCATGCGCGACATCGCCAGCAGCGTGTCGATCATCGCGTTCATGCGCGTGCCGGCGCCGATGATGCGGCGGATGTGCTCCTGGCCGAGGTCGTCGATCAGGCGGCCGGCCTGCGCGTAGTCCTCCATCAGGATCGTGGCGAAGCCGTCGACCACCCGCAGCGGCGCGCGCAGGTCGTGCGACACCGAGTGCGCGAAGCTGTCGAGCTCGCGCGTGGCGAGCTGATGCTGCTGCTCGCGCTCCGCCGCCGCGGCGCGCAGGCGCGCGATCTCCTCGCCCTGCCGGGCCGCGCTGGCGGCGGCGGCCAGCTGCGGTGCCAGGCTGGCCAGGCTGCGCGCGATGCCGATATAGCCGGCGCCGGCCGGCGGCGGACACCCGGCCAGCAGCCAGGGCGACGGCGCATCCGTGGCCGCTGCCATGGGCGGCGACAGCACCAGGTCGCTGATCGGCCCGTAGGCGTCGAGCGCATGCTGCACGGCCGGCGGGCAGGGCGCGGCCGGATCGGCCAGTTGCCACAAGGCGCGCCCGCGCAGCGCGGCCGCATCGAGTGCGGCGGGCAGGGCCGTGCGCCGGCCGGAGCGATCGCCTCGATCCGACCGCGCGCATCGGCGCGCCAGAGAAAGTCGGCCGCCGCCTGCAGCGCCGCGCGCAGTTCGCCTTCGAGCGTGGCCTGCGCCGCTTGCGTGCGCTGCGCCTGGAGCCAGTGCAGCCAGCCGATCGCTGCCAGCGCCAGCGCGGCGCCGAACACCGCGGCCCCGGCCAGCAGCGGCCAGGCGGGCGTCGCCCCCAGCGATGACTGCGCGGCGGCCGGTCCCGACCCGAGCACCAGCAGCGCCACGGCCAGGCAGGCGCGGCGCGGGGTCCGCGGTTCGGATGTCCGGGTCATCACGCTGGGATTGTGCCAGTGCCCGCTGCGGCAACCGGTACGCGTCGCGCCGGCGCGGGTCGCCGTGCGCGCCCGGGCAGCCCCGGCGGCGGCCCGCGGTCGGCCGAAATGGGCGCCTGGCGCGGGGCTTATCGGCGGGGGCACGACGATCAAGTTGCGGCACTGTGTGCCGTATCTCGGGTCAGGCGGCGTGCGTTCGCGCGCGTTCGCCTGCTCGCCGCATGCGATCACCTCATGGACCTGACACCACAGCCATCGCCCCTGCCGCCCGCCGCCGCGGACGAGGGCGAGGTCATGCCGCTGCGGGCGCTGGCCTTCCCCTCGGCCGATGACCTGCCGGCTGCGCCCGCGCCGCCGGCCGCCGCTGGCACGCGCAAGGTCATGCCGAAGCGCCTGTCGGTCAAGACCGTGCTCTGGCTGGGACTGGCGCTGCTGACGGCGTGGTCGATCGGCGCCAGCTACACGCTGGCCGCGCTGGCGGCCACCCAGGCCGAGGGCGCGGTGCCGCGCGAGCATCTGCTGGTCATGGCGCTGCTGACCGTGGTCGCGGCACTGGTGCTGGGGGTGGCGATGATGCGCTACCTGGTGGCGCCGATCCAGCAGCTGACGCGGCGCGCCGAGGACATGGCGCAGCGCCACGCGGGGCGCACGGTGGCGGGCGGCGGCAACGAGTTCGATGCCCTGGTGCACGCCTTCGATGCCATGACCGAGGCGCTGCTGGCGCACTCGGACCGACTGCAGCGCGCCCACATGAATGAGCTGCAGAACAGCCTCGAGCTGCAGCGCCAGTACGCGCTGATGCGCCTGCTGCGCGGGCTGGCGGCGGCGGCCAACGAGAGCGACAGCGTGGAGCAGGCGCTCGAGCGCGCGGTGGAGGAGATCGGCCAGTATCTCGACTGGCCGATCGGCCGCGCCGCGCTGCTGGACGAGTCCGAGCCGCACGACGCGCCGCGCGCGCCGTCGCGCTCGATCTGGTTCGTGCGCGATCGCGCACGTCATGCCGAGTTCATCGCCGAGTCCGAACGGCTGCCGCCGGCGCGCCGCCTGAGCGGCCTGACCGGGCGCGCCTACACCAGCGGCATGCCGCACTGGGTCACCGACCTGGCGCATCTGGCGGGGTTTCGCCGGCGCGACGTGGCGGTCGCGTGCGGCCTGAAGACCGGGGTCGTGATCCCGGTGGTGGCGCGCGGCCACATCATGGCGCTGATCGAGTTCTTCGCCGACCACCGGGTCGAGGCCAGCGCCGAGATGCTCGAACTGGTCGAGGCGATCGGCGTCGAGCTGTCGCGCGTGGCCGAACGCCATCGCGCCGAGCGCGATCTGCGCGCCAGCGAAGCCGAGGCGCGGCGCCTGGCGCTGGTGGCGTCGCGCACCGACAAGGCGGTGCTGCTGCTCGATCCGGGCGGCCGCGTGCAGTGGGTCAACGAGGCGTTCGCGCGCTGGACCGGGGTGGCGCTGGAGGCGGCGCGCGGCCGGCGCGCGCATCGCCTGGTGCGGCGCCTGGAGAGCGCGCCGCAGGTGATGCGGCAGATCGCGCAGGGGCTTGCGCAGGGCGAACCCTGCCGGCTGGAGATCGTGGCGCGCGGCGCCGACGGTGCGCGCGGCATCCACGAGGTCGAGGGCCAGCCGCTGCACGACGAGACCGGCCGCTTCGTGCAGTACGCGCTGCTGGCCACCGAGATCACGCGACTGAAGGACACCGAGGCGGCGCTGCGCTCCAGCGAGAGCTTCTTCCGCGTGCTGTTCGAGAACTCGCCGGTGGCGGCGGCGATCCAGGGCGCCGATTACCGGCTCGGGCGCGTCAACGCCGCCTATGCCCGGCTGCTCGGCCGCAGCGCCGACGAGATGATCGGCCGCGACCTGATCGAGTTCGTGCACGTCGACGACCGCCCCGAGCAGCTCGCGCAACGGCGCACGCCGCTGCGGCAGGGCGAGGTCACCGCGTTCGAGCGGCGCATGGTCCGGCACGATGGCCAGGTGCTGCGCGCCCGGGTGCACGCGGCCTCGATGGCGGGCGCCGACCAGGAGCGCCTGTACCTGCTGGTGATCGAGGACGTGACCGACATCCGCGCCAGCGAGCAGAAGCTGCGCGAGGCCAAGGACGCGGCCGAGTCGGCCAGCCGTGCCAAGAGCCAGTTCCTCGCCAACATGAGCCACGAGATCCGCACGCCGATGAACGGCGTGCTGGGCATGACCGAGCTGCTGCTCGGCACCGCGCTGTCGGACAAGCAGCGCCGCTTCGCCGAGGCGGTGTACCGCTCGGGCGAGAGCCTGCTGGCGATCATCAACGACATCCTCGACTTCTCGAAGATCGAGGCCGGCAAGCTCGAGCTGCAGGCCTGCGACTTCGACCTGCGCACGCTGGTCGAAGACGTGTTCGAACTGCTGGCCGCGCGCGCGGCCGAGAAGCGGGTGGAGCTGGCCTGCCGCGTCGGGCCGGGCGTGCCGCAGGTGGTGCATGGCGATCCGGTGCGCCTGCGCCAGGTGCTCACCAACCTGGTCGGCAATGCCATCAAGTTCACCGAGCGCGGCGAGGTGCTGGTGCAGGTCGGCGCGGCGCCGGCCTGCGAGGGCGGCTCGCTGCCGCTGCTGCAGGCGCTGCATCACGAGGCCGAGTCGCGCCAGCTGTATCGGGTCGACTTCGAGGTGCGCGACACCGGCATCGGCATCCGGCCCGACGTGCTCGGGCGGCTGTTCACCTCGTTCATGCAGGCCGACCAGTCGATGTCGCGCCGCTATGGCGGCACCGGCCTGGGCCTGGCGATCAGCCGCCAGCTGGTGGAGCTGATGGGCGGCTCGATCAGTGCCGAGAGCCGGGTCGGCGTCGGTTCGGTGTTCCGCTTCGATGTGCTGCTGGCGGGGGGCACGCTGCCGCTGGCCCTGCCGCCGGCGTCGGCGGCACTGCTGGCCGGGCGGCGCGTGCTCGTGGTCGACGACAACCCGACCAATCGCAGCATCCTGGAGGGCCAGTTGCGCGCCTTCGGCGCCGAGGTGACGCTCGCCGAGCACGGCGCGCAGGCGCTGGCGCTGCTGCAGGCGACCGCCCAGGCCGGCCGGCGCTTCGATGCGGCGGTGGTCGACCTGAAGATGCCGGTGATGGACGGCATGACCCTGGTGCAGGCGATCCGGCGCGATGCCGAACTGGATGGACTCGGCGTCGTGATGCTGACCTCGCTCGCCGGCTCCGGAGAGGCCCGGCTGGCGCGCGAAAGCGGGGTCGACGCCTACCTTGCCAAGCCGGTGCGCCAGCAGGCGCTGGTCGAGGCGCTCGCCGGCGCGCTGCAGGCGCGCGCGCGCCCGCCCGATCCGGCGCGCCCGGCGCAGGGCGTGCGCGTGCTGCTGGTCGAGGACAACGCGGTCAACCAGCAGGTCGCGCGCGCCATGCTCGACGACCTCGGCGCCTGCGTGCGCCTGGCCGCCAATGGTCGCGAGGCGCTCGATGCGCTGGCGCGTGAATCGTTCGATCTTGTCTTGATGGATTGCCAGATGCCCGAGATGGATGGGTTCGAGGCGCTGCAGCGCCTGCGCGATCCGGCGCTGACGCCGCACCTGCCGGTGGCGGCGCGCACGGTGCCGGTGGTGGCGCTCACTGCCAATGCGCTCGCCGGCGATGCCGAGCGCTGCCGCGTCGCCAGCTTCGACGCCTACCTGCCGAAGCCGGTCAAGCAGGGCCAGCTCGCGCAGATCGTGCAGCAGCATGGCGGCACGAAGTCGACGGCGGGGCCGGCGGCCGAGGCCGCTGCGCCAGCGCAGGACGGCGCTGCGGTCGATGCTGCTGGCACCGAGGTCGACTCGGCCGCGGTGCTCGATGCCGCGGTGATCGAACGCATCGTCGACATGGAGCGGCGCGGCGCGCCTAACCTGTTGGCGCGGCTGGTGGCGACCTACCTCGACAGCGCGGCCAAGCTCGTAGCCGCTGCCGAGCGGGCGCTTGCCGATCACGACGGCCCGGCTCTGCGCCAGGCGGTGCACACGTTGAAGTCATCCAGCGCCAACCTGGCCGCTACCGAGTTCGCCGCGCGCTGCGCCGAACTCGAGGCCCTGGCGCGCGACGGCGCGGTGGCACAGGCGCGCCTGCTGTGGCCGGCGGCCCGCGCCGAGTACGAACGCGCAGTGCGCGCGCTGCGCGGCCTCGGCGCCAACGGCGCGGCGCACGACCTGCCCGGCAGTGCGCCGCGCAGCCCGACGACGACCCTGCCCAACCCGCCGCCCGGCGGCAGCGTGGCCTGCGCGTGATGGACCTCTCGCATCCACCTTTCGCCCAGCAGGACGCCGCGGCGCGCGCAGGCGCCGCGCTGCCGTTCGGCGGGCGGCACGTGCCGCACTCGCTGAAGGCGGGCGACCGCGTGCTGCTGGTCGACGACGACGGCGTGGCGCGGCTGCTGACCGCCTCCGCCCTCGCCGCGCGCGGCTGGCAGGTGATCGAGGCCGACGGCGGCATGCAGGCGCTGGCGCTGTTCGAGCGCGAGCGGCCCGACGTGGTCGTGCTCGACGCGCTGATGCCCGACATCGACGGCTTTGCCGCCTGCGAGCAGCTGCGGCAGCGCGCCGGCGGTCTGCACGTGCCGGTGCTGATGCTGACCGGGCTGGACGACGAAAGCTCGATCGCGCGCGCCTACGAGGCCGGCGCCACCGACTTCTTCGTCAAGACCACCAGCCAGTGGACCCTGCTGTCGCAGCGGCTGCGCTACATGCTGCGCGCCTCGCGCATGCGCGAGGAGCTGGCCGAGAGCCAGGCCACGCTGTCGAAGGCGCAGCGCATCGCCGGCCTCGGCAGCTGGGAGTGGAACATGGCTCAGGGCTGGGTCAAGCTGTCCGACGAGAGCTTGCGTATCTGCGGCCTGGCGCGGCAGGAGGAGCGCCTGGCGGCCGACTTCCTGTGGAGCCGCGTGGTCGAGGAAGACCAGCCGCTGCTGGAGAGCACGTACCGCGATGCGCTGGACGGCGGTGGTTCGATCGCGCTCGACTGCCGCATCCGCCGGCCCGACGGCAAGGTGTGCATCGTGCACATCGATGCCGACATCGACCGCGACGCGGCCGGCCGACCGGTCTCGGTGCACGGCGTGGTGCAGGACATCACCGCGCGCAAGCACGCCGAGGAGCAGATCAAGCACCTGGCCGACTACGACAGCCTGACCGGGCTGCCCAACCGGCGCAAGTTCCGCGAGCAGTTCGACCGCGCCCTGGCCAGCGCCGCCGACAACGGCACGCTGGTGGCGCTGCTGTTCATCGACATCGACCGCTTCAAGCACATCAACGACACGCTCGGCCACTCCGATGGCGACGAGCTGCTGAAGAAGGTCGGCCAGCGACTGAGCCAGACGCTGCGCGACGGCGACGTGGTGGCGCGCTCGGCGGCCGACGGCAACAGCGTGGCGCGCCTCGGCGGTGACGAGTTCACGATCCTGGTGACCGACGTGGTCGACGTTGGCGCCGTGCGCAGCGTCGCCGAGCGCCTGCTGGGCGCGCTGCAGCAGCCGGTGCAGCTGGCTTCGCAGGAGGTGTTCGTCACCGCCTCGATCGGCGTCGCGGTCTACCCGCAGCATGGCGATGGCCCCGACCAGCTGGTGCGCAAAGCCGACATCGCGATGTACGCGGTCAAGGACCGTGGCCGCAACGGCGTGGCGCTGTACGAAGACAGCATGAACACGGCGACGCGCGACCGCTGGCAGATCGAGAACGACCTGCACCGCGCGCTCGAACGCAACGAGCTGGTGCTGCACTACCAGCCCAAGCTGGACGTGGCCAGCGGCCGCATCGTCGGTGCCGAGGCGCTGATGCGCTGGCAGCGCGGCGGCGAGCTGGTGCCGCCGGCCGAGTTCATCGCCGCCGCCGAGGAGACCGGGCTGATCGTCGACATCACCGTGTGGGCGATCGCCGAGGCATGCCGCCAGGTCGCGCGCTGGAGCGCAGCAGCCGGCGGCGCGGTGCCGGTGTCGGTCAACATCTCCAGCCGCCACGTGCAGCGCGCCGACCTGATCGGGCCGGTCAAGGACGCGCTGCGTGCCGCCGAGGTCGCCCCCGGCCTGCTCGAACTCGAACTCACCGAGACCGTGCTGATGCACAACATCGACCGTGCGCTGCCGCTGCTGCAGGACCTCAAGCAGCTCGGCGTGTCGATCTCGATCGACGACTTCGGCACCGGCTACTCGTCGCTCGCCTATCTGCGCCGGCTGCCGATCGACACCCTGAAGATCGACCGCAGCTTCGTGCACGACCTCGAGGACAGCGAGGACAACGCCGCGATCGTGGGCGCCATCATCGCCATGGCCCGCAGCCTGAAGCTGCGCGTGGTGGCCGAGGGCGTGGAGACCGCGGGCCAGATGAGCCGGCTCGCCGGGCAGGGGTGCACCGTGATGCAGGGCTGGCTGTTCGCGAAGGCGATGCCGCCGGCCGATTTCGAGACGCTGCTGCAGCGCCAGGCGCGCCCTGGCGAACGCGGACTGGTGCCGCAACCGATGGGCCGTGCGGCTGGCGGCGATGCGGGCGCAGATGCGCCGGACAAGGTCTGACATGAACATGAACGACAGCCGCGTGCGGCACTCGCAGGGAGAGATCGCGCGCCGCGCGCTCAAGACGCTGGCCGAGCGCAAGTTGATCCCCACGCCCGACACCTTTGCCGAGGTGTACTTCGAGATGGCCGGCCAACGTCCTGGTGCGGGCTCGGCGGTGGCGGTGGTGCGCGAACTGCTGCGCGATCTGCTCAAGAGCAACCGGCTGTCGACGCAGGAAGCCAACGGCCTGATGGAGCTGGCCACCAAGCACGAGTGGCCGGCGGTGCGCGAAGCGCTGGACAAGGTGCTGGCGCGCCGCAACGGCGCCGCCGGCGGCAACTGGCCGGCGATGGCGCTCGCCCTGCTCAAGCAGAGCGACGCGCTGCACGCCAACTGGACGCGCGGCCGCAAGCTCGACGCGGTGACGCGCGTGATCGAGGCCGCCGCCAGCGAACCCGAGCTTGCGCTCAAGCGGCTGCAGAAGCTGGTCGAATCGTGGGGCCCGGCCATGGCCTCGCTGCCCAAGCCGCCGCCGGCCGAGGAGCGCGATCCGCTCGAGCGCAACACCCAGCCGCTGCCGCCCGACTTTCCCGGCCTGATGCCGGCCGCGCAGCGCTACGCCGCCAACCCCAACGAACTGCAGGACCTGCAGGCCCGGGTCGCCGCCGCCCAGTCCACCGCCGATGCCTGGAAGCAGGTCGCACTGCGCGCCATGCGCGTGCTGGAGCACGGCGTGAGCGAAGGCTCGCCGGCGCAGGTCAAGCTGCGCGAGTACGCGCACCAGCACGGCCGCGTGCTGCCCGACGCGGACATCCCCAAGCTGGTGCCGCGCTTCGTCGACGTGGTGGCCGTGATCGAGCGCCAGGTGGGCGAAGAGCACAAGGTCAAGTCCGGCCTGCAGCGCCTGCTCGCCCTGCTGTGCGACAACATGAAGAGCCTGAGCCCCGAGGAGGCCTGGCTCGCGGGCCAGCTCGAGCCGATCCGCGCGCTGCTGGCGGGGCCGATCCAATCGCAGCAGCTGGCCGAGGCCGAGGCCCGGCTGTCGCAGGTGATTGGCCAGCAGGCCGGCGCCCGCCGCAGCCTGCAGGAGGCCAAGCTCGCGCTCAAGGAGATGCTGTCGACGCTGATCGAACGCATCGGCACCATGGGCAATTCCACCGGCAAGTTCTACGACCAGGTCGGCGCCTACCAGGCCGAGCTGGAGAAGGCCACCGACTTCGAGACGCTGTCGCGCGTGATCAAGGGCCTGCTCGCCGACACGCAGATGGTGCGGGTCGACATCCAGCAGTCGCGCGACGAACTGATGGGCGCGCGGCGCAAGGTCGAGGCCTACGAGCAGCGCGTCAAGCAGCTCGAGAAGGAACTGGTCACCGTCTCCACGCTGGTGCAGAAGGACCCGCTGACGCACGCGCTGAACCGGCGCGGCCTGGAGGAGGCCTTCCGCATCGAGACCGCGCGCGCCGCGCGCTACGGCACGCCGCTGTCGCTGGCGGTGATCGACGTCGACGACTTCAAGAAACTCAACGACTCGCTCGGCCATCTGGCCGGCGACCGCGCACTGGTGCACCTGCTGACCGTGATGCAGGCCGCGCTGCGGCCGACCGACGTGGTGGCCCGCATCGGCGGCGAGGAGTTCGCGATCCTGTTCTCCTCGACCGACATCGACGACGCCACCGCCGCCACCGAGCGCGTGCAGTTCGAACTGAACGAGCGCCCGTTCCAGCACGACGGCGCGTCACGGGTGATCAGCTTCTCGGGCGGTGTCACCCGCTGGGCCGAAGCCGAGACGCTGGAGCACGTGCTGCAGCGGGCGGACGATGCGATGTATCGGGCGAAGCGGGCCGGCAAGAATCGGGTCGAGCGGGCGTAGCGCGAGGTGTCGTGCCCGCGGAAGCGGGCGCCCTGCGAGAGGCGACGTTCCCGCGCAGGCGTACCCTGCGCGAGTTGCTTTCCCGCTTGCGTGGGAATGACACAACTCGCGCCGGGTCCGCCTGCGTGGAAATGACACATCCGGACGGAAAGGCGGGGGCAGCCAAGGGCCAGCGTTGATCCCTTTCAACGCAGAGTTCTCGCGGCGGTGCCGCCGACCCCGGCGCTAGACTCGACTGCACCAAGATGCCGGAGGCGCGTCATGAACTACACCCTCGACTGCGAGCAAGAGGAAGACGGCCGCTGGATTACGGAGGTTCTGGAGTTGCCTGGCGTCATGAGTTACGGCGCCACGCGCGAAGAGGCGACTCGAAAGACCGAGGCTCTGGCGCTCAGGGTGATCGCCGATCGTCTGGAGCACCACGAAGCCAAGCCGACTGCGATTCACATCGCGTTGCCAACTGCTGCATGAGTCAGTGGCCGTCTAGGAAGGCGCGCCTCGTCCTGGCAGCGCTTCTCAAGATCGGCTGGACGGTACGCCACTCTGGTTCGCACCGCACGCTGGAGCGTGCTGGGATGGACCAAGTATGTCTTTGCCTTTCACGAAGGCGAAGAAATCGGTCCCCGGATGCTCGCTCGCATCGCGAAGCACACGGGTCTCAAGCCTGAAGATTTCTAGCTTTGGCGGCCGGCTCTGGTTTGCCGTTGCAGGCAGCTGCGATGCACGGACCGTGGATTGCCAAGGTCAGGCCATGGGGGAGTCCAGAGGGGGCGGCGGAGCAGCCTCCTTTGCATCGTGCATGAGGCGTGCGGCGCAAAGCGCCGCGACGCGATCAAGCACGGGTTGGTCATTCGACCAACCCGTGCTTGATCGCGTAATGCGTCAACTCCGCGTTGTTCCCCATCCCCATCTTTTCGAGGATCCGCGCGCGATACACGCTCACCGTCTTCGGCGACAGCGCGAGTGCCTCGGCGATGTCCGCCAGCCGCTTGCCGCTGGCGATCAGCTTGAGCGTCTGGAACTCGCGATCGGAGAGCTTCTCGTGCGGCGCGGTGCCTTCCGGCGCGTTGAGGTTCTCGATCAGCGCCTGCGCGATCTCGGGGGTGACGTACTTGCGGCCGGCGATGACCTGGCTCACGGCCTCGATCAGCTTCTCCGGCGCGCTCGCCTTGTTCAGGTAGCCGGCCGCGCCTGCGCGGAAGGCGCGCACCGCGTACTGGTCTTCGGGATACATGCTGACCATCAGCACGCGCAGCTTGGGCATCTCGTCGCGCAGCGACTTGAGGATGTCGATGCCGTCCTTGCCGGGCAGGCCGACGTCCATCACCAGCAGCTCGACCTCGGCCTGGGTGCGCAGCACGGTGCGCAGCGAGGCGTAGTCGGACGCTTCGCCGACGATCTTCACGTCCGGGTGTTCGGCCAGGATCTGCACGATGCCGCGCCGGACGATGGCGTGGTCGTCGACGACGATGGTGTTGACGGGCATCGGTAGGGCTCCGCGGCGAAGGTCAGTCGATCCAGTCGGTAGGCGCGGTGCGCGCCGGCGCGGCGGGTTCGGCGCCGTCGGCGGCGACCCCGGGCGGGATGGAGAACATCACGGTCACGCCGCGGCCGGGGGCGGCGGCGATCTCCGCCCAGCCGCCCAGCCCGCGCGCACGCTCGACCAGGCTCTTGAGGCCGAAGCCGAGCGTGGCCTCGAGCATCTGCGGATCGAAGCCCACGCCGTCGTCGGCGATCTCCAGCGTCACCTCGTCGGGCGCGGCGAACAGCTGCATCGACACGCGCCGCGCCTGCGCGTACTTGGAGACATTGGCGAGCGCTTCCTGCCCGACCCGGTACAACGCCACCGCATGCTCGGGCGCCAGCTGCGGCTCCTCGCGGTTGGTCTCGAACTGCACCGGCACCCCGGTGCGCGCGGTGAAGCCGCGCGCCTGCCACTGCAGCGCCTCGACCAGCCCGGCGTCGAGCACGGGCGGGCGCAGGTTGTGCTGGATGCGATGGCTGGCCTGCACCGCGTGCGCCAGCAGTTCCTGCATCGCCACGATGCGCGGCGCGGCGAGCGGCCGCTCGCCGAGGTCCTTGGCCAGGCGCGCCAGCTCGAACTTGAGCGCGGTGAGGGTGGAGCCGATGTCGTCGTGCACCTCGCGCGCCAGTGCGCGCCGCTCTTCTTCCTTGATGCGCTCCAGATGGCGCGTGAGCTCGCGCAGCCGCGCCTCGCTCTCGGCCAGCGCAGCAAAGGCGGCGCGCTGGCCGCGCCGCGCATCGGCGGCATCGAGGCTGCGCTTGAGCGCGGGCCCGAGCCGGAACATGCGTGACTTGAGGATGAAGTCGTCGGCCCCGGCGTGCAGGCTGGCCACCGCCAGTTCCTCGGACATCTCGCCCGAAAGCACGATCACCGGCAGGTCGGGGTCGATCTCCTTGCTCACCTTGAGCGCGGCAAACGAATCGAAGCGCGGCAGGTTGTGGTCGGTGATCACTGCGTCCACCGGGCCGCGCGCGAAGGCGGCGCGCATGCCGGCGTCGTCCTCGGCGCGCTGGGTGCGCACGCGGCCGCCGAGGGTTTCGCGGTCGCGCAGCAGGATCGCCTGCAGCAGTTCGTAGTCGAGCTCGGAGTCCTCGACCACCAGCAGGTGGATCGGTGCGTCGGCGGCAGGCATGCGGCAATTGTGGCCGATTTGGCGGCGGGCGGCCGAAGGCGGGCGCGGTCGACCGGCCGGGGCGCGCATGCGCCGGGGCAACCCCCAGGCGCGGAATGCCGCCGTTTGCCCCGGCTTATCGACCCTTCGTGCGTGCGGTGCGACGGCCAAACTTTGCCGCGCATCAGGGGCGAGTCGCCGCCGGCCTGCGGTGTTGCCGGTGCGAACTCGGCAGCGCGCAGCGGGCGGGACGTGCCTGTCGCGGCGCGCAGGCCGCCCCGGCGCAACCGACACAGCAGACATGAACGCAGACAAAACGTCACCGTGGATCACTATTCCAATGTCCCGCCTGGGACCGCCGGCAGCACGGCGGCGCGCGAGTGCGCGGCCATCGCCAGCGACCTGGCGCGGCTGACGGCGCTGATCGCCGACGCCGGCGACAAGCTGCTGGTGAGCTTCAACCAGGTCTCGGCGATCGCGCCACGGCTGGCGGCGCCGGCGCCGGAGCGTGCCGCGCTGAACTCGGCCATCGGCTCGGCGGTGACCGCGCTGCAGTTCCAGGACATGGCCACGCAACTGACGCAGCACGCCCAGCGCCGCCTGACCCAGCTCGAAAAGGCCCTGTCGACCCTGGCCGAGGAAGCGCACGACCCCCTGACCGCACCGACGCGCATGCAACCGGTCCGCCAGGACGGCATGGGCGCCGGTTCGATCGATCTGTTCTGACGCGAGGACGCGCCATGCAAGACGAAACCAGCAACCCGCCTAAATCGGCCGTCCCGCCCGCCCAAGCCAGCGCGCCGGCCGAGGGGCTGCCGTTGCCGCCGATGCCCGTTCCCGGGGTGGACTTCCCGACCTTTGCCAACTGCTACCGCGCCCTGCATGGCGCGGGCCGGAGCTAGACATGCAATCGATTCTCGCGGTGGACGACTCGGCGTCGATGCGCCAGATGGTGGCCTTCACGCTCAAGGGTGCCGGCTACAACGTGATCGAGGCGGCCGACGGCCAGGAGGCGCTGGACAAGGCGCGCGGTGCCAACGTCGACCTCGTGCTGACCGACCAGAACATGCCGAAGATGGACGGCATCACGCTGGTCAAGAGCCTGCGCGGGCTGCCGAGCTACTCGGGCACGCCGATCCTGATCCTGACCACCGAGTCGAGCGACGAGATGAAGGCCAAGGGCAAGGCCGCCGGCGCCACCGGCTGGCTGGTCAAGCCGTTCGACCCGGGCAAGCTGCTCGACGTCATCAAGCGCGTGATCAAGTAAGCAGGCCGCGATGGGTGAAATGCTCAACCAGGGCCTGCCGCAGGCCGACTTCGACCTCTCGCAGTTCTATGCCGTGTTCTTCGAAGAGGCCGGCGACAACCTGGCGAGCATGGAGTCGATGCTGCTGGCGATCGACGTCGAGGCCGCCACCGACGACGAGCTGAATGCGATCTTCCGCGTGGCCCACTCGATCAAGGGCGGTGCCGCGACCTTCGGCTTCTCCGACGTGACCGTGCTGACGCACGAGCTGGAGACGCTGCTCGATCGCGTGCGCAAGCACGAGCTGCCGCTCAAGCGCAGCATGGTCGACGTGCTGCTGGAGGCGGGCGACGTGCTCAAGGCGCAACTGGCGCGCCACCAGACCAAGGAAGGCGAGGCACCGGAGACGGCGGACCTCGTGGCCCGCATCAAGGCGCTGGCCGCCGGCCAGGAACTCGGTGCCGCCGATGCCGCTGATGCCGTCGCCGCGGTGCCCGCCGGCCAGCGCGTGCTGTGCATCAAGATCGGCCCGCTGAAGGACGCCTCCGCCGCCGACGGCGTGGCCGACCTGTTTCGCGACATTCCGGCGCTCGGCTCGCTCGAGGCGGTCGACGGCGGCAAGCTCGTCGACGGCGATGGCAGCGAGGGCTTTCGCGCGTTCAAGGTCATCACGCCGTCACCGGACTCTGAGTTAATCGAGCTGTTCTCGTTCCACGTGAGCCGGGAACACGTGTCGATCGCGCCGTGGTCTGCGGGCGCGGTCGACCGCAACCCCTCTTCCGCGCCTGGCCGGGCCGACGTTGCAGATGGCAACGCGGGCGGCCAGGTGCAATCTTCTTCCGCGGTCGAAGGCGACGGCTTCGGCTTTTTCGTCGATCCCGCCTCGCTGCCGGCCGCGCAGTCCAAGGCCGATCCGAAGGCCAGGGCGGCCGAGCCCAAACCCGAACGCAAGGCCGACAAGCCGGCCGGCGGCGCCAGCGCCAGCCTCGAGTCGACCACGCTGCGCGTCTCGGTCGAGAAGGTCGACCAGCTGATCAACCTGGTCGGCGAGCTCGTGATCACGCAGGCCATGCTCACGCAGCAGACCAAGCAGTTCGACCCGGTGCAGCATCAGACACTGCTGGCCGGGATCGCGGATCTGGAGCGGAACACACGCCACCTGCAAGAGAGCGTGATGTCGATCCGCATGATCCCGATGAGCTTCGTGTTCAACCGCTTCCCGCGCATGATCCGCGACCTCGCGACCAAGCTCGGCAAGGACCTCGAGCTGAAGATGGTGGGCGAGGCCACCGAACTCGACAAGGGCCTGATCGAGAAGATCACCGATCCGCTGACGCACCTAGTGCGCAACAGCGCTGACCACGGGGTCGAGTCGCCGGCCAGGCGCATCGCCGCCGGCAAGCCGGCCACCGGCACCATCACGCTCAGCGCTGCGCACCAGGGCGGCTCGATCCTGATCGAGGTCAAGGACGACGGCGCGGGGCTGAACCGCGACAAGATCATGAACAAGGCGCGCGAGCGCGGGCTGGCGGTGCGCGACGACATGACCGACCACGAGGTCTGGGCGCTGATCTGGGAGCCCGGCTTTTCCACCGCCGACACGCTGAGCGACGTCTCCGGCCGCGGCGTCGGCATGGACGTGGTGCGCAAGAACATCGCCGCGCTCGGCGGCAGCGCGGAACTGGACTCGGCCGAGGGCTACGGCACGCGCGTGTCGATCCGCCTGCCGCTGACGCTGGCCATCATGGACGGCATGTCGATCGGCATCGGCGACGAGACCTACATCCTGCCGCTGGCGAGCGTGGTCGAGAGCTTCCAGGTCGAGGACGGCATGATCCAGACCATCGGTGCCACCGGTCGCGTGGTCAAGGTGCGCGACGAGTACCTGCCGGTGGTGGCGCTCGACGAAGTGTTCTGCGTGCCGCGCTTCGACGCGACGGGCGAGCCGCGCCGCGTCAGCGAGATCATGGTGATCGTCGAAGCCGAAGGAAAGCGCGTGGCCGCGCTGGTCGACGAGTTGCTCGGCCAGCACCAGGTCGTGGTCAAGAACCTCGAGTCCAACTATCGGCGCGTGCCCGATGTCTCGGGCGCGACCATCCTCGGCGATGGCCGCGTGGCGCTGATCATCGACGTCGGCGGACTGGTCAAGCGCGCCCGGCACTGACCGTCCGCGCGCGGTCGTTGCAGGCAGGCAAGTTGTCTGCGGCACGTCGCGCTATTCCAAAGATCGGTCCGCACCTCGCTGCGGACAATCCATGTTGAGCGGCGCGGTCCGGCGCGCTGGGCGCGCGCCGGCAGCCGCTCGTAGGGCTTGGCGATGCTCTCGTATACGCAGAAACTCACGCTGTCGATGGTGGTGCCGACCCTCATGGTGGCCGGCGCCGGCTCGGCGGTCGTGCTCGGCGCGTCACTGCTCGGCACGCACGCACAAGCCAGCGGGGCCGCGGCCATCGCCGGCCATCTGGCCCTCGGCGCGCAACTGACCGCCGTGCTGACCGCGATCTGCGTGGCGGCCTGCATCGGGTTCACGGTCTGGATTCGGCGCTGTGCGCGGATCGAACTCGGCGGTGATCCGGCGGTCGCGCGTATCACGCTGACTGCGGTCGCCGACGGCGATCTCTTGGTGGTGCCGCCGGATGCGCCCGAAGGCAGCGTGATGCACGCTCTGCATCGGCTCGTCACCTCGCTGCGCGCAACGCTCGGATCGATCCAGACCGCCAGCGAGCACCTGCACGTGGCCAGTCGCGAGATTGCGCAAGGCAATGCCGATCTGAGTGCGCGTACCGAGCAGCAGGCCAGCAACCTGCAGCAGACCGCGGCCAGCATGGAGCAGATGACCGCCACCGTGAATCACAACACCGAGTCGGCGCGGCAGGCCAATCAACTGGCCGCCAGCGCCTCGCAGGTCGCCGCCAAGGGCGGCGCCGTGGTCGGTGAAGTGGTCAGCACCATGGACCAGATCACCGCCAGCAGCAGGAAGATCGCCGACATCATCGGCGTGATCGACGGCATCGCCTTCCAGACCAACATCCTGGCGCTCAATGCCGCGGTGGAAGCGGCGCGTGCCGGCGAGCAGGGGCGGGGTTTCGCCGTGGTCGCCAGTGAGGTACGCAATCTGGCCCAGCGCAGTGCCCAGGCCGCGCGCGAGATCAAGAGCCTGATCAACGACTCGGTGGCGCGGGTCGACACCGGCAGCCAGCTCGTCAACGACGCCGGGGCCACGATGCACGAGATCGTGACCCAGGTGCAGCGGGTGGCCGACCTGATCGGCGAGATCACCAGCAGCACGCTGGAGCAAAGCAGCGGCATCAACCAGGTCAACCAGGCGGTCACGCAGCTCGATCAGATGACACAGCAGAACGCCGCGCTGGTCGAGCAAAGCGCGGCCGCGGCAGAGAGAATGCGCGAACAAGCCGACGACCTGACGCGCGCGGTGTCGCAGTTCCGGTTAGACGCACCGGTCGACGCTGGCCTGCATCGACACCGTCCGCAAGTCGTCGCCCGCGCCTGAGAGGTTGGCGGTTCGCGCCGCCGCTTGCGCCGCGGGTTGCCCCCAGCGAACGGCAGGTGTCGCCCGGTCGCGCGCTGCGCGGGCGAGCTGGCTGCTGATCTGTGCGCATGCGGTGCGTGGTCCCGTACCTGAGTTGCACCGGATACGCCGCGCTTATTCCGCCAATGCACAGCATCTGACCCGGACAAGATCATGGCCTGATGGGCTGCCGTCAGTCGACCACCTCATTCATCCAGCGCCAGGAGCCGCCATGAAATTCACCGTTGTCGCCGTTGTTGCCGCCCTGCTGGCCGGCGCCACTGTCGCCCACGCCTACGACCCCAAAGCCACCATCGCCGACCTCGACTCGCGCCTGTCCAAGATTGGCGCGCCGGCCGTCAAGGGTACGGACAACGTCGCCGGCAAGACCGTGCCGGCGCTGTTCTTCGGCGAGCGCAAGATCAACAACAACTTCGACGTGGTCGATGCGGTACGCAAGCAGCACAACGCCACCGCGACCGTATTCGTCAAGGACGGCGACGAGTTCGTGCGCGTGAGCACCAACGTGCTGACGCCGGAAGGCAAGCGCGGCGTGGGCACCGTGCTCGCGCGCAACGCCGCTTACGAAGCCGTGACCAAGGGCCAGCAGTACTGCGGCCCGATCGACGTGCTCGGCACGGCCTTTGACGCTTGCTACAACCCGATCAAGGATGCCGGCGGCAAGATCATCGGCGTCAGCTACATCGGCCACAAGAAGTAAGCGGCTGGCTGTCCACTGCGGCCGGCGGCGACGCCGGCCGGCTTCGTATTCGATCCTCCGGACACTGACATGAAGCACAGCGCCAGGCTGACCAGGTTCATGGACCGCGCGACCGTCGGGCAACAGCTCTTCGGCGCGTTCTTCGTCGTGCTGCTGCTGACCACCGTGCTCGGCGTGGTCGCCGTGCTGGGCCTGCGCAGCGTGGATGCGCAGGCTGATGCGCTGGCGCAGAAGTGGCTCAAGGGCGTGGGCGAACTGTCCGACGTGCGCGCCCTGCTGGTGGAGACCCGCGAATTCGAGATCAAGCACAGCCGCACGACCGACAGCAGCTATTACGCCGAGTACGAAGACAAGATGAAGGAGGCCGCGCAGCAGGTCGGCGCGCTCTCCGAGGCCTACAAGGCGCGCGTTGCCGGCGCGGAGGAGCAGGCGCTGTTCGACAAATTCGGCAAGGCCTGGTCCGCCTATCGCGCCGGCCAGCAGCGCGTGATCCAGCTCGGCCGCGAGAAGAAGCAGGCCGACGCCGCCGATATCGCCGATGGCGCCTCCAGCATGGCGTTCGACGAAGCCACTGGCGCGGTCAATGCGCTGCTCGCGTTCAACAACAAGGGCGGCGAGGCTGCGGCGCAGGCTTCCGGCGCCGTGTTTGAGCGCGTGCAGCTGATGCTGTTCATTCTGCTGCCGCTGGCGCTGCTGCTGGGCGCCACGCTGGCAACCGTGATCGTGCGCCGGCTCGTAAAGCAGCTGGGCGGCGAGCCGCGCGTTGCGCTGGCGGTTACGCGGGCGGTGGCCGAGGGCGACCTGACCACGCACATTGCGCTGCGCCCCGGAGACGAGCACAGCCTGCTGGCGGCACTGAGCGTGATGCAGCAGGCGCTCGCGCGTACGGTCGGCTCGGTACGTGCATCGACCGAGTCGGTCACGGTGGCCAGCCGCGAGATTGCGCAAGGCAACGCCGATCTGAGTTCACGCACCGAGCAGCAGGCCAGCAATCTGCAGCAGACGGCCGCCTCGATGGAGCAGATGACGAGCGCGGTCAAGCAGAACGCCGACGCAGCGCGGCAGGCCAATCAGCTCGCGGCCAGTGCCTCGCAGGTTGCCGCCAAGGGCGGGGCCGTGGTCGGTGAAGTGGTCAGCACCATGGACCAGATCAGCGCCAGCAGCAGAAAGATTGCCGACATCATCGGCGTCATCGACGGCATTGCCTTCCAGACCAACATCCTGGCGCTCAATGCCGCGGTCGAAGCGGCCCGTGCCGGTGAGCAGGGTCGTGGCTTTGCGGTGGTGGCCGGCGAGGTGCGCAATCTGGCCCAGCGCAGCGCGCAAGCCGCACGCGAGATCAAGAGCCTGATCGGTGAAAGCGTCGAGAAGGTCGAGACCGGCTCCAGGCTGGTCAACGATGCCGGCCAGACCATGAGCGACATCGTGCAGCAGGTCAAGCGGGTCACGGACCTGATCGGCGAGATCACCAGTTCAACGCTGGAGCAGAGCAACGGCATCGGGCAGGTCAACCAGGCGGTGACGCAGCTCGATCAGATGACGCAGCAGAACGCAGCCCTGGTCGAGCAGAGCGCGGCGGCGGCCGAGAGCCTCAAGGAGCAGGCCGACAAGCTGGCCAAGGCGGTCGCCATCTTCAAGCTCAGCCGCAGCGAGACACAGCAGGTCATTGCCGACGCGCAGGCCGCCAGCCGCAGTGCGATCGTCGCCAAGGCCACCCCGGCGCCGAAGGCGCCCGCCCCGCTGAAGGCTGCGGGCAAGGCCGCACCGAAGCCGGCGCCGCGCCCCGACCCGGGCCCGGCCCGGCGCAAGAGCGACGACGCCAACGGCGACTGGAAGGAATTCTGATCGTCTGCAAAGGACGGGCGCACCGCGCCGGTCCGCTGCGCGATCCGCTGCAATAAGCCAGCGCGTTCGCCCCCTTCTTGCGCCATCGATGCGCGGCCGCCTGCGGACAATGCTGTCGACAGCTGCGCCCGACCGCCAACCAATCAACGACCGACGCCGAATTGCGCCGGCTGACAAACGCCAAAGGACCGATTCATGGGCATGATGATCGAGACTGCCTTCGCCAAAGAAGTTCAGGCGCGGGCGCAGGAATTCCTGACCTTCAAGCTGGGCTCGGAGGAGTACGGCATCGACATCCTCAAGGTGCAGGAGATCCGCGGCTACGACACGGTGACCCGCATCGCCAACGCGCCGGCCTTCATCAAGGGCGTGATCAACCTGCGCGGCGTGATCGTGCCGATCGTCGACCTGCGCCTGAAGTTCAACCTGGGCGAGGCGAAGTACGACAGCTTCACCGTGGTCATCATCCTGAACGTGGCCAATCGCGTGGTCGGCGCGGTGGTCGACTCGGTGAGCGACGTGCTTGAACTCGCCGCCGAGCAGATCCGCCCGGCGCCAGAGTTCAACTCGATGCTGGATGCGAGCTACATCACCGGCATCGGCAGCGTGAAGTCGGGCGGCGAGAAGAGCGCCGAGGAGTCCGATGCGCGCGCCGACCGCATGCTGATCCTGGTCGACATCGAGAAGCTGATGAGCTCGGCCGACATGGCGCTGGTCAATACGTCGATGGCGGCCTGAGCCGGTCGGATGTGCGCGCGGTGCGCATGAGCAGCGCGCGCCAGCCGCTACGGCGATCCATACCTATCAGCGCCGACCGGGATCAGTCGCGCGCTGTAAACCCGACGGAGTGATTTGATGTCGATGCATCAGCAAGCCCTGGACAGCGCGAGCCGGACAGCCGACCGACTGATTCTGGCCTTGGTCTGGGCCTGCGCGGTCGCGGCTGCGGGCCTGGGCGCGTACTACGGCGGTGTCGGACTCGCGTTGGTCGTCGGCGGCCTGATCGCCGTCGGATTCACGCTGCTGGCGATGATGGCGCCGGGCTCGGTGCTGACGCGCTGTGCCGCCGGGGTCGCGTTGATGGCGATGGTCGGCCTGCACATCCATCTGGCGCGTGGCACGAGCGAACTGCACTTCGGCGTGTTCGTGCTGACCTCGCTGCTGCTGGTGTATCGCGACTGGCGTCCGATCGCAGCCGCGGCGGTGACGATTGCCGGCCACCACGTGCTGTTCGCCGCGCTGCAGATGAACGGCGTCGGCGTCTACTGCTTCGCGGAGCCGAGCATCGCGCGGGTGATCGCGCACGCCGGCTACGTAGTCGTGCAATCGGCGTCGCTGATGACGCTCGCCGTCTGGATCCGGCGCGACATGACGCAGAACGTCGAGCTGGAGGCGATGGCTGCCGCCACGTTGCGCGCGAACGGCGAGATCGAGCTCGGCGCCGCCGCCCACACCACGGTGACGACGCCGATCGCGCGCACCTACCAGGACCTGCTCGGCCGCATCGCCGGCACCGTCAGTGAAGTGCGCGAGTCGGTGGAATCCGTCACGACCGCCAGCCGCGAGATCGCGCAGGGCAACGCCGACCTGAGCAGCCGCACCGAGCAGCAGGCCAGCAACCTGCAGCAGACCGCGGCCTCGATGGAGCAGATGACGAGCAGCGTCAAGCAGAACGCCGACGCGGCGCGCCAGGCCAATCAGCTGGCGACCGCCGCCACTACCGTCGCCGCCAAGGGGGGCGTGGTGGTCGGCCAGGTGGTCAGCACCATGGACGAGATCAGCGCCAGCAGCAGGAAGATCGCCGACATCATCGGCGTGATCGACGGCATCGCCTTCCAGACCAACATCCTCGCGCTGAATGCGGCGGTGGAAGCCGCTCGGGCTGGCGAGCAGGGACGCGGCTTCGCGGTGGTCGCGAGCGAGGTGCGCAACCTGGCGCAGAGGAGCGCGCAGGCCGCGCGCGAGATCAAGGGCCTGATCTCCACCAGCGTGGAGAGGGTCGAGAACGGTTCGCGCCTGGTCAACGAAGCGGGCACCACGATGGACGAGATCGTGGCCCAGGTGAAGCGGGTCACGGACCTGATCGGCGAGATCACCAGTTCCACGCTGGAGCAGAGCAACGGCATCGGGCAGGTCAATCAGGCCGTCACGCAGCTCGATCAGATGACGCAGCAGAACGCCGCGCTGGTCGAGCAGAGTGCGGCGGCGGCCGAGAGCCTAAAGGAGCAGGCCGCGCGCCTCGCCAGCACCGTGTCCGTGTTCCGGCTGGCGGCGACGGCGCATGCGGCCGCGGTGGCGCCCGTGTCATCGGCGCCCGCACCTGCGGCAACGCCTGCGCGACTCTCGAATGCATCCCGGCCGGCCGCGTCGCGCCGGATGCAGCAGCCCGTAGCGCAGACGCTCAAGCATCCCACGGCGGCCCGCGCGCCGGCCACGGCGCGTGTCGCCGACGCCGACTGGAAAGAGTTCTGATCCACGTCGGCGATCAAGCCGGTCTGGGTTCGCGCTGCCGGCGGCGCTCCCGTCAGGCATCGGGCAAGATCCGCATCCAGGAAACGCCCGCTTGATTCGTTGGCCCGCCGCGCGGCGGGCTTGCTTCTGGTTCTTGCCATGAGCCCGGTGCAGGCCGGCCGGCCGCTGCAGACCGAGGATGCTGGCGTGCTCGATCGTCGCGATTGCGAAGTCGAGCTGGTGGGCAGTCGCCTGCACGAGCCAGATGCGCCGTCCGTGCGCGGCGCCACCGCCCAGCTCGGCTGCGGCATCGGCTTCGCCAGCCAGGTCGCGCTGCTGGGAGGACAGGCGCGCAGCGACGGGGAGCGCACCGAGGCGCTGGCGCTGGTGGGCAAGACCGCGCTGCGCCCGCTCACCGACGAGCAGGCCGGAATCGTGATCGCCTGGGCGCTGGGTGCCGATCGGCCCGCGGGCGGCAGCCTGCGCCACGAGACCACCGAGATCCGGCTGGTTGCCACGCAGCCGATCGGCCCCTGGCTGCTGCACGCCAACCTGGGCGCCACGCGCAGCGAGCGCGAGCGGCTTGACCGCACGCTGTTCTCCGCAGCGGTCGAGCGCACCGGGCTCGGCCCGGTAGATGCGATGGCCGAGGTCTTCGGCGACGATCGCAGCGATGCCTGGCTCAACGGTGCGCTGCGCTGGAGCGTGAACGACGGACATCGTAGGGCATGGCGACAGGTCGCGCCGATTGGCTAGAAGCCGCTCGGGATTCGAGCCCTTTGCCTAGCTGATGTCATCGGGCCGCATGGCTGCTTGCCGATAATCGGTGCGCGAGCCAGTTACCAGCGCCCCTGCCGTTCCTGCCCTGACCGACACCCCCACCCTCGACCGCCCCGCGCCCGAAGTCATCGAGCGCTGGACCTCGCGTGCCGGCGTGCCGCTGTACATCCGGCCGGTGGGTGCCGACGATGCCCGGCGCGACGTGCACTTCATGCAGTCGCTGTCGCCGCAGACGCGCTACGAACGCAACTTCTCGCAACGCGGCCTGCTGCAGGGCGAACTGGAGCGGCTGGTGCGCTTCGACGTGAGGCGCGAGATCGCGCTGCTGGCGGCCACGCGCGACGGCGGCGCGGAGAAGATCGTGGGCGTAGCGCGGATCAAGAAGAGCGCCGACGGCAGCGCCTGCGAGTTCGCGATGGTGGTGGGCGATGCCTGGCACCGGCAGGGCATCGGCGACCGGCTGCTGTCGCGCCTGCTGGCGGTGGCGCGCCAGGCCGGCGTGCGGTAGGTCAACGGCGTGACGATGGCCACCAACGCGTCGATGAAATCGCTCGCCCGATTGCTTGGCTTCACGGTGGCGCCCGATCCCGACGACGCCACGGCGGCCGTGCTGTCGATCACGCTGTAGCGGGCATCGGCCGGTGCCTCGCACCGGGCCACCGGCCTCGGCCGGCTGCGTGTGCACCTTCATGCAAGCGCGCCCGGCACGCCGGCCTTGTCGGCAGGTTTGCGTGCCGACCGCAGTCACTAAAAGCGTCGAAAAGCGGGGGTACGTCCAAGCAACCTCGCGGGGAAACCCGTGAATGCATGCCTAGAATCCCGGCCAATGAGCACTGACACGACCGATTTGCCTCCGGCCGCACGCAGCGAGCGGAAGATCCCGTTTGCCGCGCTGCAGGCGCGGGTGGGCGAACACCTGCAACTGCTGGTGCCCCGCTATGCGCAGGGCAAGGCCTTCACTTCGTCGCTGGTCGGCTGGATCGAAAGCGAGTTCCTGATCGTGCGGCGGGTGGTCGACAACGGCGCGCCGGTGCCGCTGGTGATGGGCGACACTGTCACCGTGCGCCTGTTCACCGGCACCGACGTCGCCGAGTTCGCGAGCACCGTGCAGCGCGTGTTCGGCGCCAGTTTTCCCTATCTGCACCTGGACTACCCCGCCGCAGTACGCGCGCTGACGCTGCGCGCCGAACCGCGCGTGTCGGTCGACCTGCCGGCGGTGGCGACCATCGAAGGGCGCGAAGGCGATCTCGCAGTGCGCCTGCGCGACATCAGTTCGCGCGGTGCGCGCATGCAGGCGCCGAGTTCACCGGGCGGTCCGGGCACGCGGATGACGCTGCGCGTCAGCGCGGGTGAAGGCGAGGACGCGCCCTCGGCCATGTTCGCGGCCGAGGTGCGCTCGGTGCGGCCGATGTCGGCCGATGCGCCGGACGGCCCCTGCGCCTGCGGCCTGAAGTTCGACCACCTCACCGATGAGCAGCACGAGTTCGTGCGCGACGCCACGAGCCGCGCCGGCTGACACACGCATCGCGCAGCGGCCCGCCCTGGCCTGCGATTACCGGCAAGCGATCACCGGCAAGCGAGCATCGGCGCGTCGCTGCACTTGCCCCGTACCCGGGCGCGCACGCGCACCCGCCCACTGCGACTAGCAGGCTATTGAAATTCGACCATAGGAACCATTCGTCTTGATCGCTCTCGAAGGCATGGTTTTTCTGGTCGGGGATAGGTGATGCGCGGATTCGAGAGCAATCAGGAGGGGCTGTTCAGCTACGTCTCGCCGGAGGCGCGGGTGCCGGCCGGTCATCCGCTGCGGGCGATCCGGATCTATGCCGATGAAGCGCTGCGGCGGATGAGCCGGGTGTTCAATCAGATGTACGCCGACGGCGGCCGGCTGTCGGTGCCGCCGGAGACGCTGCTGAAGAGCTCGCTGTTGATGGCGCTGTACTCGGTGCGCTCGGAGCGGTTGTTTTGCGAGATGCTCGAGTACAACCTGCTGTTTCGCTGGTTCCTGGCGATGGGCATCGATGACGCCGTCTTCGATCACTCCACCTTCAGCAAGAACCGGCAGCGGCTGCTGGCGCATCGGGTGGCCCCCCGCTTTCTGGGCATGATCGTGCGCATGGCGCGGCGCAAGGGCCTGGTCAGCGACGAGCACTTCAGTGTCGACGGCACCCTGATCGACGCCTGGGCCAGCATGAAGAGCGTGCGGCCGAAGGACGGCGGCGACGGCGGTGTGGGCGGCGGCAATCCCGCGGTCGATTTCAAGGGCCAGCGGCGGCGCAACGACACCCATGCCAGCACCACCGATGCCGAGGCGCAGCTGGCGCGCAAGGGCAAGGGCCGGGAAAGCCGCCTGGCCTATGCCGGCCACGCGCTGATGGAGAACCGCAACGGCCTGGTGCTGGGCTTGGCCGTGACCCCGCCGAACGACAATGCCGAGGTCAAGGCGGCCGAGGCGCTGCTGGCCGAGCAGAAGCGACAGGGGATCGAGCCCGACTCGCTCGGCGCCGACAAGGGCTACTGCCAGCGCGGCTTCGTCGAGGGACTGCGCGGCCGCGGCATCGAGCCGCACATCGCGCTGATCGAGGGTCGTCGGCTGCCGGGCATGGACGGCCGCACCACCGGATCGAAGGGCTACGCGGTCTCGCAGCGGCTGCGCAAGCGCATCGAGGAGTGCTTCGGCTGGCTGCACACGATCGGCGGCACGAAGAAGGTGAAGGTGCGCGGCCGGGCACGCGTCGAGATGACCTTCGTGCTGGCCGGCTGCGCACTGAACCTGATGCGCATCGCCAAGCTGGCGCCGCCGTAGACCGGCGCAGTCCGTCCGTAGGTCGACAAACCAAGGCCCGAGGGCATCAAACGAGTTCACGCAGGCTTCGAAAGTGGCACCCCAGGAAGTCAAGAACCCCGATAACCATCCACTCGCGCTTGCACGCCGCCTCGAAAGCCTCGGATTCATGCACTTTTCAACAGCCTGCTAGGGCCTGTTGACATTCAAGCCAACCAGCAGAGCGCTGCCACGAGGCTGACGAACGAGACGAAGCGTTCAGCCAGTTTCTCGTAGCGGGTGGCGATGCGGCGGAACTGCTTGAGGCGACAGAAGCAGCGTTCGATCAGGTTGCGGCGCCGATAGGCTTTGCGGGAGTAGCGACGTTGATGCAGGCGGGTGCAGCGAGGTGGAATCACGGCACGCGCGCCGATGGTATGCATGTGCGCGAGCACGGCATCGCTGTCGTAGGCCTTGTCGCCGATCAGAGCGCCCAGATCCACTCCGGCCAGCAACGGCAGCGCCTGCGTCACGTCGTTGACCTGCCCGGCGGTCAGGCTGCCGCGCGCCGGACGACCGCGCCGATCGGCGATCACGTGGATCTTGCTCGTCAGTCCCCCGCGCGAGCGGCCGAGCGCTTGCGCACCGGTTTTTTTTGGGCCCCAGCCGCATGCTGGTGGGCGCGCACGATGGTCGAGTCGATCATCGCTTCGCGAAAATCGGCATCCTTGGCCAGCGCGGCGAACACCGCCTGCCACACGCCGGCGCGCGACCAGCGGGCGAAGTGCGCGGCAGGTCCAGACCGGTGCGCAATCAGTGCAGACCGCGGGCGCAACCATGCAGCAGGTCGTGGTCCAGGTGCGGCAGATGACCGACCTGATCGGCGAGATCGCGCGCGACCGTCGAGCAGTCCGGCGGTCTGGGCGAAGTCAGCCGCACGGTCACCGAGCTTGATCAGATGACGCAGCAAAACGCGGCGCTGGTCGAGCAGTCCGGCGCCGCGGCTGAAAGCATGCGGCAGCAGGCCGATCGCTTGGCCCGGGCGGCCGCGGGTTTCAAGCTGGCCGTCTAGCTCAGACCGCGGCCGCGCGTCGGGCCGGGTGGCGACTGAACCGCATTGAAATGGCGGGCCATGACCGGCTTATCCCCCATTCAACGGGGGGCCGGTCCCGGATCATCCAAGGCCATAGACCCCGACTTGCCGGCCGAGCTTAGTCTGCGCCCGCTCGGCCTTCCTGACCGCACCGATGGGCGCACGAGACAGCTTCGAGACATCCCTTGCGTCGCCGTCCGACGCGACGCGCGAGTACGCCTTCACCCGGGCTGACTTCGAGCGCGTGCGCAAGCTGATCTACGGCCGCGCCGGCATCAGCCTGAACGAAAGCAAGCAGAACATGGTCTACAGCCGGCTGTCGCGCCGGCTGCGCACGCTCGGCATTGGCAGCTTCGCCGGCTACCTCGACCGGCTGGAAAGCGATACCGCGTTCGATGCGCGCGAAGCGCAGGAATTCGTCAACGCCCTGACCACCAATCTGACGGCATTCTTCCGCGAGCCGCATCACTTTCCGGTGCTGGCCGAGTTCCTGCGCGCGCAGGGCAGCGGCAACACGCTGAAGCTGTGGTGCTCGGCCGCCTCGACCGGCGAGGAGCCGTACTCGATCGCGATGACGATGCTCGAGGCGCTCGGCCCTGCCACCGGCGCGCGCCTGCTGGCTACCGACATCGACACTAACGTGCTGGCGACTGGCAGCCGCGGCGTCTACCGCCTGGACTCGGCCCGCCAGTGCGGCGAGGAGCGCCTGAAGAAGTTCTTCCTGCGGGGCACCGGCGCCAACGACGGCATGGTGCGCGTCAAGCCCGACCTGCCCAGGCTGATCAACTTCGCGCCGCTGAACCTGCTGGAGGCAAGCTGGCCCGCGCTGCGCTCGTTCGCGCCGACGCTGGACGTGATCTTCTGCCGCAACGTGATGATCTACTTCGACAAGCCCACCCAGCGCCAGATCCTCGACCGCTTCGCCCAGGTGCTGCGCCCGGGCGGCCTGCTGTTCATCGGGCATTCCGAGAACTTCACCGACCATCGCGAGCATTTCGCGCTGCGCGGAAAGACGGTCTACGAGCGCATATGAACGCGAAGCACGCGACGGCCGACCTGCCCCGCCCGCGCGGCACCGGTACCGCCGGCGAGGCGCGCTCGTTCTACTTCGAGCGCGACTTTGGCAAGCACGCGGTCAAGGTCCTGCCGGGCGAGTTCTTCGTGGCCGCGGATGACGTGGTGTTGTCGACGGTGCTCGGCTCGTGTGTGTCGGCCTGCATCTGGGACCCGAAGCTGAAGATCGGCGGGATGAACCACTTCCTGCTGCCGGGCGAGGGCGTATCCGGCGGCGCTGGCACCGATCCGATGTCGGAGTCCGGCCGCTACGGCGTGTTCGCGATGGAGCAGTTGATCAACGAACTGCTCAAGCGCGGCGCACGCAAGAGCTCGCTCGAGGCCAAGGTGTTCGGCGGCGGCCACGTGATGAAGAATTTCACCACCATCACGGTGGGCACGCGCAACGCCGAGTTCGTGCTGCGCTTCCTCGGCACCGAGGGCATCCGCGTGGTGTCGCAAGACCTGAAAGACGTGCATCCGCGGCGCGTGGCGTTCTTTCCGTACTCCGGGCGCGCGCTGTGCAAGCACCTGAAGCAGGCCGACTCCGCGCTGATCGCCGAAGAGCAGAACTATTCGGCGTCGCTGACCAAGAAGCCGGTCGCGGGCGATGTCGAACTCTTCTAGGCGTGCCAACGTGCGTACCCGTGGGCGCGCGATCGAACCGAGGGAAACCGGCGGCGTCGCTGCACGGCGGGTGCGGATGACTTCGGCGCGCCAGCGCGAATGCCGAGCGGTGTAGGAGAGGCCAATGACCAAGACACGTGTGCTGGTGATCGATGATTCCGCGCTGGTGCGCAGCCTGCTGATGGAGATCATCAACAAGCAGCCGGACATGGAGGCGATCGGCGCGGCGCCCGATCCGCTGGTGGCGCGCGAGATGATCCGCGCGATGAATCCCGACGTGCTGACGCTGGACGTCGAGATGCCGAAAATGGACGGGCTCGACTTCCTCGAGCGCCTGATGCGGCTGCGGCCCACGCCGGTGGTGATGGTGTCCACGCTTACCGAACGCGGCGCCGAGACCACCATCCGCGCCCTCGAACTGGGCGCGATCGACTTCGTCGCCAAGCCCAAGCTGGGCATCGCCTCCGGCCTGAACGACCTGGGGCGCGATATCTGCGAGAAGATCCGCGTCGCGTCGCGTGCGCGCATGCACCGGCACGTGGCTGCGGTGCCGGCGGCGGCCGCGTCCGGCACGAGCGCCGGCCATGCGTTCGCTCCGGCGGTGCCGAAGCCCGTGGGCAGCTACTCGCGCGTGTCGACCGAGAAGCTGATCATCATCGGCGCCTCCACCGGCGGCACCGAGGCGATCCGCGAGGTGCTGACGCGCCTGCCGCCCGATTCGCCGGCGGTGCTGATCACGCAGCACATGCCGCCCGGCTTCACCAAGAGCTTCGCGCAGCGCCTGGACTCGCTGTGCAAGATCACTGTCACCGAGGCGGTCGACGGCGAGCGCGTGCTGCCGGGCCACGCCTATATCGCACCCGGCGATCGCCACCTGAAGCTGGCGCGCAGCGGTGCCAATTACCTGGTGGCGCTCGACGACGGGCCGCCGGTGAACCGGCATCGTCCCTCGGTCGAGGTGCTGTTCAAGTCGGCCGCGCAACTGGCCGGCCCGAACGTGCTGGGCGTGATGCTGACCGGCATGGGCAAGGACGGCGCCACCGCGATGCTCGAGATGAAGCAGGCCGGCGCCTTCAACCTGGCACAGGACGAAGCCAGCTGCGTCGTGTTCGGCATGCCGAAAGAGGCGATTGCCGTCGGCGCGGTCGACGAAGTGCTGCCGGTGTCGAAAATGGCCGAGCGACTGCTGGCGAAGCTGGCCGAACTCGGCGGCGTCGCGCACCGTGTCTAGTCGTCGCGCGCCCGCTTGACCGTCGTGGCGCGGCCACTGCACAGGCCGATCCACAGCGCCAGCAGCACAAGCGCGGCGGCGCCGGCCACGGCCAGTGGCGTGTGCCAGTCGAGCGCGCGGTGCCAGGACGCGATCGACGCCGGCGGCATGTCGGCGGGCAGAAACGGTCCGCAGATGCGCTCATAAGGCAACCTCTCGGCCGATGAGGGCCGATCGAGTAGCGCGGTGCAGGGTTGTCCACCGGGCTTGGTTGTGGACAACCCGACTGGCCCTTCTCAGGCCGGGAGGCGGGTTGTCCACAACTGCGAAGCACCCGGTGGTCAACCCGTGTTCAACGCGCTGCGCTTTGGGTGCGGGCTTCTTGACAGCTCGGTGCGTTGCCGCCGAGGGTGTCCACCGACTTCCGTGCCCCTGCGGTGACTGCCTGGTGCGCTTGCCTTTGCAAGGCCCCTGTGAGACCCGCAGCCCACAGGGTGCCGGAAGGCCACGACGGGCCCCAAGATGTAGCGCCACGCCAACCCAGCTGGAGCGCCTGTTTATGAGCTCCCCGCCGCGCCTTCCGACACGGGTAGTCATACCGCAACCCCAAGGAGTCTGTCCATGAGCAACGATGTCTTTGTCGGGCTGGACTGGGCCGTGCACACGCACGCGGTGTGCATCATCGATGCCGCCGGCTCGGTCCTCGAGCGCTTCGAGGTCGCCCATGATCGCGACGGCTTGGCCGATTTGATGCGCCGACTGGCGCGCTGGGGCCAACGCCTGCGCATCGCCATCGAGCGACCCTCGGGGCTGATCGTCGACGCACTCGTGGACGCCGGCCACGAGGTGTTCCCGATCCACCCCAACGCGGTCAAGGCCAGTCGCCCTCGCTACCGCAGCCACGGCGCCAAGAGCGACGCCAGCGATGCCTACCTGCTGGCCGACCTGCTGCGCACCGACGGCCACCGCTGGCGCGCACTGGCTCAGCAGTCCGACGCCATCTGCGCGCTGCGTGCGCTGGTGCGCTCGCGCGACGATCTTGTCGCCGCGCGCGTGGCCGCGGCCAACCAGCTCACCAGCACGCTGCAGGCCTTCTGGCCCGGCGCAGCGGCGATCTTTGCAGACGTGGCCTCGCCCATCGGTTTGGCGTTCCTGCGCCGCTATCCGTCGCCCAGTTGCGCCCAGCGACTCACCGAAGCGCAGTTGCAGCGCTTCTGCAAGGCCCAGCACTACAGCGGTCGGCGCAGCGCGGCTGACTTGCTGGCGCGGTTGCGCGCCGCAGCCAGCGGCCGCGCGGGCGAGCAAACCGAGCGGGCCATGGCCGAGGTCGTGCGTGCGCAAGTCGCCGTGCTCGTGCCCATCGTGACTCAGATCGCGGGTCTCACGCGCCACATCGAACAGTTCATGCATGCGCTGCCCGATGGCCTGCTGATGATGTCCTTCCCCGCGCCGGCCAAGTCTGCGCCGCCCAGATCCTGGCCGAGCTGGGCGACGTGCGAGAGCGCTTCCCCAACGCCGATCTGCTGGCCGCTGAAGCAGGCACCGTGCCCGTGACGTATCAGTCCGGCAAGACCCGCAGCGTGGCCTTCCGCTGGGCGTGCAACCACCGGTTGCGCCAAGCCATCACCTGCTTGGCCGACAACTCGCGCCACGCCAACGACTGGGCTCGCAGCCTCTACCAAGCCGCGCGAGGCCGCGGCTGCGATCACCCCCATGCCATCCGCATCCTGGCGCGCGCCTGGCTGCGCGTCATCTGGCGCGCCTGGATCGACCGCAAACCCTACGACCCAAGCCTTCACGGCGGCGCCCTCGCGCTCGCCTCCGCGCAGAAAGGTTGACCCAGGATGTCTCACAGGCGCTCCCAGCGCCAGCGCAGCAGCGCCTCCGCCAGGCTCGTGAACAGCAACAGCAGCGCGGGCGCGGCCACGCGCAGCGCCGCGTGGATGGGGTGGCTGCGCTGGTGCAGTGGCATCGCCGGGCCTTTCGTGTCGATCGGGTTGCTGCGGATGATGCAAGCGGCGCGGGCTCACTACAATGCTGGCCGCAAAGGTTGCCGGGCGACCGCGTGACGGCAACGTCACGAGGAACGTCGGGACTCCGCAGGGCACCGTAGCAGGTAACGCCTGCCCGCCGCGAGGCGAGGATCAGAGCAACAGAGACGAGCCGATTCAGTTCGGGTGAAACGGGCAATCTCTACGGGGAGCAACACCAAATAGGCAGCCTTCGACCCGGCTCGGCGAGGCTGCGGGTAGGTGGCTTGAGCCGGCGCGCGAGCGCCGGCCTAGAGGAATGGTCGCCACGGCGGCGCCGCGCAAGCGGCCCGCTTCGACAGAATCCCGCGTACAGGCAGCCTTTGCCTTGTCTTTTGCCGGTGCGGGCGCGGCCGCACCGCGCCGGCGCCCCGCAGGTGTGGCGCCGAGGCGACCTGTCGGGTTGCTCCGACCGCGCAGCCGTCTGACGGAGATCACACGCCGTGCTTAAGCCCTTTGGCCCGGTGCGCCGAGCGCGCGGGGCGGGTCCACACTGATACCGAGCCTTCGTCGGCAGGAGCTTCGATGAACATCCATACCCTCGCGCGCAACCTCGAACTACCGAAGCGCGCGATCGCGCTGGTGCTGGCAGGCGGACGCGGCAGCCGCCTCGGCAACCTGACCGACGTGCGCGCCAAGCCGGCGGTGTACTTCGCGGGCAAGTTCCGCATCATCGACTTCACGCTGTCGAACTGCCTGAACTCGGGCATCCGGCGCATCGCGGTGCTCACGCAGTACAAGTCGCACAGCCTGCTGCGCCACCTGCAGCGCGGCTGGGGCTTCCTGCGCAGCGAGATGAACGAGTTCTGCGACCTGCTGCCCGCGCAGCAGCGCACCGACGAGCTGTCGTGGTATCGCGGCACGGCCGACGCCGTGTTCCAGAACATCGACATCATCGACAGCTACGCGCCGGAGTACGTCTTGGTTCTGGCCGGCGACCACGTCTACAAGATGAACTACGCGCTGATGCTGGCCGACCACGTGGAGCGCGGCGCGCAGGTGACGGTCGGCTGCATCGAGGTGCCGCGTGCCGATGCCAGCGCCTTTGGCGTGATGGCGATCGACCCGAGCCGGCGCGTCATCGACTTCGTCGAGAAGCCGGCCGATCCGCCGTCGATGCCAGGCAAGCCCGACCGCTCGCTGGCGAGCATGGGCATCTATATTTTCAACGCCAAGTACCTGTACGACGAACTGGCGCGCGACGCCGCCGACGAGAAGTCCGACCACGACTTCGGCAAGAACATCATCCCGGCGGCGGTGCGCAACCGGGTTGCGGTGGCACACCCGTTCAGCCTGAGCTGCGTCATGACCGAACCGGGCAAGGAGCACTACTGGCGCGACGTCGGCACCATCGACGCGTACTGGGAGGCCAACATCGACCTCACCGCCACCGAGCCGTCGCTGAACCTGTACGACCGCTCGTGGCCGATCTCCACTTTCCAGGAGCAGTTGCCGCCAGCCAAGTTCGTGCACAACGCCGGTGACCGGCGCGGCTCGGCGGTGGAGTCGATGGTCTCCGGCGGCTGCATCATCTCGGGCTCCCTGAACCGCTCGCTGCTGTTCTCGAGCTGCCGCGTGCACTCCTTTTCGAAGGTCGAGTGGTCGGTGCTGCTGCCGAGCGTGGAGATCGGCCGCCATGCGCGGATCTCGCACGCCGTGATCGACCACGGCTGCCGGATCCCGGACGGCATGGTGGTGGGCGAGGATGCCGCCGAGGATGCGCGACGCTTTCATCGCACCCCCAACGGCATCACGCTGATCACTGCCGACATGCTGCGCAAGCTGGCCTGATCGCGCGCGGGCCGCCGACCATGCGCGTTCTGCACGCCGCAAGCGAGATCTACCCGCTGGTCAAGACCGGCGGCCTGGCCGACGTGGTTGGTGCATTGCCGGTGGCGCTGGCCGAGGCGGGCGCCGATGTGCGGCTGCTGCTGCCGGGTCTGGCGCCGATCCTCGGCGCGCTGCAGGAGGCACGTACGGTGTTTCACTGCGGGCCCGCTTTTGGTGCTGCCCGCGTGACGGTGCGCTGCGGGCGTCTGGCGCCGCTCGGTCTTGCGGCCTACGTGATCGATGCGCCGTACCTGTACGCGCGTCCCGGCAACCCCTACCTCGGTCCGGACGGCAAGGAGTGGCGCGACAACCACCGGCGGTTCGGCTTGCTGGGCTGGGTCGGCGCCCATCTGGCGGCCGGCGAGATCGATCCGTCGTGGGTGCCCGCGGTGCTGCACGCGCATGACTGGCACGCGGGGCTGGCGCCGGCCTATGTGGCCGCGCATCCGGGGCCGTCGGCCGGCACCGTGTGCACCGTGCACAACCTCGCCTTTCAGGGCCTGTTTCCGCTGCAGACACGCGCCGAGCTGGACATCGCGCCGACCCAGCTCACCTACGAGGGCATGGAGTTCCACGGCCAGCTGTCTTTCCTCAAGGCGGGGCTGGCGTTTGCCGATCGCATCACCACCGTAAGCCCGACCTATGCGCAGGAGATCCGCACGGCCGAGCAGGGCTGCGGACTGGACGGCCTGCTGCGCCTGCGCGCGGCCCGGCTGACCGGCATCCTCAACGGCGTCGACACCAAGGTGTGGAACCCGGCGACCGACACCGAAATCGCGCAGCGCTACAACTTCGCCACGCTGGCCGGCAAGCGCGCCTGCAAGCGCGCGCTGCAGGCCGAGCTCGGGCTGCCGGTGATCGATGCGCCGCTGTTCACGATCATCAGCCGGCTGACGCACCAGAAGGGCATCGACCTGCTGCTCGATGCGCTGCCCGAGCTGGCGCGACACAACGGTCAGCTCGCCGTGCTCGGCAGCGGCGAGCCGGCGCTGGAGGCGGCCCTGCAGCGCGCGGTGACCGAGTATCCGACCCAGGTCGCGGTGAAGATCGGCTACGACGAAGCGATGTCGCATCGGCTGATCGCAGGCGCCGACGTGATCCTGGTGCCGTCGCGCTTCGAGCCGTGCGGGCTGACGCAGATGTACGGCCTGCGCTACGGCACGCTGCCTCTGGTGCGCCGTTGTGGCGGACTGGCCGACACCGTGCGTGACGTGACCGGTGCCGACGGCGCTTGCCGCCGGCCAACGGGTTCGTCTTCGACCAGCGCGCCAGCCGGACTGGCGCTGCAGCGACGCGCCGTCGCCCGCGCCTTCGCTGCCATACGGGCAGCCGCGAGGCCTGGGCTCGCTGGATGTCCGAGCGGGGGATGTCGACGAAACCTGTACCCTGGGACGGGCCGGCGCGGCGACTACATGGCGCTCTATGAACAGGTGGGCCTGGAGCGCCGTGGCGCGAAACACAGGGACATCGACTGACCGCCGCCGGACCAGGCACCGGCGTTGGCCCCCGCGATCCAGGGATGCCGGTTACACGCAGCGATGGCAGGATCGGTGCGCCATCCGCAGGCCCGTCCCGATGCAAATTTACGCAGACGCAGCCGCCCAGGTGCGGGTCGTGTTCAGTGAAGTCGCGAAGCACGCTTTCGACCCAGAGACCGACAGCGCAGATACCCTGCTCCCGGCGAGCTTCATCGCCCGGGCGCACTTTGCCGTTCCAGGCGACCTGGTGCAACTGCACGGCCGCCATGGGCTGTTCGTCGTGTCGCATCGCCTCTGGGACCTGAAGTCCGGCACGGCGACACTGCAGATCGTGCTCGACGTGCTGGTGCAGGACAACGATTCAACTTCGGGGAGTGGCGGGGAGCGTCGTGCGAATCATTGCTGGAAAGGCGCATCAATCCTTGCTCTTCGTAATGCGCCGAGGCGTACAGGTCCCCCCGAAGTCCCCCACAGCGGTTGGCTGCGAGTGGCGTCCCTAAACAAGGCGGATCACGAGGTCCCATGCGATCGCTCAACGGCCCGAATACACCATATGCGAAGCTCTTTCATGAGTGGCGCCGAAGTGCTGAACGGCGTTGAGATCAGCGAACCCATCGTCGCCGACAACTGCTTCAGCGTGTCGATGATCAGCTACACCACCATCGAGGGCCGAGGGCCGGGGGAGCGGATGAAACAGATCTGCTCGCAAGAGGTCGTCGCAGGCAAGATCGTCGGCGAGCAAGTCTTCTACGATGACTCTCGACAATCCCGGCACGGTTCGACCCACGACAGCGATCGCGTACGACCACCAGGACGCGATCACTTCCTGATTCGAAGCAGTTGCCTCGACCGGGTTCGCGCAAGTGGAAGTTATCCACCAAATTTGTGGAGAAGTACTTGTGGATAAGGTTACCAAATCGGCGAGAACGCACAGTCCACACCAGGGGTTGCGAACAACTGCCCGAAAGTTTCGGCAGTGCTGGTCGGTAGCCCGGTCATCACGCCGCAACCTCGCCGTGCCACTTCGCCTCCGGCAGCAGATGCATCCAGCATGCCGCTAGCCGAGTTTCGTGAAGACCAGCTCGGTGATGAGCGTCCCGCCGGAATGCTCCGCTTTGCGCTCGCTCACGATCTGCACCAGGCCCCGACTCTTGAAATTCTTGATGTCGCGCGTCGTAAGAGTCAAACACGTAACGGTTCTCCAACCATGTCCCCGCCTTC
>JAXHLD010000009.1:0-51728 GCA_034522655.1 Burkholderiaceae bacterium
TTTGCGGATGTTCTTCGTTCGTCGTGTTGCTACCGCGCAGCGGCATCGCCCTGCTCGTCGGTACGGCCCTCGCCATCGCCGGCGCGGCGGTTGCAGTCGCCGGCGTGATCGCTTTCCGCCAGGCCCTGACGACGGTGGATCCGCTGCACCCGGACCGCAGCGCGAGCCTCGTCACGCAGGGCGTGTACCGGATCAGCCGCAATCCGATGTACGTGGGTTTCATCGCGCTGCTGCTGGGACTCGCCGTGGCACTGTCCTCGATCCCCGGCGGGACGGTCGCATTGGCGGCGGCACTGTATCTGGATCGGTTCCAGATCCGCCCCGAAGAACGCATCCTGCAGCGACGCTTCGGTGCCGCCTTCGATCGGTACCGGGCATCGGTACGCCGATGGCTCTAATCCATACGGAGAACCGGGAAACTCCGCAACGGCTCCCGTGATGCGCTGTGCTACCTTGCGCGCCGCCATGAGACGGCTACTGCTCATCCTCGCGATCCTGATCATCCCTGCGCAAGCGGCGGTGGCCTCGATCTGCGCTTACTGCGCGCACGACGTGCCGTTGGCATCCAGTCATGGCGCCGTTCACGCAGCGCTGGCCGACCTGGACGTTGAAGACGAACTCGATGAGCCGGGCGGCGTCGCCGACGAGAGCCACTGCGCATCGTGTCAGCTGGGCAGTGCCTCGATGCCACTGCCGGCCTCCGGCATCGCTGCCGCCGACGAGGCCGTGGGACCGCCAGCGCATCGGTCCGTCCTGTACGACCCCTCGCATCTCGAACGCATCGAGCGCGTACCGCTCGCCGTCGCCGCCTCGCTCTGAGTCCGGCGAATCCCTGACGACGCGCCCATTCAGCGCCTCGCGCTGGCCGGACTCCCCGTGTTCTCGCGTGGGAGATTTCGATGCGTTTGCTTTGCTTTGCGCTGGTGCTGGCGGTCGCGTGGCCGCTCGCAGCGCCAGCGCAGTCCCTGAAGGATGCCTTCGACGCCGCCTGGCGCCGTTCGCCCGCGGGCGCGGCCGAACTTGCGCGCGGTGACGAGGCCGCCGCGCGCCGCGCCACTGCCGGCGCCTGGCTGCGAGAGTCGCCATCGGTGTCGGCGTCCTACCGGACCGATCAGATCGATCTGAATCAGGGACGCCGCGAGTACGAAGTGGAACTCGGCGTACCGCTGGCCACGCCGGGCGAGCGCGACGCCGGTCGCACGGTGGGCGAAGCAGAGGCACGCGCGCTGCAGGCACAGCAGGCCGCGGCGCGGCTCGGCCTGGCGAAGGACGTGCGCGAGGCGTTCTGGACGGCGCGACTGGCGCAGGTGGAGCATGAGCTCGCACAGCGTCGCCTCGATGAAGCCCGCCGGTTGGCCGAAGATCTTGCGCGCCGGCTGGCAGCCGGCGAGGCCGCACGCGTCGATGCCAACCAGGCCCGCAGCGCGCAGCTGGCAGCCGAAGCAGCGCTGCGTGCCGCGCAGGTCGAGGCGCAGCGTTCGCTCAAGGCCTTCACCACGCTGACGGGACTGCCGCGGCTGCCGCAGGACGCCGAAGCTCGTGCGGCCGCGCCGGGCGCAGGCCCCGAACATCCACTGCTGGGTCAGGCGCAGGCCAACGCACGGGCGGCGCGCGCCCGCGCCGAGCAGGCCGCGCAGGTCCGGCGCGACACGCCGGAATACACGGTCACGCTGACGCGCGAGCGCGACGACTTCACCGTGCTGTACAGCAACTCCGTGCGCTTCGGCGTGCGCATTCCGCTCGGTTCCGACGTTCGCAACGTCGTGCGCATTGCGCAGGCCGGTGCCGAACGCACCGAGGCCGAGGCCTCAGTGCGACTGGAGATCGAGCGGCTGCAGGCCGAGCAGGCCTTGGCGCGCGACGACTTGGCCGCTGCCGAGGCCGCGCAGGACGGCGCGCAGGAGCGTGCGCGCCTGGCGCGCGACACGCATCAGTTGATCGCCCGCGCCCATCAGCTCGGCGATCGCGATCTCGCCACGCGGCTGCGTGCCGACACCGAACGCTTTGAGGCAGAGCTGTCGGCCGCTCGTGCGGAGGCCGAACTCGGCCGCGCGATCTCGCGCCTCAACCAATCGCTTGGACTACTACCATGAACCGCCTGCTTTCCTTCTTCCTGGCCTTCGGTGTTGCAGTTGCGGCGGCCCCTTCCTGGGCCGGCCCCGGCCACGACCATGGAGACGGGGCTGCACCGACAGCCGGCGCGCCCTCGCCGCGCCTGACGGCAAGCTCCGACCTGTTCGAGCTGGTCGGCATCGTCGAGGGTGCGACGATGACGATCTACCTCGATCGCGCCGCGACCAATGAGCCGGTGATCGACGCCACGCTCGAGCTCGAGGCCGCCGTGGGCAGCGGCAGCACCAAGCTGCCGCTGGAAGCGCGGCCTGACGGCACCTATGTCGCGCGCGCCGATTTCCTCGCGCAGCCGGGGCAGTACGCGTTCACGATTGGCGTGACGTCCGGCGCCGACATCGACGTGCTCGCCGGCAACCTCGAGATCGCTGTGGCCGAAGCGACTCACGCCCATGAGGCGGCCTGGTGGCCTTGGGTGCTCGGTGGCGCGGCAGGCGTTGCGGCGATCATCGTGCTGCTGCAGTTCGGGCGGCGTCGCGCGCGCCCGGCTGCGGCGGCGCTGGGCGCGCTGGCCGTGACCATGTTTTTGATCAATGCGCTGGCCTTGCCCGCGGACGCGCTCGCCGGTCCCGGGCATGACCACGGCGACGCGCCCGCTGCCGCAGGCGGCAACAGTCCGCGCCGACTGCCCGATGGCCATGTATTCCTGCCCAAGCCTTCGCAGCGGCAGCTGGCGGTGCGCACCGCGCTGACCGAACAGGCCGAACGCCCGCGCACGGTCACGCTGATGGCGCGCGTGGTGGCCGATCCCAACGCGGGCGGCAAGGTCCAGCCGACCGTGGCCGGGCGCATCGAGGCCGGTCCGCGCGGCCTGCCCAACCTCGGCCAGCGCGTCACCCGCGGCGAGGTGCTGGCGGTGGTGCGCAGTGCAGCCGGCAGCATCGAGCGCGCCAACCAGAACGCCGCCATCGCCGAGCTGGAGGTGGCGCGCGACGTGGCTGAGCGGCGCCTGGCGCGCCTGAAGCAACTGGAAGGCTCGGTGTCGCAACGGGAGATCGAGGCCGCGCAGGCCGAGTTCGACAGCGCCACCCGCCGGCTCGCCGCAGTCACCGCGCGCGATGCGACCGTGGAGCCGCTGGTGGCACCGGTCACCGGCGTGATCTCGGCCGCCAACGTGGTCGCTGGCCAGGTCGTCGACGCGCGCGAGGTGGTGTTCGAGATCGTCGATCCGACGCGCCAGCGCATCGAGGCGGTCGCCTTCGATCCGGCGCTCGCCGCCGGCATCACGGGCGCGCACGCCGCGCCCGCAACCCCGCAGATGCAGGGACCATCGATCCCACTGCAACTGGTCGGCGCTGGCCGCAGCCAGGTCGAAGGCGGCTACCCGATCCAGTTCGTGGCGGCCGGCAAGGACCTCCCGCCGCTCACCGTAGGTCAGCCGAAGCGCGTGTTCGCGCAGACCGCCGTGCGCGTCAAGGGCGTGCCGGTGCCGGCCCCGGCGCTGGTCAAGAGCCCGTCCAACGAAGACATCGTCTGGGTCAAGGAAGGCCCGGAGCTGTTCGCGCCGCGCGTGGTGCGGTTCGAGCCGGTCGATGGCGCCACGGTCGTGGTCGTGTCGGGCCTGCAGCCGGGCGAGCGCGTGGTCGTGCAGGGCGCGCCGCTGGTCAACCAGGTGCGCTGAGGCGAGGACGCGATGTTCCAATTCCTCGTCGAAGCGTCGCTGCGCAACCGCCTGCTGGTGCTGGCGTTGTCGGCGGCGCTGACCGTGCTCGGCGCGCTGGCGCTGCTGCGCACGCCGGTCGATGTCTTTCCTTCGCTCAACAAGCCGACCGTCACGCTGATGACCGAGGCCGGCGGCATGGCGCCGGAGGAGGTCGAGCAGCTCGTCACCTTCCCGATCGAGACGGCGATCAACGGCCTGCCGGGCGTGACCCGGGTGCGCTCGGTGTCCAGCGTCGGCCTGTCGTTCGTCTACGTTCAGTTCGACTTCGGCGTCGACATCTACCGTGCGCGGCAGATGGTGGCCGAGCGGATGGTGCTGGTGCGCGAGCAGTTGCCGGCGCAGGCCACGCCGACGATGGGCCCGATCACCTCGATCATGGGCGAGATCATGCTGATCGCGATCCCGCTCGACCCGCAGAAGGTGAGCCCGATGCAGGTGCGCGAGTACGCCGACTTCGTGCTGCGGCCGCGTTTGCTGACGATCGGCGGCGTGGCGCAGGTGATCCCGATCGGCGGCGAGGTCCGGCAGTTCCAGGTGCAGCCGAACACCGCGCGCATGGCGCAGCTGAACGTCACGGTGGAGGACATCGAGGCGGCACTGCAGAACTTCTCGGCCAACACGTCGGGCGGCTTTCTGGAGCTGAACTCGCGCGAGTACCTGATCCGCAACCTCGGCCGCACCTCGCGCCTGGAGGACCTGCAGAAGCTGCCGGTGTCCTTCCGAAACGGCCGGCCGATTCTGCTGGCGCAGGTGGCCGAGGTGACTTTCGCCGCGGCGATCAAGCGCGGCGACGCCGGCTTTGGCGGTCGACCGGCGGTGATCCTCGGCGTGCAGAAGCAGCCGGACGCGGATACGGTGGCGTTGACGCGCTCGATCGAGAGCGCGCTGGCGGAGATGAGAAAGGGGTTGCCCGCCGGCATGGACGCACCCCAGCTCACGATGCGGCAGGCGACTTTCATCGAGACCTCGATCAGCAACGTGGAGGAGGCAAGCTGCGTGATGGCGGCCGATCGTGGTGGCCGTCGTGCTGTACGCGTTCCTGATGAACCTGCGCACCACGGTGATCTCGCTGACAGCGCTGCCGATCTCGGTGCTGATCACGGTCCTGGTGTTCAAGCACTTCGGCCTGTCGATCAACACGATGACGCTGGGGGGCTTGGCCATCGCCATCGGCGAACTGGTGGACGATGCGCTGGTCGGCGTGGAGAACGTGCTGCGGCGCCTGAAGCAGGACCGCGAGTACGGCAAGGCCCACGGCGTGCATCTCAACCCGCTCGCGGTGATCGCCAGGGCCACGCTGGAGGTGCGGTCGGCGATCGTGGTGGCGACCACGATCATCGTGCTGGTGCTGGTGCCGCTGTTCGTCCTGCCGGGCATCGAGGGCCGGCTGTTCACGCCGCTGGGCGATCGCCTACATCGTCTCGATCCTGGCGAGCATGGTGGTGTCGGTCACCCTGACCCCGGTGATGGCGTTTTACCTGCTGCCGCGCATGAAGGGACTCGATCACGGCGACACGCGCGTGCAGGCCTGGCTGAAAGCGCGTTACGCGCGGGCGCTGGCGTGGGTCCTGCAGCGGCCGCGGCAGGCGCTGGCGGTTGCGGCAGTTGCCGTGCTGGCGGCCGCGGCCACGGTCCCGTTCTTCGCGCGCGTCGTTCTTGCCCGCCGTTCAACGAAGGCACGCTGACGCTGATCGGCCTGCGCCTGAACCCCGGGACCACGCTGGCCGAGTCCGTTCGCATCGCGCAGACGGCGGAGAAGGCGTTGCTTGCGATCCCCGAAGTGACCTACGTCGGCCGCCGCTCGGGCCGCGCCGAGCTGGACGAGCATGCCGAGGGCGTGCACGTCTCTGAACTCGACGTGGGCCTGGCGCGCAGCGCGCGCACGATGGACGAGATCAACGCCGACATCCGCAAGGCGCTGGCGCCGCTGCCGGCCGCCATCAGCATCGGCCAGCCGCTGTCGCACCGGATCGACCACATGCTCACCGGTGTGCGCACCGCCATCGCGATCAAGGTGTTCGGCGATGATCTCGACACCCTGCGCAGCCAGGCGGAAGCCCTGCGCGCCCGGCTGGCGGACATCGAGGGCGTGGCCGACCTCGAGGTCGAGAAGCAGGTGCTGACCCCGCAGATCAAGGTGCGCATCGACTACGACGCTGCCGCGCAGTACGGGCTGTCGCCGGGACGGCTGCTGGCCGAGCTGCAGACGCTGATCGACGGCCAGAAGGTCACGCAGATCGTCGAGGGCAACCGGCGCTTCGATCTCGTGCTGCGGCTGCCCGAGGAGGCGCGCGGCATCGAGGGCCTGCGCAACCTGATGATCGACACGCCGGGCGGCCGCGTGCCGCTGTCGCTGCTGGCGGCAGTGGAGGAAGGCGACGGGCCGAACCAGATCTCGCGCGACGACGGCCGGCGCCGGATCGTGATCATGGCCAACGCGCAGGGCCGGGCGCTGTCCAGCGTCGTGACCGATATCCGCGCCACCGTGGCCGACATGCCCTTGCCCGCCGGCTACTTCATCACGGTCGGCGGACAGTTCGAGGCGCAGGAGGAGGCCTCGCGACTGATCGGCCTGCTGTCGCTGCTGGTGGCGGCTGCCGTGTTCATGATCCTGTACAGCCGTTACCGCTCCGGGGTGCTGGCCGCGATCATCATGGCCAACGTTCCGCTGGCTCTGGTGGGCAGCGTGATCGGCCTGTGGATCGCGCATCAGCCGCTGTCGGTGGCGGCGCTGGTGGGCTTCATCACGCTGTCGGGCATCGCGATCCGCAACGGCATCCTCAAGGTGTCTCACTACATCAACCTGTGCGCGTTCGAGAACGAGAGCTTTGGCGACACGATGATCGTTCGCGGCTCGATCGAGCGGCTGACGCCGGTGCTGATGACGGCGCTGGTGGCCGCACTGGCGCTGGCGCCGCTGCTGTTCGAGGCCGACCAGCCGGGCACCGAGATCCTGCACCCGGTGGCTGTGGTGATCTTCGGCGGACTGATCAGCTCGACACTGCTCGATTCCTTCATCACGCCGGTGATGTTCCGGCTGTTCGGGCGCGCGCCACTTGAGCGGCTGCTGGCGCAGTCCGGCAAAGAGGCTTTCTAGTCACCGTGTTCCACGGTTTCCTTCGATCCCGGCCGCTTGCATGGCCGAAACTACTGGAGATAAGCGCATGAAGATGATTCGACCCCTGCTTCTCGCTGCGTTCATGGCAGCCAGCCCGCTGGCGCTTGCGGACGCCGACAAGCCGCAGCACGGCGGTCTGATGCAGGAAGTCCGCGAGATCAGCTACGAGCTGGTGGCCAAGCCCGACACGATCGCTGTGTACATCACCGACCACGGAAAAAAGGTGCCGAGCGCCGGCGCGAGCGCGAAGCTCACGCTGCTCAACGGCACCGAGAAGAGCGAGGTCGCGCTGGCGCCGGCCGGCGACAACAAGCTGGAGGCCAAGGGCGCCTTCAAGGTGCAGAAGGGCACACGCGTGATCGCCCTGTTCACGCTGGCCGGCAAGCCCGCGGTGACGGCGCGGTACGAGATCAAGTAGCGCTGGCCGCGCAGGCAGAGGGCGCGTGGCCTGCGACGATCCTCCTGAAGCATGAGCAGAGCGTCGACTCGATCGTGGCCGACCCGCGCCATCGGCTGCGCTGACCGGATCGTCTGCCGGATCTGGAGTAGCAACCGATGAAGACAGCGAAGACGACGCGGGCCGCAGCAACCTCACCCGATCCCGCTAGACCTCAGGCCGACGCCACCTGGCTGCTGCTGTTCGGCAGCTGGCTGATCGCCACCGCATCCTCGCTCGGCGCGCTGTACTTCAGCGAGGTCATGGACATGCCGCCCTGTGTGCTGTGCTGGTACCAGCGCATCGCCATGTTCCCCCTGGTCCTGCTGCTGCCCGCCGGGCTGTTCCCGCTCGATCGGCGTGTCGTGCGCTACACGCTGCCGTTGGCGCTCGCCGGCTGCGGTGTCGCGCTGTTCCACGTCCTGCTGGTCGCCGGGGTCATCCCCGAGGAGATTCGGCCGTGCAACCAGGGCGTGCCCTGCGCGGATTCGCCCGTGATCGGATTCGGCTTCGTGACGATCCCGCTGCTGTCGCTCGTCGCGTTCGGCGCCATTGCCGTGCTTCTCGTGCTTGCCCACTCTCGGAGTTCGAAATGAACCGTGTAGTCATCTTCGCGGCCGGCGCCGCGATTCTGTTGATGGCCTTCCTGATGATCCTGCTGCTCCCGCGCAGCGAACGCAGCAGCACTGCGGGGGACGATTCGGATACCAAACGGACGCACCTGCTTCGCCTTCATGCACCGAGTCTCGGACCGGCTGATGCCAAGGTGCAAATTGTCGAGTTCCTCGATCCGGCCTGCGAGGCGTGCCGGGCGTTCTACCCGTTCGTCAAGTCGCTGATGGCGGCGCACCCGGACAAGATCCGGCTGTCGATCCGCCATGTCGGTTTCCACGAAGGCGCAGATTTCGCGGTTCGCGTGCTGGAGGCGGCGCGCAAGCAGGGCAAGTACTGGGAGACGCTCGAGAGGCTGCTCGCCAGCCAGTCGAGTTGGGCCATCAACCACCGGGTCCAGCCGGAGCTGGTGCTGGCGCGCCTCGACGGCTTGGGCCTGGACCTCGAGCGCCTGAAGGCTGACCTCAAGGATCCGGAGATCGCGCGTCGGATCGCGATCGACCGCGACGATGCGCAGGGCCTGCGGGTGACCAAGACGCCGGAGTTCTTCGTCAACGGCCGACAGATGGCGACGTTCGGTCGCGAGCAGCTAGCGAAGCTCGTGGCGGACGAGATCGCAAAGATGTACCCGTAGCGCGCGAGTGCCGCGACGCGCGCCGGCGTCGCGACGCAGATTGATGGGCGTCAGCGGTATGGGCGATGTCGCTGAACTGTTCCCATGCTGTCGTTCCGCTGCAGAGATCCCAGCGTCCGGTCCTCGGCGAGTTCATGCGAATCGCCGAACGTCCACTATTGGCCGAACGGCGCGGCAGGTTCGGTGTCCGAAAGCCGCTGCTTGCGTGGGCGCTATGGCCAGGTTGGCCACTGTCCGCGGGTCAGACGACATCAAGGTGCGCCGCCGGTGTGGCGCTCAACCCATGACCAGCGTTGAGTCGACCGGGATGAGGCTGCCGAGCGCGCCACTCGGCCGTCACTGACCGAACCACGTGAAGTCCCGCGCCCCCAGGTCGAAGACGCCGAGCCCGGACGACTGCATCGGCAGGCGAAACAGGACCTCCCCGCTCGGACTGACCATGGTGCTGCCGCCCCCATCGACGCTTTCCTCCGGGCGGTTCAGGGCATTGGGCCAGTTGGTGTGCACGACGTACGCCGCGGTGGCGCGGGCGAGGTGCTGCAGATCCTGCACATACGGCGGCGGATCGGTGCGCGGCAGGTCGGGATCCTGCCGCAGGGCACCCGGGACGAAGATCAGATCGACGCTGCCTGCTGGCAAGGCGGACGACATCGCGCGCCAGTCGTTGACCTCCCGGCAGATCACGGCCGAGCAGCGCAGACCCTGCATCAGCCCGACCGGACGCGCCTGCCCGCGCGCGAAGAAGGTGGCCTCGGGATCGGTCAGGCCCTGCTTGGGAACTTCGGCGACGGTCTGCCCGCGCTCATCGATCAGTACATGAGTGATGAAACGCGCGCCGTCGTTCGAGAAGGTAGGCGCGCCGACGGCCACCGCCAGTCCCCGGCGCGCCGCGTCGGCGCGGATCGTTTGGAGTGCTGGACCAACAGTCTCAAGCGTTGCCTCGCGGGCAATCTGGCGATGGAAGCCGGTGACCGCGAGTTCCGAGAAGGCGCAGATCTGGGCGCCTGCGCGGTCGGCCACGGCCATGGCTCGTGCGATGGCGTCGACGTTTTCGGCCGTCGTCCAATGCATCGCGATCTGGCCAATGGCGATCCGGCGCGAAGGACGCATCAATTCGATCGGGTCGGATCAACAGGGCAAGGGCGGGCGCGCACCGCGCGGAGCGAGCCGCGGCACTCTCGGCTGCGGCCTGCGGTCGTGCAATGGCTGACTGGCTGCTTCCAGACGGCTTCCCAATCGCGCAGGTCGACCCAAACCCGCCCGCCGACCTGGGCTGAAGCCGTCGCTCGCCAAGCCCCGCTTCTCTTATTGCGCCCCGTGCGCCTCCCACAGCGCCACGATCTCGCGGTGGTGGGGGATGTTGGTGAGGAACATCTGCCGCAGAGCCGCGCCGCCGCTGCTCTGGCCGATGGCGTCGGCCTGCGCCATCAACGCCGTGTGGGCGCTGGCCAGCCAGTCGGCAGCGCGCGGGTCGCCGGCGCGGGCCAGAGCCTGATGGCAGGTCAGCTCTACTTGGCGCGGGTATTCAGTACCGTCCAGCGTTCCGCCAGCGGCCGAGTGGTCCAGCAGCGGCTGCAGCGCGGCCAGCGCCGCGGCGGTGTCGCCCTCGGCCAGCGCCACGCGCGCCAGGCCGGCGCTGGCTTCGTGCTGCTTGGGGTCGTCCATCTGCAACCCCACCGCCGGCGCCTGCGTGAAGGCTAGCCGCGCTGCGGCCGTGCGCCCCAGCGCCAGTTCGGAGTTGCCCAGCGCCAGTCCGGCAACTACCTCGTCATCGCGTGCCTGCGTCGCCACCGCAATTTCCAGCGAGGCACGCGCCAGCGCCAGCGCCCGCGTCTCGTCGCCCTGCCACAGCGCCAGCGCTGACAAATGGGACAACGTCGAGCCTTCGACGACCCGGTCGCCATTGGCCCGCAGCAACTGCAGTGCGCCGTCCAGTTCGCGCCGGGCCTGCGGCAGATCGCCCAGACCCAGCCAGCTCGCGCCCAGGTTCGCCAAGCCAATGGCTTCGTTGACCCGGTCGCCGGTCTCGCGAAAGATCGGCAGGCACTGCCGACCGAAGTCGAGGAGCCCCAACAGGTCGCCCTGCATGTTGGCAGCGACCGAGAGCACGTTGAGCAGCCGCGCTTCGACCTCGCGCAGCCCCAGACCCCGGGCCTCGGCCAGACTCTTCAGAGCCAGTGCCCGGCCGGCGTCGATGTCGCCTTGAGACATCTGTGCAATTGCCAGCAACCGGAGCGCGCTCAGCCGCAGGCCGTCGTCGCCCGCGCGCGTGGCGCAGGCCATGCAGTGGCGCGCTGCGCTTTCCAGTGTCGCCCAGTCGGCCATGCGCAACGCACGGAGGCCCCGTCGCTGGGCCACCTCGGCCCGCCGGCGGTCGTCGTCCAGCCCATCGGCCAGTTGCGCCAGCGCGGCTAGATCGGCCGCCTGCTCGTCGCGCCGCGCCTGCACGTACAGGGATTTCTCGCGCACGCCCAGCAGCCGCCAGCGCAGTTCAGCGTGGGCCGGTGGTGCAGCCTGCGCGGCCTGGGGTGGTTTGGCGCTCTGGCTGTCTTGAGCGTCCTGTGCCACAGGGGCGTCGCCCAGCAGCGCCAGCGCCCGGCGCACATGCGCCAGCACGCGTTCGTGCGCTAGGCGTGCGCCGGCCTGCTCTGCCGCGCGGGCGTGAAACTCGGCGGCGTTGCCTCCGTCACCCGCCCACTCGTAGTGCTCGGCCGCCAGACCCAGGAAGTCGCCGCCGCGCAGGCTCCCTTGCTCGGTCAGCCCGGCCAGCCACTGCGCCACCCGTGCGTGGCCTTCGCGCTTGTGGCGCTTGAGCACGGTGTCGTAGGTCACCTGGTGCAGCACCTGGTGCTTGAAGGCGTACTCGCGCAGGCCGTCGATGGGGGCATCGAGCCGCGGCAGCGTCAGTTCGCGTTGCACCAGCGCCGGCAGCTGCGCTGCGGCCTGCGCTTCCACGGCCGCCAGGGCCTGGTCCCAGAACACCGCACCCACCACGCTGGCCTGCTGCAGCGCGCGCTTCTCGGCCGCCGGAAGCCCGTCCAGCCGCGCCTGCAGCACGCCGGTAAGCGTGGGCGGCACCTTTATCACCAGCAGCTGCTGCGCGTTCACCTGCCAGGCTTCACCGGTCTGGATGGCGCCCTGGTCGATCAGCATCTTCAGCAGCTCTTCCATGTAGAAGGGGTTGCCTTCGGCGCTACTGATGAGCAGCTCGCGCAGGGCCGCCGGCACTTCGGGCAGTTTCTTGAGCAACTCGTTGGCAAGTTCACGGCTGTCGCCTTTGTTCAGCGGCTGCAGGTCGATGCGCTGGTGGATGCCTTGGGTGCGTCCTTCGCCAATGAGCCAGTCGGTTTTGCGCTCATAAAGCGTGCCCCGCGTGAAGCTCAGCACCAGCAGCGGCACATCGCGGTTGACCTCGGCCAGGTAGTTCAGGAAGTCTAGGCTCTCGTTGTCGGCCCAGTGCAGGTCGTCGAGTTGCAAGACGATGGGGTCGCCGTCGTTGGCATTGATCTCACTCGCACTGGTGTCACCGGCACGGATGCCACTCGTGCTGACATCACTGGCACTGACCCGTCTGAACAGCTGCGCCGCCGCGTGGAAGGCGCGGTTCCTGATCTGCTTGGGGTCGTCCAGGATGCCTTTGATGTGCCGGCTGTCCCGCCACTCGATGCCGATCAGGTGGCCCAGCAGGTGGGCATGACCCTCGGCCAGATCTGGCCCGTCGTCGTGCAGGAACAGCGGCACGATGCCGTCTTCCATCTTCTTGCGTGCGGCCTCGATGCTGTCGTCGTCGTTGATCTGGAAGCGCCAGGCCAGGACGTCGCGCAAGAGCCCGAAGGCCTGCGTGCCGGTGGCCGGTGTGGCGCGGCCGCGGAAGAGGAAGAAGCTCTCGGGCCGGGTTTCGCTCCAGGCCTCGAACTCGTACAGCAGCCGGCTCTTGCCGATGCCGGCTTCGGCCACCACCGTCACCGCGGCCAGCTGGCGGTCGGTGAAAAGGCGTTTGAAGGCGGTCTGCAGCAGCTCCAGCTCGGCATCGCGGCCGATCATCTTGGTGGCCACGCCTTCGATGCCGCGCGTGCCGATGCGGAACTGGCGGGGTTTGGGGCGGTTGACGAGGTAGCTTTGCACCGGAGCGTCGACGCCCTTGACGGCCAGGGGCTCTTGCACGTCGACTTCGAACAGGCCGCGCACCTGGGCGTAGGTGTCCTGGCTGATGCGCAGGGCGCCGGTTGGTGCGGTCTGCTCCATGCGCGCGGCGATGTTCACGGCGATGCCGCGGATGGAGCCGTCGGCGTCCACCCCGCCGCCGAGCAGTACACCGCCGGTATGGATGCCCACGCGCACGTTGAAGCCGGCGTGGTGGTGGGCGGCCCGCACTTCGCCGCCGAGCGTGTTGCCGAGTGCCAGCAAGGCCAGGCCGCAGTGCACCGCACGCTCGGCGTCGTCTTCGCGCGCTTCGTCGGCACCGAAGGCGGCCAGGATGTTGTCGCCGGCGTACTGCAAGACCTTGCCGCGATGGGCTTGGACAACGGTCGTGCCGCGCGAGAGCGCATCGTCCATCACGGCGCTGATGGCTTCGGGGTCGAGGTGCTGGCTGAGCGTGGTGGAGCCCACCACGTCGAGAAACAGGATGCTGACCTGCTTGAGCGCTTGCGCGGGTTCAGGGGTTGGCGTAACCGCCGTACCCAGCAAGGCGGCGAGCTTGGCCTTGAGCGGTGCCACCGCCATGTCGACCATCGCCTCGCCGAGCAATGGGCGTTGGGCTTCGAAGGCCGCAATCGCGTGTTCGAGTTGTTGTGGCTCTGACGGCATCGGGGTGCAGGATACCAAGGACGTTCAGGCCGGCTGCGGCGGCGATGTTGCGACTTGGGCGCGACCAACGACTGCTTCCTGGGTCGGAGGAAGCCGACCGCTTCTGGCCGAACTGAGCGGCAGGCCCGTTGCCCGTAAGCCGCCCCTCAATGCTCGCCCGAGTCGCTCGCTCGGCGCAAGGCCGGTGGAGTGGCATCAGCACGTTGTCCGCCGGTCACAACGGCCGCTCCATGGGCGCGTGCCTTCTCGCGCTGTTCGACCCATCACTGACATTCAAACTTGCTGCAAACGGTCACGCAGGCTATCAGCCCTCTTTAGCCGGTCATTCGTCGTTGAAGGCGGAGTCGACATCGCGCGCCGAGTGCAGGACGCGAATCACATCGACGCCGTCTGGGATGGGCAGATAGAAGATGACGTAGCGCTCGAACGGCAGACTGCGAAGATCGTCGGCAATCTCCGGGCGCGCCCGGCCCATCAACGGCTGGGTGGCCAGCCGCCGCAAAGCTGCATCGAGACGATCGACCCAGGCATCGGCCTGGTCGAGGCTGTCTTCGGCGATGAAGTCCCAGACCTCCAGGACATCGTCCACGGCCTGTGGACGACGCAGGACGCGCGGCATCTAGGCTTTGGCCGCTTTGGCTTTGGTACCGCGGCGAGCACGGCCCTCGCGCTTGATCTGCGTGGCATCCCATTGCACTGCAGGCCCGCTGTCCAGACCGCGACGTATCTCACGCCTCAATTCTTCGCGCCGCGCCTCGCGCAACTCGTCCTGCTCCTGCATCAAGCGCAACGCCTCGCGCACCACCTCGCTGGCCGACGTGTAGCGACCGGACGCAACCTTCTGACGGACGAGATCTTCAAGCTGCGGAGTGAGGTTGACGTTCATGCCCATAGGCTGCGACCCCTTTCGCCTGGACTGGTGAATGGCGAGGCACAAGAATATCAAAAATTGACATTAATTGACATTAATTGACATCAGGTCGCGGTCGCGGATCGATGGCCGTTCGACGGCGCCATGACCCGCAACTCATCAGTTCTCCTGACGGTCCGCTTTCCAACGGAATCGACCACGACGATGGAAGACCGCTTGTGGCCGGACCCGGCTGCTCCGACCGTCTGCAATGTTGCAACGTAGTTGCTGCTGCCGGCTGCGGTGAAGTTGGCCTGCGAGGTCAGTCCGTGGTCCCCGTAGCACCCATGCATGCACAATGTTGCCTGTCAGGACACACGGAGCTGAGATGAATCAAGCCGCACAGGCCATCCGGAGCGAGATCGTCAAGAAGGAGTCCGAACTCGACGCCCTGCGGGGAGCGCTGGCGCTGCTCACCTAAGCCGGTGGCGGCAGTCGCGCGGCCGGTCCGCGGCGCGGCAAGCGTCGTCCCAAGACCGCCGCCGAGAAGGCCGCCCTGAGCAAGGCGATGCGCGCCGCCTGGCGCCGCCGCAAAGCAGCGACGGTCGCCAAGAGCGGCAAGCGCGCCAAGAAGTCGGCCGCAGCGCCGGCCAGCTAGACACCGCCCGACGCCGCGCCCCGCTCAGATCTCCGTCTGCTCGGCGATCTCCAGCGCATCGTCGACGTCGATGCCGAGATAGCGCACCGTGCTCTCGATCCGCGAGTGGCCGAGCAGCAACTGCACCGCGCGCAGGTTCTTGGTCCGGCGGTAGATCAGGGTCGCCTTGGTCCGCCGGATCGAGTGCGCGCCATAGTCGGTCGGGTCGAGGCCGATCTCGCTGACCCAGTCCTCCAGCAGGCGCGCATATTGGCGCGTGCCCAGGTGCTCGCTGCGGTGCAGCCGGCTGGGGAACAGGTAGCTCTCGGATCCGAGCTGGCGGCGCTCGACCCAGGCCTGCAGCACCTCGCGCGTCGTCGCGGTGATCTCGAACTGCACCGGACGCTTCGTCTTCTGCTGCATGACGATGGCGCGGCTGGCGATGTGACCGCCGTGACAGACGTCGCGCACGCGCAGTCGGACGAGATCGCAGCCGCGCAGCTTGCTGTCGAGGCCCAGATCGAACAGTGCCAGGTCCCGCAGTCGCTTCTTCATCTGCAGCTGCGCCTGGATTGCCCAGATGTCCTTCGGCCGCAGCGGTGCCTTCTGGCCGATCAGCTTGCCCTTGTTCCACGGTGAGCGGCTGGGTTTGCTCAGTTCGGCATTCATCACATCCTCCATGGGTTGATGGGAGGATGAATCTGCGCTCGCAGCGGACACGCCGCGCACTGCGCGACGTGAGCCAGCGCGCAATCGCTCAGCGCCGGTGTCCTTCAAGTAGGGGTGACCTTATAGATCGTGCAAAACCCACCAATACGCGCAGCCGCTGGATGAGTTCCGGCCGAGCCATCCAAGGACTCCTGCCGCATTCATGATTGACCTCCTCGCTACTGTATAAAAATTCAGTACAGGGCGTGCCAGACGGATGCTTACGCTTACGACGTCCTAGGAAAACAGGCCCCTTTCATTTCATGCAGAAACTCCATTAGCAAGAAGCAGAATCAAATAAAAACAAGGACTTAGAGTTTTCGGCGAGAGTGGGGCCCTTTATATGTCGTGCAGAAACTCCATCAGCCCTCAGTGGCTTCAGGGTCTATTTCACATTGCTGCCTCACTGGCACCTTAGCCACTCGCGCATGCGCTGGCGGCACTCCCATGGCCGCATAACGGGCTCCCAGAACGCTCCGTACCGACCCGCTGCACTCGAGCTGGAAGCTCTCACTCCGCTGCCCGCTTCTGCTCGCGGAACGCCCACGGCGGCTGTGGCGTGGCATCGCGCCACAGTCCACGTCGGTCGGCGCGCGCCTCGGTCTCTGCCTCCGCATAGGCGTGCCGGTCGCCGGGCGTCTGCTCGTTCTCGTAGCGCTTGAAGTGCCAGGCCAGGCCGCGCCGGACCTGCTCCAGTCCGACGTCCTCGCCGTCGACCAGCACCCGGCAGACACGCCGGCCGTACTTGTCCGTCTTCGGGCAGTGCGCCATGGCCGCGTGGTCATGCGCCAGGGCGCGCAGGCTTTGTCGCGATCGATCACCAAAGGCCTGCGCCTTCTCCGGCGCATCGATGCCGTCCAGGCGGATGCGGTGCTGGCGCTTGTCGGCGTCCAGCAGCGTGATGGTGTCGCCATCGGCAACCGCGATCACGCGACCGGCCAGTTCCAGAGCCTGTGCCGCGCTCGGTCCGGCCTGGCCGCCGGCCAACAGCGCAATGATCAACGCTGCGAGCCAAGGTTTCATGAGCTGTGGCGACCTCGTGCCCTGCCGGATGCGCGGCGGTCGCAGCCGAACCCGCGGTGCTCCACTACTGCTTCGCGATGATCCGGTCCTTGATCTCGTTGTAGACGGACTCGGGAATGATCTTCTTCTTCACCAGGTCATCCTTGCGGGCGTACGGACGGCCCTTGATGATTGCCGCGGCGCGCGCCTCACCGATGCCCTTCAGCGTCATCAGTTCATCGGCCTTCGCCCGGTTGATGTCGATCAGCTCCGCCTTCGCCTGCGCGACCACCACGCGCTCAGACTCGGCGGCGATCGAGGGACCTGACAGTGAGAGGACGGCAAGAAACAGCGCGGCAACGAGTGACTTCACGATTACTCCGATCAGACGGGGGTGAGTGTTGGCGCCGGAGAGCGACAATCGATTATCGCGCCAGGCCCATTCCGCGCCGCTGCCCGGCTCGCGCTCCCAGCGGGCGCAGCCAATATCAGTCCGGTCGAGTACCTGTGTGGACTTGCCCCCGTTCCACGGACGGTTACATGCTGAGGTCTTCAGTCCTTTCGATCAGCGCATGTGCAGGGTTATCCACCGGCGGCGTGGCGCATGCCACGCAGGCGCCGACGGTGGGTAACCCGTGTTCAATGATCTGACGTTTGCGCGCTTGTTGCCGATGCCGCGCCTCGAAGTCGACCGGCGAGTCGTAGTCCAGCGCGCTGTGTCGCCGGCGCGGGTTGTACCAAGCTTCGATCCAGGTGAACAGCGCCATGCGCGCCTGGGCCTTTGTCGGCCAGCTGCGTCGGTCGATCAGCTCGCACTCCAGCGTGGCGAAGAAGCTCTCGGCCATCGCGTTGTCGTAGGCATCGCCCACCGAGCCCATCGAGGGCTTGACGCCCATTTCCTTGCAGCGTTTGCCGAACGCCAGGCTCGTGTATTGGCTGCCCTGGTCGCTGTGGTGGATCACGCCACGGGGCTTGCGCTGCTGCAAGGCCATGTTCAGCGCATTGAGCACGAGTTCGGCCGTCATGTCCTGGCCGATGGCCCAGCCCACCACGCGTCGGCTCCACGCATCGAGCACCACGGCCAGGTAGATGAAGCCGGCCCAGGTGGGCACGTAGGTCATGTCGGCCACCCACAGCTTGTCGGGGCCGTCGGCTTCGAAGCGGCGCTGTACCAGGTCGGGCGACTTGTCCTGGGTCTTGTCGCGCCAGGTCGTGACCACGAAGCCGCGGCGCCGGCTGACGCCGCGCATGGCGTGCGCGCGCATCAGCCGTGCGATGCGCTTGGCGTTGACCACACGCCCTTGCGCGCGCAGCTCCCTGCGCACGCGCGGCCGGCCGTACGTGGCGTCGGAGTCGGCGTGGATCTGGCGAATGCGCTCGACGAGCACCGCGTCGTCGAGCGCGCGCGCGCTGGGCGCCCGATCGAGCCAGTCGTAGTAGCCGCTGGTCGATACACGCAGCACTCGGCACATCGTCGCCACCTTGGCGTCGGCCTGGTTCGCGTTCACGAGTTCGTAGACCCGATGGACGTCTTGCCGTCCTTGCCGGCGAACCAGGCCGTAGCCTTTGCCAGGATGTCGCGCTCGAGCTTCAGCTGCCGGTTCTCGCGGCGCAGCCGCGCAAGCTCCTCGCGTTCGGCGCTGCTGAGCACGTCACGCTCGCGGGCTCGGCTAGCACGCTGCGGCGCGCGCCTGTCGGCTGCATCGCGCGCCACCCAGGTCGAGATGCTTTGCGCGCTGCACTTGAACTCGCGCCCCAACTCGCTCGGGCTGCGGCCCGCGCGCACCAACTCGACCATCTGTTGCTTGAACTCCGCCGGGTACGGCGGCTTCGTCGTCGGCATATCGGACTCCTTTCTCCTTGAGGATGAGGTGTCCGCGAAACGGGGTCAACTCCAGTGTGCTGCCGCGGTGTTGCTTGACAGCGTGCCCAACGAGTCGCTGCCCGTGCCGGTACGCGAAGCGGAAGCATCCGCCCGCGCAGGCGCCGAAGATGAATCGGCTAGCGCGGATTGCGCTTCCCAAAGCGGCCTGTGGCAACGCGTGCTAGCGACCCAAAGCGGGCTGTCAACTCTACTGCAAAGCAGGCGTTCGCAGAATGGCCGACAGCAGAGCTCAACGAGCAATCGGAATCGCGCTCTTCGATTGTCGGGTGGCGGTCTTCGCCTCTTGCCACCAATCGCCGATGGCGCCATCCACAATGGGTGCGCTGGCTTGTCCATTGAGCCAATTCGGTTAGAGCGGAGACTGCTGCTGCAACCGATCACCGGACTGCACTGCCGGCTCACACCGAAGTCGAACCTGAGGCCCAGTGCACAATGGGCAGCAACAGTCTTGGGAAGCCAATCAACGTCACCCGCTCGGCCCCGTTTCCTGCCCTCTCCCCATTCGGGGAGAGGGCGCCTTGCCATCAACCACACCACATCGAGAAACGCTAGCTGACAGTCCAATCAAAGCTCAGCCCTTCGGCAACTATTTGTCACTCTGGGCTTGAGCCACTCACGAGCGCTTTGTAGACGGCGGCGCAAATGCTTCAAGTTCGCTGGCGCCAAGCACCGACACAAGTCTTGACGCGGTGTTCATCACTTGCTGCCAGCGGTCTGGGTCGTTTCGGTAGTCGCCCCGAAGTACATCAAGGAAGTTCGCGGCGCATCTGTTCTGCGCTGCACATGCCTCAAGAACTTGCTCGCTTCGCGACGAGACGCAATCCCATCCGAACGAGCAAAGAGCAACATTCCATGCAGTTGTGTAGTCCCGAGGGGATAGGCCGCCAAACGGCTTCCCGTCGAGGTAGTTAATGGGTGGCTCCTTACTCGTTTCGTCGGAAGTGACCCCCAATGACATAAGCGCCTGAATGACCTGTGGATCCCTTAGAGCGACGGCTTCCTTCGCAACCGGGAGTTGCTGCTCGAATGGAAGTCCCCTGGTCTGCGCCAAGCGTTCCTTCGCGGCAAGGACCACGTCACCACGCGCTATGCCCTCATGAAGAAGCGCTATCCCGGATTCATTCGGACCAAAGCCTTCGCACCGACGTTCCAACTCATCGATGGCGGCAAGTCGCCTGTTAGCAGTAGCTTGATTCGAGGCGGCGATCTTTGCTGCTTGCTTCCGCAACTGCGCCACCGACTCCCGGACTCCAGTGCAGTAGATGGTCACATTCGCGGCGTACGCGAGTCCGCCCTGCTCGGGATGCTGCTTCGCATGGTCTGCAAAGGCCTTTAGGTTATTCGACTCGTTCAGCAACCTCACGATCCCTGCAGATACGCCCGGGGTAGGAGCAGTGGACACCGAAACAGGGTGATCAGCGTCGGAAAACTTAGGAGGGGCGTATGTCTTGGGGTGGTCAGGTTCACCGATGCGGTGTTCACTCCTCTCTCGGTTAAGTCCCACGACGACGGCACTAGCGACCAACGCAAATATTGCAGCTACTACCAGATTCGTACGCATAAACAAGCTCCTTTAGCCGACAGCACACTGTGCCGTGGTAGGCGCGCTCCACGATCCCGGAGGCATAAGATTAAACGGCCGATCGACGGCGATCGTCCCCGGAGAAGGCACACTAACGCTGACAAGCCACACCTCGCTGCTGCCATCACCATAGATCACAGGGAAGCGGCTGTTCACTGGAAGCGCACCATATCGTGCGCGGTAGGCGTTGTACATCAAGGTCGCCCGGGCAGCTCTGTCGGTCTGGCTATAGGTGCCACGCGAGCCGGCGATGTCCGGGTTGCTGCTGCAACGAGCGTCCTGCGTGCTGTCGGCGAAGCCCGCGATCCCGTCAGACGGATCGCCAGCGACCTGCACATCAGAAAAGCGCGTACTGCCTCCGGTTGAAGCCCAAGGGCCCCAGCCGCTGCTGCCGTCGAGGCTACCCCAGACAGTGACTGGTTCAAGTACTTGAGGCTCCTCGTCGTGGGGCGCCGGCCGCCCGGACCCGGCCCGGCGCCGGGACCCGGCGGCGCCCGCCCCGACCCCCCCCACCCCCCCCGCCCCGCACGGCCGCCCCACCCCCCCCCCCGCACCCCCGCCCCCCCCCCGCCCCGACCCCGACCCACGGGGACCCCCCCGGGCGAGGGACCCCCCCCGGGGCCCCCGCACCCCCCACCGCCGAGGACCCACCGCCCCGGGCCCCACCCCGACCCCGGGGACGCCCCCCCACCCGACCCGACCCCACCACCACCCCGCGCGGAGGCCCGGGGGCCCGACCCCCACCCCCCCACGACCGCCCCCCGGCCCACCCCACCACCCCCCCCCCCCCCACCCCCCACCCGACCTCTATTGGGCCAGCACTTGCGCCGCGATGTGCAGTTACAGCGCAGGCGCATGTCGCTATGACAACTACCCTACTAAGCGTGCGTCGAATCGAGTGCAGGGTGCAGAGTCGAGGTATGTGTCCGGGACTCTTTATGAAGTTCGATTCCATTACTTCTCCCTCGTCGAAGATGGTTAGCTTTGAACTTCTTCAGATTCCGGACTTAGAGCTTCGCAGAGCTACCTAAAGCACAGAACGACGGGCCTGTAAGCAACCCTGCCGGAACCCGGCTTTGGTTGTAACCCCTTGCCCCCCCCCCCTGTAGCAATAGCCTACCGTTGCGTAGCCGGCCACACGCTGATTTTGTCTGTTGCAGAGAAGCGTCGCCCACGTTGCCTTCTTTGCCCCAGTCGCGTGCATGAAGTTGCCCTGAACTTGATGGACTGAGGAGTGATTTGCATTGCAAGTCAATGCACAGAGACCCCCCTTCCCTCGCGGCCGCGCTCGGTCCCATCGATCGTTTTGGGCAACAGTTGTGCCGCCAAACTCCCGGCAATGCTTCTCGCCGATGCGCGACGTCCGTTGCCTGACATCTCAGTTGACTCGCAAGTTGCATCCGGCGAAGCAATCCGCGTGACCTATAGAGTGTTTCGGGTTTGGCGGTGGAATCCTGCGGCAGCGGCCATAGGACGACAGTCGATGCGGCGCCCATACAGCCGAAATGTTCGCGTCTGACTCCGTGTCGAGCGCAATGAAGACACTGCTCGCGGGCCTCTGCCGCAAGCTTCGGGCGCGCCATCTGGGCTTCAAAACGAAGCAGGAAGGCGTCGTCTTGGCGCGCTGATTCTCGCGACGCGACTAGCGGCGCAACCCGCGCGAACCGCGCGAACCGCGCGAACCGCGCGCCTACGAGGGCGAGTAGTTTCTCGACCACACTCGCCTACGAACGTTCCGCCTCCGCCAATAGCGGCGCCTTGTACGCGTGGCGTGATGGTCCGGTATGGAAGCAGATGGGGCCGTCGCCTGACCGACGGCTCCTGGCCGAACAGCGCGACAGGCTCGGTGCCCGGTAGCCGCCGCTCGTCGGTCGCGACGGACGAACTCACGGCCTCTGAGTCGACAGCGAATCAGCCGCAAGTCGCCGAATGGTCAATGTCCGCTGCTGGCGCCAGCATTCGATCGCCCTGTCGACCTTCTGCGGAGGTTGCAATCTCCGGAGAGTGGACTTGCCGACGTTGCCGGGAGCAGAGGTGAAATTCGGAATCCAACGGACACCGAACGCGTTGCCACCGACTGTGGGCCGATCAGTCGCCGACCAGGAACTTGCCATAGTTGCGATCCATGGCGTCCACCGCATCGACCAGCGTGCCAAACGGACCGAGCGTGTCGTGCTCTGAGGCCATCAAGAGGTATACCCCGTCGATGCCGGTGATCCAGACCGGGTAGGGCCCCTTGTCCTGCCGCGCCGTGTACGACCGAACGATCGGGGCGGCGTTCATCAGCGCGCTATAGGCCGCGTCGCGGACCTCGTCCAACTCGTCCTGCGTCATCGCGTCGAGCGGCTTCGTGACGAGGCTGCGGTGCTCGAGCCATTCGCGCACTTCAGCCAACAGCGCAGTCCGAACGGCATCGATCTGTGCCGAGGACAGTCTCAGCAGATGATTCGGTACCGATCGTTCAGGATCCGGCGCTAATGGCAAGTCCTTCATGGCGAGCAGCTTCGCTATGAGGCCGTTCGGGCGGTTGGGTGTGTCGGTCATCGTGCTCTCCCCGGAGGGGCAGGATGCCACAGGCGCTCTCCTTGCATCGAGTGCGCCAGAGCTTTGTGAAGGCGCGGACTGCACAAGCCAACCAGATCCGAGGTCTCCTCGGCGAGTACGGTCTGGTCCTACCGCAAGGCATCGCCTACATCGCCCAGCGAGTCCCAGGACTCATCGAAGACGCTGGCAACGACTTGCCGGGCTCGTTCCGGCTGCTCATGCAGCGGTTGCTCGAGAATCTGAAGGTGCTGCAGCAGCAGGTTGACGAGATCGAGGTGCAGATCAAGGCCTGGCATCGGGCGAGCGATGCAAGTCAGCGGCTTGAGAAGGTGCCCGGCATCGGTCCGTTGACGGCGACGGCGCTCGTGGCAAGCGTCGGTGACGCGAGGAACTTCGATAGCGGACGGCAGTTCGCCGCATGGCTCGGCGTGGTACCGCGACAGCACTCCAGTGGCGGCAAGCCCACGTTGCTCGGCATGAGCAAGCGCGGCGACGCCTACTTGCGCACGATGTTGATCCACGGAGCTCGGTCGGTCATCTACCGGGCAACGCAATGCGCCACCGCCGACAGCTGGCTGACCAAGCTCACAGCGCGACGCAACAAGAACGTGGCGGCGGTCGCGTTGGCCAACAAGACCGCCAGAACGGCCTGGGCCCTTCTGGCGCATGGGCGTCAGTACAAGGTCGACTGGGCTGCGACGTAGAAGGCAGCCAGCGAGCACACCGCCTGTCCCCAAATCAGGACGACACGCGCGCCACAGGAGGAAGACCCACCGCCGATTGCTCAGGCAACCAGCAAGTTGATGGCACGACAGGTCAGACCGTGGTTGGCAAAGCCCGCGCCGGACGAGGCACCCAGAGTGCGTGTATGCGATCGAGGCGCCGACCAGCAGAACCCATCAGGGACAGCGAGCTCGTCTCGCATCAGAAGTCCGGATGTACGGGTGCAATCTTTTCCTTCGTGCAGCAGCAAGCCGGGAGCTTGGCAAACCGGGGGCGTCCATGTACGTCCGGCCAAGTCATCTTGAGGCTGCGGTTCGAAGCGGGAACGATGGTGTCCACCAATCAGACAGGTGGACACCATGGCACAAGCCAGCCGGGTGCGGCGGCATCACAGTTCCGAGTTCAAGCAGCGCGTGCTGGCCGAGTGCGATCGGCCCGGTGCCTCCGTGGCGGCCGTCGCGTTGTCGCACGGCCTGAACGACAACCTCGTGCACAAGTGGCGCCGGCAGTCTCATCGCGGCGGTGCCGTCCAGGTCCGCAACGACGGCTTCGTTCCTGTCGAGGTCACCGCCGGCGAGTCGGTCGCCGCCGCGCCGTCGGTCATCGAGATCGACCTGCGCCGCGGCGCCAGCGCCGTGCAGATCCGCTGGCCGGTCTCGGCCGCCGGCGAGTGCGCCGCCTGGCTGCGCACCTGGCTGGCGTGATCCGCGTCGACGCGGTGTGGCTGGCGGTCGAGCCGGTCGATCTGCGCTTGGGTCCCGACAGCGCCCTGGCGCGCGTGGTCGCCGTCTTCGGCGCCGCCCAGCCGCACCATGCATACCTGTTCACCAACCGTCGCAGCAACCGACTGAAGATCCTCGTGCACGACGGCTTCGGCCTGTGGCTGGCGGTGCGCAGGCTGCATCAGGGCCGCTTCGTCTGGGCGGGTGCGCTGGCTGCCGGGACCGTGTCGATCAGCCGCGCCCAGTTCGATGCGCTCGTGCTCGGGTTGCCGTGGCAGATGCTCGCGCACGGTGTCGAGCAGCGTGGGGTGATCAGCGTGCTGTAGGTCGAGCGCCCGCGCAATCGCTGAAAGCGTGGATCGCGCGCGACGCAATACGTTGGCACCCTACGCGCCGTGATCGAGAACGCGCCCATCGACCAGCTCAGTGAGAACCAGGTGCGCGCGTTCGCGCTGCAGATGCAGCAGGCATTGCGCGCCAAGGACGAGCAACTGCAGGCGCAGCACCGGCAACTGGTGCACAAGCAGGCCACCATCGACAAGCTCACGCACGAGATGGCGGTGCTCAAGCGCCTGAAGTTTGCGGCCAAGAGTGAAGCGTTCAATGCCGAGCAGAAGAGCCTGCTCGAGGAAGCGATCGACGCCGACCTCGAAGCGTTGAGCATGGCCGCCGAGCAGGCGCGAGCCGCAGCCTCGCTTCCCAGCGCAGCGCCGAAGGAGCAGCCGAAACGCCAGCCGCTGCCAGCCCACCTGCCGCGGCGCGAGATCCGCCACGAACCGGACAGCACCACCTGCCGCTGTGGCTGCGCCTTGAAGCGCATCGGCGAGGACGTCGCCGAGAAGCTCGACTACGTCCCGGGTGTGTTCACCGTCGAGCGGCACGTGCGCGGCAAATGGGTGTGCGCCGCCTGCCAGACGCTGGTGCAGGCGCCGGTGCCGGCGCACGTCATCGACAAGGGCCTGCCCACCACCGGCTTGCTCGCGCAGGTGCTGGTGGCCAAGTACGCCGACCATCTGCCCTTGTACCGGCAGGAGACGATCTTCGAGCGGGCCGGCCTGGCACTGCCGCGCTCGACGCTGGCGCAGTGGGTGGGCGCCTGCGGCGTCGAGCTACAACCGCTGGTGGACGCACTGAAGACGGCCATCCTCGCGCAACCGGTGCTGCACGCCGACGAGACGCCGGTGGCGATGCTCAAACCGGGGCTCGGCAAGACGCATCGGGCGTACCTGTGGAGCTACGGCAGCACGGTGTTCGATCCGATCAAGGGCGTGGTGTTCGACTTCGCCGACAGCCGCGCCGGACGCCATGTGCAGGCGTTCCTCGGTGCCGACGGCCCCGACGGCAGCGACGGCGGCTGGCGCGGCACGCTCGTGTGCGATGACTACGTGGCCTACAAGAGCCTGTTCGGCAAGCGGATCATCGAAGCCGGCTGCCTGGCGCATGCGCGGCGCAAGTTCTTCGACCTGTGGGCCAACCACAAGAGCGCGTTGGCCGAGCAGGCGCTGGCGTTCTTCCGCGACCTGTACGAGGTCGAGCGCGAGGTGCAGGCCCTGGTCGTCGACGAGCGACGACGGATCCGCCAGCTCAAGGCGAAACCGGTGGCCGAAGACCTGCAGGCGTGGCTGATCACGCAGCGGCAGAAGGTGCCGGAAGGCTCGGCCACGGCCAAGGCGATCGACTACAGCTTGAACCGCTGGACCGCGCTGACGCGTTACCTCGGCGACGGCCGCCTGCCGGCGGATAACAACTGGATCGAGAACCGGATCCGGCCGATCGCGCTCGGCCGAGCCAACTGGCTGTTCGCCGGCTCGTTACGCGCTGGCCAGCGCGCCGCGGCGATCATGAGCCTGATCGGCTCGGCCAAGATGAACGACCTCGATCCGTACGCCTACCTGCGCGACGTGCTCGAGCGGCTGCCGACCCACCCGGCCAGCCGCATCGACGAACTGCTGCCGCATCGCTGGCGCTCAACACCGCTGCACTGACCTCAGCACGCGCCGGTCAAGATGGCTTGGCCGGACGTACATGGACGCCCCGGTTGTGCAAGCTCCCGGCTGCTGCGACGAGAAAAGATTGACCCGTAATCCGACTTTGAGGAAGACTCGCTGTCCCGTGGGTTTGTGGGGGCTGAAGTGGGTGCCTCGCCGGGCGGGCAGGTTCGTGCCACTGGGCCTCGGGGGGGGGAGAGCTTGCCTAGGGCAGGCGGGGGCGGGGGAATCGCGCTTCTCTGCAACGTGGGTGCCGCGTGTGTGACACCACTCGCCTCCGACTCGTCGCGCTGGCCGATCCGGACCTCTCAGCCGTGCTTGCTCGCCCGATGCAGCCTTATTCTATTCCTTCCTATTAACTACACCATAGTCTTATGAGATTGGACTTGGGAGTCCTGAGGAACCTAGAGGAGACCTATTGGTGGTTGGGGCGCTAGTCGGGCGAGGGGAGAGATGTGTGTCGATCGGAAAGCGCATTGACGGTCGAGCGACCGCCTCGCAGATGTGGGATCGGTGATCGTTTTTGCTCTTGAGTACGGCTTAAAACTGAGGTGCCAAGCCAACCGTGTGGCCCGTGAGTTGGCCCAGTGATGGGCTGGCATGCCTCCATCCCAACAGGGAATAGATGGTCGCGGCGCAGTGCTTGCGAGCACCACCTTGCCGTGGTCGTTGACGCCGTGAACTAAAGTTGGCCAATCGAGACCAATCGTCGTTATCTGCATGGTGGACGCTCCTTCCGGTTGAGTGGTCCTGACACTTCCACTCTGGCACTTCGTGCCGACATCGGGGCGGGGGCGTCCATCCCATGCATCCCACAGCTGACATCCGCGCCTTCCTCAAGCGGACGTTTATGTCCCGTGCGGACGCACAGCGCGCGCTCGACTCATGGCGCCCGTTGGCCTGCTCGATGACAGCAGCGCGTGCCGTGCGCAGCGTCGACTGCAGGGCGATAGCGTATTTGCCGAGCATAGCCCCGTGTGCTAAGGTGTGTACAAATTGGCACAAGGGGCTTCAGATGTCGACCACCATGACGATCCGTATCGAGGACGAGGTGAAAGACCGCCTCGACCGCTTAGCCGAGTCGACGCAGCGCAGTAAGTCCTTTCTTGCTGCAGAGGCCATCCGTGAGTACGTCGAGACCAATGAGTGGCAGATTGCCGAAATCCGCAAAGCTCTCACGGAGGCTAATGGCGGCGACTTTGCCTCGGACAAGGAACTGACGGCGCTCGCCAGGAAGTGGAAGTAGGTGCGCATTCGTTGGCTGCGAACTGCACTGCGTAACCTCGACGAGGAAGCGAGTTACATCGCAGCCGATGACCCCGCCGCGGCGCGACTGGTGGTCAAGCGCATTTTCGAGGCGGTGGATCAACTGGCTGAGCAGCCATCGCTCGGGCGACCTGGGCGCGTACCTGGTACCCGAGAACTCATTGTCGACAGAACCCGGTATCTAATCCCGTACCGTGTCACGCGGGATGCGATCGAGATTCTGCGAGTCTTCCATACCTCGCGGCGAGTGCCAGCACGCTGGTGACGAGGCCGAGGTCCGCTTGTGGTAGATCATCGGGAAGACTGCAGTCGGCAGCTCGTGGCCGAACCCGGCTGCTCCATAACTTTACGTCAGACACCAACCGGGTCCCTTTAGCCAACACTCGGCAGCCGGGATGTCCTCGCGTCGCACGAGCCGAGTGACTCGCTCCCATCCCCCGCCTTCAAATGCAGCTGCCAGCGCGCGCTCGGATACCGAATCGCGCATCCCTTCGCATGGGTAGATCGCAACCCCAGAGATCCAGCGCGCGAGGAAGCCGTCATTGGCGCGACTGACGAGAAAGACTCCACCGCGTCGCACATCGGCCGTTCGCACCGGTGCAAAGCCTTCTCTGGTAGTCAGTGGAAGGATGAGCCGACCTCCGACTCTGAGCCTATCCAACCAGTTGTCCGCCGGGTGGGTGGCGCCGGCATTGACGTAGATGACGTCGGCTTCGTCAAAGGCCGCAACCGAGCCGTCGCCGTGGATCACGGTCACGTTCGGGCGGTCCGACAGGTTCTTCGTGGCTCTCGCCGCCAAATCCTCCGCGAACTCGATGGCCGTTACGCGGCCGTCGGTGCCGGCAAGCTCGGCCATGATGGCTGTGTAGTAGCCGGCGCCTGCGCCAACGTGGACGATGTGTTCACCCGCCTGAATGGCGGCAAGGGAAAGCAACTCAGCATGCAACCGCGGCTGGCCGTTGTTGATGCCGCGTTCCGGAGCGATGCCGATGAGATCATCGGTGTACAGATGCGCTGGATTGGCGTCTGACGTGTTGCGATAGGTGCCGTCTTGCTGCTGCAGGATCGGCCAGGGGCCGGGAGAAAGAAAGGCCTCGCGCCGAACGCTGGCGAAAGCGCTCTGCAGCCTTTCATCGACGACTTTCGCGCCTGCCAGCGTCCGTTGCGCATAAGCGCGACGGACTGCCTGCAACTCAGGTTCAGCCGTAGACATCAGTGGCTCCTACTACCGCAATGGCCCGTTCCAACGACTTTACCGCGTCCGCTCTCGGGTCAATCGGAGGATCGGTCGCTACGGCTGGTTGTGGCCGAACTGAGCGGCAGGCCCGTTGCCGGCAAGCCGCCGCTCAATGCTCACGCTATTCGCTCAAGTCGCGCAAGGCCGGTGGAGCGCCACCAGCGCGTTGTCCGGCGGTCAACGACCGCTGCAGGGACGTTCGGCTTAACGTGCTGTCGACCCGTTGCTGCCCGTCAGGAAAGTCCAAAACGGACGCCGGACGAGCCGATACAAAAAACATCAGGGGCATCGCCAGCGTCACCCCTGTGTCTCGACACTTCTGTCACTTATGTCCCCGGCCAGTCACTCGGAACGCGCCTCGGCTCGTAACGTGTAAGTCGAAAATCGGCCGGCTGGTGTAACCGACAGGTCCACCAAGAACGGCTTGGATCCAACAACTGCGAGAAAGCTCAAAACCGTGTCGTCACCGCGTTCCCACCGGTCGAGTAGCTCGATGCGCGTTACGGGCCCTAGCTCCTCTAGGAGCTTCCGATAGGCCGACGCGAAAGCCGGAAAAGAGCCAACCCTCAAGAACTCGAACTCCGATTCGCGCAACGTGCCGGCAGCGGTGGCTTCCAGCAGCGCCCGCACGCGGGCGTTCACCAGTGGATCTTGTTCCGCTCGCGCCGCGGTCGCCGGGCGCATGAGTTCCGGCAGATAGATCTGCGCAACCCGTCGAGCGACTCGCATCGGGTTGGCTTCCGCCAGATTACTGAGCACGATGACCGACAGATCCGGCATCGGTCTCGATGAAGGGAGGCTGTCGTCGAATCCCTGCCAGGAACCACCATGGCGGTACCACGCCGGGCCCTGACCGTCGTGGAGTTCCCAGGCAAACCCGTACGGATAGATCTTGCCGCTCTTCAGGCGCACCGGAGCAAACACCTGCTCCCAGCTTGCGGCCCGAAGAACAACTCGCGTGCGCAGGGCTTGTTCCCAGACCAGCCAGTCCTGCAACGACAGGTACAGCGAGCCATCGGCGGTGGTGTTGAGCTTCGGGGCGACCCATTCCTGGTTCTTGAGTGCCTCGCCGGCTAAGCGACATCCGCCTGCCCGGTGCATCACGATGTCTTCCTCGCTGATGACTCGGGCGGTGGTCATCCCCAGAGGGCCGAAGACCCGATCACGAAGCACGTCACCATAGAACTGGCCAGACGCCTTGCGAACAATCGCGCCGAGCAACACATAACCGGTGTTGCTGTAGCTCCACCGTGACCCCGCTGGAAACTCCAGTGGCAGGCCAAAGGCCACCTGCATCAGTTCGTCATCGGTGTAGTCCTTGCGATAGTCCAGCGTGCGCGCGTCGTAGTCTGGAATCCCTGACGTGTGGGTCAAGAGGTGCCGGACGGTAATTGCCTTCCACGTGGCCGGCGCATCCGGAAGATAGCGCGCAATTGAATCATCAAGGTCGAGTTTGCCGTCCTCCGCTTGCAGCATCACCGCAACTGCGGTGAACTGCTTAGCCAGTGAACCGGTCTGAAAAATGGTGGAAGTCGTGACCGGAACGGAGTGTTCGACGTTTGCCAGCCCGAAGCCTCTGGCTAGGATCAGCTCACCGCGCCGAACAACGGCGACGGCGACGCCAGGGACCCGCTGCTTCGCCATCTCTTCGGCGACGATCGCTTCGATCCTGCCAGTGGAATGGCTAGGTACCGAAGCGCAGCCTGGCACGGCCGCAGCAACGACGATCAGAGCTAGCCGTTTGAACGAAAGCAAACCCAAGCTCTTGCTCTGTGTGGGCACCAACAAGGACAACCCCTCCGCGGTGCGTGAGCAGCGTAGTTAGGCGCTGCCGCTAAAGTGTGTCGGCATGTGAGTTCAACTCGAGGCAAGGCGCACGAGACCGTACAGCGGGTTCCGCACTGCGCCCCAACCTGGCGGAAACATCACCGACAAGCGAATCGCGGCGCGGCCCTTCGTGGCACAGCCCTTAGGCCCGGTGCCGACTGCGCCCTAACGCCGGAGTCGCAGAGTTGGCGAGGCCGACGAAGGTCCGCGGTCGAGCAATTCTGGTGCCCGATCCAAGCGGATGCAACTGGCCGACCCCGGCGTTCCTAAAGACGACGCGAAACGGAAATTCACTCCAATCTGCTGGCTCTCGTCGAGCCAACTGACAGACCGCCGTTTCGTCGCGCGACCTCCGCTTAAGACGCGCCGGACATCGCGCGCGGAAAGGTCGACCCTTGCCACACTGGGTCTCGATCTGAACCACCCCTTACCGTGCGGGTTGGAGGAACCAGACCCGTCAGTGGCTCTGGCGGCGTCGGTTTGGACTTGGCTCAAGTTTGCGCAGTCGCCAAGCGGGATCACTCGCACCGTCTGACGGACCGATCAGCACTCGGCTCCACTCGCCCCTATCCGCTTTCGATCAGGTGCGTCGGACTGCCAAATGGCTTATCGCTGCCTGGCAAAGCAAGTCCAGTCAGCGACCCGAACCGCGGCCCGGCGACGCACCTTACTGACAGGTCGGTGGATTGGTCGGATCGATCACCCGCTTGATGCGGTTGGCTGCGCCGTTGCCGGTAGGCGTGCCGCTGGCGACGTCGGCCGCGCCGGGGTACTGCGCCTGTGCGATGGCACCGCCGAGGTTCAGCGTTACGTAGTCGAGCAGCGTCTGCTGGTAGGTCTTACCGAGCGTGATGAACGGCAGGCCCCGGAACGGGTACTGGTCGCCGCCGCGCGCCGAGAAGTCGTTCGTGACGACCGCCAGGTCGGGGCCCGCTACAACGCTGCCGGCGGTGACGACCGGCGTGCCATCGGCCAGCCTGACCTCGCGCACGCGCTTGCCGGGCGTAGTGACGGTGCCGTCGTTGAGCGTCACCTGCGCGGCGCCGGCCGGATCGAACACCATGCAGATCCCGGCCACCTGCGGGAAGCGGCCGTCGGCCGTCGGGAAGCGTGACACCGCGTTCTCCAGGATCTCCTTGAACTGCGCGCGCGGTACGTTGGGCACTACCGACACGAAGTTGCCGAAAGCAGCGATGTCGAAGGTGTTGAGTTCGGAGAAGCTCGCCGGCGCGGCGGCGGTCGCGGTCGACAGGTACAAGGTGTTGCCGCGGATGCCGCCGCTGTTCTGGATCGCCACGTTGGGCGCGGGCGCGCCGAAGGCCGGCGCCAGCGCCGTGCCGCGCACGAGCAGCGCGTCGGCCATCAGGTTGCCGAGGTTGGTCTCGCGCGTACGCAGGTTGCTGGTGCGCGCATCGAGCGGCACCTGGCTGGTGGCGATGACGTTGGCAGCGAGCGCGGCGACGTCGGCCGCGACCGGGTCGACCACGGCCACCTGAACGTCGGCGGCCGGGGCGACCGCATCAGCGTCGACGGGGTTGCCGCTGACCCGATACGGGCCGCTGCGCGCGAGGTCGACGTCGACGACCTCGCCGTGCCGGTTAAAGGTTGCCACCAGGCGCCCGGCGTACTTGTAGTTGCCGTCGGTGGTGATCACACGCACCGGCTGGCCGTCGGCACCAGGGACGACGAGCGGATAGGTTGGGCCCGCGATGGTGATCGGAGTACCGCCGGGAGGCGTGTAAGTGATCGAAGCCAGCGTGCTGTCGCCCGGCACCAGCGCCTTGGTGTTCGGCGCCGCGGCGTTCAGCAGGTCGGAGCCGCCGCCGGAGATGGCGATGTCGACGCCGGAAAGCTGCGGGATCAGCGCCAGGTCCTCGGCCACGCTCTGCAGGTGCGAGGTGAGGATGATGATATCGACGCGGCGCTTGCGCAGCTTGTCGATCTCGCCCTGGATGGCGCCGACCAGGTCGGCGTCGACCTTGACGTTGCGCGGGCTAGAGATCGCCGGCAGCAGCGGCGTGGTGGCGCCGACGATGCCGACGCGCTCGCCGCATTCCACCGCCACCACGCTCTTCGCCAGCCGGCGCTCGCGCGCGAGCTGCCGCAGCGCCGGCTCGTCGCGCACGTCGAGGTTGGCGCTGACGAAGGGCGTGCGCGAGGAGAAGCCGCGGATGAAGCGGGCGGCGACGTCGGGGCCGAAGTCGAACTCGTGATTGCCGACCGCGCTGGCGGTGAAACCGATCAGGTCGAGCGCGACGCTGTCGTAGTACGGCTGGCCCTCGGGCAGCTTGAGGCTGGCGTTGAACTGCGCACCGGCGAGGAAGTTGTCGCCGCTGGAGATCACCACCGCGCCGCGGTTACGCCGGCAGTCGGTCGACTCCGCGCGCAGGTTACGCACCACGGTAGCGAAGCGCGCCACACCGCCGTACTGGGTCTGCGTGCCGCCGGCGTCGATCAGGCGCGACTCGCCGTCGTTGCTGTGGATCACCGACAGCACGAAATGGCCGCGGCGCTTGTGCTGCTCCGACTTGGCGTGGTCGTGGTCGTCGTCCCAGTCGTATTTGGCGACGGCCGGCGCGGCCACGGCAGCGCCGAGTGCCAGCGTAAGCAGGCTTCTGAAGATCAGGCGGTCCGTCATGTCTGGTGCTCCTCGTCCGTTCCGAAAACGCGAAGATGACGAGAGCGCATGACCAAGGCGTGACGGACGGGGCGATGTGCGGGCATTTCAGCGCCGGGTTGTTCCCGACGCTCAGTCGGTGTGGCGCAAGTCCTCGGCCGGGCCGGCGCGTATGACACTTCGAATATGGGAACGAGCGACGCCGGTAGGTATCCGACAACGAGGCGCCAGGAGACACAGTACGACCGGCACGGGCGATGGACTCACAATGTGCGGGTACTCGTTCAGGGCGAATGCGATATCTGTCTTGAAGGTCAGTCGTGTCCCTTCGAGGACGACTTTCGGACAGAGCTTGGGCATGGGTGAACTTGTCGCCGCTGGTGAGGGCACGCGGGATTCGATCCTTGGCAGGTATCCACCGCACGGCAGGCATCGCCGACACGAGCAGTGTCGGCAGCGCTTGCTGCGGTCACCAGTGCTTCGATGGCGATGGACCTGCCCGCTACTCTCATTGTCAGCCGGATGTCCGCCTCGCTGCGACTTGGGCCGCAGCGCCGCGCGGCTGGTCTTGGTCGACAGTTGAAGTGTGCCCCTTGACACAGACCGTTCAGCATTCTCCACAGACGAGCGGGCGAGTCGCCACCTGGTCTCCGCGCTTGGGAGCGGCGAGACCCCTTGGCGAATCTGCTTCGAACGGTAGTGCGGCTGCCTTGCTCAGGGCGCGGTGCGTCGGCGTATTCGCCGAGCGCCAGCGCCGGTCCGTGGTTCAGCGACTGCCAAGACCATCGAGGGTATTGACGGGCAGGCCATCCCACTCCGACGAGAAGCCCCAGACGCCGGGCGCCGGCGGTGGGACGCTTCCTTGCACCACACCCGGCTTGCGGCGCAGCGTGCGGTCGACCGTCGACAGCCCGCTGTCGGTCCACGCCGCGCCAGGGTCGAAGCCGACCTGCCCGAACTGGTCCACTATCGCACCGTCGAGTTCGAGCGTGAGGGCATCGTCTCCGTTGAAGTTGATGACGGCGTTATTGGTCGTCTGGCACCGAGCCAGCACGGCGGCGTCGATGCCGGCGTTGCACAGCACATAGGTCGCACCAGCCGCGAGCGAGCCGCTGAGCGTGATGGACTGGGACGGCGCGGCCGCTCCGTTCGAAAACAGCCGCAACGTGTAGCGATTCAGGTCCGCCGCGCCCGGCCCGGGGTTGTAAAGCTCGATGGCCTTGTTGAAACCACTGCCCTCGATGTACTCGCTGATGAACAGGCGACCCGGCTGGGATACAACCGCCGGCGCCACGACAATCGGCACGGAGAGCGCAGCCGGCAGGCTGCCGTCCTGCGCCAGCATCAGCGTGATCCGATAGCTTCCCGCCGTGCTGTAGACATACTCAACCCGAGTGGCACCCAGCGGAAGTTGTTGCGGTCCGGTGCCATCGCCCCAGTCGACGCGCAGCGCCACGCCGGTGGCGCCCGGCGATGGCTCGGCGACGATGGCCTCGATCGCGACCGATTCCGTGGCCTTCGCGGCGGTCGGCAACTGCGCGCGCAGCACCGGTGCCGCGGCGGGCGCGTCGGGATGCAGCCGCAGTCCGACGACGATCGGATCGTGATCGGAGGCGCGGTACGGCGTCGGTGCCCAACGGTCGTCCGTCTTGAACTCGAGGTTGTAGTCCAGCACCGGCGGCTCATCGGCGTTGGTGTGCCAGATCGCGATCCGGGTGACCTGGTGCGAAAGCGAGGCGTTGGCGAACGCATGATCCAGCGCCCCGGCTTCCGATTCGAATACGTAGCTATAGCGCTGCTTCGGAGGCAGTCGCTCGAGCAGATTCTCGTGGCCCGCGGCGCGCAGCACGGCAAGCGGATCCTCGTTGCAAGTAAGCATTGAAGTCGCCGGCCATCAGCACGTCGGCCTCGCCGCTGCCCGCAACCAGACCGTCGACCCAGCGCGCTAGGGCCTGCGCCTGACGCACGCGCGACGCGTTCCAGCAGCCCTGACCGAAGTCTCCATCCGGGCTTGTCGCGTTAGCAGGACAGCCCCCCTTGCTCTTGAAATGGTTGATGACGAACCAGAAGCTGCCGCCGTTGGCAGCCGACGCAAAACGCTGCGCGACCGGTGGCCGCAGCCCGCCGTCGACGACGAAGTCGGGATCGTCCGGCACCTGCGGATTGCCGACCGCCGTAACGCTTGCGGGTTTATAAACGACGGCCACGGTGATCTGGTCGGTCCCCGGGATGCCCGGGCTGCGGAAGTCGTACGCCGGCGTACCGAGCCGCGCGTTGACGGCGTCGACCAGCGCGCGCAGCGCGACACCGTCGTTGTTCTCGATCTCGATGAGGCCGAGCACATCGGCGTCGAGCGCGACGATCGTCTCGACCAGCTTCGCCTGCTGGCGCTGGAGTTCCTCAGGCGTGGTTGCGCCGCGCTGACCGAGCGTCGTAAACCAGTTCAGCACGTTGAGGCTCGCCACGCGCAGCGTCCCGCCGACGCGCTGGGGCGCCTCCGTGCGCTCGTTGCGCTCGACGAACTCCGCGGCTGCGGTCGGCTGCACGCGCCAGGCGCCGAAGTCGTAGCTGAGCACGCCTTCGAGCTGGCGCACGCGATCGCCTGCGCGACGCGTGCCGCTCGTATCGGCAGCCGACAGGAACGGGATCGGGTTCGGGTTCTGCACGTTCAGGCTATCGTCGAGCACGATGCGCGCTCGGGCGTTGTAGTCGCGCGCCGCGTCGGGTGACAGCTCCGGATGGTTGTTCGGGTGGTACAGCCGTTGCGTGGGCGAAAGCACCAGCTCGCCGAAGCGGCCGAGCGTGAAGTTGCCGCTGACCACGAGCGGCTGCGGAAAGCGCAGCAACATGCCCTCGTGGCGTTCGAACTCCTCCGCGCTCGCGACCGGCAAGGTCAGCACGGTCGGCTTCGGCAGCGTGGCGGCGCCGCACCGTTCGAGCACCGGACTGCCGGCAAGCTGGGTCAGCGGGTCGCCGCCACTGCGGCGGAACTCGACGACGGTGCCGGTGACCTGCACGAAGTCGCCGGGCAAGAGCGGCGTCGCGTCGGCCGTGAAGACATAGAGGCCTTCCGAGGTTCTCGGGTCCTCATCCGGCCGCGCCTGCTGGATGAACAGCCCGCCAATACCGCCGCTGGCGCGGAAGTCGGCCGTGACGATGCCGCGCACGCTGACGCGCTGGCCCTCGAGCGGGCTGGTCGCGTCAGGGCCTTGAACTGAAGTGATGTCGACCAGCGTCGCGGCCGGCGCCGGGCACTCGGGCAGCGATTTACCGGCACCGCGCGCGCCAAGCGCGACGGAGGGCTGCTCGCTGCCGGCTGGTGCGGCGGCAGCAGGAACATCGCCGCTGCCGCCACCACAGGCAGCGAGCATCGTAGCGGCGGCCAGGGCGAGGAGTGTTGCGGACAGGCGGCGGATCGACTGCATCGGGGGGCTCCTTGGGTGCGAAACGACACGCTAGGAGCGGCCAATGACGCCGATGTGTCGCCGCGGATGGCGTGGATCGACGTGGTGCCTGATCCTGATGCAAAAATAGGAGGCTGAAGCGATCGCAAGTCGATCAGGCGGGAAGTCTTGTCGACCGCCGGGACGGCGAGAGCAGTGGCGCCCAGTGCTCTCGCTCAACGGCGATTGACGTGGGTCTTGGTCACGTACGCGCGCTCCCAGCCGTAGACTGATCGGGCGTCGCGCAAGTCGCAATCACGTGCCGGCCGGTCTCCATGAAATGTCTCGTCACAGTTGCCGCAGCCGTTGTCTTGGGCTTGCTATCTCCCATGGCCAGCGCTATCGAAGAGCCGAAGCACACCGTTGTGCGCCAGTACGACGGATTCGAAGTCCGCGAGTACGCGCCGTACCTCGTGGCTGAAGTCGTTGTCCCCGGCCCCGCTGAGGAGGCGGGTAACCAGGGCTTCCGAATCCTGGCGGGCTACATCTTTGGGAAGAACAAGGGGGAACGGAAGATCGCGATGACCGCGCCGGTGGCACAAGCGCCTACGCCCGCCAAGATTGAGATGACGGCGCCGGTGACACAAGTCGCAGCGCCTGGTGGGTACGTCGTGCAATTCATGATGCCGAGCGAGTACACGCTCGAGACCTTGCCCGAGCCCTTGGACCCGCGGATCCAGCTCAAGGAAGTTTCGCGCGGCCGCTACGCCGTCATCAGATACTCTGGCACGTGGTCACAGCGCAACTACCAGGAACACCTGGAGAAGCTGCAGCGCGCCGTCGAGGCAGAGGGGCTGCGCACCACGGGCGGCCCGATCTACTCTCGCTACAACGCACCGTTTGTACCCTGGTTCATGCGACGCAATGAGATATGGCTCAAGCTGACTTGAGCAGCCGGCACTGACGTCCGCTTCTTGGCGAATACAAATCCAGCCGCGACTGTCCGCAGTTGGCCGCAAGGCGAGTTCACCAGAGCGCCGCGGTGCCGACATTGCAGCCGATCTGAAGTCCGACGTCCACCGTTGCAGCGGCGTTCACAGTTGCCTTGGCAGCTTTCGGCACGGCGAGCGGCTGGTGCTGTCGCGGGCCGGTCGCTGGTCAGCGGATCACTGCACCGTCCCAGGTGTCCTTCGCACTCCCCGGCCAGGAAGGAGCCGGTCGATCACCCAGGCTAGAGGAGCGGAAAGCGCAAATGGCGCAATTGCCAGCATGGTCGACGGTTCACGCGTGACCCACACCAGCACTAAGCCGGCAAGCTGACCCGCCAGCAGCACGAAGCCGGTGATGCGCGAACGACGGCAGTCGATTGGCTCGAGTGTGAACGGAGACCGAAGTCGCGAACGTCCGGCAGCGAGCACAGCGCCGTAGATCGCGCCTACCACCTGGAGCGCGAGCAACAAAGCCGCACCGAACTGATTCATCGACTCCACGCCGAGTCTCCTTGCAATTCCTGGGATCGCGAACGCCGGCAAATCGCCGCAGGTCGTGCTCATCAGGGCGCCGCAGTGCTGACATTCCAGCCGATCCGAAGCACGGCGTCCAGTGCTGCGACGTCGCGTCGAAGTTGCCTCGCAGGGACGGCTGCTTTCGGTGATGCCGTTGATCGCGCTGTCCGACCCTGAAGAGACACCCGCAGTCCGAATCTCGTCGCCCCGAAGCTGCCGTTCGAACTCACGCGCTGGCACCATCATTGCCTGGTGCTGGACAGGCTGTACCGGTGCGATGGCGATGCCGGTAGCGTGCCCATGTTCATAGACGTGGTTGCGCCCAGCGACGACAAACTGCACGCTCTGCTGCAACCCCTCATCATGCAACTGATACCCCTGCCCGCGATCTCGGAGCTTTTCGATGCCAGAGTCGCAGCGTGAAGCGTGCTGTCCAAAAAGTGCTTGACCGTCGTGGCGATGACGGCCATCTCTCCGGAAGCCTACGCCGACCACCACTCGGTGCCGATCGTCGCCAGCTCGTTATCCGCGCTGGATGCCGAAGGCCAGCGGGTCATCGCGCTGGACATGTAGACGGGCTTCGCTTCCGAGGCACTGCTGCCGGCTCACTCTGGCGCCGGACATTCCCGGATCAAACTGCTGTACATGGGCTCTGCCACATCGGGATGCTTTGAGGGTGAATGCCAGATCCGAGCCGCTCGCCGAACAGCGCGATCAGCACCCAACCCGGGAAGGCAGCCACTGAGAGCGCGAGGCGCTGAATCATGGCGGTCGAGCTGACGTCGGGTCCGAGGCGTCGGTCAACTCTTCTTGAAGGTGTGCAGCTGGTCCTTGCGCAGCACATGCACACCGAAGAACAGGCCACCTGAGGTGCCAGCCAGGCCAATGATGCCCGGAAGGCGAACGACCACCCGGTCGGCGTCTTCTTCGATCACCTCGGCATCCTTGGCCCGCACCATGGTCGGCGAGAGAAGGCCTGCCGCCCGTCCGCCCACGAGGTGCAGGCTGCCCACTTCAGCGCGCACCCCGGTTGGGCCGAGCTCACCCCTGGCGCCCCGCTCGACCAGTGTCCTCAACTGCGCTGCAGCCTCGGTCAACTCGGCTTGCAAGGTGGCCAACGTCGCTGCGCTGGGCTGCTTGAAGGCGTCCAGCGGATAGGTAGTCTGCAGGTGCACGGTGTAGCGCCCCATCCAGCCGCCGCCTTCGAGCTGGAAGACCGACGCGATGCGGTAGCGGTCGTCCACGCACTCTGTGATGAAGACTTAGCGGCGGCCTGCTGACCGCTCAGAGCGGCCAAGAGCGGCCTTCGTGAGACTAAAGAAACCGTGGACATCACCCGTGGCTTGCCCTTGCACGACGGCCGCTAGACGCTGTCTTGCGCACCGCTGATGACCTGTGTCGTAGCTGGTTCAGGATCTGGCAGTCCGCCGCAGTGCCCGGCGAGCGGCACACGCCTCGCAGTTCTCGCAGCTCCTTGGCCAACCGCCGCAGCTGGCTGATGCGCTCATCGACGTGCCGGATGTGCTCGTCAAGCACTTCGTTAACGCTGCGGCAGTGCTGCTGCGGCTGGTCGCAGAACACCAGTAGCGCGCGGATCTCCTGCAGCGACATGTCCAGTCCCCGGCAGCGCCTGATGAAGTTCAGTCGCTCGACCTGCCCGGGCGTGTAGGCGCGGTAGTTCGACGCCGTGCGGCCGGGCTTGGGCAGCATGCCCAGCCGCTCGTAGTAGCGGATTGTGTCAACGGGGGTTTGGGTTCGTTCCGCGACTTCGCCAATGCGCATCGTCCACCTCGCTTGACCCTGAACCCACTCCAGGGTTTCCAATGCGAAGCGTACCGACCTGGAGCCTGTCATGAGCAACTGTTGTGGTAGCGGATGCGCTCCGCTGCCTCCCTCTGGAAACCGTCGCTTCCGCCGTGTCCTCTGGATCGCGCTGCTGGCCAATGGCGTGATGTTCTTCGTGGAGGCCGCCGCGTCCTGGCAGGCTGAATCGACCGCACTGCTGGCTGATGCGGTGGACTTCCTGGGCGATGCGGCTAACTACGCCGTTAGCCTGATGGCGCTGGGCGCTGCGGCCGTGTGGCGCAGCCGGGTGGCGCTGGCCAAGGGTTGGACGATGGGCGGGTACGGCGTGCTCGTGCTCGCCGCTGCCTCGTGGAACGTGCTGCGTGGGGCCAGCCCGGAGCCCGCGACCATGGCCGCCATCGCAGTGCTCGCGCTGGCGGTGAATCTGTCCGTGGCGGTGCTGCTCTACCGCTTCCGCGGCGGTGACGCCAACATGCAGTCGGTCTGGCTGTGCTCGCGAAACGATGCCATTGGAAACGTAGCGGTGCTGCTGGCGGCAGCCGGCGTGTTCGGCACCGGAACACTTTGGCCGGACATCGGCGTAGCCATGATCCTGGCGTGGCTGGGCCTGACATCTGCGCAGCGCGTCATCAGGCAAGCGCGCCGCGAGCTCGCCGACCATAGCGTGTTGGCTCAGGAGGCAGGTCATCGTGCGGCTTGATCAGCTCGAACTGCGCGTCCCGCCTTTGGCGCTGACCGCTGCGGCAGCGGCCGCCATCGGGCTGTTGCCGGCGCAAAACGCGCCGTTCATCGACACCGCGTTGGCCTGGGGCGTGGGTATCACTGCGATGGTCTTCGGCGTCGGGATCGCGCTGCTGGGCGTGGCTGCCTTTCGGCGAGCCCGCACGACAGTCGACCCGCGGCATCCGGAGCGCAGCTGCGAAATCGTCCAGACGGGGGTGTACGCACGGACCCGCAACCCGATGTACGTGGGCTTCGTGGCCGTGCTGCTCGGCATGGCGATCGGCCTCCAGTCCTTGCCCGGCATCGCGCTGACCGCGCTCGTAGCCGCTTATCTGCACCGCTTTCAGATCCTGCCCGAAGAGCGGTGGCTTCGGCAGCGGTTCGCGGACGAGTTCGTTGCCTATTGCAAACGAGCCGCGCGATGGCTCTAAGGATGAGGCTAGGGCTAGCGCACCCGGTTGCCACGAAACAAACGATTGATGAGGCGGCGCCATGCTATTTTCCGCAATCTTATGAAACGCTGGCTGATCACCCTGGTTGTTCTGCTGCTGTCCGTGCAGACGGCGGTGGCCGCCGTTTGCCAGTACTGCGAGCACATGGAGCACGCCGCTGGCGTCCATTCCCTGGCAGCGGAGCCCGAAGAAACCGTGGATCCCCGCTTAGACGTGCAGCATGACCCAGTCCAGGCGCTGAGTATCGACACCTGTTCGGTATGCCACCTGAGCAACTCGTCCATCCCAACCCAGCCCGCCCCGCTGCACGCGCCGTTGCAAGCGCGCCAGCCGCCGCCGGATCCGGCGACGCTCTATAACCCGACGCACGTCGAACGCATCCAACGCGTTCCGCTCCTTCTGCCGGCCTCGTCCTGAGTCCGGCCCGCCTACGCTGAGCGTTTTCTTGCGCGTATTCGCGCCGGACTCTCCTTGCAACCGCGGAGAGTTCAATGCATTACCTGTTTCTGCTGCTGGCGCCGCTGCTGGCGGCGCCCGTCCATGCCCAAAGCCTGAAGGACGCCTTCGAGTCGGCTTGGCGACGCTCGCCGCCCGGGGCTGCCGAGGCGCGTCGCCTCGACGAAGCGCAGGCCCGGCGCGAAGCGGCGGCCTCGTGGCTGCGCGAGTCGCCCAGCCTGAGCGCCGGGTACAAGACCGACCAGGTCGACCGCAATGCTGGCGCGCGCGAACTGGAGCTCGAACTCGGTCTGCCCATTGCTTTGCCCGGCGATCGCGAGCGCGCGCTCGCGGTTGGCACGGCCGAGGCGAGCGCCGTGCAGGCGACGCTTGACGCGGAGCGGCTGCGCGTTGCCAGTGACGTGCGTGAGGCGTACTGGACGCTGCATGCAGCGCGCATCGAGCGCGAGCAGGCGCAGCGCCGCGTCGACGAAGTTCAGGCGCTGGCGCAGGACGTCGAGCGCCGTGTACGAGTGGGTGAGCTGGCCCGGGTCGATGCGCTGCAGTCGCAGGCGGCGATGCTGTTGGCGCAATCCGCCTGGCGCGCCACCGATCTCGATGTGCAGCGCGCCACCCGTGCATTCATCGATATCACCGGCCAGCGGAACGCACCCACCACCCCGATCGCCGAGGCTGCTGCGCAGGCTTCCGATGTGTCGGCGCACCCGCTGCTGAAGCTGCAGCAAACCCAGCGCGATGCCGCCGAGGCGCGCGCCCGACAGGCCAGCGAAGTTCGTCGCGATGCGCCGGAGCTGGCGGTCAGGCTAAGCCGCGAACGCCTGGTCCATCAAGCGCGCGATACGTCGGCTCTGGCGCCGCTATTGCCTTAGCCGCCCGAGTTTCAAGCCAGTGAGGATTCAATTACTTAGCCGCGGCCAACTTGATGACACGCGGCGACGCCGGGAGCCACGCTTTGGCGTCGAACCCGAATGCGCTCGACCGATCCTCAGCGCAGGCAGCCATGCTCCGAATGCAGACAACAAAATCGAACAAATTACTTTAAATACATCACATCAAATATAACCTACAAGTCATTGAATAATTGCATATAATTCGATGAAGAAATGGCTCCAACTTCTTCGCCTGACAATGACCTCAAGGCTCCGACCTTAGCCGCGACGTGCGGCACGAACGCTGGCTCATTGGACTTGCCGCGAAACGGCACCGGCGCGAGGTACGGCGCGTCCGTCTCGATCAGCAATCGGTCCAGCGGAACCTGGGCCGCGACCGACTGCAGCTCGACCGCGCTCTTGAACGTCACGATCCCTGAAAAGGAAATGTAGAAGCCCATCTCCAGCGCGGCGGCGGCAACCGGCCAGGTTTCGGTGAAGCAATGCATGACCCCGCCGACCTCGTGGGCTCGCTCCTCGCGCATCAGTCGCAGCGTGGCCTCGGAGGCGGACCGCGTGTGCACGATCAAGGGCTTGCCCGCTTCCCGCGCCGCCCGGATATGCGTCCGAAAGCGCTCGCGCTGCCAGTCCAGAGGCTCCTTGAGCCGGTAGTAATCGAGGCCGGTTTCGCCGATCGCGACGACCTTCGGGTGATCGGCCAGCCGCACCAGGTCATCGACCGTGGGCTCTCGCAGCGGTGCCCCTTCCGAGTCCGTGCCGGCCGGGTAGTCCGGATGCACGCCAACCGAGCAATGAATGTTGGCGTGCGCCTCAGCCAGCGCCAGCACTCGAGGAAACTCCTCGAGGGTTACGCAGACATTGAGTGCGCCAACCACCTTCGCTGCGGCCATGCGCGCCAGAACAGCATCGATGTCGCCGGCAAGCTCCGGGAACGACAGGTGACAGTGGGAATCGATGTACACGGCGCTACGGTACCGCGGCAGCGGCTGCAACCGGCGCCGCGGGTGGCGCCCAGCCGGGGCTAGATCGTGTGCGTCGGCCGGGCCGACTTGAGCGCCGTGCCGAGCATGTCTTCGATCTTCTTGCGGGCGTTGATGCCGGTTTCGTCCGCTGGGAAGTGCACGCCGATTCCCGGCTGGCGAGAACCCCCGCCCGCGGGGCTAATCCAGACAACCTTGCCGGCCAGCGGCAGCTTGGCCGGATCGTCCATCAGCGTCAGGATCAGGTAGACCTCGTCGCCCAGTTGGTACGGCTTGTTGGTCGGCACGAAGATGCCGCCATTTCTCAGGTACGGCATGTAGGCGGCGTACAGCGCCGCCTTTTCCTTGATCGCCAGCGACAGGACCGACGGACGCGAGCCGCCTGCCGCAGCACCGCCAGGCACTGCCGCACCGCTGATCGGCGTGGCCACCACGCCGGCAGCAAGGCGAGTCATGGGTCCGTCGTTCATCCTGAAAGCCTCCGCTCAGCGTGCCGCACGGGCCGGGCTGCCCGTCGCATCGGTGCGCTGAAAGCACGCGATGTAGTCCAGCAATGCAGCCTCGATCACGAGCCGCGGATTCAGCGGGTGGTCTTGCGCGGACCGGTAACCGGTCAAGCGGCCGAGCCACTCGAGCAGCGCTGCAGTCTCCGACTGCGCCGACACACGGGCCAGCACAGCCGATTGACCGGGATGATAACGAACGGCCGTCGGCGCGCGAACGCTCGATAAGGCCAGCAAGTCCCAGCCCCAGCGCTGGAACAAGGCGAGCGCCGGGCCGACTGGCACGGCTTTAGGCACCCGCGCCGCAATCTCGGCCGCCGACAGTTGCGCGCCGCGTGCCAGCAGTTCCGCCAGTGTGCTGCGCAGTTCGGGCTCAAGGCCGCCGCCGCCGGCCTGGGCTAGCGCCTGCAGCGGTGCGCCGCCCGCCTCGGCCAATGCCGTTTCGGCGTTCTCCACGGACTGCAGCTTGAGCCAGGCGAGCGCCTGCGCCCTCAGTGGCGCCGCCACACGCAGCAGCACGCAGCGCGAGCGGATGGTCGGCAGCACGTCGTCCAGCGCATCGGTGGCCAGCACGAACAGGCTGCCGGCAGGCGGCTCCTCGAGCATCTTGAGCAGCGCATTGGCCGAGGCCGTGTTCAGTCCTTCCGCCGGCGCCAGCATCACCACCCGGCTGCCGCCGCGATGGGTCGAGGTGGTCACGAAGTCCGCCAGCGCCCGCACTTGCTCGATGCGGATCTCCCGCGAGGCGCGCTTGACCTTGCCGGCGGGTTCTCCGCTGGTGTCGGCATCGGCGTCCTCGGACATTGCTTCGTCGGGGTCACCCTCCTCCTCAGCCGCCGCGCCGCGCCAGGCCGCCATGGCATCAGGCACCACGATGCGCAGATCCGGGTGGCTGCCGGCGCCGGTCAGCAGGCAGCCGGCGCAGACGCCGCAGGCGTGGCCGGAGGATTGCGGCGCCTCGCACAGCAGCGCGCGCGCCAGGTCGATCGCCAGCGACTTCTTGCCGATACCGGCCGCGCCATGCAGCAGCACCGCATGCACGCCGCGCGCCCGCAATGGTTGCAACTCGTGCCAGGCGGCGTCGTGCCAGGGCAGTTGCGGCAAGTAGCCGTCGTTCATCGGGCAGGTCCAGGCCAGCCGCCGGCACGGCTGTCGGCAGGTTGCAGAGCGGGTTTCATGCGAATTCCCGCGCGATCTGCGCCTGGATTGCCGCCAGCGACTGCGTGCCGTCGAGGATCACGAAGCGCTGCGGGTCGCGCTGCGCCAGTTCGAGGTAGGCGTCGCGCACGCGGGCGAAGAAGGCGCCCTGCTCCGCCTCGAACCGATCGGCCGCACGCGCTGACGCCAGCCGTGCCGCGGCGACCTCGGGCGGCACGTCCACCAGCACCGTGCGGTCCGGCTGCAGGTCAGGATGGACCCATTGCGCCAGAGCCTCGATGTCGGCGCCTGGCAGGCCGCGTCCGCCCGACTGGTAGGCATAGGTCGCATCGGTGAAACGGTCGCAGACCACCCAGTCCCCGGCCGCCAGCGCCGGCCGGATCAGCTGCGCCAGATGCTCGGCGCGCGCGGCAAAGACGAGCAGCGTCTCGGTGCGCGGGTCCATCGGCTGGTTGAGGATCAGCGCGCGCAGCGACTCGCCCAGCGGAGTCCCGCCGGGCTCACGCGTGACCCGCACGGTGTGCCCCTGCGCACGCAGGTGTTCGACAAGAAACGCGATCTGGGTGCTCTTGCCGGCGCCGTCGATGCCTTCGAACGTGATGAACTGGCCGCGCTTCATGTCACCTGCTCGCCGGTGCCAGCTGGTACCTGGCCACGGCCCGGTTGTGGTCGGCCAGCGTATCCGAGAACTGCGACGTGCCATCCCCGCGGGCGACGAAGTACAACGCGCGCGTGGCCGCTGGATTGACTGCCGCGCGCAGCGAGGCACGGCCCGGCAGCGCGATCGGGGTGGGTGGCAGGCCGGCCCGCGTGTAGCTGTTGTACGGTCCGTCGGCCAGCAGGTCGCGCTTGCGCAGGTTGCCGTCGAACTTGCTGCCGAGCCCGTAGATCACGGTCGGGTCGGTCTGCAGGCGCATGCCGATCCGCAGGCGATTGACGAACACGCCGGCCACCAGGTCGCGCTCGGCCGCCTGCCCGGTTTCCTTCTCGATGATCGACGCCAGGATCAGCAACTCGTACGGCGACTTCAGCGGCCACGTCGCCGCACGCTGTTCCCAGGCCTGGGCCAGGGCGGATGTCTGCGCGCGATAGGCCGAGCGCAGCAGGTCGAGATCGCTCGATCCCGGATCGAACAGATAGGTGTCCGGCGCGAACAGGCCCTCCGGATGCGTCTCGGTCGCGCCGATGGCCTTCAGCAGTTCGGCATCGCTGAGCTTGGCGCTGTCGGGGCGCAGCTCCGGGGTTGCCGCCAGCGCCGCCCGCATTTCGCGGTAGGTCCAGCCCTCGACGATGGTGAGCTTCTCGCGCAGCACGTCGCCGCGGCGCAGCTTCTCGATCAGCTGATGCACCGTCATGCCGCGCGTGATCTCGTAGCGCCCGGCGCGCAGCGACTGGGTCGCATCCGCCGCGCGCGCCGCTGCCACGAACAGGTCCTCGTTGACCAGCACACCGGCGGCGCGCAACTGGCGGGCGATCGCGCGCGCCGATGCGCCCGGGGCGATGCGCACCTCGACCCGCTCGCCCGGCACGGGCAGCGCGTGCTCGTACCAGCGCCAGACCATCACGGCGGCGATGGCAGCCACCAGCAACAGCACGGCAGCGGCTGATAACCACAACAGGCGCGATGAACGCAACTTCGGCAATCCGGGGTGAGTGCATCGGCCGCGTGCGCGGCCGATCGATGCAGGTTCGCTGGTGAGTCGTTGGTGAGCGAGATCGAATCAATGATAGCCGCGCGGTCTTGCCTGCCCCTGCCTCGCGCACCGCGCTCGTTTGTGATCTGATCCGCGTTACATCGCCACACGGCGCGCGTTTGCGCCTGACCGCTCCAACAGCCTTCGAGCGCTACTTCCGCATGACCACGCTTTCGAACGCACCCACTCTTCCGACCGCCGCGGGCGCCTGGCATGCCCCGCGTGCCGACTTGATGCGCGCCCTGGCTGGGCCGACCTGGGCCGCCCTCGACGAACTCGGCGTCATCGCCGTCACGGGTGCCGACGCGGCGACTTTTCTGCAGGCGCAGCTGACCAACGACAGCGCGGGGCTCGACGCCGTGCGCGTGCAGTTGAACGGCTACTGCACGGCCAAGGGGCGGCTGATCGCCGTGTTCGACCAGTGGCGCGACGGCGACGCGATCTGTCTGCAATTGCCGCGCGAGATCCTGGCGCCCGTGATCAAGCGGCTGTCGATGTTCGTGCTGCGCACCAAGGCTCGGCTCGACGATGCCTCGGCGCAGTGGACCACCTTCGGCGTGGTCGGTCCGGGCGCCGCAGCCCTGCTGACGGATGCGTTCGGCGCCGCACCGGTTGTCGGCCAGGCCGTGGTTGCCGAGGGCGTGCGCATCAATCGCCTGGCCGATGGCACGCAGGCCCGCGAACGCTTCGTGCTCCGCTGCCCCGCCGCGCTGGACGATTCAGTGCGCGCGCGGTTGAGCCCGGCGCAGCCGGTGGCGGCCGGCGTGTGGTGGTGGTCGCAGATCGATGCCGCCCATCCGACCGTGGTCGGGGCAACCCAGGAAGCGTTCGTGCCGCAGATGATCAATCTCGAAATGCTCGGCGGCGTCAATTTCAAGAAAGGCTGCTACCCGGGACAGGAAGTGGTGGCGCGCAGCCAGTATCTGGGCAAGCTGCGCCGGCGCATGAGCCTGGCGCACGTGGACGCGGATCCGGTCGCCGCGGGCGGTGACGTCTGGTTCGTCGGCCAAGACGATCCGGCCGGCAAGATTGTGCTCGCCGCGGCGGCCCCGGCCGGCGGCATGGATCTGCTGATCGAGTGCCCGGTCGATCGCATCGAGAGCCAGTCGCTGCACATCAGCGGTGCACCGGTGACGTTGCGGCCGCTGCCGTATACGCTGTTCGACGTTACCGCCTGAGCGGCTCCGGTCCGCGCGCCGACTGCGTGCATCGATTCCAGGTTTCGCCGTGGAGCATTGGTACGTGTACTACAAGCTGCCGGTTGCCGAACTGCCCGCCCTGCTGCCGCGCGTGCGCGAGCTGCAGGCATCGCTCGGCCTGGCTGCGGCGCCGGGCCTGCAGACGCGTATCGACACCCCCGATGGCATCGCGACCGTGATGGAGATCTACCCGGACATCGCCGATGCGGCCCGCTTCGCGCGGGCGCTGGAAAGCGCCGTCGCTGCCAGCGACCTGCCCGCCGCGCTGCGTGGCAGCCGGCGTACCGAACGCTTTCGCAGCCTGTAGGCCGGCCCCATGTGCGTCGCCGTCATCGCCTGGCACTCGCATCCGGACTTTCCGCTGATCGTCGCCAGCAATCGCGACGAGTTCTACGTGCGCAGCACGCGGCCGGCGGCCTGGTGGGGCCAGTCCGTTTCGCTGCTGGCCGGGCGCGACGAGGAAGCTGGTGGCAGCTGGCTCGGCATCAACCGCAACGGGCGCTTTGCGCTGGTCACCAATGTGCGCGCGCCGGCCGAGCGCAACCCGCACGCGCCGACCCGCGGCGGACTGGTGGTGGCGGCGCTGCAAGCCGGCGAGGACGTCAGTCGCTGGCTCGACGCGACCTCGCAGCGCGCGCAGCCGTACAACGGCTTCAACCTGCTGGTGGGCGATGCCCTGGCGCTGCGTAATGGCCGTACGGTCAGCGCGCCGAGCCTGCACTACTACAGCAATCGCATCGACACCGGGCCACGCCGGCTCGCGCCCGGCCTCTACGGCCTGTCCAATGCCTTCCTCGACTCGCCCTGGCCGAAGGTGGTGCGCACGGTCGCGGCGTTCGCGACCGGCATCGCGCAGAAGGTGGACACCGAGTCGCTGTTCCGGCTGCTGGCCGATCGCCAGCCCGCGCGCGACAGCGCCCTCCCCCAGACCGGCGTGCCGCTCGACTGGGAGCGTGCGCTGTCGGCGGTACAGATCCGCGCCAATGGCTACGGCACGCGCGCCAGCACCGTGATCACCGTGCGGCGCGACGGCGTGGTCAACTTCATCGAGCGCAGCTTCGACCCGGTGGACCCCGAACGCCATAGCGACCGCAGCTTCGAGTTCGTGGTGCCTTCGGTGGCGCCGGTGCCGAACGGCTTCTACTCGGACCGGCTGTAGGGCGCCTGCCTAGAGCGTGCGCCGCATGTCGATGTGGGGAATGCCGGCGTCGTCGTAGACCTCGCCCTCAGTGGCGAAGCCGATGCGCGCGTAGAAAGACACCGCATGTGTCTGTGCGCTCAGCACGACCTCGCGCTGCCCGCGCGCCCGTGCCGCCTCCATCAACGACAGCAGCACCGCCGTGCCGACGCCGCGGCCGCGCGCGCACTGCAGCACCGCCATGCGGCCGATGTGGCCGTCGGGCAGCAGCCGGCCGGTGGCCACCGCGGCCCCGCTCGCATCGAGCGCCAGCGCATGCAGCGACCGCGGATCCTCGGCGTCGATCTCGATCTCGAGCGGCACCTTCTGCTCCTCGACAAAGACCGTGAAGCGGATCGGGGCCGCGCGCGCGCGCAGCTCGTCCCACGTACCCAATTCGATGCGCAATCCTTCAGCCACTGGCTTCCTCGGGGGCGACGACCTCGTAGGCGCGCACGCGTTCGCGCAGCCCCGGCCACCAGGGCCGTGCGGCTAGCGCTGAAGGATCGGCGTTCACGTAGATGAGCTCGGCACCGATCAGGGCGGTGTCGGGCTGATCGCGCCGGAACATCTCGATCACGAAGCGCAGGCTGCTGCGGCCCAGCCGTGCGGTGCGGCCGCAGACCTCGAGTTCGTCGTCGAAGCGCGCTGGCGCGTGGTACTCGATGCTGGCCTTGCGCACGAAGGTGTCGCTGCCCTGCTGCAGGAAGTCCTGCGGATAGCGCAGGCCGAGCGCGCGCCAGTACTCGGTCACGCAGACGTCGCAGTAGGTCAGGTAGTGCGCGTTGAAGACCACGCCCTGCGCGTCGGCCTCGGCCCAGCGCACGCGCAGCGGCAGGCGGTGGCGGTAGTCGGCGTGCGCCATCGTTACCGCTCTACTTGACGCCCTTGGCCGGATCGCCGGCGACGCTGACGACGAGCTTGCTGGCGTCGATGTGCTTGCGCCAGGCGGCATTCAGGTCGGCCACGGTCAGCGCGCGGATGCGGTCTTCAAGTTGCCGGCTGAACGCGAAGGTGCGGCCTGCGTACAGGTTGCCGACCCAGGCGCCGGCCAGCGTGCCGTCTTCGGAGCGCGCCAGCACGCGCTCCTGCAGAATGCCGTTGCGGGCGTCGTCCAGTTCCTTCTGCGTGAAGCCGTCGCGCGTCACCCGGTCCAGTTCCTCGCGCACGGCGGCCTCGATCTTCGTCATGTTCTGGGGCGCGCCGATGGCGCCGATGCCGAAGGTCGACGCACGGTCCTGGCTCGACAGGCTGACGCCCGAGCCGGCCCCGTACGACAGGCCGTCGCGCTGGCGCAGCCGATCGATCAGGCGGTTCTGCAGGCCGCTGCTGCCGCCGCCAAAGATGTAGTTGGCCAGCAGCAGCGCGGCGGCATCCGCGTCGTCGTCGCGCGCATCGAGCACGAGCCGCGCGCGGTAGAACGCGTTCTCCTTGTCGGGCGTGGCCGCCACCAGCCGCGCGGGGGCGGCGGAGCGCGGTTCGCTCAGGATCCGCGCATAGGGTGCCTTCGACTTGAAGCCGGTGAACAGCTCGCGCAGCAGCGGCTCGATCTGCCTGTCGTCGAAGTCGCCAACGATCGCGACCTGCCCGCGGGCCGTGCCGAAGAACCCGGCGTGGAAGTCGGCCACCTGCTGGCGCGTCACCTTGGGCAGTGCCGCCAGCCGCTCGTCGAGCGTGATGTAGCGGCGCGGATCGCCCACCGGATAGGTGTTGAAGTGCGCCTGCAGGAGGTCGTTGGAGCGCGCCCCCGGGTCGGACAGCTGCGCCTGCAGGCCGGTCAGCGTCTCGCGCTGGAGCAGGTCGAACTCGGCCTGCGGGAAGTTCGCCTCGCGCAGCACGTGTGCGGTCAGGCGCAGCGCCTCGGCGAGGTTGGCGCGCGTGGTCTCGAACTGCGTGAGGCCACCCTGGATCTTCAGGCGCGTGCGCTCGTCGGCCAGCTGCTGGCGTGTGAACATGCTCGTGCCCCGCAGCAGCATGGCCGAGGACAGCTGCTGCACGATCGCCTGCCCCTGCAGGCTGCGCTCGTCGCCGTAGCGGAAAGCCATGCTGACGTTGACCGTCTCGCCGCGCGTTTTCTTGGGCAGCAGCGCGAACTGCAGTTCGCCCACGTTGACGAGGCGGGTGCGCTTGTCGATGTTGGCCTGGGTCGGCTCGAACACCTCGCCCGCGGCCACCGTGGCGCGCGGCTTGAAGTCCTTCATCACATCGGCCAGCGCCAGGGCGGGCGGAATCTCGGCCCGCTGCGGCGTGTCCTCGGGGATGAACATGCCCAGGCCGCGGTTGTCGCGCCGGAAGTAGCGCGCTGCCGCCTCGGCGATCGCCGGCGGCTCCACCGCCTCCACCTTGTCGCGCGAGACGAAGAACAGCCGCCAGTCGCCGAGCGCGATGTACTCGGACAACGCCACGCCGAACTCCTGCGGGTCGGCCAGCGCGCGCTCGAACGCCGTCTCGTTGTCCTGGCGAAAGCGGGTCATCTCGGCCGCCGTCGGCGCCTGCGCCGCGAAGCTGCCTTCGACGATCTCGGTCAGCCGCGCGCGCACCGGCTCCACCGGCTCGCCCTTCTTGACCACCGCGCCGAACACCATCAGGCCGGGGTCGCGCAGGAACAGCGGCTGCGCGAAGACCTGCGCAGCGAGGCCCTTCTCGACCAGCTCCTTGTGCAGCCGGCCGTTGGGCGTGTCGCCCAGGATCTCGGCGGCCGCCGCCAGCGCCGGCGTGTCGCGGCTCAAGGCGGCCGGAATCCGGTAGGCCAGCAGCACGATCTGGATGTCGCCGCGCGCCAGCAGGACGAACTGAACCAGGAACATCCGCA
>JAXHLD010000010.1:0-52312 GCA_034522655.1 Burkholderiaceae bacterium
AACGCATCGCCGACGCGTTTGCCGCGAGGCGGTTCCATCTCGTCTCGCCCACGCCGTCGATCACCGCCGCCGCCAGTGCACCGATTGTCGGCGGTATCCGCCGCAGCCGTCGCCAGGCTGCTTCGCCAACCAGATAGCGGTTGTAGCCGCCAAACAACTCGTCCCCGCCGTCGCCGGACAAAGCGACCGTGACGTGCCGGCGCGCCATCGCGCAAACGAGATGCGTCGGCATCTGCGACGAGTCGCTGAAGGGCTCGTCGTACATGGCAGGCAGCCGGGGGATCACATCGAGCGCTTGCTGCGCCGTCACATACAACTCGGTGTGATCGGTGTGCAGATGGCGTGCGACCTCGGCGGCGTGGTGCGCCTCGTTGTACTGATCCTCGTGAAAACCGATGGAAAAGGTGCGCACCGGACGCGCGCTCTCTGCCTGCATCAGGGCGGTGACCGTGGAACTGTCGATGCCTCCAGACAAGAAGGCGCCGACCGGCACGTCGGCCACCATCTGCCCGCGCACCGAAGCGCGCAGCAACTGGTCCAGCCGTTCGGTTAGCTCTTCTTCGCTGCCGGGCAGCGGCGTCGCCAGACCACGGCGAGCCGCCTCGAGCGCCGACCAGTATCGCGTCGCCGTGGGCGGCCGATCGGGCGCCTGGAAGGTCTCGTAGCAGCCCGGCTCGATCTTTCTGAAGCCGCGATAGATGCAGAAAGGCGCAGGCACATAGCCGTGCCGCAGGAACAGGACGACGGCGTCGTCGTCGACGGCGGGTGCTGTCGGTGTCAGCGCGCGGATCGCCTTTAGTTCAGACGCGAACGCTAGACCGGCACCGACGCGGCCGTAGTAGAGAGGCTTCTCGCCCAGGCGGTCGCGTGCCAAGGTCAGCCGCCGGTCTTGGCGGTCCCAAAGGGCGAAGGCAAACATGCCGACTGTCGCGACCAGCGCCGCGTCCAGCCCCCATGCGTCGATTGCCGCCAACAGGACTTCCGTGTCTGAGTGGCCGCGCAATTTAAGGAGCGCTCTAGCGTCGAGTTGCGCGCGAAGCTCGCGGTGGTTGTAGATCTCGCCGTTGAAGACGATCACGTAACGACCGCTGGCCGAGTGCATCGGCTGGTGGCCGGCCGGCGACAGGTCGACGATGCTCAGGCGGCGCTGACCGAGGGCAATACTTGCGGACGCATCGATCCAGGTCCCGTGGTCGTCTGGCCCGCGATGGACAAGACGGTCCGTCATCGCTTCCACGCAGCGTGTGAGTGCCTCGGCAGAGCGATCTGCCTCGCGGGTCCAAAAGCCGGAGATTCCGCACATGGAGTCGGACGTGAGCGCGGTTGCGTCAGCTGAGAACCCGGCGGTAAAGGGCCACGAACTCGTCGGCCATCCTGTCTACCGAGAACAGGCGCTGCACCCGCTCATGCGCGCGCGCAGCGAGATCGGAGCGTCGCGCCGAGTCAAGCTGGGCCAACTCGAGCAGGCCCGCGGCCAGGGCTGCCCGGTCGGCGGGTGCGACAACGACGCCGGCGTCGCCGACGATATCCGCGGCGTCACCAACGCGCGTCACGACGCACGGCACGGCGCTCGCCATGGCTTCTGCGACCACATTCGGGAACCCCTCCATTCCAATCGACGACATGCAGAGGATATCTAGGGCCGGGAAGATACGATCGATGTCGGGTCGGTTGCCAAGCAACCGCGTGTTCGGTCCCAGTCCCAGCCCATCGATCCAGTCCTGCAGCGTGGCATTGGACGAGTCCACGCCCGTTCCCGCCATGACGGCGATCGCGTCCGGCCGGCGGTTCACGAGGTCGGCGAAGGCCGCAAGGAATCCGTGGTGATCCTTGGAGGGATGGAAGCGCGCGACGTGTCCCACCGCAAACGCCGACTGTGGAACTCCGACGAGCGCGCGGGCGCTGGATCGGTCCAACGGCACCACGAGGCGTGGTTCGACACCATTGTGGATGACCGTACCGGCGCCCTGGTGATATCCCATCGCCTCATGGTCGCGGCGACCCTGTTCCGAGTTGTAGACGATCGCGGCAGCTCTCGCAGAAAACCATTGGTTCAGGCGAATCACCGCGCGTGTTAGCGCCGGGTCCCGCGTTCCATCGAGCGTCTGGCGAACGCTCCAGACCAGCGCGTGTCGCGCCTCTACTCGGCCGGCGAGTAGTGTGGCGATGAGATTGCCGTGGTACATCCACCCTTGAACGATGTCTGGTTGCCACTGCATCAACCATCGGCGCGCGCGCGACCAGCTTTCCCACCACGCCAACGGCCGGCCGAAATCGTGCACCAGTGTCTCAACCCTTACCTGCGCGAATTGCGGCAGCAGTGTCGTCTCGCGGCTTAGGCAGATCACGGCGGGCTGCAGCCCGCGGGCCACGAGCGCCGTACACAGTCGTAGCAGCGAGCGCTCCGCGCCGCCCGTGCCGAGCCCGCTTGAAACGAACAGCACCTTCACGTGGGGAGCGCCGCCTTTCGAAGCACGAAGATGCTGCACGCGCTGCCGAGCACCGGTGCCAGCCGCTCCCGCCGCTCGAGCGATAGGTGATGATCGAACACTGAGCACCCTGTGTAGAAGATGCCGCCGGGACGCGCCTGCACGACCTCCCAGCCCGTCGCCATAAAGAGTCGCGTCCACCAGCCGCGGCTGAAGTAGTAGATCTCGCTGGCCGCATTGGAGGCATGCTCGCCGTGCCTGATGGGCGGCGTCCAGTAGCGCAGCGGATGGGTGAGGTTGGTCCAGAAGCGCCACGCGGACGAGGGCACCGCGTGCACGGCGAGACCGGCGTCCTTCAGGACACGCTGGATCTCCGCCTGGAACGCATGGACGTGCGGAATGTGCTCGAGGACGTTGGACGAGAAGACGATGTCGAACTGCGCGTCGCCGAAGGGGATGCGGTGCCCATCGTAGTCGGCCACCGGCCAGATCCGCTGTTCGGCGTAGTTGCTCGCCGCGATGTCGATGGCGCTGACCTCGTACCCCATCGAGGCCAGGGCGCGCGACTGCCAGCCGCTGCCGGCGCCGATCTCGAGCAGCCGGCCAACGGGCGGCAGGCTGGAGCGCAGCAGTTCAACCTCGCGTTTGCGAAGGGCCTCCAAATGTTCGCGCGACTGCATGGGTAGGAACGGGTTACGGATGGTGCGGACGATGCGCTTGAGGTGCTCCTTCATGCGTCCTCGCCTCTGAGTGTGTCGGCACGACGGCCGACGCTGTGCATCAGATCGAGCCACAGGGCGTTGATGCGCTCCGGCGCGAACTGCGCTAAAGCACGTGACGCGGTCTGTGCCAGTGAGTCGCGTTGCCACGGATTGCCGGCCAGGCTGCGGATTCCGCGCGCCAGCGCATCGACGTCGGCCGCCGGTACAAGGACGCCGCCCCCGTATGCGAGGACCTCCGCAGGTCCGGTGGGACAGTCGAACGCGATACTCGGTGTGCCGCAGGCGATGGCCTCCAGGAGCACGTTCGGCGAAGCCTTCATAACGAGAGAGACAGCACGAAGAGCGAGGTGCGCCGCGCAGCCACGTCTCGGGGTCCGCGACTTGTCCAACGAGACGGGCACGTACGCGATGCCGGCTGATGCGCTCCTCGAGCAGCGCCCGGTCCGGGCCCTCGCCGAGAATTACCAGCTCCCACTCTGAGCCCAGTGCCGCCTGGGCGAACGCATCCACTAGCAGGTCGAAGCCCTTCTGCGGCTGCAGGCGGCCGATGCCTACGACAATCGGTTCGCGCGCCAGCCCCAGCGGCCAATTGCGCCTCGGGATCCCGTTAGGAATGACGTGGACGCGCCGGGCCGGTACGCGTCCGGCCGCCCAGCGTGCTACGCCCGCAGTCTGCACCACGAGCGCGTCGCAGAGCGGGTAGGTAAGTCGGCGCGCGATCTCTTTGGCGGCGCCGAGCGGATGACTGTCGGGATGCACGCGCTCGGAAATAACCACCGGAATCCCCAGCCCGATCGCTGCTACAAGTGCGAGGATGTTTGTGACGTCGATAAAGCTCACTATCACGTCGGGCGCAGCCTGCTGGATTGCCGCGCGCAGCTTGCGCAACCGCCGCACGTTGGCTCTGATGAAAGCCAAGCCATGGTCGGCCTCGGACAGCAGATCCAGCTTGATGCGTGGCACCCCAAGGGGCAAATCAAAATGATCTTCCCCCGGATCCGCATAGGTTAGGACCGTAGGAGAGTAACCGGCCTGGACCAACGTGCTGGCGAGGTCGACCAGCACGCGCTGTGCGCCGCCTGCGGCCAGAGATGAAATTACGAGAAGCACCTTCATTACGCTGCCAGCCAGGGGGAGGCAAGCGCGCGTGAAGACAACGGCAGCGTGGCCCGGCTAGGCCCGCTCGTCGTCCTCATCGCCGCAGCGTTCCCGCGGCCCCTGCGGCGTCGACGGCGTTCAAGAATTCGGCGTGGGAGCGGTAGTAGTCGGACTCGTCGTAGAAGTCGGAGGCGAGCGCCAGACAGACCGCGCCAGAGGAGAAGTTGTCGATCTCGCGCCAGATCATGTTCGGGATGTACAGCCCGAAGTAGGAGCGGTTCAAGTGAAAGGTCTGGCGATGAACGCCGTCGTCAACCCGCACATCAAAGCTGCCCGACATCGCAACAATCAGCTGCTGCAAGTTCTTGTGTGCGTGGCCGGCGCGGCTGGCGCCGCCCGGCACGTCGTACAGGTAGTAGATGCGCTTGATTTCGAACGGCACGTGGCGGCCGCCTTCGACAAAGGTCAGATTGCCACGATTATCGAGAATCTTCGGCAAGTCGATCAGCTCGCAATCGGTTATCTTCATTCGTAGTTCTCTAGGCTCCATCGGCGCCGAGCCCGGTTCAAGCGATTTCCAGTTCGTAGAAGTCGTGGATCACGCCGGTGGCGCCAAAGCCCATCTTGTACTCGTGTAGCCCGTAATTCAGCGTACGGCCGCCGGCTTCCGTGCTGATGCCGAAGTCGAAGTGTTGAAACGCCGCGGCGCGCGCCTGCGCAATGCACTGGTCGAACAGGAGGTCGGTGGCGCCTGCCTGCCGGCCTTCGGGTGTGGCCGCAACATACTGCACATGAGCCACTCGAGAAGTGAGAAAAAGCACGGTCCCGGCCAGGATCGGCTCGGCGATGCCAGCGGTGGCGACCGCGAGGCGAATGTTGTCGGGGAAGCGGCGCATCAGCTCGTCCATCTCTTCGACGCAGTGCACCGGGCTCGCGCCATGGCGCTGGTAGAGGTTGGCGGCGAGCACCTCCCAGAAGTCGGCGAGTTGGGCGCGTGCATCGAGATTGACCTCGACGCCCGCCGCGCACGCCTTGCGCAAGCCTCGGCGCCGCTGAGAGCCCAGTGCCGGTAGCTGCGCAAGATCAACCGAGGCTGACAGGTCGCACCGATATCGATTCGCGCCGAGCATGAAGAGCGCGTGCAGGTCGTCCTCGCAGGGCGACCGCCGATAGATGCTTGGTACCACTTTGTAGCGCAGCAAGGTGCAGCCGCGCTGCGCGAAGTGCGCGCAGCAGGCATGCAGCGCCGCCAGCATCGGCCGCCCAGTCAGGCCGCAGTGCACGATCCCCCCATAGGTCGTACCCGGGTGGCTAGTAGCGGTCGTCAGCGACGCCGGGTCGCGCGCAGCGGGCATCACCGCGACGAGTTCGTTGCGGTCGTTCTCGACCAGCACCGACAGGTCCTCGAAGCGGTCGCGGTGATACGACAGGAATTGCCGCGTGTGCAGGAAGGTCGCCATTGGTGCAGTGGCGCAGAAAGCGTCCCAACGCGCCGCGTGTTCCGCCGCGAAGGCTAGCGCGCGCACGATCAGCTAAGCCTCGCGATGCCGATGCCGTCGGCACCGAAATCGCGGCCGTTGTAGAACATCACCGTTGTGCCCGACACCACCAGCACGCTGGCATACATCACATCGATCGTGGTCGTTAGCGGGCCGAAGGGCGAGATCGACGCGATGTCGTCGCAGCGGGACCATGCGCCGTCGTCGCCCTGCGCCGCACAGCCGAGCCTGTAGGTCGCGGCCGCGGTATCGCGCACCGACAGCAGCATCCAGCGCTGTCCCGCGTGATCGAAAACCCAAGGGCGCCCGAGTCCGTGCTCGGCCGGCGCGCGAGGTTCCAGGACGGTTCGGCCTTCCGGCGCCCAGTGGAGGCCATCGACGGAGTGCACGTGGCGCAGGTCGTAGACGGGCAGCGACTTGCCATTTACCAGCGCCCAGTCACTGCCGGCCGCGTACCAAAGATCGTAGCCACCTCCGCGCGCCGGTAGGACCTGCGGGCCGCAGCGGAACAGCCGCTCATGATCGCTGCGCTCGAGCACCGGGGTGGCGAAGACGCGCCGGAAGGTGCGGCCGCTGTCTTCGCTGTCGGCTACCCCGGTGAGCATCCGGTAGCGCACTCGTGTCGACAGCTCGAAGCCCACGTAATACAGCCGCAGCCGTCCGTCAGGCAGCGCAACTACGCTCGACGGGGCGACCCCGTTGTCGTCAAAGGAGCCTGGGGTGCCGATATCGAGGGCGGGTGCGAGCGACATCGCAGTAATGCGCCCCGGCGCGTTCATGTCGATGTCGACATAGCCGATTCGGCCGACGTTGCTGTCGTCGCGCGCGGAAAAAAAAATGCGCACATTGGAGCCGCCAAGGTGCAACGGCGTGGGCATCGTCAGGTGCGAGCGCGCCCACTGCAGCGTGCCCGTGGGCGGGGCGATGTGCCCGATCGTGGTCCACTGCATCTGGCGGCTCAAAGACGGAAGAAGCGGTGGGTCGAGACTGTGGCCGGTTCGCAGGCGGGCAGGCGGAACAGCTGACCGTCCTGCGTATCCTTCGTCACCGCGACGTTGGGGCCGATCCAATTGTCCTTGCCCACACGAACGTTGTTCGAGATCGTGCTGTTGACGCCGAGAAAGGAAAAATCGCCGACCTCCACGAACCCCGACACCACCACGTGCGAGGACACGAACACATGGTCGCCGATGCGTGCGTGGTGGCCGATGTGGTTACCGCTCCACAGCACGACGTCTTCGCCGATCGTGACGAACGGCTGGATCACGTTGTTTTCAAACACGAAGCAGTGCTCGCCCAGCGTCGCATTGGGCCACACGAACGCGCGCGAGCCTGATGTAGGAGGCCGGCCGGTAGCCTTGCCCGCGCATCCATTCGAGCAGCCGCTTGCGCAGGCGGTTGAGCTGGCCGTAGGTAACGGCGACGAAGACGTCGTGCTCCCCCGGCAGGAAGCGGTCCTTCAGTTCGTCCGCCGGTACGACGGGCAGGCCTAACAGCTCGGCCTTGCGTAGGTACGCGCGCTCGACGCCGAAGGCGACGACCTCGTACGGCGAATCGTGCGTGAACAGCTCGAAGGCGATCTCGGCGAATGCACTGTCGCCGATGATCACTAGCTGGCGGGTCTTGGTCATGAGCGTCATAGGCGCGCGCTGGGGGTCAGGGCCGCCGGATCAGCAGGTCTTCGCGGCGGCTGGCCATGGGCAGCGCGGAGTCCTGCGGCAGCACGAAGGCATGGAAACCCGCCGCCCGCGCGCGCAGCAAGAGGCCAATCACCACGGCATCGTCGATGCGGAAGGGCTCCGGCACGTTGAAGTGCACTTCAGGATCCGCGTCGACCTGCATCAGCTGGTGATGGAAAGTGCGGCCGGCGGCGCTTGCGAGGAAGCGCTTGCGCATCGAAACGTTCGGGATGTCGCCCAGCAGCAGCGCGCCCCCGGGCTTGAGCAGGTCCATCGCGGCATCGACGAACTGGAACGCGTTGCCGTCCGAGAACTCGTAGTGCAGCACTGAGTAGCAGACGACCGCATCAGCGATGTGGCGCAGCGAGGCGAGGTCCACGTTGTCGTAGGGGAAGCGTCCCGCGATCTTGCGCACGTCGTTGCCGGCGGGCAGCTGGTCGAGCATCTCGGTTGAATCGACAAGCGTGAGCGCATGGCGGTGTTCATGGCACAGTCGCACCAGCCGCTGCGCGACCTCGCTGCAGCCAGGCCCGATGTCGATTACAACCTTGCCCTGCTCATTCAGGCACGGAAGCTTGCGCACGATGTCCTCGACAATGAGCCCCTCCTTGTCGCGTCGATAAGACTCCGGGAAGCCGACCTTTTCGATGGGTGAAAGCACCGCGTCGCCGGCGCGCTTGCGGAAGACCTCGAAACCGAGGCCGTCGGGGCTGTTTGGGTGGGCGTCGGTGCTCATTGGCCGACCTTGCCCCGAGGGTCGTGCTGCGCGCGCGGCGCGAGCCAGCCGCTTTCGACGCCCACGCTGTGCAGCAGCCACGGCACTGCCTTCCACTGGCCCGAGCCAGCCAACAGTGCCTGCAGGATGTCGCGGCGCCCGCCCTTGTGATCGCCGCGCAGCACGCGCGCGATCCCGTCGGAGTGCAGGCGCCGCGCGCGACAGATCGCGGCCGAGCGGCGCAGCGCCGGGTATTTTTCCTCGACGATTGCGAGCGTCAGTTCCCAATCATGCGTGAACATGTCGCTTTGCAGGGTCACGTTGGTGTCGTGGCGCCGGTGCCGGGCCAGCACCTCCGGCACGTATTCAACCCTGCCGCGGGCATTGGCGCAAATCTCGATCCACAGCAGCCAGTCGGAGGCGGCCTGCACGCGCGCATCGAAGCCGTCCGGAGGCAGCGCGTCGCGCCGTGCTACCACCGACAGGGCGCACAAAAATGAGGTGCCACATTGCACGAGCTTGTGCGCCAGTTTCCCACACGAGCCGGTGATTGGCCGCTCTCCCAGCGGCCCGCTGTTCCAGCGCCGAATCTCGCACCCGCTCGCGGATGCAAAAACACTTACGTCGTGGTACGACAGCACAACCTGCGGGTCGCGTCGCATCGGCGCGATCTGCTTTGCGATCTTGCCCGGTAGCAGCAGGTCGTCACCGGAGAAGAACACGATGAACTGGCCGCGACACTGCGCGAGGATACGGTTAGCGTTGGCGGTGATGCCGAGGTTGTGCGGGTTGCGGAAGGCACGGATCCGCGACTCGCCGAACTCGCGGCGGCAGGCGTCAATGACCTCCCAGGTCACGTCGGTGGACGCATCGTCGCCGATCACGATCTCGAGTGGCGCATAGTCTTGTGCTAGCGCGGACTCGATCGCCGCGCGGATGTAGGGTGCGTGGTTGTAGGTCGGCAGGAACACCGACACCAGCGGCATCGCGTCGTTCGCCACGGTCAGAGCGAACGCCTCGGCACGCGGCGCTCACAGTGCAGCGCCATCAGCCCGTTGACCGTCAGCGAGAACAGACTCGCGCCTGTCAGCGCCCACACCGCGCCGATCGCGCCGTGGCGCGGGATCAGCAGACAGTTAGACACGAATGCGACTACGCCCACGGCCACCGTCAGTGTCGAGGCCAAAGCGAAGTACCCGCGTCCGGTCCACTGCGAAGCCATCATCGTCGACACGCTCATGCCGACGATCGCGATCGGCAGCCAGCGCAGCAGCTCGGGCGCAGTCGAGAATTGTGGCCCTACGACGAGCGGCAGCCAGTGATCGGCGGTGAAGCCGGCCAGCACCGCGACCACGGAGAGGCCCGCGGTGACGGCTACGATGGCCTTTTTCTGCACTACCCACGCCACATCCGGCCCTGAACGTGACACGATGCCCGACAGCACTAGGTGCGCCGCCTGCGGGACGATCAGCAGCATCGTCACGAACTGTGTGGCGAGCTGGTAGTTGCCGACCTCGCCGGCGGTCGAGAGGTGGTTGAGCAGCAGCACGTCGGCGCCGAACATCAACAGCATTCCGAGCGAGTTCGGATGCAGGCGAACCCCATCCAGTGCAAAGGCGCGCACTGTGGCGTAAGTCACCGGCGGCGCCTGCCGCGAATGCGCGCGTAGCAGCCGCACGCCGGCCAGCGCAATGCACGCCTGGCCGAGCAGCACCGCAAGCACCGCCGCCGCCACGCCCAAGTCGAGCTGTATCACGAGCACCACCACCGTCATCAGTGCGACGGCGCGGCCGAACACCTGGCCGCGGTTGTACAGCTCGATGCGGTTCACCGCCGACAGCAGATAACCGCTGTACTGCTCCCAGATGAAAAACGGGATCGCCGCGAGCGACAGCAGCATGACCGTGCGCGAGACGTTGTGCACGACTTCGCCGGGAGAGACCACCAGGACGACGCCCGAGACCGCCCATGCAGCAAGAGTGCCTGTGCAGGCAACGAGGAAAAGCACCTTTATCGCGGTGGCGGCTTCGCGGGCGTGAGCCGCATGCGCGGCCATGCGCCGCACGGCGATCGGCCCAAGGCTCAGACCGAAAAGTGTCGCCAGTGTGCCCGCCCACGTCGTCGCAACTGCGAGCTCGCCGCGTCCTTCGGGGCCGAGCCAGCGTGCAGTCAGCACCAGCGACATGGTTCCCAGTACGAGGCCCGCCGCTCTTGCGGTTGCTGTTTGTGCGATGCGCGCCCACATTGTTGGTTAGCCGAGCGCTCGCACAACCGTTGCCACGTCAGCCTCGGTTAGGTGCGGCCCCATTGGTAGGCTCAACACCTGCCGGGCCAGGGTATCTGCGATGGGTAGCGTGCAGGCGCCCATCGATGCGAGGAAGGCGCCGGACCTGTGCGGTGGTACCGGGTAGTGGATGCCGGTAGCAACGCCGCAGGCGGCAAGACGCGCGATCAGTGCCTGGCGCGCATCGGTGCGGACGACGTACTGGTGCCATACGGGCTCTGCCCAGGCGGGCACGTTTGGCGCTATGACTGGGCTCGCTTGCGCCGCGAACGCACGTTCGTACCAACGCGCCGCTTCGCGCCGCCGTGCATTCCAGCGATCGAGGTGGCGCAGTTTCACACGCAGCAGGGCCGCCTGCAGTTCGTCCAAGCGCGAATTGCCGCCGACTTCGTCGTGGATATACTTCTCGCGAGAGCCATAGTTTCGCAGCAAGCGCGCGCGCTCAGCGAGAGCATCATCATCGGTTGTTATTGCGCCTCCGTCTCCTAGTGCGCCGAGGTTCTTGCTTGGGTAGAAGCTGAAGGCGGCCACGTGTCCCAGGCTTCCGGTTCGCCGACCCTTGTAGCGCGCGCCATGTGCCTGCGCGCTGTCCTCGATTACGGTTACACCGTGGCGCAAGGCGATTTCGGTTGATTGGGTCCATGTCGGCCGCTTGGCCGTACAGGTGCACGACCAACAGTGCACGCGTCCGTTTGGTGAAGGCGGCTTGAAGGCGCCCCGAATCCACGTTGAAAGTAGCGGGATCAGGCTCTACCGGTACGGGAATGGCACCGCATTGAGCCACGGCGAGCCAAGTCGCAATGAATGTGTGCGACGGTACGATGACTTCGTCACCAGCGCTGATGCCCGAGGCCTTAAGCGAAATGGCGAGTGCATCAAGCCCATTTCCAACGCCGATGCAGTGGCGGGTGCCGCAATAGGAGGCGAACTCGGCCTCGAATCGTTCGAGTTCGGGTCCGAGGATGAAGCGGCCGGACTCGAGAACGGACGACCACGCAGCCTGCAATTCTTCTTTGACTTCCTCGTGGAGCGCGACGAAGTCAAACTGAGGGACGTTGTTGGAATGCTCTTTCATCGGCTTCACCGGGCACCACAGCAACCGCGCCACTGTGGTTGCCCTTCAGAGCTATTAGGGTTGACAGTGCGCCAGCTCATCAACGCCTGCTGACAAATGAGTTCAAGGTACGGGTCGAAGTCGATGCCCGGCACGTGGATCAAAAGGTCGATGTCTCCGCCGGCCGTGTTGAGGTCGGTCCGGGATCCGAACAAGTAGGCAGCACTGCCGGGCGGAAGAACGCGGCCGAACACTTCGTGCATCGCCAGTTGCTCGCGCGGCGCGAGGCGAATGCGCGTGTTGACTCGGGCGAGCTTGGTCGCCGTTAAGCGGTTGCTCGGAGGTCAGGACAGCCATGCCGTGATGCTAGCGTGGGACGGCACGTGCTGAGTGCGGGGGCGTATAAAGGCCATCGCGGCATGACGCCGGGCCGGGCGCGGGGCCCGGCCGTACTGGACTTCCATTGCGATCCGCCGAAGAAGGTCGGGGGATCCATGCCACTGCATCTGCTGCTGTTGGTCCATGTCGCCTGGAGCGTGAGAGGAGAACTCATTGCACCGAATGCCAGCAGCGGCAGCTGGCAGCTTCGCCCGTGTGTACGGATCGCTGCACCGGGTGCTGAATTGGGTCGGGTCTAGGGATGTGCGCATGCGGTCCGGCGAGGCACTGGGACCGCAGGCCCTGCCCCCGACCGTCGTCGTTGCCGAGGATCAAGCGATTGGGCTAACCTTAGTCCACTTAGAGTGAGGCCGCCCTTGACGGTTGTAAACATCCACGAAGCGAAGACTCAATTCTCCAAGCTGATCGAGCGCACGGGTCAGGGCGAGGAGATCATCATCGCCAGGGCGGGCGAGCCGGTGGCGCGACTGACACCGCTGACTGCGCATCATCGGCCCGTCGTCAGGCCGCCCGGTGCCTTGAAGGGCGAAATCTGGATCGCCGATGACTTCGATGCGCCACTGCCAGACGACGCCCTCGCAGCGTTCGAGGGCCGCACGTGAGGCTCCTGCTCGATACTCATATCGTGCTCTGGTGGCTGAGTGATGCGCCGCAGTTGCCCGCGGCCGTTCGGCAGGCAGTTTTGCATCCCGAGGCCGAGGTCTTTGTGAGCAAGGCGAGCCTGTGGGAGATGGTGATCAAGGCATTTATCGGCAAGTTGCAGGCCGATATCGCCAAGGTGGCCGAGGCGATCCCCGCTCAAGGGTTCCGCTGGCTGGGCATCGAGATTGCCCATCTTCTCGAACTCGGGAAGTTGAGTGCGGATGAACAGCACCGCGATCCGTTTGACCGTCTGTTGGTGGCGCAAAGCCGTTTCGAGCCGCTGATCCTGCTGACCACTGACAGCCAGCTCGCCCGCTACGGCGCAACGGTTCGCGTGTGCTGAAGGCCGCGGCTTGAAGCCAGGCCATGCAAACCCGTGCTGACGGAGCTTCGCATCTCTAAAGGATCGATCTGCCAGGATCGATAGGCGTACAGCAGTGCGGTCAGCCGGTCACGAAACGGCTGGCAAGTCAGTTCGGCACCACCCGCCAGATCTCCCCGTCATTGGTGGCGATGTGCAGGTCGTCGTCGGTCGGGCCGAACAAGATGCTGCCACCGGCGCGCCAGCCGGCGCCGCTGCGCGACCGGTTTGCCCCCCCCGCTTGTCTGCGTGCCGCTGCCCGGACTCAGCGGTGCTGGATGGCGTCTTTCGCGTCCCGCTCGATCGCGGCCTTGATCGCGCCGATGCGCTCCGCAGGCAGCGGCAGGCGTTCGGCCCGCTCGGCCAGAAGGTCGAGCGACACGATGTTGTGCCGAATCGCGTTGCGGCAGAAGACGCGGTCCTTCTCGCGGTTGGCAGCGTATTTCCACGCCGCCAGGTCATGCGGCTCGAGACACCAGCCGGTCGCGCCGCGTGTGTTGGGGCCGGTGACGCGGATCAGCCGGTCTTCCCAGCCGAAGGGGAGGATTGCAGTCTCGGGGCCGACGCCTTGCGCGTAGTAGCCGAAGGTGTCGTCGAAGTGCGAGGCCTCGCCGAGCGCGCCGTCGATCAGGTCGGCAAGGTCGGGGCGGTGCAAGGGGTACAGATCCACTTCGCGCGACAGCCTGAGCTCCGGCGGTGCATTGGGCAGCGCACCCAGGATCGCCTGGCTGCCGATGACAATGAACTCGTCTTCGCGCGTGATGGCCGCTGCAGCGCGCAGCACGTGCTCTAGCTGCTCGCGTTCCACGACTTGAGGAACTCCGCCCGTTCGCGGGCTGCGAGCACGCGCGTGAACGGCGTGCAGGACCGCAGGTACTGACCGCGCTCGCCTGGGTCGAGCATGGCTTCGAGCGTGGCCTCCAGTCCGCGGTCGAGCGCGGCAGACCATTCGTCCCAGCCCGCGCATCCGCGCGAATCCATGGTCCGCCAGCGGGCCAGAGTCGCCTTCGTCTGATCCAGCAACGCAGGATTGGCCTGCACGCGCTGGGCAATCAGCTGGTGCAGGTCGAGGCTGCGGCGATCGAGGTTGTCTGCCGTTCGAAGCATGACTGCATGGTATCGGCGAGAGCAGACCATAACAACGCGGTCGCGGGCTGATCGCGCGTGGCGCTGCCGGGTGCCAGGCGAGGCAGGCATGGGCCGCGGCTCGGCACAACCGCGGATAGCTGTCCCGATGCGCGGCGCAGGCTCGCGCCGCCGGTGCTAGGCGCGATGGTGTCGCCAGAGCGTTGTGTGCGGAAGGCGTTCTCTCTTCAGCGATGCCGGACTTCTGCGACCGCACTGCGCGGCTGCAATGCCAAGCCCTACTGCGGCACCACCCGCCAGATCTCCCCGCCATCAGTCGCGACGTAGAGGTTGCCATCCGGCCCCTGCACCAGCGAGCGGTAGCGGGCGCCGGGGAGTGTGCCGAACGCGGAGCGCGTGGCCGAGGTGCCGGCAGTGTTCAGCTCCAGCAGGTCGAGGCGGTTGGAGCCCATGATGCCGACCAGCAGCCGGCCGTCCCACAGCTTCCACTGCGTGCCGCTGAGGAACGTGGCCGGGCCCATGCCGCCGGAGGCGCCGCTGTTGTTCCAGGTCGGCCGCAGCGCGTTCGGGAAGCGCGTGGTGTCGGTCATCGGCATGAAGGTCGCGTCGCCCTGGTAGCCGCAGTAGTCGCCCGGGCAGGCGCCGCGTGCGCCGACGTTCGGGCGCGGATCCCAGCCGGCGTTGCCGCCCGCGACCAGCGCTGTCACCTCGTCGCTGTGGCCGGGGCCGTGTTCGGCCGTGAACGGCTGATTCGAGCCCGGGCGGAACGTGATGCCCTGCGGATTGCGGTGGCCGTAGGTGAAGATGCGCGCATCGAAGCCGGCGGGCGCGTTGTTGCCCGGCGCGGCATTGCCGTCGCGGTCCACGCGCAGCACCTTGCCGCCCAGGCGTGTCGGATGCTGCGGCAGTTCGCCGTCGTGGTTGTCGCCGGTGGTGATGTAAAGATAGCCGTCGGCCGGGCTGAAGCGGATGCGCCCGCCGCTGTGCGCGCCGGCGCCGCCGTTGGCGGTGCCGGCGTTCTTGTACGCGAGGCCGGTGACGATGTCGGTGCGACCGCTGACCGCAGTGTTGTTCGAGTTCACCACCAGCCGCACCACGCGGTTGGCCCGCGGGTTGGTGGTCAGGCTTGAGGCCATGTACACGTAGATGTAGCGGTTGCTGGCGAACTGCGGGTCGACCGCCACCCCGTGCATGCCGCTCTGGCCTTCGCAGAAGAAGTCGCTCGCGACCAGTCCCCCGGTCGACCCGGCGACGAAGGCGCTGGTGCCGAACAGGCGCGTCACCGTACCGCCGGGTGCGCGCACCGACAGGCCGCGGCACTTCTCGGTGAAGAACATCGTGCCGTCCGCCAGGAACGCCATGTCCCACGGGCTTTCCAGACACCGACATCACCGTGGTCCGCGTCAATGTCGGCGCCACCGCGCCTGAAGGCGGCGGCGGGGGCGGGGGCGGCGGAGGCGGAGGCGGGGGCGGGGGCGGCGGAGGCGGGGCGGGGGGGCGGGGGCGGCGGAGGCGGCGGATTGGGCGCCGGGGTCGGCGACGGTGTCGGCGCGCTGGCCGAGGTGGTTTCGTCGCTGCCGCACGCCGTCAGCGAGGTCGTTGCGACCAGCGCACAGGCGAACAGGAGGCTGATCTGCTGCTTCATGGTGAGTCCTTGGAGGTTCGATGCATCGGCGGCGACCGCCGCCATCGGCATCGGAGGTCGTGCTGGACGAGACCGGCGCGTCGGAGCGCAGGCGCGTCCGGGGATCACCTGAGTCTAGGTGGGTGGCGCGGGTCGCGGCAGTCCGCCGATGGGACTACCCGCTGGCGATAGGGAACTCCCGCGCCTCTGTGGTCGTGTGTCGGCCTGCGGAGACACTGCCCCGCCAGATGCCGCGCCGCTGGCACTGCCGGGTCAGCGCAGCGCGCCGGCGACGGCGTCGCTGTCCGCCCGCGAAAGCGGGCCCTGCGCGTCGGGGGCCGAAGCCGTCGTCGCGATCACACCGCCCCCCAGGCACACCTCGCCGTCGTAAAGCACGGCCGACTGGCCCGGCGTGGCGGCCCACTGCGGCGCGTCGAACTGCAGCGTGAAGCCGGCGCCGTCCACAGCGACCACCGTGCATGCGGCGTCGGTCTGCCGATAGCGCGTCTTGGCGCCCAGGCACGCACCCACGGGCGGTGGAGCGCCGGCGACCCAGGCGGCGTCGGCGGCGCCGAGCGTGGTGGCCAGCAGCCACGGATAATCGTGACCCTGCACGATCCAAAGCGTGTTGCGGGCGATGTCCTTGCGGGCGACGAACCAGGGCTCGCCGCTGCCGCTCTTCTGGCCGCCGATGCCGATGCCCTTGCGCTGGCCCAGCGTGTAGAAGGCAAGCCCCACGTGCTCGCCGACTACGCGCCCGTCGGCGGTGCGGATCGGGCCCGGCTGCATCGGCAGGTAGCGGTTGAGAAACTCGCGGAACGGCCGTTCGCCGATGAAGCAGATGCCGGTCGAGTCTTTCTTCTTCGCGTTGGGCAGGCCGATCTCGGCGGCGATGCGGCGCACCTCGGTCTTGCGCAGATGGCCCACCGGAAACAGCGTGCGGCTCAATTGCGCCTGGTTCAGCCGGTGCAGGAAGTAGCTCTGGTCCTTGAGCGGCGTACACCGCGCAAAAGCAGCTCGAAGCCCCTTTTCCCCTCTCGCTCGCCCGCCTCGCCGCACGCCTTCTCCACCCCGCGCGTAGTGGCCGGTGGCGATGTGCGCGGCGCCGAGCTTCAGCGCATGGTCGAGAAACGCCTTGAACTTGATCTCGGCGTTGCACAGCACGTCGGGATTGGGCGTGCGGCCGGCCGCGTACTCGCGCAGGAACTCGGCGAACACGCGGTCCTTGTACTCGGCGGCGAAGTTCACCGCTTCCAGTTCGATGCCGATGACGTCGGCGGCGGCGGCGGCGTCGATCAGGTCCTGTCGCGTCGAGCAGTATTCGTCATCGTCATCGTCTTCCCAGTTCTTCATGAACAGGCCGATCACCTCGTAGCCCTGCTGCTTGAGCAGGCAGGCCGCGACCGACGAGTCGACCCCGCCGGACAGCCCCACCACCACGCGCCCGCGGCTCATCGTGGCGGCTCCAGTGCGCTCGGGTGCGTGAACAGCAGGTCGATCGGGTAGCGCTGGCCGCGCAGGTAGTCGTCCACGCAGCGCATCACCAGCGGACTGCGATGCATGGCGCGTGCGGCTGGGCCGAGTCCTGGCGACCACCGCACATGGCCTTCATCCAGCGCGCGGCCGGCGACCGACTCGCCAAGCGCGCCGGTGAACGCAAGCAGTAGCTCCGGCCGCAAGCGGGCGGCCGTGCCGCTAAAAGCGCCAAAGGTAACGCCAGCAGTTGGGGTCGGCGCAACATGCGCCGGTCTCCTCCAGTGTCTCGCGCACGCAGGCGTCCAGCAGCGATTCGCCCGGGTCGAGGTGTCCGGCCGGCTGGTTGATGCGCAGACCATCGCGCGTCTCCTCCTCCACCATCAGGAAACGCCCCTCGCGCTCGATCACCGCGGCCACGGTGGCGGCGGGTTTCCAGGGCGTGGCGTCGGCAGCGGTGGACATGGTGAGGGTGGGGCGTGAGTGGCAGGTGACCGAGACCCACGAGGCACGGGCACGGCCTCGGTCGGCGCATGCCGCGCAGCGCGGGCCCGGTCAGTGACCGCCGGGCACCGCATCGCCCGGTGTCTGCACCGCCGGTCTGGCGGATCAGGCCACCGCCGGCAGCCCGGCAGGTTGGCGCGGACGCTGCGGGCCTTTGTCGTAAGCTCCGCCCGATTCTACCGAGGGCGTTGCGGCCATCCGCACGAGCCCGGCACGCCCGCCGCCAAGACAAGAACGGGAGAGTTCCATGCGCATTGGGGTTCCGGCCGAAACGCAGCCGGGCGAGACACGCGTCGCCGCCATCGCAGAAACCGTCAAGAAGCTGGTCGCCGGCAAGCACGAGGTGCTGGTTCAGGCCGGCGCCGGCGTCGCTGCCGGCCAGACCGACGAGGCCTACGCCGCCGCCGGCGCCACGCTGGCCGATGCGCGTGCCGCGCTTGGCGCCGACATGGTGCTGAAGGTGCGATCGGCCACCGCCGACGAGCTGGCGCTGATGAAGCGCGACGGCGTGCTGGTCGGCATGCTCGAGCCGTTCAATGCGGACGGCATCGCGGCCATGAACGCTGCCGGCCTCACCGCCTTTGCGCTGGAAGCCGCGCCGCGCACCACGCGCGCGCAGAGCATGGACGTGCTGTCGTCTCAGTCGAATATCGCCGGCTACAAGGCGGTGCTGCTGGCGGCCACCACCTACGGCCGCATCATGCCGATGATGATGACCGCCGCCGGCACGCTCAAGGCGGCGCGCGTGGTGATCCTGGGTGCCGGCGTGGCCGGCCTGCAGGCGATCGCCACCGCCAAGCGGCTGGGCGCGGTGATCGAGGCCTCGGACGTGCGCCCCGCGGTGAAGGAACAGATCGAGTCGCTCGGCGCCAAGTTCATCGACGTGCCGTTCGAGACCGACGAGGAGCGCGAGATCGCCAAGGGTGTCGGCGGCTACGCGCGGCCGATGCCGCCGGCGTGGATGGCGCGCCAGGCGGCCGAAGTGGCCAAGCGCATCGCCGCGGCCGACATCGTCATCACCACCGCGCTGATCCCCGGCCGCAAGGCGCCGGTGCTGGTCACCGAGGAGATGGTCAAGTCGATGAAGCCGGGCTCGGTGATCCTGGACATGGCGGTCGAGCAGGGCGGCAACTGCGCCATCAGCGAACTCGGCAAGACCGTGACCAAGCACCATGTGCAACTGATCGGCATTCCCAACCTGCCGGCCACCGTGCCGATCGATTCGTCGGCGCTGTACGCGCGCAACGTGCTCGACTTCCTCAAGCTGGTGTTCGACAAGGACGGCGCGTTCAACGTCAACCTGGAAGACGACATCGTCGCCGCCTGCCTGCTGTGCAAGGACGGCGAAGTCCGGCGCAAGGGGTGAGCGTCCGATGGCTTTCTGCTCTGCGGCGCCCGGGGGCGTGCCATTCCCGCGCAAGCGGGAATCCATGGTGCGTCTGGCCGCGGTCGATGCGATCGTCGCTGGATCCCCGCCTGCGCGGGGATGACACCTGATGCACGCCCCTGACCTCATCCGCCACCGCGCCGCGCGTCTCACCGCGCTGCTCGGCGTCGCGCATCCGATCATCGGCGGGCCGATGGCCGGCGTCACCACGCCTGCGCTGGCGGCGGCGGTCAGCAATGCGGGCGGGCTGGGCGCGCTCGGGGTCGGCATGCTGGAGCCGGAGGCGATCGAATCGACGATTGCGCAGACGCGCGCGCTCACGTCGCTGCCGTTTGCGGTCAACCTCTTCGTCACGCCGCAGCCGGCCGTAAACAACGAACAGCTCACGCGCATGATCGGCCGGCTGGTGCGCTATCGCGGTGAGTTGGGCCTGCCGCGCGCGAAGATTCCGTCGGTCTTCGCGCCCGACTTTGCGGCGCAGTTCGATGCCGTGCTCGCCGCGCGCGTGCCGGTGGTGTCGTTCACCTTCGGCGCGCTCGATGCGCCGCGCATCGACGCGCTGCATGCGCAAGGCGCCACCGTGATCGGCACCGCGACCTGCGTGCGCGAGGCGAAGCAACTGGCAGCGAGCGGTTGTGACGCGATCGTCGCCAGCGGCATCGAGGCCGGCGGCCATCGCGCCACGTTCGCGGTGCCGTTCGAGGCGTCGCAGGTCGGTCTGTTCGCGCTGCTGCCGCAGGTGGCGGCAGCGGTGGACATACCGGTGATCGCGGCCGGCGGCGTGATGACCGCGCAGCAGATCGCCGCCGCGCTGCTGCTGGGCGCCAGCGGCGTGCAGCTCGGCTCTGCCCTGCTGCGCACCCCGGAGAGCGGCGCCAGCGCGGCCTACAAGGGGGCGCTGGTTGATGTCGAGGACATCGGCACCCGACAGACCCGCGCCTTCAGTGGCCGCCCGGCGCGCGGCGTGATCAACCGGATGATGGTCGAACTGGCCACGGTCGAGGCGGACATCCCGCCGTATCCGATCCAGAACAAGCTGACGCAGGAACTGCGCGCCGCGGCCAACACGCAGGGCCGCGCGGAGTTCATGTCGCTGTGGGCGGGCCAGGCCGTGGGCCTGGCGCGCGCCGAACCCGCGGGCGAGATCGTCCGGCGCCTGGCCGGCGAACTCGAATCGCTGCTCCAAACGTAGTCAACTCACCTGGTCAACCCCGCCCGATTCACAACGAGGCACGCATGGAAGCCATCAGCCCCATCGTCTGGAACCTGATCATCTTTGTGCTGGCGATCTACGTCGGCTACCACGTGGTGTGGAACGTCACGCCGGCGCTGCATACGCCGCTGATGAGCGTGACCAACGCCATCTCGGCGATCGTCATCGTCGGCGCGATGCTGGCCGCAGCGATGACCGAGACCGCGCTCGGCAAGTTCATGGGCGTGGCGGCCGTGGCGCTGGCCGCGGTCAACGTGTTCGGCGGATTTCTGGTGACGCGGCGGATGCTGGCCATGTTCAAGAAGAAGGAGCCGAAGGCCGCCACGGGGGAGAAGAAATGACGCGCACGTCTGTTGATGGCGTGGCCCCGGTGAAGTCCTCGGCCCAGCCTTTTGCCGTTGCCACTTCGATCCCGGCCCGCGCCGGGACGACTTCGATCACGTGCCGCGCCGGGAGTCGCGCATGAGCCTGAATCTCGTCGTCCTGCTGTACCTCGTCGCCAGCATCTGTTTCATCCAGGCGCTCAAGGGCCTGTCGCATCCGTCAACCTCGCGGCTGGGCAATGCCTTCGGCATGATCGGCATGGCCATCGCCGTGTTCACCACGGTGGCGCTGATCTACAAGCTCGCGCCGCAGATGGCGACGATGGGCATGGGCTGGGTGATCCTCGGCTTGCTGATCGGCGGCACCGCCGGCACCATCATGGCCACGCGGGTCGAGATGACCAAGATGCCGGAGCTGGTGGCCTTCATGCACAGCATGATCGGCCTGGCCGCGGTGTTCATCGCGGTGGCCGCGGTGGCCGAGCCGCGCGCGCTCGGCATCGTCGGGCCGGCGGAGGCGGTGGTCAATGCGCTGCTGCAGCGGCCCTCGATTCCGATCGGCAACCGGGTCGAACTGTTCATCGGCGCCTTCGTCGGCGCGATCACCTTCAGCGGCTCGGTGATCGCCTTCGGCAAGCTGTCGGGCAAGTACAAGTTCCGGCTGTTCCAAGGCGCACCGGTGGTGTTCAGCGGCCAGCATATGCTGAACCTGGCGCTGGCCATCGCGATGGTCGGCTGCGGGGTGTGGTTCGCCGCCACGCAGGACTGGCTGCCGTTCGTGCTGATGCTGGCGATCGCCTTCGTGCTCGGCGTGCTGATCATCATCCCGATCGGCGGCGCGGACATGCCGGTGGTGGTGTCGATGCTCAACAGCTACTCGGGCTGGGCGGCAGCCGGCATCGGCTTCTCGCTCAACAACTCGATGCTGATCATCGCCGGCAGCGCTGGTGGGTTCGTCGGGCGCGATCCTCAGCTACATCATGTGCAAGGCGATGAACCGCTCGTTCTTCAACGTGATCCTGGGCGGCTTCGGCGGCGAGACCAGCACGGCCGCCGCCGGCGCGCAGCAGCAGCGGCCCGTGAAGAGCGGCTCGGCCGACGACGCCGCCTTCATGCTCGCCAACGCCGAGACCGTGATCATCGTGCCGGGCTACGGCCTGGCGGTGGCGCGCGCGCAGCACCCGCTGAAGGAGCTGGCGGACAAGTTGAGCGCGAAGGGCATCACGGTGAAGTACGCGATCCACCCGGTCGCCGGCCGCATGCCGGGCCACATGAACGTGCTCCTGGCCGAGGCCGAGGTCTCGTACGAGCAGGTGTTCGAGATGGAGGACATCAACTCCGAATTCGGCGACACCGACGTCGTGCTGGTGCTCGGCGCCAACGACGTCGTGAACCCCGCCGCCAAGGACCCGAAGTCGCCGATCGCCGGCATGCCGATCCTCGAGGCCTACAAGGCGCGCCAGATCATCGTCAACAAGCGCTCGATGGCGAGCGGCTACGCCGGCCTCGACAACGAACTGTTCTACATGGACAAGACGATGATGGTCTTCGGCGACGCCAAGAAGGTGGTCGAGGACATGGTCAAGGCGGTCGAGTAGGGCGATGGATGCCGCCGCCGCCCTGCTGATCGTCGACATCCAGAACGACTTCCTGCCCGGCGGCGCGCTCGCGGTGGCGGGCGGCGACGAGGTGATCCCGACCATCAACCGGGTCGCGCTGCACTTCGACAAGATCGTGCTGACGCAGGACTGGCATCCGCCGGGGCACATCTCGTTTGCGTCCACCCATCCGGGCATGTCGCCCTACGCGACCATCGACCTGCCCTACGGCAAGCAGGTGCTGTGGCCCGACCACTGCGTGCAAGGCACCTTGGGCGTGCGCTTTGCCGACAAGCTGGCGGTGCCGCAGGCGCAGGCGGTGATCCGCAAGGGCTATCACGCGCACACCGACAGCTACTCGGCCTTCCTCGAGGCCGACCGCAAGACGCCGACCGGCCTGGCCGGCCTGCTGCGCGAGCGCGGCGTGACCACGGTCTACCTGGCCGGGCTGGCGCTCGACTTCTGCGTCGCGTGGAGCGCGCTCGACGCGCGCAGCGCGGGCTTCGAGGCGATCGTCATCGAGGATGCCTGCCGCGCGATCGACACCAACGGTTCGCTCGAGGCCGCGCTGCGCGCCTTCGACAGCGCCGGCGTGCGGCGCATCGGCAGCGACTCGCTGGTCTGAGCCCGCGCCGGCCGGCGGCGCCGGCGCGCTTGCCTACACTTGCCGCATGCCACGCTTTCGTGAATCCCTGCTGTCGGTCCGCGACCTCGCCGCGACCGCCGCGCCGTTCGTGCTGCTCGCGCTTCTTCTGCTGTGGATCGCGTTCAAGGTGCTGCAGCCGACGCCGCCGAAGAAGGTGGTGCTGGCCACCGGGCCGGAGCAGGGCGCCTACGCCGAATTCGGCAAGCGCTATGCGGAAGAACTGAAGCGCTTCGGCATCGATGTCGAGCTGCGCACCACGGCGGGCGCGGCCGAGAACCTGAAGCTGCTGCGCGATCAGTCCTCGGGCGTGGACATCGCCTTCATGCAGGGCGGCGCCAGCGAGGCCCTCTACCGCATCGACGAGGAGGGCATCGGCCCGCCGCTGGTCTCGCTCGGCAACCTGTTCTACGAGCCGGTCTGGGTCTTCTACCGCGACGATGCCGCGCGCCGCGTGCTTGGTGCGCGCGCCAAGGGCACGCCGGTGCTGCGCTCGCTGACCGAGTTGCGCGGCATGCGTCTGAACATCGGCGCCGAAGGCAGCGGTGCGGCCAACCTGATGAACAAGCTGCTGCACGCCAACCGGGTCGAGCCGGCCGACTTGACGCTGTCGTACCTGCCGCCCACACCGGCGGTGGTGGCGCTGCTGGGCGGCGAGATCGATGCGCTGGCGTTCGTCTCCGCGCCGGAGGCGCCGCTGGTGCGGATGCTGGTCGCCACGCCCGGCATCCATCTGGTGAACCTGTCGCAGGCGCAGGCCTATGCGCGCCGCTTCACGTTCCTGTCGGCGGTCGACCTGCCGCGCGGCGTGGTCGACCTGGCGGCCGATGTGCCGCCCGACACCATCAACCTGGTGGCGGCCACCTCGACGCTGGTGGCGCGCGAATCGCTGCACCCGGCGCTGGTGCAGCTGTTCGTGCAGGCGGCGCGCCGCATCCACGGCGAGACCTCGTGGTTCGGCCCGACCGGCCAGTTCCCGAATGCCGACGTCACCGAGTACCCGCTGGCGAAGGAGGCCGACCGCTTCTTCCGCAGCGGCCCGCCGCTGCTGCAGCGGCACCTGCCGTTCTGGCTCGCCAACCTGGTCGATCGCATGTGGGTGGTGCTGCTGTCGATCATCGCGGTGCTGATCCCGCTGTCGCGCGTGGTGCCGCCGCTGTACGAGTTCCGCATCCGCTCGCGCGTGTTCCGCTGGTATCGGCGGCTGCGCGAGATCGAGGAGGCCGGCGGTGCCGGCGCGGTGCCGTCGGCCGAGCTGCTGCGCGAGCTCGAAGCGCTCGATGCGCGGGTCGAGCGCCTGAGCGTGCCGTTGTCGCATGCCGACGAGCTGTACGCGCTGCGCTCGCATATCGTGCTGGTGCGGCGCCGTCTGCTGGGCCGGGCGGCACCGGCCGACACGCCCGCGACATGAGGCGGCCTCACCGTAGCGTCGGCGTCGGCGCTGCGTCCTGCAGCCGGCGGCGCCGGCTCGTCGCTTTGTTCGCCGCCCGATGAAGCGACGTCATCTTCTGCTGACGCCGCTGGCACAGGCGGCAGCCTCCCTGGGAGCATTCACCGTGACCGACTCCGTGCAAGCCCGCAGCGCGCAGAGCAAGTTCGCGCACCTGGAAGCCGGCGTCGCCGACCTGCAGGCCAAGCTCGGCGCCGGGCGTCTCACTTCGCGCACGCTGGTGCTGGCCTACCTGTCGCGCATCGAGGCCAACGACCGGCACGGGCCGAAGCTGCACTCGGTGATCGAGACCAATCCGGACGCGGTGTCGATCGCCGCCGAGCTGGACCGCGAGCGGCGTTTGGGCCAGCCGCGCGGCCCGCTGCACGGCATCCCGGTGCTGGTGAAGGACAACCTCGCCAGCGCCGATCGCATGCAGACCACCGCCGGCTCGCTGGCGCTGGATCGGACGTTCAACGGCTGGAGCGATGCCGTGCGGCCGCCGCGCGATTCGTTCGTGGTGGCGCGGCTGCGGGCGGCCGGCGCGATCGTGCTCGGCAAGGCCAACCTGAGCGAGTGGGCCAACATCCGCTCGACGCGCTCGACCAGCGGCTGGAGCGCGCGCGGCGGCCTGGTGCGCAACCCCTACGCGCTCGACCGCAACGCCAGCGGCTCCAGCTCCGGCACCGCCGCGGCGATCGCCGCCAGCTTTGCCACGCTCGGCATCGGCACCGAGACCGATGGCTCGATCGTCTCGCCGAGCGCTGCCTGCGGGCTGGTCGGCATCAAGCCGACCGTCGGCCTGGTCAGCCGCGACGGCATCCTGCCGATCTCGCATTCGCAGGACACGGCCGGTCCCATGTGCCGCAGCGTGGCCGACGCCGCCATGCTGCTCGGCGCCATCGCCGGCCCCGACCCGCGCGACCCCGCCACGCAGGACGCGCCGTCCGGCATCGACTACGCACAGGCGCTCGATGCCGGTGGCCTGCGCGGCGCACGCATCGGCGTGCTGCGCCAGTGGCTGACCGGGCACCCGGCCACCGATGCCGTGTTCGAGAGCGCGTTGCAGACGCTCGCGGCCCAGGGCGCGGTGCTGGTCGATCCGGTGCGCATCGACAGCGCCGAGCAGATCGCTGCCCACGAGATCGAGGTGCTGCTGACCGAGTTCAAGGTCGGCGTGGCGGCCTGGCTGCGCGAGTTCGCGCCCGGCGCGCCGGTGCAGACGCTGGCCGACCTGATCGCGTTCAACGACAAGCACGCGGCGCGCGCGATGCCGTTCTTCGGGCAGGAGCTGTTCCTGCGCGCCGAGCAGACCGGTGGGTTGGCCGATCCCAGGTACCTCGCTGCGCTGGATAACTGCCGGCGGCTGGCGCGCACCGAGGGCATCGACGCCGCGCTGCAGGCGCACCGGCTCGACGCGCTGGTGGCACCCACGCGTGGCCCGGCCTGGCTGACCGACCTCATGCTCGGCGATCGCCACGGGCGCGGCTTCTCGTCGCTGCCGGCGGTGGCCGGCACTCCGCACATCACGCTGCCGATGGGGCAGGTGGCGGGGTTGCCCGTCAACCTCTCGCTGGCCGGCGGCGCATGGTCCGAGCCGACCCTGATCCGCCTCGCCTTCGCCTTCGAGCAGGCGAGCCGGGCGCGCTTCGCGCCGTCCTTTGCGCGCAGCGCGACGCTGTCCGCCTAGGGGCGTGCCGGATGCGGTCCGCCGTGGGAATCTTGCTGAAAGGCCGCGCACTGCTTGCCAGTCCCGGCGCGCCCGGCAATGATGCGGCGCCGGCCGCCGTAGCGGCACGCGGCCCACAACCCATGCCCACGCCCCGCCTCGCCCAGCAGCACGAACTGCACGGATTGCAGCCGGTCCTCTCCGTCTCGGACCTGACCGCCAGCGTGCGCTTCTACTGCGACGTGCTCGGCCTGGAACTCGACTTTCTGTGGGGCGAGCCGCCCAGCTATGGTCGCGTGCGGCACACCGGCGACGGCGCGCCGATCTACATTCACCTGTCGCCCGCGCCTCGCGACGAGATCGCGCCGTGCGAGCTACGCCTGCACGTCGGTCGCGATGTCGACGGCCTGCATGCCGCGTACGCGGCGCGCGGCGCCGATGTCGGACCGGCGCCCAGAAACCAGCCCTGGGGCCTGCGCGAGTTCGAACTGCGCGATCCCGACGGGCACCTGCTGATCTTCGGCGCCGAGGCCTGATGCCTGCGATCTCACTTCCGCCCAACCACGGCCTGCGCCGCTCGCTTGCCGACGAAGTCCATGCGCGGCCGCCGGCGCCGGTCGCCGTACCCGCGGTGGTCTCGTGCCTGGCGCTGTTCGACACCGATGCCAACGCCGTGTTCGACTGCGTCGCGCAACTGGCGCAGCGCTATGCGGCGGAGACGCCGACACCCTCCGGTCATGCGATCGTCGAACTGCCCGATGTGCGCGCGAAGTGGGAGCGCCATGGCGAGTTCAGCAGCCTGACCTTCGTGCGTCCGCTGCGCGACGCCGAGGCCGACCTGGCCAGGCTCGACCACTACCCCACGGCGTTCGCCGCGGTGCCGGCCGACTGGCTGGCCACACTGCCCGGCCGCACGGTGGCTGCGGCCGACATCGTGCTGCTGCCGGCCGGCGCCGGCGATGCCGACACGCTGCGCGCGCAAGTGGCGCCCTGGTTCGTGCGTGACGCGCTCGCCGGCAGCCGCGTGCTGGACGATGCCGCGCTGATCTTCACCGACTTCGTGCTGCCGCCGGACAGCAGCCGCACGCGCTGGCTGGTGCTCGATCGCCAGGGCATGAGCCGGGCGCAGAGCGCGCGCGTGGTGCAGCGGATCATCGAGATCGAGATCTACCGGATGACGGCGCTGCTCGCCTTCCCGCTGGCGCGCGAGGCGTTTCCGGAACTCAACCGCATCGAGCAGCGGCTGGCCGAGATCACTGCCGCCACCGCCGCGCTGCACGGCCGCGGCGAGCCCAGGCAGACGCAGGACGAGGAGCGCCGGCTGCTCGACGTACTCACCGGCATCGCCGCCGAGGTCGAGCGCTCGGTGGCCGCGACCAGCTTCCGCTTCTCGGCCGGCGAGGCCTACTGGAATCTGGTGCAGTCGCGCGTGCGCGAGTTCCGCGAGCAGCGCATCGGCGACCTGCGCACGCTCGGCGGCTTCCTGTCGCGCCGGCTCGCCCCCGCGATGAACTCCTGTGCTGCGGCCGAGCGCCGGCAGGAGGAACTGTCGGCCCGCATCGAGCGCGCCAGCGCGCTGCTGCGCACGCGCGTCGACGTGGCGCGCGAGGAGCAGAACCAGCAACTGCTGGCAGCCATGGAGCGACGCGGCAAGGTCGCGTTGCGCCTGCAGCAAACAGTCGAAGGGCTGTCGGTGGCGGCGCTGACCTACTACTTGGTCGGACTGGTCGGGTACGGGGTCAAGCCGCTCAAGCAGATCTTCCCCAACCTCAACCCCGACTGGGTTGTGGCGGCCTCGATCCCGGTACTCGCCTTCCTCGTCTGGCGCGCCGTGGCCAGGCTGCGGCAGAAGCTGATGAGCGACTGAGGCGATCGCCTCCTGCGTAGCCCAAGGGCATCGCGTGATGGCGGCGGTCTGCGCGGACGGCCGAGGTCGCCGACGCCGCGCAGCGTTCCGGTTTGTCCGCCATTTCACCGGATCGAGTCAGCTGCAGGCCGTCGATCATCTCGTGCATCTACGTTGCGCTCGCTGCGGCGAGCCGTGCACAGGACCGATCATGGGTGGCACCGGTTTCGATTCGATCCACAACTACTACGAGCGCCTGGTGTTCGACGAGGTGCTGCGTGTCTCCAGCGAGCGCAGCAAGTTGGTCGATCCGCGGCTGCTGGCCGACATCGCCTGCGTGGCGTTGAACCGGCTGCCGGCGCGCTACATCCGTCACGACGTCGACTACTCCTTCTACCTGACGGTCGAGGAGCGCGACGACCAGAAGCGCCGCATCGCCGATGCGGTGTCGCAGGCGTTCTCCTACGTGACCAGCGGCATCGCCCGCGCCGCCACGGCCTGACGCCCGGAGTGCGGGGTGCGCGCGATCCGCGCCGGATCGCGCGGCCGCAGTCCGTTACTCGGACTGCACGCGGCGCAGGAAATGCTCGATCCGGCAGCCGGCTCCGTCAACGATTCCTTCTTCCAGCACGTCGAGCGTGACCACCCGATCGAGCCGGAAATTGCGGAAGTCCTGCCGCAACTCGCACCACGCCGCCAGCGACCAGCGATCGCCCCAGAAGGACAGGCCCAGCGGGCGCACGCGACATTTGGTCGTTGCGCCGGCACCGTCGCGATAGCCGAGCGCGACCAGGCGGCGCTCGGCCAGCGCGCGCCCTGCACCAGCCCCGGTCCACCCCAGGACTCGACCACCCGCGCACCGATCGCCCGCGTCTCGATTTCGCCGACGTTGAACATCAGCGGCGGCAGGTCAAAGCCCGGTTTGATCCGGTCGCCGACGCCGGCCTCGCCATCGATCGGCACGCCGCTGGCCAGCAGGTCGGCCACATCGCGATAGATGGTGCGCTCCGAGACTTCAAGCCAATGCCCCAGTTGCCTGGCCGTCGTCAGCCGGCGCCCACGCAGGTACTGGACGATCTCGAACAGGCGGTCATCGCGGCGCACGCGAAGCAGGAAATCGGGGTCAGGTTCAATTTTCTTGACGCGATGCGCGACGCGGCGCGACCCGGTGGCGAGATGCCGTTCGCGATGCCCCAGTCGCGTGCTGCACGCGAGCGTTGCCACGCACTGTCGGCACCGGCGCCGGGAAGCTGCCTTCGACTTCGCGCTGCTTTCGCGTTCGCGTGAACTGCCACCACGGCAGCGCTTCGCCAGTCCGTGCCTGGTGGATGGCGGCCGCGAAGGTGTCCCACACGCAGGGGTCCTGGCGCTGGCCGGTGATCCGCTGCAGCTTCAGGTACAGCGCATCGGCGTCGGCCCGAGCCAGTTGCGCGCAGGAGCGGATGCCGAGCCGGTCGAAGTCGCGCTTCATCGCCGGGCCGATGTTGCGCAGGGCCAGCAACTCGCGTTCGTGTGCGGTTGGCGCCGGATGCGCGCGTTCGTAGTCCTCCACCGCGGTCAATAGATCGAGGCGGCGCTCGCGCTGCAGTTGGCGCCAGTGTCTGCCGTCGAGGGCGCCGGCCAGCGCGTACAGCAGATTGAGCGACACAGCGGCGTCGTGGCGCCGCACGCGCACGAAGGCGGCGACCGCCCCCAAGCGACGCACCCGCGCCCGCGTGGAGATGCCGGCCGCGGCCCGAGGTTGCTCAGCGCGGCCAGGTCCGTCGCGGACGCGACGGCGACGGCAGCACGGCGGGTGGGTGGAGTCATCCAGAGCGCGAGCATCAGGCGATGGCCTCGAAGTGTCGCATCCGCACGTCGGCGAGGTCGAGCAACGCGAAGTAGCGGGTGGCCACCGGTGATTGCATCACCGCCTGCGCGCCGGCATTCGCGCTGGCGCGGTCGCGCCACTCGAGCAGGTCCGCGCACTGTGCGCAGGCGCGCAGCGTGCGGCGCCGGATGAGGCCGGGCTGCGTGGCAAGGACAGCGCCGAGCCCGGCCAGCGCCTCGCGCAGGTCGGCCCCGATGGTGTCGGGCTGCAACGCGAACTCGGCGATCTCGATGCAGGCGGCGGTGGGCGGGTGGTCCGGCATGTCGGCTCCTTCGGCCGCTCGCGAGGGGCCGGACTGGGCGCGCGGCCTGCCGACGGCGTGCTGTCAGCAGGCAGGCAGACCTGCATGCACGGCCCGGATGGTGTGTCGGCTTGTACGAGCGTATAAATGCCACATGGTCATCACGCGCAAGCGATCGACATCGGCGGCCCGACAGGCGTCTACCGGGGCCGCTGCGCAACCCACGTCGCGGACCGTGCGTGCTGCCGCCGCCGCGCGTTGTGCCGCGTGCCGCCGCGCCCACCAACGCCGTCGTAATGCCGTTGCGTCATTCACGATCTGCGCCGCCTGCGGTCGACAGCCGCGCCCGTCTGCTCGCCGCCGGCCTGGCGCTGGCACAGCGCGACGGGTTGCGCGCATTGAGCGTGCGCGGCGTGGCCGCGCAGGCCGGCGCCAACCTCGGCAGCTTCGTCTACCACTTCGGTACGCGCGAGGCGTTCGTCGCCGAGCTGATCGAGAGCTGGTATGCGCCGTTCTATGCGCGGCTGCAGGCGGCGGCCGCCACTGAAGGCGTGCCGCTGGCACGGCTGCGCCAGCTCATGCTGCAACTGGTCGACTTCATGGGCGAGCATCGCGTGTTCATCGGCCAGGTGCTGATGGATGCGGCGGCGGGCGAGAAGCCGGCGCGGGCCTTCGTGCAGTCGCTGTCGAACCGGCATCCGCGCCTGCTGCTGGCGGCGATCCGCGACGCGCAGGCCGCCGGCAGCCTGCGGCGCGAGGATCCGGTCAACGCGTTGCTGTTCCTGCTCGGTGGCCTGGTGCTGCCGATGCTGTTCGTCACCGGTTTGGCGCGTGTCGGCATCCTTCCGCGCGAGCTGGGTCCGCGCCTGCAGGCGCAGGCGGCCGATCGCGCTGCATTGCTGTCGCGTTTCGAGTGGGCGCTGCGCGGGCTGGCGCCGTGAGGAGGGCATCGATGCGCAGGTGGACAATCTCGAAACGGGCGGCGTTCGCGCGGCACGGGCGCATGGCGGCGCCGCGTGGAGCCATGCTCGCGGCTGGGCTCGCGACCTTGCCCGCGCTTGTTTTCACGCTCGGCGGCTGCGGCCAGCCGCCCGAGAGCCCGTTCATCGGCTACGTGGAAGCGGAGCTCGTCTACGTGTCGGCGCCGTTCGCGGGCCAGTTGAGGTCGCTGGCGGTAAGTCGCGGCACGCGTGTCGCAGCCGGCGCGCCGCTGTTCCAGCTCGACACGGACCTCGAAGCGATGGCGCGCAGCGAAGCGGCGGCGCGCGCGCAGCAGTCCGACGCCCAGGCATCCAACCTGCGCAGCGGCAAGCGGCCAACCGAGATCCGCGTGATCGAGAGCCAGCTCGCGCAGGCGAAGGCCGCGGCGAGTGCCTCGACCGCGCAGCTGGCGCGCTACGAAGACCTGGCCAAGAGCCAGTTCGTCTCCGACAGCTTCCTCGACGCGCTGCGCGCACAGGCCGCGACCGACCGCGCGCGCGTGGCCGAACTGGAAAACCAGGTCGCGGTGGCGCGCACCGCGGCGCGGCCTCAGGAGATCGCGGCGGCCGATGCCGGTGCGGCGGCGGCGCGTGCCGCGCTGGGCCAGGCGCGCTGGCGCGAGGCGCAGGCGCTGCAGTCCGCGCCGGTGGCGGCGCTGGTGTACGACACGACCTACCGCGTCGGCGAGCGCGTGCCGGCCAACGCGCCGGTGGTCGCGCTGCTGCCGGACGGCGCGACCAAGCTGCGCTTCTTCGTGCCGGAGCCGGTGCTGGGCAAGATCGTGCTCGGGCAGACGGTGGCGGTGCGCTGCGACGGCTGCCCGGACGGCCTGACCGCGCGCATCGAGTACATCGCGCCGCAGGCCGAGTTCACGCCTCCGGTGATCTACAGCAACGAGAGCCGCGCCAAGCTCGTGTTCATGGTCGAGGCGCGGCCGGCGGGCGAAGCGGCGGACCAGCTCAAGCCCGGCCAGCCGGTGCAGGTGACGCTCGGCGCGCCGTGATCCGCAGACCGCCAGCCGTGCAACGGGAACAGCGACGATGAACGCGGCCGATCTGGCGATCGACGTGCGCGGCCTGACCAAGCGGTTCGGCGCGCGCACCGCCGTCGACGGCCTGTCGATCCAGCTCGCGCGCGGCCGCATCTGCGGCTTCCTCGGCCCCAACGGCAGCGGCAAGACGACCACCATCCGCATGCTGTGCGGCCTGCTGACGCCGGACGCCGGCGAGGGCACCTGCCTCGGCTACGACATCCGCCGCGAGGCGCGCCGGATCAAGCTGCGCGTCGGCTACATGACGCAGCGCTTCGGCCTGTACGACGACCTGACGATCGAAGAGAACCTGCGCTTCGTCGCGCGCGTCTACGGCATGCCGGACGTCAAGGCGGCTGCCGCGCAGGCGATCGAGCGGCTCGGCCTCACCGACCCGCCGAGGCGCAGCTGGCCGGCACGCTGTCGGGCGGCTGGAAGCAGCGCATGGCGCTGGCGGCCTGCCTGCTTCACGAGCCGCAACTGTTGCTGCTTGACGAGCCCACCGCCGGCGTGGACCCCAAGGCGCGGCGCGACTTCTGGGCGCAGATCCACCAGCTCGCGGCCGAAGGCATGACGGTGCTGGTCAGCACGCACTACATGGACGAGGCCGAGCGCTGCCACCAGATCGCCTACATCTCGTTCGGCAAGCTGCTGGTGGCCGGCAGCGGCGACGAGATCCTGCGCGCCTCCGGCCTGCGCACCTGGGAGGTCACCGGCAGCGCGCTCGCCGAACTCGGCGCGCGCCTGGCCGCCGCCGGCGACTGGCTGGTGGTGCCTTTCGGCACGCGCCTGCACGTCACCCACGACGCCGGCGCCGATCTTGCGGAATGGCTGGCGCGCCACGCCGGCGACCTGCATTGCCGCGCGCAGGAGATTGCCTCCGGCCTCGAGGACCTCTTCATCTCGCTGATGCGGCGCGAGGGCGACCGTGTCGACTAGCGGCGCTTCGTTCCCACCGCTGCCGCGCGTCTCCTGGCGGCGTGTGCTGGCGATCCTCGTCAAGGAGCTGATCCAGCTCAAGCGCGAGCGGCTGACCTTCGCGATGGTGCTCGGCATCCCGATCCTTCAGCTCGTGCTGTTCGGCTACGCGATCAACACCGATCCCAAGCACCTGCCCACGGTGGTGGTGGCGGCCGACAGCAGCCCGCAGGTGCGCAGCATCGTGCGCGCGGCGGAGAACAGCGGCTACTTCCGCGTGCAGGCCACCGTCACCGATGCCGAGGCCGAGCGGCTGATCGCGCATGGCGAGGTGCAGTTCGCGCTGGTGTTCCCATCGGACTTCACCACGCGCCTTTTGCGCGGCGAGCAACCGGCGCTCGCCGTCTATGCCGATGCGAGCGACCCGGCCGCCACCGGCGCCGCGGTGGCGGCGCTGGTGCAGCTGCCCGGCGTGGCGCTGGTGCACGACCTGCGCGGCCCGCTGGCGCACCTGCGGCCGGGCGCGGCGCCGTTCGAGGTGGTGCTGCACCGGCGCTACAACCCGGAGGGCATCACCGCCTACAACGTGGTGCCGGGGCTGATCGGCGTGATCCTGACGATGACGCTGATCCTGATGACCGCGATGGGCATCACCCGCGAGCGCGAGCGCGGCACGCTGGAAAACCTGCTCGCCACGCCGGTGCGGCCGTTCGAGGTGATGGTCGGCAAGATCCTGCCGTACATGCTGATCGGCTACCTGCAGGTGCTGGTGGTCTACGCCGCGGCCCGCCTGCTTTTCCACGTGCCGATGGCCGGCAGCTTCTGGCTGCTGTCGGCGGCGATGCTTCTGTTCATGCTGGCGCTGCTGGCGGTGGGCTTCACCTTCTCGACGCTGGCGGTCTCGCAGGTGCAGTCGATGCAGATGACGCTGTTCTTCTTCCTGCCGAACATCCTGCTGTCGGGCTTCATGTTCCCGTTCCGCGGCATGCCGGTGTGGGCGCAGTGGCTGGGCGAGGTGCTGCCGCTGACGCACTTCCTGCGCGTCGTGCGCGCGATCATGTTCAAGGGCGCGGGACCGGCCGAGGTGCTGCCGCAGACCTGGCCGATCGCGTTGTTCATCCTGGTGGTCGGCGCGATCGCGATGAAGCGCTACCGGCAGACGCTGGATTGAGCCGCGCTGCCGCCACGCAGGGCAGCGTTAGCTGGCAGCCGCGGCGCGGCGCGACGTGGCGCACACCGGCACGGCCGCCGCGTCGCGGCCGCAACGCGGCTGACTCCGCACACGGCTGCAGCGCATGTGCCGAGTGCAGATGCTTGCGAGTCTCGTCGATGCGGCCGCGACCGCTTGTCCAACGTCGATCTCGAACAGCACCGTCGTGTCGCTGACTTCGTTGGCGATCGCGATGAAGTAGCGCGCACCGACCCGGAACACGGCCAGGCCTTCGGGCGAGCGTATCGGCACCGTCGCTGGCTTCGCTCGTGTCGATATAGGCTCGAGCGGTTGCACGGCTTCGGGGTCGGTCACGTCGTACACCGCAAAGGCGGCCGTGGTGGTGCGCTCCAGACCGATGAAGGCCAGCACCCGGCCCTTGATCTGCAGCAGCGCCACGCCCTCCGGCTCGACGCCCTTGTTGTCGCTGCGGCCGTCGTCATAGATGTCGAGACGGATCGCCTCGCGATCGAGCTGGCTGCCGCTGTCGAACACGATGTTGCCGTCGGTATCGCGGATCGAGAACGAGTGGCCGCCGAACTTGACCAGCGGCCCGCCGCGCACGGAGTCGACGTTCGACAGCGTGAGTCGACCGAGTTCGGAGCTGTCGGGCGCGTACTCGATGCTGGCATTGCCGGCGGAGCCGCGCCGCTCGTCCTCGCTGTCTCGTTCGCCGTTGTCTCGCGCATCGCCTTCGTTCGCCATGACCAGATACGTACGCCCCTTGTGCTCGTAGGTGGCGATGGTGTCCGGCTGGTAAAGGCCCTTGACCGGCACGCTGCGCAGCGCGATGCGTCCATCCTGGTCGTTGGGGTCGATCTCGTTGCCGGGCAGGCTGAAGTCCTTCAGGCCGAGGTTGTAGATGCGCTCGAACCGCTGCGTCTGCAGGTTCAGCACGGCGATGCCATTGGCCTCCTGCAGGCCGACGTAGGCGTACTTGCCGGTCTTGTCGACCGCGATGTACTCGGGTTCCGGGTCATACGAACTGTAGGTTGCGGGCTGGGTCGGCAACGTGCCTTGTGCCGGGAACAGGCGCAGGCTGTCGTAGCCGGGAATGCTGGCGTCGATCGGCAGCGTGGTCACCGCGCGCGTGCGCACGTCGATGACGCTGACGCTGCCCACCGGATCGGCTGCGCTCAGCCCGGGCGGCGTCGGCCGCACGTTGGGCGTGCCTTCGTTGGCGACGAGGACCTGCTTGCCGTTCGGCGTGAAGGTCAGCATGTCCGGCAGCGCTCCGACCGGGACCGGCTGGCCGAGCTGGCGGCGGCTGCGCGTGTCGTAGAACACGACCACGCCGGGCAGCGTGCGATCGACCGTGCTTTCGATGGCGAACGCCGCCACGCCGTCATGCAGGGCAATGCCGTTGACCGCGCCGAAGTTCGTCACGCTGATGTGTGCGCGCAGTGTGCCGGTGGCGCGATCGAGCACGTCCACGCCAACCACACCGGCGACCCACAGCGTGTCGGTCCGCTCGTCGTAGGCGGGGATCTCCGCCTTCTGGCCGGGCACGCCGGTTTGCGCATGCGGGTACTGCCACTGACGCTGCAGCGACACCTCGCCGCCCTGGGCGGCGGCGGTCGAGCACAGCAGGGCAGCGGCGACGGCGACGGACAGATCGCGCAGGCGGCGATTCAAAGCGTGGAGCGCAGGCATCCGGATCCTCGATGGAAGTGAAGAAATCCCATCGATGCTGTGGCCCGAATGTGTCGATTCCGTGACATCGACCGGCTCGAGCCGGACGACTGGACCTGCTGTGGCGTGCGTGCTGAACGCCACTCAAGGCTTGCACGGAGCGTGACCCAGCGGCCGCAATCACGGCCGCGTGCTCGTGCAGATCAGGACGCCTTGCGCTGCAGGCGGAACTTCGGCGAATGCGGCGCCGGCTGGCCCTTGTCCCACGAGCGCCACTCGGCGCGGATCTCGTCCTTGCCGAGGAACTCGATCGTGGCGTCATGCATGTGCGAGTCGCGCGCCGGGTCGAAGTTGGTGCCGCCGTCGAACTCGAACGCCACCGTGTTGGCCTTGACCGTGCGCGCGCGCATGCGCGGCTGGTTGCCGCCGGCGCAGTAGTGCGTCAGCACCATGTCGTTGCCGTCGCGGTGGTAGATGGTGGTCATCTCGTGCCGAGCGCCCGGAAAGAGCGTTTCGACCACCGCGCTGCCGCCGCCGGTCAGCCGGTACGTGGCGAGCACGGCGCCCTTGGGGCCGGCCACGCCGTCGACATCGATCCACTCGCCCGTCAGCGCCTTGAAGCTGTCGAACACGCTGGCGCCGGGCCGGGCGTCCTGTGCCATCGCGAGCGCGGCGACCGCGGTGGTGCCGAGGACGGCGAGGAGTTGGACAACGCGATGTGACCGCTGCATGGTGCCTCCCTGGATGTCGTGTTCACGTCTCGTTGATCGGACGATATGCGCCGGCATCGCTTGTGTCGCTGGGCGCCGGAGACGCGCGCGGCCTGAGCCGGCTCGATCGAAGTGCCTGGGAGCTGCGCGACGAAGTGCGCCGACGAAGCACGCGCAGCCGGCGCCTGACCACCCGCCGGCTTCCGGGTCAGTCGCGCGCGGCCGGCCCGGACAAGCGCGCCAACTGCCGGTCGTGCAGCGCAGACAGCAGCAGAAGTGCGGTGCTGCCGCCGATCAGCGCCAGGAACATGTCGGACTGCGTGTCCCACGGGTCGCCCTGCGTGCCGAGGAACTCGTCGGCGCCCTGGCCCAGCGCCAGCGCCGCGGCCCACTCGATCAGCTCGTAGGTCGCGCTGATCGCCAGCACCACGCACAGCACCAGGAAGGCCAGCATCTTGCGCGCCGCGCACGAAGGCGCCGCGCAGCAGGATCTCGCGCGCCGCGATCGCCGGCACGAAACCCTGCATGAAGTGGCCGATCTTGTCGTACGGATTGCGGTCCAGTGCCATCAGCTCCTGCAGCCAGAAGCCGAGCGGCACCCGGGCATAGGTGTAGGCGCCGCCCAGCATCAGCACCAGCGCGTGCAGGAACACCAGCAGGTACAGCAGCGTGGTCAGCGGAAAGCGGCGGCGGGTGGCGGCCAGCAGCGGCAGCACGATGAGCACCGGCGCCACTTCCATCCACCACGTGAGCCGGTCGAATGGCCGCAGGCCGGAGGCCACCAGCGCCAGCAAGGTGAGCAAGGCGAGCGCGGTGAGCAGGGCGGTGCGCGGGGGTGCGGGTTCGGCGGACATGGTGGCAGCGGCGTGTTGCAGGCAAGGCCCGCCGCAGGCGGCGTGGCAGCGGGTCGGACGATAGCGCGCCGATATCGCCCTGCCCGGCGTCGCGGTGCGGCCGGCGGGCCGGCCGAAGCGCCGAGTTCGGCCGGATCGGCGGCGCTTTTCGAGGCGTGCGCGCGCCGGCCGCTGCCTACGCTGATTTGATCCCTGTTCCGGCTCGCCTTGCCGCTGGCCGCTCTCGCTGCGCACCCTCATGAATCGATCGCCGAGCCACGCCCGCCCTCGTGGCGGCACCCATGCGTCCATCGGCCGCGCCGCCGCGTGCCGGCAGTGGCGAGGTGCGACATGCTGAAGCTGCGCGGTCTGTCCGCGCGCATCGTCGTTGCCGTCGTCCTGCTGGTGGCCATCTTGCAGGCGGCGGTCTTCGCGCTGGTGTCGCGCGCCAACGACGAGAGCGCTCGCGACCGCGCCGCCGAGGAACTGGTGTTCGGCGAGCAGACCTTGACGCAGGCGCTGGCGACCGAGCGTGGCCAGTTGCAGGCAACCGCCACGTTGCTGGCGGCCGATCCGGCACTGCGCGAAGTACCCTCGCCGGCGATGCGCGTGTCCTGCAGGAGCGCCTGGCGGCGCGGCTCGCCCTGACCCCAGCGCAGGTGGCGCAGGTGGTCGATGCCGGCGGCGTGCGCGCCCACGTCACGGTGGCCGGCGCCGACGAGCGCGACACTGCCCCTCAGCTGGCCAGCGACGCCCTGCTGGCGCAGGCGCTGCAAGGCGGCAGCGCCACGGCCGTGGTGGAGGATGGCGGACGCGTGTTCGACGTGGTCGCCGTACCCGTACCCGGCAGCGCCCCGCAGGCCTACCTGCTGCTCGCGCTCGCCTACGACACGGTGCTGGCGCGCCACCTGCAGCAGCTGACCGCGCTCGCCACGAGTTTCGTGCGCGTCGGCGCTGGCACGCCGGCTCAACTGCTCGGTTCCTCGCTGCCGGAGGCGCAGGCGCTGCCCGCCTTGCTCGCCGGCGCCGGGGCCGGCGATATCCACCGCACCCACGATGGCCGGCATGCCTACCGCGCTGTCACCGTGGCGCGCGCCGGCGAGGCGCGCGTGCAGGTCGTGCTGCAGCGGGCTTTTGCCGACGTGCTGCCGGTGTTCGAGCGGATGCGCTCGCTGATGTTGATGCTGGCCCTGGCCAGTGTTGCGCTCGCGCTCGGCGCCGGCTTGCTGATGGCGCATGCGCTGACGCGGCCGCTGCGCAAGCTGACCGAGGCGGCCCAGCGCATCCGCGACGGCGACTATCGCGTGCCGATCGAGGTCCGCAGCGCCGACGAGATCGGCATGCTGGCCGAGAGCCTCAATCACATGCGCCAGAGCATCGCCGAGCGCGACGAGCGCAACCAGAAGCTCGCCTACTCCGACACCCTGACCGGGCTGCCCAACCGCACGCGGCTGATCCGCAGCATCCTGCACGGCATCGAGCAGGCGCGCACCGAGCAGGGCATCCAGCCCAATTCCTGGGTGCCGGAACCGGGCCATGGCCATGCCGCCGTGATGCTGCTCGACCTCGATCGTTCCAGCAGATCAACGACACGCTCGGCCACCCGGTGGGCGACGCCGGTGCTGAGCCTCGTCTCAAAGCGTATCAACCAGGCGGTGCGCCCGGCCGACACCGTGGCGCGCCTCGGCGGCGACGAGTTCGCGGTGGCGCTGCCGCGCGCCGACGAGAGCGTGGCGCGCGAGGTCGCCAAGCAGATCACGCAGGCGCTGAAGGCGCCGATCGAGTGCGAGGAGCTGAACCGCGAGCTCAAGCTGATGGACGAGAACCCGGTCGAGTACGACAGCTCGATCGACGTCGGCGCCAGCATCGGCATCGCCGTGTATCCGGAAGACGGCGTCGACGACCAGACGCTGCTGCGGCGCGCCGACATCGCGATGTACGCGGCCAAGCGCAACCATGCCGCGTGGGCGCTGTTCGACCCCAGGCACGAGGTGGCGCGGCTGGAGCACCTGTCGCTGGTCAGCGATCTGCGGCGCGCGGTGGCCGAGGCCGAGCTGCGCGCGTACTACCAGCCGAAGGTCGATGTGCAGACCGGCCGCGCGATCGGCGCCGAGGCGCTGGTGCGCTGGGAGCATCCGCAGCGCGGCCTGCTGTCACCGGCCGAGTTCATGCCGTACGCGGAGCAGACCGGCCACATCACCTGGGTCACCAAGTGGATGCTGGCGGTCACGTTGCGCCAGTGCGGTGCGTGGGCGGCGGCCGGCGCACCGCTGCAGGTGGCCATCAACCTGTCGACACGCGATCTGCTGCGGCCGGACCTCGTCGGCGAGGTCCGCAAGCGGCTCGCCGACCATGCGGTCCCGCCGCACCTGGTGTGCCTGGAGATCACCGAGGGCACGTTCATGCAGGATCCCGAGCGCGCGCTCAAGGTACTGCACGAGCTGCACGCACTGGGCGTGCGCCTGTCGATCGACGACTTCGGCACCGGGTTCTCGTCGCTCTCCTACATGAAGCGGCTGCCGGTGCACGAGCTGAAGATCGATGCGACCTTCGTGCAGGGCATGGCCACCGGCGACAAGGACGTCGCCATCGTGCGCTCGACGATCGAGCTGGCGCACAACCTCGGGCTGAAGGTGGTGGCCGAGGGGGTGGAGGACGAGCGCTGCCTGGCACGCCTGCGCGAGATGGGCTGCGACATCGCCCAAGGCTACCTGCTCGCCAAGCCGATGCGGCGCAAGCACTACGAGCGCTGGCTCAAGGCGCGCGACGGCGTCGACATCGGCGCCAAAGCCGCCGACGCCGAGCCGCAGATCGAGCACATCGAACTCGCCGGCTGAGCGTTGGCAGCCGACGCGGGCGTCCCGCCGCTACGGCTGCTCGCCGTGCAGCGCGCGAAACGCCAGGAACTCGCGCCGCGTGCGCGGCCCGTAGGTCGCGAAGCTCGGCCGCGGATCGTTCCGGTACTCCAGGCGTGACTTCTGCACGCGGTCGCGCGCGAGCTTTGGCCGCATCGCCGCCGGCTCGATCCCGTACAGCGTCGCTGCGTTCAGTCCGAAGATCCTGCGCTTGATGGCCGGGGTGAGCGCCGGATAGCCGTATTTCTGCTGAAACTCGGTGCTGATCTGGAACGCGCGGAAGGCCTGGATCTGGTCCTGCGGGCTGCCGTACCAGATCGAGTCGGTGCCCCACAGCACGTGGTCCTCGCCCAGGTGCTTGATGAGCTTGCCGAGCAGGTGTGCAGCCTGGTCCGGGTCGCGCATCACGAAGCGCCAGGTGCTGCCCAGCTCCGCATAGACATTTCCCGGCTTGCCCGCCTCGAGCACCGAACGGATCAGCGCATCGACGCCAGCCTTGGCCTGCGGGTCGTACGGCCCCTCCTTGATGCCGGTGTCGAAACCCGCGTGGTAGACGAGGAAGTTCATGTCCGGGTGCCTGCGGGCCGCCGGACCCATATCGCGCGAGCTGGAGTAGGCGTACCCGCGCGATCCGAAGGCCAGGCCCTTGTGCACGGCGATGTTGCGCACGCCGAGCTTGCGCGCACGCTCGATGAACGGCGCGCCGAAGCGGTCGTCGTCGAGGAAGAAGCCGTCCGGTCCGTCGCGGGGGCCGAACTGCGTGTAAGTCTTGAATGCCGAGAGCTTGTACTTCGCTGCCTGCGCGTCCATGCCATCGATCTCGCCCGGCAGCGTCGGCATGCAGCGGCCGTGCAGCAGCAGGCGCTCGGTCCCGTCGAGTGCGTTGACCGCCACGCGTGTGGCGCCGGCCGCCTCGAAGTCGAGCGGGTTGGTGTCGACGCCACCGGGCACGTGCGACAGCACGCCCATCGCGGTGTCGCTGTCGAGGAACACGTCCTTCAGCAGGGCGTCGGCCGAGAAGCAGTCGATGTGGTCGGCCTGGCCGCAGTTGGCATTCGGCATGCCCTTGAACGCGTTCGGCGAGGCCTTGGCGCGCCACGCGCCCTTCGGGTTCACGTGATGCAACTGGACGTCGAAGATGAACTCGTCGGGCAGCGGGCCGACCGCTGCTTGCGCGGCGGCGAGTTCAAACGGCGCCTCGCGCGGGATCGCATAGCCGCCACCGCGCGCGCCGCCGGCGGCGAAGGCGCGGTCGAACGCGAGCAGCGTGCCGGCGGCGCCGAGCGCGGAGACGAGGTAGCGCCGGCGGTCGAGCCCGACGCGCTGCGCAGCGTCGGCCACCGCCTGCTGCGCCCGTGCGCGAGCGATGCGCGCGGCCGGCGGCAGCGGCACCGGTGCAAACTCGCCGTTGCTGGTGGGGTCGAGCTTGATCGGCAGGCGGTGCGGATCAGTTTCGTTCGTCATGGAAGCGGGCTCCGTGAAAGGGGCGGAGACGACGTCGGAAGTTTGCTCCTCTGTCGCGGCCGGCGCTGCGCCCGGGCACAGTGCGACTCGGGCTGCGCGGCCGCAAGTCGCTGATCTTTGCTGCTGACAGTCGCCGACAGTCACAGGCGACTTGCGCAGTGTCTGATCAGCGCGTTCCGGTCGGCTTCAGCAGTCGGCCGCTTCCGGTCATCCAAGCGGCCAGAACATCGTCGCGCCGATGACCGGTCTCAAGTCACCGCAGTCGTAGCCATTAAAGGCAATGGCCTCAGGCTGCGTGGCGACACCGCCCCAGGCTGCGTGGCGGGTTCGAACCGCAACAACCCGTTGAATCAAGTGCAGCGCGTACCCGTTTTTCGAAGCGCCGGTCCCACGCGGGGCGAGTGGTCCGTGCGGCCAACTGCATGAATTGAACGGGGTCGTCAGCGCCAGTTCATTGCTCGGTCTGCTTGAAGCGTTCCCTGACTTCGTCCATACGCGAGCGGTTCTTGCCCCAGTCGAACAGGCCGAACAGCGACTGCGATCGATAGTCGATACGCCCACCCTGCGGAGAGACGCGGAAATCGACCTGATCCTGGAAGCCCATCCGGGTCGTGAAGATCGCCTCGATGGCGAGGCCTTCGGTACGCACGATTCTCGCCTCGGGGAATGACTCCAAGGTCGCGCGCAGCAACGCGAGGCCGCGCTCGGCCGTGCCCGCGTAGCGAAGCGGCGCTGGGTCATCGCCCATTGAAGTGACGCAGTTCGTCGGCAGGGCGCAGCTCAAGTCGGCAGACAGAGGAGCGCGAGAACTGGTCGGACCGTCGGCGGAAGTCGTAGCGCACGCGGTCAAGCCGAGAGTCATGCACGTGGCAAGGCCCCGCAGGGCACGCTGAGCTCCGATCCATGGACGGTCGATCTGCAGCGCATTCTTGCATCTGTCGGTGAGCGGGCCGTCAGAGCCATCTGTACGTCTGCGCACTGCTCTGCCGAGTGCGAGGAAGCACAAAGAGGACCAACTTGCCGAATAGGGCCATCGACTCCTTCCCGTCGCGCTGACGTGCCGGCGTCAGCATCGTCAATGCGAGAGCGACTGCTACTCGCCGATGCTGAGTTCAACTCGGAGTCCGCTGCGCCAGCTCGCAGCACTTCATCTGGTCTACCTGAAGCCGAGCGTCCGACTAAGGCCCTGAAGTACGGCCAGGTCGCGAATCACGACGACCGGCCACGATCCTGCGTCGTCGGTATCTCGATCTCCTCGAAGACCGACCCGCGAGGCGCTGGGCGAATTTGCGCCATACTGTAATATGGCTATATAGCCATATGCTGGTCAGTTGACCTGGTAATTGATGAGGCCAAGCGTCGGTGAGCTGGACAGCGAACGCCGACCAGGCTCAGCGCGGTGTGCTTCGCCTTGGCGCAGTACGCAACCGGCTGCCGATCCGAAGACGCGTCATCGCCGAAGGTGCGGACGGGCAACGAAGCCGCCGGTATTGCTGTTCGGGCGGGTCGGCGAAGGCATATTGACCGTCCGCTTCACCTACCGGTCCGGTGTGATCCGGATCTTCGGCGCCGGCTATGGCCGCGAAGGGCGTCGACGTCGAACTGGGTTGCGCCGATGACCGATGGGCAAACCGCAGGACGATCGAACTCCGCACCGTCCGAACTGGCGTACCCGCAGAACGGATCTTGAAGATCGCGGATCACCGTCGATTGGAGCTGGACCTCGAGTCGAACTGCCGAAGCGGACACGCGCGACCCAGCCGCCGTGATCGCCGCCTGTTGGACGCCTACGTCGAGGCGCATGCGTGCGAGCCCTCGCCTCGAGGTGCTCGAAGCCGCTCCAAAGCAGCGCGGGGGGCTTGAACGAGCAAGTGCGATGGCCGCTTTGCGGTGAGGTTGCCGCGTCCGCTTGCGGAAGTGGCAGACTTCCGCAAAGGGTCGTTCAGCGTCCGTTGAAGCGTCCGCTTCCGGGTCGTCGCCGATTGGCGGCGCGCAGCATCAGTTGAACCGACAATCCTGCTTACGTCGCTGCCGCCGCCCTCGGCGCCGCGGCGCTGCCAGCAAGGATGCCGCCGTCGACATGCAGTTCGGCGCCGGTGATGTAGCGCGCCTCGTCGCTGGCGAGCAGCACTGTCACTGCGGCCACTTCCTCCGGCGTGCCGAAGCGCCGCAGCGGCGTGTCGGCGACGAACTCGGCCATTCGCGCGTCGCGGTCGGGGCCGTTGCCGAGCAGCGGTTCCCACATCGGCGTCAAGATCGCTGCCGGGTGGATCGAGTTGCAGCGGATCGGCAGACCCTGCTCGGCGCAGTACAACGCCACCGTCTTGGTGTGGTTGCGCACCGCGGCCTTGCTCGATGCGTACGCGGCGGCAGCGGGGATACCGACCACGCCCGAGCGCGACGAAATATTGACGATCGAGCCGCTCGCGCCCGGCCCGGCGCGGCGCATCACGCGGATCGCATGCTTGCAGCCGAGGAACACGCCGTCGAGGTCGGTCGCAGGTTCCACCGCGTGCCAGCTCTCCAGCGGAGGACGTGCTCCGGGTCGTCGTGGGACCACGCGCCTGCCCTGGAAGCCCGTGATGCGGCGGCGTTGTTCACCGAGCACGTCGAGCCGGCCAGGTGGGCACGACGCCTGGCCGTCATCGAGCCGCCCAGGCCCGGAGCGCGCAGCGACGTGCACGACGCTGGCGCCGGACCGATCGCGCGGGCAACCGCGGCGGCGCCGGCTTCGTCGAGGTCGGTGACGATCACCTGTGCGCCCTCGTCGGCGAAGGCGCGGCAGATCGCCGGCCCGAACTGCCGCGTGCTGCGCGCAACTGGCGACGAAGGAACGCTCTGTTCTTCAGGCCGACCGCCGCGATGCCTCCGGGGTCGATGGCGGCCGGCCGCCGCGACCATGCGGCACCGCCCCGGCCGATTCCAGCAGGCAGGCGCCAGCGCCAGCGCGGCAAGCGTGACCGGCTCGGCCAGCGCGTCGGTCGGCGCCGGCCGCCACAGGCGCGGCGTGCTGCCGTTCAGTTCGATGGCGCCGACCGGACGGCCCTGGTGCGACATCACGTAGCCGATCGGCTGCTCCAGCGGCAGCGGCGAGCCCTGCCGCATTGCGCGGGATCACTTCAGACCTCGAGCGTGGTGGCGCCGACCGTGAAGCTGCCGCTGCGCTCGGCACGCGTGCCGGGGATCCACGAGGGTGCGGCCACCGTCATGCCGGCCACGCGCCCCTGCGGATGCTGGCGCCACTCGCACTCGAAGCTGAAGGGCTTGGCGCTGCCCTGCAGAACGCCGAGCGTGACCGTGTTCTGGCGCCCGCGGCACGAGGCCTCGACCAGGCTGCCGTCGGCACGCGTCAGCGCGTAGCGCGTCGGTGAGCGGTCGAAGCTCACCACGTCGAACAACTCCAGCCGGTCGCGGCCGCGGGTGAAGCTGACGCGCTCGGCGCCGAGCGTGAACTCGCCCTTGCGGCCGTAGCCGATGCCCTGCACCGGCTCGGGTGTTGCTGCGGCGAGCGGCGCCGGCAGCGCGATCTGCGCGGCCGGGAGGCTGGCGCAGCCGGCCAGCAGGGTGGCGGACAGCGCGGCCGCACCGGCAAGTGCTGCGGCCAAGGCGCGTGGCGTGAGGGGAGTGGAGGTTGCGTTCATCGTCAGGCTCCGGTTCTTGCTCATTCGTAGATCAACACGGATTCGACCGCACCGCCGTTGGCGTCGTCGCCGCCGAGGATAAGCACTCGCCCATCCCCCATGCGGGTTGCAGTGTGGAAGCTGCGCCCCGTCGGCATCGCCGCCAGCGGCCGCGACGTGCCCGCCGTGGCGGTAGGCCGCCTGCGCGGTCGACGAGGAGGCGTCCCGCAGCGTCGAGCCACCGAACAGCAGCATCTCGCCGTCGAGCCCAACGGGGGCCGCGAGCGACCGCGGTGTGTCGAGGTCGGCGCGCCGCGTCAGCGTGCTGGTGGCCGGATCGAACTCGAGCACGCTGGCCAGCAGCACGATGGACGTCGTGCGCGGGTCGATGTGCTCGCCGCCGACGATCAGCACGCGGCCGTTGGCGAGCCGTTGTGCGGTGTGGAAGTAGCGGCGCTCGGTGAGCGGAGAGGCGACCGGCGTGAAGGTTTCGGTGCGCGGGTCGAAGATCTCCGCGAAGACGTAGGTCGGCGCGATGGTGTCGCCGCCGGCGATCAGCACGCGGCCGTCGGCGAGCAGGGTCGCGGTCGGGTAGTCGCGTACATGGGCCATGCGCGCCGCGACCAGCCGAAAGGTGGTGGTGGCCGGATCCCACAGTTCGACCGTGTTGCGGTTGTAGCCGCCGACCACCAGCGCGCGGCCGTCGGCCAGCGCGACCGTCGCATGCCGGACGCGCGTCTGCTGGAGGCGGCCACCGTCGCTGACACCGCCGGTGCGCGGATCGACCACGTCGGCCACCGCGCCGATGTCCAGGCTCACGCCGCCGCCGAGCACCAGGACGCGGCCGTCGGCGAGGCGCGTTGCCGTGTGATTGAAGCGGCCCGTGCGCAGCGTGCCGATGCGCGTGAACGTGCGCGTGGCCAGGTCGAAGCGGTCGATCGCGTCCGAGACGGTGTTCTCGCCACGCGAGCCGCCCAGCACGAGCACCGAGCCGTCGCCGGCCGCGACCGCTGCGTGGTACTGCACCCGGTACGGGCGGGTGAGCTGCTCGTAGCGGTCGCGGTAGCGCACGGTCAGGTCGAGGTCGCGCCGCGCCGTGGGCTGGCCGGCCGCCTCGACCACGAGCGTGTAGCGACGGTCGGCATCCAGCGCCGGTGTCTCGATCGGCACACCGCTGCGCACCGGACCGATGCCCGGCTCGATGCGGCCCTGGCCGCCGGTGAAGGTGGCGGTCAGGCGCGTGCGCTCGCCGACGAACAGCGTCGTCGTGCTGGCGGCAAAACCCTGGATCGCCGGGGTATTGCCGGGCGTGCCTTCGCTGCCGCCGCAGGCGGCGACGAGCAGGGTCATCAGCCCGGCGAGGGTCCGATGCAACAGCTTCATGGTGTGCTCCGTATGAGTTGTGGCGCGCGGGGTCAGAAGCGGAAGACGACGCCCGCGCTGATGAGGTCGGTGTCTTCCTTCAGGTCGTCGGCGTAGCGCACGCGGAAGCGTTCCCACTCGATGCGGGCGCTGACGTTGGACGTGAAGGCGTAGCTGGCGCCGACGCCGAAGGTGGGCTGCAGCGACGAATCGCTTTCGCTCACGTTGCCGAGCGGCGTGCGGGCCTCGACTTCGCCCTTCACCTGGGCGAAGCCCGCCTTGGCGAACACGGCGGCGTCGCCGAACGGCGCCGCCGCGATGCCCACCAGCGAGATGCCGCGCGCCTTGCCGGTGATGCCGATCGAGCCGAGGCCCGGCAGGCTGGCCGCGCCGGTGGCCTGGCCGAGGTCGAAGTACGCGGCCTCGAGGCCGAAGTTCGGCGTGAACATCGTGCCGCCGTAGACCTTGAGCGCCGGTGTCCTTGGTGTCGGCCGCGGTGGCGCCGGTGGTGTCGAGCTTGTAGTCGGCCTGGCCGACGCTCGCGCCGATGTACGGCTGGTTCGCAGCAGCGGTGCCGGTGCCTAGCAGGGCCGCGGCGGCCAGCGTCGCGGCGGCGAGGGTGTTCAGGGAAGCGCGTTGCACGGTGGATCTCCGTTGAGGTCAAAAAGGGTGGTGCCCGGTGGGCGGTTCGGTGGGTGCCTGCCGCGGACGGCGTGGGTGTGACCGACGGGGTGCATCCTCGACAACCCGGCGTGACCGCGGCGTGACCGGGGGCGTGACCGCGGGCTACCGCCGCTAAGCTCGCGCCCCGTCCGGATCGGCAGCGACGAGCCGCCGGCCGGGACGCCCTGTGCTGACCACCGCCCCCGCATGCCCCGTCTCCACCTCTTCGGTCCGCCGCAGCTGACGCTCGACGACGGCCGCGTGCTGCCGCTGTCGGCGCGCGAGGCCGCGTTGCTCGGCTGGCTGCATCTGCAGGGGCCGACGGCGCGCGCGCAACTGGCGGGACTGCTGTGGCCCGGCGGCGACGACGCCAAGGCGCGCGCCAACCTGCGCCAGACGCTGGCGCGACTGCGGCGCGCCGCCGGCGAGGTGCTGGCCGAGGAAGATGGCGCGCTGAGGCTCGCCACCGATATGGCGCTCGATTGCACCGAACGCGGCGAGCTGCTCGCCGGACTGCACTTCGACGATGCGCCGGAACTCGCCGAGTGGCTGGCCGCGCGCGCGACGATGCGCGCCGCAATCGCCAGCGCGAGCGGCTGGCCGACGCGCAGGCACGGCTGGCCGACGGCGATCTGGACCAAGCACTCGCGCTGGCCGATGCGGTGCTGGCCGACGAGCCGGAGTCCGAGCAGGCCTGGCGGCTGCGGATGGAGATCTGCTTCCTGCGCGGCGATCGCGCGGCTGCGATCGCCGCCTGGGACGAATGCCGCGAGGCGCTGCGCCGCGCGTTCGGCGTCAGCCCCTCGGCCGAGACCAACGAACTCGGCACGCTGATCCTCGCGAGCGCCGCGCCCGCCGCGACGCCGACGGTACTGCCTGCCGCCCTGCGCCGTCCGCCGCAACTGATCGGCCGTGCAGCGGTGCTGGCTGACATTCAGCGCAGCCTGCAGCTGCGCCACGCGGTGGTCGTCGCCGGGCCGGGCGGCATCGGCAAGAGCCGCGTGCTGATGCAGGCGCTGGCGGCGCATGAACCGGCGCTGCTGGTGGCTGCGCGCGCCGGCGATCGCGTGCTGCCCGGCGCGTCGCTGGCGCGACTGCTGGCGGCCGCGCTCAAGCGCTTTGCGCCGCCGCTCGACGAAGCCATGCAACGCGATCTCGCATTGCTGCTGCCGGATGGCGAGGGCGCGGCGCCGGACCTGAAGTCGGCGCTGGAGCATCGCCGCGTGCTCGGTTCGGCGGCGCGCGCGCTGCAGGCCTGCGCGCAGCGCGGCCTGCGGGTGCTGGCGTTCGACGACCTGCAGTTCGCCGACGACGAGAGCATCGCCGCGATGCGCGTGCTGGTCGGCGCCTGGCTGGCCGACGAGGACCGCGGCCAGGCGCAGGGCGCGATCCCGGTGTTTGCCGCGCGCGACACCGAGCTGTCCGACGAGGGCGGTGCCTTGCTGGCACAACTGGCGGACAGCCGTCGCGGCGCGCGCGTGGACCTCGCCCCGCTCGGGGCCGCCGAGGTACGGGTGCTGCTGTCCGAACTGCCGATCGCCGACGTGGCGCCGCAGGTCGATCTGGAAGCGCTCGCCGCGGCGCTGCACGCGCAGGTCGGCGGCAATCCGGCCTTCCTGCTCGTAGTTGGTGAAGAGCCTGTGGCTCGACCGCTTTGCCTCGTGGGAGCCGGGCCAGCCGCTGCCGGTGCCGCCCTCGCTGCTGGAGTCGCTGCGGCGGCGCCTGCAGCGATTGCCCGAGCCGGCGCTGCAGGTCGCCCAACTGGCGGCGGGTCGCACAGCGTGACTTCTCGCTGGCACTGGCCAGCGCCGCGCTCGGCCGCACGCCGCTCGGCCTGGGCGCCCGTGCTTGCCGAGCTGGAGGCGGCGCAGGTGTTTCACGGCCACGCCTTCAGTCACGACCTGGTGGCCGAGGCGGTTCGCGCCGCGCTGCCGGCGGCGAGCTCGAAGCGCCGCTGCATCAGTTGGTGGCCGACCACCTGATCGCGCAGGGCCGCCGCGCCCAGCAGCATCGCCCATCACCTGGCGGCTGCCGGCGCGGTGCAGGCGGCCGCGCCTATGGTGGCTGCGCGCGGCCGAGCAGGCGCGCGGCCGCTGGCAGATGCTGGAGGCGGCGCGCAACTTCGAGGCGGCGGCGCACGCGTTGACGAGCGGCGGTGCGCCGAGCGAGGCAGCGCGCGCCGCCGCGCTGCTGGCCTGGCGCGATGCCGCGCGCTGCTGGAGCCGGGGCGATCGCGACGCGAAGGCAGGCAGCGCGCTCGACGCCGCCGATGCACTGGCGCGCACACCGCGCGAGCGGCTGCTGCTGACGATGGCGCGCACCGCGCAGCAGATCAACGCGCGCGCGCTTGAGGCCTCGGTGCAGTCGGCGCAGCGCCTGGTCGATGCGCTCGGTCCGCAGGGCACGGAGCGCGAACTGCTCGACGGCGCCGAACTGGCGGAGGCAGCCCGTTTCGCCTGCGCCGCCGTGCCCTACGGCTTGGCGGCCGAGCGCGCACTCGCGCTGTACGAGGCGGTGCGTGCGCCGGTGGCGGCGAGCGGCGCGCGTGCGCTGGTCGAACTGCAGGCCGCACTCGGCGGCGTGTTGCACTGGGCCGGGCAGCCGCTGCAGGCCGACGTTGTACTGACCGAAGCGTGGCGATCCCCTGCGGTGGCGGGCGATGCCCTCTATGAGGATCACGATCGGCAACCGGCTGGCGCGCGTGCGCAGCTCGCTCGGCCTGCTCGATGCGGCGCTCGAGGTCGGCGAGGCGGCGTTGGCACTGGCCGAGCAAGAGCGGGCCGGCGTGGGCATCGTCACGGAGCTGATGGAGATCCTCGCGCTGATGCAGATCGGACACGGCCACGCGTCGGCGGCGCTGGCCCGGTCGCAGCGGATGCTGAAGCTCTCGGCCGACGATGGCGCCGAACCCTTGCCCGCCAGCTTTCGCGATCTGGCGGTCGCCTACCTCGCGGTCGGGCGCCTCGACGAGGCCGAGCAATGGCCTGGCGCGGCACATGGACGCGATCGGCACACCGGGGGATTCGGCGCTGCACGACCTCTCGTACTTCACGGCCGCGATACGCCTGAAGCACGCGCGCGGCGAATCGCCCGCCGAGCCGGCGGCGCAGTTGGCGGCGCTGGGAAGGCAAGGCCTGCCGGCCGGACCCGAGCTGCAGCGGCGCGCCATTCTCATGCGCTGGCTGCCGCCCCCTGCGGCAGAAGGGCAGGCGCTGCTCGCCGATCTGCGCGCGCGCGGCATGCGGGGGCTGCTGCGATGCGCGCTCAACGGCGCTGCGCGCGCAGCACTCGCGCGCGGCGTCGCGCAAGCGGCCGATCACGCGCGCGAAGGGCTGCAGCTCGCAGCGCACGCGGATATCTGGTGCGAGGAGCCGGCCGACGTCTGGTGGACCGCGTTCGAGGTGCTAGAGGACTGCGGCCACGCCGCCGAGGCAGAGGCAGCGCTGCAGACGGGCGCTGCGTGGGTGCAAGCCGGTGCCACGCAGTGGACGGACGTTCACGAGCGCGACGCCTGGCTGCGCGGCAATCCGCTGCACCGCGCGCTGCTGCAACGGGCCAGCGCGGCCCGCTGACTTCAGGCCGAGGCGAGGATCCAAGCCAGCAGGGTTTTGAGTTCTGCGTCGTTCAGCTTCGACACGTCGTTGGGCGCCATCGGTACCGTGCCCCAGTTGCCGGGTCCGCCCTTGCGCACGCGTTGCGTCAGGAATGGAACAGCATCGGCGCGGCCCTTGTACTTGACGGCGATTTCCTTGTACGACGGGCCGACGAGCTTGCGGTCGACCATGTGGCAGGCGATGCAGCCCGACTTCATATGTAGCTGATTCGAGGCCAGTGCGGGCGCCGGTGCGGACAGGCTGGCGACCAGCGGTGCCGTCACCAGGCAGGGCAGCAGGAGAGCGAGGCGGCGTGAAATCGGAGTCGGCATGATCACAGTCCTTCGCGGTAGAACTGAGAGAAAAAGAGGTTACCCGAGTGGCATCGAGCGGATATCGCCTGCGATCCGCCGTGCGTTGCGATCAGTCTGCGATCACCGCAGCAGAGGCCGCTGCGGCCGGCGCCGCGGAGATGCGCCCGCGTTCGACGCCGATGGCGGCCTTCGCCAGCAGCGTGAACACCAGCGCGCCGAACGCCCAGATGCCGAGCGACACCAGCAGCTCGCGCAGGGTCGGCGCGTACTCGAAGACCTCGCCGAGGGGCGTGGGAATGAAGCCGGGGACGACCAGGCCCATGCCCTTCTCGATCCAGATGCCGACGAACACCAGCACGCAGGCGACGTACAGGTACTTGGGCGTGCGGCGCAGCGGGTTGATCATCAGGATCGCCAGCGCCACCACGTTAAGCGCCAGTGCGAGCCAGATCCACGGCTTGAGCGAGGCCAGCCCGTCGAGCCCGAAGAACAGGTAGCGGATCGACGCTGCGTGATGGGTCTCGTTGTAGAAGTCGGTGAACAGTTCGGTCGCCACGAAGAACAGGCTGATCTGCAGCGACACCGTCATCACCAGCGCCAGCAGGTCGATCACCGACTGCTTGACCGGGTAGTCGGTGAAGCGGCGGATCGCCAGCAGCGCGAGGATGATCAGCGCCGGGCCCGAGACGAAGGCGGAGGCGATGAAGCGCGGGCCGAGAGGCGCGATCCTGCAGACCGAGCAGCCGAACTGGCGGCAAACGGGAAGGCTCTGAAGCTGTTGATGGGGGTGGCCAGAACGTTCGCCGACGCCGGGACCACCGGGAAGTGGGCCCTTGGCGACGCGGCTTCGGCCAAGTAGTGGCTGTACAGCACGTAGCCGACCAGCCCCAGGTTCAGCAGCAGGTAGCCGGTCAGCACCACCACGTCCCACGCCAGCATCGAGGTCGGCCAGTTGAAGCGGCCGATGAAACGGGATCAGGTGCGGGGGGCAAGCACTGGGGATTCCAGTCGACCGGGCGCGGACGGCGTCGCCGCAGGGATAACGGGCCACGATCACCCAGGCGCTGGCCGAGCGGCGCGAGACGGACTTCGCGTCGTCGCGCTGGAAGAGGTAGGCGGGGGTCAGGCGAAGGACGGCGGGGGCGGCCGGTAAAGACCGGGAACGCGAAGTTCGCCGATGTCGTCGAAGCCCAGGAGACCTGGTCGCTCGGGCCGGTGACGAGGCCTCCGCTGAGTTGGCCCGCGTAGGCCACGGCCGATCGCGGACGCCGGTGGTGACCGACCAGCGCCATGCGCATGTGGAACATCGCGTCCGGCATCGGTGGCCAAGCCGGCAATA
>JAXHLD010000011.1:0-116705 GCA_034522655.1 Burkholderiaceae bacterium
ACGTATTGCTGGCCCCCATCCGGCCGATCAATACTGGATCGACGGCCTGGCCGAGCAGTCGCGCATGTTCGGCTTTCCGCCGGCCGAACCTTTCGCGCCCACGCGCTGGCTGGCGGACGGCGATACCGTGCAGGTGGGCGACGTGACGCTCGCCGTGCGCCATACGCCCGGCCACACGCCGGGGCACGTGGTGTTCCATGACACGCAGAGCAAGCGCGCGTTCGTGGGCGATGTGCTGTTTGCCGGCAGCATCGGCCGCACCGACTTTCCGGGTGGCGACTACGACACGCTGATCGCCAGCATCAGGCAGCGGCTGTGGCCGATGGGCGACGACACCGTCTTCATTCCCGGTCACGGCCCCGAGAGCAGCTTCGGCCACGAGCGGCGCAGCAACCCGTACGTGCGCGGCACGTGAAAGGTCGATGAGCTAGCCGCGCGGCGCCGTGCGCCCGTGCCGCGCCCGGTTCAGTCGCGCCGGCGTGTCGCGCGTGTGCTAACCATCGCAGACAGGGCGGATGACCGCGGTTGACCGCGTGATCTGTCGCGCACACCGGCACGCACGGCGACGCGCTGTCAGTGCCCCAGTCCGAGCACCCACTTCATCGTCGCCGCGAACACCGCCTCGCGCGGGAAGGTGCGGCCCGAGGTGAGGGCGCGCAGGGCCGCGTCCGGGTGTCGGTCCAGCGGCAGCGCCAGATCCCAATGGTCCGAGCGCGCCGCCAGCAGCAGCGTGCTGCCGGGCAGCAGCGCATCGGCGGCGACGAGCTGGCCGTCGTTGCGCGGTTCTACCGCGGCGAGCAGCCGCGCCGGCCAGCGCAGCGCGGGCGACATCTCCTCGGGCACCGTGTGGGCGACGATCGAGTAGTAGGCCGGCCCGGCGGGCAGCGGATGCGCGGCCAGCCACGCCACGCGCTCGCGCCGCGTCAGGCTGCCGAGGTCGCCGCCTTGCGACGGCGTGCAGTCCAGCGGCGTGATCCACGGCGAGAGGGCGTCGTAGGTGGGCTCGTAGTAGTCGGCCAGCGGCGTGCCCATCACCGCGCCAGCCACCGAGACCACCGCCGCCAGGCTGCGTGGCAGGCCGCCGTCGCGCTCGAGCAGCGCCAGCGCATGCAGCAGGTCGGGCAGGCCCTTGGAGTAGGCGACGACGAGGATCCGCTGCACGCCGGGCTGGGCCGCCTCGGCGCGGATCGCGTCTGCCAGCAGTCGTCCGTTGACCTCGGAGGAGGCGCGGCCCGGCAGCGGCACCATCCGGATCGAGCGCAGGCCGAGACGGTCGTACTGGCGATAGGCGTCGACCCCGCTGAGCTTCGGCGAACGCAGCACGCCATCACCAAAGGGCACCGACTGCGCGCTCACGCAGTCGCCGAACAGCCCGGGCGCGATCAGCACCGAGGTCGATGGCGCGCGCGCGGCGAAGCGTGCCGCGAGTCCGGCGTGATCGACGTGCGGTGCGGCCACCGTATTCGGCAACCAGGCGATCGCGGCGACATCGCCAGCGCCGGCCAGCTCCGCGGCGAGCACCGCGGCGAATCCGGCGCGCGCATCGTCGATCCCGGCGCGTGCCAGCGGCACATGCGCGGTCAGAGGCTGTTCGGGCCGGTAGGTCAGCAGTGCGCTCGGCGCACACGCGGCGCACAGGACGGCAGACAGCAGCAGGGAGCCGATGCGCGCCGGCAGCGCCGCGCGCCTGGCAGCCCGCGCGGCGGCGGAGTTCAGGGCGCGAACGATCGGCCGGTGCCGCACGTCAGTTGCCGGCCGCTTTGTCGCGCGGCATTTCCGTGGGCAGGGGCGGGCGCGGGCTGCCGCGGTCCGGCGACTGGGCGCGCTCGATCGGCCCCAGCGTCGTCTGCCGCCAGCCGAGGTTGCGCACGTCTTCGATGCGGGTCGGGTGCGCCGCCAGGACCAGGATCAGCCGCATGCCGTCGCTGATGTAGGGATCGTCGGTCAGGTTGCGGCGCGGCTGGCCGAGGTCGGCCGCGTCGAACGCGCGCACGAAACCGAACTCGGCCACCAGATGGCGCTGCAGCAGGCTTTCCAGCAGGTACTGGCGCGTCTCGTCGACCAGCGGGTCGATCACGTGCGTGGTGAACGTCGGTGATTTGCGCGTGAGCTTGATGCCGATGTCGCGGCTGACCTGCCCGACCCACACCGAGCGGCCCTCGACGGTGTACGGCGCCAGCCACAGCCGCATGTGGTTACGCTGGGCGAGCGTGAAGCGCGCGCGCTGGAAGGCGAGGTCCTGCCGGCGGCCGAAGGCGTACAGATCGCTGACGGGGGCGTTGGGGTACTGCGTGCCGGCCAGCGCGGCGGCGATCATGCGGCGCACCGTGGTCCAGTCGATGCGGTGGGTGAACGACCAGCCGCTTTGCGACAGCGCCGCCATCACCTGCGCTGCCTCGCCGACCAGCACGACGTTGAGCGGGTCTCCCGCGTGGGCGCCACCGGCATCGGTGGCGCAACAGGGCAGTTCTTCGAGCGCGGCGCGCAGCGCCTCGCGCGTCAGATCCGTGCGTTCCCGGCCCGGGTAGATCGCCGCCGGGTCCATGCTCTCGAAGTCGAAGTGTCCGTCCGGCGTGCGCAGCGCGAACCCGTAGCGACGCGCCTGTCCGTGGCCGTTGATCATCACTTCCACGAAGCGCCCGCCGTCGGCGCGGGCCACGAGCAGATGGCCTTCGTAGGTCTGCCCTGCGGCTAGCCGAGCGCGCATGGCCAGATCGCGGAACCGCTGCCGCAGCTGCTCGAAGTCGTCGTCGGGCGTCGACCAGTTGAACAGGTACGCCGCTTCGTCGGCGGAGAAGTAATCCGGATCGGTGAACGACGACAACAGCCACAGTTCATGCGGCGAACCGTTCTGCACGCGCAGCCAGACCGCCTGCAGGCCCTTGGCGCCGAGATCGACCCCGTAGCGCCGTCGCGCTTCGTCATCCGGCACGATCGTCGCGGCGACCGAGACGCCGTCGATCGTCTGTGTCTGCCAGCGTGCCACCGCGCCGTCGGCGGCCGCGCCCGCCCTGGATGGGGCCCCCGGGTGACCGACCGGCGCCGCGCAGGCGCACAGCAGGCTCACGGCTGCGCACGCTGCGAGGTAGGCCAGGCGCCCGCGGCGCGTGGGGCGACGCGTGGACCGCCCGACCGCAAGGGGCAGGTGCTGCTTGGGGCCGGCGGCGAGCATGTTGCGAGGGAAGGCGCGCGTGGGTTGCGAGGCGCAGATATTGCCCGAGGTCGGTGCGCCCCGAGCTTGATGGCGGCGGGCGGCGTGCTCGCTCGCGGTAGAGCGCTCGTTCTTCGCGTCGCCCGATCTGATCTGCCTCAAGGGTGGCGCCGCCTGCTGAATGAGGATGAAGGTGTCGGCAGTTGGATTGCCGGCGCAGCGAAATTCGAAAAGGAGGCCCTATGGTCACGCGTCAAACCACGACGAGACGTCGCACTCCGGCCAGGCGGCCGGCAGCGCGGACGCTGCCGACAGTTGCCGCCACGCCGGTGCGGATGGATGAGATGCAGGCGCAGCTCGAGGTTGCCGAGCGCGCGCTGCAGCGTGCGGGTCGGGCTGCGGCGCGATTTGCACGCCGCTCGGTGCATGAGGTGACGCTCGCCGGCAGGGCGTCGCGCGAGCCGATGCAGGCGGTGTGGCGCGGGGTGCGGCTGGCCGGTCGACACATCGCACGCGATGCGGTGGCCGCTTGGCACGAGGCGGTGCCGCCGGCTGCCGGAGCGAAGAAGCCTGCGCGGCCACGCGCGGTGGCGTAAGGCCGCGGGCCTCGGCGCGTCCCGGCGCCAACGCGCCGGGACGATAGCGGCGGCGCGTGCGCCGTGGCCGCCATCCTGCGGCCGCCGATCGCAGCCAAGGCGGGCCGTGCTTCGCTACGAAACGCTCCCCGTCACGCCGTTCCAGCAGAACTGCTCGCTGAATTGATGCGATCGCACGCGCGAGGCGGCGGTGGTCGATCCGGGCGGCGAACTGGAGCGGATCACGGCCGCGGCGCAGCGGCATGGTGTGCGCATCGCGCAGATCCTGCTCACGCACGCGCATATCGACCACGCCGGCAGCACCGGCACGCTGGCGCGCACGCTCGGCGTGCCGATCGTCGGTCACCATCCGGCCGACCCGTACTGGATCGACGGTCTGGCCGAGCAGTCGCGCATGTTTGGCTTCCCGCCGGCCGAACCGTTCGCGCCCACGCGCTGGCTGGCGGACGGCGATACGGTGCAGGTCGCCGAGGTGACGCTCGATGTGCGGCATACGCTCGGCCACACGCCAGGGCACGTGGTGTTTCACGATCCCGAAAGCCAGCCCGCGTTCGTCGGCGACGAGCTGTTTGCCGGCCGCATCGGCCGCACCGACGTTCCGTCAAGATCGACGGCAGCTTCGTCAAGGACATCGCCGACGACCCGACGGACCTGGCGATGGTGCAGACCATCAACGCCGTGGGCAACGTGATGGGCCTGAAGACAATCGCCGAATACGTGGTCAGCGAGGCGATTCCCAAGCGCCTGCGCGAGATCGGCGTGGACTATGGCTGGGGCTTCTACCTTGGCAAGCCGCAGCCGCTGATCGAGAGCGGCGCCGCGCTGCTGATGCCGCGCTGAGATCGAGGGCCGGCGCGGGCGGCCTGGCAGCAGAGGACAGGGCACCGGCTCAAAGACCCTGCGCGTCAAAGCGCGCAGTGGTGGGCGCGCTTGGGCAGAATCTCTCCTTCTCGTCCATCCGCGCCGCCCCTGCATGGCCACCCTGCCTCCGCTCTCCCACCACGAGATTTTCACGCTCGTCGCGCCGTTCGCGCAGGCTGGCTATCAGGTCGACCTGGCGGCGACTGACCGGGTGGCGCGGCGCCTGGTGTTCAAGCCGCGCGTGCATGAGGATCAGCAGGGCCTTGCGGCGCCGTGGCAGCCGGTGCACGAAGTGCTGGCGCTGGACTGCGCGCTGCGCGGCAGCTTCGAACTGCAGCGCTCGCTGACCACGGCCAACGGATTGACCGCGACACTCGAGGGCGAGGGCGACGACCCCGCGGCGCTGCTCGCGGCCTTTGCCGCGGTGCCGGCCGCGCGCCAGTTCCCCAGCGCGGGCAGTGTCGCGCTGCCGTTGCAGCACCGCCTGCTGCGCGCCGCGCCGGGGCAGGCCGCGCCGGCGCTGGTGCTGAAGCAGGCGCAGGCCCGGCTGCCGGGGCTTGCGCTGCAGATGAAGGTCTCGGGCGTGAGCGGGTATGCGGCGGAGATCGCGATCGAGCGCTCTGGCGGCGCGATCGAACACCTGCCGGCCGACCTGCTGGAGGTGCTGGGCCGCGCCTGGCACCGGCTCACGCCCAACGCGCGCGGCTGGACCACCCACGTTGAGTTGCGCGGCACCGGCGAGCGCCGCGGCGCAGACTCCGAGGCGCGCCTGGCGCAAATGGTGACGCACCTTGCGCACACGCTGGCCGAGCCGCCGCTGCAATTTCACCAGCGCCACCGAGCCGCGCGCTGGCTGATTGCGGCGCGCAGCACGTGGCCGATCGCGCTGACTGCGGTCGTGCTGGGCGCGGGGCTCTGGCTGCAGGGACGTGGCGCAGCGGCCGACTCCGCGCTGGCCATGCTGGCCAACCTCGCGCCGCCGTTGCTGCTCGGCGCGTTTTTCCTGAGGCGTGAGATGCCGCGCATCGGCCTGCCGCGCGTGCCGCGGCAGCCGCCCGCCGATGCATGGCGCCTGCCGGATTGAGGGAGCGCCGCGCCGATGCTCAACAACCCGATGAACGTGCCGCCGGTGTCGATCGCCGCGGCCAAGCAGGCGCTGATCGAGCAGTTTGCCGATCCGGTCCTGCGCCGGCGCGCGACCATGCTGTGGGGCACGCGCGGGGTGGGCAAGTCGTCGATCGTGCGCCAGGTGGCCGAGCACTTCGGCGTGCCGCTGATCGACTTGCGCTTGACCACCATCGAGCCGGTGGACATCCGCGGCGCCATCTATGCCGACGACACTCGCGGCCAGACGGTGTGGTTCCCGCCGGAGTTCCTGCCGGGCGCGGAGCAGCCGACGGGCATCCTGTTCCTGGACGAACTGACCGCGGCCGACCAGCGGCTGCAGATCTCGGCGTACTCGCTGATCCTTGACCGCCGCGTCGGCCACTACCGGCTGCCCGACGGCTGGCAGGTGGTGGCGGCCGGCAACGCCAGCTTCCATGGCGCGGTCAGCCACGACATGGGCACCGCGCTCGCGGACCGCATGTTCCACTTCAACGTGCAGACCGCGATCGAGGCGTTTCTCGACTACGGCGTGGCGAACGGCCTGTCGCCCGCGGTGATGGCTTACCTGCGCGTGCGTCCGGACCGTCTGGACGACACTGCCGCGCAGCTTGCGAACGATCACTTGGTGGGCGCCAGCCCGCGCGGCTGGGAAGACGTGTCCAACGTGCTCGCCTCGGGCATGTCGGAGCCGGCGCGGCGCTTGTTCGTGCAGGGACGCATCGGCGCCGCCAACGCGGCCGAGTTCTTCGGCGTGCTGCGCGAGATCCAGGCGGGTGCGGACGTCATCAAGCTGATGGCGGCCGCGCCGGGTGCGGAGACCGCCGCGCTGCTGCCGCGCACGCTCGACGGCCTGTACGGGCTCGTCTACGGCCTGCTCGCCGCGGCGAACGAGGCGCCGCAGATGGCGCGCGCGCTCGCCATCGTCGAGCAGCTGCCCGACATCCGCGCGGCGCAGCCGCTGCCGATCCGCGAAGTGCAGACGCTGTGCATGGAGCTGCTGCTCGGCAAGGCGCTCGAGCGCGGACTGGAAGCCACGGTGCTGGCGAGCCCTGCCTACCAGCGCCACGCGGCGCGGCGGCAGGGCGAGGCGCCCTTCAGGTGAGTGCGCTGCCATGTGAGGCCGGGCGTTGGCCGGTGATGCGCGCTGCGGTGAGGTGGGCGCGATGCCGGCAGTCGCCAGGCCGCTCGCGATGAGCGCCGCCGTCGCCAGCGACGCCCAGCACTGGCATCGCGCGGTGCCCGCCGTGCAGCGCCTGCTGGAGTACGCGCCGGCCAGTGGCAGCCTCGCGCTGTGGGTACAGCACCGTGATGTGGCCGACGACGCCGCCACGGCGCCGCCGCGCGCTGCGGTGACCACCGACGGCACGCACCTCTTCTACGCATCTTCGTTCGCGCAACTGCCGCTGCCGGTGCAGACCGGCTGGGTGGCGCACGCGGTATTGCACGTCGCGCTGCGCCACGTGCCGCGCCTGCAGGCGCTGCGCGCGACCCGCGGCGACGTCGATGCGCAGCTGTTCAACCTGTGCGCGGACGCCATCGTCAACACGGCACTGTCGCATCTCGCCTGGCTGGAACTGCCGCCCGGCGCGTTGCACCTGGAGAAGCTGCTGCGCGAGGTACTGGGCATCGACGCCACCCCGGAAGCCGCGCTGGCGGCGTGGGACGTGGAGCGGCTGTATCGGGCGGTCGACGACCGCGGCGCACCGCTCGTTCGCAGCGGCAGCGCGGCACGCGCGCAGCCAGGCGGCGAGCAGGGCAGAAGCGGAACGCCCAACGCGGCGGCGCGCAGCTTGGCGAGCGGGCGCGCGAAACCGAGCGGCGCGCGGGCGCAAACGCCCTCGCGGCACACGGCTCGACACCGCGCATCGACGGCCCGCGCGCGGCGCGGTTGCGCTGGCTCGGCGCCAACGCCGCGCGCGACCTGCTGCCAGGTGCGGACGCCGACCGCGCGCCCGAGGCGGAAGCCGAGCTCGCGCGCGAGTGGATCGAACGCCTGCTGCGGGCCCACGCCGGCGACGCTGCGCTGTCGCTGCTGCGATCGATGCCCGCCGATCTGCCGCGCTCGCGTACGCCGTGGGAGCAGGTGCTGCGGCGGCATCTGGCGCGCGGCCTGGCGCGGCGCGTGGGCCTGTCGTGGTCGCGGCCCGCGCGCTCCTACCTCGCCAACCAGGGCCGCACCCGGGCGGGTCGCCGCATGCCGTGGGAGCCCGGCACCACCAGCGCTCGCAGCGTGCCGCGCCTGGCGCTGGTGATCGACGTTTCCGGCTCGATCGACGCCGCGCTGCTGGCACGCTTCTCGACCGAGGTGGCCGCGATCACGCGCCGGCAGGCGTCCGAGACCGTGCTCGTGATCGGCGACAACACCGTGCAGCGCGTGGCGCACTGCGCACCGGGCGAGGTCGACCTGGGCCGGCTCGAGCTCGCCGGCGGCGGCGGCACCGACTTCACGCCGTTGCTCGAGGAAGCCGACCGCCACCGCCCCGACGTCATCGTCGTCCTCACCGACCTCGAAGGTCCGGCGCGCTACACGCCGCGCGCGTCGGTGCTGTGGGCGGTGCCCGAGACCGGGCGCACGATGGCCGCGCCGTTCGGGCAGCTGTTGCTCCTGCGCTAGCTGCGGAACGGCGCATGCTCGGCGTTCCACCCTTCATCCCTGAGACGGAGTCCACTGCATGCGCATCCTCCTCACTGGCGCCACCGGCCTGATCGGCCGTGAACTCGGCAAGCGGCTCGTCGAGCGCGGCGACACGCTGGTGTGCCTGGTGCGCGACGTCGCCGCCGCGCGGCGGCGGCTGCCGTTTCCGGCCGAGTGCCATGCCTGGGACCATCGATGGGAGGTGCCGGATGCGGCGCTGGCCGAGGTGCAGGCCGTCATCCACCTGGCCGGCGAGCCGGTGGCCGATGCGCGCTGGAGCCCGGCGCAGAAGGCGCTGATCCGCGAGTCGCGCGTGCTGGGCACACGGCGGCTGGTGGAGGCGGTGCTGGCGCATGGCCTGAACGTCAACACGTTCGTGCACGGCTCGGCCACCGGCTGCTACGGCGCGCGCGGCGACGAGGTGTTGTCGGCGCGCAGCGAGCGTGGCACGGGCTTTCTCGCCGACGTGGTGGCCGACTGGGAAGCGGAGCTGCAGCCACTGGCCGCACAGCGGCCCGACGTGCGCGTGCCGATCGTGCGCACCGGCATCGTGCTGGCGCGTCAGGGCGGCGCGCTGGCCGACATGCTGCCGCTGTTCCGCGTGGCGGCTGCCGGGCGCTTGGGCGATGGCCGCCAGTGGATGAGCTGGATCCACCTCGACGACATCGTCCGGCTGTTCCTGCATGCGCTCGACTCGCAGGTCTGCGGCGTGCTCGAAGGCGTGGCGCCGCAGCCGGCCACCAACGCGCAGTTCACCACCGCGCTGGCGCGTGCGCTCGGCACGCTCGAGAACCTGCCGGTGCCGGCAGGGGCGGTGCGCGCGCTGTACGGCGAGCGTGCCGAGATCGTGCTCGCGAGCACGCGCGTGGAACCGCTCGCCGCACAGGAGGCGGGCTTCCGCTTCCGCTACGAGACCGTGGAGCACGCACTCGACGACCTGCTGGCACCCCTGCGCGGCGGCGTGTTCCTGCGCGTGTGGGAGCAGTGGCTGCCACAGGCGGCGGAGGCGATCTGGCCGTTCTTCTGCGACCCGGCGAACCTCGAGGAGATCACGCCGCCGCTGCTGCACTTCAAGCTGCTGGGCATGTCAACGCCGGCGATCGGTGCCGGCACGCGCATCGACTACGCGCTGCGCATCAACGGCCTGCCGGTGCGCTGGCAGACGCTGATCGACGCCTGGGACCCGCCGCGCCGCTTCTCCGACACGCAGGCGCGCGGCCCGTACAACCTGTGGCATCACACGCACGAGTTCGTGCCGCTGGCCGGCGGCACGCTGATGCGCGACACCGTGCGCTACCGGCTGCCGGCGGGCTGGCTCGGTCTGGCCGGCGCAGGCTGGAAGGTGGCGCGCGACGTGACGCAGATCTTCGATTACCGCGCCGAGAAGATCGATGCCCGCTTCGGCCGCTGAGTGCCATCGCCGGTGCCCTGCGGGCAGCGCATCAGCTGCGCGCTTCAGCGTTCGCGCGTCAGCGGCACGAAGCGCACCGGCAGCGTCCGTCGCGTGACGGTCTTGCCGTCGGCGGCCTTGGTGATCAGCAGCAGGTCCTGGCCGCTGATCTGCGGGCCCACCGGGACCACCATGCGCCCGCCGGGCCTCAGCTGGTCGACCAGCGGTTGCGGCACATGGTCGGGCGCGGCAGTCACCACGATGCCGTCGAACGGCGCCGCTTCCGGCCAGCCACGGTAGCCGTCGCCGATGCGCACCTCGACGTTGCGGTAGCCGAGCTGCGCCAGCAGCGCGCGCGCCCGCTCGCCCAGCGGCGCGACGATCTCGACCGTGTGGACGCGTGCCACGCACTCGGCCAGCACCGCCGCCTGGTAGCCGGAGCCGGTGCCGACCTCGAGCATCACGTCGCCTGCCTTGGGCGCGAGCAGTTCCGTCATCAGCGCGACGATGTAGGGCTGCGAGATGGTCTGGCCGTGGCCGATCGGCAGCGGATGATCGCCGTAGGCCTGCGTGGCGAGCTCGGGCGGCACGAAGCGATGCCGCTCGACCTTGCCCAGCGCCTTCAGTACAGGCGCACTCAGCGCGCTGTGGCCGGTCGAGGCGCCGCTGGCGCGCATGCGCTGCGAGATTTCCTCGACCATGCGGCGCCGCGCGTCGACGTACGGGTCGACGTCACCGCCGGCTGCGCGTGACGAGGTCACCGCTGCGGCCGCGGTGGCGGCCCATCGCAAAAGCACCCTGCGCGAGATCATTGCCAAGGCTCCTCGACGCAGTCTAGGTCGCGGCGCGCGGCAATCCAGCGCGATCGTGCAGAACTGGTCGAGCAGCAGGGCCCGCTGCGTGCCGACTTCGACGCGCATGGCTCCCGCACGATCCGTGGCCCGACCCGCGACCCTACGCCGCCGACGCGCGCGGCCCGCTCGACGGCGTGCGCGTGCTCGACCTGTCGCGGCTGGTGGCCGGCAACATGCTGACGCTCATCCTCGCGGACTTCGGCGCCGACGTGATCAAGGTCGAGCGCGAGGGCAGCGGCGACGACCTCAGAAGCTGGCGCGAGCAGGGTCAGGAGATCTACTGGAAGGTCTACGGCCGCAACAAGCGCTCGCTGGTACTGGACATCCGCAGCGAAGCGGGCCGCACCACGCTGCTGAAGCTCGTGCGCCACGCGCAGGTGCTGGTGGAGAACTTCGTGCCGGGCGGACTGGAGAAGATGGGCCTCGGACCGGACGTGCTGCACGCAGCCAACCCGGCGCTGGTGATCGCACGCGTGTCGGGCTGGGGCCAGACCGGGCTGTACAGCCACAGGCCCGGCTTCGGCACGCTGGTGGAGGCGATGAGCGGCTTCGCGTCCCTGAACGGCTTCGCCGACCGGCCGCCGGTGCTGCCGCCGCTGGCGCTGGCGGACATGATTGCCGGCGTGTACGGCGCCACTGGCGTGCTGACCGCGCTGCGCGTGGCCGAGCGCGAGGGCCGCGGTCAGGTGGTCGATCTGTCGCTGTTCGAGCCGATCTTCTCGGTGATCGCCTCGGAGGCCGCCAAGTGCCGGATCAACGGCCAGCCGACGATGCGATCGGGCAACCAGTCCACCCACACCGCGCCGCGCAACGTCTACGCCTGCAGCGACGGCCGCTTCGTGGCGATGTCGGGCTCGATGCAGTCGATGGCGATGAAGATCCTCGACACCATCGGCCGGCCCGAGTTGAAGGCCGACCCGCGCTTTGCCAGCAACGATGCACGCGTGGTCCACCGCGACGAGCTCGACGCCATCATCGGCGCCTTCATCGGCCGCCATCCGCAGGCCGAGGCGCTGGCGCTGTTCGAGGCGGCCGGCGTCACCGCCGGTCCCGTGTGCTCGGTGGCCGACCTGCTCGATCACCCCTACGTGCACGGCCGCGAGGCGATCGTCGAGATGGAGGACGCGCAACTCGGCAGCCTGCCGATGCACAACGTGATCCCGCGCCTGTCGGCCACGCCGGGCGCGCTGCGGCGGCCGGCGCCGGCGCTGGGCGAACACACCGCCGAGATCCTGGCCGAACTGGAGCGCCTGCCATGACGGTGGAACTGCCGCGCGAGCCGCCGGTCTGGCGCTCGATCCTCTTCGTGCCGGCGCTGTCCGAGCGCTTCGTCGACAGCGCATTGCGGCAAGCGGCCGATGCGCTGCAGATCGATCTGGAGGACAGCATCGGTCCCGACGACAAGCAGCGCGCGCGCGAGGCGGCACCTGCGGTTGCACGGCGCTTTGCCGAGGCGGGGTACGACGTGATCGTGCGCGTCAACCGCCCATGGCGGCTGCTGGTGCGCGACCTCGAAGCGGTGGTCGGTGCCGAGGTCGGCGCGATCACGCTGCCCAAGGTGCCGGATGCGCCCTTCGTGCGTGAGGTGGCGCAGGTACTCGCCGAGCTGGAGCGCGAGCGCGAGATGCCGGCCGGCCACACACGCGTGATCGCGATGATCGAAAGCCCCGACGGCCTGGCGCATATCGATGCGATCGCGGCCGCCCATCCGCGCGTGGCGGCGATCATCGTCGGCGCCGAGGATCTCGCGTCGCCCCTCCCGGTCGCCAGGTCGATGACGACGCCCTGCTCGCGCCCAACCAACTCGTGGTGTTTGCTGCGCGCCGCGCCGGCGTGATGCCGCTCGGCTTCGTCGGCTCGGTGGCCGATTACACGGATCTCGACGCGTTCCGTGCGCGCATCGAGCGCGCACGCCGGCTCGGCTTCGACGGCGGCTTCTGCGTGCATCCGCGCCAGGTCGCGGTAATGAACCAGGCGTTCGCGCCGACACCCGCCGAGGTCGCGCGCGCGCAGGCGCTGGTGGCGGCGTTCGAGGCGCAGCAGGCGCAGGGCCGCGCCGCCTTCGCCTTCGAGGGCCGGATGGTCGACTTGCCGGTGGTCGAGCAGGCGCGAACGCTGCTGGCGCGTGCTGCGCGCAACGCGTTGCGTGGATCGGCTAGGGCGGACGCCCCGGCGCGGTGCAGCCCGGCGCTATCGGCAGCGCCGCGCAAGACTTGAGTCCCACGGCAGCGCGGGCAGCCGCCGATAAGGCCGTTTCGGGGAGTGCGACTGCGGGAACCGTTCCCGCCGTCACCGGCCCATCCTTCGGCTTCGCCCGCGGCTCGTCGCCGCCGGCATGTCAACGCGTACCCCGAGCCTTATCCGCCATGAGCATTTCGCTGATCTACGCCAAGACGGCCCAAGGCGCGGAGGAGATCCGCACGCGCGCAGGCGGGCTGTCGGCCACGGCGCGGCGCGTGCTGATCATGGTCGACGGCAAGCGCGACGAGGATGAACTGCGGCTGGTGGTGCGCGAAGGCGAACTCGACGGCGTGATCGCGACGCTGCTGGCGCAGGGACTGATCGAGGCCTGCGGCATGGTCGAGCCGCCCGAGCGCGAGTGGCTCGCCGACGACGCGGCCACGGTGGCGATGGAAGCCACCGGCCTGCGGCTCGACCTCGGCCTCGGCGAAGGCGCATCCGCCGGCGCGGCCGCCGCCAGCGTGGCGCCGCCGCCGGCCGCACCCTTGCCGCCATCACGCGCGGCGGGGCCACCGCCCACCCTGCGCATGGCGATTGCGGAGGTGGACCGGCGCACGCCGGCCCCCGTGCCGGCGCCCGTGCCGGCGCCGACCACAATCATCATCAAGCCGATGCGCACGCGCCCGGCGCCGGCGCCGTCCGCCGCCCAGGAAGCGGCCAGCGCGTCGCTCGAGGAAGCCAAGCGCAACGCGGTGCGCGCGCTGTACGAGCGGCTCGGTCCGTACGGCGAGGAGCCCGCCGCGCGCATCAACGACTGCAAGTCGCACGAGGCGCTGCGCGAGCAGATCCGCCATGCCTGCCGGCGCATCACCACCTTTCGCGGCGAGCCTGCGGCGCGCGAGTACCTGGCCTCGATCGGCATGTCGTGACGGTGGCTGGCGTGCGCCGCGGCCGCGCGCGCCGGGTACAGTGCGGCGCATGGACACGCCGCCTGACTCATCGACCCTGCTGCCCGCGCTGGCCCTGCGCCTGGTCAAGCTGCTCGAGCCGGCGGTCGCCGGCGGACCGGCGCACTCGCCCGGGGTGCGCCTGACTACCCCGCGTGAACTCGCGCACGGCTCGTCGGAGGGGCTGACGCTGACGCTGGTCGGCGTGCGCGAAGTGGCGGCGCTGCGCAACGCCTTGCCGGGGCCATCCGGCGCGCGTGTCCGGCCCACGCTGGCGATCGAGGCGCATTACCTGGTCACGGCCTGGGCCACGCAGTCGGTCGTGCAGCAGTGGCTGCTGGCAAGTGCGCTGCGGCAGCTGCACCGGCACCCGGTGCTGGCCGGCAGCGACCTGGCGCATCCGTTCGAGCCCGGCACGACACTCGACCTGCCGGCGGACACCGCCTGCCGGCTGCTGCCGCGCTTTCCCGATGCCGCCGAGACCGCGGCCATCGCTGCGGTGCTGGGCGTCGAGACGCTGCCGGCCTCCTTCGTGGTGGTGGGCGGGCCGCTCGTGCTCGACTGAGGGCGCGCGGCACGGCTCAGGTCAGCAGCAGTCCCACGGCGGCGCCGAGCGCGTACAGCACGAAGGCGAGCAGCGTCTGCGCCTGCGCCGGCACGATGCGCTGCGTGTCTTCCGGGTGGGCGTGCAGCATCAGCACCGCGCGCGTGGCCGGCACGGTGGCGATCAGCGCCCCGAGCGCACCCAGTGGCACGCCGAAGGCGAGCGACACGAACAGCAGCAGGAACGCCGCCACCACCAGCATCAGGAACACGTCCGCGGCACGCCGCCGCCCCAGCCGCACGACCAGCGTGCGCTTGCCGGCGCCCGCATCGGCGCGCCAGTCGGGAAATTCGTTGATCCACAGGAAGGCGGCGATCAGCACGCCCAGCGGCAGCGCCAGCCAGACCACCCACGGCGCCAGTTCGCGCGCCATCACGAGGAAGGTGCCGGCGCAGATCAGCGGACCGTAGGCGAGGAACACCGCCGCCTCGCCCCAACCGCGGTACGACAGCTTCAGCGGCGGCGCGTGATAAAAGAATGCCAGCGCCACGCCGGCCAGGCCGAACCACAGCACCGCGGGATCGCGCAGCAAGGCGATCGCCAGTCCCACCGCGATGCAGATGGCGTAGCCGGCGAGAGCGATGGCCCAGGTCTCGCGCACCGTGAGCAGGCCATCGACCAGCACCCGCTTGCCGCCGGAGAACGGGCTGCGATCGGCGGCGGCGACGGCCTGGTCGGCACCCGATGCGAAGTCGTAGATCTCGCCCGAGGCATTCTTGGCCCACTCCAGCGCGAAGATGCCGAGGATCACCAGCCCCAGCCAGCCCCAGGCAGCGGCGCCCACGTGCACCGCGGCGGCGGCCCCCAGCAGGATCGAGGCCATCGACGCGAGCGTGATCTTCGGATCGGCGAGCCGCCAGAAGCCGGCGGACAGGTCGTGATGATGGAGGACAGCGGACATGGTCACCTCCGGAACGACAGACGGTGCCAGCATGGCAGCTCGGGAGCGCCGCGCGTGTCCCTGCATCAAGCCGCGCGCCGGTTGTCGGCCGTTTCCCCACGGCGCGCGCCGGCAGTAACCTGCGTCCACGGGGAGGAGCGAGGCATGCGTGAACACGCGCTGTTGCGCGAACTGCAGCAATTGCTGAGCGATTACTCGCCGGCCGGGACGCGCCGCAGGCGCGACCTGCTGCACGCCTTGGAGAGCACCCGGTTCGCGCGGGCGGCCGACCTGCGCGCGCTGCAGCGGGTGATCTGCTTCCTGCGCGCGTTTGCCGACGATGCGCGCACCGAGCGCGCGGCGCGCCGCCTGGCGACGCGCTTCGCGTCGCGCCTCGCGCGGTTGCCCGCGCGCGAACGCGCCGCACTCGATGACACGGGCATGGCCGGCACGGTGACGCGTCACGTGTATGGCCACGCCGCGGCGCGCTGGCTGGGGGCACGCTTCGCGCACGAGGTGGGCATCGACTGGACGCACTTCGCGTCGCCCGCCGCGCTGGCGCCGGCGCTGCAGCCGTTGCTCGATCCGATGGAGGACGAAAACACCGAGTTCGACGACAGCGGCGTGCGCGACTGGCTGCGGCGCGCGCGCGGTGGTTCATCCAGAGCCAAGGCCGGCAGCGCAGCGCGCGCCGCCATCGGAAGCGACCTCGCGTGGCTGCTGGCGCAGGCGCCGGGACGGGGCGTGGCGGCGCAGCGCTTCGCCGCGGCCTATGACGCGGCCGAGGTGCCGCTGGCGTGGCGCATCGGCGATCGCGCATCGATCACCGGCAACCGCCGCGCCCAGCCGGTCGTCTATCGCGCCACCGGCCTGCGCCGGCCGGCCGCCGATCCGCGCGCGGCGATCACGCAGCCGCTGGCGACGCTGCGGCTTCTGCCGCGGCGCGAGGCGGCGCGCCTGCTCGACGTGTGGCGCGCCGCATTGTGGTCGCGCACGCGCACCGTGTTCCAGATCGAGCAGCCCAACTTCGACGAATGCTGGCAGGCCGACTTCGGCGGCGGCCTGCAGATGGCGGCGATCGGCGTGCGCCCCGGCCTGCGCGCCACGCTGGAGGTGACCTACGGGTACCTGTTGCTCGCCAACGGCATGCCGATCGGCTACGGCGGCTTCACCACGCTGTTTGCGCAGGTGAACACCGGCATCAACGTGTTTCCCGAGTATCGCGGCGGCGAGGCCGCGTTCGCCTTCGAGCAGGCGCTGCGCGCGATGCACACGCTCACCGGCTGCGCGCACTTCATCGTCAACCCGTACCAGTTCGGCGCCGGCAACGACGAGGCGCTCGCCAGTGGCGCGTACTGGTTCTACTACCGGCTCGGCTTCCGCTCGGTCGAGCGGCGGATCGATGCGCTGGCGCGGCGCGAGTTCGCGCGGCTGGGTGCCGACCGCGCCTACCGCGTGCCGATCGCCACCCTGCGCAGGCTTGCCGCGTGCGACCTGCGGCTCGATCTCGCCGACGCCACCGACGCGCTCTTCGACGAGGCCTGGTTGCCGGCGATCGGGCGCGGCATCACCGAAGCCATCGCGCGTGTGCCGCAGGTCAAGCGCAACCGCGCTTTGGCGCAGCTGGTGCGGCAGGTGTGCGCGCAGCTGGGCGTCGATCCGTCGGCCAGGGCGGCGCATGAGCGCGCCGGGCTCACGCAGTTGGCGCCGATCCTCGCGCAGGTCGACGACCTGGCGCCATGGCCGGCGGCGGACAAGCGCGCGGTCGTCGCGCTGGCCTGCGTGCGCCAGGCCGCGACCGAGCGCGAGTTCGTCGACCGGCTGCGCCGACACGAACGGCTACGGCTGGCCCTCGGCCAGGTGGGCCGCCGCGCGGCGGCCGCCGGCGCACGCTGACCGGCGCCGCGCGGGCGACCAAGCAGGGCGCCGGCGCGCGCAGCGACAAAAAAGCGCGCCGCTCGCGCGGCGCGCTTGCGGGCTCGGCGCAAGGCCACTTCCGGCTGAGACTCAGCCGCTGGTCGACCCCCCGCCATGGCCGCTGCAGTCATCGTCTCGGTCGCGGGCTCACTGCCCGCAGGCAGCTCCGTCGTCGCGGCCAGCGCCAGCGGCAGCAGGTCGACTGTCCGCACGTCGGCCACGTCGATGAGATGCGACGGCAGCCGCAGCGGGTAGTTGAAGGCGAAGCGCTCGATCGTGCCGCCCTCGTCCGTCAGGTTCACGAACAGCGAGATGGACTTCTCTTGCACGTAGGCGTCGGTCACCGCATCCATGATGATCCCGTAGTCCGGCAGGCTGTCGCGCGCGTACCAGGCACGGTCCAGGTCGCCGTCGATCGCGGCATCCAGGTGCAGCTGAACCAGCGAGCGGTGCGTCGAGCCATGCTGGTGGATGATCCGCGTGACGCGTCCGCTGACCCAGGCCGGACCGGCGATGCGCGCGTTGCCGATGAACGGCTTGAAGCCGATCCGCGTGACCGTGATGTCGAGCTTGCCGAGTTGCGCCGGGTTCAGGTCGAACGTCGCCACACCCGCGGCGTTGGTGAACGCGAGGCGGAAGAACGCACCCTGCTGGATGTGCACCGCCGCGCCCGCCAGCGGAATGTCGCCGAACAGGAACGGCTGCTTGACCGTGACGGTGAACGGCGGCCGCTTGTCGAGTACGGTCGGGAAGCTGACGTGCATCGTCTTCGGCTTGCCGAGCCACACCGGCATCTCGGGATCGCCCATCAGGTTGAGCGTGAAGATCGCCCACTTGTTGTACAGGCGATAGAAGCCGGTGGACTCGTTGACCATGCCGACGCGCGAGTCGTTGGCCAGCCCGATGTGCCGCGTGGCGGTCAGCCGGTGGAAGAACGCGCGCTGGAAGTTGTCGCCCACCCCGATCCACGAGAAGCGCGTGTTGCCGATGTAGGCCACGGCACCGCCGTGCGAGTTGTACAGCAGCCGCTCGGACACCGCGTCCTCGGCGTCGAACTGGTTGGTCAGGCACGAGTCGGCATAGCCGATGAAGGCGTGCAGGCCGTTGTTCAGGTTCTGCGCCATGTTGCCGCTCAGCCAGCAGCAGCCATCCGAGTTGCCGTGCCCCGACAGGCTGACGAAGTGCGGCGCGGCGTTGAGCGCGTCGCGCAGCCGGTCCTCGGTCAGGTGCTGCACCGGGGCCGCCGCGGCCTGCGCGGGTGTGAGGTCGACCTCGTCCTCGTATAGCCGCGAGAAGCTGGTGATGCCCGGCAGTTCGGCGTCGACCTGCGTGCGCAACTGCTCCTGGTCGTGCAGCGAGCCGTCGGCTTCGTCGCGGTCGAACACATAGCCCTGCGGCGAGAGTTCCGCCGTCGTGCCGTAGACCGCGACCCACTGGGTCGGGATCGGGAAGGACAGGTGGATGCCGAAGATGTTGATCGAGATCCCGCTCGGCGTGAGGTTGGTGCTGCTGACCGCGAAGTACCAGCCGCGCCCGGTGGTGGCGGCATTGCGGTCGAACGGCATCAGCCGCACGTCGCCCGGCGTGACCTGTGCGATCAGCTGCCACTGCAGGTCGGTCGGCGTGTCCTTCAGCTTGATCAGGCTGTGGTTGGCGCTGGCCGGATGGTGGTACTGGTTGTCGCCCGGCGGCATCGAGGCCGTGGGGCCGATCCAGAGCCGGCCGCCCCAGTTGGACGACACCAGCAGCATGCGTGCCGGCCAGCTCAGGTCCAGGCTCGAACCGTCGGGCCGGCGGAACTGCTCGTAGGCGATCAGCTTGTCGACGAACGCGCTGGCCTGGGCGCCGTCGGCCACCGGTGCGCGGCCGACACTGACATCGGTCTCGTACTCCACGCCGTCGAAGTCCGCGCCGTCGGTGTGCTGGCCGTAGATGCCGTTGTCGAGCAGGTCCCAGTCATGCCGGCCGGCGATGCCGTAGCGCGGGCCCTGCAGGCTGGCGTAGTACAGGTCGGTCGGCAGCATGTTCCACATGTAGAGCCACTGCAGGCGGGCATTGGCCTCGCCCGCCGGTCCGTTGACGCGGACGAAGTTCGTCGGCGCGCCGGTGCGCGTGGCGTAGCTGCTGCTGGTGCAGAAGTACCAGCCGCGCTGGGTCGGGCCCGAGGCGCCCGTCGGGTCGTACGGAATCAGCAGGCTGTTGTCGGCGCGCACCAGCAGGTGGGCGCTGTTCGATCCCGGCCACCAGGTGCCGGGGCTCACGACGTTCATCTTCAGGAAGGTGCCGGTCCAGAACGACTTGTTGTCCGGCGGCGGATCGGTCGCCTGCGTGTCGATGTGACCCTCGGAGGCGCCCGGCACGCTGCGCATCGGCACGACGCCGATGTCGCCGCCGAGCAGGACCCACGACATGCCCCAGGCGCTGTACGCCCACTGCAGAAAGCGGCGGATCACCTCCTGCAGGTCGCGCGCGCCGCTGGCGAAGTTGCCGTAGGTGCCGGCCACGATGTCGGTGATCGTGACCACGCGCGACTTCACGCCGCGCTTGCCCTTCCAGTCGGCCAGCCGCTGGAACGCCGCCACCAGGCTGCCGGCGGGGCCGATCGGCGCGATGGTCGTGGCGTTCCAGCGCTGGTCGTCGGTGATCACCAGGTGATCGACATGCGTGAGGAGCGCCGGGAACAGCGGGCCGAAGTCCCATACCGCATCGGGATTGAGCACGCGCAGCCGGGCCAGCTGGACCAGGCGCTCGGCCTGCGCACGCGAGTGGATCGGCCGCATGAAGGCGGCCGACAGCGCGGACAGGTCGCCGCCCGGCGCCCGCTCGCCGGCGCGCTCGGCTGCGGGCAGGTCTTCGGTCTGCAGGGGCTCGGTCGTCGCACTGACCTCGATCTCGGTGGCGAACTCGAGCAGGCCCTCGGCGGTCAGGTGGATCGGCGAGACCTCGATCACGGCAATCGGCACCGGACCCAGCTGCTCGGTGGCGACCAGCCGCGCCAGCGGCCGCGGCTGCCTGGCCTCTCGCTCGTACAGCTCGGCGCGCGGCGGCAGCAGCGCATGGCTGGGCAGCGGCTCGACGAAGGGTTCGTCGTTCTCGCGCAGCGACGAGGGCTTGACCATCACGTCGCAGTGTTCGGTGTCGCTGCCCTTCGGTTTCGTGCGGTCGCCCGGCTGCGGCAGTTGCAGCGGCGCCAGCAACGCCGGCTTCTTGTTCAGCAGCACGGTCTTGGTCGCCTGCCCCTTGACGCTGCCGACGCGCGACAGCGCGGGCAGCGCCAGCCGAATGACCTTGGACGGCAGGCCCGGGCCGCCGGGCTCGCCTGCCAGCGTGCAGCCCTCCATTTGCAGAACGACGCCATACGGCGTCGGCTTCATGTGCAGATCCGCCGGATCGAAAGACAGCACGACGCGCAGCGCGCCGTTGTCCTTGCGGGCGTTGTTCTTCAGTTCGAACCTCATGGGGACCCCCTGTTGGACGGTCATCGACACGGCCTTGCCCCGGCGTTTTCCTCGTCCGGGGAAGGCGAGGAACGACGCGATCGCGTATGACGATCGCGTGGTGTCGGACCACTATAGGAGGCGGAGCGCGAGATGCTAGGAGATTCGCGGCCCGGCCGTCACGCGGATCGGTCATGCGCGAACGCGTGCGCCACCGCCGGGCGCAGCCGCGTCCGCGCCGACGGCGCGGCGGGGCAAGGCGTCTCGCCGTATCGACCCGCCATCGGCGCCTTCGCTATCGTTGCGCGATGGATGCCGATGTTCGCCGACGCCTGATCGAACTGCTGCGCACGCAGTCCAGCGCGGCGCTGGCCACGCTGCACAAGGGCGAGCCGGCGATCTCGATGGTGCCGGTGGCGCTGGCCGCCGACGGCCTGCTGATCCACGTCAGCGACCTGGCCACGCACACGCGCGACATGCGCGAGCATCCGCGCGTGAGCCTGCTGCTGATGGGCGAGGCGGGCGAGCTGCCGCAGGCGCGGCCGCGCGTGTCGATCGCCGGCGAGGCCGTGTTCATCGACAAGGAGACGCCGGCCTATGACGCCGCCCGCGCGATCTATCTGGCGCGCTTCGCGCAGGCTGCGATGACCTTCGGGTTGGCGGACTTCTCGCTGGTGCGCATCGCGCCGCAGTCGGCGCGCTACGTGGCCGGGTTCGCACAGGCGCATGCGCTGGGCGGCCCGGACTTCATGACGCTGCTGCGCGAGGCGGCCACGTGAGCGAGGCGGCCCTTCGTGTCAGGCTGGTCTGGCCTTCGCTTGACGGTCTGCCGTCCTATCGCCGCGCGCTCGAACGTGGCTGGTCGCCCGACAACCTGCGCGGTGCCGCGACCGCCCGCGCGCAGCTGGAGAAGATCGCGACCGATCCGGTGGCCTTCGTTGCGAGCCTTGTCGACCGCGCGGCAGCGAGCGGAGCCATCACCTTACCCGATGGCAGCCAGGCGGCGCGCCTGCCCGGCTACCAGCGCTGGCTGTGGGACCCGCAGGCGCCCGAGGGCGACGGCTTCTGCGCCAGCTTCGGCTTGCGCTGGCCGCGCGACGGCGGCGCGCTGCCGCCGCACGTGCTCGGCCACATCGGCTACTCAGTGGTGCCCTGGCGCCGCCGCGAGGGGCTGGCCACGCGCGGCCTGGCGCTCTTGCTCGACGACGCGCGCGCCGAAGGCCTGGCCTGCGTGCTGCTGACCACCGATCCTGATAACCGCGCCTCGCAGCGCGTGATCGAGCGCAACGGTGGCGTACTGGTCGAGCGGTTCACCAAGCCGGCCGCGCTTGGCGGTGGCGACAGCCTGCGCTGGCGCATCGATCTGGCGCGCTGAGCGGTCGTCCGAAAGCAAAACGGAGCGCACGCGGCGCCCCGTTGTCTCCGAGCAGCAGGGCTCAGACGCGCTTGCGATACACGTGCTCGCGCGTGTCGATCTCGATCTTGTCGCCGGTCTGCACGAAGAGCGGTACCTGGATCTCGAAGCCGGTGGCGATCTTGGCGTTCTTCATCACCTTGCCCGAGGTGTCGCCCTTGACGGCCGGCTCGGTCTGCACGACCTCGCGCACCACCGAGGTCGGCATCTCGACCGAGATCGCGCGGCCCTCGTAGAACACCACCGACACCGGCATGTTGTCCTCGAGGTAGCTGATGGCGTCGCCCATGTTCTCGGCCTCGACCTCGAACTGGTTGTAGTCGGCGTCCATGAACACGTACATCGGGTCGGCGAAGTACGAGTAGGTGCAGTCCTTCTTGTCGAGGACGATCTGGTCCATCTTGTCGTCGGCCTTGAAGACGACTTCGGTGCCCGAGTTGCTGAGCAGCGACTTCAGCTTCATGCGCACGGTGGCGGCGTTGCGGCCGCCGCGGCTGTACTCGGACTTGAGCACGACCATCGGGTCCTTGCCGTGCATGATCACGTTGCCGGGGCGGATTTCCTGAGCGATTTTCATGACGTGTTTCCTGCGGTGTTTCCGAACGGCACGTCGGGATCGGCCGCCGGGGAGTCGTGCGTCGCCGCCTGGTGCGGCAGGCCGACGCGGAACGCTCCGGAGTGGACGCCGCCGTGGACACCGGCAAGAACCGGGTCGGCCGCGCGAAAAGCTTGCGATTTTACCGGGCTTCGCGGACCAGCGCCTGCAGGCCGGCCGTCAGGTCCGGTAGCGCCCACAGGCGGTCGCGCCAGGCGCGGCAGTGCGCGGTCCAGGCGGGCAGCGCCGGCAGCGACAGTCGTGTGGCGGCTGCCAGGCCGTTCCAGGCCGCCATCGCCGTGCGCACGGGGTCGGCGAGCGCAGCCTGCGCGCCGGCCAGCCAGCGATCGTTGAAGGCGGCGAGCTTGTCCGCGTGCACGCCGTCGTGCTGCGGGTAGATCTGCCACAGGAACGGCCGGCCGGCCCACTGCGCGCGCACGAACGAATCCTCGCCGCGCACGAGATTCAGGTCGCATGACCACAGCAGGTGGTCGTAGTCGACCTGCGACAGCGCCGGCAGGTACTGCACGCGCAACGCGCCGCGACCCGGGTCCGCGCCGAGCAGCGCCCGCACCTGCTGCGCCGCCAGGCCGGGCGTGACCAGCAGCAGGGTCGGCTCGGTGGCCAGGGCGTCGATCAGCGCCGGCAGCACCGGGTTGGCGTAGCAGAACAGGCTGACGCAGCGCGCGCCGGCGATCGGTGCGATGCCGTGCGCGTGCTGCCAGCCGGCCGCATCGAATGCGCGCTGGCGCGACGCGAGGTCCGGTTCGCGGATCAGGCCGCCGGTGGCGTCGGTGAAGCCCGGGTAGAAGAAGTGCTTGGCCAGGCCGCGCCCGGGTCCGGTCAGCTGCGGCGACGGCAGCCGATGGCTGCGCTCGACGTAGTCCTCGGCGCTCAGGTACTCAAGGTTGATCCACACCGGCGCCGTGGTGCGTGTGGCGCGCGCCGCCATCGCCCGTACGAAGCCCGCCGGCAGATGGCAGCCGAACGCCTCGATCACCGCGTCGGCTGGCGGTACACCTGCGTCCTCGATCGCCGGCCAGGCACGCACCTCGACTCGCGGTGCGCCCTGTGGCGCCATCCAGGCCAGCGCCGACGCATCGTCGACCCACAGGCGCACGGTGTCGCCGCGCGCGGCCAGATCGGCCGCCAGGCGCCAGCACACGCCGATGTCGCCGAAGTTGTCGACGACGTGGCAGAACAGGTCCCAGCGCAACGCAGCGTGCATCGGCGGATTATCGAGGCGGCGCGCCAAGGCAGGGCTGCCGACATCGAAGCGCGCGGCGGTGCCGCGAGACCGACGCCTGCGGCGGAATCAAGTGCGCAGTGGGCCTCGTGTGCACGCGCTGCATGCCGATCGTGCCGCGACGCGACCGCGGGCGGACCGCCCGATTCAGGCCGACTCATCCTTCTGCGCCTCGTAGGCCGAGGGCGTGACGCCGGCGCGGCCGAGGTATTCGCGCAGGTGCATCACTGCGTTGCGATCGAGCGTATTGCCGTGGTGCGGACGGTGCAGGATACCTTCCATCCGGTTGATCTTCACGCGCAGGCGCGCGCCGGACAGCGACTCGATTTCGGCACCGAGATGGTTCAGCAGCGACTCGATCTCGCGCCAGTGGATGTTGCCGCTGACCGGATCATGGAACAGCGTGCGCAGCAGTTGGGCGTGCTTGTGGCTCATGGTGTGCCTCGTGCGTGCTCGGCTGCGCGGCAGGATACGCCCGCGCCCCGCGCCCCGTCACCGCCGCGCGGGCGCGGCTTGACCCCGGGCAAGTGCGATGCAGCCTGCCGACACTGGCGCCGTGCTGCCGTCGCCGACCTGCGACCGCGGCGGTTACTGCAGCCCGGGCGGCGCGTAGTCGGTGGCGAGGTTGGAGGCGAGCAGCACCATCGGCTCTGGGAACCAGATGTCGCGGTTGGCGATGGCCGAGCCCTTGTCGAGCACACGCAGGTCCACGCCGCGTGCGGCCATGAAGGCGTCGCTGCTGCGGTTGGCCGCGGCGACACTGGCCGCCGAGGTGCCGGCACCGCCGGCGCTGTGCAGGCCGACCTGCGCCGCCGGCGTGATCCAGCGCTGGCGGCCGCCGGCGAAGGCGGTCACGCAGGCGCTGCTGCACTCGCCGCTGACCAGCGTGTCGAGGTTGCGGGCGGCGATCAGCCGGCCCAGCGCCAGGCCCTCCGCCACCCGCCCGCCGCGGCTCTCCATCCGCACCACGCGCACCGTGGGCCGCGCATCGAGCACGGCGCGCAGTGCGCGCGTGCTGCCGAACTCGAGCACGCCGTCGACCACCGCCCGTGTGCCGCCGGCCTCGACGCGGACTGCCGCTGGTGGCGCGGTGCCGGTCAGCACGGCCCAGACGTCGGGCGCGACGTGCCGCGCCGACTGCCACCAGAACAGGCCGACCCAGGCGAACGCGCCCAGGCCGGTGAGTGCCGCTGCGAGCGAGACCAGCGTCGAGCCGCCGGCGGCGCCGTGGCTGATCGCCGACCGCAGCACGCCCACGCCCCACCACAGCGCGCCGATCACCAGCACCGCGACTTCGGCGATCCACAGCGTGGCGCCGGCCAGCGGGTGCTCGGTCATCGGCAGTCGCTGCGCGACGAACTCGAGCGCCTGCACCGTGAGCCAGACCAGCGCGCCACTGGCCACCAGGGCGACCAGCAGATGCAGTTCGCCGCGCCAGTGGCGCGCGAGGTAAGGGGCACGCGCGGGTGCTGGCGCCGCGCGTGGCTCGGCGCGCTGCCGTTGCGCACGCGGCGAGGGCGGATGCGGCGTCAGCCCGCTCATCGGACGATCTGCCGTGCGGTGCGAACCAGGGCGAAGGCTACGGAGGGGCCGGGTGCACGCACCGCGTCAGCCTGTCCGCCCGGATCGCGCCGACCGCACTGTGCGGTCTCAGCCGAACGGCCCGACCCCGATCAGCACGCGGTGCAGCCACATCGCGAACACGGCCCACGCGACGAGCCCGACCGCGACGGCGATGATGTCGCGCGTGACCGGCCCCACCACGTAGACGGTGCCGGCGGCGCGGTCGCGCTTGCGCGCCGCGATGTAGTCGAGCACCGACCAGACGAGGAAGGTGCCGAACAGCAGCACGTCGGCCAGCATCCCGTTGGCCAGCAGATGCGCCAGCGCCCAGGTCTTCACGCCCAGCACCATCGGGTGCCCGACCGCGCGCTTGATGCGCGTGCCCGGCACGTAGGCCGCCACCAGCAGGATGAACGCGGGGATGGTCAGCAGCGCCGCCAGATGGCGCGTCCATACCGGCGGCAAATACAGCACCACCGGCTCGAGCCGTGCGGCGGCGTAGCCGTAGACGATCAGCACGAAGCCGGCGATCGACAGCACCGAGTAGATGCCCTTCCAGCCATTCAGGCCCAGGGCCGCGATGCGGCGGCTGCGCCAGTCGTCGGCAAAGATGCGCACCGAGTGGGTGCCGAGAAAGAGCACGAGGCCGAGCAGCAGCAGGGTCATGGTGAAGTCCGTTCAGTCGGGAGGCGAAGAAGGAGAAGTGGCCGACAAGGGCGCGGCGACCGTAGCGGCGCGAGTATCGCCGAAAGCCGCGGCTGCACCGACGCCGTCGGCGCCGGCTGCGTGGACCAGCGCCCCGGCGCGCACGCCGAGCAGCCGGATGCGGCGCCCCAGGTCGATGCGCTTCAGGCACAGCCCGGCGGCGCGGCGGACGGCGGTGGCGTCGGCGGTCGGCGCCTCCAGTGTGAGGTCGCGCGTGACGGTGCAGAAGTCGTCGAAGCGCAGCTTGATGCCGATGGTGCGCGCGGCGTAGCCCTTGCGCGCGAGGTCGGCCGCAACCCGCTCGGCGAGCCAGGTGAAGATGCGCGACAGCTCGGTGCGGTCGCGCGCTGCGGACAGGTCGCGCTCGAAGGTGGTCTCGCGGCTGATCGACTTCGGCTCGCTCTCGGTGACGATCGGCCGCTCGTCGCGGCCGTGGGCAGCGGCATGCAGCCAGGCCCCGTAGCTGGCACCAAAGATCGCGCGCAGCACGCGCGGCTCGACCGCGGCCAGCTCGCCGATGGTCTCGATGCCCAGCCGGGCGAGCCTGGCCGCCGCCTTGGGGCCGACGCCGTTGATCCGGCGCACCGGCAGCGGCCAGATGCGGGTCGGGATGTCGTGCGTCGTGACGAGCGCCAGGCCGTCGGGCTTGTCGAGTTCGGAGGCGATCTTCGCAACCAGCTTGTTGGGCGCGAGCCCGACCGAGCAGCGCAGCCCGGTGGCGTCGAGCACCGCGGCTTTCATCTCGCGGGCGATGTCGCGCGCGCACCAGAAGGCCTCGGCCTCGGTCGGTGCGTCCGGCGCGCCGGCGGGCATCGCGCCACCGCTTGAGCCAGGCGCAGCGCCGTCCTCGTCCCGCGCGTCGGCGACGAGTCGCGCCGCCACCACCGCCGTGAGGTCGATGTAAATCTCGTCGATGCCGCGGTCCTCCACCAGCGGCGCGATGGCGCGCACCGCGGCCTTGAACAGCCGCGAGTACTTGCGGTACTCGTCGAAGTCGGCCGGCAGCATCACCGCGTCCGGCGCCTTGGCCGCGGCCTTCATCATCCCCATCGCGGAGTTCACGCCGAGCGCGCGTGCCTCGTAGGTAGCGGTGGTGACCACGCCGCGGCCGGTGTAGCCGCGCAGCGTGCGGAAGCGCCGGCGCGCCTCGCCGCTGACCGGATCGGTCTCCCATGCCGGCTGCGCATTGCGGCTGCCGCCGATCACGACCGGCTGGCCGCGCAGCTCGGGATAGCGCAGCAGTTCGACCGACGCATAGAACGCGTCCATGTCGAGGTGGGCGATCACGCGCGGAAGGGTTGCCATCGACGTGCGAGGCTCAGCCGCCGGTGCCAAGCTCGAGCGCCAGATCGACGAAGGCGCGCACCTTGGGCGTGAGAAAGCGCGCGCTCGGAAACACCGCCGAGTAAGGGACGCGCGGCGCCTGCACCTTGGGCAGCACGCGCACCAGGCCTTCGACTTCTCCGATCGTCTCCGGCAGCAGCGCGATGCCCACGCCGCTGGCGGCGGCGTCGCGCGCCGCGAACGAGTTGTTGACGCGCAGCCGGGCCGGGCCGTCGATAGTGGCCGCGTCGGGGCCTTCGCGCAGCCGCCAGCCGCTACGGAACACGCCGCCGGTGAACATCACCAGCGCGTGGTCGGACAGCGCAGCCGCAGTGCGCGGCGTGCCGTGGCGCTTGAGATAGCCGGGTGTGGCGTACAGCCCGTAGCCGAGTTCGCCCAGCCGGCGTGCGGCGAGCGACGAGTCGGCCAGCTCGCCGACGCGGATCGCCAGATCGAAGCCCTCGTGCACGAGATCGACTACGCGGTTGGTGAAGTCCGCCTCCACCGTCACGTCCGCATGTCGCTTCAGGTAGGCATTGATCCAGCGGTTCACCGCGAGCAGGCCGAACTCCACGCCGCAGGTGAGCTTGAGCACGCCGCGCGGCGCGTCGTGCACGGCCGCGGCCACGCGCTCGGTGTCCTCGACCGCGGCCAGGATGCCCACCGCGCGCTCGAACACATCGCGCCCGACTTCCGTCAGCCGCAGCGCGCGCGTGGTGCGCTCGAGCAGCCGCACGCCCAGCCGCGCTTCCAGCCGGCTGAGCGTGCGCGAGACGCGCGCCTTCTCGGTGCCGAGCAGCTCGGCCGCGCGCGTGAAGCTGCCGGCCTGCACGACCTTGACCAGCGCCTGCAGTTCGTCGAGTTCGAGTCGGGCCATTGGTCGCGCGAAAGAGAAGTAGGGGATCGGGCACCGCACGCGGCACGGGATTGTTGCCGACATGCGCAACAGTACGTGCCATTTGAGCAGATTTATCTGGCGCTGCACCCGGTCCAGCATGCGCTCCGTCGATTCGCTTCGGAGCCTCCCTGATGAGCAGCAACGCCAACGCCGCCCGTACCCCATCGCCCCGCGTGCTGATGGTCGCTGCTAACCCGGCCCTGTCCACCGTCACGGGCTGGCCGGTCGGCTTCTGGGCGGCCGAACTCACGCATCCGTACTGGACCTTCGTCGAGGCCGGCTACCGCGTCGACATCGCCAGCCCGAAGGGCGGCACGCTCGAGCTCGACAGCTACTCCGACCCGCGCGACGCCAGCGGCTACTCGGCCGACGACATCCTGAGCCTGGGCTTCATCAGCTCGCCGAAGCACGCCGCGCTGATCGCCGCCACGCCCTCGATCGCCGATGTGACGATCGCCGACTACGACACGCTGTTCCTGGTCGGCGGCCAGTCGCCGATGTTCACCTTCATCGACGACGCGCGGCTGCATCGCTTCGTCGCCGACTTCTGGGCGGCGGGCAAGGTCGTAGCCGCCGTCTGCCACGCCACCTGCGCGCTGTTGAAGGTGCGGCTGGCCGATGGCTCGCTGCTGGTCGAGGGCAAGACCTGGACCGGCTTTGCCACCAGCGAGGAGCAGTTCGCCGACAGCTTCGTCGGCAAGCGCATCCAGCCGTTCTGGATCGAGGACGAGGCGAAGAAGCTGCCGAACACCAACTTCGTGGTCACCGCGCGCTTCCGCGAGTTCGCTCTGCGCGATGGGCGACTCGTCACCGGGCAGCAGCAGTTCTCGGGGGCCGCGGCGGCGCGGCTGGTTGTCGAAGCGCTCGGACGCTGACCAAAGGAAGACCACATGACAATTTCGATCATCGGCGCCGGCAACGTCGGCCTCGCGCTCGCCGGCAATCTGATCGGCAAGGGCGACTCTGTGTTCTTCGGCGTGCCGGAGCCGGCGAAGTACGCGGCTGCCGTCGCTGCACTCGGGCGCAACGCGCAGATCGGCACGGTGGCCCAGGCGGTGGCGGCGAGCGATCTCGTGATCCTCGCCGTGCCCTACGGCGCGGCGCGGCAGGTGGCTGAATCGATCGCCGACTGGAGCGGCAGGATCCTCGTCGACGCCACCAACCCGCTGGCGCCCGCGCTCGCGGGACTGGCGCTCGGCACCACGACCTCGGGCGCCGAGCAGGTGGCCGGTTGTGCGCATGGCGCGCGCGTGGTCAAGGCCTTCAACACCACCGGCGCCGAGAACATGGCCGACCCGCGCTACCCGGGCGGCGCGGTGTTCATGCCGGTGGCCGGCGACGACGCCGATGCACGCGGCCGCGTGGTGGCGCTGGCCACGCGCCTGGGCTTCGATGCGGTGGATGTCGGCCCGCTGGCGGCCGCGCGCTACCTTGAGCCGTTCGCGATGATCTGGATCCACATGGCGATCAAGCGCGGCATGGGGCGGGACTTCGCCTTCATCCGCCAGCAGCGGCGCGGCTGAGCGGGCGTGGCGGCGCCGCATCGGCGCGACGGCCGCGGGCCTGTTTGAGGTGCGACAGAACCCGCGCGTGCGCGGGGGGGCAAGCTGACGGCAGACGATTCGATCGGAGCCCACCATGACCGTCCGCCTCGCCGCCGTCATTTTGTCCGCGCTGCTGGCTGCCGCGCTCGTGCCTGCAGCGCAGGCGCAGGGCCTCAACTACGAGGTCGTCGGCGACGGCATTTCCAAGCCGCTGACCGCCACGCCCGGCAGTGCGGCGCGCGGCAAGGCGTTGCTGGCCAAGCGCGAGGCGGCCAACTGCCTGAAGTGCCACGCCGTGAGCCAGAAGGAACTGGCCGGCGGCGGCACCAAAGGCCCGTCGCTCGACGGCATCGGGGCCAGCCTGACGCCGGCGCAGATCCGGCTGACCGTGGTCGACCCATCGCGGGTCAGCAAGAAGACCGACATGCCGAGCTTTCACACGAGTGGCGGCGAGGCGCCCAAGCTCAGCGCACAGGAGGTCGAGGACGTGGTGGCCTTCCTCAGCACGCTGCGGCGCTGATGGCGCGCGATCGGAACTGAGGGCAGCGGCGCGCCGGCCCGGCGTGGCGGTTAAGCTGGCGCGCGATCACCGCCGCGGGTGACGCGCTGCGCGTCGTGCCCGGCGCGCAGTGCTTCGACTCGTCGTGCTCACCATCCCCTCATGTCCCTGCCCCCGCTCCTGCGCGACACGCTGCGCCTGCCGGTGATCGGCGCGCCGATGTTCATCGTCAGCACGCCCGAGCTCGTGCTCGCGCAATGCAAGGCCGGCATCGTCGGCAGCTTTCCGGCGCTCAACGCGCGGCCGCCGGAGCTGCTCGATGAGTGGCTGATGCGCATCGGCACCGAACTGGCGGCGCACCGCGCCGCGCATCCCGACGCCAAGGTCGCGCCGTTTGCGGTCAACCAGATCGTGCACGCCAGCAACACCCGGCTGCAGCACGACGTCGATCTGTGCGTGAAGCACCGCGTGCCGATCATGATCACCAGCCTGCGTGCGCCGGATCTCGTGGTCGAGGCCGCGCATGGCTACGGCGGTCTTGTGTTCCACGACGTGACCAACATTGCACACGCCAGGCGCGCCTTGCAGGCCGGCGTCGACGGCCTGATCCTGGTGTGCGCCGGCGCCGGCGGCCATGCGGGGCGGCTGTCGCCGTTCGCGCTGGTGCCAGAAGTGCGCCGGTTCTTTGACGGCACGATCATCCTGTCGGGCAGCATCGCCAGCGGCGGCGCGATCGTCGCCGCGCAAGCACTGGGCGCAGACCTCGCCTACCTCGGCACCCGCTTCATCGCCAGCACCGAAGCGAACGCGCCGGCGGCCTACAAGCAGATGATCGAGCAGAGCACGGCCGAGGACATTGTCTACACCAACCTCTTCACCGGCGTGCACGGCAACTACCTGAAGGGCAGCATCGTCGCCGCGGGGCTCGACCCCGACAACCTGCCGGAGAGCGACAAGACCAAGATGGACTTCGGCAGCGGCAGCGCGAAAGCCTGGCGCGACATCTGGGGCGCCGGGCAGGGGGTGGGGCAGATCGACGCCGCGCTGCCGGCGGCCGCGATCGTCGAGCACTTGGCAGCCGAGTACGAGGCGGTGCGCGCCCGCTTGCGCGGCTGAACTACTTGTCGGCCTTGGCCGGCGCGCCGGCGCTGGCGGGCGGCTCGCCGGTCTGCTTCGTCGCCGCGCCCGGCGTGCGCGTCACTTCGACCTCGCGGATCGGGTAGACCTCCTTCACGTACAGGAAGAAGAACGCGAGCGACAGCGCCAGCACGATCAAGCCGACGATCTGCGAGGTCACCTCGAGGCCCGCCGGCGAGAGCTTCAGCGTGGTGGCCGCCGGCAGCGGGCGCGGGGCCGGTGTCCCGGCCGCGTCCACTGTCGGTGTTGGCGTGCCCGCCTTGTCCGGCGCTGCCGGCGGCTGCCAGCCCGAATAGTCGCGCCGGAACTGCGCGTACGTGATGTACAGGCCGAACGCCACGATCAGCAGCACCACGCCGAACAGCAGCTGGGTGGACAGTAGGTGCCACTCCCAGCCGCGGCGCTCGTAGTCTCGCTGCCACTGGAGGTGGCGTGCCTGCGCTTCGAGATCGACTTTCAGCAGCGCCGCCGCCGCGGGCCCCGCGTCGGATGCGGCCGGCTGGCCCTGCGCCGTGGCGGCCGCCTTGGCGAAGTCGATCTTCGTCGGCGGCTGCAACTGCTGCTGTTGGGCATGCGCGGCGGCTGCGACGACGAGTCCGAGCAGCGCGGCGTTGACGACACGTCGGAAACGGAACATTGAAGCCTTTCGGGCTACAGCAGCGACAGCACGGTAAGGTAGTACTTCAGCTCGCTCAACGCGCAGTTGGCGGGCGCCATGCGCTCGAACTCGGCGGCGTCGAGCTTGCGCTCGGCGAGCAGGCCCTTCAGGTGGTTGCGCAAGGTGGCGAGCTGCTTGGCATCGAGCGTCGTGCTCAGGCACTCGTCGGTAGCGGCGGTGCCTTGGCCTGTGCCGGCGCCCGTCGGCGGTGGCATCACCTGCATCATCACGTGGCCGCTGCCGGCGGGCGGCACGAAGCCCTTGGGCACGCAGGCCATCGCACCCAGATTGCGCTGCAGCTGCTGCTTCTGCTGTGCGCTGAGCGTCAGGCCGGCAAACAGGTCCTGCTCCTTGCCGACCAGCATCATCGGCCGCGCGAGCGCCGGGCCGGGCTTGACCGCCTCGGCGGCGAGCATCTTATTGGCCTTGAGCGCCGGCGTCTCGACCGCCATCAATGCGCCGGGCTTGGGCGGCACGTTCTGCTGCGCGGCGGCCAGCGTCGGCGCCAAGGCCCCGACCAGCATCCAAGCGATAGAAACGCGAGTCATGGACATGGCGGTCCTCCTTTGGGCGGGGGCAATCAAGCTACGCGGCGCTCAAGGCAGGTGCAAGGAGAATCTTCGACGCCGGGATGTCGGCCGCCGCCGACGATTGATCCGCCGCATGGGCGCGACTAGGATCGGCGCGACGTTCCAAGGAGAGCTCGCATGCAGAAGCGGCAAGCGGCGCGTGCAGTCCCGTGGTCGATGTGGCACCTCGCGCTCGCGCTCGGCGGTGCGCTGTGGGTGCAAGCGGGCCAGGCCCAGCTCAGGCCCGTGGCCGGCCATGAGTACCGCGAGACCATCGACCCGAAGCGGCCGGTCAGCGGCCATCTGGTGGTCGGCATCAGCCTGGTCGACCGGGCGCGCGTGGCCCAGCTCGAAGAGGCCCAGTACGCCAGCCGCAAGCTCAGCGTCAATCTGAAGGGTGTGCCGGCCAACGCGCAGCTGCGCGTGGACCTCGACAGCCCGGACGGCAAGTTCCACGGCACCGGCATGTGGCTGCTGGAGCGCGGCGCCGGTGACTGGGCCGAGCTGACGCTGCTCGACAAGGACCAGCCGCGCCGGCCGCGGCTGCAAGGCGGCTATATGGCGATCTCGGTAGTGGTCCAGGGCGCAGGCGTCAGCGCGCCGCGCCCCCTGCTGGCCAGCCTCGACCCGAAGGACACATTGACGGCAACCGGTGACGGACGCGAGATCTGGCTGCAGGTCAACAGCCGTCGTGGCCAGATGTCGGTGCGCGGCCGCACCGGCACCCCGCCCGCCAAGTGCGACCGCCTGGCCAGCGCATCCGTGGTGCGCTTCGACACTCTGTGCAAGCTGCCGGTCGGGCAGCTCGATCGGCAGGCAGATGGTCGCCATCAGCTCACGCTGATCCGGCGCGACGGATTCGAGGTCGAGACGCAGCAGGTCGACCTGCACCTGTAGGAAGCCGGCGCCGCCGACGCGGGCGCGGCCGGGGCGGCCGTCGCGCAGCGGCGCGTGCGATCGACGATCGAGAATGGCCGGGCTTGACCGCAAAGCGACGGGACGCGCATGAAGATCGATGTCGAGTGGCTGCGCCGGATGCCGACCTGGGCCCGCTTCGGCAGCGTGCTCGCGCTCACGCTCGCGGGGTCGTGGCTGCTGTCGAGCGTCGTCACGCGCGACGCCAGCTTCTCGATCAATGCCGATACCGAAGTGCTCATGATCGAGCCGGACTGCCAGCAGCAGATCGTGTGGGATCTGCCGCCTGGGCGCATCGGCATCGTCCCGCTCGGCGACGAGGAGGCGAGCCCGACGGACGCCGGACGCATCAGCGTCGCCTTTCGTGGTGGTGCGCGGGCGCAGGTCCGGGTCGCACGCGACGGCCGGTGGCTGATCGACCTGGGCCGCAGCAACAGCTTCGGGTGCGCGACCACGGCCGAGGACCTGATCCGCTTCGATGCCGACGGGCGCGCGACGGCCGCTGGCGCGCAGGACGTGTTCTACCGCTCGGCTGAACCGCAGACGCCGGGCGCCGGCCCGGTGCTGCTGCTCAAGGGTCGCATCGTGCTGGGGCAGGAGATCGCCTATGGCGGCGGCTCGGCCGCCGGGCTCGGCAGCCCGCTGCTGGATCGCGCGCGCATCGAAGTTCGCACGCCCGACGCGCAGACGCGGCAGCGACGGCTGATCCACGAGGAGGCGCTCGACCCGGGCGGCATGCTCGACACCCACGGCTGCCTGGACGAGCCGATCGATCCGCAGGCTGCCGAGTTTCCCTGTGTGCGTCAGGCGCGCACCGCGGCCGAGGGGTTCCTGCGCGCGGTCAAGCGCGACGAACGACTGCTGCTGGAGACGCAGCTGTCCGTCAACGGCAGGCACATCGGCGTGCGCCAGCAGGGCGGCAGCGAACGGCGCGTGCTGATCAGCGTGTGGTCGCGCCTGGTGTCATCCTCGTGGCTGCAACTGTTCGCCGCCGGCTTGATCCTGGTGTCGACGCTGGTGGGCATCTGGGACGGACTGGTGCGCGAGGAACGCGACACCCATTGAGACAGGAGCGGAGACGATGACGTCCAAGATACTCAAGGCGGCAGCCGGATGCGTCGCGATGGTCGGGCTGGCGACGGGAGCGCGCGGCGAACCGCTCGACCTGCGACAGGGTCAGGAGATCGGTGCGGGCACCGGCTTCCGGCGCGGCGATGTCTGCCTGGTGCTGACCGCGGCGCATGTCGTGAAGGAGGCGGGCGTCGAGGTGCTGGTGCAGGACCGCACGGGCGGGCGCGGCACCGGCAAGGTCAGCTACGAAAATGCTGAGTACGACGTCGCTCTGGTGACCCTGAACCCCGGCTTCACGGTGGCTTGCAGCGAGCGCTGGCCGGAGGTCGGATGGATGGCGGCAGCGCGCTGGAACACGAGCACGCTGCTGGAGGTCCGACGCCACTACCCGGATGGCCGCGAGGCGGTGATCCTGCTGCGCTGGGCCGGCGGCACCAACGATGCGCTGTCGCTGGCGTTCAACGACCGCACCGGCATCCGCAGCTCCGACAGCGGTTCGCTGGTGCTGCAGGGAGAGCGCGCGGTCGGCATGGTGCGCGCGGTCGACACCGGCACCGACCGGGTCGATGTCCTGCGCATGGATGTCGTCGATCGCCTGGTCGGGCCGCGCTTTCGCGGTGCCTCGACCTCCACTGCGGTCACGTTCGACGGCGTGTTCCACCAGGGGCGTCCGAATCCCAACTGGAGCAGCTACGTGGGCGCCTGGCTGGCCGAGTCGGGCGGCCGCACCTTGGTCGACGCGGGCAGCGCGCAGTGGCGTTGCCGCATCCGTGCCGACGTGCTCGACTGGAGTCAGCGCGCGATGCAAAACCCGCGCTACGACGAACTGCAGCAGTCGCTGTCGTCGTGCAAGAGCAATCCACTGCTGCGCCGCTCGGCCACGGCGGTCAAGATGTGCGAGGACGGGGCGCGCGCGCAGCTCAAGGAGACGCCGCGCCAGGTCCGTATGCATGCGCTGCAACTGAAGGTCGACGTCGCGCCACGCACCGGCGCGCCGCAGAACCGCTTGCGCTCGGTGGAGATCGCCGAGGACGCTGGTGCCGGCCTGAGCCGGCCGCAGGTCGAACTCCAAGTGCTGCAGTCGGCCTTCCGCAGTGTGGCCGGGGACATGCTGCCGCAGGCTTGTCTCTGACGCCCACTGTCGAGGTGTGCCGGCTCAGGCGCTGCGCTCAGGCGGCAGGGCGACTTTGCACGGCCTGTCGATCGCGACTATGGTTGGTGTCGTGCTGCGCGCGCCGTGAGCTCTCGCTGCTGACGGCGCAACTGCCGGGAGAACCGCATGACCCTGTGCCCGATTGCCATCGTTGCCGGCTGCGCCAAGTGCCCGGCGTTCAAGGCCTGTCCGCTGAAGGGTGTGATCGGCGACCAGAAGAAGCCGGGGCCCACCCCGCCTGCCGCACGCGCGAAGAAGAAGTAGACGCGGCGTGGCCGGGCCGCGGCGGCCCGCCTTGCTTCTCCTCGCCGTGTCGGCGGCTACGCTGCCGACCCTTGGCTTCGGCTTTGCGGGCCGACCCGTAGCGCGCACACCGTGCCCGGGCTAGGGCGGGAGCGTGCCGCAGGTCGCCTTTCGCGCCGCGGCTTCTCCACTCAAGGCGTGGCTTGACCGGGGTCAACGCGGCTCGGCGGCGGCCGACCACAGTGGACCGGACGTCGCCCTGCGAGCGCGCGGCATCGGCCGCCGTGCTTGGGGCGGCCGCTGGCCTTGGCCGAGGAGGCGCGATGCATGCGCAATGGATGCGGGCGGTGTGGGTGGCAGGCGCGGTCCTGCAGGGCGGGTGCGGTGGCGGTGACAGCGCGGCACCGCCGCCGTTGCCGCCGATCACCGTCAACAGCACGCAGGACATCGGCACGCCGCCCTCGGGCACGGTGACGCTGCGCTCGGCGCTGGCGGCCGCGGCCTCGGGGCAGACCATCCGCTTCGACCGCAGCCTCGACGGCGCAACCATCGCGCTCACACTCGTGGCCGACGCGCACACGCTGCTCAAGGGCGAGGTGATGGGCATCCAGACCACGCCGAGCGGCCCGGTGTCGTATCTCGTCGGCTACTTCGACCGCGACTACGGCCCGTCGGCGCTGGTGGCGCGCAAGAACGTGGTGATCGACGCCTCCGACCTGCCCAACGGCATCACGCTCGCGTGGGCCGGGCCGGCGCCCGGCGCGCGCGTGCTGGCGGTCGAAGGCGACCTCACGCTCGTCAAGGTGGCGATTACCGGCGGCCGGAGCGTGGCCGCCGCGCTGGATCCGCCGTACGGCCCCTACCAGCAGCCGTGGACGCTGGCGCGCGGCGGCGCACTTGCGGTCTGGGGCGCGGCGCGCCTGGTCGACTGCACGCTGTACGACAACCGCGTGCAGGGCGACTTCGATTCCTCGCGCGACCGCGGCGCCTTCGGTGGCGCGGTGTACGCCGACATCGTCGACATGACCGGCTGCGTGGTGGCCGGCAACGACGTGCTCGGCGGCGGTGCCGCCGGCGGTGGCGTGTACGCGGTGGGCGGCGCCGGCAGCACGCGCACGGTCTCGGCGGTGACGCGCTCGTCGATCACCGGCAACCGCATCCGCGGCCTGTTCGCCTACGGCGGCGGGCTGTATTCGGACGGCGGTGGCATCGGCAACAGCAAGACGCTGCGGGTCACCGCGAGCACCATCGCGCGCAACCTTGCCAGCACGCCGCCCGGCCTGCCGCCCTCGCTGCTGCAGGCGCAGGGCTACTGGCGCGGCGCCGGCATCTACATGTCCAATGGCATGCTCGAACTGGTCGCCAGCACGGTGGCCGAGAACGAGACGCAGGGCCTGCCGCGCACCGACAGCCGCGGCCGGCGCAACCTGGCCGGCGGCATCGCCGCCACGGTGGGCGACGCGCACGCGGTCGAGTACATGCTCATCGGCCACTCGGTGATCGCCGGCAACGCCGTGCAGGAACTGAGCACGGGCGGGGCGCGCTACGCGCACGACGTCTTCACCGGCTCGCTGGTGTACTTCCGCAGCGCCGGCTACAACCGCATCGGCGCGGTCGATTTCAGCCAGCTGCTGGTGCCGGTGGGCGAGTGGGACTGGCTGTCGCTGACGCGGCGCCACTACCCGCAGGCGGACGACCGCGATGGCATGGCCGCCGCCGACGTACTCGATCTTGCGGCCGGCATCACGCGCGCGCCCTCGGCCATCGTCTCGCTCGGCGTCGAAGCAGGTCAGCCGGCCGTGCTGCATTACCAGCCGGCGGGCACGGCGCTCGACCAGGTGCCGGCGTCGACCTACGCGGTGAGCGAGACGCTCGGCCAGTACCGCGTGGCCGGTGGTGGCACCGATGACTTCCTCTCGATCGTGCTGGCGCGGCTGGAGAGCCGCTACGCGCTGACCGGCTTCGCCGCCGCGTTCCGCGCCGACTACGAGGCGTGGCTGGCGACCGTGGATGCCGACAGCGTCACCGCCGGCGTGCAGCCGTATCTGACACCCGCGGGCGCACCGATCCTGACCCTGGCCGACACCCACTTCTTCGGGCCGGCCGAGACCTGGCCACGCGCCGCGAGCAACCAGCCCTACATCGAGTTCTGGCACCGGCTCGACGCGGCGCTGGCCGCGCAGGCCACGCCGGTGGGCGGTGCGGCCGGCCTGAACGATGCGGCCTGGCGCACGCTGTTTTCGTCCGGTGCACTGGCGGAGAACCCGTCGATCAGCGTCCTTCTCGACACGCAGCCCCGCTTGACCGTGCAGCGTCCGGGCAGCGACCAGCTCGGCCGGGCGCGCCCGGCCGGCGCGCCGGGCGACATCGGCGCGATCGAGGGGCCGTAACGGCGCTGACGCGCCGCCGTTGCGCGGCAACCGGGCCCGATCGCGGGAACGCACATGACCGGTCGCCTGCTCGGCCCCCAGGCCGCCGAGGTGCTGCGCCATCCGGGCGGCTTCGCGCTGCGCGTGCTGCGGGGCTTCCGCGCCAATCAGGGCCTGCTGCTCGGTGGCGCAGTGGCCTACTACGCGCTGCTGTCGATCGTGCCGTTGCTGATCCTCACCGTGATCGCGCTGGCGCACGTGGTCGAGGTGGTCGAGCTGCTGCGCACGCTCGGCCGCTACCTCGATTGGCTGGTGCCCGGGCAGTCGCAGGCGCTGATCGGCGAGCTCGCCAAGTTCCTCGCGCACCGCGACGTGCTGAGCTGGGTGCTGCTGGCGACGATGCTGTTCTTCAGCTCGCTTGCCTTCACCGTGTTGGAGAACGCGATGTCGGTGATCTTTCATCACCGCGTGGCGATCCGGCGCCGGCACTTCCTGGTCTCGGCGGTGCTGCCCTACCTGTACATCCTGTCGCTCGGCCTCGGGCTGCTGCTGGTGACGCTGGTGGCCGGCAGCCTGCAGGCGATGGGGCAGACGCAGGTCGATTTCCTCGGCCGCACCTGGTCGCTCGGCGGCGTCTCCGGCGCGCTGCTCTACCTGCTCGGCGTGGCCGGGGAAGTGCTGGTGATCGCCTCGGTCTATCTCGTGATGCCGGTCGGTCGGCTGCGGCTGTCGCATGCGCTGTTCGGCGCGGTCACCGCCACGCTGCTGTGGGAGCTGACGCGCCACGCGCTGCTCTGGTACTTCGCGCGCCTGTCGCAGATCGGCGCCGTCTACGGCTCGCTCACCACCGCGATCGCGGTGCTGCTGAGCCTGGAGCTGGCCGCCACCCTGCTGCTGCTGGGCGCGCAGGTGATCGCGGAATACGAGCGACTCGGCGCGAGCGGTGCGGCCGCTGCGCCGCAGCCGATGAATCTCGACTCGCACTGAGATCGCGCCGGGCCGCGGGCCAGCGCGATGGCGCGGCGCGACTTAGATCGAGCGTTCCACCTTCTCTGGCCGGCTGATGACGCGCAGCAGGGCGTGCCGAGCCGAGGCGGACAAACTGCAATGGTCCGGCGCGGGTTCGCGTCGGGCGCTGGTCTGTTCAAGGAGGATGTATGGCCACCCGTCGCACCACGATGAAAAGCCGCACGGGCACGAAGCTCTACGCTGTACGCGACAGCGGCGGCAAGTTCAAGGACATCCAGACCTACAAGCGTGCACACGCTGCCGACCTGCGGCTGCTGACGCCCGCCGAGATGAGTGCGCGGCTCACCGCCGCCGAGAGATCGGTCAGGCGCGCGACCCACAGCGCGGCGAACGTCATGCGCAGCTCGATCGACGACGCGGCCGAGGCTGGCCGGGTTGTGCGGACCTCGATGAAGGAAGCGTTCGGCGCCGTCAGGCGCGCGACGCGCCGGATCGCCAAGCGCTTCTCGACCGCGGCCGGGGCCGCGCTGCCGGCACCGAAGCCGGCCACACGGATGGCGCGGCGACCTGCCGCCAAACCCGCCCGCAGGCTAGCCGCCTGATGTGGAGTGGCCAGGCCGACGGTCCGGGTGTTGCACCTGGACCGGCCTGGGTCTGCGGTATCGGGTGAAGCCGCCGCGCCGTGCGCGGCGGCTTCCACGTCTCGAGGCGCCAGGCCGGCGCCGTCACCTCGCCGGAACGAACCGGCTCACGGTGTAAAGGTTCTGGCGCAGATCGTTCTGGCCGAACAGCAGCGGGATCGTGTCGTTGCTGAGATAGCGCGGCAGCAGGTTGACGTAGAACGGGTTGCCGGGGACTGCGCTCGTTCCGCCTGGCCACACGGATTCCGCGTACACGCTTGGCGGACCCGCTTCGGCCACGAAGCGATTGACCGGGCCGTTGCCGAACATGAACTCGTTGGCGCCCTGCGCGCGCGGGTCGTGGTTCGATGCATCGACCGCGCCGAAGCCGCCATCGGTCGGGAAGCCCGGCAGTGAAGCGCCCAGCGGATGCGGCAGTGCGCCGAACGCCGGCGGCAGGTCGAATGGCCCGCCGAGCGGGCTGTTCAGCACGATCCGGTGCAGCTTGCCCCAGCGGTAGTCGTCGAGGCGGGTCGAGCCACCAAAAGCCGGCGCGAACGCCGGGCCGGCCAGCCGCGTCAGCGCATCGGCCATGCTCTTCAAGATGAGGATGTCGCGCCGATCCTCGGCGCCCGTCACCGCGGGCACGTTGAAGAAGTTGATGCCCGAGGCGCCGATGCCGGGCTGCGGCCGTTCGAGCAGGCTTTTCAGCGCCGTCATCACGAGCTGCGAACCCGGCTTGGGCAGGCCACTGAGCGTGGCATCGACCGTGTTGCGGATGAACTGGCCGCGCCAGACGCTGTACAGCGTGGCAGCCACGCTCTCGGCGATTTCCCGGCTCGTCGGCGTGCCCAACACGCCGTTGCGATCGGTGGCGTCGTAGCCCTCGGCGATCCCCGTTGGCGCCCTGAAGTTCCACGCCGAGAGCCGTGCGACCGCAGCCTGCACCGCAGGCTGGCTCGCAAGCGCCCGCAGTGACGGCTCGGTCGAGACCGCGCCGCGCGTAAGCGCCCGCGTGATCAGCGGCACAAAGTACGGCGCGTCGGGCAGCACGACATCGGCCTGGATCGTTTGCATGTCGCGGAACGACACCCGTCCGCTGGAGACCTTGCCGCGGATCAGTTCGGTGATACGGCCGGCGCGCAGGCCGAAGTCGTAGCCTGCGCTCAGGTAGTACAGGCCGCCGCCGGGGCGCAGCTGGTTCAGCGGGTTGTTGTCGAGCACCGTGCCCGCCGGGTCGTTGTTGGCGTTGACGAACCACCCTGCGCGGGGATTGATGACCTGCGGCATTTCGTCGAGCGGCAGGATCTCGTAGGGCACCGCTTGCCCGGGTTGCGGGTTCTGTGCCGGCAGCCATTCATTGCCGCCAGCGCCGTTGCGGATGAACCACGGCGGCAGGCCGGTGACGTAGCCGGCCTGCAGGTCCTCGCGCAACGGGACTTCCGAGGAGGCGAAGTAGGCGATGTTTCCGTAGATGTCGGTATAGGCGAAGTTCTGCGTGCCGGAATCGAACCACTGCCGGCCGCGCTGGAAGTCCGCCAGATTGCGCGCGCGGTTCCAGGTGAAGAACGTGTCGACCTCGCGCGTGCCGGAAAAGCCGGTGTACTGGACGCTGATCGCCAGGCCGGTGGCCATGTCGAGCTGCACGATCGGTCCGTTGTTCCGGCGCGGCACGATCAGCGTCACGGGCGGGACGATGGTCGAACCCACCGTGCTGCCCGGCGCCGCGACGACGAGGTCGTCCGGCGTGCCGTTGCCGGGCTGGTTGTAGCGGAACAGCTCGGGGATCGGGATTACCGGCTCCTTCTGGCCCTTGTAAATCGTCGACAGCCCGCTCGGCGACGTCGCGTCCGGCACAACCTGCTCCCGGTAGACGTCGGTCACGTCGAGCGGACTGACGGTGGCGCCCCAGGCCATGTAGCGGTTCTGGCCGACGATCACGAACGGCACGCCGGCAAAGCCGCTGCCCATCACGTCGGAATCGCCGGCAGTCAGATGGATCGGATAGAACGTGCTCGGCGTGTCGAGCGCAAGGTGCGGATCGTTGGCCACTAGTGGCAGGCCGTTGGAGGTGTGGCGCCCCGACACGGCCCACTGGTTCGAGTCCGGCCGGTTGTCGCGATCCAGTCGCCGCTTGAAGAACGGCAGCTCGCGCACGCGATCGAGATAGGCCTTGCCGAGCGCTGCGGCCGACGCATCAGCCGCGTGCGCCTGGCCTGGTGCATGGCCGCGCGGGCGCGGTGGCATGCCTTGCGACGCGTCCGGCACGGTCGACGCGAGGTAGAACGGCTGCGACCGCCACAGGTCCTCGCTGAACAGCGCGAATCCGGTTCCCGGGCCGAGCGCCGGATCGAACACCGCGCTGTAGGTCTGCAGCGCGACGGTGTTGTCGATGTCGTCCAGCCCGAACGACAGGCCAAAGGTCAGCGACTTGGCCACCGCGAGGGTGTCCAACGCTGTCCAGGCCTGGAACCTGGTGATCTCCAGCGCCTGGTACTCGGGCGGCAACTGCATGGTTTGCGCGACGTACGCATTGACGCCCTCCGCGTAGGCCTCGATCGCGGCGCGCGCCTCGGGCGAGATCACCGCCAGCGAGCGCTCTGCCGCGCGGCGGATGCCGATCGTGCGCAGCTCGACGTCGGCGGCCAGCGCAGCGGGGCCGAGCAGTTCGGCCAGCGTGCCACTGGCCTGCCGCCGGTTGTAGTCCATCTGGAACAGGCGGTCCTGTGCATGGACCCAGCCCTGCATGAAGTACAGGTCGTGGTCGTTGCCCGCCTTGATGTGCGCGATGCCGTAGGTGTCGCGCGAGACCTGCGCGGCCGCCTGCAGACCGGCCAGCTTCGAAGGTGGGGCCGCGTCCGGCCCATGCGCGGCGGCAACGCTTACGAGCATGGCCCACGCCGCGACGGCGATGATGGTTCGGCGCATCGGATGTCTCCCGTGTCTGTTGTTGTGATCGGCAGCCCGCGACTTGCGCATGCCTGTGTCGGTGGGACGGACTGACCGGAACCTGTGCCGCGGCACAGCTGGAAACGGGCCCACCCTCGGAGCGAGTCCCGACCAGAAATTCAATGTAGGAACCGATGTGTGCGCTCGCTTGACCCAGATCAGCCGGGCCGCGCGCCTCGGCGACGGGCGGCGGCGCCGGCGTCGCGCAAGTGCGTGAGCCGTCGACCGGACCGAGTCAGTCCTCCACGGCGCGCCTTGCCGGCCTGCCCGCAGGCGGCAACACTGTGCCAATGGCAACTCGGATGCGCGGTCACATCACCACGCTGCGGGGCGTCGGCCGCATGGCGATCGACGCCACCATGGGCCTCACGGATCTCGTGCAGGCGCTGCATACGCGCATCGCGCGCGGCCCCACGCGCCTGGGTGGGCCCGTGATCGCGGGGGCGATCAACGGCATCACCGACCTCGTGTACGACAGCGTGCGCAGCGTCACGCGCGCGGTGGGTGAAGGACTGGACGCGACGCTGGCGCAACTGGGACCGCTGATCGCAGCGCTGTCCGACGACGCGGGGCGCGGCGCCGCCGCGCAATCGGCGCGCCCGCGCGAGGCCTTGCTGGCTGCACTCAACGGGGTGCTGGGCGACTATCTCGAGCAGACCGCCAATCCGCTGGCGATCAAGATGGCCTTGCGGCGCGACGGTCTGCCGCTGGTGCTGACCCGCGAGGCGCTGCTGGCGGCCATCGAGGCGCCCGGCCCGCGCATCGTCGTGATGGTGCACGGGCTGTGCATGAGCGACCTGCAATGGCAGCGCGGTGTGATCGCCCGTGCGCGCAGTGTGGCGGCCGATGCCGTGACGAGCGCGCTGGCCGACACGCTGACCGACCCGGCCGGGCCGCCGCACGATCACGGCGCGGCGCTGGCGCGCGACCTCGGCGCCAGCGTGCTTTATCTGCACTACAACTCCGGCTTGCATGTGTCGACCAATGGCCAGGCGTTCGCGGCGCAGCTCGAGGCGCTGGTGGCCGCCTGGCCGGTGGCGATCGAGCGGCTGGTGATCGTCGGCTTCAGCATGGGCGGGCTGTTGGCGCGCAGCGCACTTCACTACGGCACCGCGGCCGGCCACGCGTGGCCGCGGCACCTGCAGGCGATGGTGTTCCTCGGCACGCCGCATCATGGGGCGCCGCTGGAGCGCGGCGGCCACTGGATCGATCAGTTGCTCGAGAGCACGTCGTATACCGCGCCGTTCGCGCGCCTGGGACGCGTGCGCAGCGCCGGCATCACCGACCTGCGCCATGGCAGTGCGCTCGACGAAGACTGGCACGGGCGCGACCGTTTTGCGCATGGCCACGACACGCGCCGCCCGCTTCCGTTGCCGCCCGACGTGGCGTGCTACGCGGTCGCCGCGAGCGCCGCCCATGCGAAAGCCAATCGACCCGCGGTCGAGCCGGTGCGCGCGCATGGGGAGCGCGCGGTCGTCTTCCCCGGCGACGGCCTGGTGCCGGTGGCCAGCGCCCTCGGCCGGCATGACGATCCGCGCCTGGCGCTGGCATTCGACCCGTCGCGCGCGGCGATCGCGTGGGACTGTGGCCACCTCGATCTGTTGTCGTCGGCTGCGGTGTATAAGCAGTTGCGCTGCTGGCTCGCCCCCGCGGACGATATGGCGGCGCGAGCGAAGGAAGGCGCGCGAGAGCGCCCGACCCGACTCACCGATGCGCCCGTGCCGCCTTGAACGTCGGGTCCACCCGCCAGCGGCCGCGCACACGGCGCAGCTGCGCCACTGTGACGGCGTCGGCCGCGGCCGCCGGGGACAGCGCGGCGGCAAAGGTCTCGACGATGCGCCGCGGCGGTGGTTCGCCGTCGGCGCCATCGACCGCAAGCGCGGGGACCGGATCACACGGCCGCTCCGCGTAGCGCAGCAGCACCTGCAGCACGGTGCCTTGCGGCGGCAGCGCCAGCCGCACCGGCTGCTCCACCTCGATCTCGTTGCCGTCGGGCGCGAACGCCAGGCCCGGTGCGATCGTCAGCGCGCCGCCAGCGTCGATCGCGACCTTCAGTCCGGCCACGACGCCGGCGCCGTGCAGCACGCGATTGCGACGGTTCAGCCGTGCGCGGGGGTAGTCCTGCAGCGCACGAAACCCATCGATGCCCAGCAGCAGTCCGGGCACGAGGTTGATGCGCTGCAGGCCCTGGCCGCAGGCCGCGGCCGGCGGCGCGAGCGACTCGGCGAACGCGCGCAAGCGCTCGGCAAGCGCCCGGGCCTGCGGCCCGGCGGCCAGCTCGGCGGTGGCGTCCTGCCAGCGCCGATGCTCCAGTTCGCCGAGCGCATAGGCCAGCACCTCGAGGACTGTGGTGCCCGGGTCGTGCAGCGCGTGGTCGGTCCACTGGGGCGCGTGACGATCGACCGCACGTGCGAGGTCGCGCGCGAAAACAGACCATTGCCGATCGGTGAGGGGCACGGCGGCTCCCGGCGATGACGAGAAAGCGACGATGCCATGCGGCGCGCTGGCGACAATCCCCCGCGCCCGTCGGTCTCGGCACTCCGACTTAGCCGGGCCGCGTGATGCCGCGACGCTGCCGGACCGCCGCGGTGGCCCGGCCGGGGATCAAGCTGCAACCTGCGGTGCGATCCGCGGTCAATCCAGGTTCGAGCACAGGCGCGAGCACGGCAAGACGAGGCCCGGCCTGCCCGACCACCGCCGCGCGGCGGGTGACTGCGTGGCCTGCACCGAAGAGGAGGAATGACCATGGAACCGATCCGCAGCGCTGAACCCGTTGTCGTCGAGGGCCGTACCGATCGGCGCGCTGCGCCGCCGGATGAAGGCGCGCGCGCGCGCCTGGCCTGGGCGGTCGGCATCGCGGCGGTGGTCGCGGCCGGCTTCGGCGTCTACCTGTGGCAGAGCCAGCAGGCGCACTTGCCACCGCCGGTGCCGCGCGTCGAGGCGCCGGTGACCCCACCCATTGCCGAAGAGCAGGCGGTGATCGAGAACCCGCTCGCACCGCCCGCCGCGGGCGAACCGCCACTGCCCGCCCTCGCCGCCAGCGACACGCTGCTGGTGCCAGCGCTCATCGAGCTCGTGGGCAATCCCCGCGTGCAGGAACTGCTGCAGCTGCCGGGACTGGTGCGGCGCATCGTGGTGAGCGTCGACAACCTGCCGCGCGATCGGCTGCCGCCGGACAACTGGCCGCTGCGGCCGGTGGCGGGCGCGTTGCGCGTCAGCGGCGGCCCGGCCGACGGCACGCTGACGCTCGATCCGGCCAACAGCGCGCGCTACGCCGCCTACGTGAAGCTGGTCGAGGCGGTCGACGTGCAGCGACTGGTCGCGCTGTACGTGCGCACCTATCCGCTGTTCCAGCAGGCCTATGTCGAGCTCGGCTATCCGAAGCGCTACTTCAACGACCGGTTGCTGCAGGTGATCGACCACCTGCTGGCGACACCGGCGCCGCCTCCGGGCCGGCTGCAATTGACCCAGCCCCGGCTCGTCTACGAGTTCGCCGATCCCGCGCTGCAGTCGCTGTCGGTGGGGCAGAAGACGCTGCTGCGGATCGGACCGGAAAACGCGGCGCGCGTGAAGACCAAGCTAACCGAGCTGCGCGACGAGATCCTGCGCAACAGCGAGAAACGCTAGGCCGCGCTCTGCTGCACTGCCCCGACGCGGTCGCCGGCGGTTCGCCGCAGGCGCGGTCGCAAGGGCTTCCCCCAGTCTGGCCGGCGCGTGCTCCGCGGCGCGTCGGGGTGTCGCGGGGCGGCCGCTCGGATTGGCGCGGTGTCCGGCCGCATTTGTCGGCACGCTGCGCGAGGCGTCGGTGCAAAACTGCCGAGCGCCGAGACTGCGCCCGGCCCGGCGGCCCTTTCGCCCGCGCCAGGGCCGCCGTGACGCGCCCGTTGCCGATGAACCCTCTGCCTGATCCGACCCTGACCGCGCGTGCGGCCTCGACCCCGCTGTCGACCGCAGGCGGACACTCGCTTGCGCTGCGGCTGCTGTTGTCGGTGGCCGCGCTGAGCGCGATCGCCGGCGTCATCCTCGCGGTCAGTCAGGCCGGCATGGCACACGATCTGGCGTTCGGCCTATGGTCGGTGCCGATGCTGGCGGCGGGGGCGGTCGCAGTGGGTTCCTGGCTCGCGTGGCGCGGCCGGGCCGCCATCGGCATCAGCGTCGCCTTGTTTGGCGTCTACGTCGGCGCGACGGCGGTGGCGCTGGTCACCGGCGGCGGCGTGCACACCATCGCGCTCGGGTTGTACGGCGTGATCGTGGTGGTCGCCGGCACCACGGTCGGCTTGCGGGCACTGGCCGGCTTCGCCCTGCTGTGCACCGCCACGCTGGCGGCGATGTACGTGGCCGAGTTGCAGGGTCGGCTGGCCGGGGTTGGGGGCCTGGCCCGCCTGCCGCTCGAGGCGCGCTTCGGCACCCAGTTGCTGCTGGTGGCGGCGGGCACGGCCTTCGGCGGCGCACTGTCGCAGCTGCTGCTCAAGTCGCTGCGTCGCGCGCGCGAGCAGGAGCGCCGCTTCGCCGGGCTGCTCGACATCGCGGCCGACTACTACTGGGAACAGGACGACCAGCTGCGTTTCACGCACGTCTCCGATGGCGTTCGCCCTTTCTTCGGTGACCCGGCGCCCATGCTTGGCAAGCCGCCGTGGGAGCTGCCCGGAGCGCCCGACAGCGGCGTCGACTGGGACGCGCACCGCGCCGACCTGGCGGCACGCCGGCCCTTCCGCAACCTGTCTATGCGGCGCATCGGAGCCGATGGCCAGGTCCTGCATATCAGTGTCAGCGGCGAGCCGGTGCTCGACTCCCGCGGCCGCTTTCGCGGCTACTGGGGTGTCTCGCGCAACGTGACGGCCGACGTCGTCGCACAGCGCGAGCGCGCGGCGAGCGAGCAGCGCTTCCGCGATCTGTTCGACAGCTCGCCGACGGCGATCATCCTGCACCGGCGCAAGCAGATGCTGCTCGCCAACGCCGCGGCGGCCGAGCTGTTCGGCTTTGCCGACGCGGGGGCCTTGGCCGGCCAGCCGATGGTGGTCCTCAACCACGAGGCGTCGCGCGAGTTCAGCCTTGCGCGCATGGAGGAACTGGAACGCCTGCCGATCGGCGCCACCCTGCCATCCGCCGAGGTGCGGCTGCGGCGGCGCGACGGCGCCGACCTGTTCGTGCAGGTGTTCGTGCGCCGGATCGAACTGGCCGACGGCCCGGCCAACATGACGCTGTACTTCGACGTCACCGAGCAGCGCCGCGCCGACGCGCGGTTGCGCTACTCGGAGGCGATGCTGTCGCGGCTGTTCGAGGTGAGCCCCGACTTCACGACCATCAGCGACGTGCAGACGAGCCGGTTGGCGATGGTCAACGGCGGCTTCACCCGCCTGGTGGGCTGGGAGCGCGCCGAGGCGGTCGGACGCACCGCGCTCGAGCTCGGCCTCTGGTACGACGAGGAGCACCGCAGCCGGGTGGTCGACGAGGTGCGCGAGCGCGGCATGGCGATCGACATCCCGGTCACGCTGCGGCGGCGCGACGGCACGTTGCGGCAGTGCCTGATGTCGGCCGCGAGCTTCTCGCTCGACGGGCAGGAGTACCTGGTCGCGATCGCGCGCGACATCACGGTGACCGAGCTGGAGCGGCTCGAGTACCAGGCGATGCTGAACAACGCATCGATCGGCATCGCGGTCACGCGACAGCCGCTTCGCGCTCGCCAATCCGCGCATGGATGCGATGTGCGGCTGGCCGCGCGGCGGTCTGGTGGGCCAGCCCGGGCGCGTGGTGTGGCCGTCGGAGGCGGACTACGCGGAGGTCGGGCAACTCGTCGGCCCGCTGCTGGCGCAGGGTCGGCCAGTGGACATCGAGCGCCGCGTCGCGCGCCGCGACGGCTCGACCTTCCTGTGCCGCATGCGCGCCAACGTGATCGACCCGGCCGACCCGCTCGACAGCGGCACGGTGTGGATCGTCGAGGACGTGACCGAGCGGCGCGAGTTCGAGCAGCGCCTGGCCGCGGCCAAGGAGCAGGCCGAGGCCGCCAGCCGGGCCAAGAGCGAGTTCCTGGCCAACACCAGCCACGAGATCCGCACGCCGCTCAACGGCCTGCTGGGCCTGGCGCAGCTGGCGCTGCAGGGCCGCGCCGACGCCGAGCAGCAGCGCAACTACCTGAAGCTGATGGTCGAGAGCGCCGAGTCGCTGTCGGCGATCATCACGGACATCCTCGACCTGTCGAAGATCGAGGCCGGCAAGCTGGTGCTGGAGCAGGCGGACTTCGACCTGCACGAGCTGCTGTCGGCAGCGCAGGCCGGCTTCCGCGAGCTGGCCTCGTCGCGCGGGCTGGTGCTGGCGCTGTCGATCACCGCCGACGTGCCGCTGCGGGTGCGCGGCGATGCGCTCCGCGTGCGCCAGATCGTCTCCAACCTGCTGTCCAATGCGCTGAAGTTCACGCCGCAGGGCCGGGTCACGCTGGCGGCCACGCGTAGTGGTGCCGACCGCATCCGGCTGGCGGTCAGCGATACCGGCGTGGGCATCGACGCCGAGGCGCAGTCACGGCTGTTCGAGCCGTTCACGCAGGCCGATGCCTCGACCACGCGCCGCTATGGCGGCACCGGGCTCGGACTGTCGATCTGCCGGCAGCTCGCGCAGTTGATGGGCGGCGAGATCGGTCTTCAGAGCGCACCGGGCGAGGGCAGCACGTTCTGGGTCGAACTGCCGCTGCCGCGCGTGCAGGCCGCAGCGGCGCCCAGCGAGACGGTCGGCGGTGATGACGCACCGCTGGCCGGGCGGCGCGTGCTGATCGTCGAGGACAACCCGGTCAACCTGCTGATCGCCGAGGCCTTCGTCGGCGGCTGGGGGGCGCAGGTGGTCACCGCCGGCGACGGCCGCCAGGCGATCGATGCGGTCGAGGCTGCCGCCGCCGCCGGCACGCCGTTCGACGCGGTGCTGATGGACATGCACATGCCGGTGATGAGCGGCTACGACGCCGTGCGCGAGCTGCGCACGCGCTGGTCGCCGGCCGCGCTGCCGGTGATCGCGCTGACCGCGGCTGCGCTCACCGCCGAGCGCGAGCGCGTGCTCGAGCTCGGCGCCAACGACTTCCTCAGCAAGCCGATCGACGCCGTGCTGCTGCAGGGCCTGCAACGCTGGATCCCGGCCTGAGCGCCGGGCCCGCTGCGCGGCTACTGCAGGTTGTCGCCGTGGACGGCATCCTCGGCGAGCAGCGCGACCTTGACCGGCGCCACGCGCCAGATGCGCTCGCAGTACTCGCGCACGCTGCGGTCTGACGAGAACCGGCCTGTCCGTGCGACGTTCAGGATCGACATCCGCGTCCAGCGGTCGCTGTCCGCATAGGCCTCGCTGACGCGCTCCTGGCACGCGAGGTAGGAAGGGAAGTCCGCCAGCAGCCGATACGGGTCGTGCTTGAGCAGCGAGTCGACCAGCGGCGCGAACAGCGCCCGGTCGCCGCGCGCGAAGTGGCCGTCGGCGACGAGATCGAGCACCGCCCGCAGCTCGTCGTGGCCGCGGTACAGCGCCATCGGGTCGTAGCCGCCGTGCCAGGTCGCCTTGACTTCGTCGGCGGTGAGCCCGAACAGGAAGAAGTTCTCCGCGCCCACCGCCTCGCGGATCTCGACATTGGCCCCGTCCAGCGTGCCGATGGTGACCGCGCCGTTCATCGAGAACTTCATGTTGCCGGTGCCCGAGGCCTCCTTGCCGGCAGTGGAGATCTGCTCCGACAACTCGGCCGCCGGATACACGCGCTGGCCGTTGGTCACGTTGAAGTTGGGCAGGAACACCACGCGCAGCCGGTCGCTCACCGTAGGGTCGCGGTTGATCACTTCGCCGACCGCGCTGATCAGCTTGATCATCAGCTTGGCGAAGTGATAGCCGGGGGCGGCCTTGCCGCCAAAGACGAAGGTGCGCGGCTGCACGCCCGCGGTCAGCCCGGATTTCAGTCGTAGGTACAGCGCGATGACGTGCAGTACGTTCAGGTGCTGGCGCTTGTACTCGTGGATGCGCTTGACCTGCACGTCGAACATCGACGCCGGGTCGATCGCGATGCCGGTGGCGCGCCGCACGTGGCGCGCGAAGTCCTCCTTGACGGTGCGCTTGACGAAGCGCCAGTCGCGGCCGAAGCCGGGGTCGGCGAGATAGGGCTCGAGCTGGCTCAGCTGCGCAAGATCGCGCAGCCAGCCGTCGCCGATGGTTTCGCTGATCAGCCGCGTCAGCCGCGGGTTGGCGAGCGCAATCCAGCGGCGCGGCGTCACGCCGTTGGTGACGTTGGTGATCTTCTGCGGCCACAGCGCGTGGACGTCGGCCAGCACGTCCTGCTTCAGCAGTTCGGTATGCAGCTCGGCCACGCCGTTGATGGTGTGGCTACCCACGGAAGCCAGATTGGCCATGCGCACGTAGCGCTCGCCCGACTCGTCGATCAGCGACATGCGGGCTGCACGCTCGGCGTCGCCGGGAAAGCGCATCCGCACCTCGTCGAGAAAGCGCGCGTTGATCTCGTAGATGATCTCCAGGTGCCGCGGCAGCACATGGCGGAACAGCAGCAGCGGCCAACGCTCCAGCGCCTCCGGCAGCAGCGTGTGGTTGGTGTAGCCGAAGGTCTGGCGCGTGACCTGCCAGGCGGGGTCCCATGCCATGCCGTGCTCGTCGACCAGCAGGCGCATCAGCTCGGCGATGGCGATCGCCGGATGGGTGTCGTTTAGCTGCACCGCGAACTTCTCGTGGAAGCGTTCGAGCGGGATGTTCTGGCCGTGCATGATGCGCAGCATGTCCTGCAGCGAGCAGGCGACGAAGAAGTACTGCTGCTCCAGCCGCAACTGCTTGCCCTGGATCTGCTCGTCGTTGGGGTACAGCACCTTGCTGATGTTCTCCGAGACGATCTTGGCGCGCACCGCGCCGTAGTAGTCGCCGCGGTTGAACTCGCCGAAGTCGAACGACTCCGGCGCTTCCGCGCGCCACAGGCGCAGCGTGTTGGCGGTGTGGTTGCGATAGCCCAGGATCGGCGTGTCGTACGGCGTGCCCAGCACGCGGTGCGCCGGCACCCAGCGCACGTGCAGGCGGCCGGCCTTGTCAGCGTACTGCTCGGTGTGGCCGCCGAGCTTCACCTCGACCGCCCATTCGGGCCGGGCCAGTTCCCATGGATTGACGTGGCGCAGCCACTTGTCGGTCTGCTCAACCTGCCAGCCGTCGACGATGCGCTGGGTGAAGATGCCGAACTCGTAGCGGATGCCGTAGCCGATCGCCGGAATCTCCAGGCTCGCCATCGAGTCCAGGTAGCAGGCCGCCAGCCGGCCGAGGCCGCCGTTGCCGAGGCCGGGCTCATCTTCCTGTCCGAGCAGTTCCTCGAAGCTCAGCCCCAGTTCCTGCATCGCCGCGCGCGCCTGCGGCTCGATGCCGAGGTTGAGAAGATTGTTTCCCAGGTGCGGGCCGAGCAGGAACTCGGCCGACAGGTACGCCACCGTCCGTGCGCCGAGCCGCGTGTAGTCGGCGGCGCTGCTGATCCAACGCTGCAGCAGGCGGTCGCGCACCATGTAGGCGAGCGCGAGGTAGTGGTCGTGCTTGGTCGCCAGCCCCGGGAACTTGCCCTGCATGTAATACAGGTTGTCGAGGAAGGCGCGTCTCAGTGCGTCCTTGCCCAGACCGGTGCGCTGGTCGTGCATCGGCACGGTACGCGGCGGCGCTGCGACAGGACCCTCGGTCGAGCTCATGGTGATGGACTCCGCGGACGGTCAACGGCTGCTGATGATGAGCGTCGCGCGGCGGACATGGCTGACGCCGATCAGATGCTGGTCGGGCGCCACAAGCGCCATGCCATGGCGTGGCATCCCCTTCTTTGTACGGTCCTGCGGGCCGCGCCGGTAGCATCCGCCGGCGTCACTGCAGCAACCCACAAGGTTTCGCGATAAGACTGCTTGTCATGGGCAGCGGTGTGATCGGCACCGCCTGCGCCTACTACCTGGTCCGCGCGGGCCACGAAGTCACGGTGATCGACCGCCAGCCGGGTGCGGCGCTGGAGACGAGCTTCGCCAATGCCGGCGAGGTCTCGCCCGGCTATTCGTCGCCGTGGGCCGGCCCCGGCGTGCCGGTGAAGGCGCTCAAGTGGCTGCTGATGCATCACAGCCCGCTGGTGATCCGTGCGCTCGCCGATCCGGCGATGTGGCGCTTCGCGCTGAGGATGCTCGTCAACTGCACCGAGGCGCGCTACCGGATCAACAAGGGCCGCATGGTGCCGCTGGCCGAGTACAGCCGCGACGTGCTGAAGGCGCTGCGCGCGGAGACCGGCATCGCCTACGACGACCGTGCGCAGGGCACGCTGCAACTGTTCCGCACGCAGAAGCAGCTCGATGGCATCGCCAACGACGTCGCCATCTTGCGCGAGTACGGCGTGCCCTACGAGGTGCTCGACCGCGCAGGTTTCATCCGGGTCGAGCCGGCGCTGGCCCGCACGCAGCAGAAGTTCGTCGGCGCGCTGCGCCTGCCCAACGACGAGACCGGCGACTGCCACCTGTTCACGCAGCGGCTGGCGGTGCTGGCGCAGTCGCTGGGCGTGACGTTTCGCTACGGCGCGGCGGTCGAGGCGATCGCCCACGAAGGCGGTCGCGTGAGCGGTGTGCTGACGAGCGCCGGTCGCATCGAAGCGGACCACTACCTGTGTGCCCTCGGCAGCTACACGCCGCTGCTGGTGAAGCCGCTTGGCATCGACCTGCCCGTATATCCGGTCAAGGGCTACTCGATCACGGTGCCGATCACCGATGTGAGCGGTGCGCCGGAGTCCACCGTGATGGACGAGACGCACAAGGTCGCGGTGACGCGGCTGGGCGACCGCATCCGCGCCGGCGGCACCGCCGAACTCGCCGGCTACGACCTGGCGCCGCGCGCCGCGCGCAAGGACACGCTGACGCACGTGGTGCGCGATCTGTTTCCCGCCGGCGGCGACGTGGCGCGCGCCGAGTTCTGGTGCGGCCTGCGGCCGATGACGCCCGACGGCCCGCCGGTGCTCGGGCCGACGCGCTATCCCAACCTGATGCTTGCCACCGGCCACGGCACGCTCGGCTGGACGATGGCGGCGGGCACGGGCCGCGTGATCGCCGATCTGATCTCGGGCCGCGCGCCCGAGGTGCCGCTCGACGGGCTGACGCTGGCGCGCTACGGCTAGCGCGCTGCAGGCGGGCCGCCCAAACCGGGAAGCCCGGCCCGCATCGCCGTCATGGTTGCGCCGCGGCAGCGGTTCGATCCGGGCTAGGATATCTCTCCGATTCGCGCCCGTCACTGCCGATGACCACTGCCAAGAACCGCCAAACCAGCGTCGACACAGGCACCGTGTCTGCGGGGCATGACGACGACGATGCCGGCGTGCCGGTGTCGGTCAAGATCCGCGAGCGGCTGCGCGCCGCGCGCCAGCGCTTCCATGCGAACGACAACATCGCCGCGCATATCCTGCCCGGCGAACTGCCGCTGCTGCAGGATGAAGTCGAGCACAAGCTGCTGGGCGTGCTGCAAAGCCTGGTGATCGACACCGACAACGACCACAACACGCAGGAGACCGCGCGCCGCGTGGCCAAGATGTACCTGCACGAGGTGTTCCGCGGCCGCTATGCCGAGCAGCCGGCGGTGACCGAGTTCCCCAACGTCGAGCGCCTGAACGAGCTGATGATCGTCGGCCCGATCACCGTGCGCAGCGCCTGTTCGCATCACTTCTGCCCGATCATCGGCAAGCTGTGGGTGGGCGTGATGCCCAATGAGCACTCGAACCTGATCGGCCTGTCCAAGTACGCCCGGCTGTCCGAGTGGGTGATGAGCCGGCCGCAGATCCAGGAGGAGGCGGTCACGCACCTGGCCGACCTGCTGCAGGAGCGCATGAGCCCCGATGGCCTGGCGCTCGTGATGGAGGCCGACCACTTCTGCATGGCCTGGCGCGGCGTCAAGGACACCGACTCCAAGATGATCAACAGCGTGATGCGCGGCAGTTTCCTGAAGGATCCGAACCTGCGGCGCGAGTTCCTGGCGCTGATCCAGCGTCGCGCCGGCTGAGCGCCGGCCGGCGCCACCGTCAATTCAACCGAGAAGAACAGCCCCATGCTCGTCCGCCTGCTCTACGCCAGCCGCCTCGACACGTCCAAGCAAGGCGCCGACGCCATCGACTCGATCCTCGCGCAGTCGCGCAGCAAGAACCCCGACCTGGGCATCACCGGCGTGCTGTGCCACGGCGGCGGCGTCTTCATGCAGGTGCTTGAGGGGGGGCGCGTGCCGGTGAACGCGCTCTACAACAAGATCGCCGGCGACAAGCGCCACCTCGAGGTGACGCTGCTGCACTACGAGGAAATCGCCGAACGCCGCTTCGGCAACTGGACCATGGGCCAGGTCAACCTCGGCAAGATCAACCCGTCGCTGCTGCTGAAGTACCTCGAGCGGCCCGAGCTCGACCCCTTTGTCGTTCCCGGGCGCGCCTCGCTGGCGCTGCTCGAGGAACTGATCGCCACCGCGCAGATCATCGGCCGCACCGGCTAAGACCGCCGCCGCGGTTATCGATGTGAGCGCATGCTTCGCGCGCATTGGTTGCGGGTCGGCCATTGCGCCTCGGCGCTGCCCGAGCGCTCAGACCCCGGGGCCACAGACGCCTGCGCCGCTGCGTTCGTCGGCACAGCTCTCGTCCATCCGGCTGATGGGCACCCGCGCCGGGCCTTAAGTCGCGGTTAACCTCGGTTCTTTACGGTGCGCTCCAGTGTCTCTGGAGCCGCCCGTGTATCTCGCTGAACCCCTCGTCCTGCCTGGCCAGCGCGTCGCTGCGCCGCCGTCTTTCGTCGTCCACCGCGCCGCCACGCCGGCCCGCAGCCGGGTCGAGACCTTCGTGCGCGAGGTCTATGCGCAGCACTACGGCGCCCGCGTGCGCCAGTTGACGCCCACGCTGGTGAGCCTGGTCGACGATGACGGGCTGATCACCGCCGCCGCCGGCTACCGCTGCGCGAGCGAGCCGCTGTTCCTCGAGCACTACCTCGACCAGCCGGTCGAGCAGGCGATCGCGGCACGCACCGGCGTGCCGGTGGCGCGCGCCGCCATTGCCGAAGTCGGCCACTTCGCCTCGGTGCAGCCGGGCCAGGGTCGGCGCCTGATGGCGCACCTCGGCAGGCAGCTTGCCGCCGAGGGCTTCCAGTGGGTGGTCAGCACCGCCACCCGCGAGCTGCGCGTGATCTTCGAGCGTCTGCGCATCCGCCCGCTGGCGCTGGGGCAGGCCGATCCAGCCGTGCTGGGCGAGCGCGCCACCGACTGGGGCACCTACTACGACCACGCGCCGATGGTGCTGGCCGGCGAGGTGCGCAGCAACCTCGCGCGCTTTGCGCGCGCGCCATGAACCGCACGGCCTTCTTCGCGCGGCTGGCCGCGCATCCGGGTGCAGCACCGGCCGTGATCGGCGCACGCGGCACGCTCGACTACGCGGCGCTGCGCGGCGCCGTCGATGAGCTGGCCGCGTCGCTGCGCGAGCGCGAGGTGCGCGTGCTGGCAACCCGCCTCGACAACGGTCCGGCCTGGATCGTGGCCGACCTGGCGGCGCTGGCGGCCGGCATCGTGCACGTGCCCCTGCCCATGTTCTTCACGCCGACGCAGACCGCCCATGCGCTGCAGGCCGCGGGTGCCGATGCCCTGTTGGCCGATACCTCCGATACCGCCGACGCCGCCGATGTGCTGCCGATGGCAACCCCGCCGTCCCCGATCGTGGTCGCCGGCGCGACGCTGCAGCTGGGCCGCTTGACGTCGCCGCTGCCGGTGCCGCTGCCTGCGGGCTGCGCGAAGATCACTTTCACCTCCGGCACGACCGGCCAGCCCAAGGGCGTGTGCCTGGCCGCGGACGCGATGCTCGCGGTGGCCGACGGACTGGCGCAGGCGCTCGCGCCGCTGGCCATCGCGCGGCATCTGAACGCGCTGCCGCTAGCCGTGCTGCTCGAAAACCTCGCTGGCGTCTATGCGCCGCTCGCTGCCGGCGCCGCCTGCGTCGCGCTGCCCACCGCCGCGGTCGGCCTGACCGGCTCCTCGCGCTTCGATCCAGCGCGCCTGCAGTCGGCCATCGATTCGTACGCGGCGCACAGCACCATCGTGCTGCCGCAGATGCTGCGGCTGTGGACCGGGTGGCGACTGCACAGCGGCGCCGGCGCAACGCCACTGAAGCTGGTCGCGGTCGGCGGCGCCACGGTCGGCGCGGCAATGATCCAGCAGGCGCGCGCGTGCGGCCTGCCGGCCTACGAAGGCTATGGCCTGTCCGAAGGCGCGTCGGTGCAGACGCTGAACCTGCCCGGGGCCGATCGGCCGGGCAGCGCCGGCCGGCCGCTGCCGCATGCGCGGCTGCGCGTGGCCGCCGATGGCGAACTGCTGATCGGCGGGCCGCTGATGCTGGGCTACGTCGGTATGCCTGCGCGCGATGCCGGCAGTGATGACAACTGGTGGCCCACCGGCGACCTCGGCACGATCGACGCCGACGGCTTCGTCCACCTGCACGGCCGCAAGAAGAACGTGCTGATCACCGGCTACGGCCGCAACGTCTCGCCCGAGTGGGTCGAAGCCGTGCTGCAGTCACAGCCGGCGATCGCGCACGCCGTGGTCCTCGGCGATGGCGAAGCGACGCTGTGGGCCGTGCTGTGGCCCAGTCCGCTGGCCGGTGCCGACGCCGCGCGCGTCGAGCACACCCTGGCGGCCGCGGTGACCGCGGCCAATGCCACCCTGCCCGACTACGCGCGTATCGGCCACTGGGTGTGCGCGCATGAACCCTTCAACGTCGCCAGCGGCCTGGCCACCGCCAACGGCCGCCCGCAACGCGCCGCCGTGCTTGCCCTCGGCCGTGCGCTGCGCGCGCGCCCGGCGCGCGCGGACACCTCCTTGCAACCCTCATTGCTACCGATTGCCGAGCCTCGCGGCGCGGCCGCCTTCACCATGACAACCCACTCCACCCTCTTCTTCCAGCGGCTGGTCGCGGCGACCACTGCCGATCGCGCCAGCCTGATCGGCGCGCCGATCATCCAGGGCGCGCTGCGCGGCGAGGTCTCGGTGCCGAGCTATCTCGCCTTCCTGCGCGAGGCCTACCACCACGTGCGCCACACGGTGCCGCTGCTGGAGGCCTGCCGCGCGCGTCTGCCCGAGCGGCTGGCGTGGATGCGGCCGGCGCTCGACGAGTACATCGCCGAGGAGGCCGGCCACGACGCGTGGATCCTCGACGACATCGCGGCCGCCGGCGGCGACGCCGAGGCGGTGCGCCACGGCCAGCCCGCAGCGGCGACCGAAGTGATGGTCGCCTACGCCTACGACACGATCGCGCGCGGCAACCCGCTCGGCTTCCTCGGCATGGTGCACGTGCTCGAAGGCACCAGCGTGGCGCTGGCGCTGGCCGCGGCCGACCGTATCCAGCACGGCCTGGCCCTGCCCGACGCCGCCTTCAGTTACCTGCGCTCGCACGGCACGCTCGATCAGGAACACACCGCGCACTTCGAGCAGCTGGTCAATGCGATCGACGATCCGCAGGACCAGGCCGCGATCGTGCACGCCACGCGCCTGTTCTACCGGCTGTATGGCGACGTGTTCCGCAGCCTGCCGCTGCCGTCCGCAGCGCGCACCGCCCAGCCGCTGCCGGAGGCCGCATGATCGCCGCCCGCATGTCGGTGCTGCTGACCGGCGCCTCCGGCGGCATCGGCGCGCTGATCGCCGAGGAACTCGTGAAGGCCGGCGCCCAGGTGCTGCTGGTGGCGCGCTCGGCCGGTCCGTTGACGGCGCTCGCGGCCCGGCTCGGTGCCCGCTACCCGGCGGGCAGCCGCGCGCTCGCGCTGCCGGCCGACGTGACGCGCGCTGCCGACCGCCAGTCGCTAGCGCAGGCCGCCGCCGACCGCGGCGTCAACGTGCTGATCAACAACGCGGGCGCACCCTGCTTCGGCGAGTTCGCGGCGATGGACGAGGCGCGTATCGCCGAGGTGATGCTCACCAACCTGGTGGCCCCGATGCAGCTGGCGCGCGCACTGCTGCCGCAGCTGCTGGCGCAGCCCGAGGCGCGCCTGCTCAACATCGGCTCCACGCTCGGCCGGCTCGGCCTGCCCGGGTATGCCGTCTACGGTGCCGGCAAGTTCGGTTTGCGCGGCTTTTCCGAGGCACTGCGACGCGAGCTGGCCGCCACCAGCGTGCGCGTGCAGTACCTCGGGCCGCGCGCCACGCGCACCGCCTTCAACGACGCTCGCGTCGATGCCTACAACGCCGCCACCGGCACCCACGTCGATGCGCCCGAGTGGGTCGCGCGCGCGGCGGTGAAGCTGCTCGAGGACGGCGCCGCCGAGCGCTTCCTCGGCTTTCCCGAAGCGCTCGCGGTGCGCCTGAACAGCGTGTTTCCGGCGTGGCTCGACCGCGCTTTCGGCAAGCACGGGGCGGCGCTGCGCGCGGCCGCCCGGCTGCCTGCCGCCTGATTGGCTTTCTTCTTCCCAGACCCTGCACGGAGCATCACGATGAAAAAGCTGCTGTCCCTTCTTGCCGCTGGTGCGGCGCTGAGCCTTGCCACCGCCGCGTTCGCGGCCCCGGTCGACGACGATGTCGCCCAGCTGCAGCGCGAGTGGGAAGTGGTCAAGTACAAAACCCCCGCCGCGCAGCAGGAAAAGCAGTACGAGGCGCTGGCCGAGAAGGCCGGCAAGGTGGTCGCCGCCTACCCCAACCGCGCCGAGCCGCTGGTGTGGCAAGGCATCATCGTGTCGTCGCTGGCCGGCGCGCGCGGCGGGCTCGGTGCGCTCGGCCTGGTCAAGCAGGCCAAGGCCCAGTACGAGGCGGCGCTGCAGATTGCGCCCAACGCGCTCGACGGCTCGGCCTACAACTCGCTCGGGGTCCTGTACTACAAGGTACCGGGCTGGCCGGTCGGCTTCGGCGACAAGGCCAAGGCCAAGGAGTTGCTGCAGAAGGCGCTGGCGATCAACCCGACCGGCATCGACGCCAACTACTTCTACGGCGAGTACCTGATCGAGACCGGCAAGGCGGCCGAGGCGGTGCCGTACCTGGAGCGCGCGCTGGCGGCGCCGGCACGTCCGGGGCGCGAGCTGGCCGACAGCGGCCGGCGCGACGAGGTGAAGGCGCTGCTGGCCAAGGCGCGCGCCGCGTGAATGCCGCGTACCGCCTCAATGCGGTCGGGTCCAATGCGCGACGATGAGCGCGGTCAGCGCGGCCAGTGCGAAGCACAGCCACAGCGACCACAGCGTATGACTGAGAAAGTGCGCGCCGCGCGCCTGTTGCGCCAGGCCGGCCCAGGCGCCGAACAGCAGCACCGCCGCCAGCCACCAGCGCGCGGCGACCGGCGCGTGCGCACGCAATGCGAACCAGCCGGCCGCGTAGGCGAAGGCCGACAGCGCGTGGCCGGCGGGCAGGCAGCGGCCGCGCGTGTCCTGCGGGCCCGGCCACTGCAGCAGGCGCAGGTAGTCCGCGGGGCCGCCGAACAGCGTCAGGTCCCACGGGCAATGCGACCAGCTCGCCCGCTTGAGCAGCGGCAGGGCGATCAGGCACAGCGCGACGTTGGCCACCAGGTACAGCCGTGCCGCGGGCGGCAGCCGGCGCAACACGCCGAGCGGACGCCACAGGCTGAGCAGCAGCCACAGCAGCACCGCGCCCGAGAGCAGGCGCAGCCCGTCATGCGACACGCGCGTGAAGAAGACGTGTTCGCGCCAGCGGAAATCGCCGGCGGCGGCATCGAAAAAGGGTCGTGCCAGCGCCATGTCGAGCCGGGTCGCTTCCAGGCCGAGCAGCACGGCCACGCCAATGCCCAGTGCCACCCAGACGGCGCGCTCCGGCGCCGCCACGGCGGACCGCGAGTTCACGAAAACGGACCGCTCGACAGGCACGCCCGGGCCACATGAAACAGCAGGAAGGGACAACGATCATGCCAGTCAATCGACCCGTACCCGTGCGGCGTGCCGCTGCCGTTGTGCGCGACGCGCTGTTTCCCGGCCGCTTCCGCCTGGCCGGCATCGTGCTGGCGGGTTTCCTGCTGCTGTCGCTCGCCACGCGCATCGGCCTGGCCCTGTTCAACGGGGTGCACTTCGGCGACTGGAGCCCGTTCGCGCCGCAGCGCCTGGCCGGCTGGTTGCTCCTGGGCACGCTGTTCGACCTGACTGTGGGCGCCTGGGTGATGCTGCCGCTGGCGCTGGCGGCCTGGCTCGTGCCCGACACGCCGCGCGGTGCCGCGCTGCTGCGTGCGGTGGCGCTGCTGCTGGCGCTGCTGCTGGCGGCCGGCCTGGTATTCGTCTCGGCCGCCGAGTTCGTGTTCTGGAACGAGTTCGGTACCCGCTTCAACTTCATCGCGGTGGACTACCTCGTCTACACCAACGAGGTGATCGGCAACATCCGCCAGAGCTACTCGCTGCCGCTGCTGCTGACGGCGGTCGGCCTGGCGGCGCTGGCGCTGTTCGCGCTCGGTGCGCGGGCGCTGTGGCGGGCCGGTGCGCCCGCCGCGCTGCCGACGCGCCTGCGGCAGCGCGCGCTGCACTTCGGCGTGCTGGCGCTGCTGCCGGTGGTGTCGGTCAGCGCGCTCGACGCGTGCGCGCGCGCGACTTCACCGACAACCTGCCGAGCACCCAACTGGCCGGCAACGGCATCTTCGAGTTCCTGCACGCGTTCCGCCACAACGAGATCGACTACGCGCAGTTCTACAAGACCCAGGCGCCGGAGGCGACCGCGCGCGTGCTGCAGGAGGAGTGGTTCGGCGGTGCGCCGCATGCACAGCCCGCGTCGACCGCGGCGCTCCCGCTGGAGCGCGAGGTGACGGCACCCGGGCCGATGAAGCGGCTGAACGTGGTGCTGGTGTCGGTGGAGTCGTTGAGCGCCGACTTCCTAGGCGCATTCGGCAATCGCGACGGCATCACGCCGCGGCTGGATGCGCTGGCGGCCGAAAGCCTGTTCTTCACCGACCTGTACGCCACCGGCACGCGCACGGTGCGCGGGCTGGAGGCGCTGACGCTCTCGGTGCCGCCCACGCCGGGCCATTCGATCGTCAAGCGGCCCGACAACGCCAACCTGTTCTCGCTCGGCGGCGTGTTGGCGGCACAGGGCTACGAGCCGATCTACCTGTACGGCGGCTACAGCTACTTCGACAACATGCAGGCGTTCTTCGGCGGCAACGGCTACACGGTGATCGACCGCTCGAGCCTCGCCAAGGACGAGATCAGCTACGAGAACATCTGGGGCGTGGCCGACGAGGACCTGTTCAAGCTGTCGCTGCGCGAACTCGACCGGCGCCATGCGGCCGGCACGCCGTTCTTCGCGCACGTGATGACCACCTCCAACCACCGGCCGTTCTCGTATCCCGCGGGTCGCATCGACATCGCGCCGGGCACCGGCCGCAACGGCGCGGTCAAGTACACCGACTGGGCGATCGGCCAGTTCATCGACCAGGCGAAGACCCGGCCCTGGTTCGACGACACCGTGTTCGTGATCGTGGCCGACCACTGCGCGTCGTCGCGCGGCAAGACCGACCTGCCGCCCGACCGCTTCCACATCCCGCTGCTCGTCTACGCGCCGAAGCACATCGCGCCGCGCCGCATCGACACGATGGCCTCGCAGATCGACGTCGCCCCGACGCTGCTGGCGCTGCTGAACGTGTCGTACCGCTCGAAGTTCTTCGGCCGCGACATCCTCACCGACGGGGCGCGCCAGCCGCGCGCGCTGCTGGCCAACTACCAGACGGTGGGGCTGCTGCAGCTGGATGCGCTGGTCGAGCTGCGGCCGAAGCGGCAGGTGCGGGTGATCGATCCGGCGACCGGCGCCGTCCAACCGAACGATGCCCAGTCGCAGGCCGCCGTGCAGCGGGCCATCGCGTACTACGAGGGCGCCAGCAGCGCCTTTCACAGTGGCGCGCTGCACGACAGCGGCGCGCGCATGGCCGCAGTGGCGGCCTCGACGCACGTGCGCTAGCGGCGCGCCCGCGCCGGGCGCCAGCGGGCCGGCCAGCTAATCGCGACGCAGCACCACGCGCAAGCCGCTGCCCTCGGCGGACGGGCGGTTGGCGGCGTGCATCGCCAGCCCGTGCAGCTCGGCGATGCGGCGCACGATCGACACGCCCAGGCCGCTGCCCGTCTGCGCCTGGCCGGGCGGCCGGTAAAAGCGGTCGCCCAGGCGCGCCAGCTCTTCGGTGCCCAGGCCCGGCCCGTTGTCTTCGACTAGAAGTGCATCGCCGGTCAGGCGCACGCGCACAGTGGCGCCCGGCGGCGAATAGCGCAGCGCGTTGTCGATCAGGTTGCGCAGCAGCGTCGTCATCAGCGGGTCGCTGCCCGTCAGCGGCAGCGGCGCGATGCCGTGGTCGGGCCAGTCCACTTCGACGTCGCTGCCGCGCGCTTCCATCAGCGGCAGGCAGTCCGACAGGGCCGACTCGATCACCCGCTGCCAGTCGATCGGTGCCAGCGCGCCGACCCGCGCCGCATCTTCGCCCTCCGCGCGCGCCAGTTGCAGCAATTGATCGACCAGGTGCGACAGGCGCTCGATCACGGCGCCGACCTGCTTTTGTGCCTGTCCGCGGACCGCGGAATCAGTCGCCGCCTGCGCCGCTTCCCACTGCGCACGCAGCGCCGCCAGCGGCGTGCGCAGTTCGTGCGCGGCGTCGGCGGTCACGCGCCGCTCGTGGGCGAGCGCCTGCTCGATGCGGGCTAGCAGCGCGTTCATCGAGGTCACCAGCGGCTGCAGCTCGCCCGGCACGTGGGCCGCGTGCAGCGGCTGCAGGTCGGTGGCCGCGCGACTCTGCAGGTCGTCGCGCAGCGCCTCGAGCGGACGCAGCGCGCGCTGCACCGCCCAGGCCATTGCGGCCAGCAGCAAGGGCAGCGCCAGCAGCCCGGGCAGGGCCTGGCTGGCGAGCAGGTCGGCCAGCAACTCGTCGCGCTCTTCCATCGCCTGGCCGACCACCACGCGCCAGCGGCCGTCGCGGCTGACCAGCGTGTAGATGCGCCAGCCCTGGCCATCGAGCGTGGCGCCGCTGAAGCCGGGTGCGGCCTGCAGCGGCAGTTGCGCGCCTTCGCGATCGGTCAGCAGCAGCCGGCCGTCGCTCGACACCACCGCGATCGCCATGTCCTTGAGCTCGGCCTCGCCCGGGTCGAGGCCGGCCAGCGGCGGCGGCCGCTCGTGCGGTGCGCCGTCGGGGGCGAGTTCGGCCGGCAGGATCACCAGCACCTGCTGCGCCAGGCGCACCTGCTGGGTGTCGAACAGCTCGTTGATCTCCTTGCGCGCGATCAGCACCGTCAGCAGCAACGTGATCAGCCACACCAGCGGCGCGGCCGCCAGCAGCAGCATCAGCAGGCGCCGGCGCAGCGTCATGCGGACTCGCCCGGCGTGCTGCCGCCGGCGGCGCCGAGCGCGTAGCCGACACCGCGCACCGTGCGCACGAGGTCGGGCGCAATCTTGCGCCGCAGGTGATGGACGAACACCTCCAGCGCATTGCTCTCGATGTCCTCGCCCCAGCCGTACAGTTTCTCCACGATCTGCGCCTTGGACAGCACACGGTTCGGGTGGGTCAGCAGCACCTCGAGCAGCGCCGCCTCGCGCTGCGTGAGGTCGACCGGCGCGCCGTGCCACTCTGCGCGCTTGGCGGCCGGGTGGTAGGTCAGCGCGCCGTGGCGCCACACCGGGTCGGCGCTGCCGCGCGCGCGCCGCGCCAGCGCGCGCAGGCGTGCCGCCAGTTCGGGCAGGGCGACCGGCTTGATCAGGTAGTCGTCGGCGCCGGCATCGAGCCCGCCGATACGACTGTCCAGCGCGTCGCGCGCGGTCAGCACGATCACCGGGGTGGCATCGGCGCGCGCGCGCCAGCGCTTGAGCCAGGTGACGCCGTCTTCGCCCGGCAGGCCGAGATCGAGCAGGATGGCGTCATAGGGTGCGTTGCGCAGCGCGTGGTCGGCCTCGCTGCCGTCGCGGAACCAGTCGGCGGCGAAGCCGAGCGAGCGCAGGCCGCTGGCGAGGCCTTCGCCGAGCAGCGCATCGTCTTCCACCAGCAGCACCCGCATGATTGCGTCGAGTGTACGCAGCGCGGCGCGGTTGCGTGTGGCGGTCGCCGGTCGAGGCGGCATGTCGGTGCCGCGCGTCGATCAGAATCGCGCTCTCTTCCCCGCGGTCGCGACCATGAACGATCTGCTGCCCCGCTCATCCGTCCGTCTGCCGGCCGTCTTCATGCGCGGCGGCACCAGCAAGGCGCTGATGTTCCGGCGCGCCGACCTGCCCGCCATCCGCGGCGAGTGGGATGCGCTGCTGCTGGCGGCGATGGGCAGCCCCGATCCCCAGGGCCGGCAGTTGAACGGCATGGGCGGCGGCCTGTCGTCGGTGAGCAAGGTGTGCGTGATCGGGCCGCCGTCGCGGCCGGACGCCGATGTCGACTACACCTTTGCCCAGGTGCTGATCACCGAGGCGCGCGTCGACTACGCCGGCAACTGCGGCAACATGAGTTCGGCGGTCGGTCCGTTCGCGTACGACGAGGGCCTGACTCGCCCGACACCCAACGCGGCGGGCGAAGTGACGCTGCGCATCCACAACACCAACACCGGCAAGCTGATCGCCTCGACCTTCCGTGTGGCCGACAGCCGCAGCGTGGAGCACGGCAGCCTCGCGATCCCCGGCGTGGCCGGCACCGGTAGCCCGATCCGGCTCGATTTCCTCGATCCCGGAGGTGCGATCACTGGCAAGCTGCTGCCGACCGGGCGCGTGGTGGACGTCTTCGACGTGCCGGGTGCGGGCCGCATCGCGGCCAGCTGCGTGGACGCCGCCAACGCCTGCGTGTTCGTGCGCGCCGCCGATCTCGGGCTGGCCGGCACCGAGTCGCCGCAGGCGATCGAGGCTGATCGCGCGCTGATGGATCGGCTGCTCGCGCTGCGCGCGCAGGCGAGTGTGGCGATGGGCATCGCTCGCGACCTGGAGACCGCGCGCGCCAAGGTCACGACGCCGTCGATCGGAATCGTGGCGCCGCCGGCCCCGTGGACCACGCTCGCCGGTGATGCGATGCCGGCCGATGCCTGCGACCTCGCCGTGCGGATGATCTCCAGCAACCAGCCGCACCGCGCGCTGCCGCTGACCGCCTCGGTTTGCATCGCGGTGGCGGCGCAGCTCGAGGGCACGCTGGTGCACGCGGCCACACGCCGCGGCGCCGATGCGAATGCCCTGCGCCTCGGCATGCCCTCCGGCGTGCTGACGGTGGCGGCCGAGGTCGAGCGCCGTGGCAGCGAGTGGCACGCCGTGCGCGGCGCGTTCTACCGGACCGCACGGCGGCTGTTCGAGGGTGCGGTCTACTGTTGACCTTGCGCAGCAGGCCTGCGGTCTGCTCCCGGACCGGTGATTGCCGTCACACCGGAAGGCGCCGTCTGGCCGACATCATTCGCGCTCGCCGCTTCTCGCCTCTCGCCACGATGAATACCACCGCCGCCCCTTCAGCCCTCCCGCCTGCCGTGCAGCCGCTGCTGGCGCGCTTGCCGGTGACCCTGTTCGCCAGCGTGATGGGTGTCGCCGGGCTCGCCGTCGCCTGGCAGCGCGGCGCACACGTGCTCGGGCTGCCGGCAATCGTCGGCGCGTCGATCGGCCTGCTGGCGGCGCTTCTGTATCTCGGCATCGCGGCGGTCTATCTGGCCAAGTGGACGAATCACCGCAGCGCCGTGGCCAGCGAATGGCACCACCCGGTGCGCTCGGCGATGGTGCCGACGATCTCGATCGGCCTCCTGCTGCTCGCGATCGTGGCCGTCAACGCCGGGCTGCCGAGCATCGCGCGCGTGCTGTGGAGCGTCGGCACGCTGGCCCACCTGCTGCTGACGCTGGCCATCGTCGGGCGCTGGATCACCCGCACCGATCTGCAGCCCGCGCATGCCAACCCGGCGTGGTTCGTTCCGGCCGTCGGCAACGTGCTGGTGCCGCTGGCTGGCGTGCGCCTGGGCTACGAGGCGGTGTCGTGGCTGTTCTTCGGCATCGGCATGGGCTTCTGGCTGGTGCTCCTGCCGATCGTGTTCGGCCGCCTGTTCTTCGCCGAGCCGCTGCCGGAGCGCATGCGGCCGCTGCTGTTCATCCTGATTCCGCCGCCGGCGATCGGCTTCCTGTCGTACGTGCTGCTCACCGACACGCTGGATGCCGCCGCCCACGTGCTGTACGGCTTCGGCGCCTTCCTGACGCTGCTGCTGCTGTCGCAGGCGCGTCAGTTCATCCGGCTGCCGTTCTTCATGTCGTGGTGGGGCTACACGTTTCCGCTGGCGGCGATCACCGTGGCCACGCTGGCGATGGCCGAGCGCACAGGCCTGGCGATGTATCGCGGGGCCGGCGCGGCGCTGCTGATTCTGGCCACGGCCGTGATCGGCTGGGTCCTCGTGCGCACGGTGATGGCGTTCGCCCGCGGAGAGTCGCAGTTCCTCAAGTAGCGGCGACGGCGTCGACGCTCCGACCGTTCCGGGATCTCCGGCAACGCAGCCTGCGGCTCAGTCGTGGGTGAGCGGCTTGTCGGTGAAAAGGTAGTCGCGCATCTCCTTCTCGAATGCGCCGTCGTTGCGACGGATCCACTCGAGCAGCATCGAGGCGTGTTCCTTCTCCTCGTCGCGGTTGTGCGCGAGGATGGACCGAAGGACGGGATCCCTGCACAGGTCGACGCGCTGGTTGTACCAGTCGACGGCTTCGAGTTCCTCCATCAGCGAGATCAGCGCGCGATGCATGTCGCGCGTCGCATCGCTCAGTCTGTCGAACGGTTCGTGGTGGCCCTCGTTGGACATCGTCTCTCCTTTCTTCGATCGATCGGCACTGCCTTTCGGTACCGCCCGAATAGCCGCACACGATAGCGGCCAGCCTTGGGCCTTCGCAGTCTCAGTGTCCGCAGATTTGCTCGGCCGCGATTGAGGTCCGTCAACGCCGGGGTCGTCGGCAAACGCGCAAAGCCGCCTTGCGTCACTGTTCCCCAGGCTCGTGCGCCTCTGCCTTGCCCGCTGTCAAGAGCGCGAATGGTCACCCGCGTACCGTTCAAACAGGGTGATGAGTAGTCGCCGAGTCTTCGCGCAGTCGAAGGCAAGGCAAGCGGCATTGTCGCAAGGCATGCACACCATTCCCTGGCGCGCATCGCGACCGAAACCCGCGTCGCTGCGCTTGAACGCCACCGAGGAGAAAGACGATGCGTCGGATCTACTTCCTTGTACCCACGGTCGCTGCGGCCAGGGCGATCGTCGACGACCTTCTGCTGGCCCGCATCGAGGAGCGTCGCATTCACGTTCTGGCAAAGGCGGACACGGCGCTGGAAGACCTGCCTAAGGCGAAGGTCGCGCAGACCAGCGATCTGATTCCGTCGCTGGAACGCGGCGTTGCCGCCGGCGGCCTGACCGGCATGTTGGCCGGCGTGATCGCGGTGACCTTCCCGCCGGCGGGGCTCGTCGTCGGAGGTGGCGCGCTGCTCGGGATTACCTTGCTTGGGGCGGGCTTCGGCGCCTGGATGTCGAGCATGGTCGGCATCGGCCTGCCCAGCAGCCGGCTCGAGCAGTTCGAAGGCGCGATCGCGCGTGGCGAGTTGCTGATGATGATCGACGTGCCGCGTGACCGCGTCGAGGAGATCGAGGCGCTGGTCGCCCGACACCATCCCGATGCCGAACTCGAAGGGTTGGAGCCGAACATCCCCGAGTTTCCGTGACGGTCCGGGGTGCGCCGGCATGGCCGCTGAGCGGCGCGGAGCTGAAGCCAGATGGTCCTCACATGGGTGGTCGTCTGCGCGCTGGCGGGTAGCGTCGGTGCGGCCGCTGGCGCGGGATTGCTGCTCGCCTTTCCGACGGCGATCCGACAGGCCGTGGTCCCTGCACTGATCGGTTACGCCACGGGCGTGCTGCTTGGCGCTGCGCTGCTCGGCATGCTCCCGACCGCGCTCGCGCGCGCTCCGGGTGCGGCCATCCTGCCCACCGTGCTGGCGGGGCTGGTGCTGTTCTTCGTCCTCGAGAAGCTGGTGCTCTGGCGTCACTGCCACGATGGCCAGTGCGAAGCGCATGGCCGCGCGGCGCCGCTGATCCTGATCGGCGATGCCTTTCACAATTTCGTCGATGGCGTCGTCATCGCGGCGGCCTTCCTCGTCTCGGTGCCGCTCGGCATCGGCACTGCACTGGCCGTGATCGCGCACGAAGTGCCGCAGGAGGTCGGCGACTTTGCCATCCTGCTCGACAGCGGCTATGGCCGAGCGAAGGCGTTCTGGCTCAACCTGCTTTCGTCCGCGGCCACGCTGCCCGGCGCGCTCGCGGGCTACTACTGGATGGGGCGGGCGAGCCAGGCCATCCCGTTCATCCTGGCGCTGTCGGCCGCGAGTTTCGTCTACATCGCGCTCGCGGACCTGATCCCGGCGCTGCACCGGCGGATGACGCTGTCGGACTCGCTGCTGCAGCTTGCGCTGCTGCTGGCGGGCATCGGGACGATCGCCCTGATGCGATTGGGCCATGGGCCATGAGCGCCCCCTGCAGTGGGGGATGGCGCCCGCGGCGGTTTGTCCGCCCGATGCCCGCTCTGCTTGCCTAGGACCACGGCCATGACACCCCAGATCGTGACGGCGGTTCTGCTGCTGTCGACGCTCTCGTTCGTCACGACCGCCGCCGGGGTTGCCATGGCGCTGCGGCTGCGGTCCAGCAATCGCGCCATCGCAGCCGGCATCGGCTTCTCGGTCGGCATCATGATGCTGATCTCGCTTTTTGAGTTGCTGCCTGCGGCGCTGGCCGATGCCGGTTGGGCGTTCATGCTGCCGGCCGTGGCTGCCGGGGCGGCGGTCATTGCGATGGCGCACCGTCTGATTCCCCACCGCCATCTGGTGACCGAAGGCGCGGGGATCGATCCGGTGATGATTCGGTCGGCCTACCTCGTCGTACTGGGGCTGGTGCTGCACGACCTGCCCGAAGGCTTTGCGATGGCCAACGCCTACGTCGCCACGCCGACGGCGGGTTTCGTGACGGCGATCGCCATCGCGCTGCATAACCTGCCGGAGGAGTTCGCGATGGCGGCGCCGGTTGTCGCCATCAGCCGGCGACGGGCTCTCTTCGGCGCCGCGCTGCTGTCGGCGGCGGCCGAGCCGATTGGCGCCGTGATCGGGTTGGTCGCGGTCGGCGTGTCGCCCTCCCTGAACGGCGCCTTCCTGGCCTTGGCGGCCGGCGCGATGCTGTTCGTTTCCGTGCACGAGTTGCTGCCCATGGCGCAGCGGCATGGGCATCGCGCTCACTTTGCAGCGGGCGCTGCGGCCAGCGTGCTCGTGTACGGTCTGCTCGCGGCGCTGGCCCCTGCGCTGGCCGGGAAGGCTGCGCCATGAAGCTCGAGCGCTGGGGCTGGTATTCGATCGCGGTCAACGTGCTGCTGGCGGGGCTGCACGGGGTGATTGCCGTGCGCTCGAACAGTCTCGCCGTGACGGCCGAGTTGGTGCACAACGCGGTCGACCTCCTGGCCGCCATCGCCGTCCTGGTCGGGATCAAGCTCGCGGCGCGCCGGTCGAAGGCGTTTCCTTATGGCCTGTACAAGATCGAGAACCTGGTTGCCGCCGGGCTGGCAGTGTTGGTGTTCGTCACTGCCTGCGAAGTCGTTCGTCACGCCATCGGTGCGACGCGCGGACCGGTCCAGGTCGACCCGTGGATGCTGGCGGTGCTGGCCGTCACGGCCATCGTGCCGCTGGTGTTCAGTCACTTCGAACTGCGCGCGGGTCGTGCCGCCAACTCGCCGTCGCTGATCGCTGATGCCCGCGAGTATCGGGTTCACGTGTTCACGACCGGGTTGGCGTTCGCCGCGCTCGGTGCCGAGCGGCTCGAGGTCCCGCTCGATCGGATCGCCGCGGCCATCATCGTCGCCGCCGTGGTCCGGACCGGCTGGGAGCTGCTGCGCGATGCGATGCGCGTGCTGCTCGATGCATCGCTCGAGCCCGACCTCCTGGCGGCGATACGGCACGTGATCGAGTCCGATGCGACGATCCGCGACGTGGCCTGGATCACGGGGCGCAACGCGGGGAGGTTCCGCTTCGTCGAGGCGGGTGTGGTGCTGCGCACCGACGAGGTCGAGCGGGCGGAAATCGTCACGGCCCGCATCGAGCGCGCCGTGCGCGCGCAGGTGCCGCACGTGGAGCGCGTCCTGCTGCACATCGAGTCGCCAGCGACGCCCGCCGTGCGCTGCGCCATTCCGCTCGCGGATCGCGAGGGGGCGATGAGCGGCCATTTCGGTGAGGCGCCTTACTTCGCTTTCGTCACCGTGCGGCATACCGACGGGGTCATCGTCGAGCGCCGCGAGGAAGCCAACCCGCACGCGACCGCCAAGCGCGCCAAGGGCATCCGCGTCGCGGAGTGGTTGATCGCTCGGAAGATCGACGTAGTGTATTCGCGCGAAGACCTGCACGGCAAAGGGCCGGACTATGCGCTGCGCGACGCGGGGATCGAGGTCGTGCTGGGCAAGGCCAATACGCTGGATGCCGCGATCGCCGACTGCCGCGCCGCTGCGTCACGGGCCCGGCGTCCGCGCGATGCTGCCGGGGGCGCAGCTTTCGCGGGTACGGACACCGCCTCGGCGAGGGGATGAAGATGGCTGAAACGATCGTCATGATCCACGGCCTGTGGGGCGGCCCCTGGTACTGGGCCAGCTACCGCGCGGTGTTCGAGCGGCAGGGCTACCGCTGTATCGCCACTACGCTGCCGTACCACGACGTGGATCCGCGCAGCACGCCCGATCCACGGCTGGCAACCATCGGCCTGCTCGACTACGCGGCAGCGGTCGAAGCGGAACTGAAGCCACTGCGGACCAAGCCGATCCTGGTGGGCCACTCGATGGGCGGCCTGCTCGCGCAGATGCTGGCCGCGCGCGGGCTGGCAAAGGCGATCGTGCTGCTCGCACCCGCGGCACCGGCGGGCATCTTCGCCGTCGCGCCGTCGGTGGTCCACAGTTTCTGGTCGATCCAGACGACGTGGGGGTTCTGGCGTCGTCCGGTGCGGCCGACGTTTCCGGAGGCGACCTATTCGATGCTTCATCTCGTCCCCGAAGCGCAGCGACGTCCGCTCTACGACCGGCTCGTCTACGACTCGGGCCGGGTCGTGTTCGAGATCGGCTACTGGTTCTTCGACGCGACCGGCGCATCGCGCGTGGATGCCGCCCAGGTGAGCTGTCCGGTGCTGGTGATCGCCGGCGCGCAGGATCGCATCGTGCCGGCCTGGGCGGTCCAGCAGGTCGCACAAAAGTACGGGGACCGTGCGACCTACATGGCGTTCGACAATCATGCGCACTGGTTGGTCGGCGAGCCAGGCTGGGAAGACGTCGCAGGCGCGGTGCTGGACTGGCTCGGCGCAGCGGGCGCCGCGCGGCGAGGCTAGAGAAGGAGGTATCCGATGTACGCACGTATTCTGGTGGCCGTCGATGACAGCCGCGGTTCGACTCGCGCCGTGGCGCATGCGATCGCGCTCACCAAGGCCTTTGGTGCGAAGCTCAAGGTGTTGCACGTCGTCGACATGGGCTGGCTCGTGCTGGGGTCCGAACTCGCAGTCGACACAGAGCAGATGACTGACGCACGCCGTGAGCAGGGCGCCAAGACCGTTGCGCTCGCGCTGGAGCAGGCGCACGCGGCCGGCGTCGAGACCGAGTCCTGCCTGATCGAGACCGAAGCGCCGAATCAGCGCGTGGCCGAGAAGATCGTGGCGGAAGCGGCAGGCTGGCCAGCCGACCTGCTCGTGCTGGGGACCCACGGTCGCACGGGCGCCGAGCGCTGGATGCTGGGCAGCGTGGCCGAGGGGGTGGCGCGTCGTTCAGCTGTGCCGGTGCTGCTCGTGCACGAATAGGAAGATCCGTTGTTGCAGTTCCGGATTGCGTGAAACCGCGCCGCGCCTGTGCCCACGGCCGCCGGCACGATCAGAAATCGAGCCGGTGCAACGTGATGACTTCGCCGGTGAGCTGCGGGCAGCAATGGATGGCGAAGTCGCATCCGTCGATGACGATCTTGCCCGACTGCGGCTCGTCCTGTGACGGGTCGAGCGCCGCGGCGCGCTTCAGGGCCGCCGCGAGACCGATGGCGTCCTCCAGCGGCAGCCGGCGAAGGAAGAGGCTGTTGGATGAGCGCAGCATCGCCTCCGGCGGCTCGATGTCCAGGCACAGGGGACTGTCGCACTCGCCGAGCGCGCCGTGCAGCAAGGACAGCATCGGATCGCCCATGCGGACGCTTCGACGTGCGTTCAGCCGCGCGGCTCGCCGCGGATGATCTTCGGCTCGTTGAAGATCGAGTGCACTTCCACGCGACGGATGGTCGGATCGTCGGGCACCAGGTAGATCGCAGGCGCCATCAGCTCCTCGAACAGGCCGCGGAGGCTGCGCGCGCCGGTCTGGTACTGCACCGCGAGGTCGGCGATCTGGTCGAAGGCCTCGGCCGAGACCGCCAGCTCCACGCCTTCGGCCGCCAGCAGTTCGCGGAACTGCGTGTACAGGCAGTCCTGCGGCTCGGTCATGATGCGCACCATCAGGTCCTTGGTCAGCGGCTCGAAGCGCACCGTGATCGGCAGCCGCCCGGTGAACTCCGGGATCAGGCCGAACTCGACCAGGTCGTTCGGCTTCACCCGCGTGTTCAGGCGCTCGAGGATCGCCAGGTCCTCGCTGCCGGTGGTCGAGATGTAGCCGTAGGTGTGGCCGCTGGCGGTGATCTTCTCCATCCCGACGAAGGCACCGCCGCAGATGAACAGCACGTTCGTGGTGTCGATGTAGCGGCCGTCGCCCAGCCGCACCATCGAGCCTTCCATCAGCTTGAGCAGTGCGTGCTGCACGCTCTCGCCGGAACGGCCGCCCGAGTCAGCAGCGCGCGCCTTCAGCTTGTCGATCTCGTCGATGAACACAATGCCGTGCTGGGCGCGCGGCAGGTCGCCGCCGGCGCCGTCGACCAGGCGCTGCATGATGGCCTCGATCTCGTCGACCACGAAGCGCGCCTGCGCCAGCGAGGTCGCCTCGGCGGTGACGAAGGGCACGCGCAGCGCGCGCGACAGCGTCTCGCACAGGAAGGTCTTGCCCGAGCCGGTGGGGCCGATCATCAGGATGTTGCTCTTGATGATGCGGCTGCCGTCGCGTCGGGCGCGCGCCACCTTGCGCAGGTGCGTGTACACGGCCACCGCCATCGTGCGCTTGGCCTCTGCGTGGCCGATCACGTAGCGATCGAGGTAGCGCACGATCGCGCTCGGGGTGACTTTCTGTTCGGACACGGCGGCGGGCTCGGTTCAGGCGGGAAGGGTCGGCCGGGCACAGCGTGCCACGGGGCGGGTCGGACCGGCGGCGGTGCGCCTCATCCGAGCGCCCCGTCCTCGGCCAGGCGGCGGATGCGTGCCACCGTGTCGAGGTCCGCGCTCTCGTAGGCCTGGTTGCGCAAGGCGGCGGTGGTGGCATCGAGTTCGCCGCTGCCGTCGGCGACGTCCGACTCGTACAGGAAGCGCAGGTACAGGCGGTCGGGCTGCGGCTCCTCGATGCGGATCAGCAGCCGGCTCGCGGGGAAGTGCGCCGAGGCCTCGGTGCGGATCTCGGTATGCGACAGCGGCGCCAGCCGCACCCGGTCATGCACCTGGAAGGCGCCGAAGTCGAGCGTGCGCGCGAGCTCGGTCTCGATGCCGTCCTCGATGCGCGCGTGGATCTGCGCGCCATCCAGGCCGAGCACGAACTCGCACGGGTGCTCGGCACGCCGCACCAGCCCGCGCCACAACTGTGCGCGTGACAGCGGGTCGAGCAGCGGGTTGAGCGGGTCGTTGATCTCGATCAGGTGCTCGAAGCGCATGGCATCACGCGGCGTGGCGGCGCTCGTCCGGCGTCGCAACAGAGATTCGTTCGCGCCAGCGCCGCCAGCCGGCCGCACGCAGCTCGCAGGCGGGGCAGGTGCCGCAGCCGGCGCCCCAGTCGTGTTCGTCGCGCGCGCCGAGGTAGCAGCTGTGCGTGTCGCGCCGGATGATCTCCACCAGCGGCGCGCCGCCGAGTTCGTGCGCGAGCGCCCAGGTGGCGGCCTTGTCGCGCCACATCAGCGGCGTCTCCAAAACCACGCGGCGGTCCATGCCGAGCGACAGCGTCACCTGCAGCGCCTTCAGCGTGTCGTCGCGGCAGTCCGGGTAGCCCGAGTAGTCGGTCTCGCACATGCCGCCCACCAGCAGCGTCAGGTCGCGTCGGTAGGCGATCGCGGCCGCATACGTGAAGAACAGCAGGTTGCGTCCCGGCACGAAGGTGTTGGGCAGGCCAGCCGCGCCCATCCGGATCTCGGCGGCCTGCGTCAGCGCCGTGTCCGACAGTTGCGCCAGCTCGCGCATCGAGACGAAGTGATCGTCTCCGAGCCGCGTCGCCCAGTCGGGAAACGCTGCGCGCAGCCGCTCGATCACCGTGAGCCGCTGCGCCAGTTCGATCGCGTGGCGCTGGCCGTAGTCAAAGCCCACCGTCTCCACGTGCGCATACCGCGCCAGTGCCCACGCCAGGCAGGTGGTCGAGTCCTGGCCGCCGGAGAACAGAACGAGCGCGCGCGTGTGCATCGGGGCCGCAGTTTAGGCGCCGTCGGCACAAATCACGCGCCAGCCCGAGCCGCGTTGCAGCCGGTTTACCCGCGGACCTCCCGCGCTCGACCTGCGCCTGCTTCGCGCCCGCTCCGCACTTAACCCTGTTCCGCCCGATCGCCCGTTCAACGCGATGTGGCCCGCGTGCGTGCCGGCCCCGAACGCATCCGATCCGACGATCCCAACCCATCCAGGAGAGAGAGTTTCATGCTGCGACGTTCATTGCTTGCCAGCGCCCTCGGCGCGGCGCTGGCCGCTCTGGCCAGCGGCTGTGCCCCGGTGCATGCCCATGTCGTCCCCGAGAGCGCGCGCATCACGGGGCCGCTGTCCGAGATCGAAATCATCGATCGCGACACCGGCCAGCGACTGCCGATCTACCAGCACCAGGGCCGCCGCTACGTGGCCGGCACGCCCGGCGCGCGCTATGCCGTGGCGGTGCGCAACCGCAGCGGCGGGCGGGTACTGGCGGTGGTCGCGGTCGACGGCGTCAACGCGGTGTCCGGCGAGACCGCGGGCTGGCACCAGACCGGCTACGTGCTCGACCCGGGCCAGCGCTACGAGGTGCGCGGCTGGCGCAAGAGCCAGGAGCGGATCGCCGCGTTCGAGTTCACCGCGCTGTCGGACTCGTACGCGGCGCGCACCGGCCGGCCGAACGATGTGGGCGTGATCGGCGTGGCGCTGTTCCGCGAGGCGGTCCGGCCCGAGCCGCAGATGCTGGCGCCGTCGACGCGTTCGGAGGCGCGATCGGAGTCGCGCCGCGGCGGGTCCAACGAGCAGTCGGCGGAGGCCGCGCCCGCCTCGGGTGCGGCCGGCGCGGCGAGCGCGGCCGAGAAGGCGCGCGACGCGACCGATCTGGCGACCGCCGAAGCCGCGGCCGACGCCAGCGCGCCGCGTCGCCTGCAGGAGCGCCTGGGCACCGGCCATGGCCGCAGCGAGACCTCGCAGGTCTCCTACACCGACTTCTTGCGCGCGCGCCCGCAGCCGGACCAGGTGATCAGCATCCATTACGACAGCCGCGCCAACCTGATCGCGCTGGGCGTGATTCCGGTGCCGCCAGCGCGGCCGCAGCCCAATCCGTTCCCCGGCAGCCTGGGCTTCGCGCCCGATCCGCCGCGATGAGCCGGCGCGCGCTGCCCACGGCGGGCCGTCGGTCGTGACCGCGCCGGGTGGCCTGGCGGCCGGCCGTGCGTGCGCTGCGTGCGTGCGCGTCGGCGCATTGCCGATAATCGGTGCCGTGGACGACACGCGCGCCGAGGCTGCCGGTTCCGCGCCCCTGCACGTGGGCGCGGGTGCGACGACGCACGATGCGGATGCGGCGCTGATGCTGGCCTACGCCGCCGGCGATGCCGCCGCCTTCAACGCGCTGTACGAGAAGCACGAGCGGCCGGTGTTCCGCTTCCTGCGCCGCTCGCTCGGCGCCGACGGCGACGCGTTCGCTGACGAACTGCACCAGGAGGTGTGGCTGGCGGTGGTGCGCAACGCGGCCGGCTACGCGCCGCGCGCGCGCTTCACCACCTGGCTGTATGGCATCGCGCGCAGCAAGCTGATCGACCACTGGCGTGCGCGGCGCCCCGTGACGAGCCTCGACGCGCCGGCTGCGAACGACTGTGATGAAGCGGATGCCGAAACGCTGCTCGACCGGCTGCCGGCCGAGCCGGCGGCGCAACCCGAGGCTTTGGCGCTCACGCGCGCGCAGGGCGCGGCCTTCCTGCGCGCGGTCGAGCAGTTGCCGGCCGAGCAGTGCGAGGTATTCCTTCTGCATGCTGAAGGCGAGCTGACGCTGGCGGAGATCGGCGCGTTGACTGGCGTCGGCATGGAGACGGCAAAGAGCCGGCTGCGCTATGCGCTCGCGAAGCTGCGCGCCACGTTGGCGGCCTGGCGATGAAGGACTGGCGATGAGCGAACCGAGCGATCCCAAGGCCGCGCCGAACGACCGCGGCGACCTGCACGATGTCGAGGTGCTGGCTGCGTATCGGGCTGCGTATCGGGCTACGAGTCAGGCGGCAGATCGGGCCGCAGATCGTGCAGCGGGTGGGCCGGCGGCGGCCGGCGCGCCCGGCGCGGACGCTGCCGAGGCGCCGCGGCCCGCAACGCGCGCCGCGATCCTCGCTGCGGCGGCATCGACGCGCAGCGCGCCGGTGCGATTTCGCTACCGCGCGCCGCTCGCGCTCGCGGCCAGCCTGCTGGTCGGCACCCTCGCGTGGCAGCTTGCCGCGCAGTTCGACCCGGCGCCGGACCCGGCGCCGATCGTGGCGACGGCGCCGGCGGGCGCCGCCGTGAACCCGGCGCCACCGGCGGCAGGCGACAGCAGCGTCGACCGCGCCGTTGCCGGCCACCGCGCCCTCGGTGCCGACCGCGAAAGCCGCCGCCGAGTCGTCGCGGCCCGCGGCCTCCGCTGCGACGCGTGCGGAAGACGCAGCGAACCGCCAGCGCAACGCGTCGGGCGCAGGGTCGGAGGCCGTGCCGGCGCCGCCGGCCGCGTTGTCGGAAGCGGGCGCCGCCCCGCACGGGCCGGCCGCCTGCCGCACGCGAAGCGCCACCGGGAGCGGCCGCAGCGCTGGTTGCTCCGGCCTCGGCCGAGTCGCCCGCGGCCGGCGCTGCCACGCCCGCACCCGCAAAACCGGCCACAGCGCCGCCGACCGCGGACAGCGTGGCCTTGCCGACGCACCCCGCACGGCAAGCCGCGCCGCGCCCCTCTGCGGCCGCTGCGGCGCAGGCGGAAGCGGCCGTCCCGCCGGTCCGTGCGGAGGAACAGGTGCGCACGCAGCCGGTGGAACGCCGGCTGTTCGGCGAGGAGCCACCGCCGCGGCCGCTGCCCCTGTGGCTGGAACGCATCGCCGAACTGCGCCGCGCCGGGCGTGACGCCGAGGCGGAAGTCGAGTTGCAGGCGCTGCGCCGCGCCTATCCGCAGGCGCAGATTCCGCCGGCCCTGCTGGCGCCGCTGCCGCGCTGAAGCAGCGCCCTGCGGCTACGGTGCCGGTGCGGCGGCGCAGGCCACGGCGCCAGCCAGCCCTCAAGATCGGATGGCGCCGGCCGATACCGCAGTGAGGGGGTGTGCGTCGGTCGCACGCCATCCGCCATCCACCATGCTGAAGTTCGCCCTCGCCCTTGGCATCGCCGCCGAATGGCTGCTCGGTCCGGCGGTGCACACGCTGCCCGCGATCGGCGGCGCCTCGCTGCGTGCCCTGCTGTTCGCGCTGATCGCCTGGATGATCCTCGAGACCGGCCGCCTGCTGGTGCGCGCGGTCGAGACGCTGGACGACGCCTGACGCGCGACGCGCCGGACCGCGGCGGTGCGCCCGCGCGCGCCGCCTATGATCGTGGCTCCAACTCAAGGGAGTCGTGATGAAGCTCTACTACAGCCCCGCCGCCTGTTCGCTCGCGCCGCACATCGCGCTGCGCGAAGCCGGGCTTGCGTTCGGCCTGGAGAAGGTGGACCTGAAGACCAAGAAGACCGCGGACGACGCCGACTACATGCGCGTCAATCCCAAGGGCTACGTGCCGGCGCTGCAGTTCGACGATGGCAGCGCGCTGACCGAGGTGGCGGCGATCCTGCAGTGGATCGCCGACGAGGCGCCCGACAAGCACCTGGCGCCGGCGGCCGGCACCATGGAGCGCTACCACCTGATCGAGTGGCTGAACTTCATCGCGATGGAACTGCACCGCCCGATGGGCGCCCTGTTCAAGCCGGATCTGCCGGAGGCGACGCGCGCGGCGCTCAGCGAAACGCTGACCCGGCGGCTCGACTACCTGCAGCAGCAACTGGGCACCAAACCGTACCTGATGGGCGCCCACTTCACGGTCGCCGACGGCTATCTGTTCAACGTGCTCAACTGGTCGCGCTGGGTCAAGTTCGACCTCGCGCCCCGGGCCGGGCTGGTCGAATTCGTCGCCCGCGTGAGCGCGCGGCCGGCGGTGCAGGCGGCGCTGAAGGCCGAGGGGCTGATCAAGTAGGGCGCGCGGCGCCGTGCCGCTGACGCTGCTCGACACGGTCACGCAGGTGACCGCCGCGCACGCCGGCCACGTAGTTGTCACCGGCTCGCACGGCGGCGCCAGCGTGGTGCCCTACGCGCGCGTAGTGCCCGCGCTGTTGTACGTGTTCAACGACGCCGGCATCGGCAAGGACCGCGCCGGCATCGCTGCGCTCGCACTGCTGCAGGCCGACGGCATCGCTGCTTGCGCGGTGGCGCACACCAGCGCGCGCATCGGCGAGGCGCAGGATGCGTGGGACAGCGGCGTGGTGAGCGCGGTCAATGCGCAGGCGGCTGCGCTTGGCCTGCGCGTGGGTGACCGGCTGAACGTCGCGGCCGGGCCGCTGGTCGCGCGGTCGGCCGCCTAGGCTGCCGCCGGTACCGCACCGAGCGAGAGCACCTCGAGCCGGCCCGCGTCGAGCGCGCCGCGCACGATGCGGTAGACATCGGCCTCGAAGCGGCGCGGCGCAGCCGACTGCGCCAGCGCCTGCGCGGCGTCGGCGGTGCGCACGCTGCCGAGCCAGCACCAGCGGTCGATCACGTGCCAGTCCTCGCGCAATCCGTCGCCCCGGCGCTCGACCAAGGAAATCGGCCCGTCGAAGGGCCAGGGCGGAATGCGCAGCGGCGCCAGCCGCTCGGCCAGGCGTTGCGCGTGCGCCGCAGCGCCTTCGGCGCCAATGCAGGCCCCCAGGCAGCGCTTCAGCTGGTGAGCGAAGCACGGGGTCGCGGCCTGCTCGGCGAGCAACGCCTTCTTCGCGCCGCGTTCGAGCCCGAGTGTCTTCAGGCACAGCGCGTGTTCGCGCGCCAGTTCGACCAGGTGCGTGCGGGCACTGGCGCGCGAGGAAAACGGACCGTGGTGTCCGGCGAGTTCACCAAGTGCGACCATGCTCGCTGGCACGAACTTCGGCCGGTTCGCGTCGAGCCGCAGCAGCACCGCGTTCTGCCGACGGCGCAGCGCGATGTTGTGCGCGGGCAGGCGCGTCTTCACCAGCTCGGCCTCGCGCAGCAACGCACCGACCTCGCCAGCGGTCTCCTCCCACTCGACGCGGCACACCTCCTGCGCGAGCTTGGCGTCCTGCGCGTTGCTGTGGTCGGCGGCGAAGTGCGCCAGCACGCGCGTGCGCAGGGTGAGGCTCTTGCCGATGTAGATCGGGTGCGCATTCAGCCCGTAGAAAAGGTAGACGCCGGGTCCTTCGGGGATGCTGTCCAGCGCGGACGGCGGCAGCATCGGCGGCGTGCTGCTCTTGGCGAGCAGCAGGCGGATCGCTTCGTCGATTTCGAGCGGTGGTCGCCGCGCGACGAGTCGCTGCAGGAAGCGCCACAGCACGCGCGCATCGCCCATCGCGCGATGGCGCTGCTCGCCGTCCAGGCCGTAGCGGGCGACGATGGCGTCGAGGCTGTGCGGGCTGCGGTCGGGGTCGAGCAGGCGCGACAGCCGTACCGTGCACAGCGTGGTGGCGCGCCACGGGATGCCGAGGCGCGCGAACTCCGCCTTCAGAAAGCCGTAGTCGAAGCGCGCGTTGTGCGCGACGAACACGGCATCGCGCAGGCGCTCGAGCACCTCGTCGGCGATCTCGGCAAAGCGCGGCGCGCCGCGCACCATCTCGTTGGTGATACCGGTCAGCCACTGGATCTCGGACGGGATCGGCCGCTCGGGGTTGACCAGCGTGGTCCACTCCCCGACGCGCGTGTCGGCGCCGTCGAAGTCGACCGTGACGATGCCGATCTCGGTGATGCGTTCGCGCGCGGCCGCGGTGCCCGTGGTCTCCAGGTCCACGAACACGCAGCGGCGGTCGGCCAGGCTGGCGAGTGACGAAGGCATGATCTGACGGTGGGGAGGCGGCGATGCGCGGCATCGCCGCCCGTGTCGGCAGTGTAAGAGTGCGGTCATCGGGCGCGCTGCCCTGCGCTCCGCGCTGCATCAATCGGCCGCGGGCATACTGCCGGCGGCATCGCTTCGCACAGCGCTGCGCAGGGCCTGCGCAGCGCCACGACCACCGCCACGAGCGGGCGCAGGGCGCCAGCGACACGATCGCGACAGAACCACGGGAGACCAACATGATGAAGCCCGCCGACGGCGACCGCGCCGGTGCGTCCGACAACGCTGCGCTCGACGCGGTGGCGGCCAGGGTGTGCGCACAGGCGCAACCGGCCGAGCGCGCATTGCTCGATGCCTTTGTTCGCCAGTACTACCGGCAGGTCGATCCCGAAGACCTGGCGGCGCGCAGCGTCGAGGAACTGGCGGGCGCGGCGCTGTCGCACTGGCAGTTCGGCCGCGTGCGCGGCGCGACCGACCGCGGCCGCGCCCGCGTGCGCGTGCTCAGCCCGGCGGCGGCCGAGCATGGCTGGACCTCGCGCCACACGGTGATCGAGATCGTCAACGACGACATGCCGTTCCTGGTCGACTCGGCGTCGATGGAGGTCAATCGCCAGGGCCTCACCTTGCACCTGATCGTGCATCCGGTGCTGGCGGTCGAGCGCGATGCCGGCGGCGCGCTGACGCGGGTGGCCGCGCGACGCGACGCGCCGGACCTGCCGCGCGAGTCGTGGATGCACATCGAGGTCGATCGGCAGGTGGACGCCGCGAGCCGCCAGCACCTGGCCGCCGGCATCGAACGCGTGCTGGCCGACGTGCGTGCCGCCACCGGCGACTGGCAGGCGATGAAGGCGCGGCTGCGCGCGGCGACCGAGGAGGTGAGCGCGCGCCTGCCGCCGGCGGCGCAGGCGGAGCAGGACGAGACGCGCCTGTTCCTCGAGTGGCTGGCCAAGGACCATCTGCTGCTGCTCGGCTACCGCGAGCACGAGCTGATCGTGCGCGACAGCGAAGACATGCTCAAGCTGGTGCCCGGCAGCGGGCTGGGCATCCTGCGCGAAACCGGCGAGGAAAAGGTGTCGGGCAGCTTCGCCGCGCTGCCGACGCAGGCGCGCGCGCTGGCCCGCGCCGCCGTGCCGATCGTGCTGATGACCAAGGCCAATGCGCGCGCCACCGTGCACCGGCCGGGCTATGTCGACTACATCGGCATCAAGCGCTACGACGCCACGGGACAGGTGATCGGCGAGCATCGCTTCCTCGGGCTGCTCACTTCCACCGCGTACGCCGAGCGCGTCACCGACATCCCGCTGCTGCGCGGCAAGGTCACGGCGGTGGCCAATCGGGCCGGCCTGGCGCCGGACTCGCACCTGGGCAAGGCGCTGACCCACATCCTGGAGACCTATCCGCGCGACGAACTGTTCCAGATCGACGAAGACGAGCTGCTACGAACCGCCCTCGGCATCCTGCACCTTGGCGAGCGCCAGCGCTTTCGCCTGTTCGTGCGCCAGGACCCGTTCGAGCGCTTCGTCTCCTGCCTGATCTACGTGCCGCGCGAGAACTACGGCACCGAACTGCGGCGGCGCTTCATCGATCTGCTGACGTCGGCGTTCAACGGCCAGGGCGCCGAGTTCGACGTGCTGCTGACCGATGCGATCCTGGCGCGCATCCACATCACCGTGCGCACCACGCCCGGCCAGGTGCCAGCCTTCGACCGGCGCGACCTCGAGGCGCGGCTGGCCCAGGCCGCGCGCCGCTGGGACGACGAGCTGCGCGATGCGCTGATCGAGTCCGAAGGCGAAGGCCGCGGCGCGCAGCTGGTCAAGCGCTGGCAGCGAGCATTTCCCGCGGCGTATCGCGAGCGCGTGGCGCAAGGCGCCGTGGCCGATATCCGCCGCATCGATGCGCTGGCCGAGGGCCAGGCGGCGTTCGCGCTGTACCGCCCGCTCGGCGCGGCCGAGGGGCGGCTCGGCTTCAAGGTGTACCGCGCGGGCGGCCCGGTGGTGCTGTCGTCGAGCCTGCCGATGCTGGAGCGCATGGGCGTGCTGGTGCTGACCGAGCACCCGTCGCAGGCCACGCCCGATCCCGGCGTGCCGGTGTGGATCCACGACTTCGAGCTGCAGGCGCCGGCCGGCCTGGAACTGGACATCGACACGCTGCGACCGCTGTTCGAGGACGCCTTCGCGCGCGTGATGGACGGCCGCATCGACAACGACGACTTCAACCGGCTGGTGCTGCGCGCTGCGCTTCCGGCCGAAGAGATCGTCGTGCTGCGCGCGTACGCCAAGTACATGAAGCAGAGCGGCTTCGCGCTGAGCCAGACAGCGATCGAGTCGGCGCTGACCACGCACCCGGGCGTGGCGCGGCAACTGGTCAACCTGTTCAAGCTGCGTTTCGATCCAGCGCGGCAGGACAGTGAAGCCGCCGACGCCGTGAAGATGCAGCTGTCCGCCATCGAGGGCGCGCTGGAGAAGGTCAGCAACCTGAACGACGACCGCGCGCTGCGCCAGATGCTGGCGCTCGCCATGGCCACGCTGCGCACGAACTTCTGGCGCCGCAACGACAAAGGCGAGGCGCGTTCGTACCTGAGCTTCAAGTTCGATCCGGCCAAGGTGCCCGGGCTGCCCGAGCCGAAGCCGATGTTCGAGATCTTCGTGTACTCGACGCGGTTCGAGGGCGTGCATCTGCGCGGCGGCAAGGTGGCGCGCGGCGGCCTGCGCTGGTCGGACCGGCCGGAGGACTTCCGCACCGAGGTGCTGGGGCTGGTGAAGGCGCAGATGGTGAAGAACACCGTGATCGTGCCGGTGGGCTCCAAGGGCGGCTTCGTGCTGAAGAAGGCGCCGCCGGCCACCGACCGCGAGGCCTTCATGGCCGAGGGCGTGGCCTGCTACAAGGACTTCCTGCGCGGTCTGCTGGACCTCACCGACAACATCGTCGCAGGGAGCGTGGTGCCGCCGCCGCAGACGGTGCGCCACGACGGCGACGATCCGTATCTCGTGGTCGCCGCCGACAAGGGCACCGCCACGTTCTCCGACTACGCCAATGGCGTCAGCAAGGAGTACGGCTTCTGGCTGGGCGATGCCTTCGCCTCGGGCGGCTCGGTCGGCTACGACCACAAGGAGATGGGCATCACCGCGCGCGGCGCGTGGGAGAGCGTGAAGCGCCACTTCCGCGAGATGGGCCTCGACACGCAGAGCACCGAGTTCACCGTGGTCGGCATCGGCGACATGTCGGGCGACGTGTTCGGCAACGGCATGCTGCTCAGCCGGCACATCAGGCTGGTGGCGGCGTTCGACCACCGGCACGTGTTCATCGACCCGAACCCGGATGCCGAGAAGAGCTTCCTCGAGCGCGAGCGGTTGTTCGCGCTGCCGCGTTCCTCGTGGGCCGACTACAACGCTGAGCTGATCTCCCCGGGCGGCGGCGTCTGGCCGCGCAGCGCCAAGAGCATCCCGCTGTCGCCCGAGGCGCAGGCGGTGCTGGGGATCGAGGCGACGTCCTTGCCACCGAACGAGCTGCTGCACGCGATCCTGAAGGCGCCGGTCGACCTGCTCTACAACGGCGGCATCGGCACCTACGTGAAGGCGGGCAGCGAGAGCCACGCCGAGGTCGGCGACCGTGCCAACGACGCGATCCGCGTCAACGGCCGCCAGCTGCGCTGCAAGGTGGTGGGCGAGGGCGGCAACCTCGGCTGCACGCAGCGCGGGCGCATCGAGTTCGCACTCAACGGCGGCCGGATCAATACCGATGCCATCGACAACTCGGCCGGAGTGGACACCTCCGACCACGAGGTCAACATCAAGATCCTGCTCGGCGTGGTGATCGCCGACGGCGAGATGACCGAAAAGCAGCGCAACGCGCTGCTGGCCGAGATGACCGACGAGGTCGCTGCGCTGGTGCTGCGCGACAACTACTTCCAGACGCAGGCGCTGTCGGTGGCGGGCCGCGTCGGTGCGCGGCTGCTCGAGCAGCAGCAGCGCTTCATCAAGTATCTTGAGCGCAAGGGCCGGCTGAACCGGGCCATCGAGTACCTGCCGACCGACGAGGAGTTCACCGACCGCAAGGCGCGCGGGGTGAGCCTCGCCAGCCCGGAGCGCGCGGTGCTGCTCGCCTACAGCAAGATGTGGCTGTTCGACGAGCTGCTGGCGTCGCCGCTGCCGGACGACCCCTGGATCGGCACTGCGCTCACGCGCTACTTCCCGAGCGCGCTGCGCGAACGATTCGGTGTGGTGATGCCGCGCCATCCGCTGCGGCGCGAGATCGTTGCGACGCACGTGCTCAACAGCATGGTCAACCGCGTCGGCGCCACCTTCGTGCACCGGCTGATGGAAGCTACCGGCCGCGACCCTGGGCAGATCGTGCGCGCCTACCTGCTGGCGCGCGAAAGCTTTGGCCTGGTGCCGATGTGGCAGGAGATCGAGGCGCTCGATACCAAGGTGCCCGACGTGGTGCAAGCCTCGATGGTGATCGAGCTGGGCCGGCTGGTGCTGCGCGCGACGATGTGGTTCCTGCGCTCGCGCCGCCTGGCCGAGCCGATGGGCGAGATCATCGGCCGCTTCGGCCCGGCGGTGGCGGCGCTGGCGCAGCGCGAGGTCACGCGTCGTGCCGCCGGCGCGAGCGATGCCGCCTACCACCAGGACCGCCGTTGGATCGATGCCGGCGTGCCGGCGCAACTGGCGCACCGCGTCGCCTGCGCGCAGCCGATGGTGGCCGCGCTCGACATCATGGAGACCGCCGAGGCGGTGGCGCAGCCGATCGAACGCGTGGCCGACGTACACCTGGCAATCGGCGAGCATCTGGGCCTGAACCGCGTGCGCCAGCTGATCGCCGCGCTGCCCTCGGATGGCTACTGGGAGGGCCGTGCCAAGGCCGCGCTCGGCGACGACATGGCGAGCCTGCAGCAGGCGCTCACCGCCGAGGCACTGCGCCTGAGCGGCGACGGTGGCGATCCGTTGGCGCGCTGGTCGGCCCACAACGGCGGCGCGCTCGAACGCGTGCAGCGGCTGCTGGGCGAACTGGCCGAGGTGCGCAATGCGGACCTGGCGATGCTGTCGGTCGCGCTGCGCGAACTGCGCAACCTCGCCTGACTGCGCCGCCAGGGAACGAGGCGGGTGACACCGACGCTGGGCGATCGCTTCACGCCGACTGCGGTCGGCGTGGTGTCGCGTGCGTGGGTGATCGGCGAGGTGATGCGCGTGCCGGCGTTGAGCGATGCGCGCCGCCGTCAGCTCGTCGACCAGGTCTGCGACTACCAGCCACCGCGCAAGTACGGACTGCGCGACAACTTCATCGCGTGGCTGATCCTGCTGGGGGGAGCGGCGTTGTTCAACACGCTCGACCTGCCCGGGTGGATCGGCTTCGTGATCGGGCTCGCCGTGCTGACGGCGCTAGCACGGGTGCTGGCGGTCAAGGCGCTGCGCTGGCGGCTGCAGCGGTTGCTGGCCGAGGCCGGCGAGGCGCCAATGTCGGTCGAAGATGCGCGCGGCTGAGTCCGCGCGGCGCGCCTAGCCGCCGCCCTTGGCCTGCCACATGCGCAACAGCTTGAGCCCGAGCAAAGCAAGCGGCGCCAGATGGAACAGCAGGTCGAAGATGTCGAGCGGCCGCTTGAGCGTGCCCAGCGACAGCATGCGCAGCTTTTCGATGAGATGCGGCTCGGGCACGATGGGCGCTACCGCCATCCATGCCGCCACCGCGACGATGAGCCAAAGGGGGATCGCATCGAGCCAGGACATGGCGCCATTGTCGCGGCCCACGGCTGGACGCGCTGCGACGCCGGTCACAGTCGCAGTCACAGCCGCATCGGCGCGTGACGGTGAGGCGCCATGACGCCTGAACCACCGACCTTGCGGCGCGCGGTGCTCGCCGACGTGCTCTGCCTGCGCGTGCTCGGCCAGCAGGTGTTTCTCGACACCTATGCGACCGAGGGCATCCGGCCGACGCTGGCGCGCGAGGTGCTCGAGACGTTCTCCGAACGCGCCACGCAGGCGGTGCTCGCGGACGCCGCGTCGTGCATCACGGTGGCCGAGCGCGATGGCCACCTGGTCGGGTTTGCACACCTGCGGCTGCCGGCGGTGAATGCGCTGGCACCGGCTGGTGTGCAGGCCGAACTGTGCCGCCTGTACGTGCAGGCACCGTTCGCCGGCCGGGGCCTCGGCCGCGCGCTGCTCGTCGACGCCGAGCAGCGCGCGCGCGAGGCCGGGGCGACCGTGCTGTGGTTGAAGGTGTGGGTCCACAACGCACGGGCCCGCGCGTTCTACGCGCGCCACAGCTTCGGCGACTGCGGCTCGACCTGGTACGAGTTCGAGGGCGAACGGCACGAGAACCGCGTTCTCGCCAGGCGACTGGATGCCGTGGGCGCGGGCTAGCGAGCGCGCGGCGGCTGGCATCAGGCAGTGACGCCTATCGGAGCCTGAAGCGTTTCAGCAGCAACGAGTTCGTGACGACGGACACGCTGCTGAAAGCCATCGCCGCCCCCGCTACCACCGGCGACAGCAGGCCGAAGGCGGCGAGCGGGATGCCGACCACGTTGTAGATGAACGCCCAGAACAGGTTCTGACGGATCTTGCGCACGGTGGCGCGCGAGAGGGCGATCGCCTCGGCCACCAGGCGCGGATCGCCGCGCATCAGCGTGACGCCGGCCGCGTGCATCGCGATGTCGGTGCCCGAGCCCATCGCGATGCCGAGGTCGGCGGCGGCCAGCGCGGGCGCATCGTTGATGCCGTCGCCGACCATCGCCACGCGCCGCGTCTGGCCATCGGCGCCCTGCTTGAATGCGGTGACGGCGAGCGCCTTGTCCTTAGGCAGCACCTGCGCGCGCACGTCGTCGATGCCGAGCGCGCGCGCCACGCGCTTTGCCGCGCCTTCGTTGTCACCGGTGATGAGTGCGGTCGCCAGGCCGGCACGATGCAGCGCGTCGATGGCGGCGCGCGCTTCGGCCTTGGGTTCGTCGGCGAACGCCACCAGCGCGAGCAGCGCGTAGCCCGCGTCGTGCTTGCGCGCGAGCCAGGACACGGTGTGGCCGTCGGCCTGCAGCGACTCCGCGCGCGCGGCCAGCGGTGCGAGATCGACGCCGAGTTCCTGCATCCAGCGCGACTGCCCGAACACATGCTCGTTGCCCTCGATCGTCGCGCTGACGCCGCGGCCGGCGACGTTCTTCGCCTTCGTCACCGCTGGCAACCCGACGTCCGCAGGGAAATTCGTACCTGACCCCGATTTTGTGGACGCGCGCAGTGCATCAGCGAGGGGGTGGGTGCTGGCTGCATTGACGGCAACGGCGAGCGCGAGCGCCTGGTCGTGCGGGATGCCGAGCGGCTCGATCGCGGCCACGCGCGGCTTGCCTTCGGTCAGCGTGCCGGTCTTGTCGAACACCACGACGTCGATGTCGCGCGCGACTTCGAGCGCTTCGGCGTCCTTGATCAGGATGCCGCGCTGCGCGGCCACACCGGTGCCGACGATGATCGCGGCCGGCGTGGCGAGTCCCAGCGCGCAGGGGCAGGCGATCACCAGCACGCTGACCGCGTTGATCAGTGCGGACTCGAAGCCGGCGCCGGCGAGCAGCCAGCCGATCAGCGTGACCGCGGCAATCGCCAGCACCACCGGCACGAACACCGCGGCCACATGGTCGACCGTGCGCTGGATCGGCGCCTTGGCACTCTGCGCGTCCTCGACGAGCCGGATGATCTGCGCCAGCATCGTCTCGGCGCCGAGCGCGGTGGTCTCGATCTCGAGGCGACCGCTGGTGTTCAGCGCGCCGGCGACCACCTTGTCGCCCACGTTCTTGTCCACCGGCAGGCTCTCGCCGGTCAGCATCGACTCGTCGACCGCCGAGGCGCCGGCGCGGACGACGCCGTCGACCGCGATGCGCTCGCCGGCCAAGGCCACCACGCGATCGCCGTGCTTGACCAGTTCGACCGCGAGCTCCACTTCGCGGCCATCGCGCAGCACGCGCGCCACGGCTGGCCGCAACTGGCCGAGCAGGCGGATTGCCTCCGAGGTCTGCCGCTTGGCGCGCGCCTCCAGCCACTTGCCGAGCAGCACCAGCGCGATCACGACCGCGGCCGCCTCGAAGTAAAGATGCGGTTCGTGGCCGACGTGGTCCCGCGCGTCCCACCACAGGTACAGCGACAGTCCGTAGGCGGCGAGCGTGCCGAGCGAAACCAGCAGGTCCATGTTGCCGGTGCGGGCGCGCACCGCCTTCCATGCCGCCGCGTAGAAGCGGCGCGCTGACCAGAACTGCACCGGCGTGGCGAGCAGCCACTGCACCCAGGCGGGCAGTATCCAGTCGGCGCCGAAGGGTGCAGCGAACATCGGTGCCACCAGCGGCGCGGCGAGCAGCAGCGCCAGCAGCGCGTCGCGCCGAAGCGAGGCGACAGGATCGGGCCGCGCCGGCGAGTCGGCTGTCGCGCTGCCGCCTGCGTCGTCGGCCGCGCGCGCCGCGTAGCCGGCCCCATCGACCGCCGCGATCAGTGCGCCGCGCTCGACTGTCTGCACCGCCTCCACGGTCGCCGTCTCGCTGGCGAGATTGATGCGGGCGCCGATCACGCCGGGCACCGACTGCAGCGCCTTCTCCACGCGCGCCACGCAGCTGGCGCAGGTCATGCCGTCGATTGCCAGGCGCTGGGTGGTCACCGGCACCTCGTAGCCGGCGGCATCGACCGCGCGCCGCAGCGCGCCGACGTCGAGTGCATGACCCTCGATCGAGGCCGACTCGGTGGCGAGATTCACCGCGACCTTGGCCACGCCCGGGACGGCCGCCAGCGCCTTCTCGACGTGGGCCACGCAGGAGGCGCAGCTCATGCCGTGCACGGGCAGGACCACGCGTGCGGCATCGGCCGCGGCATTCGCGGTGGGTGGGGCAAGCAGGCGATCGGCATCCATGGTGTCGATGCGCAGCGTACTGCGCATGTCGTTTCGATGACGCACACCCTAGACTCCGTAGTGCGGTACGGAGTCAAGTGCGGCCGGCGTCTGCTTGGCGGACGAGGTCGGGGCAGGCCAAAGGACGCGCCGCGGCGGCCCGCCCGCCGCGGCCCGGGGCGACGCCGGCGTCGACGATGGATGTTGCGGGGGCAGGGATGGGCACAGCAATGGTCGGACCCGGCGGCAGGCCGCAGCGGGCGACACAGGCCAAAGCGGCGACAGAAGCAGCGACAGAAGCAGCGACAGAAGCAGCGACAGAAGCGGCGGCTGCCCCGATGACCATCGGCGCGCTGGCGCAGGCGGCGGGAGTCGGCGTCGAGACCGTGCGCTATTACCAGCGTCGCGGGCTGTTGCCGCAGCCGTCGCGCACGCACGGCGCGGTTCGGCGCTACCCGCCCGCGATCGCGGCGCGGCTGCGCTTCATCCGTCGCGCCCAGCAGCTCGGCTTCACGCTGGACGAGATCGCCGGCCTGCTGCAATTGGCGGACGGCACGGATCGCCGCTCGATCCGCCGCATCACTGCGGAACGGCTGGCCCAGTTGCGTGCGCGCCTGGCCGACCTGCAGCGGATGGCCGATGCGCTGGCGCATGTGCTGCACGAATGCGAGCATGCCGGCCGTGCGCCGCGCTGCCCGATCATCGAGGCGATCGAAGCGCCCGCCGCCCATGACCCTGAATCCGCCACCGCGTGCGTTGCGCGCTAGCCTCGCCATCGGCCTGCTGCTGGCGTGCCTGAGTGCGAACCCGACCATGACCCTTGCCGACCTCGATCTGGCCACCGACGCCGCGCCCTGGCAGGCGGTCAACGACGGCGTGATGGGCGGCGTGTCGAGTTCGCAGGTCGAATCGAGCGCGGCAGGCGTGCGCTTCAGCGGCACCGTGCGCACCGACTACAACGGCGGCTTTGCGTCGGCGCGGCGCGCGGTCGCCGCCACGCTGTCGCCCGAGCCCACCGCGTTCGACCTGCGTGCGGCGGGCGATGGCCACCGCTACCGCCTGGTGGTCTACACGCGCGATGCGCGCGGGCGCGCGCAGCCGTTTTCCTATTTCGCTGAGTTCGATACGCAGCCGGGGCAGGCCACCGCGCATCGGCTGCCGCTGGCGCAGTTTCGCGCCACCTTCCGCGGCCGCGCGGTGCCCGACGCCCCGCCGCTGGCCATGGGCGACGTCATCGGCGTCGGGCTGATGCTGCTGAAGGATGGCCACCGCGCCGGGCGCGGTCCGTTCGACGTGACGCTGATGTCGTTGCGGACCGCACCCGGGACGCGGTGATCAGTGCGCCGCGGCCGTGCGCGGCCAAGCCATGCGCGGCATCACGACCAGCAGCCGGATCGCGAATGACGGCGTGCGGGCAGCGGTGCGCGCGGGCAGCAGGCCCAGGCGGGCCAGCTCGGCGGCTTCATCGCGGCAGGTGGCACCGGTCAAGCGCTCGACCGCGCGCTCCAAGCGACGCCAGAACTGTACTTCCTCCAGCAGCGGATTGAGGAAGTTTGTCAGCACGCAGTAGTGCGAGTCGCGGCCGCCCTGGTGGTGGCGACTGTGGTGGCGCGTCGTCTGCAGGATGTGCAGCCGCTGCAGAGATCCCACCAGCACGCCGTTTTCCTCACGCGTGCGGTGCGCCCACTTGTGCACCTGGTTGGCGTTGGCCACCAGCGCGGCAAACAGCACGACATGCCAGCTGAACGCGCCGGCGAGCGCACTGGCGCCGACGGCCACGGCACCCAGCAGCCACAGGTCCCAGCTGCTGGCCCAGTAGCCCTTGGCCAGGAATTCGCGCGGGCGGGCGTGGTGACGCAGGTTGTCGATGGCGACCTGCTTCAGCGGCCCGCTATTCAGGCGTGCGTAGCGGTCTTCCCACCAGTGAACGACGCCGGAGATCAAATCGGCCACCAGAACGACGGCCAGGATCTCGACCAGCAACATAAGTCCTCGAAGGGCAAGCCGTCACATGACGGCGCGCGCAGCTTCGAGGGGGTGCGGCGCGCGAGCAACGCGGCGCCGGGCCGGTAGCGACGCGCGCTACCCGTCGTGTTTGCGGCCGAAGCGCGGGGGGTGATCCCCGCGCGCTGACCCGCGGCCGCTTGGCAGCGATTGGCGGCAATCGGCGGCCCGGATCGAACGCGCCGTGTCGCTGCGCGTCCGCCTAGACGGGACCGATGAAGTCCTTCTTGCCGAGGTCCACGCCGGCGTGGCGCAGGATCGCGTACGCCGTGGTGGTGTGAAACCAGAAGTTCGGCAGCGCCATCGTAAGCAGGTAGTGCATCGCCTCGAAGGTCTTGTCTTCGCCGCGCATCGTCACCGTGACATTGCGGCCGGGCGCGGCGTCGAGCTGGGCCGGCGTGAAAGCCGACACGTACTCGATGGTGCGCTGAATGCGTGCCTTCAGGTCCGCGAAGCTGACCTCGTTGTCTTCCCACTTCGGCACTTCCTGGCCGGCCAGGCGCGCGCACGCGCCTTTGGCGAAGTCGCAGGCGATGCGCACCTGGCGCAGCAGCGGGAACATGTCCGGAGACAACCGCATGCCGATCAGCACCGCGGGGTCGATCTTCTTCGCCTCGCAGTGCGCGACGGCCTTGTCGAGGACGGCGGACAGATTGGTCAGTGCCCGCACGAACACGGGCACGGTGATGGTGTGGACGGCGACGCTCATGGTTGCTCCAGGTGGACTTACTTTGCCCTGGCGGCCTTCTTTTCCGCCTTCTTCGCCGCCTTCTTCACAGCGGTCTTCGCCTGCTTGCGCTTGGGCTTGATGTCGAGCATGGTGCCGCGGCACGTCTTCGAGCCGCAGCGGCACTCGTAGTTCTTCTTCTCCTGCGCGGTGATGCGGCCGTCCATGATCAGGCCGTAGTCGTAGTTCAGTTCCTCGCCGGTCTTGATCTCGCGCTTGGTGACGATGAACACCCGGTTCGCATCGTCGTCTTCCTCGGCCTCGCAGTTCGGTGCGCACGAGTGGTTGATCCACTTGGCGGCGTTGCCGCCCACGGCGGCGTCGATCACGTGCTTGCCGTCGGACAGCGAGAAGAAGAACGTGTGGTGAGGGTCGTCCGGGTCGGACGGCGGCCGGCGGTCGCACTCCTTCCACGAGATCAGCTCGCCCTTGTACTCGATCACGCGCTCGCCTTTCTTCAGCGGCCGGCCGGCGTAGACGCCGCGACCGTGGATGCGCGAGTTCTTGACGATGATCTTCGGCTTGCGGGTCGGCGTGGTCTTGGCGGCAGAGGGCATGCGGAGGGTTTGGAAACGAAGTGAAGTAGGGAAGCGCAGCGGCGTCGAAGTATGCCCGAGCGCAACGACGGTCTGGGCTCCAACGAGAACGCCGCGCAGGAGCGCGGCGTCTCGGCGGCAGGAGGGCTGCCGCGCGTGATCGGCGATCCGCGGTCAGCGATGTCTGGATCGCGCCGGCGCCTAGGCCAGCCCGAGCTTGGCGGCCAGCCCGATGCGCTGCAGCTTGCCGGTGGCGCCCTTGGGGATCTCGTCCAGGAACAGGATCTTGCGCGGTACCTTGAAGTCGGCCAACTTGGTGCCGACGAAGTCGCGCAGCTCGCGGTCGGTGGCGGTCTTGCCTTCCTTCAGCACCACCACCGCGCCGACGTCTTCGCCGAGCTTGTCGTGCGGGATCGCGAAGGTGACCACCTGCGCCACCGCCGGGTGGTCCATCAGCACCTCGTCGACCTCGCGCGGCGAGATCTTCTCGCCGCCGCGGTTGATGATCTCCTTCAAGCGGCCGGTGATCGCGAGATAGCCCTCGGCGTCCATCGTGCCCTGGTCGCCGGTGCGGAACCAGCCGTGCGTGAAGGCCTCGCCGTTGGCCTTGGGGTTGTTCTCGTAGCCGCGCGTGACGTTCGGGCCGCGGATCACGATCTCGCCGGTACCGCCGCGCGGCAGCAGGTTGCCGCCGTCGTCCATGATCGCGATCTCTGGGCCGGCCGCCACGCCCACCGTGCCCGGCTTGCGCAGCGCGGCGGCAGCGGGTTGCTCGCCATCTGGTGCGCGGCCTCGGTCATGCCGTAGGACTCGATCACCGGGCAGCCGAACACCGCCTTCCAGTTCGGCCATCACCTGCGGCGGCAGCGAGGAGGAGGACGAGCGGATGAAGCGCAGCGGCGCGCCTGCGCGATGGTCTCGGCGTTGCGCGGCGGCGCGCGCCAGGATCGCCTGGTGCATGGTCGGCACCGCCGTGTACCAGGTGGGCTTGGCCTCGTCCATCCAGGCGAAGAACTTCAGCGCGTTGAAGCCCGGCGTGCAGTAGACGCTGCCGCCGGCGCCAGAGCGGTGCCAGCACGCCCGCCATCAGGCCATGGATGTGGAACAGCGGCATGATGTTCAGCTCGCGGTCGGCCGGCGTGAGCTTCAGCGTCGAGCCGATGTTGAAGGCCGAAGCGCACACATTGGACTGCGACAGCGGCACGATCTTGGGCCGCGAGGTGGTGCCGGAGGTGTGCAGCACCAGTGCGACGTCGTCGGCCTCGTGCAGAGGCCGCGCGCGGCGCTGGGCGTGCACGGCTTGCCGCCTACGGCCGAGCCGTAAAGGCGCCGGCTGTCATCGTCGGTCGCGCGCGATCTCCAGCACGGGCATGCCCAGCTTGGTGCGCCACACGCGAGCGCCGGCGAAGTCGCTGCCTCTCTCGACCACCAGCGCCTTGGCGTTCGAGGTCGGCGACAGGTAGAACGTCGAATTCGTCGGCGCGGTAGGCCGGGTTGAGCGGGGCGGAGGTCGTGCCCGCGGCGATGGCTACGAAGGCGCTGGCCATCTCTGGCCCGTTGGGCAGCACGATCGCCACGCGGTCGCCGCGCCCGATGCCCAGCGCGTTGAGTGCGGCCACGGTGCGCGCGACGTGCGCGCGCAGCGCCTTGTACGAAAGTGCCTTGCCGCCCGGGGCGTGCAGGGCGGTGGCGTCGTCCGCGCCCGCGGCGAGCAGGGCGGTGATCGTGGTCTGGCGTTGCATGCTTCGTTCTCCGTGTTCAGTACTCGGTTCTGCTCAGTGATGTCTTGTGTATTTGCCGCCTCCCCCGCTGCTGCGGGAAAGGGGGCAGGGCGCGGAGGCAATCAGGCAGAGATCGCCAGGCGTCCCTTCTTCTCCGCCAGCGTCCTGGCCAGCAGCGCGGCGAGTGCGTACACATGCTCGATCGTCGGCGTGGGCGTGTCCGTGATGCGGCCCAGCTCGATCACGCTCTTCACCAGCGCATCGAGTTCGAGCACGCGGCCGCTCTCGACGTCCTGCAGCATCGAGGTCTTGTGTGCGCCGACCGCCTCGGCGCCGGCGATGCGCTTTTCCAGGCTGACCTTGAACGGCACGCCGAGCTTCTCGCCGATCGCCTGCGCCTCGCGCATCATGTCGGCGGCCAGCGCGCGCGTCGCCGGGAACTTGCAGATGTCTTCCAGCGTGGCGTGGGTGAGCGCGCTGATCGGGTTGAAGCTGAGATTGCCCCACAGCTTCAGCCAGATCTCCGAGCGGATGTCGGAGAGCACCGGTGTCTTGAACCCGGCATTGCGGAACACCGCCGCGAGCGCGCGCACGCGCTCGGTATCGGCGCCGTCGATCTCGCCGAGCGGGAAGCGGTTGCCTTCGATCACGCGGATCACGCCCGGCGCGTCCAGCTCGGCGGCCGGGTAGATGATGCAGCCGAGCGTGCGGTCCACCGGCAGGCCGCTGGAAATGACGCCGCCCGGGTCCACCGCCTCGATGCGCGCGCCTTCGTACGGGCCGCCGTGCTTGTAGAAGTACCACCACGGGATGCCGTTCTGCGCGGTGACCACCAGCGTGTGCGGGCCGATCAACGAGGCGAGCTGCGGCACCACCGGCGCCACCTGGTGTGCCTTCATGCCGAGGATCACCACGTCCTGCACGCCGAGTTCGGCCATGTTGTCGGTGGCCGCCAGTTGCGCCGTCTGCTCGGTGCCATCGGCGTTGATGAGCTTCATGCCATTCGTACGCACGGCCTGCAAATTGGCGCCGCGGATCACTACGCTCACCCGCTCGCCGATAGCGGCCAGCCGCACCGCCAGGTAGCCGCCGATCGCCCCGGCGCCGACCACACAGATCTTCATTGCCTGTTCTCCGTCGCTTGCGGCGCCTCGAAGGTGTTGACGAGCGAGCCGATGCCGTCGATCGCGATCTCGATGGTCGCGCCCGGCTTCATCGGCGCGGCGCCAAGCGAGGTGCCCAGCGCGATCAGGTCGCCCGGCTCGAGCGTCATGTCGTGCGAGAGGCGCGCCACCACCTCGTGCGGCGCGAAGATTGCGTCGCTCACCGGGTAGTTCTGCCGCTCGCGGCCGTTGAGGATAGCCCGGACGACGAGCGCGGCGGGGTCGAGCCCGGTGGCAATCACTGCGCCGAAGACGCCGAAGCCGTCGGCGCCTTTGGCCCGGGTCCACTGTGCGAACGAGGCATCGCGGTTGAGCAGCTCCAGCGCGGTGACATCGTTGACCAGCGTGTAGCCGAAGATCGCCGTGCGCGCCTGTTCGAGGCTGGCCGCGCGGACGCGGCGGCCGATCACGATGCCCAGTTCGCCCTCGAACACGACCCGGCCGTCGTAGTTGGCCGGCGGCCGGATCACGGCGCCGTGGGTGGCGTAACTGGTGGCGGGCTTGATGAAGTACAGCGGCTCGGCCGGGATCGCCAGCCCGCCCTTTTCTGCGGCGACGCGGAAGTTGTTCCACAGGCCGATGAACTTGCCTGGCGTACAGGGCGGCAGGCAGGTGACCTCGGTCACGCTGAGCCGCTCGCCGGTGGGCTTGGGCGCGCTGAAGAGATCGCCGTCATGGACCTCGAGGGTGTCGCCCTCCAGGCGGCCCAGACGCGCCGGCGCGTCGCAGGCATCCGGCCGGCGAAATTTCATCCAACGAACCATGCTTCCTCCAAGCGCAAAAATCGCGGCGACCGCGCGGCTGCGGCAAGGTCCGCTGCTAGAGTCGTCCCGAGTCAGCCACGTCAGAACAATACCGACCACCCGGCGACGTGCGGAGCGAACCAGCGTCGGGATGCCGTCCAACAGTTAACCGCTGCATTCCAGGAGACTCCCCGTGTTGCTTACCCCTCCCTCGTCGCGCCGCGTGCCGGCCCGCCTCTCTCGTTCCCTGCTGGCTGCGGGTGCTGTCGCGCTGGTCGCCGCGGTCGCGCCGGCCGCAGCCCAGACCTGGGAGCCCACCAAGACGGTCGAGTTCATCGTTCCGGCCGGTACTGGCGGTGGCGCCGACCAGATGGCGCGCTTCATCCAGGGCATGGTCACCAAGCACAACCTGATGAAGCAGCCGATGGTGGTGGTCAACAAGGGCGGCGGCGCGGGCGGCGAGGGTTTCCTCGACGTCAAGGAGCACAAGGGCGACCCGCACAAGATCATCATCACCCTGTCGAACCTCTTCACCACGCCGCTGGCGACCGGCATGCCGTTCAACTGGAAGGACCTGACGCCGGTGTCGATGCTGGCGCTCGACCAGTTCGTGCTGTGGGTCAACGCCGAGTCGCCGTACAAGTCCGCCAAGGACTACGTCGACGCCACCAAGGCAGCCGGCCCGAGCAAGATGAAGATGGGCGGCACCGGCTCGAAGCAGGAAGACCAGATCATCACGGCGGCGATCGAGAAGCAGACCGCGACCAAGTTCATCTACATCCCGTTCAAGGGCGGCGGCGACGTGGCCGTGCAGCTGGTGGGCAAGCACATCGACTCCAGCGTCAACAACCCGATCGAGGCGGTGGCGCAGTGGCGCGGCGGCAAGCTGCGGCCGCTGTGCGTGTTCGACGACGAGCGCATGCCGTACAAGACCAAGGTCACGGCAGACATGAGCTGGAACGACATTCCGTCGTGCAAGCAGTCGGGACTGGATGTCGACTACCTGATGCTGCGCGGCATCTTCATGGCGCCGGGCGTGAAACCCGAGCAGGTGGCCTACTACGTCGACCTGCTGAAGAAGGTGCAGGCGACCGCCGAGTGGAAGGAATTCATGGAACGCGGCGCCTTCAACACCGACCTCTCATCGAGGGCCAGGCGTACGCAGCCTGGGTGGCGAAGGAAGAGGAGCGCCACGCCACGCTGATGCAGGAGGCGGGTTTCCTGGCCAAGTGATCGGTGCCGGCGCGCGGCGATTGCCCGCCGCGCGGTCGCGCGCCGCACTCACGTGAACCGCCCGCGCTGCCGATCGGCGCGGCCTCCAGATGCATCCTTCGATACCGCGCACGGCCGCCCTGGCCGGCGGTTCATTTCCCGGCAAGGCCTTCTCAATGACCAACCACAGCAACGATGACCGCCCTGCCGCTACCTACCGCACGATGGAGCTCGCGGTGGCCGTGCTGGCTTTCCTCTTCGGCGCGATCGTCGTAATCGACAGCGCGCGCCTGGGCTCCGGCTGGGCTGACGACGGCCCGCAGGCCGGCTACTTCCCCTTCTACATCGGACTGATCATCTGCGCCGGCAGCGCGTGGATCTTCGTGCGCGCACTGGCTGCGCGCAGGCCGACGACGAGCGCCTTCGTGGAGCCGCGGCCAGCTCAAGCAGGTCGCTGACGCGTGCTGCTCCCCGCCGTCGATCTACGTGGCCGCTGATCGACTTCACTCGGCATTTACGTCGCCTCGCCCGTGTTCATCGGCGCTCTTCATGTGCTGGCTCGGCAAGTACCGCCTGGTGGGTGATCGTCGCGGTCGCGCTCGGCCTGCCAGCGTGTCCTGTTCCTGCATGTTCGAGGTCTGGTTCCTGGTGCCGCTGCCCAAGGGCCCGCTCGAGGCGGCCTGCTCGTAGAGCGCTTGGCTCGAACTCAGGGCAGGGGCAGCGATGGAACGAACTCGCCTCCCTGCTGCAGGGCTTCAGCGTCGCCCTCACCCCGTTCAACCTGATGCTGATGCTGATCGGCATCGTGCTCGGCGTCATCATCGGCGTGCTGCCCGGGCTGGGCGGCGCCAACGGCGTGGCGATCCTGCTGCCGCTCACCTTCACCATGCCGCCGACCAGCGCCATCATCATGCTGTCCTGCATCTACTGGGGCGCGCTGTTCGGCGGCGCCATCACCTCCATCCTGTTCAACATCCCGGGCGAGCCGTGGTCGGTGGCGACGACCTTCGACGGCTACCCGATGGCGCAGCAGGGCCGCGCCGGCGAGGCGCTGACCGCCGCCTTCACCTCGTCCTTCGTCGGCGCGCTGATCGCCGTCATCGTGATCACCTTCCTGGCGCCGCTGGTGGCGAAGTTCTCGCTCCAGTTCGGGCCGCCCGAGTTCTTCGCGGTGTATCTGCTCACCTTCTGCAGCTTCGTCGGCATGAGCAAGGAGCCGCCGTCCAAGACGCATCGCCGCCATGATGCTCGGCTTCGCGCTCGCCGCCGTCGGCCTCGACACCGTCACCGGCACGCTGCGCCTGACCTTCGGCACCACCGAGCTGCTCAAGCGGCTTCGATTTCCTGATCGCGGTGATCGGCCTGTTCGGCATCGGCGAGATCCTGCTTACGATGGAGGAGGGCCTCGCGTTCAAGGGCGTGCACGCCAAGCATCAACCCGAAGCGTGGTGTGGCAGCACCTGGAAGGAGCTGCCGCGCTACTGGGCCACGTCGATGCGCAGCGCCTTCGATCGGCTGCTGGATGGGCATCACGCCGGGCGGCGCCACGCCGGCCTCGTTCATGAGCTACGGCATCGCCAAGCGCTTCTCCAAGACCGGCGAGAAGTTCGGCACCGGCGAGATCGAAGGCGTGGTCGCGCCGGAGACCGCGGCGCACGCCGCCGGCACCAGCGCGCTGCTGCCGATGCTGACGCTCGGCGTCCCCGGCTCGCCGACCGCCGCGGTGCTGCTCGGCGGCCTGCTGATCTGGGGCCTGCAGCCGGGGCCGCTGCTGTTCGTCGAGCAGAAGGACTTCGTGTGGGGCCTGATCGCCAGCATGTATCTCGGCAACATCGTCGGCCTGATGATCGTGCTCACCTCCGTGCCGTGGTTCGCGGCGATCCTGCGCATGCCGTTCTCCATCATCGCGCCGATCATCATCGTGATCTGCGCCATCGGCGCCTACACCGTGCACAACGCCATGTTCGACGTGGCGCTGATGCTGGTGTTCGGCGTCGTCGGCTACCTGTTCAAGAAGCTGGATTACCCGCTGGCGCCGCTGGTGCTGGCGCTGGTGCTGGGCGACATGGCCGAAAGCGCGTTCCGCCAGTCGATGCTGCTGTCGCAGGGCGACCTGTCGATCTTCGTCAGCAAGCCGCTGGTCGGCGCGCTCACGGTGAGCGCGATCGCGATCCTCGTGCTGCCGCCGCTGCTGACGATGCGGCGCAGGAAGCGGACTGCGGCGACGGGGCCGGCGTAGCTGCTCTTGCTACCGGCCAACAATCGAGTTCCTTGGGCCTGCTGTTCGCATCGCACACTCTGACCGACTGCCATCGCCAGCAGGCCAACCCCACCGCAGGACTCTTGCGCATCACTCTAGGTGCAGCAACCCCTTCAATTCATCCCACGGCCGCGTCTTCAGCACGTCGAGCAGGTTGTTGAACTGATCGGTCCACAGCGACATCTGCGGCGCCGGCTGCAGCGGCTCGGCGCGCTTGCCCAGTTCACCGGCTTCGAACACCTTGGGGTCCTTGGCCAGCAGCACCCAGTCGGTGCTCGAGGCGAGCAGGTCGTCCTGCGGTGAGTCGGCCACGTGCTGCACCGTCAGGCCGGTAGCGGCAGCGATGTTGGCCAGCACCGGCTTGAGATCCAGGAAGCGGTTGGAGATGTGGATCGCGATCACACCGCCCGGCGCCAGATGCCGCGCGTACACCTCGACCGCCTCGCGCGTGATCAGGTGCACCGGGATCGAGTCGCTGGAGAAGGCGTCCACTGCGAGCACGTCGTAGCCCTGCGGCTTTTTCTGCGCCAACTCGCGCTCGAGCGACAGGCGCGCGTCGCCCAGTTCGAACTCGAGTCTCACGCCGCGCTTGTCGGCGGCAGTCAGGTAGCCGAAGTGGCTGCGCGCCAGCGCCAGCACATCGGAGTCGAGTTCGTAGATGCGCAGCGTGTCGTCGCGCCGGCCGTAGGCGGTCAGCGTGCCCACGCCGAGGCCAATGACGCCGATCTTCACCGGCCCCTGCGCCTGCTTGCTCTCGATCGCCAGCCCGACACCCGAGGTGCGCGCGTAGTAGGTGCCGGGCTCGTCGCGCCGCGGCTCCTGCGTGAACTGCTCGCCGTGCAGGATCACCCCGTGCAGCAGGCGGCGCACCTGGTACTCGCCGCTGCCCGCTTCGCGCACGCGCAGGGTGCCGTAGAAGTTGCGCTGCATGACGATGACGTCGTCCTTCAGGAACTGCACGTAGCTGAAGCCGTAGAACGCGGTGGCGCCGGTGGCGATCAGCGCCGGCCCGAGCAGGTACTTGCGATCCCATGCGAGCCAGACGGCGAGCGCGGCGAGCGCGAACAGCGCCAGCGGCAGCTCGTAGTAGGTGGGGAACAGGCGCGGCGCCACCAGCCCGACCAGCAGGCCGCCGAGCGCACCGCCAGCCGACAGGCACAGGTAGAACTGGGTCAGGTAGCGCGGCGCCGGTTTGCGCTGCGCCAGTTCGCCGTGGCAGAACAGGCACGCGAAGAACATGCCGAGCGAATACAGCGGGATGGCGAGGCTCACATCCAGCACGCCGCGGTTGGCACTCAAGCCCCAGCTCATCGCTACGAACAGCAGCAGCGCCGGCAGCAGCAGCCACTTTTGCTCGTACCAGCCGCGACCACCGCGGCCTTCGAAGGCGACCACGAAGGTCAGCAGGTAAAGCGTCAGCGGCACCACCCACAGGAACGGCACGCTGGCGATGTTCTGCGTCATATGGCTGGTGGCGGCCAGCAGCATCAGCGAGCCGAGCGCGGCCAGCGTCAGCCACAGGCCGTAGTCGGACAGCGTCGGCGCGCGCTCGGACGCATTCGGCGAGGCGGTCGCGGGGGCCGCTGCGGCGGGTTCGGCAGCGGCAGCAGACACCGCGCGCGTCGGCTGCGCGCGGCGCGCCTGCCAGGCGCAGGCGGCGCAGGTCAGCACGAACAACGCATAGGCGCCGCTCCACACCCAGCTCTGCACGCGCGAGGCGGCGAACGGCTCGATCACGAATGGAAACGCCAGCAGTCCGACCAGTGAGCCGAAGTTGCTCAGCGCAAAGAGCCGATACACCGTCTTCTCGGGAAAGCGCGGTGCGATCCACTTCTGCAGCAGCGGGCCCGTGGTCGACAGCAACAGGTACGGCAGGCCGATGGTGGCGGCCAGCAGCACGATGATGCGCAGCGCCGCGTCCTCCTCGCCGGCCGGCTTGAGCAGCGGATTGGGGATGATCGGCAGGAACGCCAGGCTCACCACCAGCAGCGCGATGTGCAGGTTGCTCTGGGTGCGCGCGTTCAGCTTGCCGGTGATCCAGTGCGAATAGCTGTAGCCGGCCAGCAGCAGCACCTGGAAGAACACCAGGCAGGTAGTCCACACCGCCGAGGTGCCACCGAACCACGGCAGGATCTGCTTGGCGATGATCGGCTGCACGAGAAACAGCAGGAACGCGGACAGCAGGATGGTCGAGGCGAACAGGGGCATGGGACGGGGACGGGTCAGGCGCGGATCAGACACCCGCGCAACGCGCGGCTCAACCGGGCGCCGCGCGCAGTGATCGGCGAAACCGTGCGCGATCGCGCGCGGGGTGACATCAGCGCAGCACGATCGCTCTATGCAGCCGTAGCGGGGCGGCCTGGCGCAGCCCGACGCTCGCGTCAGTCGCCGGCCGAGCCGAGCGGCGCCGGCTTTCGCCGCTCAAATCGGACGAACGGCCGGCTCAAGAGTTCGGCGACTCAGCCGATTTTCTGGACAGGGGGTGGTGCGGCTGGTGATTTGGCGCGGCCTGCGCACTCTGCCGCCGATGTTCGATGGACCGGAAGACTTTGCAGCGAGACGTACCGTGATTGACCTGGATTCGCCCGAACTGCGTGCCGAAGCGGCGCCGGCGTCGACGGTGGCGCCGCTCGACGGCGTGGCCCTGCGCTGGAGCCCGGTGGTGGGGCGGGACGAGCGGCCGATCGGCTTCCGCCTCGACGTCAGCGGCCGGGCATCAGGTGCATCGCTGGCCGCCCTGCTCGACGCGGCGCTGGCCGGGTTCACCGACGAAGCGAGCGGCATGCCGCACGGTCTGGTGCTGCTGGCGCCGCACGACTGCGTGCCGGACGAGTCGCTCGGCTTCTGGGGCGCGCCGCGCAACGTGCTGCTCGAACTCGATGCGCGCGCACTCGACGCGCCCGGCTCGCGCGAGCACGTGCAACTGGCGCAGCAACACCGGCGCCGGCGGCTCGCGCTGCGCGTGGTCGGTCCGGCCTGGCCCGCGGCCGAGCGGCTGGCGCCGTTTCAGTACCTGGTCAGCCCGGCGGCCGCGCTGCCGGCGGCGGGCAAGCCGCCGCGCGACATCGCCGACGCTGGTGTTCGTGCGTCCGGAATCCCGCGCGGCCGTGCAGTCGACGTTTGCCGCCGGCGCCAACGGGGTGATCGGCTGGCCGGTCGAGCCGTGCGGCGGCAAGGACGAATTGCGGCCGCAGCAGCGCGCGCTGCTGAACCTGATCCGCCTGGTGCAGAGCGACGCCGACATCGACGACATCGAGAAGGAACTCAAGCGCGACCCGATGCTGGCCTACATGCTGCTGACGCTGGCCAACAGCCCGGCCTTCATGCGCTCGCAGCCGATCGCTTCTCTGTCGCACGCGATCCAGCTGCTCGGCTACCAGCGGCTGGTCAAGTGGCTGGTGCTGCTGCTGGTGATCGCCTCCAAGGACAGCAAGGCGCTGCCGGCGATCTACGGCGCGGTGCTGCGCGGGCTGTTCCTCGAGAACTGCGCGACCGCTGCCAACGCGTCGCACGCGGTGCGCGACCAGTGCTTCGTGGTGGGTGCGTTCTCGCTGCTCGACCGCATCACCGGCCGCTCGCTGGCGCGCCTGACCGAGGACGTGCCGCTGCCGGATGCGGTCAGCGCGGCGCTCAACGGCGGTGGCGGACCCTATGCCGGCTGGCTGGACCTGGCGCGCGCGGTGGAAGACGATCCGGCGCAGGCCGCGTCGCGCATCGCGAATGTGGCCGCGCCGCTTGGCCTGTCGATCGGCGCCGTGAACGCGGCGCTGCTCAAGGCCCTGGCCACCAACGACGCGCTGCAGACGCTGGTCTGAGCGCGCCCGGCGTCGCCGCCGGGCGCTGGCACGGGCCGCGCCGCGGAAGGTGCCGGCGACCGAGCCGACTAGGGCGCCGACGACGGCGCGCCGACCCGCACGTGCACCCCGGTGGCATCGGCGCAGTCGATCGACGCATCGTCGATCGCTGCTGCCAGCGTCACCGTGGTGGTACTGACGCCGACCGCGAGCAACTGCCGGATGCTGCCGGCGAAGCCGGTGGTGCGCGCATCGCCGCCGGTCGGATTGGTGTACCAGGTGGCCGGTCCGGTGCCGTTGCGGATCGACTGCGTGCGGAACACCACCTGCCGGTCGCAGCCCTTGAACACCGCGTCGCGCGCATCGAATCCGATGCGCTGGCTGAGCGTGGTCGCGGGACCGGTCGGCGACAGCAGTGCGCAGCCGGTGTTGCTGCCGCGCACCTGGCGCACGACGGTGCCGGCCTGGGCCGGATCGCTGACCAGCGTGCCGCTGGCGTTCAATCCCGAGTAGCACAGGTCGATCGACTGCACGCCGGCCGCGCCCGAGCGATGGCGCGCCGGCGTGCGGTTCACGAGGCCCGGATTGATGCGCGCCAGCTCGGTGCCGCCGGCCGTGCGCAGCGTGACGATGGTGTTCCAGCGTTCCTCCAGCGCAGCGATCAGGTCCGAGGTCTGCCCAGGTATGACGAATGCGTTCGGCCACACCTGCGTGGCGGCAGCAGGAATGTCGCGCCCGGCCGCGACCTCGCCGGTGCGCGCCGGATCAGCGGTGGCGACGCTGAAGTCCGCCATCACGCTGACGATCATCTTGCTCAGGTAGCCGGCCGAGTCACCGCTGCCGCTGCAGTCGATCGCGTAGGTGAGCGGATGGCGGGTTTCGGTGAAGCCATAGGCCGACTGCGTGTCGTGCGCGTAGGCGAGCAGCTGGTTGCAGACGAGGCCGAAGTCCTCGGCGGTGCCGTTGACCAGGCGCTGGCGCGCCACCCCGTTGGCCAGTGCGATCTTGTAGCTGTCGTGCAGGATCGAGGCCGGCGTGCCGCCGTACTCGGCCGGGTAGCCGAACGGCAGGCCGGTGCGCGCGTTGTTCCACTCGCTCTCCTCGATGCTGGCGTTGCCGTTGGCGTCCCAGGCGAAGTGCCGGCGCAGATCGTTCCACAGCACTGAGCCGGCCGGGTTGTCGCCGTGCTCGTGGCCGAAGTAGCAGACGGCGCCGGTGGTCGCGTCGACGTGGGTGGGCGGGTGCCAGGTCGGGTACTTGCGGCCATCAGGGCCGATCACGTAATAGCTGTCATGCACGTCCTTGCTGCATTCCTTCGGGAACAGCGTGGTGTTGGTGGCCGGTGTCCAGCGGCCCATCGAGGCGCTGTCTGGGCGGTTGTCCGGTTCGGTCGAGCTGCCGATCGGATCGCCCTTGCAGGAGACCACCGCAGAGCCGGTGAGAAAGGCGAGTGCGGCCAGACCGGCCGCGGTGCGCAGGGCCAGGGTCGGGCGGGCGAAGGGGGCAGTCATCGCGTCAGCGTTTGTCAGCAACCAAGGTGCCGGCGACTTTACAGGCCCCGCGCCGCGCGCTGCGCAGCGGCGGTCGCGTTTTGGCGTACGGCCTGATGCACGACGGGACGATGGACGTGGTGCGCCGCTCAGGCGCACGCCGCGGTCAGAGGCCGGAGGTGGCGGCTGGCACGCGCGGGCCGATCCAGTCCGGCGGCATGCGCGCACCGAGCACCTTGTCGGCGAAGCGCTCGGCCGCGCGCACGTTGGCGGCCAGGTCGAAGCCCTGGAAGCAGGCCTCGAGCAGCACCGCGGCGCCGCGGTCGGCCTGCGCCAGCGCGCTGCGCCGCTCGGCCGGCGGCGGCAGCCAGCGGCCGTTGGCGGCGAACGCGAAGTCGACGATCTGCTCGATCGCACGGCCGAGAATCAGTTGGGCGGCGATCGGATCGCTCGTCACGCGCGCGCGCGCCTCGTGCAGATCCATCAGCGCCTGCACGCGGCGGCCGCTCTGCTCGGCCTCGGTCGGCTTGTAGCCGCGCGCCAGCACGTGCGCGGCATGCTCGGCCAGGGTGCGGCCGCGGCCGAGCGGGTCGTAGGGAAAGCTGCCGGCGGCCAGCCACTGCGCCGTGGCCGGACGCCCGAGCGCGGCCTCGTCGGCGAGGTCGCGCCGCGTCTGCGTGTCGGCGTTGATGCTGAACTCCGCCAGCAGGTTGCCGATGCGGCGTAGGACGCGCTGGCGCCACGGCTCTTCGTGCAGCACCAGCAACGCCACGCGTGCCACGCCCGGCTCGTTGCGCGGCATCGGGCGGCCGTGCAGGGTAGGTGTGGGCTCGACGGGCGTCGGCACGTTGACCGGGCCGACGATCACCGCATCGGGCGTGGTCAGTGCGAACGCGAGGTCGAGCGCGCCGCGCAGCGCGCCCAGCAGCTCCGGCGGTACCGGCGGCAGCGGACCGAAGCGGCGCGCCGGACTGTTCATCGCACACCGTCCAGCGCGGCGCGCGCGCCTTGCAGCAGTGCCACTGCGTGTCGAGGCCGAGGGCGATCATCGTGTAGCCGAGCGAGCGGTAGTGCTGCGCCTGCGCGGTGTCGAGGGCGAGAATTCCGGCGGCCTTGCCGTGCGCGGCCGCGACTTGCGCGACGCGCGCAATCGCGGCCTGCACATCCGGGTGCGCGTGCTCGCCGAGATGCCCGAGGCTGGCCGACAGATCGGCCGGGCCGACGAACAGCGCGTCGATCTGGGGCAGTGCGGCGATCGACTCCGCCGCCGCCAGCGCCGCCGCGCTCTCGATCTGCACGATGGTGCAGGCGGCCGCGTTGGCCGCGAGCAGTGCGCCCGGTACGAGCCCGAAGCGATTGCCACGCGTGACGCCGGCCACCCCGCGCACGCCGCCGTTGCCTTGGTGCGGAAAGCGCATCGCGCACGCCGCCGCGCGCGCCTCGTCGGCGCTGTTCACGGTGGGGAAAAGCACGGTCTGCGCGCCGGCGTCCATCGCGCGCTTGACCAGCGCCGGCGCGTTTTCGGTCACGCGCACCACCGGATGCGCGGGTGCCGCGCTGACCGCCTGCAGCAGGCCGACCAGATCCATCGTGTCGGCGGGCGCATGTTCGGTGTCGACCACCAGGAAGTCGAAGCCGGCGTGCGCCAGGGCCTCGCTTGCCAGCGGTGAAGACAGCGCCAGCCAGCCGCCGTAGGCCGGCTCGCGGCGCGCGAGTCTGGATTTGAAGGTGTTGGTCATCGATCGGCGGCGCCGAAGCTGTAGCCGAGGATAGCCTGCTATGCGTGCCACACGCGTCACACGCGGCGCGACGGGGCGCCGTCGCATCGCGCGCGCTTGTGATGCGCCAGGCGTGTCAGCGCGCGCGACCGGTCGTCTTCGCCGAAGTTGACCGAGTTGCCTTCTTTGCGGCGGTCTTGGCCGCGACCTTCGCAGCGCTGGCGGTCGCGGTCTTCGTCGTGGTCCTGGCGGCCTTTCTGGCTGCCGGCCTGGTTGTCGGCGCGGCCGGCCCCTTTGCCGCTGCCGCTGAAGACTTGGCTGCCGGCTTTGCAACATACGCGGCCGCCGGCTCCGCCGCCTCGGTGGGCCCGAGCGCCGTCGACGCCTTGGCGCTCTTCGCCGTCTTGGCGGCTTTCGCCGGCCGCGGCTCCAATTCGCAAGCTCAACTGCTCGCCTTCGGCCTTCTTCACGAGGAAGGCCTGAGAACTTGCGGCTGGCGCTCCGTCCAGAATTAAGTAGACGCAGCAGCGATATGTTCGTCCTTGCCCTTGACCAGCAGCTTCCTCGATCCGCCTCAGACGGCCATCTCCTGCTGCAGGGAATCGACCTTGGCCGGGAGTGCAACTCGCAGCTTCCGTTGGGGCCTGACCCTTTCTTACATACGTAGGCCATCGGCTGTTCGTACACGTTGGCCTTGCACTTCGGGCAGGCGCCCAGCGGCGTGAGCGCCGAGAAGTCCACCGGCTCGGCGTTGTCGCCCTCCCCCGGGGCATTGCCGAAATCGAACTCGAGCTTGTGCTCGGGCGTGATCTTCAGCACCGCAGCAAACGGGCGACCCATCTTCGAGCGGAAGCCCTGCAGCGGCCCGAGCGTCTTGTCGCGCAGCAACTGCTCGACTTCCTCGTACTCGAAGCTGCGGCTGGCCGGGTGCTTGGTGACGAAGTCGAGGGCGTGCAGGGCAAAGCGCCCGTCAGTGCCTGCACCCTGCCGCCGCACCTTCGGGGCAGGCGTTCAGTGTCGCGTAGTCGCCTGGCACCGTGTCCGACTCGAGAGCTCTTGGCGCGCCTCGACTTGACTCTCTCGGTCATGCCTGCGCGATCTCGCGCATGAAGGCGCTTCGCGCCTTGCAGCTTGCACGCGCTCCATTTGCTGCGAGGCCGCTCGATCTCCCAGTCGCCGGTCGAGTTTCGGATGTGCTAGAGCTCCGTCCACGCCGAGGCCGCGCAAAAGCGTGAGCAGCTGGAACGCCTTGGCGGTCGGGTGCAGGTCCTTGCCGTCCCGCACCAGGTACTTCTCGATGATCAGGCCCTCGATGATGGCCGCGCGGGTGGCCGGCGTGCCCAGGCCCTTGCCCGCCATCGCGGCGCGCGGATTCCTCGTCTTCTACCAGCTTGCCTGCCCCTTCCATGGCGGAGAGCAGCGTCGCCTCCGTAGTAGCGCGCCGGTGGCTTGGTCTGACCAGGCGCGACCTTGATCGTTCGGCTACGACGCGTTCGCCCGTCACCGACCGTCAACCAGACGCGCCTGCTTCGTCCTGGGCTTCCTTGCCATAGACGGCGAGCCAGCCGGCGTTGACCATGACCTTGCCTTCGGTCTTCGAAGTGGTGCGCGCTCGACCGGTGCTGATGCGGGTGGTGACGCAGGTACTCGGCGGCCGGGAAGAACACGGCGAGAAAGCGCTTGAGCGATCAGGTCGTAGAGCTTCTGCTCGATGTCGGTCAGGTGCTTCGGGGGCTGCGGCGTCGGGATGATGGCGAAGTGATCGGAGATCTTGGCGTTGTCGAAGATGCGCTTGTTCGGGCGCACCCAGCCGTTCTGCGAGGATCTCCGTGGCCGAAGGCGTGCGCGTACTAGCGCGTGCAGCCGCCAAGCGCCTCGACCGTCAGCTGGCGACGGTCGTCGCAGGTAGTCCTCCGGGCAGCGCGCGGGCGTCGGTGCGCGGGTAGGTGAGGACCTTGTGCTTTTCGTAGAGCGCCTGGGCGAGCGCGAGCGTGGTCTTGGCCGAGAAGCCGAAGCGCGCATTGGCTTCGCGCTGCAGGCTGGTCAGGTCGAACAGCAGCGGCGAGAGCTGCGGTGGTGGGCTTGCTTTCTTCGGTGACAGTGCCGGGTCTTGCCGCTGCATTGCAGCGACAACGCGCTTCGGCGCTTGTCCCGGTCCCAGAGCCGCTCGGCGCGGCGCGTGCTCGGATCGTCGTCCTTCCTGAAACGTCGGGTCGAACCAGCGGCCCGTCGTAGCCGCCGGCCTTGGCGCGCGAAGCGTGGCGTGCACCTCCCAGTAATCGCGGGCGACGAAAGGCTGCGGATCTTCTCCTCGCGCTCGATCGACGATGGCCAGCGTCGGCGTTTTGCACGCGGCCCCACGGTGGTCTGGTGGAACCCGCCCGTCCTTGCGAGTTGAAGGCGGTCATCGCGCGCGTGCCGTTGATGCCGACCAGCCAGTCGGCCTCGGAGCGACAGCGGGCGGCATCGGCCAGCGGCTGCATGTCCTCGTCGCTACGCAACTGGGCGAAGGCCTCGCGGATCGCCGCCGGCGTCATCGACTGCAGCCACAACCGCGCAACCGGCTGCTTGGCCTTGGCGTGCTGTGCGATGTAGCGAAAGATCAGCTCGCCCTCGCGGCCGGCGTCGCAGGCGTTGACCAGGCGGTCGACGTCCTTGCGCTTGATCAGCTTGGTCAGCAGCTTCAGGCGCGCCTCGGCCTTCTCGATCGGCTTGAGGTCGAAGTGCGGCGGGATCACCGGCAGGTGGGTGAAGCTCCACTTGCCGCGTTTGACGTCGTATTCCTCGGGCACGGCCAGTTCCAGCAGGTGGCCGACCGCGGACGACAGCACGTAGTCGTCGCTCTCGAAGTAGTCGTCCTGCTCTCGTCGAAGCCGCCCAAGCGCATGCGCGCGATGTCCCGGCCGCGACCGAGGGCTTCTTCGGCGATGATAGGCCTTGGCCATCAGGTGAAATCCGGTGGCGCGGCGGCCGTTACGCGCAGATGGAACTCGCCGGAAGATGGCGCGCGTCTTTTCGGCGTGAGACGACGGACGCCCGGGCAGGCGCCGCGCGCCGACGTCCGCCGCAACCACGCTGGTGGGACAGCCGATCTCGAAGCGCGAAGGCCGCGCTGGCGGCCTTCCAGGTCGGCTCGGCGCCGAGTTTCAACTTGCCAGGTAGACCAAACGGGGGAACGACGGCAGCTGGCGGCCGTGTGGCCTCTATCGACCGACTTCGACCTGCTCATCGCGAGAACGGCGATGCCAGCGCAAGGACCGCCGCGGCTGGTCAGGCGCTGCCTGCAGCGCCTCAGATGCAGCAGGCGCTCGTCGCCGTCGTCCAGGACGTCCTCCAGCAGTAGCGACATCGACATCGGCCTGCTGGCTTCACAGAGACCATGAGGAAGACGATCAGCTTGGAGCTTGGCCAGAGGCACCGCCAGTTCGCCGATCACTGCTGACCGACCATGGCGAGGGCGCGTCGATCGATGATTTCGCGCTGCGCACCGTCTCGACATGCTGTTGACCTTCGAGGAACGCGAACAAAGGCCATCGCCCTCGGTGGCCCAGGCGGCTCGACTCTCGAGACCGGCGTAGACTCGGAAGGCTCTCGCTGCGCCGTCGCCGCACGCTCGACAGCGTAGCTGCGTGCACGCCGCGCCAGGCCTTGCAGCCACGAAAGCGCGTCGGTGATCTCGTCCTTGTCGAAGCCGGCGGCGGACAGCTTGCGCGCCAGCGCGTCGGCGTCGGGCGTGCCGGTCAGGGCCGGGAAGTTTTCGTACAGGTAGACGAGCACGTCGAACATTGGCATCGACTGTACTGCGGCCACGCGCAGCGCGCAATCTCGCCGCGCGTCATCAACGCAACCTCTGGTAGCGGTTACCTGGCAGACGCTCAACATGTTGGGCCAGCTCGAGTTCGAGCAGAAGCGCCGTCAGCTCGCCTGCCGGGCGCTGCGTGCGCTGCGCGAGCTGGTCGAGATCGACTGGATCGTGGCCGAGCGCGGCCAGCACGTCGGCCTGTGCCGCGGGCAGATCGGCGTGCGCCGCGGGCTGCGTCGAGTCGTCGACCGCGCCCGCGGCGGTCGCGCCGGCATCCAAGCGCAGTTCCTCGAGGATGTCCTGTACCGACTCGACCAGCTTGGCGCCGTCCTTGATCAGCCGATGGCAGCCCTTGGCCACCGGCGAGTGGATCGAGCCAGGGATGGCGAACACCTCGCGTCCCTGCTCGGCGGCCAGGCGCGCGGTGATCAGGCTGCCCGAGCGCAGCGCGGCTTCCACCACCAGCACGCCGCGCGCCAGGCCCGCGATCAGCCGATTGCGACGCGGGAAGTTGTGCGCGATGGCCGGTGTGCCCAGCGCAAGTTCCGACAGCACCAGCGCGTCACGCCGGATCTGCTCTGTCAGCGGCCGATTGGAGGCGGGGTAGACGAGGTCGATGCCAGTGCCGACAACCGCGATGGTCGAGCCGCGCGCGCCGTCGGCCGCTGCCTTCAGCGCGCCGCGATGGGCGGCAGCATCGATGCCGAGTGCCAGGCCGCTGACGATGGTCAGGCCGGCGCGCGCCAGACCTGCCGCGAACGACTCGGCGGTGGCCGCGCCCTGCTGCGTGGCGCTGCGGCTGCCAACGATGGCCAGGGCCGGCTGCGCCAGCAGGTCGATGCGGCCGATCGCGTACAGCAACGGTGGCGGGTCCGCCATCGACCAGCAGGCCGCGCGGGTACGCCGCGTCGGCCAGCGTCAGCAGGTGGTGAGCGCCATCGCGTTCGAGCCAGGCCAGCGTGGCGTCGACCGCCTGCGCCTGTTCGGGTGCAGCGGGTCCGGCGAGCGTGCGCGCCAGTGCGTCGCCGACGACCCCGGCCAGTTGCGTGCTGCTGGCGGCGAACACGGCATCCGGCAGGCCGAAACTGGCGAGCAGTGCGCGCGCGGTGGCCGGGCCGATGCCAGGGGTCAGCGCCAGCCGCAACCAGGCGCGGCGTTCGGTCTCGTTCATGCGACGAGCGTAATGCGGTGCGCACCAAAGAAAAACGGCGCGCACTCGCGCGCCGTCGATCTTGACGCCGGCCCCGCCTACTGGCGGATCGAGCGCGGCGCGGTCGGCGCGCTGCCCGGGCTGATGGCGCCCTGCGGCGTGACCTGTGTGCCCTTGCCGATGCCGTAGCCGCCATAGCTGACCGCGGCGACGCCATCTTCCGGACGCGCGAAGCGATCGCCCACCTTGACCGGCTGCTGCACGCGCATCACCAGCGCGTAGGAGACGGTGTCGAACACGCGGAACACGAACATCTCGCCGATGCGCTCGTCGGGCAGCTTGATGAACTCGCGCCGGCCGGCGGTGCGGTCGAGCACGGTTTCGCCGGTGTGCTGCAGGGCCAGCACGTGGCCGACTTCGAGGCCGTCGCGCTTGCCGCGGTTGATCGCGACGATTGCCTGCGTGCCGGCCTGGTTGACGCCGCCGTAGACCGAGACGATGCGGCCCGCGATATCGCGCTCCGGCGTGCGCGGCACGTAAAAGATCAGCGGCTGGCGCTCGATCGGGACCAGGCGGTCGCCGATGCCGATTTCCTGCTTGCTCCTTGGATCTCGAGCGTGGCCACTTCGCCGCGCTTGGCCATGCGTGCCGTGCCGAGATAGAACGCCTCGTAGGCGATCGGCGACTTGCGGGCGGTGTCGTCCGGGTCATACAGCGGAGCGGCCGGACGGAAGATGTGATAGTTCTCGATGCGGTCGTCGGTGACGCCGCGCGCATAGGCCACGTCACCACGGCCGAGCGCCACGCGGCTGTCGCGCGCACCGACGATGCGCGGGTAGGCGTCGAGCGACTTGGCGTCGACCACCAGCGGCTGCGACAGGAACGGCTCGATCACGCTGTGCGGGATGGCCGCCACCGCCGCCTGCCCGGTGGCACCGGCGTCACGTACGCGCGGTCCGAGCCGCACGGTGTCGCCCGGTGTGCCCGGCAGGCCCTGCACATCGCCGGCCACCTGCAGCGTGGCGCGGCCGTCGGCCGTGCGCACCAGTTTCAGGGTCTGACCCGGGTAGATCAGGTGCGGGTTGCGCACCTGCTCCTTGTTCATGCCCCACAGTTCCGGCCAGCGCCAGGGCGTGGTCAGGAACACGCTGGAGATCTCCCACAGGGTGTCGCCACTCTTGACCGTGTACGACTCGGGTGCGGTGGGCGACAGCGCGGACAGCGGAACGCCCGCCGAGGCCACCTGGTCCGCGGTCCTGGCTGGTATTCGCGACCGGGCAGCGGCTGTCCGGGAGTCCGGCCTGCTGCACGCGCCAGGCCGACGGAGATGGTCGGCCGGCGGTGGCCAGGGCGATCGCCCGGGGCAGGGCGCGAAGACTCACAACGTGGACTGACATTGACTCTCCCTGCTTGAGCGGGCCTGCCCGGACGGGCCGGTGCCATGGGGCCTTGATGGCGGGCGACCACCAAAACGTGTCGCCAGCAATCCGGCCGCAATGGTGACAGACGGCTTAAAATTCTGCTCCTAATGCCTTGATGCAGCAACGCTTGTGGGTTAATCCCCATGGCTGCACAGAGCACGAATGCGGGGCCGTGGCCGGCCCGCACGCGATGCAAGCCGATGAGCGCCGGACGGTCCGCGCGCAGCGTGCAACGGACAATAGGCGGGCGTTCGTGCCGCCAAAGCATCGAAAAGCGCCGCTTCGGCCCCAGATTCACACGCAGCGCGATTTGTTTCACGCATGACCCGGCATTGACGCCGGCCGAGGATTTCATGGCTTTGTTGCAGATACTCGAGTACCCCGATCCCCGCCTGAAGAAGGCGGCGCAGCCCGTCACCGAGTTCGGCCCGCGCGTGCGCCAGCTGGTGGCCGACATGGCCGAAACCATGTACGAGGCGCCCGGCATCGGCCTGGCCGCGACTCAGGTCGACGTGCACCAGCGGATCATCGTCATCGACGTGTCCGAGACCAAGGACCAGCTGCAGGCGTTCATCAATCCCGAGATCCTCTGGGCCTCGGAGGAGACCGCGCTGTGCGAGGAAGGCTGCCTGTCGGTGCCGGGCATCTATGACGAGGTGCGGCGCCCGGCCCAGGTCAAGGTGCGTGCCCAGGACGTCGACGGGCGGGTATTCGAACTCGACTGCAGCGGCCTGCTCGCGGTCTGCATCCAGCACGAGATCACCACCTACCGGCAAGGTGTTCGTCGAGACCCGTCCGCTCTCAAGCAGGACCGCATCCGTACCAAGATGCGCAAGCGCCGCGCGGCAACCCGGCGCGCGCGCGCCGGCACCAGCGGCGGCCGCGCTCGGCGCGGCCCTTCGCGACCGCGCCGTCGATCGGCGTTGACGCCAGCCGTTCGGTCGCGGCGGGCGGAGGCGGCGCGGGTGTTTGCTTACAGTGCCGCCATCGCCACCCGCACCAGAGTCTGACGATGGAATTGCGCCCCGACCTCGATGCCACCGGCGCTGCTGGTGCCCAGCGGTCGCCGCCGATGGCCGCCAGCGCGGCCAACGGGGAACGCCGGCACGTGACCGCTGAAGCGCCTGAGCGACTTCTATCAGCTGCTGCTGGTGGCAGTGGTGGTCATCGCGCTGACGGCGATCGTGATCCTTGCCCAGGGCGGCCGCATCGGTTTCCACTGGGTGGTCAGTGGCTTTGGAATCGCGCTTGCCTTTTCCGCGCTCGACGCATTCGGCCGCAGCCTGTGGCTGGGCCGCGACTGGCAGGAACGCAAGATGCGCGACTACTTCGCGCGCCACGGAAAGTGAACATGCCGATCGGTCGCACGCTGTTGGCCGCTTGGCGCGGCTGGTGGTCGCCGTACTTCAAGGACTCCAAGAGCCAGCCGCTGTGGGCGGCGCTGCTGGTGACCTTCCTGTTCAGCGCCGTCATCGGGCTGGCGCTCACCGCGTTCTCGTGGGTGTTTTCGGCGGGCCGCATCGACTTCGGCCGCACGCTGTGGGTCAACTTCGTGGTCGCCGAATGCATCGGCTTCTCGATCCACGGCGTGTTCATGCTGGCCGGCGTGCTGCTCGGCGCCGAGCGGATCGATAACTGGACCGGGCTGCACCGGCGCTGTCCTCCGGCTGGCCGCTGGCCGCGAGCGAGATCGGCTATGCGCTCGGATTCATGCTGCTGGACCTGATGTACGACCGCGTGCGGCTGCGGTTCCTGAGCGGCTGGTTCGTGGCCGGCGCGCTGATGATCTGGGCGCTGCTGTCGCTGTTCTGGTGGCGCTTCTATGTCGGCAAGTTTCGCCTGGCCGAGGCGGAGAAGCAGCTGGCCGCCGATCGCGAACGCGCCGCGGTCCTCGAGCGGCAGGCGCTCGACGCCCGCCTGCGCTCGCTGCAGGCGCAGATCGAGCCGCACTTCCTGTTCAACACGCTGGCCAACGTGGTCAGCCTGGTCGATGCGCAGCCGGCCGACGCCAAGCGCATGCTGGAGCGGCTGATCGATCTGCTGCGCGGCTCGCTGTCGGCCAGCCGCGCGCAGCACGCCACACTCGGCCAGGAGGCCGACCTGCTGCGCGCTTACCTCGACATCCTGGCGATCCGCATGGCCCATCGGCTGCGCTACGAGATCGCCATCGACGTGTCGCTGCGCGCGCAGCCGCTGGCGCCGATGCTGCTGCAGCCGCTGGTGGAAAACGCGATCCAGCACGGCCTCGAACCCAAGGTCGAGGGCGGACGGGTGCGGATCACGGCCAGCGAGCGCGGGCCGGAGCTGGAGGTCGTCGTGGAGGACGACGGCGTGGGTTTCGGCGCTACCACGCGCGGCGGCGGTGTCGGGCTGTCCAACCTGCGCGAACGCCTGGCCGCCCTGTACGGCGTGCGGGCAAGGCTGGCGATCGAGGATGCGCGTCCCGGGACCCGGGCTCGCCTGACGCTGCCGCTGGACGCTGCCACCCCGGCCGCCACTGCTGCTGACCGCGCTGCAGCGACCGCTGTGCCCGACCCCGATTCCACCCTGCGCGAGACCGCCTGATGCCGACCGCTTTGATCGCCGACGACGAGCCGCACCTGGCCGATTACCTGCGCGCCAAGCTCGCCACGCTGTGGCCGCAGCTGTCGATTGTCGCCGTTGCCGCCAACGGTCCGCAGGCCGCGGCGGCGATCGCCGCGCACCGGCCCGACATCGCTTTCCTCGACATCCGCATGCCGGGCGCCACCGGGCTCGAAGTGGCGCAGCAGCTGCGCGACGGCGCGCACCGGCCGCGCGTGGTGTTCGTCACCGCCTTCGATCAGTACGCGATCGAGGCGTTCGAGGCCGATGCGATCAGCAAGACGCTGAACGAACAAC
>JAXHLD010000012.1:0-52285 GCA_034522655.1 Burkholderiaceae bacterium
GCCGCCTCGGGCTCGGCGCACGCGGTGAACGAACCAGCCACATCGGATGCAGGCCGCAGCAGGGCCGCAGACAGCGCCTGCGCCGAGAGCCACGCTCCTTCGACACCGCCGCCGCCGAGAAAGTCTCCGCAAACACCCAGGCCACGGGCCGAGTCCCACCAGAACGATGCGGCGCCTGCAGTGCCATGCGCCTGTGGCAACGCGTAGCGCCAGCGGTGCACCGTGCAGTGATGCCAATCGACGGGCCGGCCCAGGCATTCGGCCAGCGCGACCTGCATCTGCTGCTGCACCCAGGCGGCCGGTTGTTCCAGGTGCCGGCGGCTCCAGCCGGCGCGGGCATGCGCGACCCAGTGCGCCTGCCCGGGCACGCGCGCCCGGCCCGGACGTGCGTCGTTGCGCAGCGCCCAGGCCAGCAGGCCTGAGGGCGGCCGAACCAGGTCCCAACCGGACTCGGCTTCCGGGTCATCGGCAATGCCCATCAAGGTCCAGCACGGCTGCATCGGGGCAATGGACGCGTGGCTCGCCCAGTCGAGCCGGTGCGGGCTGAGCAGTGGCGCAGCCTGCGCGGGGGGCAGCGCCAACACGACCACATCGAAGGTCGCAGCATGGCGCACAGTGCCGGCCTGCACCTGCCAACCAAGTGACCCCTGGTGCAGACCATCGACGGCGAAGGACAAGTTGGCCGGCACGCCATCCAAAAGGCGGCGGCACAGCGCAGGCATGTCTGGCGTGGGTACATACAGCACGCCGCCGCCCTCGAGCGGCAAACTGCCGGTCGCCAGTCTGGGCTTCCACTCGACCAACAAACCTTCCTGCAGGGCACGGTCCGCAAAGGTCCGGAAGGCTGCACTGCTGGCTGTGAAGCCCAAGGCACCATGGTCGAGCCGCGTTGTGACGGCATGGCCCTGGCGATCGACCCATTCGACCCGGCGGGTGGCCAGACGCCCTCCCGGTCCACGGGCCTTGTCGAACACGTGTACCGAATGTCCGGCCAGCGCCAGCGCGCGCGCGGCGGTAGCTCCGGCAATGCCAGCGCCAATAATCGCGACAGACTTTGGTGAACTGTTCAACATGTGGCGAGTGTATGCGATTACCGACTCAATATGAATTCACGTCAGAGATACATGCGGTTACATGCCGTATAATCGGCGTCAATACAAGAGTCAGTCATCGTCTACAGCATGGACAAACACGAAGTCATCGACGCCGCTCCCCCGCCCGCGGCGGGCGCGGCGGCGATCCGTCGCGTCGACGGCAGCGGCGCAGGAGCCGGCCATGCTGCCCACGCCAGCGGCGCACGCTGCGCGCGCGCGGTAGCGCCGCTACCCTGGTCCAACCAGCCAGAGCTGTCCACTCCACAGGCGGGCCCAGCGCCTGCACTCAGCCGATGATGTGCGGCGCCTGACATTCGATCAAACAGCTGACCGACCTGGGTCACGCCATCGGTAGCTTGGCGCCGCTGGACATGGCACAGCTGCAGCGCGTGGCCTCCACGCATTCGCAGGCATTTGCGGCCACCCACAGCAGCCAGCGCTCGGAAGTGGCCTCACGCACCGCCTGTGCGTGCCTGGCGTCTGGCAGGTGATTCGCGCTGCGTTGGGCACCCGCTTGCAGCGACCCGCACTGCTGCGCCGACTGGACCGGCCCGTGGCACTGCAGGGGCCGTTCGACAGCACCGCGCAGGCCGCAGCCGCATTGCAGGGTTCACACCCGGACGCCCTGCTCTTCCACGAACCGCAACTGCACGCGGGTTGGCTGGCTCCCGTCAAAGCAGCTGTCCCTGCCCTTGTGGCTGTGGCGCAAGCAGTTTTGTACAGCTTTGCTGCCGACCCCGTGTGCGAGGCATTGGCAACGGCTGGCACGGCCTTGCTGCGCGAGCCGCAGCCCGACGCGGTGGTGGCGCAATGGCTGAACAGCCTGTCATCCAAGGCGGCCACAAGACCGACGCAGCGTCGCAGCCCGCAGCAGACCTGCCCACGCCCGAGACCGAACCCGTCCCGCCGCGCCGCTGGGACGATGCGGCCCTGGCTGACTTCGCGAACCTGTCGCCGACGATTGCCTGCGAGTGCCCGCGCCATGTGGCCGAACTGCTGATACAGCTGTCGCACTTCGAGGCCTACAGCGCCGAGTGCGAGCACCGCAACGCGGCCGACGCCGAACTGCACGCCTACTTGCGGCGGGTTGCCACGGCCTCGCGTGCCCGTTTCGAGGCTGCACTCGAGCACGTGGCCCTGCATGAAGGCCTGTTGCTGCCTTCATCGGCGACGGCCGATGACGCGGCGGTGGCACCGAGTGCGCGGCGCGCCAAGGTGATCACTGCCGCAAAGCCAGGCCGTCGAACATGAACTGACTCTGGAACACCGGGCGCCGCCTTTCACGGCCGCGTCCAGCCTCTCAACCGTTCTCCAACCTGCACTCTGACCATGTATCGCTTACTGCTTCTGCTCATGCTCACCGCCGTGCCCTTGTCCAGCCACGCCATCGAGGAACCCAAGTACGAGGTCATCAGGCAACTCGACAACGTGGAGCTGCGCCAGTACGCGCCCTGGCTCGTGGCCGAGGTGGTTCTGGACGCCACGGCCGAAGACGCAGGCGGCCGGGCCTTCCCGATCCTGGCCGGCTACATCTTCGGCAAGAACAAAGGCGAGAGGAAGTTTGCGATGACCGCTCCGGTGACCCAGACCGCCGTACCCGTGAAGATGGAGATGACGGCACCGGTGACGCAGGCCGCGGTGCCGGGCGGCATGCGGGTGCAGTTCGTGCTGCCCGAGGGCGTGACGCTGGAATCCGCCCCCGAGCCGCTGGACCCGCGGGTGCAGTTGCGCCTGGTGCCGGCCAGCCAGTGGGCGACCATCCGCTACTCGGGCACCTGGTCGCAGGCCAACTACGACGAACATCTGGGCAAGCTGCAAGCGGCCCTGGCTGCCGCCGGCGTGGCAACGCAGGGCCAGCCGGTCCTGGCGCGCTACAACGGCCCCATGACGCCGTGGTTCATGCGTCGCAACGAAATCTGGCTGGCGCTGCGATGAACCCTGCGGTCTTCCGGCGGTGCAGCTGGGTTGCCTTGCTCGCCTCGTTTGCCTTGCTATTGGCTGCCAGCGCCGCGCTGGCCCAGCCCGCCGCATTTGCCGAGCGCTACAGCCCCGTGCCGGCCAGCGCCGACGGCATCGGCAAGCGCTACATGGGGCGCGAGATCTCGGCGGTGATGGGCTGGCAGGGCGCAGCCTGGCTCGAGCGCGAAGAACGTGACCGCGAAGAGCGCACCGACCTGCTGCTGGCCGCCCTGGCAGCTGCAGCCCGGCATGGTGGTGGCCGACATCGGCGCCGGCACCGGTTACCTGTCTCGGCGCATGGCTCCGGCGGTGATGCCCGGCGGCAAGATCTGGGCTGTCGATGTGCAGCCCGAAATGATCAGCCTGCTGCAGGCCGGCGCGAAGCGCAGCGGCCTCGCGCAGATCGAGGCGCGGCTCGGCGCGGTCGACGACGTCAGGCTGCCCGCCGGTTCGGTGGACCTGGCGGTCATGGTCGACGTCTATCACGAGCTGGCCTACCCGTACGAGGTGATGGCCAGCGTGCTGAAGGCCCTGAAGCCCGGCGGGCGTGTCGTCTTCGTCGAGTACAAGGCCGAGGACCCGCGCGTACCCATAAAGCCGCTGCACAAGATGAGCGAGGCGCAGATCAAGCGCGAGGCTGCCGTCTTCGCGCTGGACTGGGAGCGCACCGTGAGCACGCTGCCCTGGCAGCACGTGGTGGTGTTCCGCAAGCGAGGCTGATGGCCTGGCTGGTTTGCCGCCGATGATTTTTCCAACTGCATGAGCAACACCATGATTCTGTCCTTGGCTGTCCTGAGCACGGCCTTGCTGTTCGGTGGCATGACGCTGTACTCGTTCGGCTTTGCCGCCTTCCTGTTCACGGCCTTGCCTGCGAAGACCGCCGGTGAGGCTTTGCGTCGCGCCTTTCCGTGGTTCTACGTATTCGTGATTGCCACGTCGGCAGTGGCCGCCTTGCTTTGGTGGCCCCATGACGCCGTCTTTGCCGCGGTGATGGCAGCGGTGGCCGTCACCACCGTGCCCGTGCGGCAGATCCTGATGCCGGCGATCAACCGCGCCACTGACGCCGGCCTGCGCCAGCGCTTCAAGTGGCTGCACGGGCTGTCCGTGGTGGTCACGGTCGGGCACATCGCTGCCACGGGGTGGCTGCTGTCCAAGCTTGCTTGACGCCGGGTCAGGATCCTCGTTGTCCGCACGCCGCTTTGCACACGGGCCTTTCCATGTCGCGCCGCAACTCACCCAACGCCATCGCTGAACTGGGCGACCTCAGCCGCCTGGTCGACTTCGTCTTCGACAAACGCCAGGGTCAGCGCGCGTCCGCCACGAAGCACCGTCGCAACCGTCACTACGAGAAGCAGTTCATCCGCAACACGCTGGCCCGTCTGCCGCACGTCGAAAGCGCCGGCAGCGGCGAGCAGGTCCCTGGCTCGCACTACGACGGGCCAGTTGCGCAAGCGGATGGGCTTTGAACACGCCGCAACGCGCCACCGTGAGGTGCCCTCTGTGCGACCGCGTGATCCCGCCCGCGCAAGCCGACCGTCATCATCTGGTGCCCAAGAGCAGAGGCGGACGTCAGACGGCGTTTCTGCACCGCGTCTGCCACCGCGAGGTTCATGCGCTGTTCACCGAAAGCGAGCTGGCCCGCCAGTACACGACCGGGGAGGCTTTGTTGCAACACCCGGAGCGGCAAGCCTTTGTGGCTTGGGCGAAGACCAAGCCAGAGGACTTCTTCGTGCGCACGCATGAAAGCACGCGGATACATGAGCCCCGGGGAGAGCCGCTGGCCTTGAATCGCTGTGATGGTCCTGTGCACCTGACGCAAGCAGCGTGACCATCGGCACCCAACTGCGCGGCGGCGAGCCAGTTCCGGGTGGTGGCGCCGGAGGAGAACCGGCCAGTTACGCGGCGTCCGCTTGGGGCGTTCCAGAGAAGCTGCCCGTCGCCACCGTCGGCTGATGGCTGAACTGAGCGACAGGCCCGTTGCCCGCAAGCCGCCGCTCAAGGCTCGCGAAAGTCGATCTCAAACCGCGCAAGGCCGGTGGAGCGCCACCAGGACGTTGTCCGGTCGTCAACGACCGCCGCAGGGGCGCGCGCCTTCTCGCACGGTCGACCCGTTGCCGAACTCCGGGAGGTCGCAAAGCCGACGTCCGTATCGAACACCAGAGCGGACGTTCGATGCCACGGCTCCCGCGGCAAGCGCGTGCGACATCACCCTGTAGCCGATCCCGTCATGCTGCCGGGCTCAGTCTGCATCAGCGTGTCGAGGGTCGTGCCGCGTCAATAATTCGCTGCGCCGCGCTGCGCGCGCCCTCGACCCGTTCGATGCCGTGCCGGTGCGGAAGGTTGGAAAGACAAATGACTCCAACCGTTGACTTCAGGGGGTAGTCCTTACAGAGCGGTTAAGCCTCGCCTCGCGGCGATGCAAGTAGGCTCTTTGCATAGCAAACGCTCGTTGGGTCGTTGGCGTACTCGCCGAAGGCAGGGATGCGGGCGAAGCCACTTGACTCGTAGAGGCGCATGGCGGGCATTTGTCGGTTGCCCGTTTCAAGCACGAGGCGCTGAAACCCCTCGGAGCGTGCATGTGCTTCGATGCGCTGAAGGACGGCACGGGCGACGCCTCTATTCCTAGCCTCCTGAGTGACGAACATCCGCCTGACTTCGGTTGTTTCCTCGTCAAGCGGTCGATGGGCGCCCATGCCAACAGGGCGTTCCGCGGCGAAGGCGACAAGGTAGACACCCTTGGTCGGTGTTGGCCGGTTCGTCGGCATTGGCGCAAGAGGATCGTGGAACTCAGGGTAGAGCGCTCGCGCTTCAAGGGCCGCTTCGTGAAGCAGGGCCAAGGCTTCAGGACCGAGAGGATCGCATTCGCGGACGGAGAGATGCACGGGAGTAAAGAGCGAGGCCTAACCTAGAGTCGGGCGCGCGTGTCCGTATCGCTGCCCTCCACCGTGCGCCCTAATTCGGCGGAGGCATCTTCGGAAAGCCACATCTGGCGCGGCTCTCCGGCCAGGTGCTGATTATGGGCAACAACTCCGGCTGCGACCTGACATCGAATGCGCTGTCCTGGCGCTACAGCTCTGGCCGTGAGCAACTGCTCCGTTCGCAAGTTGCCGACTGTCCGCTTAGGAGCGATTCTTGCGCCCGTTCTGACGGTCCGCAACTGGCCGAACTCGGCTGACGTCGGGCCGCCTCAGGGCAGATATTTGACCCGATTTCGCGTGACGGATCGAGAGGCGCAGCGATGCGATCTCGGCATCCGACATCAGGCCGGCGGTGTGCAGTGCGTTGGCCATCTGCAGCACCTCGTCGGCGCTAGGGCCGACCAGCCGCGGCTGCGCCGACACCGTGGCCCGCACGGCTTCCGCGAGCAGCCGTTCACCCTGACGCGCGCGCTCGCGCGCGTCGGGTGCGACCCAGAAGGTGGGGGCGAGGATATTGCGGCGCATCTCGGTGGTGTCAGACGCAGCGGCCGCCGTCCACTTCCAGGCAGGTGCCGGTGATGAAGGCCGCCTCGTCGCTGGCGTAGAACAGGCAGGCGCTGGCGATGTCCTCGGGCTTGGAAAAGCGGCCGAGCGGGATCGTCGCCAGGAACTTCTTGCGGTTCTCCGGCGTGTCGGGCATGCCCATGAATTCCTCCAGCAGGCCGGTCTCGCCGATCACCGGATTCACGCAGTTGACGCGGATGTTGTCGGGGCCGAGTTCGGCTGCCATGCCCTTGCTGGTGATGATCACCGCGCCCTTGGTGCCGTTGTACCAGGTGAGCCCGGGCCGCGGCCGCACGCCGGCGGTGGAGGCGATGTTGATGAAGCAGCCGCCACCGACCTTGCGGAAATACGGCACCATGTGGATCGCCGACAGGTAGATCGACTTTACGTTGACCGCGTAGATGCGGTCGAAGGTCGCCTCGTCGACGTTCAGCAGCGGCTGGTTGCGGTGCGTGGTGCCGGCGTTGTTGACCACGATGTCGAGCTTGCCGAAGTGCTTGAGCGTCGCTTCGAGCAGGGCTTTCATATCCTCGCTCTTGCTGACGTCGCAGCGAACGAACTGTGCGCGCTCGGTCTTCGAGCGAATGATTCCGGCGACCATCTCGCCCGCCTCCTGCGCGATGTCGCTGACGATCACCGCGCAACCTTCATCGGCGAACTTCTCGGCGATGCCGCGTCCGAATCCGGAGGCGGCGCCGGTGACGACGGCGACCTTTCCTGCAAGACGTCCGCTCATTTCAATGCTCTCCTGAAGAAGACGACGCGCTCGGTCTCGGCGAAGCCGAGCGCCTGGTGCATCGCCTGCGACTCGAGGTTGTCCAGCGCCGTGTCGGATGCCAGTTCGCGACCGCCCTTCGCGCGGCCCCACTCGGCGACCGCGTTGCATAGAGCGCGCGCGATGCCGCGCCGGCGCTGCGCCGGAATGACGTACAGACCTTCGAGGAACGCGACGGGGGTGCCCATCGGAGAGTCGCAGCCGTTGACGTGGTCGCGCCGCAGCGAGGCTTCGGCGAAGCCCACCGCCTCGTCCGTCATCGCGACGAAGGCCGCCATCTCGCCGGAGCGCAAGATCGCCGCGGCCTCGCTGGCGTGCTCGGCGCGCGCGGTGTCGGGCCACAGTGCATGGCGCAGCGGCAGCCACTGCGCCAGGTGCTTGTGGCTGATGACTTCGATCCGCGTCGGTGCGGCGGCCGCATCAGCCATGCTTGATCGCAATGGTCTTCAGCGTGGTGAAGCCGAGCAGCGCCTCGAAACCCTTCTCGCGCCCGTAGCCGCTGGACTTCACGCCGCCGAAGGGCAGCTCGATGCCGCCCCCGGCCCCGTAGTTGTTGACGAAGACCTGGCCGCAATGCAGCCGGCGCGCCAGCCGCATCTGGCGTGCGCCGTCGCGCGTCCACAGCCCGGCCACCAGGCCGAACGGCGTGCCGTTGGCGATGCGGATCGCCTCGGCCTCGTCGTCGAACGGCAGCGCGGCGAGCACGGGACCAAAGATCTCTTCCTGCGCCAACCGGTGTGTCGGCGGCACGTCGCGCAGCAGCGTGGGTGCCTGGTAGAAGCCGCTCTGCGGCGCATCGTCCACCACCGTGCCCTGCGCGGCGATCGGCACGTGATCGACCTGCGCCTGCGACAGGTAGTCCCAAACGCGCTGCTGCTGGCTCTGCCGGATCAGCGGGCCGAGGTCCAGGTCGGCGAGCGCCGGGCCGACGCGCAGCCGCGCGATCGCTTCGCCGACGCGGGCGACGACTTCTTCGTACACCGCACGCTCGACCAGCAGCCGGCTGCCAGCCGAACAGGTCTGGCCCGCGTTCTGGATGATCGCGTTGACCACCACCGGCACCACCGCGTCGAGGTCCGCATCGGCGAACACGAGCTGCGGGCTCTTGCCGCCGAGTTCGAGCGTCACCGGACAATGGTGCTTCGCCGCCGCCTGCGCTACCGCGGTGCCGGTGACCGGCGAACCGGTGAAGCTGATGTGGTCGATGCCCGGATGCGCCGCAAGCGCCGCGCCCGCCTCGCTGCCCAGGCCGGTGACGATGTTCAGCGCGCCGTCGGGGAAGCCGACGTCTGCCGCGAGTTCGGCCACGCGCAGCAGTGAAAGACACGCATCCTCGGCCGGCTTGACCACGCAGGCGTTGCCGGCCGCGAGCGCCGCGCCGACGCTGCGGCCGAAGATCTGCATCGGATAGTTCCACGGCACGATGTGGCCGGTGACGCCGTGCGGCTCGCGGATCGTCAGCACGGTCATGCCGGTGGAGTAGGGGATGGTCTCGCCGTGCAGCTTGTCGGCGGCGCCCGCGTAGTACTCGAAGTAACGTGCCAGCGCCGTGGCATCGGCGCGGCCCTGTTTGAGCGGTTTGCCGGTGGTGCGCGATTCGAGCAGGCCGAGTTCGTCGACGCGCTCGAGCACGCGCTGCGCGAGCTTGCCCAGCAGCCGGCCGCGCTCGGTGGCGCTGAATCGGCCCCAGTCACCCAGCCCGTCGCCATGGGCCCCGCGCGCGGCCATGATCGCGTCGTCGATGTCGGCGGCGTTGCCGCGCGCAATCCGGGCGAACGGTTGGCCGTCCGACGGATCGATCACGTCGAGCGACTGCCCGCCTTGTGCGGCGACCCAGCGGTTGCCGATGAAGTGATGCGCGCCGAGGCCCGCGATCCAGGCGCCGTCCATGGCCGTCTCCCTCCCGATCTGTGATGTCGATCGTCTCGCGGATTATGGTCGCCCGTGTGGCACGGACTCAATGGCCGCAGGCGCGGACGTCAGGCCGGCGCAAGGTCGGTCGATAGAATGCCGCCTGACCTGACCCCTCCACTTTTCCGAGAAGACGCCATGAGCCTCGACCGTGTGCCGCCCGGCCGCAACCTGCCCGATGACTTCAACGTGGTCATCGAGATCCCGGCCCATTCGGATCCGGTCAAGTACGAGGTCGACAAGGAGTCGGGCGCGATCTTCGTCGACCGCTTCATCAACACGCCGATGCACTATCCGGCCAACTACGGCTACATCCCGCACACGCTGGCCGACGACGGCGACCCGGCCGATGTGCTGGTGATCACGCCGTTCCCGCTGCAGGCGGGCGTGGTGGTGCGCTGCCGGCCGCTCGGCATCCTGAAGATGGAAGACGAGGGCGGCGGCGACTCCAAGCTGCTGGCGGCGCCGATCAGCAAGACGCTGCCGTGGTACGACCACTGGCGCACGCACCTGGACGTGGGCCCGCACCGGCTGGGGCAGATCCAGCACTTCTTCGAGCACTACAAGGATCTGGAGCCGGGCAAGTGGGTCAAGATCATCGGCTGGGAAGGACCGGACTCGGCGCGCAAGGAAATCATGGACGGCGTGGCGGCGTACCAGAAGGCGACGCCGAAGCCAGCGTTTTAGGCTTCAGTCCCGATGTACGCGACTGCGGCGTAGTCGCACGTGCATCGGGACTGCACGGCGACCTGCGGCCGCCGCAGGGCCTGATCAGATGCGCTCCCTCCGGAGCGGCCGCGCGTTCGCGCATCTCACAAGGGCAACGAGCGCGCCGTCGGCGCGCGATCGCCCCGGGCGCTTGTTGTCCCTGCCCGCGATGCCTGCCCTTGTGGCAGGGCTGAGGGCAGGCGCCGCGCATCAGCGCGGCGCGTCCCTGCGCCGACACGACGTGAACTGCGCCCCCGTCGGAGAAAGGACGCGACGCCAAGGCCGACGGTTGCCGATCGCGACTCGCACTCGATCGCCCTGCTGAATGACCTCGACCGCGCTCGCCCTCGTCCTGCTCGCCGCGCTGTGCCACGCGGTGTGGAACGTCGCCGCCAAGAGCGCGGGCGGCGATGCGCGCTTCGCGTTGCTCTCGGTATTGCTGGTCTCCGCGCTGTGGCTGCCGCTGGCGCTGTGGTTCGGGTGGGACGTGGTCGGGCACTGGGGTCTGGCGCAGTGGGGGATCGTCGTCGCCAGCGCCGTGGTGCATGTCAGCTACTTCCTGACACTGCTGCGCGGCTACCGCGCCGCCGACCTGACGGTGGTGTATCCGGTGGCGCGCGGCAGCGCGCCGCTGCTGTCGGCGGGCGTGGCACTGCTGCTGTTCGGCGAACAGCTGTCGGCCTTGGGCGTGGGCGGCGTGCTGATGGTCGTGGCGGGCGTTTTCTTGATTGCGGGCGGACCGGGGCTGATGCGCGCGGCGCACGATCCGGTCGCGCGCAGGCGGGTGTGGCTCGGCGTGGGCTGGGGTGCCGCCACCGGCGTACAAATTGCCGGCTACACGCTGATCGACGGCTACGCGGTCAAGGTGCTGCTGCTGTCGCCGATCCTGGTGGACTACTTCGGCAACCTGCTGCGCATCCCGATCCTGCTGCCGCTGGTCTGGCGCGACCGCGCCACCCTGCCGGCGCTGTGGCGCACGCAGTGGCGCGCGGCGCTGCTGGTGGCGACGCTCGGGCCGATCGGCTACGTGCTGGTGCTGTTCGCCATGCAGCGCGCGCCGGTGAGCCTGGTGGCGCCGGCACGCGAGGTGTCGATGCTGTTCGCGGCGCTGCTCGGCGGCACGCTGCTGCGCGAGAAAGACATGGCAGCGCGCGTCGCGGGTGCGCTGTGCATCGCGCTCGGCGTGGCGGCACTGGTGCAGGGCGCAGGCTAGCGGCGGTCAGCGATCGCCGCCGCGGGCGCTGCCGGAGTTGTCGGCGCTTTCGCTGTGGTGGATTGCAGCATCCGTGCCGCTCGCGCTCGTGGTCGCCGCGGCGGTCTTGAAGGCGCGGTGCTCATGCAGTTCGTCCAGCGTGTGCTCGACCTGGTCAGTCTCGCGCACGAGAAAGCGGCCGATCGCCTCGCGCATCGGCGCATCGGCGATCCAGTGCGCCGACAGCGTCTCTACCGCATCCAGCCCGCGCGCCAGCTTGTGCGCGCCCTGTGCGCCGCCTTCGAACACGGCGATGTGCTGCTCGATGGCGAACTCGATCATCTGGTAGTAGCAGACCTCGAAGTGAAGGCAGGGCACCTCGGCCAGCGCGCCCCAGTAGCGGCCGTACAGGCGCGCCGCTCCGGGCGCGCCATCGAACACGCCGAGTCCGGAGGCGATCGGCACGCCGGCGCGCTCGGCCACCACCAGCAGCACGTGATCGGCCAGGGCCTTGCCCATGCGCTCGAAGAAACGCAGGTTCAGATACGGCGTCGACCAGTGCGTCGCATACGTGTGCTGGTAGCAGCGGAAGAAGAACTGCCAGTCCTCGTGCGCGATGTCGCGGCCGGTCTTGCGCGTCAGCCGCACGCCGGCCTCGGCCACCTTGCGCCGCTCGGCGCGGATCTTCTTGCGCTTGGGCTGGGCCAGTGCCGCGAGGAAGGCGTCGAAGTCCGCATAGCCCGCATTGCGCCAGTGGAATTGCACGCCATGGCGCACCAGCAGGCCGCGCGCGGCGAGCAGGTCGATCTGCGCGCGCGGCGCGAACAGCACGTGCAGTGACGACAGCTCGCTCGCCTGCGCGTGCGCGACCAGCGCATCGGCCAGCCGCACACGCGCGGCGTCGTCCACAGCGATCAGCCGCGAGCCACCCACCGGCGTGAACGGCACCGCGGCCAGCCACTTCGGGTAATACGCGAGGCCGGCGCGCTCGCTTCGCTGATACGCCTCGGCCCAGGCCCAGTCGAACACGTACTCGCCGTACGAATGCCCCTTCGCGTACAGGGGCACCGCGCCGGCCAGTTGCGCGTCGCGCCACAGGACGAGGTACTGCGGCGCCCAGCCGGCGCGCGGCGCCGCGCATGCGGTCTCGTGCAACGCATGCAGCAAGTCGTAGCGAAGAAACACGTTGGCGGACGGGTCGGCATCGACCAGCGCATCCCACCGATCGCGACCGATCGATGCCAGGTCGCTCATCGAGCCGGCGTGCAAGAATCGCTCATTCAAGACGAACGCGCCCAACCTCGACTGCGGTGGCGCCGAGTCCGCATGATATGTTATCTGCTCGTAATGCCGCAGATCAACTGCACGGTGGGCGACATCGAGGGCAACAGCAAGCGGATTCTCGAGATGGCGGGCCAGGCGGCGGCGGCTGGTGCCGACCTGCTGCTGACCCCGGAGCTGTCGCTCACCGGGTATCCGCCAGAAGACCTGCTGCTGCGCCCGGTCATTTCTACCAGCGGCCACCGCGCGATCGACCGAGCTCGCCGCGCGAGCGGCTGCCGTTGCCCGAATGCGCCCTGATCGTCGGGCATCCCCACGCAGGCGGCCGGGCACCGCTACAACGCCGCCATCGCTGCTGCGCGGCGGGCGCGGTCGAGGCACTGTACTGCAAGCACGACCTGCCGAACTACGACGTCTTCGACGAGCGACGCTACTTCACGCCAGACAACCGGCCGCTGGTGTTCGAGGTGCGCGGCACGCGCTTCGGCATCAACATCTGCGAAGACATCTGGGCGGCGACCGCCCCTTCCTGCCCCCGCCGTTCCACCGATGCGCCCGACGCGCCGCGCGCCAGCAGTGGCGCGCAGGTGCTGCTGGTTCCCAATGCCTCGCCGTTTCACTTGGGCAAGCGGCAGCTGCGCGTCGACACCATGCGTACCAACGTCTCGCGCTACCGGCTGCCGCTGGTGTACGCCAACATGGTCGGCGGCCAGGACGAACTCGTGTTCGACGGCGCCAGCTTCGTGCTCGATGCCGACGGCCGCGTGACGCAGCTTGCGCCGCAGTTCACCGAGCAGCTGATGCTGACCGACTTCGTCGACGCGGTGCCGGTGCCGGCGACGGTCGATGAGCCGGGCAGCGAGGAGGCGCAGGTGTATGCCGCGCTGAACGTCGGCGTGCGCGACTACATCGGCAAGAACGGCTTCCCGGGTGTGCTGCTGGGGCTGTCCGGTGGGATCGACTCCGCGCTGACGCTGGCGGTGGCGGTGGATGCGCTCGGCGCCGACCGCGTGCGTGCGGTGATGATGCCCTCTCAGTACACCGCTGACATTTCATGGATCGACTCGCGCGAGATGGTGGCGCGCCTGGGCGTGCGCTACGACGAGCTGCCGATCAAACCGGCCTTCGATGCGTTTCTCGCCACGCTGGCGCAGGAATTCCGCGGCCTGCCATGGGACACCACCGAGGAGAACATCCAGGCGCGCATCCGCGGCACGCTGCTGATGGCCCTGTCGAACAAGTACGGCTCGATCGTGCTGACCACCGGCAACAAAAGCGAGATGGCGGTCGGCTACTGCACGCTGTACGGCGACATGGGCGGCGGCTTCGCGGTGATCAAGGACATCCGCAAGACGCTGGTCTACCGGCTGGCCGACTACCGCAACGCGCTCGGCGAGGTGATCCCGCAGCGGATCATCACACGCGCGCCGTCCGCCGAGCTGCGGCCCGACCAGACCGACCAGGACTCGCTGCCGCCCTACGACGTGCTCGACGCGATCATCGAGCAGTACATGGAACGCGGCGCCAGCGTGCGCGAGATCGTCGCGACCGGCTACAACGAGGCTGATGTGCGCAAGGTGGTGCGCCTGATCCGCATCAACGAGTACAAGCGCCGCCAGGCGCCGATCGGCATCCGGGTCACACACCGCGGGTTCGGGCGCGACTGGCGCTACCCGGTGACCAACCGCTTCCTCGAGGAAAACGGTGCCTGATGCGGTCGCGCCCGAACCCGCGCGAGCGCGGATCGAAGGCTCGCTTGCGGCTCGGCGGGCGGGACTCGCGCCGCCCGGTGACCAACCGCTTCCTCGAGGAAGACGGTGCCTGATGCGGTCCCCAGCGGCGCCGGCGCGAGCGACGGCGTGCACGCCGCGTGCGCACGCCTCGCGTTTTCACGCACGCCGGGCACGCCGTGGAGCCGGGTGCGGCTGAATAGAATGCGGTCCAAACCATCGGGGGAGCCATGAAACAGATCACCGCTGTCATCAAGCCGTTCAAGCTCGACGAAGTGCGCGAAGCGCTGGCCGAAGTCGGCATCAGCGGCCTGGTTGTAGACCGATGTCGAGAGGCTTCCACTGCGTCAGAAGGCGCCTCCGAGCTGTACCGCGGCGCCGAGTACGTGGTGGACTTCCTGCCCAAGGTAAAGGTCGAGGCGGTGGTGCCCGATACGCTGGTCGATCGCGCGCTCGATGCCATCGTCAAGGCGGCCCGCACCGGCAAGATCGGTGACGGCGAGGTGCTCGTCCAGCCGTTGCCGAGCAGGTGATCCGCATCCGCACCGGCGAGACCGACGAAAGCGCGATCTGACCCGATGCGCCTGCGTCACGCTGCTTGCGCGGCGCTGCTCGCGCTGAGCCTGACGGCCTGCGGGCCGCGTCCGGTAGACCATGCGACGCTCGCAGCAGCGCAAGCCGCCGGCGCGATCGATCACGGTCTGCTGCCCGACGGTCTGCCGCCCAGCACTGCGCTGATCCGCATTGAACGCGATGCCGACCGCGCGGCCGGCTACTTCCACTTCTCGAGCGGCGACTATGCAGTCATGGCCGCGCGCTTTGCGCCGCTGGCCCAGTTGCCGGCCGATCCGGCGCTGCAGACCTGGGTCAAGCGCAAAGACCTTGCCGGGTACGAGGCCTACACGCTGGCGCAGGGGGGCCGCACCTGGCTGCTGCTGTGCGCGCAGAACAAGGGGCGCTGCTACTACCGCCTGCTGGGCTGATCCGGCGCAGCCCGGTGGCACGGGCGCGCGGCTGGGTCTGACTTCGGTCAGCGATTCGCCCAGTGGCCGCTGCTAGCCTCGGCGCGTTTCGTGCCAGTCGTGCCAGTCGCGTACGCCGCGCACGCCCCAGTCAGCGAGGACCGAACGCATCGTGGCCAGGATCCTTCTTGTCTATTCGACCGTCTACGGGCTGTCACGCAAGATCTGCGAAACGCTGCAGGCGAGCCTCGTGCGCCAGGGCGAGCAGGCTCAGGCCGCACCGCTGATCGATTGCCCGGTCGATCCGGCCGCGTTTGACGCGATCGTGGTCGGCGCCAGCATTCGCCACGGCAAGCACAACCCGGCAGTGATGGAGTTCGTGCGCAAGCACCAGGCCACGCTGGTGGCCAAGCCGAGCGCGTTCTTCAGCGTCAGCCTGATCGCGCGCAAGCCCAAGCGCAACACGCCGGAGACCAATCCGTACCTGAAGGCCTTCGTCGCCAAGTCGCCGTGGAAGCCGAAGCTGCTCGCGGTGTTTGCCGGTGAACTCGACTACTCGCGCTACGGGCCGATCGACAAGCACATGATGCGCTTCGTCATGTGGATCAATCGCGGGCCGACCGACTTCGCCACCAAGACGCAGTTCACAAATTGGGACGACGTGGAGCGATTCGCCGGCCGCGTCGCTGCGCTGGCGCACGGTCGCGCCGCCTGATGGATTCCCTGCTCGAGCGTATCGCCAATCCGCTGCACGTGGCGCTGGCGATCGTCGCCGGCTGGCTGGTGTTCAGCAGCCCATGGGTCGAGCTTTACAAGCAGTTGCCGGCCGACGCCGGATGGATCACGCACTTGCATGTGTGGCTGGGCTGGGCAGCGCTGCTGCTGGGTCTGCTGTACCTGGTGGTGTGTGCACGCGGCGGTCGCTGGCGCCTGTACTTCCCGTGGGCCGGCGGGCAGATGGATGCGGTCCGCCGCGACGTGGCCGGCATCTTCCGCGGCGAGGTGCCGAGCGTGGAGGGCGGCGGCCTGTTCGCGCTGATCGAAGGCCTGTTGCTGCTGGCGCTGGTCGGGGCCGGGCTCACCGGCGCGCTGTGGTTCATGACCGAGGGCACGAGTGCTGCGGTGGGCTGGCGCGAGTGGCACCTCGTCGCAGCACGTGCGGCGATCGCATTGCTGGTGCTGCACGTGGTCAGCGTGTCGCTGCACCTGCTGGACTTCGTGCGCGGCTGAGCACGCCGCGCTGCTGCGTCACTTGATCGTCCAGTTCTGCCGCCACGCGACCATCCGGATCACCACGATCAGCAGTGCCGAGGCCCACAGCGCGAACTGCGTCGGCGTACCCGCCTTCAGCATCAGCAGGAAGCCGCAGCAGCCAAGGAACGAGGCCAGCGCATAGGGCTTGCCGTCGCGCAGCACCATCGGCACCTCGTTGAGGATGACGTCGCGCAGCACGCCGCCGAACACGCCGGTGACCACGCCGAGCATCGCGGCGATGATCCATGGCATGTCGGCCTGCAACGCGAGCGTGAGGCCGGCGATCGAGAAGAAGCCCAGGCCGATCGCGTCGGCAGTCACGTAGGCCCAGTTGGGCACCAGCCGATGCGCCAGCCGCATCACCGGCGTCACCAGCATCGTCAGCACCAGGATCATGATCATGTACTCGTAGTGCTCTACCCAGTAGAAGGGCCGACGGTCGAGCAGCAGATCGCGCAGCGTGCCGCCACCGAAGGCGGTGATGAAGGCGACCACGAACACGCCGACCACGTCCATCTTCTTCTTGCGCGCCTCGGCGAAACCGGAGAACGCCGCCGCCAGCACGGCCACCAGCTCGATCGCCGGCGTCAGCCGCAACGCCGGGTCGAGCAGACTGGTCAAGGCCGGCGGCAGGCTCGGGTCCATCGGTCAATCCTCAGGCGGGCTTGTCGGGGCCGGCGTTGCCGGTGGGCCGCAGCAGCACGACCAGCGCGCCGCTGCCGCCCTCAGCCGGTCGCGCCTGGCAGAAGGCGATCACTTCTTCCCGCTGCACCAGCCACGCGCGAACCTTGCCCTTGAGCACCGGCGTCTTGCCCTGGGAGCCCAAGCCCTTGCCGTGCACCACGCGCACGCAGCGCTGGTTGCGCTTCAGCGCGTTCTTCAGAAAGGCGACCAGCGCCTCGCGCGCCTCGTCGACGCGATGGCCGTGCAGGTCGATCTCCGACTGGATCGACCACTCGCCGCGCCGGAGTTTGCGCAGCACGTCGGGGCCGATGCCGTTGGCGCGATAGCTGAGGCTGTCATCGGTATCGAGCAACGATTCGACATCGATGTCGTCAGAGACCGAGGCCTGCAGTACCTCGGCGTCGTCGCGCTTGCGGCTGACCGGATGCGGCGCGGGGTGCGCGGGCTTGCGGTGATGGCGGCCGTGCGGCTGCAGCGGCTCGACTGCGAGCGCTTCCATCTCGCGGCGAAAGCTGGCTTCGGCCGCGCGCTGCTTGGCGGCCGCAGCTGCATCCCGCTGCGCCTGCTCGGCGCGCGCGCGCTCGGCCGCCGCCAGCTGCTCGCGCAGCGCGGCCAGCTCGCCGAGTGTCTTCAGCGGTTTGCGTGTCATCGGCGCACGGCCGCGTGGGCCGCCGGCGCAGCGGGGGATACGGGCGGTGCGGCCGCTCAGGCCGCGACGACCGCGGCGGGTGCCGGCGCCGTGCTTTCCTGCGCCTCCAGCCAGCGTTGCGCATCGAGCGCGGCCATGCAGCCGGTGCCGGCGCTGGTCACGGCCTGGCGATAGACATGGTCCTGCACGTCGCCAGCGGCGAACACGCCGGGCACGCTGGTCATGGTCGCCATGCCGGCGAGGCCGCTCTTGGTGACGATGTAGCCGTCCTTCATGTCGACCTGGCCCTGGAAGATGTCGGTGTTCGGATGATGGCCGATGGCAATGAAGCAGCCCTGCACCGCGATGTCCTGCCTGGCGCCGTTGCGGCTGTCGCTGATGCGCACGCCGGACACACCCTTGTCGTCGCCCAGCACTTCGTCGAGTTCGTGGAACAGGTGGAACACGATCTTGCCCTCGGCCGCCTTGGCCTTCATCTTGTCGACCATGATGGCCTCGGCGCGGAACTTGTCGCGCCGATGAATAACGTGAACGGTCTTGGCGATGTTGGTCAGGTACAGCGCTTCCTCGACCGCGGTGTTGCCGCCACCCACCACGCAGACGTCCTGATTGCGATAGAAGAAGCCGTCGCAGGTGGCGCAGCCGCTCACGCCCTTGCCCATGAACGCCTGTTCGCTGGGCAGCCCGAGGTACTTGGCGCTGGCGCCGGTGGCGATGATCAGCGCGTCGCAGGTGTAGGTACCGGCGTCGCCTGTGAGCGTGAAGGGCCGCTGCTTCAGATCGACCGTGTGGATGTGGTCGAACACGATCTCGGTGTCGAAACGCTGCGCGTGCTTGAGGAAGCGCTCCATCAGCTCGGGGCCCTGCACGCCGTCGGCATCGGCCGGCCAGTTGTCGACCTCGGTGGTCGTCATCAGCTGCCCGCCCTGGGCGAGACCCGTCACCAGCGTGGGCTTGAGGTTGGCGCGCGCGGCGTACACGGCGGCGGTATAGCCGGCCGGGCCGGAGCCGAGGATCAGCAGTTGCGAATGCTTGGTGGTGGACATCGAGGCTCCCGGTGTTGCACGGTGCGGACTGGAAAGCAAATGCGCCCGAGGTAGAGCGAGCGCGGCCAACGCGAATTATAGGTTTCGGGCATCTGCGGCCGCTGGCAGGCGTTTCAATCGCGCCGATAGCGTGAAGCGGGTCACGCCGATGCGGCAAATGGTCGAAGTCTGCTGCGCCGATCGCCCGCCGCGCGGTGCCCGTCAGGCCGAGGCATTAACATCGCCGCCCTTCGCAGGCACTGTCGAGCTTGATCCATGTCCGAGCAGCAGGTTCTTTTCGGCACCACGCCGCCCGGCGACGGCGGCGATGCGCTGACGCTCGCCACCTTCGCGCAGCGCGCCTACCTCGACTACGCGGTCTCGGTGGTCAAGGGCCGCGCGCTGCCGGACGTGCGCGACGGCCAGAAGCCGGTGCAGCGCCGGATTCTGTACGCGATGAGCGAGATGGGCCTGGCCGCCGGCGCCAAGCCCGTGAAGAGCGCGCGCGTCGTGGGCGACGTGCTCGGCAAGTTCCACCCGCACGGCGATCTGGCCGCCTACGAGGCGCTGGTGAGGATGGCGCAGGACTTCTCGCTGCGCTACCCGCTGATCGACGGCCAGGGCAACTTCGGCTCGCGCGACGGCGATGGCGCGGCGGCGATGCGTTACACCGAGGCGCGCCTCACGCCCATCGCGCGGCTGTTGCTCGATGAACTGGACGAAGGCACGGTCGAGTTCATCGACAACTACGACGGCAATTTCAAGGAGCCGGCGCTGCTGCCGGCGCGCCTGCCGTTCGTGCTGCTCAACGGCGCCAGCGGCATCGCCGTCGGCATGGCCACCGAGATCCCGCCGCACAACCTGCGCGAGGTGGTGGCGGCGCTACAGCTGGTGCTCAAGGATCCGGCCACCGAACTCGATGCGGTGCTGTCGGTGCTGCCGGGGCCGGACTTCCCCGGCGGCGGCCAACTGATCAGCTCGGCCGCCGAGATCCGCGAGGCCTATGCCAGCGGGCGCGGCAGCTCATGCGCGTGCGCGCGCGCTACGGCTTCGAGGAGCTCGCGCGCGGCCAGTGGCAGCTGGTGGTGACCGAGCTGCCGCCGGGTGTATCCACGCAGAAGGTGCTCGAAGAGATCGAGGAGCTGACCAACCCCAAGGTCAAGGCCGGCAAGAAGTCGCTCACGCCGGAGCAGCAGCAGAACAAGGCGCTGCTGCTGTCGGTGCTCGACACCGTGCGCGACGAGTCGGGCCGCGACGCCGCGGTGCGCCTGGTGTTCGAGCCGCGCACCAGCAGGATCGACCGCGAGGAACTCGCCAACACGCTGCTGGCCCACACCAGCCTCGAGTCGAGCGCCTCGATCAATCTGGTGATGATCGGCCGCGACGGCCGGCCGCGGCAGAAGGGGCTGCTGCCGATCCTGCAGGAGTGGATCGAGTTCCGCGTCGAGACGGTTCGCCGCCGCTCGCAGCACCGGCTCACCAAGGTGCAGGACCGCATCCACATCCTCGAAGGGCGGCAGGCAGTCCTGCTGAACATCGACAAGGTGATCAAGCTGATCCGCGACTCGGATGAGCCGAAGGCGGATCTGATCAAGGCCTTCAACCTGACCGAGCGGCAGGCCGAAGACATCCTCGAAATCCGCCTGCGCCAGCTGGCAAGGCTGGAGGGCATCAAGATCGAGCAGGAACTGGCCGAGTTGCGCAAGGACGAGGCGGGTCTGCAGAAGCTGCTCGGCTCCGAGGGCGCGCTGCGCAAACAGGTCGGCAAGGAGTTCGACGAGGACGCCAGGAAATATGGCGATACTCGGCGCACGCTGCTGCAAGCCGCCGAGCGCGCGGTGGTCGAGACCAAGGTGCTCGACGAGCCGGTCACCGTGATCGTGTCCGAGAAGGGTTTCGCCCGCGCGCGCAGCGGCCACGGCCACGACGCCACGCAGATGAGCTTCAAGGCCGGCGATGGGCTGTACGGCGCGTGGGAGTGCCGCAGCGTCGATCACCTGGTGGCGATCGGCAGCAACGGCCGCGTCTACACGGTGCCGGTGGCGCAGCTGCCGTCGGCGCGCGGCGATGGCTCGCCGCTGACCTCGATGATCGAACTCGAATCGGGCACGCGACTGGTCGGCTACGTGGCGGGTGCCGCCGGCACGCCGCTGCTGCTGGCGACCAGCGCCGGCTACGGCTTTGCCTGCACGCTGGAGAACCTGCTGTCGCGGCAGAAGGGCGGCAAGCAGTTCATCACGCTGGACGAAGGCGCGCAGCCGCTGCGGCCGGCGGTGGTCGAGCCGGCGACCGACGACCGGATTGCCTGCCTGTCGGAGAAAGGGAGGCTGCTGGTCTTTCCCGCGAGCGAGATCAAGGCGCAGGCGGCCGGCGGCCGCGGCGTGACGCTGATGGGGCTGGACGACGGCGAGGCGCTGGTCGATGCGATCGCCTGCGGCAAGGCGGGAGTGATCGTCACCGGGGTCAACCGCGCCGGCAAGCCGGTGGCCAACGCGGTGGAGGGCGCCGAGTTCAAGTCGCACCAGGGCAGCCGCGCACGCAAGGGCAGCCTGCTCAAGAGCAAGCTGAAGGACGCCCGCCTGAGGAAGCCGGTGCCGCCGCGTGGCGCGGACTGATGGGACGCGTCGGCATGGCCGCTGGCGTGCCGCGCTGGTGGGTTGTGCGCTGCTGCTGGCGGGCTGCAGCAGCGTGAATCCGTATTACGACCCGGCCAAGCCGCACCACCGGCCCGACGGCTTCCAGAACATCGATCCGGCGGCGTGGATGCCGCGCGCGTTCGGTGAGTTCGTGCGCTGGCAGCGCGAGCGCAGCGATCTGCAGATCCCGCCGCCGGGCGCCGACCTGTCGGTCGTGAAGCCCGAACTCGACTTCATCCGCGCCAACCGCAGCGCATTCGCAGTGACCTGGATCGGTCACGCCACCGCGCTCGTGCAGGTGGCGGGCGTAAACATCCTCACCGACCCGGTGTTTTCCAACCGCGCCTCGCCGGTGCAGTGGGCGGGGCCCGGGCGCTGGCAGCCGCCGGGCTTGGCGCTGCGCGACCTGCCGCATATCGACATCGTGCTGATCTCGCACAACCACTACGACCACCTGGACGAGGCGAGCGTCCGGGCGCTCGCGGCACAGAAGGGCGGGCCGCCGCTGTTCGTCGTGCCGCTCGGCATCGAGCGCTGGCTGGCGGACGTCGGCATCGACGGTGCCAAGGCGCTCGACTGGTGGGACCGCACCGAGTCGCACGGGCTGACGATCCATCTGACGCCCGCGCAGCACTGGAGCCGGCGCAGCTTCACCGACACGATGCAGACTCTGTGGGGTGGCTTCGTGGTTGAAACCGCAGACGAAACGTCAGTCGGGAAGGGCGCCGCCTCGCGCCGCCGCGTGTTCTATGCGGGCGATACCGGCTGGTCGGCGCAGCATTTCGCCGACATCGGCGCGCGCTTCGCGCCGATCGACCTCGCGCTGATCCCGATCGGCGCCTACGAGCCGCGCTGGTTCATGGCCATGCAGCACGTCAACCCGGAAGAAGCGGTGCGCATCCACCAGGCCATCGGCGCGCGCGCCTCGCTCGGCGTGCACTGGGGCACGTTCCTGATGACCGACGAGCCGCTCGACCAGCCGCTGCGCGACCTCGCTGCCGCCCGCACGTTTCTCGGTGTTTCCGCCGAGGCGTTTCGCACCCTGCGCCACGGCCAGACGTGGAGAATCGGTACACCGTGATCGACTGCCGGGCACGGTCCCGGCGTGTCGTTCCCGCCCAAGCGCGAAACCAATGACCTTGGCCACTGGCCGAGATTGCGAAGCAACCCCCGAAAACCCCTGAACCGGCCACGTCCATGCGCCTCTACGCCTTCCTCCTCTTCTTCCATGTGCTCGCCGTCGTCGTCTGGGTCGGCGGCATGTTCGTCATGCACTTCGCGGTGCGGCCGAGCGCGGCCGAGCTGCTGCAACCGCCGCAGCGCCTGCCGCTGATGGCGGCCACGCTGAAGCGCTTCTTCGGCTGGGTGACGATCGCCGTGCTCACCGTGCTCGCCACCGGCCTGCTGATGTTCTTCGGCATCGGCATGGCCGCTGGGGCGATGGCTGCCGGCAAGAACGCCTTCGTCGAAGGCCTGCGCCTGGCGCACGTCTCGATCCACATCATGTTCGCCGTCGGCCTGGTGATGATGGCGATCTACGCCCACATCCGCACCGCGCCGTTCAAGCGGCTGCAAAAGGCGGTGGCGTTGCAGGACTGGGCCGCGGCCGCGCCGCAACTCAACCAGATCCGCGTGATGGTGGCGACCAACCTCGTGCTCGGCATTGCGGTGATCGCGGTGGCCACGCTGGGGCGGGCGCTGTTGTAACTGCGCTGTCAGGCGGGACCGGCGTTTCGCTGCGGCGTCAGACAACGCCGCCACCGCGCCGCCGCTGACCGATCCCGAGGGCTTCCGCGTCTTGAGCGCCGTCGTCATCGTCTGGGCCATGATGGGCGCGGCGTGCCTGACGCTTGCGCTCGTCTACGGCGGCATCTGGCTGCAGCAGCGCAAGGAGCCCGCGTACCTGTACTTCGCGCTGTTTGCACTGGCGATCGTCGGCTTCGGGTTCGTCGAGCTGCGGCTGATGATCGCGGACGACATCGCGACCTACGCCCGCACGCAGCCGTGGACGCATCTGCCGCTGCTCGTCGCGGCCGTCGCGATCGTCGGCTTTGTGTGGCACTACTTCGGCACCGGGCGTGGCTGGCTGGCGGCAACAGCACTCGGTCTGCGCGCACTGGTGACTGCGGTCAACTTCTGGTTGCCGAACGGCATCAACTTCGAGCGGATCGACGCCCTGGTCCGTGTCCCCCTGTTCGGCGAACTGGTGAGCGTGGCCCAGGGCACCTCGACGGCGTGGACAAATCTAGGACAGTTCGGCTGGTTCGTTCTGTTCGCCTTCGTCGCTGATGCCGCCTGGACGCTCTGGCGACGGGGCGATCCCGCGCGTCGCTGGCGCGCCGTGTGGGTGGGCGGCAGCATCCTGCTGCTGATCGCCATCGGCGTGACGCTGTCCGCGCTGATCCACGCGGGCGTCGTGCAGTCGCCCTATCTCGTGATGCCGATGTTCCTCGTCGTGCTTGCCACCATGGGGCAGGGGCTGACGCGCGACGTCGTGCGCGCGGCCCGGCTCGAGCGCGAAGCGGCGCAGCATCGCCTCGAGCTGGCGCATCTTTCGCGTATCGGCATGCTGGGCGAGCTCTCGGGCTCGATCGCGCACGAGCTCAACCAGCCGCTGACTGCCATCCTGAGCAATGCGCAGGCGGCTCAGCTCCTGCTCGCGCGCGGCGAGTTGGACGCTGCCCCGCTGCGCGCGATCCTCGCGGACATTGTCGAGGACGACCAGCGCGCGGACGCGGTGATCCGGCGACTACGCGCGATGCTGCGCAAGGAGCCGTTGCCGCTCCATCGGCTGGACATCAACGAGGTCGTGGCCGACGTGATGCGCATCATGCAGACCGACTTGGCGAACCGCGGCATCGAGGCGCGCACCGAGCTTGCGGAGTCGCTGCCTGCCGTCGAAGGAGACCGCATCCAGCTCCAGCAGGTGCTGATGAACCTGCTGATCAATGCGTGCGAGGCGATGGAAGACCGCGCGCTGCCGCGCTCCGTGCGGGTGCGCACGGCGGCAGGGGACGGCGGAGTCGAGGTCGCCGTGTCGGACCGCGGGCCTGGCATTGCGCCCAGCAATCTCACGCGCATCTTCGATGCGTTCGTCACGCCCAAGGCGAACGGGACGGGCCTCGGGCTGGCCGTGTGCCGCACGATCGTCGAGGCGCACGGCGGCCGTATCAGCGCCTGCAACAACCCGGAGGGTGGCGCCACCGTGGGCTTCACGTTGCCGGCGGCCGGGCAGGTGCCATGACCGAGCCACGCGTCTATCTGGTCGACGACGACACGGCCGTGCTGCGCTCCCTTCAACGGCTGCTCGAGGCAGCAGGCATGGCGACGACGGCATTCGACTCGCCCGAGCGGTTTCTAGCCGCGGTCGGCCCGTCGGTTGCCGGCTGTGCGGTGCTCGACCTGGCGATGCCCGGCCTCGACGGGCTGGCCGTGCAGGAGGCGCTGGCCCGACGCGGCTGCCCGCTGCCGATCGTCTTCCTGACCGGACGCGGCAACATTCCCGCGAGCGTGCGAGCGATGAAGCTCGGGGCGGTGGACTTCCTCACCAAGCCGGTCGACGTCGGGCAACTGCTCGATGCGATCCGCACGGCGTTCGAGCGCGATCGCCAGGCCCGGGTCGAACGCGACGAGAGGCAGGCGATCGACGCGCGGCTGGCGACCTTGACCGCACGCGAGCGCGAGGTCCTGCCTCATCTCGTGGCGGGCCGGCTGAACAAGCAGATCGCCGCCGACCTCGGCACTGTCGAGAAGACCATCAAGGTGCACCGCGCGCGCGTCCTTGCCAAGCTCAGCGTGCGCTCCCTGGCCGACCTCGCTCGCCTCGCGCAGCGCGCCGGCATCGGGCCGGCGCGCGCGACCGACGACTGACGGCGCTGCCGCCTGGCGCTGCGCTGCGGGGTCGAACCCTGGTGACTTCGACAAATAAAGTCCGTCGGAGACAAACAATGTCCGTCGGAACCGGCAACCCAAAGTCCGTCGGAGTGGACGTCTGGCGGAGCGGCGGCGCTCGGATGTGGCCTTGGACAAGCCCGGTCAGAGTGTCTTGAAGGTCCGCACTGCGGCGTTCTGATGAGCGCAGCAGTCGGCCATTTGCGGTCCTTCAACGTGACACCCTAAATCGCCTCAGAGCGGTCATTACGGGAGTGGCCCGTGGGCCGGCGAGAGAGCCGCTTCAGGGAAGTTGAAAGTCGACGAAGTTTTGATATTCTCCAGTTTGTCACCTGGAGTTTTCCAATGGAAGTATTGCAAGTCAAAACAGTGCGCTCGAGCCGTGCTCCGGCCCGTCGATCGTCGTGGGAGCCGTTCGGCTCGGCGGAGCTAGATGCCCTCAGCCTGGCGATCATCACGGACAAGCAGCTCATGCGTCGGGTGCGCGGTTTGGAAAAGGTCGACCTCGAGGCGATCCGCGCGCAGATTGCCAAAGTGCTTGCGCGCTTTCAAACGGAAGCGCCTCGGCCGACAGCGCAGCCCATCGACATGCATCGGCGCGTGATGGAAGGATTCGAGGGAGAGGCCATCCTCATTTCGTCTGCTCTGCTATTGGACACACTGGGTGAGGCCGAGTCGTTCTTTCACCTCTCGTTCAAAACGATAAAGTCCAAGCTGGGGCACTTGCTGGAGCCTGGCCCGAGTGAACTAGCACTGCGGATGGCGCGAGCCACGCTCGCGGCAGCAGAAGTATTTGGCGACATCGATGCTGGCCGCACCTATCTGCGCACCAGAAACTTCGCACTTGGCGGGGTGGCCCCCATCGATCTGCTGCAGACGGCGGAAGGCGAACGCATCGTTCTCAATGAACTGCAAACCCAAGCTGATGGCGGGCCGGTTTGAGACTGTTTCGAGCCTCGCGCCTGCCGCGCGCGCAGTTTGATCCGCTCGACTCGAGCCGCTCTGTGGCACGAGACGGCTGGCGCTTCAACGACGGCAAGACAGAGATCCTGTACGCGGCGACTGTCGAGGCGCTGGCCCTGCTGGAAGTCGTGGTGCGACCCGGCTGGGAGTCGGTCCGTGAGATCACGGTGGCAAGCATCGACGTTCCAGAAGGTAGCGTCGTTGATCTGGACGACGTCGGAATCTCCTTGCCGACCAACTGGAATGCCCGACCGGTTGCACGTGATTCCCAATCGATTGGCGCGGAGCTGCTGCGGATCATCGACACTCGTGCCCGAGGGGCGGCGGAAATCTGTGGGCTGCGCGTGCCTTCGGTGGTCAGCAGCACGGATTTCAATGTGCTGCTCGACCCGCGCCAGAAGACTTCCTATCGCGTCACGCACTGGGCTCGAATCCCGTTTGCGACGCTGCGATCGACTGCGACCTGAGACCGGGAGCGGGACCTTAACCGACTACGCCGCACGTAACGCCAGTGCACCAGCAGGGCGTGTCTACCGCGTCATCTTGAGTCGGGCTGGAGTTGCTGATGATCAAGTTCGCCAGGCTGAGTCCGCAAAGAGTCGCGCCGCCCTGCGTCACGCGTCTCGGTACCGACACCGATCTGCCAGCTTTGCGGTTCGTCGATCCTCTGATGCGCGCCGATCGAGACCGGATGCACCTTATTCAGTCGTCAATCGAGAAGCGGCTCTGCTGGCTGGCTGCCGACAACGACGAAGTGCTGGGTTTCGCTGTGTCCAGCCTCGGCAATTCCGGCGCCGCCGCCCGAGACGGACATGAGGTCCCTAGAAGCGGTCGTTGACCGCCGGACAACGCGCTGATGCCACTCCACCGGCCTTGCGCCGAGCGAGCGACTCGGGCGAGCATTGAGGGGCGGCTTGCGGACAACGGGCCTGCCGCTCAGTTCGGCCAGAAGCAGAAGCATAGGACGAGTTTTGAAGGAGGCAGTCGTGTTCGGTTTCTGCTTGCGTTCTCTGACAAAGTCCAATTCATAGGCGAGTCTTTTCCAATTCAGGTATGAGCCTGGAGCGGTTGCAGATTGGTGACGCGAAGCGAGTCGATCGGTTGTAGAGGGCGGGAAGTTTAGGCGGGGGCGGCCGGCGGTGGGTTGTCGGTGGCATTCGATCTTTCTGATCCGTTTTTCGGGGGTGCGGGGGCGGAGCCCCCGCGCCTCATCGACCCGGGTTCAGGCCGCGCGTGCACGGGTGCGCTTGAACAGCGCTTGACGCGCCGCGTTCAGTTCCTCGGCGGCCTGCACATCGGTCAGTGCGCAGGCGAGTGCCTGGAGGTCTTGGAGCGTGATGCCCGCGCGCAGCAACTGCGCTGCTTCGCCAAGGCTGGCCAGCTTGTCCAGCGGCGTCATCGCATCGCGCGGGCGGTACACCCGCTTGATGCGGCCGGGTTTCTTGGGGTCGGGCACCTCGGTGGCGAACAGGCACGGCCGATGGAAGTTCAGGAACGGGTTGAGGTACTCGCGACAGAAGGTATTGAAGCGCCCCGCGTGGTGTTGCGCGATGTGCGTGTAGCCGAAGGTCTTGCGCACGACCGCGCCGTTCTTGGTCTCGGCCAAGCCGTTGTCGTTGCTGTGCCGCGGGCGACTGCGCGTGAACTCGACGCGCAGCTTGTCCAGCAGTTTGGCCACCCGGTGGTTGACGTACTCACTGCCGTTGTCGGCGTGAAAGCCCAGGATCTCGAACGGGAACTGCGCGAGCATCTGCTCGATGACGGGCAGCAGGTGCACTTCGGCGATCGTCGCCACCGAGGCCACCACCTGCCACTGCGTGACGCAATCGACGGCGTTGATGTGGTAGAGCCCCTTGGTGCCGTCCAGGTCCCCCTGGTGCACGCTGTCGATGCGGATGAACCCCGCCCGCCCGTGCGGGGCCGGCGCCTTGCGCACACCCACGGTGACCGCCTGGGGTCGGCCCGGGCACTTGCTCTGCATGACGCGCTGAGCGCGGTAGCCCGCGCTGGCGCGCAGGTTGTACAGGTGCGCCACCGAGATCGCGCCCAGACGCTCGAAGCGCGCATCGCCGAACTGGTCGCGCTGCCGACGCAGCACGCAGGCGGTGGCGGGGCCAGACAGCGTACCCATGGCCCGGTCGACCGCGGCCAGCAGGGCGACATCGGCGGCCGTATAGCGCCGCGCAAAGGCATGCTCGGGCGTGCGGTACTGCTTGACCAGGGGCTGGCCTGCGATCCAGCGCGACACCAGCCGCGTGACCTGCGCACGACTGAAGCCACTGAGCCGCTGCACGTATGCCAGCACCGCGCCGCGATCCTGCCGTGGCAGTTGCCGGTAGCCAAAGCGCTTGAGGACCAGTTCAATCCAGGCGTAGCGCCCGGCGCCGTCGTCAGGACGCTCGAACCGCAGTGCCTGCGTGCCCTGTAGCACCTGGCGCACCTGCTCCACGGTGCGTACCTGACTCTCGTTCATGTCGATCACCATGCCTTCGATGATCGACGCGCTGCGCCGGCGGGCTGCCCCTCAGCCGGCCCATCGCCAACCCCTGGCCTGCGCCAGGCTCATACCTCGTTGGAATCACGAGCCCGGCTCCAGGCTCATACCTCGTTGGAAAAGACTAGGCGTTGCCAATCGTATCCCATGTGATACAATTCCTCCGAGATCGAAGTCCACCAGACCGATGAGTACGAGAAGTGGTTCGACTCGCTCCGAGATCGGCAGGCAAAGGCGCGCATCGATATCCGAGTCCGACGCCTGTCGCTCGGCAACCCTGGTGATGCAAAGCCGGTTGGCGAGGGCGTTTCAGAGCTGCGTATCGATCACGGCCCGGGCTACCGCGTGTATTTCGTTCAAAGAGCGGATGTTTTGATCGTATTGCTCGCCGGCGGCGACAAGCGAACGCAAGATCAGGACATTCGCGTCGCCAAGCAACTGGCGCGTGAACTGTAGGAGTAGCGATATGCCCAAGATCACGACGAAGCAGTGGGACCCAGCGGAGCACCTCAAGTCCGAGGAGGACATGGCCGCCTACCTCGAAGCTGCGCTCGAAGAAGGCGATCCGGCACTTGTCGCTGCAGCGCTGGGCGACATTGCTCGCGCCAAGGGGATGTCACAAGTTGCGCAGGACACGGGCCTCGGACGCGAGAGCCTGTACAAGGCGCTTTCGGCTTCAGGCAATCCAGAGTTCGCCACTGTGATGAAGGTGGTCTCCGCGCTGGGCCTGAAGCTGCATGCTGCTCCGGCAAACGCTGACGCCGGCTGATCGCGCGGGCGGTGCGAGGAGGCGCACTTGCGCTTCCACCCTCTTTGATCCGGACGACTGCTTCCTGCCTGTTTGAATGGCAGCTGTGGGTCGGGTGCAGGCCGTGACGAACGGCGGTTTCCGGAAAGGGAAACTTCAGCGGCGGCTTTCGGCAATGAACTCAAGAAGGCGTCACGCGAGTCCCGACCAGATGCCGACTTGCGCGCTTCCCCGGCTGAGCGACGCAGGTGACACCGTGAATCGGATCGCGGGTGAAGTTGCGCTAGCGCAGCGTGATGCGCGGGCCGCGCGGCAGGCCGGCCTCGTCGTAGTACCGGCGATGCCGCATCCCGCGCCAGGCCCAGACGCCGCCCACGATGGCGGCCGCCGCCGCGACAACGAAGGCAACAACGCGCGCGAAACCGGCGAAACGAGCTGGCTCCGCGCCTTGCGCGGACGTGGGAGCCGGCGATGGAGCCGCGGTCGGCGCCAAGGATGCGGGTGACGCCGCGGGCGGCGGGTTCGTCGCATCCGCAACCTCAGGCGCGTTGGACGGATTGGCTGGAGACGGCCTGGACGTAGCAGCGGAGTGCGGCTCGCGCGCGGCCGTTGCTCCCGTCGAAAGTTTGCTTTCGCGAGTTGCGTTGGGCTCGCGCTCCGCGTTCACCTCGGACATCGCTTTCGGCTCGCTCCGCGACCTCGGCTCCGCGTCGCTCTTCGGCGCCTGCGCGGGCCGGGGCGTTGCAGCGGGCGCGTCAGTGACAGAGGTCGGCGCCGCCGCCGGTGCCGCTTCGCCGCGCGCTTGCGCCCAGCGCCAGTACAACACGGTGTAGGCGCCGCCATCACAGGTTCCGAGCGACCGCGCCCCCAGCGGCGCTAGCGAGCCACTCGGCACGACTTCGAGCGCGTAACCACGCACGCCGTTGCCCTCGATGCTGGCCGCCAACCGCTCCTTAAAGGCCTCGCAGTTCGCGCTCTGCGCCAGGGCGACCGGTGCGGCGGCCGCCAGCACAAGCAACGCCCACGCCGGGGGGTAGCGCCGGTTCGACATGCACGTCACCGCACTGTGCATGCCGGCTTCAGCAGCCGTGGTTATCCACCCCGTCATTGCGACTGTTCTCCCCACATGCCGCTGCGCCGACTCGGAGCCTACCGTGACCGCCGGTACTCGGCCGTACCCGGTCAGTCGTGCCGCGGGACGACCGCATTCACGTGGTGGACGGTCCTTCACCGCCATCTGCCGCAGCATCGAAGAAGGCCGGCTTCGCAGATGCCGAAACACCAAGCCGCCGGCGTTGAGCCACGGGCGGCTTTGGAGGAAACCGACCGACTGGAATGGGTCGACAGCGCGAAAACCCGCGCGGCTTGGCAGCGGTCGTTGACCGCCAGGCAACGCGATCGGTTCGCGCCGCCAGCCAAGTCCGATCTCAAGGCAGGAGCGCCTACCGAACGGTCGCTTGCCGGCAGCGAGCCCGCCGCGCTTTGTGGCCGGTCGCGGATCACCGAACAGTCGCAAGATTGCTTACGTTCGTACCAACGCGCTTGGAGGCTGCCACGCTGATGCGAGAAGCTTCGCTACATTCCTGGCTGTAACGTGAATGGAGACGTGGATGAAGAGCCACCCATGGTTGCTCGCCTTCGCGCTGGTCTTGTTGCCCGCCTTGTCACCGGCGCAGACCATGCCCGCCGACGTGGCCGGCGGCAAAGACCATCCGGCGCTGAGCCGCTACGCCGGCTCCTGGCTGGTGGCCACCGAGAGCAAGGAGTTCGATGCGGCGACGATCCCGTCGGGACCGAAGGACGGCCAGACGGCGTCACTGGAAGGACGCATCATGCGCCATGTTCTACCTCGCGCCGGCCGGCCGTTCGGTGCTCGAGGTGCAGCGCAACTACGAGCAGGCGCTGGAGAAGGCGGGTGCCACGCGCCGCGACGCCTGTGCGGCGCCGGCCTGCGGCGCGCGTGACTTCCGCTTCTTCGGCGCTGGCCTCGGCAAGCAGCTCGCTACGGCGACTCTCGACGGCTGGGGTGCGAACACGCTGGTCGACCTGTGGCTGGACGCCAACTCGGTGCGCTGGTGGTACGGCACGCTCAACGCCCAGGGTACGACGCTGCATGTGGTCGTGCTGTCGGCCAAGTCGGGCGTGATCCAGCTCGCCGACAAGCACGTCGCGACGCTCGTGCAGATCGTCCAGCCGCAGGCCATGGAGACCGGCAAGGTCATGGTCGATGCCAACGCGATCGCGCGCGGCCTGCAGGCCGACGGCAAGATCGCGCTGTACGGCATCTACTTCGATACCGGCAAGTCCGAGCTCAAGCCCGAGAGCAAGACGCAACTGGACGAGATGGCCCGGCTCCTGCAAGGCAACGCCGCGCTGCGCGTGTTCATCGTCGGCCACACGGACAACCAGGGCGCACTCGACGCCAACCTGGCGCTGTCGCGCGCGCGGGCCCAGGCGGTGGTCGATGCGCTGGTGAGAAACTACAAGATCGATGCCAAGCGCCTCGGCGCCGCGGGCGTGGCCAACTACGCGCCGGTGGCCAGCAACGCCAACGACGCCGGCCGCGCCAAGAACCGGCGCGTCGAACTGGTCGCGCAATGAGTGCGCACGCCCGATGGCGCGTGGCCGTGTCGGCCGTGCTGCTGATGGCCGCCCCGGTCGGCACGGCGTGGGCCCAGGTCGACACCGTGGAGCTCAAGCCCGGGCTGTGGCGTGTCACGGCGCAGTTGTGGCTGGACGGCAAGGAAGTGCTGGGCGAAATCGACGCCGCCGGCGCACGGGCCACCGCCAAGGTCCTGGAGCAGGCGCGCAAGGGCATGAGTGCGGCCGAGCGTGCCGAGTTCGACCGCAACTTGCCGCCGCGCGAGAGCGCGCGCGTCGATACCGAGTGCATCTCCGCGGCAGAGGCCAGCGTCTCGCCGGAGGCTGCGCTGCGGGCAGCGCTCGACGCCCTGCAGCAGCCGCCGTGGATCTGCAGCACGTCCAACGCGCGCAGCAGCACCAACGGTCATTCGTTCGACTACCGGTGCCGTACGCCGGCCAACGCAATCGCCGAAGGCAAGGCGCGGTTCGAGGTGATTACCGAGCGGCGCTACCGCAGCGTGATCGAGGGCCGCAGTCACGTGGTGAACATGGAGACGGGCAAGCCGCTGGACGCGCGCATCGTTTCCGCGCGCGCGCTCACCACGGGCTATTGGCAGGCCGAAAGCTGCCAGCCCTGAGCGCGCAGTTGACGATGCTACGGCGTCGATCCGGCCATTGACTGTGTGTCAGCGCCTGCGGCAGGTTGCTTGCTGAACGTCTGTTCTTTGCCAACGACGACCGGCAGCAACGGGTCGGTCTGCGAAACGGGGCAGCTGGAGAATTGCGGACGTGGCTGTCTGGCCAGGAATGGCACCGGATGGCCAGAGGAGGCCAGGTGACTCTCACTCCCCAAGATGAACGAGATTGCCGCTGCGACGAGCTGGCATGCAGCCGCGTCGTTGACTTTGTACCGATTGAGGAAGATGAACTCAGGTTGCCAAGGCTCCAGACAGTCGCGCACGCAGGAGACGACTTCTGGTGGTTGTCCTACCGCCGCTGCCCAACCTGCGGCAGGCACTGGATGGTGGCTCAAGAAGAGCGAATCAACGATGTGTATGTCGTCCGGGAGTTGAGTGCTACGGAAGCATCGGACATTGTGAAAGTTGGCAGTTGGCCGGACGACTTCAAGCAGTACGAGACGCTGTTGCGGTTGGGGCAGGAAGCCGGCCACTGTGCCCGCTTTATTGACCCGAGGTGCAACACCTTGGTGAGGACAGTCAGCGACCTCGTCGCGCACCGCCCTGCTATTGAAGACCGCGAGATCGCTGAATTACTCAACGTTGCGCCCGACGATGCAGCCTGGCTGCGCCAAGCGGTGCACGAGGGAACTTGAAAAGGCAAGCCTGATCCGCAGGGGTTCAGAGCCAATTGCCCATGTCAGCCGCCTTACTCCGGACGTCTGCTTCCTGCAAATCTGAGCGGCAGCTGAGGGTCGACAGCACGCGCTGCGAGTACCCGCTTTTCGACGCCGAGTTCCCTACGGACTTTCGCTGGCGAGCGGGCGTGCGGACTCAACGACTTACGCGGCCCGGCTCCGCCGGACTTAAATTGTCGAAGTCACTGGCATAGACGTCGGATTAGACCTTGGTCCAATTTCCGCGCCGGCACGCGTTGCCTATCGTGCCCGCCATGGTCCACTCGCCGCCGCTGATCGCTGTCGTCGACGACGACGCGCCGTTGCGCACGGCACTCGGGCGGCTCCTGCGGACGAGCGGCTATGAGGTGAAGGGCTTCGGGTGCGCAGAGGAGTTCCTCGCCGCGCGCGATGCCCTGGCGCCCGACTGCCTCGTGCTCGACCTTCACATGCCGGGGATGAGCGGCTTCGACGTGCAGCAGCGGCTAGTGACGCGCGGCCTTGCGCTCCCGGTGGTCGTGATCACCGGGCAGGACAGCCCGGTCGCGCGCAGTCGCGCGGTGGCCGGCGGGGCTTGCGCGTACCTGTGCAAGCCGCTCGACAAGGACGCACTGATCGGCGCGATCGAGGGTGCGTTGAAAAGAACTGCCGCCAAACGTCAGTGATCGCGCCGCAATTCGCGAAAGAAGATCGAAGAACATGAAGGCAACGCTCCGTGTCACCGCACTCGCCCTGCTCGCCGTCACAGCCACTTTGCATGTGCACGACGCGGCCGCACAGGGATGGACCTGGCGGGCGACGCTGTACGGCTGGTTCCCGAGCATTCGGTCCGAGACGCAGTCGTTCGACACGGGCGGCGGCCAGCGAGTCCTGATCGAGGTGGATCCCGGCAGCTACCTGTCCAACCTGCAGTCCGGTTTCATGGGCTCGATCGAGGCACGCAAGGGGTCGTGGTCCTTCATCGGCGACGCGATCTACCTGAATCTGGGCGACACGAAGTCGCGCGTGAAGTCGATCATCGGCCCCGGCGGCGCGATCGCGGTGCCATTGCAGACGCGGATCGAGACCGACCTCGAAGGCGCCGTCGTCACGGTCGCCGCCGGCCATCGCATCGCTGCCGCCGAGCAGCCGGTCGACCTCGTGTTCGGCTTGAGGCACGGCAGGGTGAAGCCGTCGCTCGCATGGGACTTCGGCGTTCAGGTCGGCACGCTTGCGCGCACCGAATCCGCCGAAGCCCCGGAGCGCTTCACCGACGCCATCGTCGGCTTGCGCGGCCGCGCGGCGTTCGACGGGCCCTGGTTCGTTCCTTACCACGTCGACCTCGGCACGGGCTCGTCGCGGCTGACCTGGCAGGCGATGGCGGGCGTCGGCTACCGCTTCGGCTGGGGCGAGGCGAGCCTCGTCTATCGCCACCTCGCCTATGACTTCAAGAGTGATTCGGCGATCTCGGACCTCGGCTTCAGCGGGCCGGCCATCGGCGCGAGCTTCGCGTTCTAGGGCGCTGGCCCGACTCGCACTTCAATTGCCACAAACAGGAGCACCAATGCCCCGACGTTCCCTCGTACTGGCCGCCGCCGCGGCCCTTTGCCTCGCCGGTGTCGCCGGCGCGCAGCAGCAGTTCGTCTATCCGGCCAAGGGCCAGTCGTCCGAGCAGCAGAAGAAGGACGAGTACGAGTGCCATCAGTGGGCCGTACAGCAGACCGGATTCGATCCGAGCAAGCCCGCGGCAACGCCGCCTCCGGCGTCGACCGCCACCGGCCCGGCCAAGGGCTCGGCGGTCAAAGGCGCCGTTGTCGGCGCGGTCGTCGGCGAGGTGGTCAGCGACGACGCCGGCGCGGGCGCCGCCGCGGGCGCGGTGGCAGGTCGCTCGCAAAGCCGGCGGCAGAACACCGCGCAGGCGCAGCAGCAGCAACAGGCGGCCGCGCAGCAGACGCAGCAGAAGCAGGCGTCGTACAGTCGCGCCCGCTCGGCCTGCCTCGAGGGCCGCGGCTACTCGATCAAGTGAACGAAGCAACTCCGACCGGAAGGGAACGCATGGAACCGACCACCCACGATGCGCTGAGCACCACGGCGAACCGGCGTGAACTGCTGAAGACGCTCGGCGCGGGCGCCGTGGCCAGCGCGGCGAGCGTGGCGGCCGGGTTCTGGCCGCCGCCGCCGAGAAGCGCGGCGCGGCGGCGGCCGCGAAGGCGCCCCGCTCGGCCCGTACAACATCCTGTTCATCCTCACCGACCAGGAGCGCTTCTTCCCGTCCCGGCGAGCTGCCGCGCGACTCTCGCCTGCCGGCGCACGAGCGGCTGGCGAAGCGGGGCGTCGTGTTCGAGAACCACCGCATCAACTCCTGCGTATGCACTTCGTCGCGCTCGGTGCTCTACACCGGGCGCCACATCCAGCAGACGAAGATGTTCGACAACACGAACTTCCCGTGGATCGGCAGCATGTCGACCGACATCCGCACGATCGGCCACCTGCTGCGCGATGCCGGCTACTACACCGCCTACAAGGGCAAGTGGCACCTGCACAAGGAGTTCGAGACCGTCAACGAACTCGGCGCGCCGACCCGGATCTTCACCAAGGAGATGGAGGCGTACGGGTTCAGCGATTACTTCGGCATCGGCGACATCATTGCGCACGACCGCGGCGGCTATCTGCACGACCAGATCACCGCGGCGATGGGCGTGAGCTGGCTGCGCGGCAAGGGCAAGGACCTGGCAGCACAGAACAAGCCGTGGTTCCTGGCGGTGAACATGGTCAATCCGCACGACATCATGTTCCTGAACACCGATCGTCCGGGCGAGGTGTCGCATGCGAAGGACCTTCTCGGCAACATCCGTCCCGAGCCGGCGGACCCGCTGTACGCGAAGCAGTGGCAGTTCGACCTGCCGGCCACGTTCCGCCAGCCGCTGAACGCGCCCGGCCGGCCGGCGGCACACCTCGACTACATCCGCTCGCACGACGGACTGGTGGGTCGGATCGCGGAAGAGGACGAGTGGCGCTGGCGGCGTCGGCACAACTACTACCTGAACTGCCACCGCGACGTTGACCGCAACCTGGTCACGCTGCTCGACGAGCTCGATGCGCTCGGTCTGGCATCGAACACGATCGTCGTGCTCACCGCCGATCACGGCGACCTCGACGGCGCGCACCGCCTGCACGGCAAGGGCGCGACCTCTTACCGAGAGCAGAACCACGTGCCGCTGATCGTCGCGCACCCTGCCCATCCGGGCGGCAAGCGATGCAAGGCGGTCACGACGCACCTGGACATCGTGCCAACGCTCATCGCACCTCACCGGCGCGAGTCCCGAGCAGAAGGCGGCCATCGACCCAGGACGCTGCCCGGCAAGGACTTCTCGCCGGCGCTCGCCGCGCCGGAGCACGGCCGAGCGCTACTGCCGTGCGCGACGGGGCGCTTTACAACTACAACATGTTTGCCTACATCGACGGCGACTTCATGGCGAAAGCCGTAGCGATGATGAAGCAACCTGACGGACGGGCGAAGGTGCAGGCGGCGGCCAAGGCGGGGTCACTGCGACCGGACCTGACCAAGCGCGGCGCCATCCGCAGCGTGTTCGACGGCCGCTACCAGTTCACGCGCTACTTCTCGCCAAGGCAGCACAACCGGCCGACTTCGCTCGAAGCGCTGTTCAAGGTCAACGACGTCGAGCTGTTCGATCTGGCGCAGGATCCGAACCAGGTGGCCAATCTGGCGCTGGACCGGGCCAAGCACGGCGAACTGCTGCTCGCGATGAACGAGAAGCTGAACCGGCTGATCGACACGGAAGTGGGCGAGGACGTCGGGCAGATGCTGCCGGGCGGCGTCGACGGCGGCTGGGTCACCACCGATGCGGTGAAGGACGTCTGACGGCCGCGATAGGCAGCCCGCATGAATCGGGCCTCCGCGAGCGTCAAGGCGATCGACGGTCGGCACGAGCCCGACGAGCTCGTCACGACGGAGTCGGGTCAGACGAAATCGTGGCGCAGTCACCGCCGCGCAACGGCTTCCCGGGCGCGGATGCCGGGCTCCGACTGAAGCCGGAGCCCGGCAGGTGTGCCGAGATCAACTGCCAAGTCAAGTCCGGCAACAAGACTGAGTGGGAGGCCCTCGAGGCCCGCGTTACCGTAACCGCCCGGCGTCGCGACTACACCGCGGCGCGGCCGCACAGCAGCCTGGGGCGCATCCCGCCGGCGCAGATTGCCGAGCGGCATCGCCGGCGAGCCGGAAATGCCGCTCATAGGGCAAACGACAAAACCAAGCCCATCAACTAGCCTTAAACTCATCGGGCTCCCTGCCAATCAATTGGTACGGCGGGTGGAGGCAGGCCATTTACTGCCTTCGAACTCAATCTGTACAAATCGACTCGTTCGTTCGGCTTGCAAGGTCCCGAGTATGTCGAAAAAGACGGCCGCTGATCCTTTTGTCGAGGTAACACCTCTCGAGTTCGAGAAGAGAGTTCAAGATCGTGCAGTCGCAGCGGTGGCGTCCTGTCTTCAACGTCGCGACGTATCGGCGGCTAACCAACTGCTTGAAGGTCTAGCCAAGGCACCGCGTGGGCGGAAAGCAAGAAACGCGGTAATCGCCTTCCTGGAGCGACATGCGCCCTTGCTCTGGGATGAGAAGGCCCGACGTTTTAGCTTCGATAAGTCAGACGCCAGATTAGCCGAACCGACTGCGCGACTGCTGGACGAGGCGAAGCATGACAGTTGGAAGAAGTACAACAAGCCGAAGGAACCGGGTCCGCTTGACGTTTTGGAAAAGCTTCGCTCACTAATCTCAGAGGTTGAGGGCGCGAAGAGGCGCGGACGCGCGATCCGAAACGAAGAACTGCTTGCCAAATTGCTTGATGTAAGGGCGGGGTTCAATTTCCCTCCCCAAGAGCCGAAGAGCGGCGACACTGTCTTCGATAAGTCGATCAAACAGACGCCGATGAGCGCATCGAAGCACGCCAGCGGCCGAGACGAAGTAAGTGCGGCGGGCATGGCAGCACATTCAGAGTCGACTCGCTAGCTCATTTCAGCCTCACCCCGACACACCCACACGCACCCACCTCCGACCGTCGCGTGGATGCCATCCGGTCTGCGCTGGGCGGAGGTCTTCAGCAGGCTCGGCCGCCCCATCTCCACCCCCTGCGTGATCTCGTGGCGCGCTTCCCGCGCGTCGCCGAGCGACAGCAGGAATGCCGCTAGCGCCGCGTTGGCGCTGCCCGTGGCCGGGTCCTCCCAGGTGCCGGAGATCGGCGCGAACATGCGCGTGCGCAGCCGATTGGGCGCATTGCCTTCGGCGTAGCAGTGCAGGTGCAGCGACAGCCGGTCGTTCATGCCGGTGCGCTGCGCGAGTTGCTGGAAGGCCGAGAGATTGGGCGCGGCGCGCTTCAGTGCCGCGGGCGTCACCTGCACGAAGCAGAACGGCAGGCCGACCGAGGCCATGCGCGGCGGATGGCGTGTCAGGACGAGGTCGGACGCGTCGAGTCCGGCGCAGGCGGCGATCGCTTCGACCGGCAGCTCCTCTCCGACGGACAACGGCTGCGGCGCGGCGATGTGGGCGCCGACGAGATTGCCGGCGCTGTCGCGCTCGACGCGCACCTCGACCAGCCCGGCGATCTCCTCGAAGCGCAGCAGGCCGTCGCGATCGCGCCCCATCGAGGCCAGCACGCAGCCGGTGCCCACGTTCGGGTGCCCGGCAAAAGGCATCTCCTGCGTGCGGTTGAAGATGCGTACCCGCGCGGTGTGGTTCGGGTCTGCCGGCGGCAGCACGAAGGTGGTCTCGCTGTAGTTCATCTCGGCCGCGAGCTGCTGCATCTCGCGGTCGGTCAGGCCTTGTGCGTCGGTGAACACCGCCAGCGGGTTGCCGCCGAAGCGGGTGTCGGTGAAGACGTCGACGGTCACGTAGGGAAAGCGGCGGCTCATGTCGTTCTCCTCGGCCCCGAGCGGCCGATCGCGATGGTGGCCACCACGCCGAGCGCGAAGGCCCAGGTGGCCGGATGCACAGCCTCGCCGAACAGCAGCGCGGCGAAGCCGATGGTGAAGAACGCCTGCAGCAACTGCACCTGGCCCACGCGCGCGATGCCGCCCAGCACCAGGCCGTTGTACCAGGCGAAGAAGCCGGCGATCTGCGAGATCAGCGTCACGTAGGCGAAGGCGCCCCAGGCCGACGCGCCGGCCTGCGGCGGGTTCTGCAGCGCGAGCCACAGCGTCACCGGCACGGTGACCGGGAGCGCGACCACCAGCGCCCACAGGATCGCGCGCACGCCGCCGATGCGCGCGGCGAGCTTGCCGCCGGTCACGTAGCCCACCGCGCCGATCGCCACCGCGCCGAACATCAGCAGGTCGCCTGCGGCGAGCAGTGGACCTCCGCCGCCCAGGCCGTCGCGCAGCGCGAAGGCGACCACCAGCAGTGAGCCGATCGCCGCGCAGATCCAGAAGCGGCGCGTCTGCCGCTCGCCGTACAGCAGTGCGGCCAGCACGGCGGTGGCGAACGGCAGCGCGCCGTTGATGATGGCGCCGTGGTTGGCGGGGATGCTGCGCATCGCCAGCGACGAGAACAGCGGAAAGCCGATCACCACGCCGATCGCGCTCCACGCCAGCACGCCGAGGTCGGCGCGGCCCGGGCGCGGTCCGCGCGTGGCGAGCAGCACGGCGAGCGCGATCACGCCCGCGATCGACATGCGGCCGAAGGCGACGAACCAGGGGTCGAGTTCGCGCACGGCGGTGCGCGTCATCGGCAGCGTGAGGCTGAAGGCGATCACGCCGACCAGGCCGAGCAGCAGGCCGAGCAGCTCGCGCTGGCCGCTGCTCGCGGTGGCCGAGGTCGCGCTCATCGGAGTCGATCGGCGTTCGTCACACCACGCGCATCGCGCGCGGCGCTGCGGCCCTGCGCTCGCACGAAGTCCCGGCGCTCACGTCAGGGGCAGCGTCAGCACGCCATCGACCGTTGGCCGCTGCATCAGCGCGGCATACCAGCGCTCGACGTTCGGGCGCGGCAGGCGCGCTAGCGGCAGGCCGAACCAGCGATGCGCGGCGCAGCCGAGCACGATGTCGGCCATCGTGAAGCGCGCGCCGCAGACGAACTCGCGGCCGGCCAGTTGCGCGTCCAGGATCGCCATCAGCGGCTCTGTCTTGCGGGCGGACTCGTCGATCGCGGCGGCGTTGCGCTCGGCCTGCGGCGTGCGGATCAGCTGCATGAACGCCGGGCCCATGGCCGGTTGCAGCGTGGTGGCCTGCCAGTCCATCCAGCGGTCGGCATCGGTGCGCGCGTCAAGGGGCTCCGGGTACAGCGTGCCCGGCGCGTACTTCGCGCCCATGTAGCGGACGATCGCGTTCGACTCCCACAGCACGAAGTCGCCGTCCTCGAGCAGCGGGATCAGGCCGTTCGGATTCTTCGCCAGGTACTCGGGCGTCTTGACGAGACCGAACTTGCCGCCCGCCTCGATGCGCTCGAACGCCACGCCGGCTTCGCACGCGGCCCACACCACCTTCTGCACGTTGACCGAACTCAGCCGGCCCCAGATGCGGATCATCGCGTCTCCTCGTTGGATGCCATGGCGCTTGCGATCAGTTCGCCGAGCGTGGCGACCGCGGCCTCGATCCTCGGCGGGGGCACCGTGACGAACGATAGCCGCAGCGTGTTGCGCATCGGCGCGGCGGCGAAGAAGGGCTCGCCCGGAACGAAGGCGACGTTGCGCTCGATTGCCCGCGGCAGCAGGGCCATCGCATCGACCCCGGCGGGCAGCGTCAGCCAGACGAACATGCCACCCTCGGGCCGGGTCCAGCGCACGCCGGCGGGCATCGATCGATCGAGCGCGGCGAGCATCGCCTCGCATTGGCGGGCGTAGCGTGCGCGGACCTGCGGCAGATGCGCCTCCAGCAGGCCGGTGGCGAGCACGCGATGCGCGGCACGCTGCGTCAGCGTCGCGGTGTGCAGGTCGGTGGCCTGCTTCAGGCGCACCAGCAGCTCGATGCACTCGCGCGGCGCGATCACGAAGCCCAGCCGCAGGCCCGGCGCCAGGACCTTGGAGAAGGAACAGACGCGGATCGTGCGCTCGGGTGCTACGGAGCGCAGGCTCGGCGGCGGCGCTTGCCGAAACCACAGCTCGCCGTAGGGATCGTCCTCGATCAGCCACAGGTCGTGCCGGCGCGCCGCCTGCGCGAGTTCGACCCGCCGCGCCGGGCTCAGCGTGCGGCCGGACGGGTTCTGGAAGTTCGGCATCACGTACAGCGCCCGCGCATCGCGCGCCAGCGCGGCGTCGATGGCCTGCGGCTGCAGCCCCGCGTCGTCGGTCGGCAGCGCGCGGTACGTCGGGTCGAACAGGTTGAACGCCTGCAGCGCGCCGAGATAGGTCGGCGACTCCACCAGCAGCGGCGCTTCCGGTTCGACGAATGCCTTGCCGAGCAGGTCAAGCGCCTGCTGCGAGCCGGCCACGATCAGCACTTCGTCAGGCGCGGTCGGAACGCCGCGCGCAGACTCCTGCGCCGCGATCCACTCGCGCAGCGGCGGATAGCCCTCGGTGGTGCTGTACTGCAGCGCCTGCCGGGCCTGACCGTCGTCGCGCAACTCGGCATCGAAGGCGGCGCGCAGTGCATCGACCGGGAAGCTCTCCGGCGCCGGCAGTCCGCCGGCAAGCGAGATCACCTCGGGGCGCATCGTCACTTTCAGGATTTCGCGGACGATCGAACTGCTGGCGGAAGCCGCACGGCGGGCGGGGCGCAGCCGGGCGGCGGGCGGTCGTTGCGGCGCGTTCATTGCGTTCCCTTTGCGAAATGTGAGGGGCCGTGGAAGTCGACCCAGCCGGTGAAGTCGGGTGTGAAGTTATCGACGCCGTGCGGCACCTGCGCCGGCACGAACAGCACGTCGTGCGGCGTGCAGGGCAGGCGCTCGGTGCCGCGCGATGCGGCATGCTCGATCACGCATTCGCCGCGGCCGGCGACGACCACGTAGGACTCGGCGCGCTCGTGCGGCTGCTGGCGGTCCGGATCGCCGGGATGGAACAGGCGCAGTTCGATATGCGCATCGGCGTAGGCGACGGCCGAGCGGGCGCCCTGCGGCAACGTCAGGTTCGGCGGCCCCGGAATGCGGGCCAGCATGTCATCGACGGTGATCATCATCTCGGCCGCCGCGACTCAGCGCAGTGCCATCCAGAGCGCGGTGGCGGCCAGCAGCAGGCCCATCGCGAGGTTGAAGCGCGCGAGCCGCTGGCCCACCTGCAGCCAGTGGCGCAGCGCGGCGCCGATCCACGCCCACAGCACCAGGCTTGCCGCGGCGGTGACGGCGAACACCGCGACGATGATCGACGTGTCGGTCAGGCTGGCGCCGGCCGACATGAAGGTGCCGGCGGTGGCGGCCGCCAGCATCCACGCCTTGGGATTCGCATACTGGAAGCTCGCCGATTGCAAGAAGGTCAGTGGCCGCGGCAACGTGCGCTCGCCCATTTGGCCGGCGCGCCCGATCATCCATGCGATCACCAGCAGGTAGCCGATGCCGATCCACTTGATCGCTTGGCCGAGCAGCGGGTGCGCAACCAGCAGCGCTGCCACGCCGAGGCTGCCGGCCACGAGCATCGTGCCGAAGCCGAAGGGCACGCCGAGGACATGAGGCAGCGCCGCGCGCAGTCCGTGGTTGGCGCCGGTGACGCTCGCGATCACGTTGTTCGGCCCCGGCGTGAAGGAGCCGACCACGGCGAGCGTGGCGAGTGCCAGCAGCTGGTCGGTGGGCATGCCCGCGGCGTTCCTTCCGGGTCGGCGGCGCGGTGGGCGCCTCAGGCCACTGCGCGCAGCGGCTCGAAGCGCTCGCCGGCCAGCACGCGGGCGAAGACGTCGGTGTCGACGTTGCCGCCGCACAGCGTGACGCCGATGCGGCGGCCGGCGAGTTGCGCGCGCTCCTGCAGCGCCGCCGCGAGCGAGGCCGCGCCGGCACCCTCGGCCACGTTGTGGGTGGCGCTGAACAGCAGCCGCATCGCGTCCGCCACCTCGGCGTCGGTCACTTCGACGATGCGCGTCACGTGGGCGCGGATGATCGCCAGCGACTCCGCATCGGGGACGCGGCAGGCCAGGCCGTCGGCCAGTTGCGTGGTCACCGGCGCCTCGATCACGCGCCCCGCGGCGAAGCTCAGCGCGTAGCAGCGTGCGTGTGCGGACACCACGCCGACGATGCGCGTCTGTGGCGCGTAGACATTGCGCGCGGCAGCGCAGGCGTTGATGCCCGAGCCCTGGCCGATCGGCACGTAGACGAGGTCCAGATCGGGCGCCGCGCGGAAGAACTCGGCCCAGTAGGTGGCCACGCCGCGCACCAGATCGGCGTGAAACGAGGGTACGTAGTGCAGTCGCTCCGATTCGGCCAGCCGTGCAGCGTGCTCGCGCGCGGCCTGGAAGTCCTCGCCGTGCTCGATCAGTTCCGCACCGAGCGCGCGCATGGCCGCATTCTTCTCGGCCGAGTTGCCGCGTGGCACCACCACGACGCAGCGCAGGCCGGTGCGCCGTGCCGCGAAGGCCATCGACTGGCCGTGGTTGCCGCGGGTCGCGCCGATCACCCCAGCGGGCGGATTCGGGCCTCGCATCAGGCCGTCGAAGTACACCAGCCCGCCGCGCACCTTGAATGCGCCCACGGGCGTGTGGTTCTCGTGCTTGACCCAGACCTCGGTGCCGAGCGCCTGCGCCAGCTGCGGCCAGGCGTACTGCGGCGTCGGCGGCATGGCCGCGTGCACGATGCGGGCGGCGTCTTCGATGGCGTGGCGGTCGGGCAGGGCGGGCATGGCGGGCAGTTCCGGTGGCGTGGGACGGGCAGGCGACGGTTGGCACCGGCCGCATCGGGGTGAATGGAATCTAGCCCATTTGGCCAGTACAGTAGCAGTACAGTTTGGCTGTTGATCGCGCCCACTGGCCTGCCGTTTCGGGCAGCACAGTGGACCGCAGCCAACCCGACCCTCGGAGCGCCGATGACCACTCCATCGAACCTGACCCTCGAACTGACCGATGTGCCGCGCGCGGCCGACCTCGACGTGGTCGACGCTGGCCTGCATGCATCCAACCTGGCGGCGGCCGATCTCGATGCGGTGCAGCCGCTGGCGGTGTTCGCGCGCGACGCCGCGGGCGCGGTGGTGGCCGGCCTGCGCGCGCGCACCTGGGGCCGCGCGGCGGAGATCCAGCAGCTGTGGGTGCGGCCGGACCTGCGGCTGCGCGGGCTGGGACTGAAGCTGATGGAGACCGCCGAGGCGGCGCTCGTTGCGCGCGGCTGCACGCTGGTGTACCTGGAGACCTTCAGCTGGCAGGCGCCGTGGTTGTACCTGCGCTGCGGTTTCGAGATCGCCGCGCAGTTCGACGGCATGCCGCGGCACGGGGTCAAGTACGTGATGCACAAGCAGCTCGCTGCCGCGCCGCTGCCATGAACGACCTGACGCCACCGGACGGCCTGCGTGCCGGCACACGGGCGGGCGCCTTGTCCGCAGCGATGCCGCGCGCGGTGCCGGGTGCCGAACGCACGCTGGCGGAGCAGCTGTCCGCGTGGCTCGCGCTGCGCATCGACGAGCACGCGCTCAAGCCGGGGACGCGGTTGCCGTCGATCCGCCGCTTTGCCGACGAACGCGGCGTCAGCCGCTCCACCGTGGTCGAGGCCTACGACCGGCTGATCGCCGCTGGCTACGCCGAGTCGCGCCGCGGCGCCGGGTTTTTCGTGCGAGCGCGGCGCCACGCCCCTGCCGCGCGCGCGGGGGCGGCAGTGCGCGCGCCGCGCCCCGAGGATCCGCCGGCGCTCGACGTGCTGTGGCTGCTGCGCTCGATGCTGCAGCAGGCGCCGGCCAGTTCGCAGCCGGGCGCGGGGCTGCTGCCGGCCGACTGGCTCGACAGCGAGATCGTGGCCGCCGGCGTGCGCGCGGTGGGCCGCAGCGCCGGTCGCGGGCTGCTCGGCTACGGCACGCCCGAGGGCTATTTGCCGTTGCGCCAGCAACTGGTCGAGCGCCTGGCGCAGGCCGACATCGGCGCCGCGCCCGAGCAGATCGTCACCACCGGCGGGGTCACGCAGGCGATCGACCTGGTGGCGCGTCACTTCATCGCGCCGGGCGATACGGTGTTCGTCGAGGACCCGGCCTGGTTCGTGATGTTCGGCCGCTTTGCCGCGTTCGGCGCGCGCATGGTGGCCGTGCCGCGTCGGCACGATGGTCCCGACCTCGCGGTGCTGGCCAACCTGCTCAGGCGCCACCCGCCCAAGCTGTTCGTGGTCGGCAGCGTGCTGCACAACCCGACCGGCAGCTCGATCAGCGCGGCCAACGCGCACCGCTTGCTGCAACTGGCCGACGAGTACGGCTTCACCATCGTCGAGGACGATGTCTACGGCGACCTGCATCCGGGCCGCGCGCTGCGGCTGGCGAGCCTCGACCAGTTGCAGCGCGTGGTCTACCTGAGCGGCTTCTCCAAGACGCTGGCGGCGAGCCTGCGCGTCGGCTACATCGCGGCGAATGCGGCGCTGGCCCAGCAACTGGCCGACCTGAAGATGCTGACCGGACTGACCTCGCCCGAGCTGACCGAACGCGTGGTGACGCGCGTGCTGGCCGAAGGGCAGTACCGGCGCCACCTCGACCGCCTGCGCGGCAAGCTCGACACTGCGCGCGACCGCACCGCGCGCGCACTGGAAAAGATGGGCGCCCGCCTGGCGCTGCAGCCGGAGGCCGGGATCTTCCTTTGGGCCGATTTCGGCCGCGACACCAACGCCATCGCCGTCGAGGGCAGTGCGCAGGGCGTGCTGTGCGCGCCCGGCAGCCTGTTCTCGCCGACGCAGTTGCCGAGCACCTGGATGCGGGTGTCGGCGGCGGCCAGCCTGAACCCGGTGGCGATGCGATTCCTGGCCGAGGCGATCCAGCGCTGAGTGCGGCAGGTGCCGCGCTGCTGTGCCCGTGTGCGGTGGCGCACAGCACGCGCCGCGCGGGCGAAGGCCATTCACGTTCGCGTTTAGCATCCGCTCATGAGCGATTCGCGCCGTCGTTCGACCTGGATTGCCGTGCTGGCCACGCTGGCGCTGGCCTGGCACGCGCTGCTGCCGCTGGCCACGACCGCGGTCGCACCTCGCGCGTACATCACGCTGTGCACCGCCCTCGGCGTGCGGGTGGTCGCGCTCGACGATCAGGCGCCCGTCGAACACGGCGCCGGCGACCACTGCCCGCTGTGCAGGATCGCCGCCGGGGGCGATCCGCCGTCGCCGGCCCCCGCCTGGTTCATCGACCGCGCCGCGGCGCAGGCGCCGGCGGTGCCGGTCGCTGCCGCCAGCGAGACCGTTACCTTCAGGTGGACGCCCGGAGCGCCACGCGCGCCGCCCGCGGCATAGCGCGCAATCGCCCCGACGGCCACCGGGCCGCGCGACGGAAACCATCGGCGCCATTCGCGCCCGATGCTTCGCGACGCTCCGTGCCTGGCCGCAGTGCCCCGCGCCGCAACCGCTGCGTCGCGTGTCGATCGAATCCACTCGCAAGGAATCCACATGAAGGCCTTTTCATCACTCGTATTGGCGCTCGCGCTGCTGGTTGGCGCCAGCACGGCCCCCGCCCTGGCTGGCAGCAGCGATCCGTTATTCGTCAATCTCACCACCGACGAGCCGCACCGCGCCAACATGGGCATCACGTTCGGCAGGAACCAGCATGAGCGCGGGCACCCGCTGACCGTGTTCCTCAACGACAAGGCGGTGCTGATCGCCTCCAAGGCTCACGCCGCCAAGTTCCCAGACCACCAGAAGGCACTGGTCGAACTCGTGGCCAAGGGCGCCAACGTGCTGGTCTGCCCCATGTGCATGAAGCACTACGGGGTGAAGGAGGCGGACCTGCTGCCGGGCCTGAAGGTCGGCAATCCGGAGTTGACCGGCAGCCTGCTTTTCAAGGACGACACCCGCACGCTGACCTGGTAGCGCGCGTTCGGTCCATCGCTCGACTCAGGCGCGCCATTTCGGCGCGCCGCACACCGGATGAAGGATGAAAAGATGATTCGTCGAATGCTTGCCCCGGCCGCCGTTGCGGTGGCCATGTCGATTGCCTCGTCTGTCGTGCTGGCGCAGGTCACGGTGAGCGAGCCGTGGGTGCGCGGCACGGTGGCGTCGCAGATGGGCACCGGGGCGTTCATGAAGATCACTGCCGCCAAGCCGGCCAAGCTGGTCGGCGCCAGCTCGCCGGTGGCGGGCGTGGTCGAGGTGCACGAGATGGCGCTGGTCGATAACGTGATGCGGATGCGCGCCATCGAGTCGCTCGAGCTGCCGGCCGGCAAGCCGGTCGAACTGAAGCCCGGCGGCTATCACGTGATGCTGATGGACCTGGCGCGCGACCTGAAGGAAGGCGAGATCGTGCCGGTGACCCTGGTCATCGAGCAGGGCGGCAAGCGGCAGACGGTCGAGGTCAAGGCGCCGGTGCGGGCACCGACGGCGCGCGGCCCGATGGCGCCCGCCAAGCACTGAGCAAGCGGCGCGGGTGCCGCCGGCGGCCGGCGCTGATCACGGCACCGAAGCGCCCGCGGCGAGGGGCAGCGTGACCGCGAACTCGCTGCCGACCCCGGGCTCGCTCCACACATCGAGGCGGCCGCCCATGCGCTCGGTCAGCTTGAGCGAGATCACCAGGCCGATGCCGGTGCCCTCGATCGCCGCCGACTCCAGGCCGAGCCGGTTGAACGGCTGGTAAAGCTTGTCGAGCTGCTCGGCGCTCAGTCCGCGCCCGGTGTCGCGCACCGCCAGCCGCACCTGCGTGCCGTCGGCCGAGGGCAGCGGACACGGTCACCCGGCCGTCGTCGCGGTTGTACTTGATGGCGTTCGACAGCAGGTTCAGCAGCACCTGCTTCAGGCGCACCGGGTCGGCCAGCGCCTGCAGCGTGGCAACGATCGGCAGCAGGTCGAGCGCGATGCGGCGGCGCGCGGCCTCGCTCTGCATCATCGAGATGCATTGCTCGACCAGTGGCGCGATGGCCACCGTTTCGTTTTCGACGCGGTCCGCGCCCGACTCGATGCGCGACAGGTCGAGCACCTCGTTGATCAGCGTCAGCAGGTGCCAGCCGGCGGTGCGGATGTGCGCCACCCGCTCCGTCTGCGTGCCCGCCAGCGGGTGCGACCGGTCCAGCTCCAGCAGCTGCGTGAAGCCGAGGATGGCGTTCAGCGGCGTGCGCAGCTCATGGCTGATGCGCGACAGGAACTCGGACTTCGCGGCGCTGGCGCGCTCGGCCAGCTCCTTGGCGCGCAGCGCGCTGTCGGCAACCTTGCTCTCGGTGATGTCCCAGTGCAGGCCGATGATGCGCTCGGCCTGGCCGCTGGCCGTGCGCTGCACCTGGCCGCGCGTGGCCAGCCAGCGCACGCTGCCATCGGGCCACAGCGTGCGGTACTCGAGGGCGAAGGTGTCGCCATGCGCAAGCGCCTCGGCCATGCGCGCCTGCGCCAGCGGGCGGTCGGCCGGGTGCACGGCGTCGAGCCAGACGCGGTCGCGGAACGACTCGCGGGTGTGCCCGAGCAGCGCGTACATCTGGTCGTTCCACTCGCTGTGGCTCAGTGCCGGCTGCCACTCGTAGGCGCCGAAGCCGACCGCGGCCGTGGCCAGCTGCAGGCGGCGCATCAGCTCGTCGCGCTCCAACTGCGTGCGACGCACGTCGGTCGCATCCACGTGCACGCCAAGCAGGCGCGTGACGCGGCCGTGGGCATCGCGGTCGATGCGCAGGTGGTCGTCGATGTAGCGCACCTCGCCGTCGTCGCGCACGATCCGGTAGGCCAGTGCGCCGCCGCCGTTGCGTTCGAGCTGCGCCACCTGCCGCTCGACGCCTGGCTGGTCCGCGGGATGGATGCGCGCGAGCCAGGCGGCGCGCGATGGCTGCCAGTCGGGATCGTCGATGCCGTAGATGGCGCGCATCTGCGCGTCCCAGGTTTCGTGCTGGTCCGGCTCGCGCCGTTCCCATACGCCCATGCGGGCGGTCTTCATCGCCAGCTGCAGCCGCTCGAACAGCACACGCCGTTCCTGCTCGCTGCGGCGTTGCGCGGAGACGTCGATGGTGGTGCCGACCACGCGCAGCGGCACGCCGCCGGAGTTGCGCTCGGCCACGCCGCGGGTGACGAGGTGCGTCAGCGTGCCGTCGCTTCGCTGACAGCGCGCCTCCAGCTCCTGCGGCTCGCGGCTGTCGAGGATCCGCCGCCACCAGGCCTGCGCGCGTTCAAGGTCGTCCGGGTGCAGCCGCGCCAGCGTCTCCTCGCGCGACGGCACCACCGGCGGCGGGAAGTCCATCAGCTTGAACTGGGTCGCATCCCACACGGCGCTGCCGTCGCGCAGGTCGCGCTCCCAGATGCCGATGTTGCCGGCCTCGGCGGCCAGCTCCAGCCGCTGCAAGGCCTCGGACAGGCGCTGCGCCGCGGCGCGCGACTCGGTCACGTCGACCGCGGCACCGACGACGCGCACCGGCCGGCCGCTGGCGTCGCGCTCGGCGCGGGCGCGGCTGCGCAGCCAGCGCACCGTGCCATCGGGCAGCACCGTACGCGCCTCGTACTCGGCCACGCCGCTGCCTTCGCTCAGCTCACGCCAGGCCTGCGCCAGCACGTGGCGATCATCCGGATGGCAGGCGCGCAGCAGGTCGTCGCGCGAGGGCGTGGGCGCATCCGGCGGCAAGCCATTGAACTCGAGCAGGGTGGCGTTCCAGAAACCGGTGCCGGTCAGCAGGTTGCGCTCCGACAGGCCGATGCGACCGGCCTCGCTTGCCACCTGCAGCCGGCGCGCGTTCTCCTCCGCGCGCTGTTCGCTCTGCATGCGGTCGGTGATGTCGATCGCCACCCCGGCCACCGGCGCATCGGCGCGACCGTCGATGCGCTGCGCGCGCACCGTCAGCCAGCGCACTGCGCCGTCGGACAGCAGCACGCGCAGGGGCCGGTCGGGAAGCGCGACTTCGCGCAAGTCGCGGATCGCGCCCCAGTAGGCGTGGTACCGCGGCTGGTCGTCCGGGTGGAGTTGCTCGGCAACACGCTCGCACGACGGCGGTGTGGTCGGCTGCAGCGGATCCGGTGTCAGGCCGAACAGCTCGAACATCTGCCGGTTCCAGTAGCCGCCTGCCGGGTCGCGCAGGAACACGCCGACGCCTGCCCAGTCGGTGGCCAACTGCAGGCGCTGCAGCGCGTCGCGCAGTTGCTGCTCGGACTCCTTGCGCTCGGTGATGTCGCGCGAGGTGCCGAGCATCAGGCGCCGGCCATCGTCGTCCTCGACCAGCGCGCTTTGCGACTCGATCCACCGCACCTGGCCGTCGCCGCGCACGATGCGATGCTCGATGCGGCGCGTGTTGGCGCCCGGCCAGTCGCCGTCGGTGGCGGGCTGGGTCGGACGCGCCGCGCGCAGCACGCGCTCGCGGTCCTCGGGCAGGATGTGTCGCTCGAGCCAGGCCGCGGGGTGGCGCGGCGGGCCGGCCGACTCGACGCCGTACAGGCTCAGCATCTGGGTGTTCCAGTGCATCGCACCGGTGTCGACGTCGATCTCCCAGACGCCGATCGCATGGGCTGCCGTGACCAGCGCCAGGTGCTGGGTCAGGCGCCGCTGCTGCGCGTTGGCCAGGTCGGGCGGCAGCGTGCGCTCGCGGCCGTCATCGGCGGGCGGCACCGTGGACGCTGCCGCCGCTGCAGGCGACGCAGGCAACGAGGTGCCGCCGGAGCGTGCGTCGCTGCCGGGATGCGCTGTCTCTGACACGCGGTCGGATTCCGGGGCCCGGTGGGCAACCTGCGAATTCTGCCTGCCCCGGCGCGGTGGCGAAAGCCACGTCGGTCAATGCTCTGCGCCGGCTACATTCACCAAGCCGGTGCATCGGCAGCGGCGCAGTGGCCACCTACAATCGCGCCCCGCGCCCGCTGGTGCGGCGACTCCCCTGCCGTGCACCCCACCTTGACTCTTTCCCATCTGATCAGCGATTTCGTGCGCCGGCACTGGCGTGCGTACGCCGCCTCGGCGCTGATGCTGGTCGGGGTGGCGCTGCTCACGGTGTGGATTCCGCGTCAGGTCGGGCAGGTGATCGATGGCCTGGTGGCCGGGCGCCTGGCCGGGCCGGCGATCTGGCGCGAGGTGCTGCTGATCGCGGCGATGGGGGGCGCGATCTCCTGCGCGTGGGCTGGCGCCTGAAGCTGTTCGCCGCGGCGTACCGGCTCGGCGTCGAACTGCGCACGCGCCTGTACGACCGGTTGTCGCAGCAGGGGCTGCCGTTCTTCCAGACGCAGCGCACCGGCGATCTGATGGCGCGCGCCACCAATGACGTCGATGCGGTGGAAATGGCGGCCGGCGAGGCCTTCCTCGCCGCCTTCGACGGCACCCTGACGCTGGTGCTGGTGGTGGCGATGATGACCCTGGGCATCGACTGGCGGCTCGGGCTGGTGGCGCTGCTGCCGTTCCCGTTGATGGCGATCGCCTTCTGGGTGATCTCGCGGCGCGTGCACGATGCCTGGGCGCTGTCGCTGGAACGCTTCTCGTCGCTCAACGAGCACGTGCAGGAGACGGTGGCCGGGGTGCGCACGCTGCGCGCACTCGGGGCTGGGGAGGCGCCCCGCCGGAGCGGCGAGCTTCGCAGCAGCGGCGCACGCGCGAGCCGGCCGATGCCAGCTACACCGCGCAGCGCTGGGAGTCCGCGTACGAGCCGGCGGTCGGCCTGACCTTGTCCAGCGCGACCGTGCTGACGCTCGGCGTCGGCGGCTGGCTGGTGTGGCAGCGCGAGCTGACGTTGGGCCAGCTGACCGCGTTCACGATGTACCTCGGCCAGCTGATCTGGCCGATGTTTGCCGCCGGCTGGGTGCTGTCGCTGATCGAACGCGGCAAGGCGGCCTGGCAGCGCCTGGCCCCGGTGCTGAGCACGCCGTTGAGCGTGGCCGACCACGGCACGGTCGAGGGCGCGCCGCACGGCGTGCTGAGCTTCGAGCGCGTCTCGTAGCCGGTCGTTAAGCTGGATGGATGGATGGATG
>JAXHLD010000013.1:0-53896 GCA_034522655.1 Burkholderiaceae bacterium
TACGATTGCTCGGCGTGACCTGGGACATCACCGAGGCGCGCGCCGCCGATGCCGCACTGCGCGCCAAGGAGACCGCCGAGCAGGCCAGCCGCGCCAAGAGCGAGTTCCTGTCGCGGATGAGCCATGAGCTGCGCACGCCGCTGAACGCGATCGTCGGCTTCACCCAGCTGCTCGAGCTCGACCAGCGCCATCGCCGCTCACCACCGACGCCGAGCGGGTCGGCCTGATCGGCAGCTTGCGGGCCGCACCCGCGTCCAGATGATCAACGACGTGCTCGACCTGGCGCGCATCGAGTCGGGCCGCTCAGCGGTGGCCATGGAGGTGGTGGCCTGGCGGCCGGTGCTGGACGAGGCAGTCGCGATGGTGCAGCCGAAGCCAGGCGCACGCCGGCATCGTGCCTCGACGCGCACGAGCCATGTGCCCACACCGCGGTGGCCTACCCGGTGCGGGCTGTCGCCAGGCGCTGCTCAACCTGCCGTCGAACGCGGTGAAGTACAACCGCGTACTGCGGGCGGCGTGCAATCAGCGCGCGGCCGACGGCAACGGTGGTCGCGCTCGCCGTGCGCGACAGCGGGCGCGGCATGAGCCCGGGCCAGTTGAGCCGCCTGTTCCAGCCGTTCAACCGGCTCGGCGTCGACAGCACGGTGCCGGCCGGCACCGGCATCGGCCTGGCAATCTCGCAGCGGCTGATGCAGCAGATGGAGGGCGCGATCGAGGTCGCCAGCACGCTGGGGGTCGGCAGCGAGTTCCGCGTGCGCGTGCGGGCCGCGCGCATGGAAGCGCCACAGGCCGTCGTGCCGCCGGCCGCCGGCGCAGCGCCGCTGGCAGTGCGTGAAGACATCGCCGGCACCCTGCTCTACATCGAGGACAACCCGGCCAACGCGGCGCTGGTCGAGCAGTTCCTGCACTTTCGCCCGCGCATCAAGCTGTACCAGGCAGCCGACGGCGCCACCGGACTGGTGATGGCGGCGGTATGTCAGCCGGACCTGGCGCTGATCGACATCCGCCTGCCCGACATGATGGGCGACGAGGTGATGCGCCAGCTGCGCCAGCAAAGCGAGACACGCGACGTGCCCTGCGTGGCGGTGTCGGCCAACGCCATGCCGCACGACATCGAGGCGGCGCTGGCAGCCGGCTTCGTCGACTACTGGACCAAGCCGCTCGACGTCACGCATTTCCTGTGCGGCATCGATCGGCTGCTGACGAAGCGAGCGACGACGAACGCGCCGCCGGCCGGGAGCGGGTCATGACGCCGCGCACGCGCGAGCCGGACGGCACAGACGCGGCGAGCGGCGCGCAGGCGCCATCCGCAGGCGAGGCGGCGCTCGACCTGCCGCAGCCGGCGGGCGAACTGCTGGCGCGCTGGCGACAGGACGTCGCGCAGTGGCCGGGGCCGGCCCTGCTGGTAGACCAGGCGCAGTGCGTGGCCGTGGTCAACGCCGCCGCGGCCCGCGTCGGCGTGGAGGTGGGCACGTCGTTCGCCGCCGCGCTGGCGCGCCTGACCGCACATGTGGACCAGCGCGGGCGGCGCCAGCGCAGCGCGATGCCCCTGCGCGTGCTGCAAGTGACCTGCGATGACTTCTCCGGCTGGTTCGTCGATGCCGCCGGCGCCTTGCCGCTGGACGCCGATGCCGATCGCGCGATCAGCCAGCGGCTGGCCGACTCCAACCTGCGCCTGCAGGAGGAGATCCGGCGCCGGCGCACGCTGGAGCGGCGGATGCTCGGCGTGGCCGAGCAGGAGAAGCGCCACGTCAGCCTCGAGCTGCACGACGGCCTCGGCCAGCACCTGGCGGGCGTGGCGTTCGTGGTGCGCAGCCTGGCCGACGCCGTGCATGCGGGCAAGACGCCGGAAGCGAGCGAGGTCGACTGGCTGCAGCGCCTGATCAACGAGGCGGTGGCGCGCACGCGCAGCCTGGCGCGCGGCCTGTGGCCGGCGAGCCTGGAGCGCGGTTCGCTCGGCGACTCGATCCGCCGCTTCGCCGAGGACCTGGAGTCGATCTACGGCGTCTCGTGCGCAGTGCAGATCGATGCCGAGCCGCAGCTGGCCTCGCCGGCCGCCGCGTATCACATCTTCCGCATCGTGCAGGAAGCGTCGAACAACGCCATCAAGCACGGCCGCGCGCGGCGGCTCGAGTTCCGCATCGAGCGGCTGGGTGACGACTTCGAGATCACCGTGCTCAACGACGGCGCGACACCCGACCCGGCCCAGCTCGCGTCGGCGCGCGGCATCGGCGTGGCGGGCATGCAGCTGCGCGCCGATGCCATTGGCGGCACGCTGTCGATCGAGCCGCGCCCCGCCGGCGGCGCCGAGGTCAGCCTGCGACTGGCGGCCGCCCCGGCCGGCCCGAACAACATCGAGAAGGAGTAGGTCCGTGAACGAATTCAGCAAAGCGCAACTGCTGGTGGTCGACGACCACCCGATCGTGCGTCACGGCATCGTGCAACTGCTCAACCGCCAGCCCGACATGGAGGTGGTGGCCGAGGCCGACGACGCCGAGAGCGCGCTGGCGCACCTGCGCGAGCGCAGCTTCGCCCTGATCGTCACCGACATCTCGCTGCCCGGGCTGTCGGGGCTCGACCTGATCCGCCGCGTCAACACCACCAAGGATGCGCCGCCGATGCTGGTGCTGTCGATGCACGAGGAATCGGTGTACGCGGAGCGCGCACTCAATGCCGGCGCGCGCGGCTACGTGATGAAGCAGGAGGCGCCCGACAAGCTGGTGGCGGCGGTGCGCAAGCTGCTGGCCGGCGGCATCTACCTGTCGCCGCCGATGGAAGAGCGGATGCTGATGTCTCTGGTCAAGGGCAAGCCGGCCACCGCCGAGCCCAGCCTGTCGGTGCTGACCGAGCGCGAGTTCGAGGTGCTGCAGATGATCGCGCAGGGGCTGACCTCGGCGCAGATCGCCGAGCGCATCAACCGCTCGATCAAGAGCGTGGAGGCCTACCGCACCTCGCTGCGCGCCAAGCTCGGCGCCAAGACCACGGTCGACCTGGCGCGCCTGGCGCTGGAACACTTCCCGCACGTGCCGCGCTCGTCGACGCCGAAGGCGTGATCAGCGCCGGCGTCGTTCCGCATCAGAAGGGGCGGGTAACGGCCGCCTGCGCGGCGTGCACGGCACTGTCGTCGCTGGTGCGGACCGCACCTCGATCGGCGCTGAGCAGGGCGCCGTCATCGACCGCGCCGTCATCGACCGCGCGCTCAGGCGTCTTGCCGGCGCCCGATACCGAGGTAGGTGTCGACCACGCGCGGATCGCGCGCCAGCTCCGCCGCCGGACCTTCGAGCGCCACCTCGCCGGTCTCCAGCACGTAGGCGTAGTCGGCCACCTGCAGCGCGGCGCGGGCGTTCTGCTCGACCAGCAGGATCGAGACGCCGGTTTTGCGCAGGTCGGCGATGATGTGGAAGATCTCGCGCACGATCAGTGGTGCCAGCCCGAGGCTGGGCTCGTCGAGCATCAGCAGGCGCGGCTTGGCCATCAGCGCACGGCCGATCGCCAGCATCTGCCGCTCGCCACCACTGAGCGTGCCGGCGAGTTGGGCGCGCCGTTCCTGCAGCCGCGGAAACAGCGCGATAGACCTGCGTCGATGGTCTGCGGCGCTCGTCGGCGCAAGCCGGCGGCGCGTGGAAGGCGCCGAGCAGCAGGTTGTCGGCCACCGTCATCTCGCCGAACAGTTCGCGCTTCTCCGGCACCAGGGTCATGCCGCGCGCCACCATCTGCTCGATCTGCGCGCCGGGCATCGAGCCGCGCGACCGGACCTCGTAGCACACGCTCGCCGCATGGCCCGACCGGCAGCGCGCCCATGATGGCCGCCAGCAGGGTCGTCTTGCCGGCGCCGTTGGGGCCGATCACGGTGACGATGCGGCCCGCGGGCACGCGCAGGTTGGCGTTGTGCAGCGCCTCGACCTTGCCATAGGCGACGCACAGGTCGCGCACCTCGAGCACCAGGTCGGCGTCATCCGTCGCCGGCGTGGCGTTCATTCGATGCCTCCCAGATACGCCTTCAGCACCCTGGGGTCGCGCTGCACGTCCTGCGGCAGCCCTTCGGCGATCTTCTGGCCGAACTCCATCACGGCGATGCGGTCGGCCAAGCCCATCACGAAGTCCATGTCGTGCTCGACCAGCAGCACGCTGACGCCCTCGCCCTTGAGCCGGCGCAGCAGTTCTGCGAGCGCACGCTTCTCGAGGTAGCGCAGCCCGGCCGCCGGCTCGTCGAGCAGCAGCAGGCACGGGTCGGCCGCCAGTGCACGCGCGATCTCCAGCACGCGCTGCTTGCCCAGCGGCAGGCTGCCGGCCACCTCGTACATGTGGTCCGCCAGGCCCACGCGCTCGATCTGGCGGGCCGCCTCGGCCAGCAGTCGCTGCTCCTGGCGGCGATCGAGCCGCCACGCGCCGGCCAGCACGCCGGCGGCGAGGCCCGGGTTCTCGCGCCGGTGCGCGCCGATGGCGACGTTCTCCAGCACGCTCATCGCCGGCAACAGCTTCACGTGCTGGAAGGTGCGGGAGAGGCCAGCCGTCCGGCAATCTCGCGCGCGCTGTGGCCCGCCACGGGCTTGCCGCGCAAGGTCACCTCGCCGCCCGTCGGATCGAGCACGCCCGACATCAGGTTGAACATCGTGCTCTTGCCGGCACCGTTGGGGCCGATCAGCGCGACGATCTCGCCGGCACGCACCGTCAGATCCATCGCATTGACCGCCACCAGTCCGCCGAAGCGCTTGGTCACGCCGCGCGCCTCGAGCAGCACCTCGCCCGTGGCCGGCAGCGGCTGGCGCGCCAGCGGCGGCGCGCCGTGCTCGATGCGGCGCGGCGGCATGCGCAGCGGCACCCATCGGGTGAGCACGGGCCACAGGCCGTCGCGCGCCCGCTGCAGCACGACGATCATCGCGATGCCGAACACGATCACCTCGAAATTGCCAGCCTGTCCGACCAGCTTCGGCAGCCAGTCCTGCAGCCACTGCTTGGCCACGGTGATCACGCTGGCGCCGAGCAGCGCGCCCCACACGTGGCCGGCGCCGCCGACCACCGCCATGAACAGGTACTCGATGCCGGTGTGCAGCGAAAACGGCGTCGGGTTGAGGAAGCGCTGCATGTGCGCGTACAGCCAGCCGGAGGCGGCCGCGTGCAGCGAGGCGATCACGAAGATCGCCATGCGCGAGGCCGCGGTGTTCACGCCCATCGACTCGGCCATCACCATGCCGCCCTTCAGGGCGCGGATCGCGCGGCCTTCGCGCGAGTCGAGCATGTTGTGCGTGGTGACGATGCCGGCCAGCAGGAACAGCCAGATCAGGTAGAAGATCTCGCGCCCGCTTTCGACCGCGTGACCGAAGACCGAGATCGGCGGAATGCCGGTGAGCCCGGTGAAGCCGCCGAGGAACTGCATGTTGCCGAACAGGTAGTAGAGGCTGATGCCCCAGGCGATCGTGCCCAGCGGCAGGTAGTGGCCGGAGAGCTTCAGCGTCATCGAGCCCAGCACCAGCGCGAACAGCGCAGTCAGCACCAGCCCCGCCAGCAGCCCCAGCCAGGCGCTCGAACCGATCCACGCCAGCCAGCCGGGCAGCCCGGTGGCGGTGGTCAGCACCGCCGTGGTGTAGGCACCGAGGCCGACGAAGGCCGCCTGCCCGAACGACGTGAGCCCGCCCACGCCGGTCAGCAGCACCAGGCCGAGCGCCACCAGCGCGTACAGGCCGATGTAATTGAGCAGCGTGATCGTGAACTCGGGCAGGACGAGTGGCGCCAGCCCGAGCAGTACGACGAAGCCCGCGAACAGCGCGCGCGGCGTCGGTACCCACGCGCTCATCGGATCGCCTTCCGCGCTGCGCGCTCCAGGACGAGCGCTTCGGAGCGGCCGGGCGCGCTCATCGGGCTTGCCTTCCGCGCTGCGCGCTCCAGGACGAGCGCTTCGGAGCGGCCGGGCGCGCTCATCGGGCTTGCCTTCCGCGCTGCGCGCTCCAGGACGAGCGCTTCGGAGCGGCCGGGCGCGCTCATTCCTCCTCCTCCACGTGGCGCGTGCGCAGCGAACGCCACAGCAGCACCGGGATGATCAGCGTGAAGACGATCACTTCCTTGTAGGCGGAGGCCCAGAAGCTCGAGTACGACTCCAGCAGGCCGACGATCAGCGCACCCGCCGCGGCGATCGGATAGCTCGCCAGGCCGCCGATGATGGCGCCGACAAAGCCTTTCAGGCCGATCAGGAACCCGGTGTCGTAGTAGATGGTCGTGATCGGCGCGATCAGCATGCCGCTGGCGGCTCCGATCAGCGCGCACAGCAGGAACGACAGCTTGCCGGCCAGCGTGGTGGGAATGCCCATCAGCCGTGCGCCGAGCCGGTTCACGGCCGTCGCGCGCAACGCCTTGCCGTACAGCGTGCGCTCGAACAGCAGGTACAGGAGCACGATCAGCGCGATCGAGCAGCCGATCACCCACAGCGTCTGCGCGCTGACCGTGATGCCCGCGAAGTCGAAGCGACCATCGGAAAACGGCGGCGTGCGCGAGCCTTCGGCGCCGAACACCAGCAGGCCCAAGCCCACCATCACCACGTGCACCGCGACCGACACGATCAGCAGCACCAGCACCGGCGCATCGGCCAGCGGCTGGTAGGCGAGCCGGTAGACCATCGGACCGAGCGGCACCACCACCACCAGCGCGAGCAGGATCTGCAGCAGCATCGGCAGCGTGGTCAGGCTGAGCGTCGACAGCAGGCCCCACAGTCCCAGCGGCAGCGCGAGGTTCCAGCCGGCGATCGGGACCAGTTGCCGGAAACGGCGCGCGCGCAGCGCCGCGATGCCGTCGACCAGCGCCACCATGCTGCCTGCGGCCAGCAGCAGCCAGAGCGTGCCGGGCAGATTGCCGGTCTGAAGTGCCACCAGCGTCAGCGCCCCGTAGGCGACGAACTCGCCCTGCGGGATGAAGATCACCCGCGTGACGGCGAACGCCAGCACCAGCGCCAGCGCCAGCAGCGCGTAGATGAAGCCGTTGGTGATGCCGTCCTGCCCGAGCAGCAGGGCGATCTCGAAGTTCATGATGAATGAGGGCCTGCGGCCCGATGACGGCGCTGCGCGCCTATGACTTCACCGCCGCGCCCGCACGTCCGATGGGTGCGCAGAGCGCCGTCATAGGTGCGCGTCAGCGCACCGTCATCCGTCATCTACTTGACGAGCTTCCAGGTGCCGCCGGTGATCTGCACCATCACTGCCGCACGCTGATCGAGGCCGAGGTGGTCGGTCGGCGTCATGTTGAAGATGCCGTGCGCACCGGCCGCGTTCTTCACGCCTTCGAGCGCTTCGCGCAGCGCCACGCGGAACTCCTTGGTGCCCGGCTGGGCCTTTTTCAGAGCGACCGGGATCGCCGCCTGCAGCAGCACGCTGGTGTCCCAGGCATGCGCGCCGAAGGTCGAGGTGCTGCCCTTGCCGTGCGCGGCTTCGTACGCGGTGACGTAGGCCGTCGCGGACTTCTTCACCGGATGGTCGGCCGGCAGTTGGTCGGCCACCAGCACCGGGCCGGCCGGCAGGAACGTGCCTTCGCAGTCCTTGCCGCACACGCGCAGGAAGTCGTTGTTGGCCACGCCGTGGGTCTGGTAGATCTTGCCGCCGAAGTTGCGCTCCTTCAGCGTCTTCTGCGGCAGCGCGGCCGGCGTGCCAGAGCCGGCGATCAGCACCGCGTCGGGACGCGCCGAAACGACCTTCAGCACCTGGCCGGTGACCGAGGTGTCGGTGCGCTGGTAACGCTCGCTGGCGACGACCTTCAGGCCGCGCGCTTCGGCGATCTTGCTGAACTCGTTCCACCAGCCTTCGCCGTAGGCATCGGCAAAGCCGATGAAGCCGACCGTCTTCACGCCGGCGGCGATCATGTGCGAGACGATCACTACCGCCATCTGCTGGTCGTTCTGCGGCGTTTTGAACACCCAGCGCTTCTTGGCGTCGACCGGCTCGACGATCCGGCTGGAGGCGGCCATCGAGATCATCGGCGTCTCGGTCTCGGCGGCGATGTCGATCATTGCCAGAGAGTTCGGCGTGATGGTGGAGCCGACGATGACGTCGACCTTGTCTTCCGAGATCAGCTTGCGCGTGTTCTTGACTGCGGTGGTGGTGTCGGAGGCATCGTCGAGGATCAGGTACTCGACCGGCTTGCCGCCGATGCTCTTGGGCATCAGCGCGAAGGTGTTGCGCTCGGGAATGCCGAGGGAGGCGGCGGGTCCGGTGGCCGACACGGTGACGCCGACCTTGATCGCCTGCGCCTGCACGGCGCCGATGCTCGCGACCGCGAGGGCGGCGGCCAGCAGCTGGGTGGTGAACTTCATTGTTCGTCTCCTTGTGGTTCGTTGTTGCGTATCGATCTGACGTTGGGACTCAGGTGCCGAGGAACCCTTGTTGTTGTGGGGCCGTAGGGTAGTGCAAAGCTCGCGTGATCAGGGGCGCTCAGATGCGTTCGACCAACAGGGCAATCCCCTGCCCCACGCCGATGCACATCGTCGCGACGCCATAGCGGCCGCCGGTGGTCTCCAGCTGCCGCACCAGCGTCAGCGCCAGCCGCGCGCCGGAGGCGCCGAGCGGGTGACCGATGGCGATCGCGCCGCCGTTCGGGTTCACGTGCGCGGCGTCGTCGGGCAGCCCGAGCCGGCGCGTCACCGCCAGCGCCTGCGCCGCGAACGCCTCGTTCAGCTCGATGACATCGACCTGCCCGAGCTTGAGCCCGGCCCGCGCCAGCAGCTTCTCGGTCGCCGGCACCGGGCCGATGCCCATGATCCGCGGCGGCACGCCTGCCGTGGACATGCCCAGCACGCGGGCGCGCGGCTTCAGGTCGAACTGCGCCAGCGCGGACTCGCTCGCCAGCAGCAGCGCACAAGCGCCATCGTTGACGCCCGAGGCATTGCCGGCGGTCACCGTGCCGTCGGGCCTGACCACGGGCTTCAACCTGGCCAGCGCCTCCAGCGTGGTTTCGCGCGGATGTTCGTCGGTCTCGACGAGGGTCTCGCCCTTCTTGCCGGGAATCACCACCGGCAGCAGCTCATCGCGGTAGAAGCCGCGCGCCGCCGCCGCCGCGTAGCGCGCCTGCGAGCGCAGCGCGAAGGCGTCCTGGTCGGCGCGCGCGATGCCGAACTCGGCGGCCACGTTTTCGGCAGTCTCCGGCATCGCGTCGATTCCGTAGTGCGCCTTCGTCTTCGGGTTGACGAAACGCCAGCCGATGGTCGTGTCGTACACGGCGTTGCTGCGCGAAAACGCGGTGTCGGCCTTGGGCATCACGAACGGCGCGCGCGACATGCTTTCCACGCCACCGGCGATCACGAGGTCCACTTCGCCGCTGGCAATCGCGCGCGCGGCGGTCCCGACAGCATCGAGGCTCGAGCCGCACAGCCGGTTGATGGTCGACGCCGGCACGTCGACCGGCAGGCCGGCGAGCAGCGCCGCCATGCGGCCGACGTTGCGGTTGTCCTCGCCAGCCTGGTTGGCGCAGCCGTAGTAGACGTCGTCGAGCGCAACCCAGTCGACCTTCGCGTTGCGCGCCATCAGCGCCTTGATCGGCAGCGCGGCCAGGTCGTCTGCGCGCACGGGCGACAGCGCGCCGCCATAACGGCCGATCGGCGTACGGATGCCATCGCAAATGAATGCGGGGTGCGGCTTCAAGCGGACTCCTTGCCCGCCTTGCGTCGCGACGGACGCGCAGGCAGGTGGTCGGGAACCGGGGGCGGCGGGAGCGCGGCGCGTCGTGCAGGCCGCGCGGCGCCGTGCGCTGAAGCGGGCTGCGCCTGCGCTATCGCGCGGCGACTTGCGATCGGCGTCACGCTGGCGATCGCACCGCGGCTGCGGGTTGGCACCGCCACCAGCGCGCCGACGCCATTGAGAAAGAGATCGGTCACCACCGGCGCCATCTGCACATAGGTCAGTGGCCCGGAGTCCTTCAGCCAGGTGAAGGTCCAGTTGATCATGCCGAACAGCGTCATCGTGACCGGCTTCAGCAGCTCGGACTTGGCCAGTTGCGGAGCGACCGCCGCGATCGCCTCGGCGAACGCATCGACCACGCGGCTCTGCTTGCCCACGACCCGGCGCCGGTGCGCGCTGCTGAGATACTTGACGTCCTGCACCAGCACGCGGTGGTAGGCGGCTGCATGCTCGTAGGCCTGCATGAAGCGCTCGATCAGCCGCCGCAGGTGCGCAGCCGGCGGCAGGCGCTCGGCCACGACCTCGTCGACGATCAGCTGCAGGCTGTCGATGTAGCGGTCGGCGATGTCGAACAGCAGCGCTTCCTTGTCGCGGTAGTAGTGGTACAGCAGTGCCTTGCTGACGCCGCAGGCCGAAGCGAGATCCGCGATCGACCCGGCCGCATAGCCGCGATCGGCGAACAGCCGCGATGCCATCGCCAGGATGGCGTCGCGGTGCTGCTCAAAATCTGCTGCCCTCGGTCTAGCCATGGCGGGGCACTTCGCGTGTACGCGACCCTGCGGGTCGCACGTGCACGCGAAGTGATGGATCAGCGGGCCGTCCTTCGGAGCGGCCGGGCGGACAGCCCGCTGCCAAGAGCAACGAGGCGGCTGCGCCGCCCGCGGAGAGCGCCTGGTCGGCGCTCTTGCTGCTGGACTGGTGCTTCATCATCGGTCGTCGAACGAAAGCAGCACGCGCTCGCTGAGCGGATAGGACTGGCAGGTCAGCACGAACCCGGCATCGAGATCCGCCTGCTCCAGCGCGAAGTTCTTGCGCATCTTCACCTCGCCCTCAATCAGCTTGGCGCGGCAGGTGCAGCACATGCCGCCCTTGCAGGAGAACGGCAGATCAAGCCCCGCCGCCGCACCCGCCTCCAGCAGGCTGCCGTGCTCGCGCTGGAACTGCACCTCGCGCTTCAGACCGTCGACGATGAAGGTCACCTTCGCCAGCGATGCGTCCTCCGCCGGCTCTGCATGCGCCACGGCCGCGCCCGGCGTACCGAAGCGCTCGACGTGCACGTGCCCCGCCGGCACGCCGGCCGCGTGCAACGCGACCTCGACCTCATCGATCATCGACGCGGGTCCGCAGACAAAGGCCTCGTCGATCGAGCCGACCGGGATCAGCGTATCGACGAAGGCACGCACCTTGGCGGCATCGATGCGACCGTTGAACAGATCGACCTCCTGCTCCTCGCGCGAGAACACGTTGTAGAGCGCGAAGCGCGCGAGGTAGCGGTCCTTCAGGTCTTCCAGTTCCTCCTGGAACATGCTGGTCGCCGCGCGGCGGTTGCCGTAGACCAGCGTGAAGCGCGAGCGCGGCTCGCGCCCGAGCAGCGTCTTTGCCAGCGACAGGATCGGCGTGATGCCGCTGCCGGCGGCAAAGGCGACGTAGTGCTTGGCGTGGGCCGGATCGAGCGGCACGGTGAAGCGGCCGTCGGGCGTCATCACGTCGATCGCGTCGCCGGCCTTCAGCTGCTCGTTGGCCCAGCAGGAGAAACGGCCACCGCCGACTCTCTTGATCGCCACCCGCAACTCGCCATCGTCCAGGCCCGAGCAGATCGAGTACGAGCGACGCACTTCCTCGCCATCCAGGTGCGCGCGCAACGCCAGGTGCTGGCCGGGCACGAACGCGTAGTCGTTGCGCAGTTCGGCCGGCAGGTCGAAACGCAGGCTGACCGAGTCCGGCGTCTCGCGCCGCACCTCGGCGATCTTCAGCGAATGGAAGCTAAGGAGGCGTCATGAGGCCCCCCCCCGCCCCCCCCCGCGGGCTCGGTCAAAGTGGCTTGAAGTACTCGAAGGGTTCGGCGCAGGCGCGGCAGCGATACAGCGCCTTGCAGGCGGTGGCGCCAAACTGCGACAGGCGCTCGGTGTCGTTGCTGCCGCAGCGCGGGCAGGGAAGCTGGCGCGGCACGAAGGCGATCGGCTGCACGCCGGAGGCCGTGCGCTCACCCGGCGGCACGATGCCGTAGGCGCGCAGCCGCTCGCGCGCGGCGGCATCGATCCAGTCGGTGGTCCACGCGGGCGACAGCTGCGTGCGCACGCGCACCTCGGACGCGCCCGCCGCGCTTCAGCGCCGTCACGGATCGCCCGCTCGATCAGCTCGGTGGCCGGGCAGCCTGAGTAGGTCGGCGTGACGACGACTTCGACCGCGCCACCGTCCGTCACCTGCACGTCACGCACGATGCCGAGCTCGGTCACCGAGATCACGGGAATCTCGGGGTCGAGCACCGCACGCAGCGCCGCCCAGGCCTGGTCGATCGACAGTGCAGTGACCGCGGTCATCGCATTCACCACGTGCCGCCTGGATAGGTGCGCTGCATGGCCTGCATCGGCGCCAGCAAATGACCCATGTGCTCGGTGTGGCGGCCCTGGCGACCGCTCGACAGGAAGGGCGTGCGCGCCGGCACCGTCAGCGTGGCCTCGGCCAGCAACGGCAGCACCGTGGTCTCCCACGCTGGCTCCAGGCGCGACGGCAGCGGCACCAGTCCCGCGGCCTGCGCCGTACGGTCGAGTGCGTCGTCGGCGAAGAACTCGGCGGTGTACGGCCACAGGGTGTCGAGCGCGCGCTGCATGCGGCGCCTGGATTCCGCTGTGCCGTCGCCCAGCCGCACCGTCCAGTCGGCCGCATGCTGCAGGTGATAGCGCGTCTCCTTGGCGCTCTTCTCGGCGATCGCAGCCAGATCGGCATCGCTGCTCGAACGCAGCGCGGTCCACAGCAGTGCCTGCCAGGCGGCAACCAGGAAGTTGCGCAGAATCGTGCGGGCGAAGTCCTGGTTCGGCAGTTCGACGATCGACAGGTTGCGGAACTCACTCTCGGCGCGCAGAAAGGCGAGCCGGTCCTCGTCGCGTCCCTGCCCTTCGAGCCTGCCGGCATGCGTCAGCAGCAGCCGCGCCTGCCCGATCAGGTCGAGCGCGACGTTGGTGAGCGCGATGTCCTCCTCGATCACCGGACCGTGCCCGCACCACTCGGACAGGCGCTGGCCGAGGATCAGCGGGGTGTCGGCGATGCGCAGCACGGTAGTCGATCATGCTTGCAGCGGCGAGCTGATGGTCGATCGTCCGTCCAGGTGGATCATGCGACGGCCCCTTCACATGTGGTTGACTTCGTCGGGAAGCTGATAGAAGGTCGGATGCCGGTAGATCTTGTCGTCGGCCGGATCGAACAGCTCCGGCTTGGCGTCCGGATCGGACGCGTGGATGTCCGCGGCTTTCACCACCCAGATGCTCACGCCCTCCATCCGCCGCGTATAGACGTCGCGCGCGTTCTGCAGCGCGATCTTCGCGTCGGGCGCATGCACGCTGCCGCAATGCTTGTGGTCGAGGCCGTTGCTGGCTGCGGATGAAGACCTCCCACAGCGGCCATTCGCTCGCTGAGCTCACTCGCTTCGTCTCTCTCCATGATTCGACATCACGCGCGCGTCGGTCGGTCATGCGGCCTCGCCGCTGCGCGCGCCGCGCCTGCTTGTCGGCATAGGCCACCGCCGCCTCGCGCACCCAGGCACCGTCCTCGTAGGCCTTGACGCGCGTCGGCCAGGCGTTCCCGGTTGCAGGGGCCATGGCCGGCCACCACGTTCAAGAATTCGCTCCAGTCGATCGGGCCGAAGTCGTAGTGACCGCGCTCCTCGTCCCATTTGAGTTCGGGGTCGGGCAGCGTCACGCCGAGCACCTTCGCCTGCGGCACGGTGGCGTCGACGAACTTCTGGCGCAGCTCGTCGTTGGTGATGCGCTTGATGCCCCAGCGCATCGAGTCGCCGCTGTGCGGCGAGTCCTTGTCGTGCGGGCCGAACATCATCAGCGACGGCCACCACCAGCGGTTGACGGCGTCCTGCACCATCGCGCTTCTGCTCCGGCGTGCCGCGGCATCATCGTCAGCAGGATGTCGTAGCCCTGGCGCTGGTGGAACGACTCTTCCTTGCAGATGCGGATCATCGCCCGCGCATACGGGCCATAGGAGCAGCGGGTCAGCGGGATCTGGTTCATGATCGCCGCGCCGTCCACCAGCCAGCCGATCACGCCGATGTCGGCCCAGTTCAGCGTCGGGTAGTTGAAGATCGACGAGTACTTGGCCTTGCCCGAGTGCAGCGCGTCGATCAGCTCGTCGCGCGACACGCCGAGCGTCTCGGCGGCGGCGTACAGGTACATGCCGTGGCCGCCTTCGTCCTGTACCTTGGCGAGCAGAATCGCCTTGCGCTTCAGGCTCGGCGCCCGCGTAATCCAGTTGCCCTCGGGCAGCATGCCGACGATCTCGCTGTGCGCGTGCTGGCTGATCTGGCGCACCAGCGTCTTGCGGTAGCCCTCGGGCATCCAGTCCTTGGGCTCGATGAAGTCGCCGCGCGCGATCTTGGCGTCGAACTCCGCCTCGTACTGCGCTTCGGTCAGCGAGCGCGGGCCGCGCTTGGGTTCAGCGTCCTTGCCGGCGAGGTCGAGTGCTTGCGTGTACATGAATGCTCCCTTCGGTCGCAATGACGCGCGCTGCGCGCGTCATGCCGTTGTTTACTTGGGCCGCCGATCGAGGATTCGCTTGGCCTTGCCGACCGAGCGTTCCAGCTCCATCGGCAATGCCAGCCTGACCTCGCACGACACGCCGATGTAGGCCTTGATGTTGTGCTCCAGCTTGGCCGCAGCCGCATGCCGCGCCTCCTGACTGTTACGCGCGAGGTCGCCGCCAATCTCCACGTGCACGGTCAGTTCGTCGAGGTGGCCGGGCCGCGTCACTTCCAGCACGTAGTAGGGCTCCAGTTCCGGCTGCCTGAGGATCAGTTCCTCGATCTGCGTCGGAAAGAGATTCACGCCGCGGATGATCAGCATGTCGTCCGAGCGACCGGTGATCTTCTCGATCCGCCGCATGCTGCGTGCGCTAGGCGGCAGCAGACGCGTCAGGTCGCGCGTGCGGTAGCGGATCATCGGCAGCGCTTCCTTGGTCAGTGAGGTGAAGACCAGTTCACCCTTCTCGCCCTCGGGCAGCACGGCGCCAGTGTCCGGATCGATGATCTCGGGGTAGAAGTGGTCCTCCCAGACGGTCAGCCCGTCCTTGGTCTCGAGGCACTCCTGCGCCACGCCGGGGCCGATGACCTCCGAGAGCCCGTAGATGTCGACCGCGTGCATGTCGAGCCGGTCCTCCATCTCGACGTGCGCATCGCCGGCGTCCACGGTTCGGCACCGAAGATGCCGATCTTCAGCGAGGTGCTCTTCGGATCGATGCCCTGCCGCTCCATCTCGTCGAGGATCGCCAGCATGTAGGACGGCGTCACCATGATGACCCGCGGCTTGAAGTCGGTGATCAGCTGCACCTGCCGCTCGGTCATGCCGCCCGAGATGGGGACCACCGTGCAGCCGAGTTTCTCCGCTCCGTAGTGCGCGCCGAGGCCACCGGTGAAAAGCCCGTAGCCGTAGGCGACGTGCACCATGTCGCCCGGCCGTCCGCCGGCGGCGCGGATCGAGCGCGCCATCACCGTAGCCCAGGTGTCGATGTCCTCCTGCGTGTAGCCGACCACCGTGGGCTTGCCCGTCGTGCCGGACGAGGCGTGGATGCGCGCGACCTTCTCGCGCGGCACGGCGAACATGCCGAACGGGTAGTTGTCGCGCAGGTCCTGCTTGGTGGTGAACGGGAATTTCGCCAGATCCGACAACTGCCTGCAGTCCGCCGGATGCACGCCGGCCTGATCGAACGCGGCCTTGTAGTGCGGCACGTTGTCGTAGGCGTGCTTCAGCGTCCACCGCAGGCGCGACAGCTGCAGCGCCGCGATCTCGTCGCGGCTGGCGGTCTCGATCGGTTCGAGCTGCGCGGGGCGAGGATCTCTCATGGCTTGCCTCCTCCAGTCCGGTCAGGTGTCGTGCATCAAAGCTCGACGACGTGCCGGCCCTTCATCGTGTGCGAGCGGCCGCGCATCACCGCGACCGTCTTGCCGTGCTGATTGGTGACGGTGATGTCGTACACACCGGTGCTGCCGGAGCGCGACACTTCGCGCCCTTCGGCCAGCAACCGGTCGCCTTCGTGCGCGGGCGCAAGGAAGTCGACCACGATGCCGCTGGCCACCGTCAGCGCGTTGTGGCTGTTGCAGGAAAAGGCGAAGGCCGAGTCCGCCAGCGTGGTGATGAATCCCCCGTGGCAGATCGCAAAGCCGTTCAGCATGTCCTTGCGCACGGTCATCACGATGCGCGCATAGCCGGGGCCGACCGCCTCGATCTGCATGCCCAGCCCGCGCGAGGCATGGTCGTTGGCGAACATGCCGTCGCGCACCGCTTCGGCGATCCGTTGCGGGCTGGGTTGCGGATCGTGCTTCGGAGCGTCGTTCATGCGTGGAATCCTCGTCCGGTCCAGCCGCGGCGCTGGATCAGCACCGACGTGCGGTAGCGCTCCTCGCCGTAGTGCTCGCGCAGGTTGGCGAGCACATGCGCAAAGAAGTCGAGCCCGACCGCCTCGGCCCAGGCCATCGGTCCGCGCGGATAGTTGACACCGTGGCGCATCGCTTCGTCGACCGCGTCGACCGAGCAGATGCCGGTGGCCACCGCGTCGGCGGCCTCGTTGACCAGCATCGTCACCGTCCGCAGGACGATCAGCCCCGCCACGTCGTCGATCGGCGTGCAAGCGAATCCCGCGCGCGTCAGCGTCGCGCACAGCGCGCGAAACGCGGCGTCACCGCACTGGTCGGCACGCGCCAGGCCGAGTCGCGGGGTGGCCGCGTAGTCGAGCGCCAGATCGAATAGCACCAGGTGCTGATGGCCCTCCTCCAACGCGCGGCGCGTGGCCGGACGACCGTCGGACGGCATCAGCCGCGCATGGCCGATCTCCAGCCAGCCTTGGCCGCCCGACTTGCCCTGCACGCGCACGACGTCCACGCCAGCCGACTCAAGTCGAGTGACGATCGGGGTGGCCAGGCCCAGCGAGCCCACGAGAACCACGCGGCTGACGGCGTCAGCGCCGGTCTCAACTTGTGGCGCGGGCGGCGCAGCCCCCTCGCGATAGTCGAAGATGCCGCGGCCGCGCTTGCGGCCGAGGCGACCGGCGCGCACCAGTTCCTGCTGCGGCAGCGACGGCGTGTAGCGGCGATCGAAGAAGGTGGCCTCGAACACCGACTGCGTGACCGCGAGGTTGACGTCGTGGCCGATGAGGTCCATCAGTTCGAACGGCCCCATCGCAAAGCCGCCGCAGTCGCGCATCACTGCGTCGAGCGAGGCCGGGTCGCCGCCCGACTCCTGCAGCACGCGCCAGGCCTCGCCATAGAACGGCCGCGCGAGCCGGTTGACGATGAACCCTGGCGTGGACTTCGCGTGCACCGTGATCTTGCCCCAGGCGCGCGCGGTCGCGGCAAGGGTCGAGGTGATCGCGGCGTCGGTCTCCACGCCGCCGACGATCTCCACCAGCTTCATCCGCGGCGCCGGGTTGAAGAAGTGCATGCCCGCCAGCCGCGTCGGGTTCTTCAGCGCAGCGGCGATCGCGGTAATGGACAACGACGAGGTGTTGGTCGCCAGCACGCATTCGGGATCAACGATGTCTTCCAGTTCGGCGAAGAGCGTCTGCTTGATCGCGAGGTCTTCGACTGCAGCCTCGATCACCAGGCCGCAGTCGGCGAAGTCGCGCAGCGAGGCGGCCGGCCGCACGCGTGCCAGCGTCGCTTCCGCGTCCGCCGCCGCGAGCCTGCCCTTGCCGACCAGGAACTTCAGGTCCTTGTCGATGCCGCCGCGGCCGCGCGCCACGGCCTCGGAACTGAGGTCATACAACCGGACGACATGGCCGGCGCGCGCCGCCACGTGCGCGATGCCCGCACCCATGGCGCCGGCGCCGACCACGCCCACCACGCGTTGGCTTCGAAGCGCCTGTGCTGTCACGATGCCTTCACCGCGCGCATCACTGGCCGACGAAGCGCGGCGCGCGCTTTTCCATGAAGGCCGACACGCCTTCGCGATAGTCGGCCGAGCGCCCAAGCTCGCGCTGGTAATCGCGTTCGAGGTCGAGGCTTTGCTCGAGCGTCAGCGCATCGCCGGCATCGACTGCCTGTCGCATCCGCACATAGCCGCGCGTCGGGCCAAGCGCCAGTTGCCGTGCGACCTCGCGCACGGTCGGCATCAATTGGTCGTCGTCGACGCACTTCCAGATCAGGCCCCACTGCTCGGCCTGCTCCCCCGTGAGCTTGTCGCCGAGCAGCGCCAGCCCCATTGCGCGCGCGCGGCCGACGAGTCGCGGTAGCAGCCAGGTGCCGCCGCAGTCAGGCACCAGGCCGATCTTCGCGAACGACTGGATGAAGCTCGCCGAGCGCGTGGCGAACACCAGGTCGCCTACCAACGCGAGGTTGGCGCCGGCACCGGCAGCCACGCCGTTGACTGCGCAGATGACCGGCATCGGCAGGCTGCGCAAGGTGACGATCAGCGGGCGGTAGTAGGTCTCGATCGAGAAGCCGAGGTCCGGCGCGGCCTCGCCCGGATTGACCGCACGGTCGTTGAGATCCTGCCCCGCACAGAAGCCGCGGCCCGCGCCAGTGACCACGAGGCAGCGCATCGACGCATCGCCCATCACCTCGTCCAACGCGGCGCGCACCTCGCCGTGCATCTGCACGGTGAAGCTGTTCAGCCGCTCGGGGCGATTGAACGTCAGCGTCGCCACGCCGGCATCGCGTTCCAGCCGGATCGTCTGGTACCCGTTGTCCATCCGTCTCCTCGGGAGCCGGCGCGCCGGGGTGCGCGACGGCTGTTTCGTTTTTCGTTCCAGGGTCACTGCACCGGCGCTCGAAGGAGCTCGCCGGACCGGACGGCCAATTCGTTGACCGACCGTTCGATTAATAGTAGTTTGCGTTTCGCCGGCCGGCAAGCCCCCGCGTGGATCCGCGGCCGAACGATCCCAGATCAAGACAAGCGCACCGCAGCAAGCGGTGCCGAGGAGACCCCATGCCCCACCCGCTGTTCGACCAGCATCGCGCCACGCTCGACGGCGCCCTCGCCGCCATCGCCACCCGCGGCTACTGGAGCCCGTATCCAGAAATGCCGAGCCCGAAGGTCTATGGCGAGACAGCGATGGACGACGGCAAGCGCGCGGTCGCCGCACTGAGCGCAACGAAGTTCGATTTCGCCCAGCCCGGCGTCACCGGTTGGGTGACGGCTGATCGATCGCCCTATGGCGGGGTGATCGACGTGCAGTACCCGGTGTGCAGTGTCGAAGCGCTGGTGGCGGCCGCGGAAGCAGCGATGCCCGCGTGGCAGAAGCTCGGCATCAACGGTCGAACCGGCGTGTGCCTGGAGATCCTGGCGCAACTGAACAAGCGCAGCTTCGAGATCGCGCACGCGGTGATGCTGACCACTGGCCAGGGTTGGATGATGGCGTTCCAGGCTGGCGGTCCGCACGCGCAGGACCGCGGGCTGGAGGCGGTCGCGTACGCTTACCGCGAGGCGAGCTTCGTCCCCGGTGTCGCGCATTGGGAGAAGCCTCAGGGCAAGAACCCGCCGCTGGCCATGGAGAAGCGCTACGAAGTCGTCGGCCGCGGCGTGGCGCTGGTGATCGGTTGCGCTACTTTCCCCACCTGGAACACCTACCCGGGCCTGTTCGCGGCACTCGTGACCGGCAATCCGGTGATCGTCAAGCCGCATCCGTCGAGCACGCTATCGGCAGCGATTTCAGTGAAGATCGCACGCGACGTGCTGAAGGCGCAGGGCCTCGACCCGAACCTGGTCCAACTGGCCGTGGTCGACGACACCGCGACGCGCGCGCTGGTCGAGCACCCGAGCGTCAAATCGATCGACTTCACCGGCGGCCCGGCGTTCGGCCGCTGGCTGCTGGAGCACACACGCGGCAAGCAGGTGTATGCGGAGTTGGCCGGTGTGAACAACGTGGTGATCGAGTCGACCGACAACTACAAGGGCATGCTGCGCAACCTGGCGTTCACGCTGAGCCTGTACTCGGGCCAGATGTGCACGACGACCAAGGCGATCCTAGTGCCGGCCGATGGCATCGATACCGATGCCGGCCGCAAGGCCTTCGACGAGGTGGCCGCCGACCTTGCTGCTGCGATCGACAAGTTCCTGAGCGACCCGGCCGTCGCTACCGCGGTACTGGGTGCGATCCAGTCCGAAGCCACCTTGAAGCGCGTCGAGGAGGCAGCGTCGGTGGCCAGCGTCGTGCTGGCTTCGAAGCCGGTCGCACACCCGGAGTTTCCCAACGCTCAGGTCCGTACGCCAATGCTGCTGAAAGCCGCGGCGTCGAACGAGGCCGCCTACATGCAGGAGCGCTTCGGGCCGATCTGCACGGTGGTCGCGGTGCCCGGTGGCGCCGATGCCGTGGTGAAGCTGTCCGAGCGGATCGTGCGCGAACAGGGCGCGCTGACCGTCGGTGTGTACTCGAAGAACGAGGCCGTGATCGAGGCGATGGTCGAGGCCACGCAGCGCAGCGGCGTGGCGCTGTCGATCAACCTGACCGGCGGCGTGTTCGTCAACCAGTCGGCCGCGTTCTCGGACTTCCATGCGACCGGCGCCAACCCGGCCGCCAACGCCAGCTACGCGGACAGCGCGTTCGTTGCCAACCGCTTCCGCGTGATCCAGCGGCGGGTGCACGTGGCGCCGCGCGCGGTTGCGTAGGCCGCAGCATGCCCTGCTACGAGATCAACGGCGTGCGGCCGGTCGTCGACCCCAGCGCCTTCGTCCACCCGACCGCGATCCTGATCGGCGACGTCATCGTCGGCCCGCGCTGCTATGTGGGGCCGGCCGCCAGCCTGCGCGGCGACTTCGGCCGCATCGTGCTGGACGAAGGCGCGCAACGTTCAGGACACCTGCGTAATGCACGGCTTCCCGGGCACCGACACGATCATCGAGGTCGACGGCCACATCGGCCACGGCGCGGTGCTGCACGGCTGCATCGTCAAGCGCAACGCGATGGTCGGCATGAACGCGGTCGTGATGGACGAGGCGGTCGTCGGCGAATCGGCCATCGTGGCTGCCTGCGCCTTCGTCAAGGCGGCGATGGTGGTGCCGCCACGCAGTCTTGCCGCCGGCGTGCCCGCGCGCGTTCTGCGCGAGCTATCTGACGACGAGATCGCCTGGAAGCAGAGCGGTACCCGCAGCTACCAGGACCTTACGCTTCGCTCGCTCGCCACGTTGCGCGAGGTCGAACCGCTGACCGCCCCCGAGCGCGATCGGCCGCGCATCGCGGTGGCCGAGCTGCAGCCGCTGGTGGCGCACAGGAAAAGCTGACCGACTTGCGCACGATCAGGCGCGCACGGCCAGCGATCGCGCGCGCGGCCGCTAGGATGACGTCTGTCATTCTCGAGCGGATGCCATGCGGGACACGCACACCCACCGAACCTGGCCTTGGCGGCGCGCCGCGGCCCGCATGGCGGCCGCCGCGTTGGCCTGCTTCGTCGTTGCACCGGCGCCGGCACAGCCACGAACGATCGATGTCACGCTCGACCAGCAGCTGACCCTGGTGGACCTTTACGGCCCCGCACTGCCGACCCGCAACGCCGTCATCCTGGTGCACGGCTTCATGCGCAACCGCGCCACGATGGCCGATCACGCCGCGGCGCTGGCGGCCGAGGGCGTGCTCGCAGTCACGCCCGACCTGCCCTACGTCACCGACTCGCGCAAGAACGCGCGCGCGATTGCCGATCTGATCGGCCAGTTGCGCGCGGGTCTTCTCGGGCCGCCCATTGAGCGCGTGGTCCTGGTCGGCTTCTCGGCGGGTGGCCTGTCGAGCCTGCTGGCCGCCGATGCACCGGGCGTGGTCGGTTATGTCGGCCTCGATGCCTTCGACCGGCCCGGCGGCGTCGGGCTCGAGGCAGCACGCAAGCTCGCCATTCCGGCGCGCCTGCTGCGCGCTCCCGGCGCGTTCTGCAATGCCTACGGCATCGCCAAGCCGTGGTCGGGCGCGCTGCGCGGCCTGGTCGAGGATCGCGTCATCGAACACGCATCGCATTGCGACTTCGAATCGCCCACCACCCGCGCCTGCGAGATGTTCTGTGGCCAGTCCGATCCCGCGCGGCAGGCGATCGTGCGGCATACGCTGCTGCAGGCCGCGCGCGACTGGCTGCTGCACCCGGCCGCCGTGCCGGCCGCGTTGCCGATCGCTCCGTCCACAGCCAGCCGGGCGGCACGTCAACCATGAGCGAGTCCGCCGCCGACCCGCAGGCCAGCGCTGGCACGACCGACCTCGCGCAGAAACTGAAGCTGGCCACTGCACCGTTGCACCGGCAGGTCGAGCGCAGCGGCCTGATGCGGCGCCTTCTCGCCGGCGACTTCGTGCCGACCGACTACGTCGCGCTGCTGCATGACCTGGCGGCGCTCTACGGCGCGCTCGAAGCGGCCCTCGCGCGGCATGGCAGCCACCCCTGGCTGGCAGTAGTGATCGACCGCGCCCTGTTCCGCGCGGACGCACTGCGCCGTGACCTGCATGCGTTGCAGCCGGCGGCGCAGGTCGCCCTGTCGCCTGCCGCGGCGGCCTACGTCGTGCGCCTGCAATGGCTCGATCAGCACGACGCGGGGCTTTTGCTGGCACATGCCTACGTGCGCTACTTGGGCGATCTGAGCGGCGGGCAGGTTGTGCAGCGGATCGTCGCCCGCACGCTGGGGCTGACGCCACCGACGGGACTGCGCTTCTACGATTTCGGCGGCATGCCCGCGGTCGCCGCTCGCGCCGAGGCGTTCCGGCACAGCCTCGCCGCCCTGCGTCTCGATGCCGATGCCGTGCAGGCGCTCACCGTCGAGGCGCAGTGGTCGTTCGCCCAGCACGCGCAGATGTTCATCGAACTGGACCGGCGCTGAGTTGCGCGTGGCCCATCGGTTCGCAGCACGCCGTATCGGAACAGGTCGCGGCGAGCGGGCCGACGCGACCTACCGAGGCGACTTGCCGCCGCGCTCAGCCGCGGCGTGCCGCCTGCAGGATGCGCTGGTAAAGCAGCGCCGCTCGTTGCGCGGAGGCGTCGAGTTCCTCCAGTTGCGGCGCCAGTGACGCGCCGTTGGCGCCGTCGGCGATATCCATCGCGGCGATGCTGGCATTGGTCACGATGCTGGAGATGATCTGGTCGACATCGGTCACGGCATCGGCACTGGCCTCGGTCGTGCCGCGGGTGGCTCGCTGCAGCGACTCCTCGAGCTGGCGCCTGGCTGCAGAAGCCCGATGGCGGGCGCTGAAATCGAGCAGGATCACCACGAAGCCGAGCAAGCGTCCGCCAGGGCCACTGACCGTCTCCAGCCGTACGCCGACCGGCATCGCCTCGCCCGTGCGACGCGTCAACGCCAGTTCGCCGCGCCAGGCCTTGTGCAACTGGCGCGCATCGTTCAGATGACGCCGCGCCTTATCGCTGTCGACGAACAGCGTGGCGAGGTCTTCGAGCGAGGCCAACGGCGGCGGCGCGGCCAGCGAAGGCCGCTGCGCCAGCGCGAGGAAGGCTGCGTTGGCGAGCATCAGCCGACCGTTGGCATCGGCGATCACCACCGGCTCGCTCGACCCGACCACGGTGCGTCGCACCTGCGTCAACTGGTGCTCGGCCACCAGCAGCCGCACCGCGTAGACCTGCAGGATGATGTCGACCAGCGCTGCGCCGATGGCACGCGCCAGCGCCAGGTCGGCCGGCGCCCAGGGCGCGGCCGTACCGCGCACGATCTCTGACCACGCCGCAAACGAGCGGCGCGGCGACAGCTCGAGCGGATCGTTGCCCTCCATCGGCTTGTGCGGATCGCCGGCCCAGGTCACCGTCAGCAACTGCTCCTTGCGGAACCACATCAGGTAGTCGGGCCGCGCGGCCGACAGCCGCACTGCCAGCACGCCGCTGGCGGTGGCGGTCAGCGAGCCGAACTCCGGGTGATCGCGCGCCACCGCGTGGCTGGCGTACAGCCCGTCGGTGGTCTGGCGATCGACCCACTGGCGCAGGTTGCGCAGTTCCGGTGTCGAAGGCACCTCGCCCGTCGTCTGGATCTCGTCTTCGTAGAACAGCGCCGCCCCGGTAGCCTCCAGTGGTTGCAGCAGCGTCTGCGGCTGGCGCAGCAGCGCATGGCGCCAGTCGCCCTCGACCGAGGTGGCGTCGATCAGCCGCTGCTCGAGCTGACGCACGCGGATCGCGACCTGGGCCTGGGCGTAGTTCTCGATGGCGGCGATGCGCGTGACCACCACCTCGGCGATCAGCTCGGCCGCGGTGCGCACCGCATAGCGCAGGTTGCGCGGCGCGTCGTGATGGCAGGCGATCAGTCCCCACAGCCGGCCTTCGCGCACCAGCGACACCACCAGCGTCGCCGTCACGCCCATGTTCTTCAGGTACTGCAGGTGCAGCGGCGACATGCTGCGCAGGTACGACAGCGACATGTCGAGTTCGGCCTCGTGACCGGGCGGCCGGCGCGGCACCAGCGGCGACGGCGTGTAGTCGACGTCTACCAGCACCCGCACCCGGTTGCGCAGGTACAGCTCGCGCGCCCGCTGCGGGATGTCGGTCGCCGGATAGTGGTGGCCGAGCAGCGGCTCCAGGCGTGGATGACGCGCCTCGGCGATCACCTTGCCATGGCCGTCCGGGTCGAAGCGGTACACCATCACGCGGTCGTAGCCGGTCAGTTCCCGCACTGCCTTGACCGTGCCATCGGCGAGTACGCCAAGTGAGCTGGCGGTGCTCAACTGCTGGATCGCACTGCCCAGCTGGCGGATCAGCAGATCGCCATCGAGGCTCACGGTTTCGGCCGCGCCCGCCAGCGGTTCGATTTCCACCATCCAGCCCAGGCCGGGCAGGCAGGAGATGCCTCCTTCGATGGCTGCACGGGTCCCGGCGCAGTCGACGCTGCAAGTCAGCGGTGCGGTGCGCTCCGGCTCCAGGTCAAGCACACTCTGCGCGACGCGCGCGTCGAGGTCGCCGCCGAGGTCAGCCAGCGGACGCCCGAGCAGGCTGTCGGCGCTGTGTCCGAGCAGCGCCGCCGCATTCGCCGTGGCCTGCAGCACGCGCCGCTCGACGTCGATCACCAACAGCACCCCGTGCGGCTGCACCGAGCCGGCAAGATGGATCAGCTCGCGCTCGCAGTTGGAGAGATCGGCCTGGCCAAAGGCCGGACTGGTCAGCATCGGGAGGTACCGGTTGAAGGGAACAGCGTGACTGGAACGGCGCGAAGGGTACGCCGTCTGCGCGGCGCAGCGCAGCATGCGCAACCGCGGACGATTCCCGCCGCGCCGTCGGTGGGGCGTCTAGCGGGAGCCGACGATGGTCGGCTCGCCCCCCGGCCGCAAGCCGTGGCGCTGCAGCCGCAGGCGCAGGCTTTCTTCGCTGATGCCCAGCAACTGGGCGGCGGCCGCGTCTTCGCCGGCCCGCGCCAGTGAAGCCTGCAACAGGCGCCGCTCGATGAGGTCGGTGCCTTCGCGCATCAGCCCGGGCAGGCCGTGCGTTCCCAGCCGCGTGGCCAAGTGCTCGACCGCACGCGCCAGGTCGCCGAAAACCGCTTCCTCCGCCGCCGTGCGGCGCGCGCGCGCGCGCAACGTGAAGCCGATGGAATCCTGGTCGGCCTCTGGCAGCAACACGGCTGCAATCTCGACTTCCGCATCACCCGCCATGCTGCGCAGCCGGGTCGCCAAAGGTGCGACCATGCCCTGGCGGCGCACGACGTCGAGCAGATCGGAGACATCGCGCGCACCGCTGCCGACCCACTCGGACAGTGACCGGCCACCGAGGTCGGCATCCGTCGGCAGGCCGCACAGGACCAGGAAGGCCGGATTGACTTGGCGGATATGCCCGCCGGCATCGGTGACGGCAATCGCATCCGGCGTTCGTTCCACCAGTTCGACCAGGCGCGCGAGGCTGGCGTCGGTTTCGTCAGCGGTATCGACCGCACGCACGCGCAGCAGCATCAACGGCACGCCGTCGGCCTGGAACGGCGCGGCCGACACGCGCAGTCTGTCCCCGCCGCAGCGGACCAGGATCTCGCCGGGCTGGCCCTTGCCCTGCACCGTGGTGATCAGGTCGTGCACGGCCTGGCGCGCCAGCGGTGCGAAGCCGGCACTCGCCTTGCGGCCCGCCAGTGCGGAGGGCGCGCTGGCGAACAGGCGTCCGGCCGCACGGTTTGCTTCGATTACGTCGTGCGTCAACGCATCGACCACCAGCACCGCATCGGTGGCGACCTGGAACAGCAGTCGGTAGCGAGCTTCGGCCTGGCGGCGCTTCCAGTAATCGCGCTCCATGTCCTGCTGCGACTCGATGAATCGCTGCTGGATCGCGGCGATCGCGCGCAAGTCGCGCCCAACGGCCAGCAGCGGGCCATTCAGGCCGAGGCGGATCGCGGTGAATGCGATCGGGATGTCGCGGCCGTTGGCACTGAGCAGGTTGACTTCGCGCCGCTGCGACACGCCGAGCGTGTTGGTTTCAGCGAGCAGTTGCTCGATCTTGGCGCGCGTGTCGCTGGTGACCGTATCGGTCCAGCGGCGGCCGACCCAGTCAGCGCCCATCGGCAGCGGGCTGTCGTCGCCGGCCACGGCGACGTTGGAGATCACGCCATCGACACCGACCACCAGCGCGATGTCGCTGGCCACTGCGGCAAAGGTGGAGGCGAGCTCCGGGGCAAGGTGGGATAGGACACTAAGGTCTGCGTCGTGTCCCAGTGCGGACGACGTCTGTTCGTACGGTCGCTTGGTCATCAACTACTCCTGCGACACGAACCAGCTCCGCGCGGGGCGGATCAGCACATGGGCGAGGCAACTACGGTGGTGAAGCATGGAGCGGGGCACACAAACCGCCCAGCCACTGTCCAAGACATCTCGATACTAGTCGCCTGCCTCCCATAAGCAAGTCATTGCGCGCAGATTTGCGCCGAAAAGCGCGAACGTGTGATGTTGGTCAGTCACATGGCACTGTCAGCGCAGCCGGACACTGCCCGGCCGCCCGCTTACTTGTCGGCGCCCACCAGTCCGAACAGGTGAGCGACGTCCTTGAAGAAGATCCGCACGTGCGCCATCGGCTTCTTGCGCACCAGTTTCTTGTGCATGTAAGCCTGCCAGGTCAGCTGCTGCACGTCGGGGTCGCGGCAGATGCTGACGAAGCGCTCGCGCCGCTTGTCGCTGCTGTACCAGAAGCGCTGCATCATGCCCAGGATCCAGAACACCCGGCCGTGCGCCGCCATGAAGCGCTTGCGCGCACCGGCCAGTGCCCGGGCATCGCCGGTGCGCAGTAACTGGTCGACCGCCTCGGCGGCGAAGCGGCCACCGGCCATCGCGTAGTAGATGCCTTCGCCGGACGCCGGCGCGACCACGCCGGCGGCATCACCAGCCAGCACCACGTCGCGACCGTTGTCCCACTTGCGCAGCGGCTTGAGCGGAATCGGCGCACCTTCGCGCCGCACCGTCTCGCAGCCGGCAAGCCCGGCTTCGGCGCGCAGCTGGCCGACCGCAGAGCGCACCGAGAAGCCCTTGACCATCGTGCCGGCACCAACGCTGGTGTGCGGGCCATGCGGGAAGACCCAGCCGTAGAAGTCGGGCGAGATTTCGCCGCGGTACACCACGTCGCAGCGGGTCGGGTCGAAACCGCTGGTCGGCGCCGGCGAGCGCACGATCTCGTGGTAAGCGAACACGCAGGGCACGTCTTCGGCGCCGTCGATGCACTGGCGCGCCACGCCGGAGCGCGCGCCGTCGGCGCCGACCACGGCCCGCGCCCGCACCATCTGCTCGGCACCGGTCGCGTCGCGGTAGTGGATCTGCGCGGTGCCGTCAGTCGCGCGCGATAACCTCTCGAAGGTGCCGGTGCAACGCGTGGCGCCGACCGCGGCGGCGCGCTCGCGCAGCCATTCGTCGAACACGTCACGGTCGACCATGCCGACGAAGCCACCCTCGCCATTGCCGGTGTCGATCGGCATGTCGACGCGCCGGTCGGTGGGCGAGATCATCCGCGCCGACTTGATGCGCGCCACCAGCAGTGAATCAGGGATGGCGAACTCCTCGATCAGCCGCGGCGGAATCGCGCCCCCGCACGGCTTTATGCGACCGGCGCGATCGAGCAGCAGCACGCTGCGGCCACCACGCGCCAGGTCGGTCGCCGCGGTGGATCCGGCCGGTCCGCCGCCGATCACCACGGCATCGAATGTCTGTGTCTGCGAAGCCATCTCGTCTCCTATCAGCGCCGCTCGGGCTCCAGTAGATCGGTCAGCGGTGCGTGCACGCGAATGCGCTCGGTATGCGGCGCCGAGGCCGTCATCGCCAGCCGCGCCGCGACCACGAACAGCAATCCTTCCGCTGCGAACACGCAGGCATAGGCCAGTGCCGGCGATCCGATCAGCGCGTGCGCGAGATCGCTCGCCACGGTGCCGATGAATCCGCCCAGGCCAAACGCGATCGCCTGCGCGGCGCCCCACAGCCCCATGCGCACGCCTTCGCGGCCTTTGGCACCGGTGCTGGCCAGGCTCATCATTGAACCGATCGCGGCCACCGCGAACGCGCCATTGGCCATGCCGAGCGCAAACACGTTGGCACGCAGCGGCCAATCGGGCGACAAGCCGCCCAGTGCCAGCGCCAGCAGCGCCAACGCGGAAGCCAGGCAGCCGCCAATGGTCCACAGCCGCAATGATCCGAAGCGCCGCCGGCCGCTGGCCGCGAACGCGACCAGCATCATCCCGGTCAATACGCCACCGTTCTGGATCCCCGACAGTTGCGTCGACTCGCCCGGCGTGAACCCGAACACCGTGCCGGCAAACGGTTCGAGGATCAGGTCCTGCGCACTGAACGCGAGCATCGAAACGAACACGAAGATGGTGAAGCGACGCGCCTGCGGATCGTCCCAGACCTGCGCCAAGGCAGCGCGGAACGGCAGGTTCGGCGTGCTGGCCGGCGTCGGCCGCGTCGCGCGACCTTCGACACCGATCACCGCAAACAGTGTCAGCACGAAGGCGGCGGCGGCCGTCACCATCGTGACGGTGACCAGCCGCTCGGGCGAGTAGGGATCGAGGAAGTGGCCCGCCAGTCCGGCGGTGACGATGAAGCCGATGATCATCATGGTCCAGACGATCGTGGCCGCGGCTGCGCGCCGTGCAGGATCGACCTGCTTGGCCAGCAAGACCAGCAGCGACGTGCCTGCCGAGCCGGTGCCGACGCCGATCAGCACGAAAGAGGCGATTGCCAGCAGCACGCCTCCCGAGACGTTGGTCCCCATCCACGCCGTGCCAAGCGCCGCGCCAATGCCGCCCAGCGCCAGCGCGCCCATGCCGCCGATGATCCACGGTGTGCGTCGGCCGCCGACATCCGATCCGTGGCCGAAGCGCGGCCGCAGCAGCTGCACTGCGTGATGCAGCGCGACCAGGGCGCCGGGCAGCATCGCCGGCAGGGCCAGTTCGACCACCATCACACGGTTCATGGTCGAGGTAGTCAGCACCACGATCGCGCCCAGCGCCGTCTGCACCAGGCCAAGGCGAAAGATGCCGAGCCAGCCCAGGGTGGTCATGCGCTCGGCCTCAGGCCGCAGCAAGCAGGCCGCGCACGCCGAACGCGGCGACCAGCATGCCCAGCACGAAGAAGTTGACGCCGAGCGCCGAATACCAGAGCGCGCGTTCACGCGGGAGCGCCAGGAAACGCAGCATCAGGCCGATCTGTACCGCGAGCAGCGCGCCAACCGCGAGCGCATGCCAAGGGCAGTCCCAGGCGACGAGCAGGGCAACCACCGCCGCTTGCGGCGCCGCCATCATCGCGCAGGCCACGCGTGCGGCGGCGTGCTCGCCCAGCCGCACCGGCAGCGAGCCCACACCCATGCGAACGTCGCCCGCCATCGACTTGAAGTCGTTTAGGGTCATGATGCCGTGTGCACCCAGGCTGTACAGCAAGGCGAGCACAAGAATGCGCGCGTCAGGCATCGCTCCGCCAAGCATCACCGCCGCGCCGGTGACCCACGCCAGCCCTTCGTACGACAGGCCGACCGCGGCATTGCCCCACCAGCCGTTGCGCTTCAGTCGAAGCGGCGGCGCCGAATAGGCCCACGAGAGCAACACGCCCAGCCCGGCAGCGATGAAGACCCACGGCCCAAGCGCCGCAGCCACCAGCATCGACAGGCCGCTCCACACAAGCGCCAGGTAAAGGCCCCAGCGGCCGGGAATACGCCCCGAGGGAATCGGGCGCCCCGGCTCGTTGATCGCGTCGACGTGCCGATCGAACCAGTCGTTCGTGGCCTGGCTCGCCGCACACAGCAGCGGCCCGGCGAGAAAGATGCCTGCAAGGGCAAGCGTCCAGTTGGCGAGGATCGGCTGACCCGAGGACACGACGCCGCAGCCGAATGCCCACATGGGCGGGAACCACGTCACCGGCTTAAGGAGCTCGACCACCGCCGACGAGCTGGGCAACGCGAGTGCGGACGCAGGGGACTGTGCCATCAGGCTACATTAGGCCTGACACCACAAAGCGTCAACTAAATTTGACAATCGGGCAGGCGCCGACGCCACCAGCCGTTCGGGGCGGGCTGGAACTAGCCGTTGCCGTCGAGTTCGCCCAAGCCGTATCGGTGCAGCTTCAGGTACAGGCTCTGGCGCGACAGGCCCAGCATGTCGGCCGCGGAGGCCCGGTTGTCGCCGGTCAGTTGCAGCGCCGCCTCGATGCACAGGCGCTCGATGACGTCGGTCGTTTCGCGCACGATGTCCTTCAGCGGGACCCGACCGATCAGCTCCGTCAACTGCTCAGGCGAGCGCGGCAGTTCACGATCGGCCGGCGCCATCGCCGGCAGGCGACGGCCGACACTGCGGATGACGAACCCAAGCAGCGGCGCATCGACGTCGGGCACCGCAACCGCCGAGATCTCGACTTCCGTGCTCAGGCCCAGATCGCCCCGAAGTGTCGTGGCGAACAGGCGCACCGAGCCGTGCTGGCGCAGGTTGGCGAGCAGCACGCTCAGGTCCGCACCCGGGCGGCCGAGCCATTGTGCCAGCGACTTGCCGCGCACCTGTTCCTCGGCCGCGCACTGGACCACATCGATGAACGAGCGGTTGGCCGACAACAGCCGACCCTCGCCATTCGTGACGACGAACCCATCGGGCGAGTTCTCGAGCGCGCGCATGACGGCCGAGCGCCCCGCACTGTTTGCCGTGCCGGGTTCCCCGCCGACCGCCGTGACGCGGGCGATGAACTGGGCATCCTTGTCGTGCTGGAACATCGATACCGAGAGCGCTACCGGCTGCTTGCCTGTCTTGAGCTTGACGCGTACCTCGTCGGCGTGGCCTGCGCTGCGAACCTTGTTGAGCAGGGTCGAAAGCGAGCGGCCGCTGGCGGCATCGAAGACATCGGCGAAAGGTCGCCCGGCAATCTGCTTGGCGCTGGCGGCGAAGAGCTTGAGCGCGGCCGGATTGACCTCCATCACCTTCTCGCTTGCGGCATCGATGATGGCAACCGCCTCCGTCATCATCTGGAACAGCAAGCGGTAGCGGGTTTCGGCATGCCGCAGGCGGGCGTAGTCGCGCTCCAGCGACTGCTGCACTTCCACCAGGCGCTGCTGCAGCACCGCCACCGGCCGCAGATTGCGCCCGACCGCAATCACCCGCCCGGTCTTGCCGACCTTGATCGCCGAATACAGCACCGGCACATCGGCGCCGCGCGCCGATGGATGGTTCACATGGCGCCATGCGGAGCCGTTCACGGCGCTGGCGTCACGCAGCAGCGCTTCGACTTTTGGCCGGCTCTCCACAGTGACCGTCTCGGCCCAATGCTGGCCGAGCCAATCCGAATAGCCCTCCTTGGCGAGTTCCTCGTTTCCGAAGGACAGATCGCGGATTACGCCCTGACTGTCGACCACCAGCGCGATGTCAGCGGCGGCTGTGATCAACCGCGCGGCAGCCTCGACATCGAGGCTGCCAAGGGACTTCTTCGGTGCAAGGAACTGACTCGCGGTCAACGCAGATTCCACCGTCACGTAATGCAGAAAGGGCGGACTCGGAAAGCTATCCGCGACCCACCGCGCGCTGGCGCTGCGGCCTGGTGAACAAGAGCTCTTGTGCGGCGTCCAGCGCCTGACGCGCGTCGCCCGCCGAGACATCGGCATCCACCCGCACCACCGCGTCCGGATGCTCGATAAACACCGGACCGCCGACGATGATGCCGATGCCGCTGTTGCGGGATGAGCGCCGGATCTCGCGCACCAGCGCCGCCATCGCATCCAGCCCGCGATCGCAACTGAGCGACAGCCCGATGACCTCGAACCAGTTACGCGCCACGGTATCGGTGAGTTCGGCCGTGCTGACCACGGGTCCGTCGATCACATCCCACCCTGCGCGGCGGAAAAACTCCGCCACCATGAACATGCCGAAGGTGTGCTGCTCGCCGGGCATCGGCGCCAGCAGGATGCGTCGGCCATCGGTGGGCGGTTCGGCATCCACCTGGAAGCTCGGACTGAATTCGTAGAGCAGTCGCTGCAGCCGCCACAACCCGAGCGTCACCGCGGTGAAGTCGCATTGGTCGGCACTCCACATCTCGCCGAGCCTGCGCGCCGAAGGCGAGAACAGATCGATGTAGATGTGATCGAGCGCGACTCCGCCGTCGCGCAAGTCGGACAGGAACCGGCGCGGCGCCTCTAGATCGTTGTCCAGTAGCAGTGCAGTGAATGCGCCCACGTGCTCGGCCGACACGGAGCCATCGACTGCCGCCGCCTGCGCCCGCGCCGCCTGGCCGCGATGCGCGAGCACCAGCCGCGGAATGATTTCGCCCTCGATGGTCTTCATCAACTGGCCAAGCCGTGCGGAACTGATTGCACCGCTGACCATCGGGTCGCTGCAATACAGGTCGGCAGAAACCGCCGCCGCACTTGCGCGACCAGCACTTCGAGAAATCGGACTGCGTCCGTTGATGCGCCCCATGATCCCCTCTCCGAGTACTGCGCGCCGAGTTACCGCGTATGCCCACCGTTTTTCGGCTGTTTATGTATACGCACCCAAAAACTTGGGCACGCCCCGTGGGCCATTCTGCTACGAATAGGGTGCGACTCAGCACCCTGTCCGCAGCGCACGACAACTCACCATCTGCGCTGGATCAAGCGATCTGCACGCTGCTTTGCACCAGCCACCGGAGCGATGGCTCCGGCTTTCGCAACGTGGTGTCGGGACCATGCGCCTTTGTAGTTGACCGGGCGCCGTTCGTCAAATACTTCATACGTCCAATTTAGTTGACACATTTCCCACCCGCGCCTAGATTGCATTTGTTCCGGCATCGATCCGGGCAAAGGAGGCCGCAATGCGGCAGCGGGCGGACCAGCCTCAAGGCTGGCCGGATCAAACGCTTCAATCGGGGAAGCACGGCACCGTCCTCTACACCGCGGAGGAGCGGCGGCGGCGCGATGCCTCGCGCTGGACGCTGGTGCAGGGCGTGCTTGCGCCGCTGCAGTTCATTGTGTTCCTCGTAAGTCTCGCCCTCGTGCTGCGTTTTCTGGTGACGGGCGAAGGTCTTGCGGCCGCCACCGCATCGATCGTGGTCAAGACGCTGGTCCTCTACACGATCATGGTCACCGGCGCCATCTGGGAGAAGGAAGTCTTCGGCGTCTACCTGTTCGCGCGGCCTTTTTTCTGGGAAGACGTCTTCTCGATGGCGTGCTTGCGCTGCACACGGCCTACCTCGTCGCGCTCTGTCCGCGGCAGGCTGACGCCAGCAGCAGCAGATGTCTGCTCGCGCTGGCGGCCTACGCCACGTATGTGGTCAACGCCGCCCAGTTCCTGCTCAAGCTGCGCGCCGCCCGCCTGCGACGGCTGCCGCACTCGATGTCGGCGCACGGCAGAGCGCGGCATGACCGACCACGCGCCCTCCCGCCGTCGGCCTCCGCTGCGCCGACGCGCTCCGGTGCTGCGCGAGCGCGGCCAGCGCGAGGTCTTCTGCGGCCTCACCGGCATCGTCTGGCTGCACCGCAAGATGCAGGACGCCTTCTTCCTGGTCGTCGGGTCGCGCACCTGCGCCCACCTGATCCAGTCGGCGGCCGGCGTGATGATCTTCGCCGAGCCGCGCTTCGGCACCGCCATCCTCGAGGAGCGCGATCTCGCCGGCCTGGCCGACGCCAACGAGGAGCTCGACCGCGTCGTCGCGCGCGCTGCTGGCGCGCCGGCCTGATATCGGCACGCTGTTCCTGGTCGGCTCCTGCCCGTCGGAAGTGATCAAGCTCGATCTCGCCAAGGCCGCCGAGCGGCTGAATGCGCGACTGCTGCCGCGCGTGCGGATCCTCAACTACTCCGGCAGCGGCATCGAGACGACCTTCACGCAGGGCGAGGACGCCTGCCTGGCCGCGCTGGTGCCGGACCTGCCCGCCGCGCCCGACGCGCCGGCGCTGCTGGTGGTCGGCTGCCTGGCAGACGTCGTCGAGGACCAGTTGCAGCGCGTGTTCGACGCGCTCGGCATCGGACCGGTCGCCTTCCTGCCGGCGCGCCGCGCGGCGACGCTGCCGCCGGTCGGCCCGAACACGCGGCTGCCTGCTCGCCCAGCCCTTCCTGCGGCGACACCGCCCGCGCGCTCGAGGCGCGCGGCGCCACGCTGCTCGCCGGCGCCCTTCCCGCTCGGCGCCGAGGGCACCACCGGCCTGGCTGCAGGCCGCCGCCGACGCCTTCGGCGTCGAGCGCCGAGCGCTTCCAGCGCCGTCGACGCCGCCGCGCGCGCGAGCGCGCACCGGCGCTGGCGCGCTACCGCGACAGCTGGCCGGCAAGCGCGTCTTCTTCTTCCCGGACTCGCAACTGGAGATCCCGCTCGCGCGTTTCCTCGTCGCGCGAACTGCGGCATGGGGCTGGTTGAGGTCGGCACGCCCTATCTGCACCGGCAGCACCTGGCCGCCGAACTGGCGCTGCTGCCCGCCGGCACGTCCAGCTCAGCGAGGGCCAGGACGTCGATCGCCAGCTCGACCGCTGCCGCGCCGCTCGCGCCCGACCTGACGGTCTGCGGCCTCGGCCTGGCCAACCCGCTGGAGGCCGAGGGCCTGCACCACCAAGTGGTCGATCGAACTCGTGTTCACCCCGATCCAGGGCTACGAGCAGGCGGGCGACCTCGCCGAGCTGTTCGCCCGCCCGCTGCGCCGCGCGCGCTCAGGCTGCGCGGTCTAGGTCCATGCAACTGACCGCTCTGGACCTATGAAGGCCCCCCGCATGTCGGCGCGATGCGCATTGCCACCGCGATGGAGGGCGTGCACTACGTGCTGCACGCGCCGCAGGGCGACACCTACGCCGATCTGCTGTTCACGATGATCGAGCGGCGCGACAAGCGCCCGCCGGTGACCTACACCACCTTCCAGGCGCGCGACCTCGGCGGCGACACCGCCGAACTGTTCAAGACGCGCCGCCCGCAACGCCTATGAGCGCTTCCAGCCCGAGGCGATGCTGGTCGGCGCCTCCTGCACCGCCGAGCTGATCCAGGACGATCCGGGCGGGCTGGCCGAGGCGCTGGGCCTGCCGGTGCCGGTGGTCGCGCTGGAACTGCCCTCCTACTCCAAGAAGGAAAACTGGGGCGCCTCCGAAACCTTCTACCAGCTGGTGCGCGCGCTGCTGGCCGCGCGCCGCGCGCCGGCGCGCCGCGACGCCGCGCGCGGCTGCCGGCGCCGCGCTGCAACCTGCTCGGTCCCACCGCGCTCGGCTTTCGCTGCCGCGACGACGTCACCGAGATCACGCGGCTGCTGGCCAGCTGGGCGTCGACGTGCACGTCGGTCGCGCCGCTGGGCGCGACGCCGGCCGACATCGCGCGCCTGGGGGAGGCCGACTTCAACGTCGTGCTGTATCCGGAGATCGCGCGATGCCGCCGCGCGCTGGCTGGAGAGCACCTTCGGCCAGCCCGACCATGACGCACCGTGCCGATCGGCATCGGCGCCACCGCGCGACTTCATCGCCGAGGTCGCGGCGCTCGCCGGCATCGACTGCCGGCGCCGGCGCTGGCCGACTCGCCGATCGCAGCCTGCCGCTGGTGGTCGCGCTCGGTCGACTCGACCTATCTCACCGGCAAGCGCGTCTTCATCTTCGGCGATGCGACCCATGCAGTCGCCGCCGCCCGCATCGCGCGCGAGGAGATGGGCTTCACGGTCGTCGGCCTCGGCACCTACAGCCGCGAATTCGCGCGCGACGTGCGCGAGGCGGCGCGTGAGCTCGGCCTCGAGGCGCTGATCACCGACGACTACCTCGAGGTCGAGGCGGCGATCGCCGAGGCCGCAGCCCGAGCTGGTGCTCGGCACGCAGATGGAGCGCCACATCGCCAAGCGGCTGGGCATTGCCCTGCGCGGTGATCTCGGCGCCGGTGCATGTGCAGGACTTCCCGGCGCGCTATGCGCCGCAGATGGGCTTCGAGGGCGCCAACGTGCTCTTCGACACCTGGGTGCATCCGCTGATGATGGGCCTCGAGGAGCACCTGCTCAGCATGTTCCGCGAGGATTTCGAATTCCACGACGCGGCCGGCGCCCTCGCATCTTGGCGGCCACGGCGCGCGCGCCGTGCGCCGCGATCGGCGGACGCCCGCTGCCGGTGCCGACGACCGGCCACGCCGTAGCCGCCGGCGCGACGGCTCGCCGAGCGTCACCGGCTGGACGCGCGATGCCGAGCGGAACTCAAGAAGATCCCGTTCTTCGTGCGCGGCAAGGCGCGCCGCAACACCGAACGCTATGCGCTCGAGCGCGGCGTGACCACCATTACCGTCGAGGCGCTCTACGATGCGAAAGCCCACTTCGGCCGCTGAGCGCCACGTCGACCGCCGCCGTGCGCGTGGTCATCCTCACGCTCGACGCCCATCTCGGCCGGCGCCGTCGAGCGCGCGCGGCCGCGCTGCGCGCGAGCATGCCCGGGCTCGACGCTGTCGCTGCACGCCGCCGCCGAATGGGACCGACGATCCCGGCGCGCTGGCGCGCTGCCAGACCGACATCGCCATCGGCGACATCATCATCGTGACTATGATGTTCATGGAAGATCACATGCAGGCGGTGCTGCCGGCCCTGCGGGCGCGGCGCGACCAGTGCGACGCGATGATCTGCTGCATGTCGGCCGGCGAAGTCGTCCAAGCTGACGCGCATGGGCCGTTTCGACATGGTCGAGGCCGAGAAAGCGCGGCCCGATGGCGCTGCTGAAGAACCTGCGCGGCAACGCGCGAAGACGGCGACGAGCTCGTCCGGCGCGCAGCAGATGAAGATGCTGCGCCGCCTGCCGAAGATCCTGCGCTTCATCCCCGGCACGGCGCAGGACGTGCGCGCCTATTTCCTGACCTTGCAGTACTGGCTGGCCGGCTCGGACGAGAACATCGCGAACATGGTCCGCTTCCTGGTCGACCGCTATGCCGACGGCCCGCGCGCGGCCCTGCGCGGCACGCTGAAGCCGCCGCCGCCGGCGGAGTATCCCCGAGGTCGGCGTCTACCACCCGACGCTGCCAGGCGCGGATCGCCGAAGCGGCTCGACGAGCTGCCGGCGCGCGCGAGCGCCGCCGGCACGCGTCGGCCTGCTGCTGCTGCGCTCCTATGTGCTGGCCGGCGACAGCGGCCACTATGACGGCGTGATCGCGGCGCTCGAGGCGCGCGGCCTCCGCGTGGTCCCGGCCTTTGCCAGCGGCCTCGATGCGCGCGCCGGCGATCGAGCGCTTTTTCATGCGCGACGGCACGCCCACGGTCGACGCGCTGGTGTCGCTGACCGGCTTCTCGCTGGTCGGCGGCCCGGCCTACAACGACGCCAAGGCCGCCGAGGAGATCCTCGCCAGGCCTCGATGTGCCCTATATCGCCGCCGCAGCCGCTCGAGTTCCAGTCGCTGCGAGCAGTGGGGCGGGTCCGACCGCGGCCTGATGCCGGTCGAGGCGACCATGATGGTCGCCATCCCCGAACTCGACGGCGCCACCGGCCCGATCGTCTTCGGCGGCCGCTCCGACTGCGCCGGCGGCGCCCTGCACCGGCTGCGCGCGCCTGCAGTTCCCGCCGTTGAGCCGGCCGCGACATGCAGTCCTGCACCGAGCGCGCCGAAATGCTCGCCGCGCGGGTCGACAAGCTGGTCGCCCTGCGCCGCACGCCGACGCGCCAGCGCAAGGTCGCCGATCGCGCTGTTCAACTTCCCGCCCAATGCCGGCAACATCGGCACCGCTGCCTACCTGTCGGTCTTCGAGTCGCTGTACAACACCCTGAAGCGCGCTGCAGCGCCGAGGGCTACGACGTCGAGGTGCCCGAGATCGGTCGATGCGCTGCGCGAGCGCGATCCTCGAAGGCAACGCCGCGCCGCTACGGCACGCGAGGCCAATGTCGCGCGCCGCATCCCGGCCGACGACCATGTGCGCCGCGAGCCGCTGGCTGCAGGAGATCGAGGCGGCCTGGGGCCCGGCGCCCGGCCGCAGCTGACCGACGGCCGCTCGATCTTCGTGCTCGGCGCGCGGTTCGGCAATGTGTTCGTCGGCGTGCAGCCGGCCTTCGGCTATGAAGGCGACCCGATGCGCCTGCTGTTCGAGAAGGGCTTCGCGCCGACCCACGCCTTCTCGCGCCTTCTACCGCTGGCTGCGCGAGGACTTCGGCGCCCACGCCGTCCTGCACTTCGGCACCCATGGCGCGCTGGAGTTCATGCCCGGCAAGCAGGTCGGGCCTGTCGGGCGCCTGCTGGCCGGAGCGTCTGATCGGCGACCTGCCGAACATCTATCTCTACGCCGCCAACAACCCCTCCGAGGGGACCATCGCCAAGCGCCGGTCGGCGGCCACCCTGGTGAGCTATCTGACGCCGCCGATCGACCGAAGGCCGGCCTCTATCGCGGGCCTGCTCGACCTCAAGGCCTCGCATCGACCGCTGGCGCAGCCTGAGCGCCGGACGCCGACGCCGAGCGACGGCGATCTCGCCGCGATCGATCCAGGCGCAGGCCGCCGCGCTCGACCTTCGCCCCGCCGAGCCCGCCTGGGACGGCGACGCCGACGCGGATCGACGCTCATGCGCCAGGCTGGTCGAACTCGAGCACGCGCTGATCCCGCACGGCCTGCACGTGGTCGGCGCGGCGCATCCAGCGCCGACGAGCGCGATCGACATGCTCTCGCGACGCCGATGCCGCGCACGGACAGCACGCTGCCGCGACGCGGCGCTCGACGCCATCCCCGCCGGCGACCGCCGCGCGGCCGCTGAGCGTCGCCGCAACGACTGGCGACCCCCGCTCGGACGAGCTCGCCGCATCGATCGCCTGCTCGCCGAGGACCACGAATTGCCGCGCTGCTCCGCGCGCTCGACGGCCGCTACATCCCCGCCGGCGCCGGGCGGCGACCTGATGCGCACGCCGGAGATGCTGCCCACCGGCCGCAACATCCACGGCTTCGATCCCGTTCCGCATGCCGAGCGCCTTCGCCGTCGCCGACGGCGCGCCGCGCAGGCCGAACGGCTGCTCGCCCGCCACCTGGCCGACGGCAGCGCGCTGCCCGAGATCGATCGCGCATGGTGCTGTGGGGCACCGACAACCTCAAGAGCGAAGGCGCACCCGATCGCGCAGGCGCTGGCGCTGATGGGCACCCGGCCGCGCTTCGACGGCTATGGCCGCCTGGCCGGCGCCGAACTCGATCCCGCTGGAGCAGCTGGGCCGGCCGCGCGATCGACGTGATGCTCACGCTGTCGGGCATCTTCCGCGACCTGCTGCCGCTGCAGACCCGGCTGCTGGCCGAGGCGAGCTTCCTGGCCGCCGGGGCCGACGAGCCGCTCGACCAGAACTTCGTGCGCAAGCACGCGCTCGCCTACCAGCAGGCGCACGGCTGCGATCTGGAGACCGCCGCGCTGCGCGTCTTCTCCAACGCCGACGGCGCCTATGGCGCCAACGTCAACCTGCTGGTCGACAACGGCCGCTGGGACGACGAGGACGAACTCGCCGAGACCTACACCCAGCGCAAGAGCTTCGCCTACGGCCGCAGCGGCAAGCCCGACGCGCCAGCCGGCGCTGCTGCACAGCGCCCTGGCGCACGTCGAGCTTGCCTACCAGAACCTCGAATCGGTCGAGACGGGCCTCACCACGATCGACCACTACTTCGACACGCTCGGCGGTATCAGCCGCGCGGTCACGCAGCGCCAGCGGGCGAGCGAGCCGCCGGTCTACATCGGCGACCAGACGCGCGGCGACGGCACCGTCCGCACGCTCGGCGAGCAGGTCGCGCTCGAGACGCGCACGCGCACGCTCAACCCGAAGTGGTACGAGGGCATGCTGAAGCACGGCTATGAAGGCGTGCGCCAGATCGAGGCGCACGTGACCAACACGATGGGCTGGTCGGCGACCACCGGCCAGGTCGCGCCCTGGGTCTACCAGCAGCTGACGCAGACCTTCTTGCTCGACCCGGCCATGCGTGAGCGGCTGGCGCAGTTGAACCCGGCCGCCTCCGTCAAGGTCGCGCACCGGCTGATCGAGGCGCACGAGCGCCAGTACTGGAAGCCGGACGAAGCCACGCTGGAGGCGCTGCGGCGCGCCAGCGACGGAGCTCGAAGACCGTCTCGAAGGCATCACCCGCCGCTGCAGCAGGAGCGCGCCGCATGGACATCGCCATCCCGTCTCGATGCCCGAGCCACGCGTGCCCGTCCTCGACCGCCGACGGCGAGGGCAGCGTGCAGGTCGCAGCTCGATCCCGACTTCGAAGATCGGCACCGCCAAGGTGTTCGCCGTCTACGGCAAGGGCGGGATCGGCAAGTCGACGACCTCGTCGAACCTCTCGGCCGCCTTCTCCAAGCTCGGCAAGCGCGTGCTGCAGATCGGCTGCGATCCCAAGCACGACTCCACCTTCACCCTGACCAAGAAGCTGGTGCCGACCGTGATCGACGTGCTCGAGACGGTGGACTTCCACGCCGAGGAACTGCGCGCCGAGGACTTCGTGTTCGAGGGCTACAACGGCGTGATGTGCGTCGAGGCCGGCGGCCCGCCGGCCGGCACCGGCTGCGGCGGCTATGTGGTCGGCCAGACCGTCAAGCTGCTGAAGGAGCACCACCTGCTCGAAGACACCGACGTGGTGATCTTCGACGTGCTGGGCGACGTGGTCTGCGGCGGCTTTGCCGCGCCGCTGCAGCATGCCGACCGCGCGCTGATAGTCACCGCCAACGACTTCGACTCGATCTTCGCGATGAACCGGATCATCGGCGCGATCAGCGCCAAGGCGAAGAACTACAACGTACGGCTGGGCGGCGTGATCGCCAACCGGCGGACGCGACCGACCAGATCGACAAGTTCAACGACGCGCATCGGCATGAAGCGCATGGCGCACTTCCCCGACCTCGACGTGATCCGCCGCTCACGCCTCAAGAAATCGACCATCTTCGAGATGGAGCCGTCGCCGGAACTGAAAGCCGTGCAGGACGAATACCTCCGCCTCGCCGCAGTCGCTGTGGGCACGGCGACCGAGCCGCATCGGACGCTCACGCCGATGAAGGACCGCGAGATCTTCGACCTGCTGGGCTACGACTGATGGCGCACGCCGACCAGCTACCAGACCGCGCGCGCGGCCAGCTGCAGACCTACTTCGACCGCACCGCGGCCGATGCCTGGGCGAAGCTGACCTCCGACGCGCCGGTCAGCGGCATCCGCGCCACCGTGCGCGCCGGCCGCGACCGCATGCGCGCCACGCTGATGTCGTGGCTGCCGACTGACCTTACGGGCAAGCGGCTGCTCGATGCCGGCTGCGGCACCGGCGCGCTGGCGGTGGAAGCCGCCCGGCGCGGCGCCGACGTGGTGGCGATCGATCTCTCGCCGACGCTGGTCGACCTCGCGCGCGAGCGCCTGCCGAGCCGACCCGCGCGAGCGGCCGCATCGACTTCCGCGTCGGCGACATGCTCGACCCCGCGCTCGGGCGACTTCGACCACGTGGTCGCGATGGATTCGCTGATCCATTATCGCGCGCCGACGACATCGTGCGGATGCTCGAAGCGCTGGCCGCGCGCACCCGCGAGCTCGATGCGTCTTCACCTTCGCGCCGCGCACCGCCGCTGCTGACGCGTGATGCACGCTGTCGGCAAGCTCTTCCCGCGCGGCGACCGCGCGCCGGCGATCGCGCCGGTGTCCGAGCGCGCAGCTGCGCCGCAGCGATGCTCGCGACCGGCGCTCGGCGCCTGGCACGCCGGCGCGCACCCACCGCATCGCGCGCGGCTTCTACATCTCGCAGGCGCTGGAGCTGCCGCGCCGCATGAGCGACAGCGCAGATCCCGCGCGGCACGGCTTGGACGCGGCTCGCGCCGAACGCGCTTCCTGCCGTTCGCCGATGCCGCCACGCCGACCTGCCGCTGGCGCGCCTGCTGCGCCTGTCGCTGTTCCAGGTCTCGGTCGGCATGGCCGCCGCGCTGCTGGTCGGCACGCTGAACCGGGTGATGATCGTCGAGCTTGGCGTGCCGGCCTGGCTCGTCGCGCTGATGGTCGCGCTGCCGCTGCTGTTCGCGCCGTTCCGCGCGCTGATCGGCTTCCGCTCCGACCACCATCGCTCGGTGCTCGGCTGGCGCCGCGTGCCCTATATCTGGTTGGGCACGCTGCTGCAGTTCGGCGGCCTTGCGATCATGCCGTTTGCGCTGATCATGCTGCCCCGGCGACACCAGCGCGCCGCGTCCGGTCGTGGTCGGCCATGCTCGCCGCCGGGCTCGCCTTCCTGCTGGTAGGCGCCGGCATGCAGACCGCGCAGACCGCGGGACTCGCGCTGGCGACCGACCTCGCCAGCGAATCGTCGCGCCCGCGCGTGGTGGCGCTGATGTACGTGATGCTGCTGGTCGGCATGGTGGGCAGCGGCTTCGTGTTCAGTCTGCTGCTGGCGGACTTCACGCATATGCGCCTGATCCAGGTGGTCCAGGGCACCGCCGTCGCTGGCCATGCTGCTCAACAGCGTCGCGCTGTGGAAGCAGGAACCGCGCGACCCGGCCGCGGACCGTTGCCGTCGAACGCGCCCCCGAGCTTTCGCGAGGCCTGGCGCAGCTTCGTGGCCGACCGCCGCGCGCGCCGCTTCCTGTGGGCGGTGGCGCTGGGCACCGCCGCCTTCAGCATGCAGGACATCCTGCTCGAGCCCTATGGCGGCGAGGTCCTCAAGCTGTCGGTCGGCGCCACCAGCGCACTCACCGCCCTGATGGCGGCCGGCTCCCTCGTCGCGTTCGCGCTGGCGGCGCGCCTGCTCAGCCGCGGCGGCGATCCGTATCGCGTGGCCGGCGTACGGTGCGCTGGTCGGCCTGCCGGCTTTTGCCGCCGTGATCTTCGCAGCGCCGCTCGACTCCGCCGCTGCTGTTCTCCGCGCCGGCACCCTCGCTGATCGGCTTCGGCGGCGGCCTGTTCGCGGTCGGCACGCTGACCGCGGCGATGAGCCTGGAACGCAACGAGCACGTCGGCCTGGCGCTGGGCGCCTGGGGCGCCGTGCAGGCCACCGCGGCCGGCATGGCCATCGCCGCTGGCGGCGCGTTGCGCGACATCGTGTCCGGCCTGGCCGCGCAGGGAGCGCTCGGCGCCACGCTCGACATCGCCGGTCACCGGCTACAGCTTTGTCTATCACCTGGAGTTGTACGGACTGTTCGCGGCACTGATCGCGATCGGTCCGCTGGTGCGTTCGACGCGGGCGCCATTGCCCGCGCGCGACGCCGATCCATCACCGCAGAAGTTCGGCCTGGCCAATCTTCCAGGCTAGTCCAATTCGTGCTGCTTAACGCAACGAGGAGTGTTCCATGGGAACCGGAGCCATCACCCAGTATGTCGATGTCGCCCAGCTTGTGCTGTATCTGTTCTGGGCCTTCTTCTTCGGACTGATCTACTACCTCGTGCGCGAGAACCATCGCGAGGGCTATCCGATGGATGTCGGCCGCGAGGGCGGGCCCAAGGTCACCGGCTGGCCGGTGCCGGCACCGAAGATCTACAAGACCGAGCACGGCGACGTGGTCGTGCCCGATGCCACGAAGGACGCCAGGCCGCTTGCGCTGGCGCCGCTGTACCGGACCAGCAGCGCGCCGCTGGCACCCACCGGCGACCCGATGCTCGACGGCGTCGGCCCCGGCGCCTGGACCCCGCGCGCCGATGTTCCCGACGTCAACGGCGCCGGCGAAGTGCGCATCCAGCCGCTGCGCGCGCTGCCCGAATACAACCTGTCAAAGAACGACACCGATCCGCGCGGCATGAACCTGGTTGCCGGCGACGGCAAGGTGGCCGGCACCGTGCGCGACGCCTGGATCGACCGCTCGGACATGCTGATCCGCTACCTCGAGGTGACGGTCGCCACGCCGACCGGCACGCGCAACGTGCTGGTGCCGATGAACTTCGTGCGCGTCACGCGCGGCCACAATGCCAGCGTCAAGCTCAGCGCGCTGCTGTCGACGCAGTTCGCGCAGATCCCGGGCACCAAGGCGCCCGACCAGATCACGCTGCTCGAGGAAGAAAAGATCTGCGCCTACTTTGGCGCCGGCCTGCTGTACGCCACCCCTGACCGTCAGGAGCCGCTGGTATGAGCATGCACGGCCATCGACACGCTCCGCCCGGCCAGCACGAGCACGAGTTCGAGGCTGCGCCCGGACTGCCGGAGCCGCTGCCCGCCGGTGAACGGCTGCTGTGGCAGGGCAGCCCCGACTGGCGCCGGCTGGCGCTCAGTCCGTTCCATGTGCGCAAGCTGGCGATCTACTTCGGCGTGATCGTGCTGGCACGCGGTGCAGTCGTGCTGGGCGATGCCGGCAGCGTGGTGAGTGCGCTGATCGCCATGCTGTGGCTGCTGCCGTTCGTGGCGTTCGCCCTGGGCACGTTGCTGGCCCTGGCCTGGATGACGGGTCGCACGACGGTCTACACGATCACCGATCGGCGCGTGGTGATGCGCATCGGCATCGTGCTGACCGTGACCTACAACCTGCCGTTCAAGCACATCGCCGGCGCCGGCCTGCGCCTGCACCGCGACGGCCGCGGCGACATCCCGCTGCAGCTGGCCGCGGGCGACCGCATTGCCTGGCTGCAACTGTGGCCGCACGCGCGCCCGTGGAAGGTCGCGCAGCCCGAGCCGATGCTGCGCGCCGTGCCTGATGCACAGCACGTCGCCGAGCTGCTGTCCAACGCCTGGGCTCACGCAACAGGCGCGGCGTTGCCGTCGACCGCACGCGCGACGGAGGCCACCGCCGAAAAGACCCCAGGGCCCGAAGGGCGGCCGGCCATCCAGCAGCCCCTGGCCACGGCGCAGTAGTTCAAACTCCCCCGTTGACGAGATTCACGATGAACGACACCGCGCATCCCGCCCCAGCTCATCGCGACGAGGTCGTGCCGGCCGGCGTGCTCAAGGCGATCGGCCTGCTGCTGCTGGTGAGCGTGGCCGCGGTGGCGGCCGTGCGGTTATCCGGCATCGACATCCGCGCGCCGGACGCCGCCGCCACGCAGACACGTGCCCTTCGCTTTGCCGACCTGCCCGACGGCGGCATCGCCGTCATCGATGCCGACAGCAACGCCACCGTCACGAACCTGGCCGGCGAGCAGGGGTTCATTCGCGGCGCGCTGCGCGCGCTGGCGCGCGAACGCAAGCTGCGCGGGCTCGATGGCACCCAGCCATTCATGCTGATCGGGCGCGCCGACGGCCGACTGACCCTGGACGACCCGGCCACCGGCCAACGCATCGATCTCGAGTCCTTCGGACCGATGCATGCCGGCGCCTTTGCCCGCCTGCTGACCCTCCCGCCCGCTGGCGCCGCCGCCCCCGGCACGCGCTGATCCACCGCAACGCCCCCAAGGAGACCCGCCATGTCCGCCGTCATCGAGCCGCTGCGTGCCGATCCAGAAGCCAGCGCCGCCGTGCGCAATCCCGCCACCTCCGACGAGTCGATGCGCAAGGCGACCACCGAGACGCTGCTGACGCCGCGCTTCTACACCACCGACTACGCGGCGATGGACCGCCTCGACGTGAGCCCGATCCGCGCCGAGTGGGACGCGATGATGGCCGAGTACGAGGGCGACAACAACCACGACCACTTCCAACGCGATGCGCAGTTCGAGGTCGAGCTGCGCGAGAACTTCAGCCGCATCAGCCCCGAGCTGCGCAAGGAATTCACCGATTTCCTGATCAGCTCGGTGACCAGCGAGTTCTCCGGCTGCGTGCTCTACAACGAGATCAAGAAGCACGTCGACAACCCCGACATCAAGGAGCTGATGGGCTATGATGGCGCGCGACGAGAGCCGCCACGCCGGCTTCATCAACGCCTCGCTGAAGGACCTCGGTCTGGGTGTCGATCTGAATGGCCTGAAGCGCAGCAAGAAGTACACGTACTTCAAGCCCAAGTACATCTTCTACGCGACCTACCTGTCGGAGAAGATCGGCTACGCGCGCTACATCACCATCTTCCGCGCGCTGGAGAAGCACCCGGATCGGCGCTTTCATCCGATCTTTCGCTGGTTCGAGCGCTGGTGCAACGACGAATTCCGCCACGGCGAGAGCTTTGCGCTGTTGATGCGCGCCCAGCCGCACCTGTTGCGCGGCGGCAATCTGCTGTGGATCCGCTTCTTCCTGCTGGCGGTGTACGCCACCATGTATGTGCGCGACCACACGCGGCCCTACATGCACGGCGCTGGGCCTCGATTCGCACCGAGTACGACTTCGAGGTGTTCCGCGTCACCAGCGAGATCAGCAAGCAGGTGTTCCCGCTGACGCTGGACACCGATCACCCGGCGTTCCGCGCAGGGCTGGACCGGCTGTGCCGCATCAGCGCCGCCGCCGAACGCGCCAAGGCGCAGGGCGGCGTCGTCGGCACGCTCAAGCGTGCCGGCTGCGCGGTGGCCGGTACGCTCGCCTTCGCGAAGTTGTACCTGCTGCCGGTCAAGAAGCACGACCTGCCGGCGCAGGTGCGCGTGCAGCCGGTGTGGTGAGCCGATGACGCTGCGCCCGACCTCAACCCATGCCGTCGCACCCGGGGCGCAGCGCGCGACCGGGCTGCAGGCACGCCCCTGAAGACCGCCACCGTGCGCGTCGCCGCGCGGCATCCGTCGCCCGGGCGCGCCCGATGTTCTGACGCAGGACCATGCTGGAACTGATCGCACCGGTCGTCTTCGCCGCCTTCATGTGGTGGTTCAGCACGGGCATCGTGTTGCTGCTCGACGGACTGCCGCGTACCACGTTCCGTTGGAGCCTGGCGATCTCCTCGCTGCTGGCGCTGCTGGGGTTGGGCGGCATCGTGCTGACTGCTCACGACACCTCGGTCGGCGCGGCTTATGCGGCCTTCGTCGCCGCGCTGCTCGTCTGGGGCTGGCAGGAACTCGCGTTCCTCACCGGCTGGATCACCGGCCCGCGGCGCGTGGCCTGCGCGCCGCACTGCAGCGGCTGGCCGCACTTCGTGCACGCGGTGCAGGCCATCCTGTGGCACGAACTGGCGATCATCGGCGGCGGGCTGCTGATCGCGGCCATCGTCTGGCATGGTGCCAATTCGATCGCGCTGTGGACCTATGTGGTCCTTTGGGTGATGCGCCGTCAGCGCCAAGCTCAACCTGTTCTTCGGCGTGCGCAATCTGAGCGAAGAGTTCCTGCCGCCGCACCTGGCGTATCTCGACAGTTCTTTCGCCGTCGCCGCATGAACCCGCTGATGCCGCTGTCGGTGGGCGCACCTGCCGTGGTGGTGGTGCTGCTGACCCAGCGCGCGCTGGCACCGCTGACGACTGAGGCGCAGACCGCCGGCCTGATGCTGGTGGCGGCGCTGCTGGCGCTGGCCGTGCTCGAGCACGTGCTGATGGTGCTGCCGATCAACGCCACCGCACTGTGGCAATGGGCGATGCGCACGAGCGCTGCGCGCCCGCTGCCCGAACCGCGGATCGCCACGGCGCCGGCCAAGTTGCGGCCGGCATCACGTGACTGAGCGCGTGACTGAGCAAACGACTGAGCGTCCGCACCGGCATGATGAATCACCCGCTGTACCGAGGAATGCAATGAAGACGCTGTTCAACGCCGAGGGCACCTACGCTGCTGCACCAGCCCCGGTATCGCCGGACACTCAAGCGCATGCGGTCGTCATCGGCAGCGGTTTCGGCGGGCTGGGCGCGGCGATCCGCCTTGCCTGCCGCGGCTATCGCGTCACCGTGCTGGAGAAGCTCGACGCGCCCGGCGGCCGCGCCTACGTGCACCGGCAGGACGGTTTCGTGTTCGATGCCGGCCCCACCATCATCACCGCGCCGTGGTTCCTCGAGCAACTGTGGACGCTGTGCGGACGCCGGATCGAAGACGACGTCACGCTGGTGCCGATGGCGCCGTTCTACCGGATCCGCTTCAACGACGGCACGCACTTTGACTACTACGGCGACAAGGAGCGCATGCGGGCCGAGATCCTGCGCTTCAGTCCCGGCGACTACGCCGGCTATGAACGCTTCTCCGAGTACGCCGACCTGTGCTACCGGCTCGGCTTCGAGGAACTCGGCGCGCATCGCCTTCGACACGCTGTCCGACCTGTTCGCCGCCGCGCCGACGCTGCATGCGCATGCGCGGGCTGGCGCACCATCCACGGCGTGGTGGCGCGCCACATCAAGGATCCGAAGCTGCGCATGGTGTTCAGCTTCCACCCGCTGCTGATCGGCGGCAATCCGTTCTCGGTGACCTCGGTCTACAGCCTGATCAACTCGCTCGAGCGCCGCTTCGGCGTGCACTGGGCGATCGGCGGCACCGGCAGCCTGGTGCAGGGCCTGGTCAAGCTGCTCGAGTCGCGCGGCGGCAGCCTGCGGCTGAACGCCGAGGTGCGCGCAGATCACGGTCGACGAACGCGCCGGCGCGCGCCACCGGCGTCGACGCTGGCCAGCGGCGAGCGCCTCGCGGCCGACATCGTCGTCTCCAACGCTGATTCCGCCTGGACCTACAAGCACCTGGTCGAGCCGCAGCATCGGCGCCACTGGACCGACGCCCGCATCGAACGCGGCAATTACTCGATGAGCCTGTTCGTCTGGTACTTCGGCACCAACCGCCGCTTCGACGACGTGCCGCACCACATGATCATGATGGGGCCGCGCTACAAGGCGCTGCTGCACGACATCTTCCGCCGCAAGCATTTGTCGGACGATTTCAGCCTGTACCTGCACCGGCCCACCGCCACCGATCCGTCGCTGGCGCCGACCGGCTGCGACACCTTCTACGTGCTGTCGCCGGTGCCGCACCTGGACAGCGGCACCGACTGGTCGACCATGGCCGAGACCTATCGCCAGCGCATCGCCGCCGAACTCGACCGCACGGTGCTGCCGGGCTTCGAGCGCCACGTGGTCACCTCGCGCCTGACCACCCCGGTCGACTTCCGCGACCGCCTGCTGTCGTACAAGGGCGCGGCCTTCGGGCTGGAGCCGCTGATGACGCAGAGCGCCTGGTTCCGCCCGCACAACATCAGCGAGGACATCGACCGCCTGTTCTTCGTTGGCGCCAGCACGCACCCGGGCGCCGGCGTGCCGGGCGTGCTGATGTCGGCGCAGGCGCTGCAGACGATCGTGCCCGATCCGCACACACTGCGGCAGGCCGTCTGAGAACGCCATGGACGGCCCCGCCCGCTTCGATTTCGTCGACGACGTCGGCCTGCAGGTCGACGGCCGAGCCGCGACCTATTCGGCCAGCACACCAGCCAAGCTCACCAAGCTCGACGATGCGCAGGCCTGCACGCAGATGATGCAGGGCGGCTCCAAGACCTTCTTCGCCGCCTCGCTGCTGCTGCCCTCGCGCGTGCGCGCGCCGGCCACCGCGCTGTACGCGTTTTGTCGCGTCGCCGACGACGCAATCGACCTGCGCGACCCGGCGCAGCCGGTGGCGGACGTGCTGGCGCACCTGCATCACCGGCTCGACCGCATCTACGCCAACGCCCCGCTGCCCTTCCCGGCCGATTGCGCGCTGGCCGCGGTGGTCGACCGCTACGACCTGCCGCAGCCGCTGCTGACCGCCTTGCTCGATGGTTTCGCCTGGGACGCCGAAGGACGGCAGTACGAGACGCTCGACGATCTGAACCACTACGCCGCGCGCGTGGCCGGCTCGGTGGGCGCGATGATGGCGCTGCTGATGCGCACTCGCACCGCACCGGCGCTGGAGCGTGCCTGCGAGCTTGGCGTGGCGATGCAGCTCACCAACATCGCGCGCGACGTCGGCGAGGATGCACGCAATGGCCGGCTGTACCTGCCGCGCAGCTGGATGCGCGAGGCCGGCATCGATCCGGACGCCTGGCTCGCCGCGCCCCAGTTCAACGACGCGCTCGGCCGCGTGGTGGCGCGCCTGCTGGCCGCCGCCGACGACCTGTACCGGCGCGCCGAACACGGCATCGCCGAGCTGCCGCGCAACTGCCGGCCGGCGATCCGCGCTGCCCGCTTGGTGTACGCCGAGATCGGGCGCGAAGTGGAACGCGCCGGTCTCGACTCGATGTCGCGCCGCGCGGTGGTCTCGCACCAGCGCAAGCTGGCGCTCATCACGCAGGCGCTGGGCGCCGCCCTGGTGCTGCCGGTGCCCTCCGCCCGGCTCGACCCGCTGCCGGCCGTGCAGTACCTGGTCGAAGCGGCGCTGCGCACCAGCGGCCGCACGCCGCACGTGCCGGCTTCGGCCACCGGGGTTGCAGCCTCTGCGCAAGGCAACTTCTACGAACGAACGCTGTGGGTGATCGAACTGTTCGAGCGCGTGGCCGAGCGCAAGCGTGCCGGCCTTCACGGCCAACTGCAGACCTCGGGCGGACAGTCGCTGGCAGGCGAGTGAGCGGAACGAGGTCGACCGCGCACTGTAGCGGGGCGTGACGGCGCCACGCGCGCCATGCCGAACGACAGACGCCGACGTGCGCTCACGGCGCGCGCCGCATGGCGGTCCGCCCCCGCCCGTTGTCAAGCCGCCGGAAAACGTCAACGCAACGCCAACGCAATGCGGGCTGCCAGGCACGGTCGCCCCGCGCCCGATCGATGCCGGTTGCGATCGACCCGAGCGGCGCGCCTCGACCAACGTCGGCCGCGTCACCCGCACAACCCGTGCTACGCCGCGAAACGCGGGAACAGCACGTTGTTCTCCAGGTGCACGTGCTCGCGCACGTCGTCGATCAGCTTGCGCAGCCCCGCATACAGCGCCTGCCACGAGGCACACGCCTCGGGCGGCGTCACGCAGTCGTGCGTCAGCGCCTCGAGCTGCGCCAGGCGCTCGCCGTGCTCGTCGTGCTCGCCGCGCATCATGCCGATCGGCATGTGGATCATCGGGTGGCCGCCCGCTCGCGCATCAGCGGAAACAGCACCTGTTCCTCCTTCTGCATGTGCTCGTCGAGCGCGGCAGCGGTTTCTTCCAGTGCCACGTGCAGGCCGTGCGGCGCCTCGGGGTGCTCGGCATGGCGCGCCTCGACCTTGGCCGCGAGGCGGATCAGCTCGGGCAGTTCGCGTCGGTGAGTCTCGTGGAAGCGGCTGAGGATGTGCGCGATCAGCGCCTCGGTTTCCTGAGGCGCGTCCGTGGCCCCGGCGTCGAGCTGCGCCAGCGCGCGCTCGATCTCGGGCAGCGGCGCGCCACGCTCGGCGGCCGCCTGCGCCAGCGGCACCTGGCCGCCGCAGCAGAAGTCGATCTTGTGCGCGCGGAACACCTGTGTCGCGCCCGGCAGGCTGGCGGCGATCTCGGCCACCTGGCGATCGGCAAATCCCATGTCGTTCCCCCTTTGCGTGTCGTGAAGTCGGGTCGCGGCGCACCGGTGCGCGCCGCTGCGTCGATGACGCGAGTGTCGACAGCGACGGCCAGGCCGGCTTGCCGGGGGTCAAGTCGATCCTTAGGGAGCGCGGGCGCGCTCCGCAGGAGGCAGGCGCGCGGCGCGCCCGCTGCCCCGGCGGCGGTAGCGCTCAGCGACCGGCGGCGGGCGGCGGCGTGTCGGCTGCCTTCGGCGTCGTATCCGCTGCCTTCGCGTCCGCTGCCTGCGCGGCCGCAGCCGCTGCAGCCGCCTCGCGCGCCGCGCGTTCGGCCCGCGTCTTCTCCTGATCGCGCTTCACCGAGCGCAGTTGCCACACGGCGAACAGCAGCACGCCGCCGAACACCAGCACGAGTTCGATCAGCACGATTGGCAGGTGCTCGCTCATTGCCAGGGCATCGAGGTCTTGATCGGGATGGGACAAGCGGTGCTCCAGTATGCCGGGCACGCGCCGGCATGCGAGGATCACGGCCGCTGCCCTTCGCGTAAGCGCCGCGGGCATGCATTGCCGCCATGACCGACGCCACCGCCCTGATCGACTCGCGCACCGCCTGGCTGCGCCTGGCCGCCGCGCTCGCGTTGAGCACGCTGGGCGGCGTCGGCATGTGGTCGGTCGTGGTGGCCCTGCCGGCGGTGCAGGCCGACTTCGGCGTGGACCGCGCCTCGACGCCTCGCTGCCATACACGCTGGCGATGATCGGCTTCGGCCTCGGCGGCATCCTCCTGGGCCGGCTGTCCGACCGCTTCGGCATCGTGGCGCCGTCGCTCATCGGCGCCCGGTCTGCCTGGCGCTGGGCTATGGTCGCCGGCCGCGTGCCGCCGGCAGCCTGTGGCAGTTCGCGCTGGCGCAGGGCGTGCTGATCGGCTTCTCGGCAGTTCGGCGACCTTCGCGCCGCTGCTTGCCGACACCTCGCACTGGTTCGTGCGCCGGCGCGGCATCGCCGTGGCCATCTTCGCCAGCGGCAACTATCTGGCCGGCACGATCTGGCCGCCGATCGTGCAGCACTTCATCGAGACCGTCGGCTGGCGGCAGACCTACATCGGCGTCGGCCGTCTTCTGCGTCGCGACGATGTTGCCGCTGGCGCTGGCTGCTGCGCCGGCGCGCCGCCGGCACATGGCAGCGCTGCGCGCGGCTCGCCGCGGCGCGCTGGGCCGCGCGCGGCTCGCTCGGCCTGTCGCCGCGCGCGCTGCAGGCGCTGCTGGTGATCGCCGGGCGTGGCCTGCTGCGTCGCGATGTCGATGCCGCAGGTCCATATCGTCGCCTACTGCGGCGACCTCGGCTACGGCCCGGCGCGCGGCGCGCAGATGCTGTCGCTGATGCTCGGCTTCGGCATCGTCAGCCGGCTCGCCTCGGGCTGGATCTCCGACCGCATCGGCGGGCTGCGCACGCTGCTGCTGGGCTCGAGCCTGCAGGGCGTGGCGCTGCTGCTGTTCATGCCCTTCGACGGCCTGGTGTCGCTGTACGTGATCTCGGCGCTGTTCGGCCTGTTCCAGGGCGGCATCGTGCCGAGCTACGCCATCATCGTGCGCGAATACTTCCCGCCGCGCGAGGCCGGCGCCCGCGTCGGCATGGTGATCATGGCCACGCTGCTCGGCATGGCGCTCGGCGGCTGGATGTCCGGCGCGATCTTCGACCTGACCGGCTCCTACCACGCCGCGTTCCTCAACGGCATCGCTGGAACCTGGTCAATCTGTCCGTAGTGGTGTGGTTGCTGCGGCGTGGCCGGCGTTCGCTGGTGACGGCTTGACATGCGCTCCGGCAAGAGGGTTGCCGCGCGGCCGTTGACATCGATGGGCCAGCTCGCGACAGTCCGTATCGACGACCGCGGGTAAGGCCCACGCGGCACCCAAGTCGAAACGAAGGGGACGCGTCCTAGACGCGATGTGATAAACAATGCGTATGCGCCTGTCGTGTCCTTTGCCACATGCCGCTCGTCGTCACGCGGATCGCTGCGCCCGGGCGGGCACGGGCGCTCGGGTTCGTCGCTTCGCGGCTGCGACTGCCGGCGCTGGCGCGCTCACGCTCGGGGCCGCGATCGATGCCGGCACGCTGTGGGTGACACTCGCAGAGGCGATAGTCGGCACCACGCTCGACACGATTGCGCCAGCGCAGGGTGCCTGGGGAGATGCCGTCGCCGTGCAGCCTTGGCGGGCACGAAGCCTCAGTGCGTAGAGGGCAGATGCCGCGGCCTCAGCGACCGCTGACACGAGTTGCGCGGGCCGCGCTCGCCTTTCTCGCGACTTTGCTGGCCAGCTTCACCGCCGCGGTCGATGCGCAGACGACCATGGCAGTGACGCTGGCCGGCCGCAGCGTGGCGGTGGACGTGTACCGGTCCGACGTCCCGCTGCGCGGGGCAGCGGTCCTGTCGCACGGCTTCACGCGAAGTCGTACCACGCTCGGCGGCCACGCAGCAGCGCTGGCGGCAGCCGGCATCGTCGCGCTGACGCCGGACATGCCGACCACGTTCGACTTCAAGCACAACGCACAAGGCCTCGCCGAACTGGTGGGCATGCTGCGCGCTGGCGGCAAGCAATACGTAACCGAACCAGTAGGAAAA
>JAXHLD010000014.1:0-117938 GCA_034522655.1 Burkholderiaceae bacterium
TAGCGGAATCGACATGCCGACCGTCAATCAACTGGTGCGCAAGCCGCGGGTCTCCGCTGGCGTCAAGAGCAAGAGCCCGGCGCTGAAGAACAGCCCCCAAAAGCGCGGCGTCTGCACCAAGGTCTACACGACCACGCCGAAAAAGCCGAACTCGGCGCTGCGGAAAGTGGCCAAAGTGCGCCTCGTGAACGGGTACGAGGTGATCTCGTACATCGGTGGTGAGGGCCACAACCTGCAGGAGCACTCGGTCGTGCTGATCCGTGGCGGCCGCGTGAAGGATCTGCCGGGCGTGCGTTACCACATCGTGCGCGGTTCGCTCGACACGCAGGGCGTGAAGGACCGCAAGCAAGCGCGTTCGAAGTACGGCGCCAAGCGGCCGAAGGCTAGCTAGCGCAAGTTGCGGGCGACAGGCAGGCGGACGAGGTAACGCCCGCCCGTTCGCCCTTCCCGCCGCCGTTGCCAGACTGGCGCGGCGAGTAAGTCGCGGCCCGTCTCCATGGGGCCGCCCAACGACTGAAGTCAAAGGAGATCTGCAATGCCCCGTCGTCGCGAAGTACCGAAGCGCGAAATCCTGCCGGACCCCAAATTCAGCAGTTCTGATGTCACCAAGTTCGTCAACGTGATCATGCTCGACGGCAAGAAGTCTGTTGCCGAGCGCATCGTCTATGGCGCCTTCGCCCAGATCGAGAGCAAGGGTGGCAAGAATCCGATCGAGGTCTTTACCCAAGCACTGAGCAACGTCAAGCCGATGGTCGAGGTCAAGAGCCGGCGCGTCGGCGGTGCCAACTACCAGGTGCCGGTCGAGGTGCGTCCGGTGCGACGCATGGCGCTGGCCATGCGCTGGCTGCGCGAAGCGGCGAAGAAGCGCGGCGAGAAGTCGATGACGCAGCGCCTGGCGGGCGAGCTGCTCGAGGCTTCCGAGGGCCGCGGCGGCGCCATGAAGAAGCGCGAGGAAGTGCACCGCATGGCCGATGCGAACAAGGCGTTTGCGCACTTCAGGTTCTAACTGCACTGGAACGCGGGCGACGACAGCGCCGCTCGCAATCACGAAAGCTCTCCTATGGCACGCAAGACCCCCATCGAGCGTTACCGGAACATCGGTATCTCGGCGCACATCGACGCCGGCAAGACGACGACGACCGAGCGCATCCTCTTTTACACCGGGGTCAACCACAAGATCGGCGAGGTGCACGATGGCGCCGCGACGATGGACTGGATGGAGCAGGAGCAGGAGCGCGGCATCACCATCACGTCGGCGGCGACGACCACGTTCTGGAAGGGCATGGACCTGTCCTTCCCCGAGCACCGCATCAACATCATCGACACGCCGGGCCACGTCGACTTCACCATCGAGGTCGAGCGTTCGATGCGCGTGCTCGACGGCGCGTGCATGGTCTATTGCGCGGTCGGTGGCGTGCAGCCGCAGTCCGAGACGGTCTGGCGCCAGGCCAACAAGTACGGCGTGCCGCGTCTGGCGTTCGTCAACAAGATGGACCGCACAGGCGCCAACTTCTTAAAAGTCTACGAGCAGATGCGGGCGCGCCTGAAGGCGAATCCGGTGCCCATCGTCGTGCCGATCGGCGCCGAAGAGAACTTCAAGGGCGTGATCGATCTCATCAAGATGAAAGCGATCTTCTGGGACGAGGCGTCGCAGGGCATGAAGTTCAACTACCAGGAGATCCCGGCCGAACTTCTCGACATCGCCAAAGAATGGCGCGAAAAGATGGTCGAGTCGGCGGCAGAGGCCTCCGAAGACCTGATGAACAAGTATCTCGAGTCGGGCGAACTCACCGAGCAGGAGATCAAGCTCGGCATCCGCACGCGCACGATCGCCGGCGAGATCCAGCCCATGCTGTGCGGCTCCGCGTTCAAGAACAAGGGCGTGCAGCGCATGCTCGACGCAGTGATCGAGTTCATGCCCTCGCCGGTCGACATTCCGCCGGTCAAGGGCACCAACGAGAAGGATCAGGAAGAAACGCGCGCCGCGGATGACAGCGCGCCGTTTGCCGCCCTTGCCTTCAAGATCATGACCGACCCTTACGTGGGCCAGCTGACATTCCTGCGCGTTTACTCCGGTGTGCTGAAGTCAGGCGATACGGTGATCAACTCGGTCAAGAGCCGCAAGGAGCGCGTCGGCCGTCTGTTGCAGATGCATGCCAACCAGCGCGACGAGATCAAGGAAGTGCTGGCCGGTGACATCGCCGCCGCGGTGGGCATGAAAGACGTCACGACCGGCGACACGCTGTGCGATCCGGACAAGGTCATCACGCTCGAGCGGATGGAGTTCCCTGAGCCGGTGATCTCGCAGGCCGTGGAGCCGAAGACCAAGGCAGACCAGGAGAAGATGGGCATCGCCCTGAACCGCCTGGCGCAGGAAGACCCGTCGTTCCGGGTGCACACCGACGAGGAGTCGGGCCAGACCATCATCTCCGGCATGGGCGAATTGCACCTGGAGATTCTGGTCGACCGCATGAAGCGCGAGTTCGGCGTCGAGGCGTCGGTGGGCAAGCCGCAGGTGGCGTACCGCGAGACGATCCGCAAGATGGTCGAGAACGCCGAAGGCAAGTTCATCAAGCAGTCGGGTGGTCGCGGCCAGTACGGCCACGTGGTTCTGAAGCTCGAGCCGCAGGAGCCGGGTAAGGGCTTCGAGTTCGTGGATGCCATCAAGGGCGGCGTCGTGCCGCGCGAGTACATCCCGGCGGTGAACAAGGGCGTGGAAGAGACGTTGAAGGCCGGCGTGCTGGCCGGCTACCCGGTGGTCGACGTCAAGGTCACGCTGCACTTCGGCTCGTACCACGAGGTCGACTCGAACGAGAACGCGTTCAAGATGGCCGCGTCGATGGGCTTCAAGGACGGCATGCGGGCGGCGAGCCCGGTGCTGCTCGAGCCGATCATGGCGGTCGAGGTGGAAACGCCCGAGGAGAAGATGGGCGACGTGATGGGCGACCTGTCGTCGCGCCGGGGCGTGATCCAGGGCATGGACGACATCGCCGGCGGCGGCGGCAAGGCCATCAAGGCCGAGGTGCCGCTGGCGGAGATGTTCGGCTACTCGACGACGCTGCGTTCGCTGACCCAGGGGCGCGCCACCTACACGATGGAATTCAAGCACTACGCCGAAGCGCCGCGCAACGTGGCCGAGGCGGTGATCAGTGCCAAGGCGAAGTAGTCGCCACCGGTTTCCAGAAGCAGATCATCAACATCACTTCCGTTCTTTGAGGATAGAAAATGGCCAAGGGCAAGTTTGAGCGGACCAAGCCGCACGTGAATGTGGGGACGATTGGTCACGTGGATCATGGCAAGACCACGCTGACGGCGGCGATCACGACCATTTTGGCGGCCAAGTTCGGTGGCGAGGCCAAGAAGTACGACGAGATCGATGCGGCGCCGGAGGAGAAGGCCCGCGGCATCACGATCAACACCGCGCACGTCGAGTACGAGACCAAGAACCGGCACTACGCGCACGTCGACTGCCCGGGGCATGCCGACTACGTCAAGAACATGATCACCGGCGCGGCCCAGATGGACGGTGCCATCCTGGTCGTCTCGGCTGCCGACGGTCCCATGCCCCAGACCCGCGAGCACATCCTGCTCGCCCGGCAGGTCGGCGTGCCCTACATCATCGTCTACATGAACAAGTGCGACATGGTCGACGATGCCGAGCTGCTCGAGCTGGTCGAGCTGGAAGTGCGCGAACTGCTCAGCAAGTACGAATTCCCCGGTGAGGCCATCCCCATCATCAAGGGCTCGGCCAAGCTGGCGCTCGAAGGCGACAAGGGCGAGCTCGGCGAAGGCTCGATCATGAAGCTGGCCGACGCGCTGGACAGCTACATCCCCACGCCCGAGCGTGCGGTCGATCTGCCGTTCCTGCTGCCCATCGAAGACGTGTTCTCCATTTCCGGTCGCGGCACCGTCGTCACCGGGCGGGTCGAGCGCGGCATCGTCAAGGTCGGCGAAGAGATCGAGATCGTCGGCATCAAGCCCACCGTCAAGACCATCTGCACCGGGGTCGAGATGTTCCGCAAGCTGCTCGACCAGGGGCAGGCAGGTGACAACGTCGGCGTGCTGCTGCGCGGCACCAAGCGCGAGGAAGTCGAGCGCGGCCAGGTGCTGGCCAAGCCCGGCTCGATCACGCCGCACACCAAGTTCGAAGCCGAGGTGTACGTGCTGAGCAAGGAAGAGGGTGGCCGTCACACCCCGTTCTTCCAGGGCTATCGGCCGCAGTTCTACTTCCGCACCACGGACGTGACCGGCTCGGTGGAGCTGCCGGCGGGCACGGAGATGGTCATGCCGGGCGACAACATCAAGATGGTGGTGACGCTGATCGCCCCGATCGCGATGGACCAGGGCCTGCGCTTTGCCATCCGCGAAGGCGGCAAAACCGTCGGCGCCGGCGTCGTCGCGAAAGTCATCCAGTAAGCGGAACGCGCAGCACTCTTTGAACCGGGCCGTCACCTGCGCGTGACGGCCCTCGCTCTTTAAGGATCACCCATGCAAAGCCAGCGTATCCGCATCCGCCTGAAGGCGTTCGATTACAAGCTGATCGACCAGTCGGCGCTCGAGATCGTCGACACGGCCAAGCGCACCGGCGCCGTGGTGCGCGGTCCCGTGCCGCTGCCTACCCGGATCCAGCGTTTCGACATCCTGCGTTCGCCGCACGTCAACAAGACCTCGCGCGACCAGTTCGAGATGCGCACCCACCAGCGCCTGATGGACATCATCGATCCCACCGACAAGACTGTCGACGCGCTGATGAAGCTCGACCTGCCGGCCGGAGTGGACGTCGAGATCAAGGTTCAGTAGTTCCTTTGATTTGCACTAAAGAGCCGGTCGAAGTTAGAATCTCCGGCTTTCCGCGTCCGGCAACGGATTCATCGATTCCGACCGAGGCGCCCTGAAATCGGTCCTGGCCAATCGCAGCCGGGGTTTGGAGAACTCAATGAGTGAAGCCAAAGCTTCTGGCTCGCCCGTTTCCGCCGTGAGGCTCGGACTTGTCGGCCGCAAGGTCGGCATGACCCGCATCTTCACGGATGACGGCGAGACCGTGCCGGTCACCGTGCTCGACGTGTCGAACAACCGCGTCGCACAGGTCAAGACCGCCGAGACCGACGGCTATGACGCCGTGCAGGTCGCATTCGGAACCCGCCGCGCCTCCCGCATCACCAAGCCTGTCGCCGGACACCTCGCCAAGCTCGGCGTGGATGCCGCCGCCGGGCTGCGCGAGTTCCGCGTCGATGCACAAAAGGCCGCCGAACTGAAGACCGGCGCTGCCCTGACGGTGGATCTTTTCGATGTCGGCCAGAAGGTCGACATCACCGGGGTCACCATCGGCAAGGGTTTCGCCGGTGCGATCAAGCGTCACCACTTCTCGTCGAACCGCGCCACGCACGGCAACTCGGTGTCCACCAACGCGCCCGGCTCGATCGGCATGCGCCAGGATCCGGGTCGCGTGATGCCGGGCAAGCGCATGGCCGGCCATCTGGGCAATGCCCAGCGCACCACGCAGAACCTCGTGATCGCGCGCATCGACAAGGAGCGCAACCTGCTGCTGGTCAAGGGTGCGGTCCCGGGCGCCAAGGGCGGCCAGGTGATCGTCCGTCCCGCGGTGAAGGGCTGAGGAGCGCGCGATGGAACTGAAGATGATGAACGCCCAGGGCGAGGCAGCCGGTACGACGCCGGCACCGGCGACCTTGTTCGGCCGTGACTACAACGAAGCGCTGATCCATCAGATCGTCGTCGCCTACCAGGCCAATGCGCGCCAAGGTACCCGGCAGCAGAAGGATCGGCAGGAAGTCAAGCACTCGACCAAGAAGCCGTGGCGCCAGAAAGGCACCGGCCGTGCCCGCGCGGGATCGACGGCCTCGCCGCTGTGGCGCGGTGGCGGCCGCACCTTCCCCAACACCCCTGACGAGAACTTCTCGCAGAAGGTGAACAAGAAGATGTTCCGCGCCGGTGTCTGCTCGATCTTCAGCAAGCTGGCGCAGGACGACCGCATCGTCGTGATCGACGGGCTGTCGATCGAGGCGCCCAAGACCAAGCTGCTGGCCGACAAGCTGAAGGCCATGGGTCTGGAGTCTGCGCTGATCATCACCGACAGCATGGACGACAACCTGTACCTGGCCTCGCGCAACCTGAAGAACATCCTGGTGGTCGAGCCGCGCTACGCGGACCCGCTGTCGCTGATCCACTACAAGAAGGTGGTGGTCACCAAGTCGGCGATGACCAAGCTCGAAGAGATGTGGGGGCAAGCATGAGCGCGACGACCAATCAAGAGCGCCTGTTCAACGTGCTGATGGCGCCGATCGTCTCCGAGAAGAGCACGATGCTGGCCGACAAGCATGAGCAGGTCGCCTTCCGCGTGCGCCCCGACGCCACCAAGCAGGAAGTCAAGGCGGCGGTGGAAATGCTGTTCAAGGTCGAAGTCGAGAAGGTCTCGATCCTGAATACCAAGGGCAAGGAAAAGCGCTTCGGCCGTTTCGACGGCAAGCGCAGCAACGTGCGCAAGGCGTACGTGAGCCTGAAGCCCGGTCAGGAAATCAACTTCGCGCAAGAGGTGAAGTGATGCCGTTGGTCAAAGTCAAACCCACTTCGGCCGGTCGGCGTTCGCTCGTCAAGGTCGTCAATCCGAACCTGCACAAGGGCAAGCCCCTGGCAGCGTTGACCGAGCACAAGAAGCGCGGTTCGGGCCGCAACAACCACGGTCGCATCACGGTGCGCCATCGCGGCGGCGGTCACAAGCAGCATTACCGCCTGATCGATTTCAAGCGCGACAAGGACGGCATCCCGGCCAAGGTCGAGCGGCTTGAGTACGACCCCAACCGCAGTGCCCACATCGCGTTGCTGTGCTATGCCGACGGCGAGCGCCGCTACATCATCGCGCCCAAGGGGCTGACGGTGGGCGCGCAGCTCATGAGCGGCCAGGATGCGCCGATCAAGGTCGGCAACGCGCTGCCCCTGCGCAACATCCCGGTCGGCTCCACGATCCATTGCATCGAGATGCTGCCGGGCAAGGGCGCCCAGATGGCGCGCGCTGCTGGTACCGGCGTGCAGCTGCTGGCGCGCGAGGGCACGTACGCCCAGTTGCGCCTGCGGTCGGGCGAGATCCGCAAAGTGCTGATCGAGTGCCGCGCAACGATCGGCGAAGTCGGCAACGAAGAGAACAATCTGCGCCAGTACGGCAAGGCCGGCGCGGTGCGTTGGCGCGGCGTGCGGCCGACGGTGCGTGGCGTAGCGATGAACCCGGTGGACCACCCGCACGGCGGCGGCGAGGGCCGTACCGGCACCAAGCGTGCGCCGGTGAGCCCGTGGGCCCAACTGACCAAGGGCTATCGCACGCGCAAGAACAAGCGCACGGACACGATGATCGTCCAGCGCCGCTACCGCAAGTAAAGGGAACCGACCATGTCCCGTTCACTGAAAAAAGGCCCCTTCGTCGACGGCCATCTGCAGGCCAAGATCGACAAAGCGCAGGCCAACAAGGACAAGAAGCCGATCAAGACCTGGTCGCGCCGTTCGACCATCCTGCCGGATTTCATCGGCCTGACGATTGCCGTCCACAACGGCAAGGCGCACGTGCCGGTCTACGTGACCGAGCAGATGGTCGGCCACAAGCTGGGTGAGTTCGCCCTGACCCGGACCTTCAAGGGCCACGCCGCCGACAAGAAAGCGGCGCCGGGCAAGAAGTAAGAGGAAGCCATGGAAACGACTGCATCCATTCGCGGCGTTCGCCTGTCGGCCCAGAAGGGCCGGCTGGTTGCCGACCTCGTTCGCGGCAAACCGGTGGACAAGGCGCTGAACATCCTCGGCTTCACGCAGAAGAAGGCGGCCGGGATCATCAAGAAGGCGCTGGAGTCGGCAATCGCCAACGCCGAGCACAACGACGGCGCCGATATCGACGAGCTGAAGGTCACCAAGATCTTCATCGAGAAGGCCGCCACGCTGCGCCGCTTCTCGGCGCGCGCAAAGGGCCGCGGCACCCGCATCGGCAAGCAAACCTGCCACATCTTCGTGTCCGTCGGCGACGGCAAAGCGAAATAGGTGATTCATGGGTCAAAAGATCAATCCCACCGGTTTCCGACTTGCCGTCTCGCGCAACTGGAACTCGCGCTGGTTCGCGGCGGGTGACGACTTCGGCCGCATGCTGGCCGAGGACCTGAAGGTCCGCGAGTACCTGAAGAAGAAGCTGCGCGCAGCCAGCGTCGGCCGCATCCTGATCGAGCGTCCGGCCAAGAATGCGCGCATCACGATCTTCTCGGCCCGCCCGGGTGTGGTTATCGGCAAGAAGGGCGAGGACATCGAGAATCTGAAGGTCGAGCTGCAGAAGATGATGGGCGTGCCGGTGCACGTCAACATCGACGAGATCCGCAAGCCGGAGGTCGATGCCCAGCTGATCGCCGATTCGATCACTCAGCAGCTCGAGAAACGCATCATGTTCCGTCGCGCCATGAAGCGCGCGATGCAGAACGCCATGCGCCTGGGTGCGCAGGGCATCAAGATCATGAGTGCCGGGCGCCTGAACGGTATCGAGATCGCGCGTACGGAGTGGTATCGCGAGGGACGCGTGCCGCTGCACACACTGCGTGCCGACATCGACTACGGGTTCTCGGAAGCCAAGACCACCTATGGCGTCATTGGCGTCAAGGTCTGGGTCTACAAGGGCGACACGCTGGGCCGCAACGAGGCCCCCGCCGCAGAAACGCCGGCGGCTGACCGCGAGGACCGCCGCCCGCGCCGTACCGATCGTCCTGCGGGTGATCGTCCGGGTCCGGGCCGCGGCCCTGCGCGTCGACCGGCGGGTGCCGGTGCCGGCGCGCCGCGTCGCACTGCCGAAGCCAAGCCGGATGCCGCTCCTGCCGCTGCGCCCGAAGCGCCGAAGGACGACGCGGCCAAGCCGGCGGTCAAGCGTGTGCGCAAGACCGCGGTCAAGACCGATGCCCCCGCCAAGAGCGGCGGCAAAGACGGAGAGTAAACATGCTGCAACCGTCCCGTCGCAAGTACCGCAAGGAACAGAAGGGCCGCAACCGTGGCCTGGCGTTGCGCGGCGCCAACGTCTCGTTTGGCGAGTTTGGCCTGAAGGCGACCGAGCGTGGCCGCCTGACGGCGCGCCAGATCGAGGCCGCGCGTCGCGCCATCAGCCGTCACATCAAGCGCGGCGGCCGCGTGTGGATTCGCATTTTTCCGGACAAGCCGATCTCGACCAAGCCGGCCGAGGTGAGGATGGGCAACGGCAAGGGCAACCCGGAGTATTGGGTCGCCGAGATCCAGCCCGGCAAAGTGCTGTACGAAATGGATGGCGTGGACGAGGTGATCGCCCGCGAGGCCTTTGCGCTGGCAGCTGCCAAGCTGCCGCTGAAGACCATCGTGGTTGCGCGCCAGCTCGGCCTCTGAACCGGGCCGAAGAGGAGAACGCAATGGATGCGAAGGAATTGCGCGCCAAGGACACGGCGGCGCTGACCAAGGAACTGCAGGACCTGCTGCGCGCGCACTTTTCGCTGCGCATGCAGAAGGCGACCCAGCAGCTCACCAACACGACGCAGCTGCGCAACGTCCGGCGCGATATCGCCCGCGTGCGCACGGTGCTCAGCCAGAAGGCGGCGGCGAAATGAACGCACAGAAGCAATCGCTGAAGCGCACCTTCGTCGGTCGCGTCGTCAGCAACAAGATGGAAAAGACCGTGACCGTGCTGGTCGAGCGCAAGGTCAAGCACCCCGTTTACGGGAAGTACGTGACCAAATCGACCAAGCTGCACGCGCACGACGAAAGCAATCAGATCAATGAAGGCGACGTGGTCGAGATCGCCGAGACGCGGCCGTTGTCGCGTACCAAGACCTGGGCCGTCCTGCGCGTGGTGCAGGCTGCGCAGACGGTCTAGTGGCCGGCGTTCGAACGAGTTGCGCCTCGCACGGCTTGCGCCGGACACGGGGCTAAGGATAGAATCTCAGGCTTCGCGTTTCCGGTAGTTCGCTCAACGGCCCTCACTCAGAAGGTCGGCGGCAGGTGCAGGCAGCGAGAAGACTTCGGAGCGGTCAGCAACGATCGCCGGTGCGTCGCCAAGACGGAACGCCGGCAGCAGCGCTGAAAGCTCATCTCCCCGGACGGGACCAAGACTGACCGGCGATCACCGGAGATTATCCGGCGTCGGGAAAAGTTGGGACGAACAACATGATTCAGATGCAGACGATGCTGGACGTCGCCGACAACACGGGCGCCCGTTCGGTGATGTGTATCAAGGTCCTAGGCGGCTCCAAGCGCCGCTACGCGGGCATCGGCGACGTCATCAAGGTGACGGTCAAGGATGCGGCGCCGCGTGGCCGCGTGAAGAAGGGCGAGGTCTACAACGCCGTCGTGGTGCGTACTGCCCACGGCCTGCGTCGTGCGGACGGTTCGGCGATCAAGTTCGACAACAACGCCGCCGTTCTGTTGAACAACAAGCTGGAGCCTATCGGCACCCGCATCTTCGGGCCGGTCACGCGTGAACTGCGGACCGAGCGCTTCATGAAGATCGTGTCGCTGGCGCCGGAAGTCCTGTAAGGAGCCTGCGATGGAACGCATTCGCAAGGGCGACGAAGTGGTGGTGATTGCCGGTCGCGACAAAGGTAAGCGCGGCACCGTGCTGGCCCGCATCGACGAGCGTCACGTCACCGTCGAGGGCGTGAACACCGCCAAGAAGCACGTCAAGCCGAACCCGATGAAGGGCGTGACCGGCGGCATCGTCGACAAGACAATGCCGATTGACATCTCGAACCTGATGCTGTGGAACCCGGCCACCAGCAAGGGCGACCGGGTCGGCTTCCGCGAGGTCGATGGCAAAAAGGTGCGCGTGTTCAAGAGCAACGGCGCCACCGTCGGTGCGAAATAAGGGACGCGAAAATGGCTCGTCTGCACGATCAGTACCGCGAGAAGGTCGTCCCCGAACTGACCAAGAAGTTCGGCTACAAGTCGATCATGGAAGTGCCGCGCATCTCCAAGATCACGCTGAACATGGGCGTCGGTGAGGCGGTCAACGACAAGAAGAACATCGAAATGGCCGTCGGCGACATGACCAAGATCGCCGGTCAGAAGCCGGTGATCACCAAGACCCGCAAGGCGATCGCGAACTTCAAGATTCGCGAGGGCCTGGCGATCGGCTGCATGGTGACGCTGCGCGGCGAGCGGATGTACGAGTTCCTCGATCGCCTGGTGACGGTTGCGTTCCCGCGGGTGCGCGATTTCCGCGGCGTGTCCGGGCGCGCCTTCGATGGTCGTGGCAACTACAACATCGGCCTGAAGGAACAGATCATCTTTCCCGAGATCGAGTACGACAAGATCGACAAGCTCCGGGGCATGAATATCAGCATCACGACGACCGCGAAGACCGACGACGAAGCCAAGGCGCTTCTCGCCGCGTTCCGGTTCCCGTTCCGCAACTAATCGGGCAGAGCGCACACATGGCAAAGCTCTCACTGAAGAACCGCGAAGCCAAGCGCGAGGCCACCGTCAAGAAGTACGAGGCCAAGCGCAAGGAATTGAAGGCCGTCATCGGCGACTCGACCCGCTCGATGGAGGACCGCATGGACGCGCAGGCCAAGCTGCAGGCGTTGCCGCGCAATGCAAGCCCGGTGCGGCTGCGCAACCGCTGCGCCATCACCGGCCGGCCGCGCGGCACGTTCCGCAAATTCGGCCTGGGCCGTACCAAGATCCGTGAAGCCGCGATGCGCGGGGACATCCCCGGCGTGGTCAAGGCCAGCTGGTAAGCGAGGAGATCAAACATGAGCATGAGTGATCCGATCGCCGACATGCTGACCCGCATCCGCAATGCGCAGCGCGTCGAGAAGAACGAAGTCGTGATGCCGTCGTCGAAGCTGAAGGTCGCCATCGCCGGCGTGCTGAAGGACGAGGGCTACATCGACGGCTTCAATGTCGTGGCCAACGAAGGCAAGCCGGAGCTGCACATCGGCCTGAAGTACTACGCCGGTCGCCCGGTGATCGAGCGGCTCGAGCGCGTCTCGCGCCCTGGCCTGCGCGTCTACAAGGGCCGCGATGCGATTCCGCAGGTGATGAACGGGCTGGGCGTGGCGATCGTCTCCACCCCGCGCGGCGTGATGACCGATCGCAAGGCGCGCGCTGCCGGTGTCGGCGGTGAAGTGCTCTGCTACGTTGCCTAGGCCCACGCGAAGGAACAACAGTCATGTCGCGAGTTGCAAAGGTTCCCGTGCCGCTGGCCAAAGGCGTCGAGGCGACGCTGGCGGGTGGCGAGATCACGGTCAAGGGGCCGCTGGGCACGCTCAAGCAGCGCGTCACGCCTAAGGTCAAGATCGAGATCGCCGATGGCAAGGTGTCGTTCGCGGCCTCGGACGAGTCGCGCGAGGCGAACGCCATGAGCGGCACGCTGCGCGCGCTGGTGGCCGGCATGGTGCAGGGCGTGTCGAAAGGCTTCGAGAAGAAGCTGACGCTGGTGGGCGTGGGCTACCGCGCACAGGCGCAAGGCGACAAGCTGAACCTGTCGGTCGGCTTCTCGCACCCGATCGTGCATCAGATGCCGGCCGGAATCACGTGCACGACGCCGACGCAGACCGAGATCCTGATCAAGGGATCCGACAAGCAGCGCGTCGGCCAGGTCGCCGCGGAAGTGCGCGGCTACCGTCCGCCCGAGCCGTACAAGGGCAAGGGCGTGCGCTATGCCGATGAGGTCGTGGTCATCAAAGAGACCAAGAAGAAGTAACGCGGGTCGGAGCCACAAATGATCGACAAGAAACAATCCCGCCTGCGCCGCGCGCGTGCCACGCGCGCGCGCATCGCGATGCAGAAGGTCAACCGCCTGACGGTCTTCCGCACCAACCTGCACATCTACGCCAACGTGATCTCGCCCGATGGCGGCAAGGTGCTGGCCTCGGCCTCGACGGTCGAGCCGGAAGTGCGCAACCAGTTGTCCGGTGCCAAGGGCAAGGGCGGCAATGCGGCGGCCGCCAAGCTGGTCGGCGCGCGGATCGCACAAAAGGCGAAGGCCGCCGGCATCGAAGCCGTGGCGTTCGACCGCAGCGGATTCCTCTACCACGGTCGCGTCAAGGCGCTGGCCGATGCCGCGCGTGAAGCCGGCCTGAAGTTCTAAGGAAGCGATATGGCCAAGATTCAACCGAAGGGCATGCAGTCGGAAGAGCGCGACGACGGCCTCAAGGAGAAGATGATTGCGGTCAACCGCGTCACCAAGGTGGTGAAGGGCGGCCGCATCCTCGGCTTCGCGGCGCTGACCGTGGTCGGCGACGGCGACGGTCGCATCGGCATGGGCAAGGGCAAGGCGCGCGAGGTGCCGGTGGCTGTGCAGAAGGCGATGGAGAAGGCGCGCCGCGGCATGGCCAAGATCCCGCTGAAGAACGGCACGGTGCATCACACGGTCGAAGCCAAGCACGGTGCGGCGAAAGTGATCCTGGCGCCGGCGCAGGAAGGCACCGGCGTCATCGCCGGCGGCCCGATGCGCGCGATCTTCGACGTGATGGGCGTGCGCAACATCGTCGCCAAGTCGCACGGCTCGACCAATCCGTACAACATGGTGCGCGCCACCATCAAGGCGCTCGAACTGCTCCGCACGCCGTCGGAAATCGCGGCCAAGCGCGGCATGACCGTCGAAGAAATGCTGGGCTGAGGACTGCGATGAGCCACAAGACCCTGAAGGTCACGCTCGTGAAGAGCCCGATCGGTTGCAAGGTCGGCCACCGCGCCACCGTGCTCGGTCTCGGCCTGAAGAAACTCCACCAGACCCGCGAACTGGAAGACACGCCGGCCGTGCGCGGCATGATCACCAGGGTCCAGTACCTGGTGCGCGTCGGCTGATCACGCCAGAGGAAACACGACCATGCGTCTGAACAACCTGAAACCGGCGGCGGGCTCCAAGAGTGCGCGGCATCGCGTTGGCCGCGGCATCGGCTCGGGCTGGGGCAAAACCGCGGGGCGCGGCCACAAGGGCCAGAAATCGCGCGCCGGCGGCTTCCACAAGGTGGGCTTCGAGGGCGGCCAGATGCCGCTGCATCGCCGCCTGCCCAAGCGCGGCTTCACCTCGCTGAGCCGGCGCTATGTCGAAGCGGTGCGCCTGTCCGAGCTGCAGAAGCTCGGTGTCGACGAGGTGGACCTGATGGTGCTCAAGCAGGCCGGCATCGTCTCGCAGCTCGCGCTGGATGCGCGCGTGATTAAGTCGGGCGAACTCGCGCGCAAGGTCAGCGTCAAGGGGCTCGGCGTGACTGCGGGTGCCAAGGCCGCGATCGAAGCGGCGGGCGGTGCAGTGATCGTTGTCGCCAAGGCCGTGCCGGTCAAGAAGCTGCCGGCCAAGGCCCGCTAGTCACGGCATCCGACCGGACACACGACAGGAACAGGCGCCAGTGGCTGCGACTCTGCCAGGAACGATTGGCAAGACCGGGAAATACGGGGACCTGAAACGGCGCCTGGTATTCCTGCTGCTTGCGCTCGTGGTCTATCGCATCGGCACGCACATTCCTGTGCCCGGCATCGACCCCGACCAGTTGCGCCAGCTGTTCAACTCGCAGCAGGGCGGCATTCTCGGCCTGTTCAATATGTTCTCGGGTGGCGCCCTGTCGCGCTTCTCGGTCTTCGCGCTGGGGATCATGCCGTACATCTCGGCGTCGATCATTGCGCAGATGCTCACCTATGTGGTGCCTTCGCTCGAGCAGTTGCGCAAGGAAGGCGAGTCCGGACGGCGCAAGATCACCCAGTACACGCGCTACGGAACGCTCGCGCTGGCGATCTTCCAGGCGATCGGCATCTCCGTCGCACTCGAGTCGCAACAGGGCCTCGTGATCGATCCGGGCCTGATGTTCCGCTTCATCTGCGTGGTGTCGCTGGTCACCGGCACCATGTTCCTGATGTGGTTGGGCGAGCAGATCACCGAACGCGGCCTGGGTAACGGTATCTCGATCCTGATCTTCGCCGGCATCGTCGCCGGCCTGCCCGCCGCCATCGGTGGCCTTTTCGAACTGGTGCGCACCGGTGCCGTCGGCCCGCTGGCGGCGATCATGATCATCGCCCTGATCGTGCTCGTGACTGCTTTCGTGGTGTTCGTCGAGCGCGGTCAGCGCAAGATCCTCGTCAACTACGCCAAGCGCCAGGTCGGCAACAAGATCTACGGCGGCCAGAGCTCGCACCTGCCGCTGAAGCTGAACATGTCGGGCGTGATCCCGCCGATCTTTGCGTCGTCCCTGATCCTCTTCCCGGCCACGCTCGCGAGCTGGTTCACCACCGGGGACGCCACGCGCTGGATTCGCGACCTCGCCTCGGCGCTTTCGCCCGGCCAGCCGTTGTACATCCTGATCTACGCCGGCCTGATCATCTTCTTCTGTTTCTTCTATACAGCGCTGGTCTTCAACAGCAAGGAGACCGCCGACAACCTGAAGAAGAGCGGCGCCTTCGTACCGGGCATCCGGCCGGGCGACCAGACCGCGCGCTACATCGACAAGATCCTGATGCGCCTGACGCTGGCCGGTGCCATCTACATCACGTTCGTCTGCCTGGTGCCGGAGTTCCTGCACCTGCGTTGGAACGTGCCCTTTTACTTCGGTGGTACGTCGCTGCTGATCGTGGTCGTGGTGACGATGGACTTCATGTCGCAAGTGCAGGCGTATCTGATGACACACCAGTACGAGTCGTTGCTGAAGAAGGCGAACTTCAAGGGCTTCGGGCCGGGCATGCCGCGCTGATGTCGAAAGACGACGTCATCCAGATGCAGGGGGAGATTCTCGAGAACCTCCCGAACGCGACCTTTCGCGTGAAGCTCGAGAACGGACACGTGGTGCTCGGCCACATTTCAGGAAAGATGCGGATGCATTACATCCGCATCCTGCCGGGCGACAAGGTGACGGTCGAACTCACACCGTACGATCTGAGCCGGGCAAGAATCGTTTTCCGCGCCAAGTAGGCGTGGTGGAGAAGCGCAATGAAAGTCAACGCGTCGGTCAAGAAAATGTGCCGCAAGTGCAAGATCATCAGGCGCAAGCGCGTCGTGCGGGTGATCTGCTCGGACCCGCGTCACAAGCAGCGCCAAGGCTAATGAGGTAGAGACATGGCTCGTATCGCCGGTATCAACATTCCGCCCAACCAGCACGCCGAGATCGGCCTGACGGCCATCTATGGCATCGGGCGTGCCCGCTCGCGCGCGATCCTCGAAGCGATCAACGTGCCCTTCACCAAGAAGGTGAAGGAGCTGAACGACGCCGAGCTCGAGCGCATCCGCGAGGCGATCAGCAAGGTCACGGTCGAGGGCGACCTGCGGCGCGAGATCCAGCTATCGATCAAGCGTCTGATCGACCTCGGTGCCTACCGCGGCATGCGTCACCGACGCGGCCTGCCAGTGCGCGGCCAGCGCACCCGCACCAACGCGCGCACGCGCAAGGGGCCGAAGAAGGCCGGCGTCGCGCTCAAGAAGGGAAGCTAAGCCATGGCCAAGAATCCGTCCGCGCAACAGGCCGCCTCCCAGCGGGTGCGCAAGAAGGTCAAGAAGACCGTCGCCGAAGGCATCGCCCACGTGCATGCCTCGTTCAACAACACCATCATCACGATCACCGATCGGCAGGGCAATGCGCTGTCGTGGGCGTCGTCGGGTGGCCAGGGCTTCAAGGGCTCGCGCAAGTCCACGCCGTTCGCGGCCCAGGTGGCAGCGGAGAACGCTGGCCGCGCTGCGCTCGAGTATGGCGTCAAGAACCTCGAAGTGCGCATCAAGGGCCCCGGCCCCGGCCGCGAGTCGTCGGTGCGCGCCCTGAACGCCGTCGGATTCCGCATCACCTCGATCCAGGACATCACGCCGGTCCCTCACAACGGCTGCCGGCCGCCGAAGAAGCGGCGCGTCTGACAACGGCCGGCGAAAGCGCTGCGTCGCTTTTGCCTGGTCCGCGTGAAGAAATCGCCGGCTGCGTCAGCCGGCAATTCGGAAAAGGCGACGCAAGATCGCCTCGATCAACGACCTCGGAGGACGACGAACCATGGGTCTCGACAATCTGTAAGTCGTTTCATCGTCAACGTGTCCGCGCCTTCGCTGTGCGGACTTAATGCGACTCGTCGCAGGATAGGAAGAGAAAGATGGCCCGCTATACCGGCCCCAAGCTGAAATTGTCCCGCCGCGAAGGTACGGACCTGTTCCTCAAGAGCGCGCGCCGCGCGCTCGACACCAAGTGCAAGGCCGACTCCAAGCCCGGCCAGCACGGCCGCATCTCCGGCGCGCGCACGTCCGACTATGGCGTGCAGCTGCGTGAGAAGCAGAAGGTCAAGCGCATGTACGGCGTGCTGGAGCGTCAGTTCCGCCGCTACTTCGCCGAGGCCTCGCGCCGCAAGGGCAACACGGGTGCGCGCCTGATCGAACTGCTGGAGTCACGCCTGGACAACGTCGTCTACCGGATGGGCTTCGGCTCCACCCGGGCCGAGGCGCGCCAGCTCGTCTCGCACTGCTCGATTGCGCTCAACGGCGAGACCGCGAACATCCCGTCGATGATCGTCAAGCCGGGCGACGTGATCACGGTGCGCGACAAGGCCAAGAAGCAGGCTCGCATCGCCGAGGCGCTGTCGCTGGCCGAGCAGTCCGGTTTCCCGGGCTGGGTCGAAGTCAACAAGGACAAGCTCGAAGGCAAGTTCAAGGCGCTGCCCGACCGCGCCGACGTCGCGCAGGACGTCAACGAATCGCTGGTCGTCGAGCTGTACTCGCGATAGACCTTCGGTACTCACGAACGTCGGTGTGGATACGGTCCACACCGACGGCTTCCTTTTCGGTCAGCTTCGGGGCGCGCTGATCGCTGTAAACCGCCCCCTCTCACCCATCAGCCTTATCGGCGTAACGAGCCGAGGGTATTGAAAAGGGATAGTCGATGTCATCCACCACCATGCTCAAGCCACGGGCGATCGAAGTCGAATCGATCGGCCACAACGCCGCCATCGTCACCATGGAACCCTTCGAGCGCGGCTACGGCCACACGCTCGGCAACGCCCTGCGCCGCATCCTGCTCTCCTCGATGACCGGCTATGCGCCGACCGAAGCGCAGATCGCCGGCGTCGTGCACGAGTACTCGACCGTCGACGGCGTGCGCGAAGACGTGGTCGACATCCTGCTGAACCTCAAGGGCATCACCTTCAAGCTGCACAACCGTGACGAAGTCACGCTGCACCTCAAGAAGGAAGGCGAGGGCGTGGTCACCGCGGGCGACATCGAACTGCCGCACGACGTCGAGATCATCAACCCGGACCACGTGGTCGCCAACATCTCGGCCGGCGGCCGGCTGGAAGTACAGATCAAGGTCGAAAAAGGCCGCGGCTACGTGCCGGGCAACGTGCGCGCGTTCCGCGAGGATCACTCCAAGACCATCGGCCGCATCGTGATGGATGCATCGTTCTCGCCGATCAAGCGCGTGTCCTACAACGTCGAGAGCGCGCGCGTCGAGCAGCGCACCGACCTCGACAAGCTGGTGATGACGATCGAGACCAACGGCGCCATCACGCCCGAGGAAGCGGTGCGCCAGAGCGCCCGTATCCTGGTCGAGCAGCTGTCGGTGTTCGCGGCGCTGGAAGGTACCGCCGAGCCGCTGCTCGCGCAGCGCGCCTCGCCGACGGTCGACCCGATCCTGCTGCGCCCGGTCGACGACCTGGAGCTGACGGTGCGCTCGGCCAACTGCCTGAAGGCCGAGAACATCTATTACATCGGCGACCTGATCCAGCGCACCGAGAACGAACTGCTGAAGACGCCGAACCTCGGCCGCAAGTCGCTCAACGAGATCAAGGAAGTGCTGGCCGCGCGTGGCCTGACGCTCGGCATGAAGCTGGAGAACTGGCCGCCTGCCGGGCTGGAGAAATAATCGATACCGGACGCCTTGCGCCGGCATCGATCGCGCGCGTCGCAGCGGACATTGCGTGCCGCTGAGCGCGCGCAATAAAGTCAACCGAACCGCCGGGTCCGCCCGGATAGAAGAGTCGGTCACCCAAGACTGAAAGGAAGAACGAAATGCGTCACCGTCATGGTTTGCGGAAACTGAACCGCACCTCCTCGCATCGCCTGGCCATGCTGAGGAACATGTCCAACTCGCTGCTCACGCACGAGCTGATCAAGACCACGCTGCCCAAGGCCAAGGAACTGCGCCGTGTGGTCGAGCCGCTGATCACGCTCGCCAAGGAGCCCACCGTCGCCAACCGGCGCCTGGCGTTCAACCGCCTGCGCGACCGCGACGTGGTGGTCAAGCTGTTCAACGAACTCGGCCCGCGCTACAAGGCGCGCCCCGGCGGCTACCTGCGGATCCTGAAGTTCGGTTTCCGGGTCGGCGACAACGCCCCGATGGCACTCGTCGAACTGGTCGACCGGCCGCTGCCCAAGCAGGACGAGTCGACGGCGGAATCCGCCAGCTGAGGCGGGGACCGCCGCGCCGGGCCGCTTGCGCGACTCGGCGCAGTGCGACGCCGCCGCTGGGCGTCGGATCGCCTCCGTTGCAGCACGCAGTACGCTTCAAGGCCCGCCCCGTGCGGGCCTTGTGCATTTCATGCTGCCTGTGGAGCTCATCATGTCCGAGGTCCTGCTTGTCCTCACCAACTGCCCGGACGTGCCGGGTGCCGAGCGCATCGGCCGCGCACTGGTCGAGAACCGCCTTGCCGCCTGCGTCAATCAGCTGCCGCCCGTGCACTCGACGTATCGCTGGCAGGGCGCGGTCGAAACCGCAGTCGAAGTCCCGCTGCTGATCAAGTGCACGCGCGAGCGCTATCCGGCGGTCGAGGAAGCGATCCGCCAACTGCACCCGTATGCCACGCCGGAGATCGTTGCGGTGCCGATCGTGGCCGGCTTCGCGCCGTACCTGCGCTGGGTCGAGGACGAAACGCAGCCACCGCTTCTGGCGTAGCCGTTCCTGGCCCCGCTGCACGGCGGCCAGCCCCCGCGCGGGTGAGCTGGACGCGCGACGCCGTCACGCAGTCGTCACAGCGGGGCCGTAACGTTTCGCCAAGTAAGCGCCTGTTCCAGCAAACCCATTGCGCGACTTCCTGTCATTTCGCAGCACGCCGACCACCCTCACGCCGACGTCGATCGCCGCCGGCCCCGAATCCGCTGCCGCCGAGCGCACGCCGCAGCACCATCGCGCGATCTTCATCTCCGACGTCCACCTCGGTACTCCCGGCTGCAAGGCGGCCTACCTGCTCGACTTCCTGCGCCACAACGAGTCCGACTATCTCTACCTGGTGGGCGACATCATCGACGGCTGGGCGCTCAAGAGCCGCTTCTACTGGCACCAGACGCATAACGACGTGATCCAGAAGGTCCTGCGACGCGCGCGCAAGGGCACGCAGGTCATCTACGTTCCCGGCAATCACGACGAGGTCGGCCGCCAGTTCGCGGGCCTGAACTTCGGTGACATCGCCATCCGCGAAGAGGCGGTGCACGTGACCGCCGATGGCCGTCGCCTGTGGGTGGTGCACGGCGATCTCGCCGACGGCGTGATCCGCCATGCGAAGTGGCTCGCCTACCTCGGCGACACGCTGTACGACTTCCTGTTGTGGCTGAACCGCCATCTGAATTCAGCGCGCGCCCGCCTCGGGCTGACCTACTGGTCGCTGTCGCAGTACCTGAAGCACAAGGTCAAGAACGCCGTCAGCTTCATCACCGACTTCGAGACGGTGCTGATGCGCGAAGCACGCCGGCATGGCTACGACGGCGTGGTGTGCGGCCATATCCACAAGGCCGAGATCCGCATGATCGACGGCCTCGTCTACTGCAACGACGGCGACTGGGTCGAGAGCCTGACTGCGCTGGTGGAGACGCACGAAGGCGAACTGAAGCTGATCTCCTGGCCGACGATCCTCACGCCCGGGCAGACAGTGCCGCGCTGGAACGACGAACCCGAGCCGCAGAGCGCGGTGATCGACGAGCTGCCCGCCATCGCCGCGCGCGTCCTGCACGCCGACCTGGCGCGGGAACCGGAGCCGCTCGCTCGATGAAGGTGCTCACCGTCACCGACGCCTGGCACCCGCAGGTCAACGGCGTCGTGCGTACGATCGAGGCCACCAATCTGGAACTGCAGCGCGCCGGGCACGAGGTGGCGCTGATCACGCCGCAGTCGTTCATCACCCTGCCTTGCCCGGGCTACCGCGAGATCCGCCTGTCGCTGCTGCCGTACCGCAAGGTCGCAGCCGAGATCGGGCGCCAGCGGCGCACTGCGGCGAGCCTCGCCATCCACATCGCCACCGAAGGCCCGCTCGGCCAGGCCGCGCGCCGCTACTGCAGGCGCCATCGCCTGCCCTTCACGACTGCGTATCACACCCGCTTCCCGCAGTATCTGAAGGCGATGTTCGGCCTGCCCGAGACCTGGGTCTACGGCTTTCTGCGCCGCTTCCACGGCGCGGCCGCGCGGGCGCTGTCACCCACGGCCGAGGTCGATCACGAACTGGCGCGCATCGGGCTCGCCAATGTCGCGCGCTGGACGCGCGGCGTCGACCTGGATGTCTTCGCGCCGCACGCTACGGACTCGCCGCTGGTCGAGGCGGCGCCACGCCCGCGCTTTCTCTACGTGGGCCGGGTCTCGGTGGAAAAGAACATCGAGGCCTTCCTCACGCTCGACTTGCCCGGACGGAAGATCGTGGCTGGCGTCGGCCCGGCGCTCGACATGCTGCGCAGGCGCTTCCCGGAGGTGCAGTTCGTCGGCGTGCTCAGCCGCGCCGACCTGGCCCGCTTGTACTCCAGCGTCGACGTGTTCGTGTTCCCCAGCCGCACCGATACCTTCGGCCTGGTGATGCTGGAGGCGCTGGCTTGCGGCACACCGGTGGCGGCCTTCCCGGTGCAGGGTCCGCTGGACGTCGTGGGCGGCTCCGAAGTGGCCGTGCTCGATGCCGATCTGCGCAAGGCCGCGCTGCACGCGCTGCGCATCGATCGCAGCCGCTGTCGCAACTGGGCCGAGCGCTTCTCCTGGCGCGCGGCGAGCGAGCAGTTCATCGCGCAGCAGGTACCGCTGCCGTCGCTCGGGGCGGGCTCGACCGCGGTCGCGCCGGCCGCCTGCGCCACGCGCTGAGCGCAGCCAGTCGCTGCGGAAGTCAGCGTGGTTCGTGCGCTAGCCGCGCGCGGCCGGATCGTCCGGCGGCTCACCCGCAGCGCGCGCCGCGGCCGCCTCGCGCGCCTCGCGCGCCGCGCGCGGATCGAGCGGCGCACGGCTCATGCCCACCCCCAGCGCCAGCGCACCGAGTAGCCCGAGCGTGACCGGCACGGCGAGGCTGAAGTCGGCGCCGTCGAGCCAGTCGCGCACCAGCATCACGACGGCCAGCGCCAGCAGCACCACGCCAGTGATGAAGGCCGCCCACTTGGCTCCCGATTCCATCGCTCCCCTTACTGCGACATCGCGCGCCGCAGCGCGTACGACAGCACATCGACCAGCGCCACCAGCACGATCATCGCGATCAGGATCGAACTGGTCTCGCTCATCTGGAACAAGCCCATGTGGAACGCCAGCATCTGGCCCAGGCCGCCGGCCCCGACCACGCCCAGCACCGCCGCGGCGCGGATGTTGTTCTCCCATCGGTACAGCGTGTACGAGAGCAGTTGCGGCAGGATCTGCGGCAGCGTCGCGTACAGGAACACACGGCCTTCGGCCACGCCCTGGGTGCGCAGCGCGAACGAGGGGCCGGGCGGCGCGTTCTCGATCGCCTCGGCGAACAGCCGGCCGAGCACGCCGGTGGTGTGCATCGCCAGCGCCAGCGTGCCGGCAAACGGGCCAAGACCGGCCGAGATCAGCAGCAGCACGGCCCACACCAGTTCGGGGATCGAGCGCAGCGCGTTCAGCACAAGCCGCGTCGGCGCCCGCGCCAGCGCGCGGTCGTCGGCATGCGTGCGGCTGGCGGGCAGCGCCAGCAGCAAGCCGAAGATCGCGGCCAGCAATGTGCCGAGCGCCGACATGGCCAGCGTCTCCAGACTCGCCACCAGCAGCTTGCCGAGGAAGCGCGCGTCGGTGGCCGGCACCAGCAGCTCGCCGATGAACTTGCCCATCCTCTGCATGGCGTCGAGCGAGAAGAACTTCGCCCACTGTAGATCGAGCGTGGCGAAGCTCGCCACCACCAGCGCCAGCGTGCCGACCACGATCCAGCACGCCACGCAGCGCGCGTGGAAGATCGGCGGCGGCGCCTTGAACGGCGAGTTGGCGGCCGGATCGGTGCCGGTCGGACCCGGCGGTGGCAGCGCGGGCGCGTTCATCCGAGCGCCTTGCGCAGGCCGCTGCTGGCGAGGTCCGCCAGCCACACCAGACCGATGAACACGAGCAGCATCGTGCTCACCTCGCTGCCGTTGAACATCTTCATCGACGTGTCCATCTGCTGGCCGAGGCCGCCGGCGCCTACGAAGCCGAGCACCGCGGACGAGCGGATTGCGCACTCCCAGCGGTACACCGTGTAGCTGGTCAGTTCGGCTGAGTTCTGCGGCAGCAGGCCGTAGAAAAACGCCTGCAGGCGGCCGGCGCCGTTGCGCAGCAGGCTGGTGGTGGCATGTGCCTCGCCGCTTTCGAGGATCTCGCCGTACACCTTGCCGAGCATGCCGCTGTAGGTGAGCGCGATCGCCAGCACGCCGGCGGTGGGGCCGAGCCCGACCACGCGCACGAACACCAGCGCCCACACCAGCTCGGGCACGCTGCGCAGCAGGATCAGCAGCCAGCGGACCGCCTGTCTCAGCGCAAAGGGCAGCGCGTGCATGCGGCCCGACAGCGCCGACACCGACAGCGCCGCGGTCGAGGCCAGCGTCAGCGGAATCGCCAGCAGCAGCGCCAGCGCGATGCCGGCGGTCGCGATCGCCACCGTGCGCCAGGCCTCGCGCGCCACCATCGCCAGGAACTCGGCATCGACCTTGGGCGGCAGGAAGTCGCGCAGGAACTTTAGCGTGACCTTCAGGTTATCGGGCTCGATCAGCACCCACGGCTTGAACTCGGTCGCCACCAGCATCGGCACCAGCAGTACCGCGGCCACGCTGGCCCAGAACACGCGGCGCGACCAGGCGGGGTCGCGCAGTGCGGGTGCAGGCAGGGCGGTGGCGGCCATGTGTGCCGGCCTAGCGGCAGACCATCGTCACGGGCGCCGGCGGCGCAGGGGAGCCCGCCTCCGGTGGCGGCGCCGCGCCGGTCAGTTCGTGCTCGTACTGCGCGTACAACTGCGCCAGGCGCTCGCGCGTCACCTGGGCACCCGGCAGATCGAATGCGAGCAAGCCGTCGCGCAAGCCGACCACGCGCGGAAAACGGGTGGCGACATCGACCTGGTGCAGGGTGGTCACCAGCGTGGCGCCGCGCTCGGCGGCGACCTGGATCAGCGTGTCGACCGCCTGGCGCGCACGCGTGGGGTCGAGCGCCGACAGTGGCTCGTCGACCAGCCACAGCGAGGCCGGTGCCAGCAGGCCGCGCGCCAGGCCGACGCGCTGGCGCTCGCCGCCCGACAGTCGATCGACGCGGTCCCACAGCTTGTGCGCGAGGTCGAAGCGCATCAGCGCTGCATGCGCGGCGCCGATGTCGTTCGGGTACAGCAGCGAGCGCAGGCTGGTCCACAGCGATTGCGCCGGCAGGCGCGCCGCCAGCACCGCGGTGATCACGCGCTGGCGCGGCGGCAGCGGTGGCGTCTGCGGCGCCAGGAACAGGCGGCCGCGCAGCCGCTGCAACTGGCGCACCGGCAGCGACCAGGGGTCGATGCCGTCCAGCCGCAGCGTGCCGGCGCCGGGCTTCAGCGCGCAGGCCAGCGCATGCAGCAGCGTGGTCTTGCCGGCGCCCGACGGGCCGATCACCGCCACCTGCTCGCCCGGCGCGATCGACAAGGTGAGCGGCTGCAGCGCGGGCGGGGCACCCGCAGCGGCGGCCGGATGGCGCGCGGCGAGCCCGGCCAGCTCGACGCGCATGCCTTGCAGACGATCCACGGGCTTACTTGATCAGGCCCGCGCTGCGCCCGGCGGTTTCCAGGCCCTTGTAGTTCTCGGCCGAGGTCGGGATGTACTTGGTGGCCCGGTTCAGCGTCAGGATCTCCTTGCCTTCCGGGTTGTTCATGTTCAGGTCGAGCAGCGCCTTGGTGATGCGCTCGCGCTGCGCGGCCGGCATGTCGGCGTGCACCGACCAGTTGTAGTTGAAGTAGGGCGGCGTGGTGAAGAACACGTTGACCTTGCTGGTATCGACCTTCTTCTCGTCGACGAACTTGCGCCACACCGTGATGTCGAGTGCGGCGGCATCCACGCGGCCGCTGACCACCGAGGCGATGGTGGCGTCATGTGCGCCGCTGTAGGCCACGCGCTTGAAGTCCTTGTCCGGATCGATGCCGGCCTGCAGCAGGAAGCTGCGCGGCATCAGGTGGCCCGAGGTGGACGACTGCGAGCCGAAGCTGACCTGCTTGCCCTTCAGGTCCGACAACTGCTTGATGCCGGAGTCGGTTTGCGTGATGAACACCGAGCGGAACTGCGTGTCTTCCTCGCGCTGCGCGATCGGGATGATCTTGCCGCCGGAGCGGATCTGCGCCTGCACGTGGGTGAAGCCGCCGAACCACACCAGGTCGACCTGCTTGTTGACCAGCGCCTCAACCGCGGCGGGGTAATCGTTGACCGGCGTGAACTCGACCTTGGTGCCGAGCGTGCGCTCGAGGTACTTCACCAGCGGCCCGAACTTGCGCATCTGCTCGGTCGCGGCTTCCTCCGGGATCGTGGTGACTTTGAGCGGGGTCTGCGCGTTGGCGGTCGATAAGCCGGCCACGGCGGCGAAGGCCACCGTCGCCAGCGCCTTCATCGTGCGCGAGGCGGAAAAGGAAATCATCGGGTTTCTCCAGTGGGGTTCAGATCGGGTCTAGGCAGGCCGGCGGTCGTCGCTCGGACTCGCCGAGCGCGATGATTGTCGCAGAGCGCTGCGGCCGCGGGCGGGTGCCCGCGCCCCGCGCAGGGTCCGGCAGATCCCTATCATCCGGGACATGAACGGCAGCCGGCTGCGCATCGACAAGTGGCTTTGGGCAGCGCGCTTCTTCAAGACCCGCTCGCTCGCCAGCGATGCGATCGACCTCGGGCGCGTGCAGCTGAACGGTGCGCGCATCAAGCCGGCGCACGAGGTGCGCGTCGGCGATCGGGTCGATCTTCAGGTCGGCGAAGCGCGAATCGAGGTGCAGGTGCGGGGCTTGTCGGCCATGCGCGGGCCGGCACCCGTGGCGCGCCTGCTGTACGACGAGAGCGCCGCATCGATCGCGCGGCGTGATGAGCGGCGCGCGGCGCGTGCCGTTGCGCCGGAGCCGGCGCAGCACCTCAAGGGTCGTCCGACGAAGCGCGAAGGGCGCGCACTGCGCCGGCTGCGGGACGGCAGCTGACGACGTCGCTCAGCGCGGCGGCGGGTCACGGCCGAACAGCCGCGCCGTCAGCACGCGCCAGCGACGATGCGTGCGCGAGGGCTGGTCCGACAGGAAGCGGTTGAGCCAGAACAGCAGCCACAGCAGCACACCGAGCCCGGCCATAGCGGCGACCGTGATGCCGAAGCCGTGCGGATGGTGCGCAAACGGAATGCGCTCGAAGTTCATGCCCCAGATGCCGGCCAGCAGCGTCAGCGGCGCGAACACGGCGGTGATCACGGTCAGCAGCCGGACGATCTGGTTGGTGCGGTGCGTGGTGGCGGAGAAGTGCAACTGCACCGCCGTCTCGATCGTGTTCTCCAGCCGCTGCGCGTGGCTGAGCACACGCCGGATGTGCTCGATGACGTCGGCGATGCGCACCAGGTAGGCGTCGCTTTGCTGCGCCTCGGGCGTCGCATCGAGGTACGCATCGCGCATCTCTTGCAGCGCGTCCAGCTGCTCCTCGCACAGGTTCTCCAGCCGCCGCAGTTCGATGCGCGCATCGAGCAGCGCCTGCCAGTCGGAAAATGGCCGGCGCGGATCGAGCAGTTCGCGTTGCCAGCGCTCGAGCCGCTCGGTCAGCGGCTGGCGCAGGTCGAGATAGCGGTCGACCATGCCGTTGAGCAGGCGCAGCACCAGTTCGTCGGGCCGGGTCGGCAGGCGCTGCTTGTCGGTCAAGCGGTCGCCGTTGGCCGGGACGCGCGCGCTGCGCTCGGCCAGCAGCCGCGCCTGCATCTGCTCGATCGTCTTGCTGTGCGCATTGCGCACCGTGGCCAGCAGCCGGTCGAACACGAAGAAGGTGATGGGGCGGGTGACGATCTCCTGCAACGCGCGCGCGCGGTCGCGCCGGTTGACTTCCTCCAGCGGTGCCGCCTCGCCGGGTGCGAGCTTGCGGAACACGAGCATGTCGTAGGCCTGCGTGCCGTCGAAGTACGACGGGTGCTGCAGGTTGACCGCGTCCTGCAGGTGCAGATCGTCGATGGTGGCGCCGGACAGCTGCGCGACCAGTGCACGAAAGGCGTCGGGGTCCGCGCGCACCTCCTCGTGCTGGGCGTCGACCCAGACGAAGCCTCCCTCCGGCAGCGCGCGACCGGCGTCGAGCAGCACGCAGCGGTCGGGCAGGACGTGCAGGGTGCGCACGGCGCGCGGCTCAGTCGCCAGCTCAGCGACCGGCGTGCAGCCAGCGCGCGACCTGAAGCGCGAAGTAGGTGAGCACGCCGTCGGCGCCGGCGCGCTTGAACGACAGCAGCGCCTCGAGGATCACTTTCTTCTCGTCGAGCCAGCCGTTGCGGATGGCTGCCATCAGCATCGCGTACTCGCCGCTGACCTGGTAGACGTAGGTCGGCGCGCGGAACTCGTCCTTCACGCGGCGGACGATGTCCAGATACGGCATGCCGGGCTTGACCATCACCATGTCGGCGCCTTCCTGCAGGTCGAGTGCCACTTCCCACAGCGCTTCGTCGGTGTTGGCCGGGTCCATCTGGTAGACGGCCTTGTTGCTCTTGCCGAGGTTGGCGGCGGAGCCGACGGCGTCGCGGAACGGTCCGTAAAAGGCGCTGGCGTACTTGGCCGAGTAGGCCATGATCTTCGTATGGATGTGGCCGTTGGCCTCGAGCGTCTTGCGAATCGCACCGATGCGGCCGTCCATCATGTCGCTCGGCGCCACGATGTCGACGCCGGCGTCGGCCTGGGTCAGCGCCTGTTGCGTGAGCACCGCGACCGTCTCGTCGTTCAGCACGTAGCCGTTGTCGTCGATCAGGCCGTCCTGTCCGTGCGTCGTGAACGGGTCGAGCGCGACGTCGGTCATCATGCCGAGTTGCGGGAAGCGCTGCTTGAGTGCGCGCACCACGCGCGGCACGAGGCCATCGGGGTTGGTGGCTTCACGCCCGTCCGGCGTCTTGAGACTGCCCTCGATCACCGGAAACAGCGCCATTACCGGGATGCCCAGTTGCACGCACTCCTCGGCCACCGGCAGCAGCAGGTCGAGCGACAGTCGTTGCAGGCCCGGCATCGACCCCACGTCCTCCCGGCGGTTGTTGCCGTCGAGCACGAACACCGGGTAGATGAGATCGTCGACGCGCAGGTGATGCTCGCGCATCAAACGGCGCGAGAAATCGTCGTGGCGCATGCGACGCATGCGGACGTCCGGAAACTGGCCAAGAAGCTTCATTCGGGAAATTCCCACTTGGGCGAGATCGGCCGATGCGCAAGCCTTCGCATCGAGTGCTGGAGGATCCTTGGATCTTTTGGCATTCCCCGCTTCTCCTCCCTGAGCGGGTTGCCGTAACCGGCATTCCGACCCTGAGCGATCGCTCGGGGTTTTTTTTGGTCCGCCGAACCGTCACCGCTTGCCGCACGCGGCCAGGGCGCGGTGCGGACCCGTTGCAGACCAAGGCGCAAAGATCATATCCGCGGCTGCCGCGGCGTGCCGTCCGGACGGGCTGCGACAGATCAAGCGGCGGCTACCGCTGCAGCAACTGGCCGAGCGTGTCCTGCAACTCCTCCAGGCCGTCGCGCTTGAGCGCCGAGAACAGTTGCACCGAGGTCGGCATGGGCAGGGTGTCCGCATGTTCCTCGGCGCTGGCCTGGGCCCGGCGCTTCTCGGTCGTGCTGAGCTGGTCAGCCTTCGACAGCAGCATGTGCAACCGCATCTTGGCGGGCTCGTCACGCCGCATGAGCCAGTGCAGCAGTTCATGGTCGGCCGGCATCAGCGGTCGGCGCGCATCCATCACCAGCACCACGCCGGCCAGCATCCGGCGCGACTGCAGGTAGCCGCCCACCAAAGTGTCCCAGCGGCTGCGGGTGGCATCGTCCACCTTGGCGAAGCCGTAGCCCGGCAGGTCGACCAGGTAGGCGCGCGTCGCCGCGTGCCCCTGTTCGTCCTTGCTGCTGAGGCCGAAGAAGTTCAGCAGCTGGGTGCGACCGGGCGTCTTCGAGGCGAACGCCAGCTGGCGCTGCTGGGTCAGGGCATTGATCGCGCTCGACTTGCCAGCGTTGGAGCGGCCGACGAAGGCGACTTCGGGCAGCAGGAGGAGGTCGGCCTGGTTCAACTGCTCCGGTTCGGCCACCGAAGTGGCGAAGCGCGCCGAGTGGAACAGGCCTGCGAATGGGCTCAAAGTCGAGATCCGAGGATGGGCTTGGAAAGCGGACGGGGTCGGCCCGGCAGAGGGTGGGCCGACCATGCACGGGCGGGTGCGGCCGCGACCGGATGCGCCGGTCGAGTAAAATGACGCAGCTTAACGGGCGCCGGGCGCGTCCCGGACGGATGTCGGTGACGGCGCCCGGACGCAGGTCGGTGCGCAAATCGATGCGCGATCCGGCCCCCGCGCCCGGCAGCCGCAAGCTTTGAACCGATCAAGATCTCCACCAAGAAACCCCAGGGGCCAGTTGATGATCTCCCAGTTCGGCCGTCGCGCAACCTTGCTTGCGCTTTGTTCCATCGGCATCGGCGCCGCGAGCGCGCAGGCACCGGCGCCGGTCCGGCCCGACGCGGCCAAGGGCCAGCAGATCGCCGCGGGGGTGTGCGCGGCATGCCACGGCGCGGACGGCAACTCGGTGATCCCGATCAATCCGAAGCTCAACGGCCAGCACGCCGAGTACATCGTCAAGCAGTTGCAGGACTACACCAAGGCGCCCGACCACAAGGACGCGCGCGTGAACGCGATCATGACCGGCTTCGCCTCTGCCCTGTCGCCGGACGACAAGCGCCATGTGGCGGCCTGGTTCGCGTCGCAGAAGCCGACCCCCGGCACCGCACGCAACAAGGACACCCTCGAGCTTGGCCAGCGCATCTATCGCGCCGGCATCCCCGAGAAGAAGGTGCCGGCCTGTGCCGGCTGCCATGCGCCGACCGGCGCGGGTATCCCGATCCAGTACCCGCGGATCGGCGGCCAGCACGCCGATTACTCCGAGGCGCAGCTGAAGGCGTTCCGCGACGGCACCCGCCGCAACAACGCCTCGATGACGCAGATCGCGGCGCGCCTGTCGGATGCGGAGATGAAGGCCGTGTCTGACTTCATCGCCGGGCTGCACTAGCGGCACGGGCTGGCGCGTCGCCAGCCGGCAAACGAAACGGGGCGCCGCGGCGCCCCGTTTGCGTTTCAGCGCGGCCGCGTCATCCCTTGCCGAAGACCTCGTTCAGCTGCTGCGTCACGCGGACGAAGGTGGTGCGCTTCGTCAGTTCCTTGAGCCGTCGCGCACCGACATAGGTGCAGGCCGAGCGCACGCCGCCGAGGATCTCCTGCACCGTGCCCTCTACCGGGCCGCGATCGGGAATCAGCACGTCCTTGCCTTCGGCAGCGCGGTAGCCGGCCACGCCGCCGGCGTGCTTGTCCATCGCCGCCTTGCTGCTCATGCCGTAGAAGCGTCGGAACATCTGGCCGTCGCGCTCCACGCGCTCGCCGCCGGACTCGTCATGGCCGGCGAACATGCCGCCCAGCATTACGAAGTCGGCACCGCCGCCAAAGGCCTTGGCGACGTCGCCCGGCGTGGTGCACCCGCCGTCGGCGCAGATCAGGCCGCCCAGTCCATGTGCCGCGTCGGCGCACTCGATCACCGCCGACAACTGCGGGTAGCCCACCCCGGTCATCTTGCGCGTGGTGCACACCGAGCCGGGGCCGATGCCGACCTTGACGATGTCGGCCCCTGACAGAATCAGCTGCTCGGTCATCTCGCCGGTGACCACGTTGCCGGCCATGATGACCAGCGTCGAATAGGCCGCGCGGATGCGGGCAACGAAGGTGACGAAGTTCTCGTGATAGCCGTTGGCGACATCGATGCAGGCAAAGCCGATGCGCTCGCCGACCGCCTGCATGACCCGGCCGAACTTCTCCTCGTCGGCGCGCGTGATGCCGATGGAATAGAAGGCCGCCGACGGCCGTTCGAGCGTGCGGTAGAAGGCGATGTAGTCATCCACCTGGTAGTGCTTGTGCAGGGCGACCGACAGCCCGGCGGGCGCCAGCACGCGCGCCATCTCGAACGTACCGGTGGTGTCCATGTTGGCGGCGATGATCGGAATGCCCTCGTAGCGCTGCTTGCCATGGCGGAACTCGAACTGGCGCGAGATGTCCACGTTGGAACGCGAGGTCAGGGTCGAGCGCTTGGGTCGGATCAGCACGTCCTTGAAGTCCAGCTTGATCTCGTGCTCGATGTGCATGGCGCAGACCTCGTGGCGTGGGCGGCAGGCAAGAAAAACGCCGGCGTCCGAGTCGGAGGCCAGCGTTGACGGAGTCTACGCCGCGGTGGCAGGTCGGCGCTGCGTGCGGCGGGTGCGGTCCGCCGGAAGCCGAAACCTGCCAGCCGCTGTAACGTCGGCGGCGCTGCGCACGAATGCGCCTGTGCTTCGATCCCGAACGCCGTCTGCTTGAAACCTGCTCGTTTCGCCCAGGAGCCTGTTCGATGTTGATTCGCCGTCCCGCCGATATCGCCCCGTCGCAGATCACGCCGCGTGCGGTGTGGCAGGCGCGCCGCCGGATGTTGCAAGCCGCTGCCGCGGCGGGCCTTGTGGGCCAGGCAGGCGCGCCGCAGGCGCAGTCGAGCACGGCACAGAAACTCGCCGCGCGGCCGAGCCCCTTGTCGACGATGGAACGGCCTACGCCGTACAAGCTCGTCACCGAGTACTGCAATTTCTACGAGTTCGGCACCGACAAGGAGGATCCGTCGCGCTATGCGCCCAAGATGCTCAAGCCGCGACCGTGGTCGGTGGTGGTCGATGGCGAGGTGCGGCGCGGCCGCAGTTTCGACATCGACGAACTGCTGAAGCTGGCGCCGCTGGAGGAGCGGGTGTACCGGCTGCGCTGCGTCGAGGCCTGGTCCGCGGTGGTGCCGTGGATCGGCTTTCCGCTGGCGGAATTGGTCAAGCGCGTGGAGCCGACCGGCAACGCAAAGTTCGTCGAGTTCACCACGCTGGCCGACGCCAAGCAGATGCCCGGGTTGCGCACTAGCGTCATCCAGTGGCCCTACACCGAGGGACTGCGGCTGGACGAGGCGATGCACCCGCTGACCTTGCTGACCTTCGGCCTGTACGGCGAAGTGCTGCCCCACCAGAACGGCGCGCCGGTGCGGCTGGTCGTGCCGTGGAAGTACGGCTTCAAGAGCGCGAAGTCGCTGGTGCGCATCCGCTTCACCGACAAGCCGCCGGTCAACAGCTGGCAGCGTTCGCAGCCAAGCGAGTACGGCTTCTACGCGAACGTCAATCCGACCGTCGACCATCCGCGCTGGACCCAGGCCAGCGAGCGGCGGCTCGGCGAAGATGGCCTGTTCGCCAAGCGCCGCCCGACGCTGATGTTCAACGGCTACGGCGAACAGGTGGCGTCGCTGTATGCCGGCATGGACCTGCGGAAGTTCTACTGATGGCCGGTGAGGCCGTGCGCGCGGAGGGACTGGCGCGGTGGTTCGGCCGGGTGCCGCCGGTGCTGCCGGCGCCGGTTTTCGCGCGTCTTCAGGCGGCGCTGTTTCTGCTGGCATTGCTGCCGCTGCTGCGCCTGGTCTATCTCGGCGCCACGGATGGGCTCGGTGCCAATCCGGTCGAGTTCGTCACGCGCTCGCTCGGGACCTGGGCGCTGGTGCTGCTGTGCGCGACGCTGGCCGTGACCCCGCTGCGGCAGCTGACGGGCTGGGCCTGGCTGCTGCGATTGCGCCGGATGGCCGGCCTGTTCTGCTTCTTCTACGCGCTGCTGCACGTCTCGACCTATGTCGGGCTCGACCACTGGTTCGATCTGCAGGCAATCGTCACCGACATCATCAAGCGCCCCTACGTCACGGCCGGCTTCGCGGCGTTCGTGATGCTGGTGCCGCTGGCGATCACGTCCAGCAATGGAATGGTGCGGCGGCTCGGGGCGCGCAACTGGCAGCGCCTGCACAAGCTGGTCTATCTGATCGCGCTCGCCGCGATCCTGCACTTCTGGTGGCACAAGGCCGGCAAGAACGATGTCGGCGAACCGACGATCTACGCGATCGTCATCGGCGGTCTGCTCGGGGTGCGCCTGGCGCGCTGGTTCAGCACGCGCTGATATTGGTCGGCCCGCCGGGCGCGCAGCGCTACGGCAGCACGCTTTCGCTGGCGAACAGTTCCTCGACGGTCTCGCGGCGGCGCACTTCGTATACCTGCGCGCCGTCGACCATCACCTCGGCCGCGCGGCCGCGCGAGTTGTAGTTGCTGGCCATGCTCATGCCGTAGGCGCCGGCACCGAGCACGGCGAGCAGGTCGCCCGGCGCGATCGCCAGGTCGCGGTCGCGCGCCAGCCAGTCGCCGGACTCGCACACGGGGCCGACCACATCGTAGCGGCCTGCGGCGCGTTCCGCAGACAGTTGCGCCGGCTGCACGTCCATCCAGGCCTGGTACAGCGCCGGCCGCAGCAGGTCGTTCATCGCCGCATCGACGATGGCGAAATTCTTCTCGCTGCCGGCCTTGACGATGTTCACGCGCGTGAGCAGTGCGCCTGCGCCCCCCACCAGCGAGCGACCCGGTTCGAACACGATCTCCTTGTCGCCATGGCCGCGGGCGTCGACGCGCGCCAGCACGGCGGCGATCAACTCGCCGGCCGTGGGCGGCGCCTCGTCGCGGTAGGTGATGCCCAGGCCGCCGCCGAAGTCGATGTGCGCCAGGTGGATGCCTTCGCGCGCCAGCGCATCGACCAGGTCGAGCAGTTTGTCGGCGGCGTCGACATAGGGCGCGATCTCGGTGATCTGCGAGCCGATGTGGCAGTCGATGCCGACGATCTGGATGTTCGGCAGCTGCGCCGCGCGCCGGTACAGCGCCAGCGTGTCGGCGAACGCCACGCCGAACTTGTTCTGCTTCAGGCCGGTGGTGATGTACGGATGCGTTTTCGGATCGACGTCGGGGTTGGTGCGTACCGACACCGGCGCGCGCACGCCCATCGCCTGCGCCACCTGCTGCACCTGGTTAAGCTCGCTGTCCGATTCGAGGTTGAAGCAGCGGATGCCCGCGTCCAGCGCGGCGCGGATCTCGTCCGCGGTCTTGCCCACACCCGAGAACACGACCTTGCGCGGGTCGCCCCCGGCTGCGCGCACCCGCGCCAGTTCGCCGCCGGAGACGATGTCGAAGCCGGCGCCTGCGCGTGCCAGCAGATTGAGCACGGCCAGGTTCGGGTTCGCCTTCATGGCGTAGCAGATCAGTGCGCGCCGCCCGGCGAGCGCATCGGCATACGCACCGTAGGCCGCGCGAATGGCGCGTGCGGAGTACACATAGGTCGGCGTGCCGAAGCGCTCGGCGATGGCCGCCAGCGGCACGTCGTCGCAATGCAGCGCGCCGGCGCGCCGCACGAACGCGGTCGCGGTCGGAAGCAAGTCGGTCATCGGGTCTCGTCGGATGTGCCCGGCAGGTCCGGCACCCGCGGTGCGGGCGGCGGTCCCTTGCGCGGCGGGTCGGGGTACGGCCAAGCAGCGTTTGGCGGCACGCCCGGCACGTACAGCGGCCCCTTCTGGCCGCACGCGCCGAGGGTCGCGAGCGAGGCAACGACTAGAATCAGCGCGGCACGCTTGAGCATGCAAACAATCTATCACGCAGCCTTTGCCACCTTGCCCGGCGTCCACTTACGATGAACGAGACCGAATTCAATGCACTGGCGGAGGCCACGCTCGATGCGATCGAAACAGCGGTCGAGGCGACCGGTGCCGACATCGAGGCCGCGCGTACCGGCAATGTGCTGACGCTCGAACTGGGCGACGGATCGAAGGTCGTGGTCAACAGCCAGGCGCCGATGCGGCAGATCTGGGTCGCTGCCAAGAGCGGTGGGTTCCACTACGCCCGCCAGGGCGATCTGTGGTGCGACACACGCGATGGCAGCGAATTGTTCGCGGCGCTGTCGCGCATCCTGTCGACGCAGGGCGGCGAACTGCTGGTACTCAGCCCGCGCCCGTGAGTGCCGCGCCGGCCGCGCGCGCTCAGAAGATCTGGTCGCGCACCGTTTCGGCCTTCTTCTGCTCTTCCGGCGGCAGGCCGTCTTCGAGGCCGAGGCTGGTGACGCCCGCGCCCGGCGGGTACTCCGCGTAGAAGATCTCGCCACCGATGGTGACGATGCCTTCGGGCGGCTCGCCGACGATCTCGGGCCGGTCCTTCAGTGCGCTGGCCATGAAGTTGATCCAGATCGGCAGCGCCAGCCCGCCGCCCGTTTCACGCTCACCCAGCGGCCGCGGCTGATCGAAGCCCATCCAGCCCACGCCCACCAGGCCGCCGGCGTAGCCCGCGAACCAGGCGTCGTGCGTGTCATTGGTGGTGCCGGTCTTGCCTGCGAGATCGGCCCGCTTGAGAACGTTGGCGCGAGCCGCGGTGCCGAACCGCACCACGTCGCGCAGAAGACTGTCCATCATGTAGGCGTTGCGCGCCGACAGCACGCGGTTCTGTTCGACTCCGGCCTGCAGCGGCTGCGCTTCCATCAGCGGCTTGCCTCCGGCGTCGGTGACGCGCGTAATCAGGTAGGGATTGACGCGGTAGCCGCCGGTGGCGAACACCGTGTAGCCGGATAGCAACTGCCACGGCGTGACCGAGCCCGCGCCGAGCGCCATCGTCAGGTAGGCCGGGTGGCGCTCCGGCTCGAAGCCGAAGCTCTGCACGTGCTTCTGCGCGAACTGCGGCGTGATCGCCTGCAGCACGCGAATCGACACCAGGTTCTTCGACTTCGCCAGTCCCTGCCGCAGCCGCAGCGGCCCTTCGAACTTGCCGTCGTAGTTCTTCGGCTCCCACACCTGCCCGCCGGTGAGGTCGGGATCGACGATCAGCGGCGCGTCGTTGATCAGCGTGCTCGGCATGAAGCCACGTTCCAGCGCGGCCGAGTAGATGAAGGGCTTGAAACTCGAGCCGGGCTGGCGCCAGGCCTGCGTCACGTGGTTGAACTTGTTGAGGTTGAAGTCGAATCCGCCGACCAGTGCACGCACCGCGCCGTCGCTGGCGTTGGCGGCGACGAAGGCAGCCTCGACCTGCGGCAGTTGCACGATCTCCCAGCCGGGTGTCTTGCCCGCCAACGGCTTCAGTCGCACCACGGCACCCGGCACGATGCGCCGCGTCGGCTGCGCCTTCGGGTCGAGCGAGCGCGCTGCGAATCGCAGGCCATCGCCCTTGATCTCGGCCTCGACGCCGCCCTGCAGCACGGCACGTACCGACCTGGGTGAGGCTTCGAGCACGATGGCTGGGATCAGGTTCGGACTGTCGATTGCCTCGATCAGTGCGTCCTCGATCCGCTGTTCGCGCACTGCCGGGTCGCTGCCCAGTTCGACGAAGGCCTCGGGTCCGCGATAGCCGTAGCGACGGTCGTAATCCAGTACCTGGGTTCGCAGCGATTCCCAGGCCGCCTGCTGCTCGGCCGGCACGATCGTCGTGTAGACGTTCAGCCCGCGCGTGTAGGTCTCTTCGCGAAACACGTCGAACATCAGCTGGCGCGCGACTTCGGCGGCGAACTCCGCGTGCACGCGGGAGCGGGCTGTGTTGCCGCCGCTGCCGGCGCCGGTTGCCCCGACCGTGCCGCCGCGCGCTTCGATCGGTGTGGCCACGGCACCGTCGTGGGTCGGCTTGTCGATGTAGCCGAGTTGCAGCATGCGACCCAGCACGTACTGCTGGCGGGCCTTGGCTCGCTTGGGGTTGACGCGCGGATTGAAGGCGCTCGGCGCCACCGGCAATCCGGCCAGCACCGCCAGCTCGCCGACCGACAGGTCGGCCAGCTTCTTGCCGAAGTAGGTCTGCGCGGCCGCACCGAAACCATAGGCGCGCTGGCCGAGGAAGATCTGGTTGATGTAGACCTCCAGAATCCTGTCCTTGGACAGTTCGGCTTCGATCTTGAAGGCCAGCGCGATCTCGTAAATCTTGCGCGTGTAGAGCTTCTCGCTCGGCAGATAAAAGGTGCGAGCGATCTGCATGGTGATCGTGCTGCCGCCCTGGCCGCGCCGGCCGCTGACGAAGTTGGCCAGGACCGCCCGCGTGAGACCGGCGTAATCGACCCCACGGTGCTGGTAGAAGCGGTCATCCTCGGCGGCGAGGATGGCCTGCTTCAGGGCGGGCGGCACGTCCTCGATCTTCACGTACTCGCGCCGCTCTTCGCCGAACTCGCCCAGCAGGACGCCATCGGCGCTCCAGACGCGCAGCGGGATCTTCGGCCGGTAATCGACCAGCGTGTCGATCGGCGGCAGGTTCGAGTAGGCCACCGCGAACACGAACGTCAGCAGCAGTGCGGCGCCGATCACGCCGCCCGCGCCGAGCAGGCCGAGGTTCAGCAGCACCCGGCCGGCCGTCGACGCCGGCCAGCGGCGTTGACTGTGCGTGGGTGGTGAGTCGGGGGAATCGCTTGACACCTGGTGGGTCCGGGTCGGGAGTGAAGGGCCCGCGATCGGGCCCGCTGGCATCGACGCCGCGGCGCGCGCTCGATGCGTCAGTGTGGGAAGTCGTCTGGATTATAGGAAGCGGTCGAACGGCCGACTTACGCTGCGCCCGACGCAAGACGGCGACCTCGTTTGGTTGATGCGCAGATGCTTGCGCAGCCGGTCGACCGGTGCTGCGTGTGGGCCCGACGCGCTGTGCGGCCCGTTGTCCGGGGCGCCAAGCATGTCGATCTGCGCGATGGTTCGGACAGGTCTCTGGCGATCAGGTTCGGAATCCCCCAAAACAGCCAGTGTTCGAGAGATCGATTGTCTTGTGCCGCTTGTGCTTGTGTTGTTAGGATTTCAAGTAGCATCCAACAAAACTGCGGTAAACGCTCGAAAGATAAGGAAAATACGGCTGTGGTCCCGCGTCCTGACATGCGCTTGATCGCCGTCCCGTCCGCGTCCCTGACGCGGTCCTTGTTTCGGCTAGCGATCTGATCCGCGTCCTTCGGGAGCGTTGCCTTGCCCTTCGAGTTGCCGTTTTCGTCGAAGACGCCGCCTTTGGTCGGGCTCGACATCGGTTCGTCCAGCGTCAAGCTGGTCGAGCTGTCGCAGTCCATCGGCGGCGCACTCCGGCTCGAGCGCTATGCGATCGAGCCGCTGCCCCGCGGTGCCGTGGTGGACGGCAACATCGACAAGATCGATGTCGTGGCCGATGCCGTGCGTCGCGCCTGGCGCCGCGCCGGCTGCCGGGTCAAGAACGTGGCCATGGCGCTGCCGGCCTCGGCGGTCATCACCAAACGCATCGCCCTGCCCGCCAACCTGCGCGAAGAAGAACTCGAGATGCAGGTCGAGAGCGAAGCCAACCAGTACATCCCGTTCGCGCTGGACGAGGTGAGTCTCGATTTCCAGGTGCTCGGCCCGATCGCGAACGCCCCGGACGACGTCGAGGTGCTGATTGCGGCCTCGCGCAAGGAAAAGGTCGAGGACCGCATGGCCGTGGTGCAGGCGGCGGGCCTCAAGCCGGTGGTGGTGGATGTCGAGTCCTACGCGATGCGCGGCGCGCTCGAGCGCCTGATCGCGCAGTTGCCGAGCGGTGGCGACGGCCTGGTGATCGCCGTGTTCTACGTCGGCGCCAATACCACCAGCGTGACCGTCATCCATGACGGCGAAGCGATCTACGAGCGCGAACAGCCGTTCGGCGGCCAGCAGCTCACCGGCGACATTGCGCGCGCCTACGGCATTCCGGCCGAGGAGGCCGAGCAGAAGAAGCGCAGCGGTGATCTGCCCGCCAACTACGAGAACGAGGTGCTGCGTCCGTTCATCGACACCGCCGCGACCGAGATCACGCGCGCGCTGCAGTTCTTCTTCACCTCGACGCCGTATACGCGGGTCGACCAGATCATGCTGGCCGGCGGTTCGGCCGTGCTCACCGGCCTGCCGGAAGCACTGATGGAGCGGGCCCAGGTGCCGACCTCGGTGATTTCTCCGTTCAAGGGCATGGAGATCGCGCCCAGTGTGCGTGAGAAGCAGTTGCGGCTGGATGCGCCGGCGCTGCTCACGCCCTGCGGGCTGGCGATGCGGAGGTTCGACTAATGGCCATTCGCATCAACCTGTTGCCGCATCGCGAGGCCAGGCGCGAGCGGCAGAAGAAGCTGTTCTGGTTCTTCACCGGACTGAGCTTCGTGGCCGGCGCCGCGTTGGTCGGCATGGTCTGGACCGTGTTGCAGGGCTACATCGGCAACCAGATCGAACGCAACGAGTTCATCAGCGCGGAAAACCGCAAGCTCGACAACCAGATCAAGGAAATCGCCACGCTGCGCCAGGAGATCGACGCGCTGCGGGCGCGCCAGCGCGCGGTCGAGGACTTGCAGGCGGACCGCAACCAGCCCGTCTACATGCTGTCGGAGTTGACGCGGCAGACGCCCGAAGGCATCTACCTGCGCGCCATCAAGCAGGAAGGCAACAAGGTCAACGTCGCGGGCTGGGCTGCGTCCAACGAGCGCGTCTCCGAGTACCTGCGCAACCTGCAGAACAACTCGCCCTACGTGGAGCGGCCGGAGCTCATCGAGATCAAGGTGGCCGGCCAGTCGCCGCAGGGCGTGCAGCGTCGCCTGTTCGAGTTCTCGCTGAACTTCTTCATGCGTCCCACGCCGGAACGCGCACAACTGCAGTCGGGCAAGACCGCCCCGCGCCCCGCACCCGCGGCCGGTGCACCTGTGGCCCAGACGGCACAGAAGTGATGCCCTCAACGAAAGCCTGACCCATGGCCAGTTCCTCGCGCGACGTCATGTCGCAGTTCAAGGGCCTGACGCTCGAAAACGTCGGCGTCTGGCCGATCGCCCCGCGCATCACGCTCTGGATCTTCATCATCGCCGCCTGTGCCGCCATCGGCTGGTTTGCGGTCTGGAAGTCGCAGGTCGAGCAGCTCGATGGCCTGCGCCAGGAAGAGACCAACCTGAAGTCGCAGTACCAGCAGAAGCTGCAGCAGGCGATCAACCTGGACGAACTGCGCCGCCAGAAAGAGCAGGTCAGCCAGTACGTGTTGACGCTGGAGAAGCAGTTGCCGAGCAAGGCCGAGATGGACGCGTTGCTGTCGGACATCAACCAGGCCGGTGTGGGCCGCGGGCTGCAGTTCGAGCTGTTCCGCCCAGGGCAAGTCAATGTCAAGGACTACTACGCCGAACTGCCGATCGCGGTGAAGATCTCGGGTCGCTACCACGACCTGGGCGCGTTCACCGGCGACATCGCCAATCTGCCGCGGATCGTGACGCTTAACAATCTCTCGTTGGTGAGCGGCAAGGACGGCGCGCTGACACTCGATGCGACTGCCAAGACCTTCCGTTACCTCGATGAGGAAGAAATCGCCAACCAGCGCAAGGCCCAGCAGGCCGCCAAGGCGAAGAAGTAGGTGGCCCCGATGAAACTCATACAAGCTTTCCTCGTCGCGGGTGGCACCCTCCTGGTGGCCGGATGTGATCTGACAGGCCAGGCCGAACTGCAGCAGTGGATGAACGACACGCGGCAGACGATGAAGCCCAACGTCCAGCCGGTGCCGGAGCCGAAGGAGTTCACGCCTCAGGCCTACGACAGCAAGGCCGTGGTCGATCCCTTCGATGGCCAGAAGATCATGATGGCCGTGGCGCGCCAGCAGCAGGCGCGGGCCTCGGCCTCGGCGATCAAGCCCGACCTCGACCGGCGCCGCGAGACGCTCGAGGGATTCCCGCTCGACCAGGTGCGCATGGTCGGCATGATGTGGCAGTCCGGTACCAATGTCGCCCTGCTCGAAAGCAACGGGTCGACGCACATGGTGCGGGTCGGCAATTACGTGGGCCAGAACTTCGGCCTGATAACGCGCATCTCGGAGACCGAGGTGCAATTGAAGGAAATCGTGCAGGACGCCGCCGGGGAGTGGGTCGAACGGCCTGCTCGTCTGGAACTGCAGGAAGGACCGGCGCGTTCGCAGCAAGGGAGCAAGCGATGAAGTCAGCGTGGAAGTTCTTGGCCGCCGCGGCGGTGATGGCCTGCGCCCCGGCGCTGCTGGTGTCGCTGCCTTCGACGGCTTCGGCGCAAGCGGCCGCGGGTGACGTCGCTGGCAACAGCATCGAGCGCATCGAAGCCGCGCAGACCGGGACCAACACCGTCCTTACCATCCAGCTCAAGGGCGCGGCGGGTACCGTGCCGCCGAGCTTCTCGGTCGCCAATCCGGCGCGTATCGCGATCGACCTGCCGCAGACGGCGAACAACCTCGGCCGCAACCTGGTCGAGATCAATCAGGGTGATCTGCGCTCGGTCAACGTGGTTCAGGCCCAAGGCCGTGCCCGCGTCGTGCTCAATTTGCGGCGTCCGGTGACGCACGCCATCAGCGTCGATGGCAACGTGATCACGGTCGCGCTCGGGGCCAGCGTCGACTCGACGACCTTCCGGGCGGCCGACGCCGCCCCGGCCGCGCCGGGCGCTGCGCCGCGGCCCGCCGTGGCCGAGGGTCCCCGCGCGCTGCGCGCGGTCGACTTCCGTCGCGGCAGCGAAGGCGAAGGCCGGGTCGTGGTCGACCTGTCGGACCCGAGCACGAGCGTCGACATTCGCCAGCAGGGCCAGCAGATCGTGGTCGACTTCCTGAACACCTCGCTACCCGAGGCGCTGCGGCGCCGGCTGGATGTGAGCGACTTCGGCACGCCGGTGGCGATGGTCAGCACGGTCCAGCAGGGCAGCAATGTGCGCATGACGATCGAGCCACGCGGCCTGTGGGAGCAGAACGCCTATCAGAGCGACACGCGGTTCGTGGTCGAGGTCAAGCCGGTCAAGGAAGACCCGACACGCCTGTTCCAGGGCTCGCGCCAGGGCTACCAGGGCGAGCGTTTGTCGCTGAACTTCCAGAACGTCGATGTGCGTTCGCTGCTGCAGGTGATCGCCGACTTCACCAACCTGAACATCATCACCAGCGATTCCGTGGGCGGCTCAATCACGCTGCGTCTGAAGGATGTGCCGTGGGACCAGGCACTTGACATCATCCTGCAGAGCAAGGGCCTGGACATGCGCAAGAACGGCAACGTCCTGATCGTTGCCCCGCGCGAGGAGTTGGCCACCAAGGAGAAGCTCGAGCTCGAATCGCGCAACCAGCTGGCCGATCTCGAGCCGCTGCGCACCGAGTACTTCCAGCTCAATTACGCGAAGGTCGATGCGTTCACGAAGATCGTCACCGACGACAAGCAGCGCATCCTGTCCAAGCGCGGCAGCGCGCTGTGGGATCCGCGCACCAACCTGCTGATCGTCAACGACACCGCAGCCAAGCTGGAGGAGGTGCGTCGCTTGATCCAGCGGGTCGACATTCCGCAGCCGCAGGTGCTGATCGAGGCCCGGATCGTCGAGGCATCGGACGACTTCAGCCGCAACCTGGGCATTCGCTTCGGCGTGGCGCGCGTGACGAACACCGGCGCTTTCGGTGGTGGCACCGGTGTGACCACCAGCGGCTCCGGTTCGGGCGGCACCGGCAACCCGAACACTGGCTTGGCGCCGTCGTCGGGCAGTCTGTCCGGGGTCGGGGTGTCGCAAGTCAACTATGTCAACCTGCCGGCCTCGCCGATTGGCGGCTTCAATGCCGGCAGTTTCGCGCTGACGCTGGTGAACCAGAGCCTGAGCACGGCGCTTAACCTCGAAGTCACTGCGTTGGAAGCGGAGGGCCGCGGCAAGATCGTCTCCAGCCCGCGCGTGGTGACCGCTGACAAAGTCAAGGCCACGATCGAGCAGGGCACTGAGATCCCGTACCAGCAGGCCACCTCCAGCGGCGCGACCAGCATCTCGTTCCGCAAGGCCACGCTGAAGCTCGAGGTCACGCCGCAGATCACGCCGGAAGGCGCGATTTTCCTCGACGTCAAGGTCAACAAGGACAGCCGCGGCCAGGACACGGCGGCCGGCCCGGCGATCGACACAAAGAACGTGCAGACGCAGGTGCTGGTGGATAACGGCGGCACGGTCGTGCTGGGCGGCATCTACGAGCAGCTCGAGCGCACCACGGTCACCAAGGTGCCGTTCCTTGGAGACCTGCCGGTGATGGGCGCGCTGTTCCGCAACACGCAGCGCGTCAGCAACCGCAGCGAACTGCTGATCTTCATCACGCCGCGCGTCGTGTCCGAGCGGGTGGCGGCGGCCATTCGCTAGGCGCCCGCACCGCGATTCGACCGCGTGACCCCGGGCGATTGCGGGTCGGCGGGTTTGACGCCGGGTCCTGGCTCCGAGCCAGCCCCGGCGTTGTTCATTCTGGTCGGCATGATGGGGGCCGGAAAGACGACCGTCGGCCGCCTGCTGGCCAAAGCCACCGGCTTCGACTTCATCGACTGCGATCGCGAACTTGAGGCACGCAGCGGGGTGCCGATCGCAACCATCTTCGAACTCGAAGGCGAAGCCGGATTTCGCAAGCGCGAAGCGGCACTGATCGAGGAACTGACCCGGCGCTCGAAGACGATCCTGGCCACGGGCGGCGGTGCCGTGCTGTGGGAAGACAATCGGGCCCACCTGCGAGCGCGTGGTTTGGTCATCTACCTGCAGGCCAGCGCCGACGAGATCGCACGCCGCACGGCCAACGACCGTACCCGCCCGCTGTTGCAGACTGCAGACCCGCGGGCGCGGATCGTCGAACTGCTGCAGCAGCGCGAGCCGCTGTATGCGCAGACCGCACACCTGACGTTTGCCTCGCCGGCGTCCAATCCGCGCCGGCTGGTCGCCCGCATCCTGGAGGAGCCGCGCGTGCAGTCGCACCTGCGCGCAGCTGCAGGCAGGTAGGCGACGGGCGGGTGCGCGGTGCAGTCTTTGGGGAGGACCCAATGCGCGCGCCAGTGCACGGCAGGCACGCTGCGCGAGAATGTTTCGCCTGCGCCCCCCCCCAGCCCACGGCGCCTCTGCGATGACGTCGCGCCATCGCCGGGGCGGGCGAACCGCGGTCCGTTCCATGTGCCGCATAGAATCCTTACATGAAGCACGTTCCGGTCGCGATTCCCGGCGGTTCCTACGAGATCGTCATCGGCGCGGGCGCGCGAGCGCAGTTGGCCGAGCGCATCGCGATGCTGGCGCCGACCCGGCTCCTGATCGTCACCGACGAGAATGTTGCCGGGCTGTATGCAGACGACCTGGTGCGCCAGCTGGGCACGGTGGCACCAACCGGCATCTGTCGGTTGCGTGACGGAGAGTCCGGCAAGACACTTGCTGCCGTCGAGCACGTGATCGATGCGCTGGTCAGCCATCGCGCCGATCGCAAGTCGATCGTCGTCGCGCTGGGTGGCGGCGTGGTCGGCGACATTGCAGGGTTTGCCGCGAGCGTCTTCATGCGCGGCATCCGCTTCGTGCAGGTGCCGACCACGCTTCTGGCGCAGGTCGATTCGTCGGTCGGTGGCAAGACTGGCGTCAACCATCCGAGCGGCAAGAACCTGATCGGTGCCTTCCACCAGCCGGTGCTGGTGGTGGCCGACACCGACGTGCTGCGCTCGTTGCCGGCGCGTGAACTGTCGGCCGGCCTGGCCGAAGTGATCAAGCACGGCCTGTTGGCCGATGCCGACTACTTCGAGGCCGTCGCGCGCGACATGGCCGCGCTGCGCCAGTGCGAGGCCGATGCGCTGATGCGGGCCGTGGCGCGCTCGTGCGAGATCAAGGCCGGTGTCGTGTCGCGCGACGAGAAGGAGTCGGGCGAGCGGGCGCTGTTGAACCTCGGCCATACGTTCGGCCATGCGATCGAAGCGCTCGCGGGCTATGGTCACTGGCTGCACGGCGAAGCGGTCGGTTGCGGAATGTGCCTGGCCGCGGATCTGTCTCGCCGGCTCGGCCTGGTCAGCGCGCAGGATGTCGCGCGGATCGAGGCCACTATCGCCGCCGCCGGGCTGCCGACGCGCATCGCGGGCCTGTCGCACCACGCGGCGCTGGCATCGATGGCAGGCGACAAGAAAGCCGAAGCCGGCCGCATCGGCTTCATCGTGCTCGAACGCATCGGCCGCGCCGTCCAGCGCACGGTGCTCGCGGACGTGCTCGATGCCACGCTCGCGGCGGGCGGCTATGTCTGAGCCGGGCGCGATGATGCTGGCTACCTACGCCGTGCAGTCGGCCAACTCGCGCGGGCGCCAGCTTGCCGAACCGGAGGCGCCGACGCGCAGCGCCTTCCAGCGCGACCGCGACCGCATCATCCACTCGACCGCCTTTCGCCGCCTCGAGTACAAGACGCAGGTGTTCGTCAACCACGAGGGCGACCTGTTCCGCACGCGGCTGACGCACTCGCTCGAAGTGGCGCAGATCGCCCGCTCGCTGGCGCGCAACCTGCACCTGAACGAAGACCTCACCGAAGCCATCTCGCTCGCGCACGATCTAGGCCACACGCCGTTCGGCCACGCCGGGCAGGACGCGCTCAACGAGTGCATGCACGCGTTCGGCGGCTTCGAGCACAACCTGCAGTCGCTGCGTGTGGTCGATGAACTCGAGGAGCGCTATGCCGCGTTCAACGGCCTGAACCTGACCTTCGAAACGCGCGAGGGCATCCTCAAGCACTGCTCGCAGGAGAACGCGCGGCGCCTTGGACCGCTCGGCGAGCGCTTCCTCAAGCGCCAGCAGCCGTCGCTGGAGGCGCAACTGGCTAACCTCGCCGACGAGATTGCCTACAACAACCACGATATCGACGATGGCCTGCGTTCCGGCCTGCTCAGCCTGCGCCAGCTCGATGACGTGCCGCTGTTCGCGCGCATCGCGCACGCCGTGCGCAGCGAGCATGCCGACCTGCCTGACCGGCGCCTCACGCACGAGACCATCCGCCGCATGATCAACACGCTGGTCGGCGACCTGCTCGCCGAGACCGGCCGGCGCATCCACGAGGCCGGCCTGGCTGGCGTCGATGACGTGCGTCGCGCGCAGCCGCTGGTCGCATTCAGTCCGGCCGTGCGTGCGCAGGCCGACGAACTCAAGCGCTTTCTTTTCCAGCACCTCTATCGCCACTACCAGGTGATGCGGATGACGGCCAAGGCGCGGCGCATCGTGAGCGACCTCTTCGGCGCGTTCATGGACGAGCCGCGGTTGTTGCCGCCCGACCACCAGGCGCGTGCCGCGATCGACAAGCCGCGCGCGATCGCCGACTACGTGGCCGGCATGACCGATCGCTACGCCATGAAAGAACACCGACGTCTGTTCGCTATCGGCGAGTCCTGACAGAAAATCGCAGAAAATCGGGGTCAGGTACGATTTTCGATTTTCTGACCTGACCAAGGACTCCGATGGCGCGACTACCGCGGCTGACCGTTCCCGGCCACCCTCACCACGTCATCCAGCGCGGCAATAACCGCCAGGAAGTGTTCCGCGACGCCGCCGACTGCGAGCGCTTTATCGCGCTGCTTGGTGACCTCGCGCCCGCGCATCGGGTCGCCGTGCATGCCTATGTCCTGATGCCGAACCACGTGCATCTGCTGCTGACGCCGGCCGAAGCACCGGCGCTCAGCCGGCTGATGCAGGCCCTGGGTCGGCGCTACGTGATCTGGTTCAACCGGCGCCATGCCCGCACCGGCACACTTTGGGAGGGAAGGTTTCGCGGTTCTGTCATCGAGAGTGAGCGCTATCTTTTCGCGTGCTCTCGGTATATCGAGATGAACCCGGTCCGGGCCGGGATGGTGAGCGATCCGGCTCAGTACCGCTGGTCGAGCCACGCACACCATGTCGGACTGCGGCCCGAGGCGCTGATCGAAGAACACCCGCTGATCTGGTCGCTCGGCAATACGCCGTTCGAGCGGCAGGCGGCGTACCGGCGATTGTTCGAGCAGTCGGCCGACGCTGAGGAGGTCAATACCCTGCGCGCCGCGATCCAGGGCGGCTGGGTTGTCGGGTCGACGGCGTTCGGCAAGGCGGTCGAAGCGCAGATTGAACGGCGTCCCTTGCCCAAGCCGCGAGGTCGCCCGCGCAAGCTGATCGCTTCTTGATCTGTCCCCAATTTTCCCGCGAGCCGAGCCATGGTACTGAAAAACGTACCTGACCCCGTTTTTTGTGGTTGAGCCGCATGGTGCGTCGCATTACAGTGCCGTGGGTATCAGCCGGGAGGGGCTCATGGACGCGCGCGATCAGGATGACATCGTCGAACAGGCAGCAGGCCGGGGCCTGTACGCATCGGCGCACGAGCACGATGCCTGCGGGGTCGGCTTCGTCGCGCACATCAAGGGCAAGGCGAGCCATGCGCTGATCCAGCAGGCGCTGCTGATCCTGCACAACCTCGATCACCGCGGCGCGATCGGTGCTGACCCGCTGTGCGGCGACGGCGCCGGGATCCTGATCCAGTTGCCCGACGCGTTCTATCGGGAGGAAATGGCCCGCCAGGGCGTCACCCTCCCGCCGCCCGGCGAATACGGCGTCGGCATGATCTTCCTGCCGCGCGAGCACGCCTCGCGCCTGGCCTGCGAGCAAGAACTCGAACGTACCGTGCGCGCCGAAGGTCAGGTCGTGCTCTGCTGGCGCGACGTGCCGGTCGACCGCGAGATGCCGATGTCGCCGCTGGTGCGCGACCGCGAGCCGGTGATCCGCCAGATCTTCATCGGCCGCGGCGCTGACGTGATGGTGCCCGATGCGCTCGAGCGCAAGCTGTACATCATCCGCAAGACCGCCAGCCACAAGATCCAGAAGCTGCGCCTGCAGCACGGCAAGGAGTACTTCGTGCCGTCGATGTCGACGCGCACCGTGGTCTACAAGGGCCTGCTGCTCGCCGACCAGGTCGGTCGCTACTACGCAGACCTGCACGATCCGCGCGTCGTCTCCGCGATCGCGCTGGTGCACCAGCGCTTCTCCACCAACACCTTCCCGTCGTGGGAACTGGCGCACCCGTACCGGATGGTTGCGCACAACGGGGAGATCAACACGGTCAAGGGCAATTTCAACTGGATGCGCGCGCGCGAAGGCGTGATGGCGTCGCCTGTACTCAAGGAAGACCTTGCCAAGCTGTGGCCGCTCATCTACGACGGGCAGAGCGATACCGCCTGCTTCGACAACTGCCTCGAACTGCTGACCATGGCGGGCTACCCCATGGCGCACGCGGTGATGATGATGATCCCGGAGGCTTGGGAGCAGCATTCGCTGATGGACGACCATCGGCGCGCGTTCTACGAGTACCACGCGGCCATGATGGAGCCGTGGGACGGCCCGGCCGCGATCGCTTTCACTGACGGCGTGAAGATCGGCGCCACGCTCGACCGTAACGGCCTGCGGCCGGCGCGTTACATCGTCACCGACGACGATCTCGTGGTGATGGCCTCCGAGGTCGGCGTGCTACCGATTCCCGAGAGCCGCATCACCAATAAATGGCGCTTGCAGCCGGGCAAGATGTTCCTGATCGACACCGAGCAGGGCCGCATCATCGACGACCGCGAACTCAAGGACCAACTCGCCAAGAGCCACCCGTACAAGGAGTGGATCAAGCGCATCCGCATCAAGCTCGACGACCTGCCCGGAGAAAAGACCGCAGGCTCGGCCGCGCGCATCGAGGTGCCGCTGCTCGACCGCCAGCAGGCCTTCGGTTACACGCAGGAGGAAGTCAAGCTGCTGATGACGCCGATGATGGTCGACGGCGAGGAGCCCACCGGCTCCATGGGCAACGACGCTGCGCTGCCGGTGCTCTCCAACAAGAACAAGCCGCTTTACAACTACTTCAAGCAGTTGTTCGCGCAGGTGACCAATCCGCCGATCGATCCGATCCGCGAGCAGATGGTGATGTCGCTGGTCAGCTTCGTCGGTCCGAAGCCCAACCTGCTCGACATCAACAACATCAATCCGCCCATGCGCCTGGAGGTGAGCCAGCCCGTGCTCGACTTCAAGGACATGGCGAAGATCCGCCACATCGAGGACTACGCCAGCGGCAAGTTCCGCAGCTACGAACTGGACATCTGCTACCCGTTCGCCTGGGGCAAGGAAGGCGTGGAGGCGCGCCTGGCCTCGCTGTGCGCCGAAGCGGTCGATGCCGTGCGCAGCGGCCACAACGTGCTGGTCGTGTCCGACCGCAAGGTCGATGCCGAGCACTGCGCCATCCCGGCGCTGCTCGCCACCAGCGCGGTGCACCAGCACCTGATCGCCGCCGGGTTGCGCACCAGCACCGGCCTCGTGGTCGAGACCGGCTCGGCGCGCGAGGTGCATCACTTCGCGCTGCTGGCCGGCTACGGTGCCGAAGCCATCCATCCCTATCTGGCGATGGAAACGCTGGTCGCGTTGAACGAAGGCAAGCCGGCTCCAGAGGGTTATGCCTCCGCCGCCGACAAGGCGATCAAGAACTACATCAAGGCGATCGGCAAGGGCCTGAACAAGGTCATGTCGAAGATGGGCATCAGCACGTACATGAGCTACTGCGGGGCCCAGATCTTCGAGGCGGTCGGCCTGTCGAAAGACCTGGTCGACAAGTACTTCCGCGGCACCGCCAGCAACGTCGGCGGCATCGGCCTGTTCCAGGTGATGGACGAGGCGGTCCGCACGCATGCGGCGGCGTTCTCGGACGACCCCGTCCTCGCGCACATGCTGGACGCCGGCGGCGAGTACGCCTGGCGCGTGCGCGGCGAGGAGCACATGTGGACGCCGGACGCGATCGCCAAGCTGCAGCACGCCTCGCGCGCCAACAGCTACAACACATACAAGGAGTACGCGCAGATCATCAACGACCAGAGCCGCCGCCACATGACGCTGCGCGGCCTGTTCGAGTTCAGGGTCGATCCGAAGAAGGCCATCGCGCTCGACGAAGTCGAGCCTGCCAGGGAAATCGTCAAGCGCTTCGCCACCGGCGCGATGTCGCTGGGCTCGATCTCGACCGAGGCGCACACCACGCTCGCCATCGCGATGAACCGCATCGGCGGCAAGAGCAACACCGGCGAGGGGGGTGAAGACCCGGCGCGCTACGCGCAGGAACTGCGTGCCGGCGCCGCCGCCATCAGCATCAAGGACGGTGACACCCTTGCCAGCGTCATTGGTCGCGATCGTGTCGAGGCGGACATCCCGCTGCGCGAAGGCGACTCGCTGCGCAGCAAGATCAAGCAGGTTGCCTCCGGCCGGTTCGGCGTGACCACCGAGTACCTGGTCAGCGCCGACCAGATCCAGATCAAGATGGCGCAGGGGGCCAAGCCCGGCGAAGGCGGCCAGTTGCCCGGCCACAAAGTCAGCGACTACATCGCCAAGCTGCGCTTCTCGGTGCCGGGCGTAGGCCTGATCTCGCCGCCGCCGCACCACGACATCTACTCGATCGAAGATCTCGCGCAACTGATTCACGACCTGAAGAACGCCAATCCGCGCGCCAGCACCAGCGTCAAGCTGGTGAGCGAAGTCGGTGTCGGCACGGTCGCGGCCGGCGTGGCCAAGGCCAAGGCCGACCACGTGACGATCGCCGGCCACGACGGCGGCACCGGCGCCTCGCCGGTGTCGTCGATCAAGCACGCCGGCACGCCGTGGGAACTGGGGCTGGCCGAGACGCAGCAGACGCTGGTCCTCAATCGCCTGCGCGGCCGCATCGCGGTGCAGGTCGACGGCCAGATGAAGACCGGCCGCGACGTCGTGATCGGCGCCATGCTCGGCGCCGACGAGTTCGGCTTCGCCACCGCACCGCTGGTGGTCGAGGGCTGCATCATGATGCGCAAGTGTCACCTGAACACCTGCCCGGTGGGCGTGGCCACGCAGGACCCGGTGCTGCGCGCGCGCTTCAAGGGCCAGCCCGAGCACGTCGTCAACTACTTCTTCTTCGTCGCCGAGGAAGTACGCGAGCTGATGGCACAACTGGGCATTCGCACGTTCTCCGACCTGATCGGCCGCGCCGACCTGCTCGACACCAAGCGCGGTATCGAGCACTGGAAGGCCAAGGGCCTGGACTTCGCGCGGATCTTCTACCGGCCGCCGATGCCGGCCGACGTCGCCCGCAAGCACTGCGACGTGCAGGACCATGGGCTGGCCAAGGCGCTCGACCACAAGCTGATCGAGCAGAGCCGTCCGGCGCTGGAACGCGGCGAGCGGGTCTCGTTCATCCTGCCGATCCGCAACGTCAACCGCACGGTCGGCACGATGCTGAGCTCGGAAGTCGCGCGCAAGTACGGCCATGCCGGTCTGCCGGACGACACCATCCACGTGCAGCTCAACGGCACCGCCGGCCAGAGCTTCGGCGCCTTCCTCGCGCACGGCATCACGCTCGATCTGGTGGGTGATGCCAACGACTACACCGGCAAGGGCTTGAGCGGCGGGCGGCTGATCGTGCGCTGCCCCAACGACTTCCGCGGCGCCGGCACCGAGAACATCATCGTCGGCAACACGGTGCTGTACGGCGCGATCGCCGGCGAGGCCTTCTTCAACGGGGTGGCCGGGGAGCGCTTCGCGGTGCGGCTGTCCGGTGCCACGGCGGTGGTCGAAGGCACCGGCGACCATGGCTGCGAGTACATGACCAAGGGCACCGCGGTCGTGCTCGGCCAAACCGGGCGCAACTTCGCCGCCGGCATGTCGGGTGGCATCGCCTACGTTTTCGACGAGCACGGCGACTTCGCCGCCAGGTGCAACACCTCGATGGTCACGCTCGAGCCGGTGCTGCCGACCCAGGAGCAGCAGGAGAAGATCGACGAGGCGATCTGGCACCTGGGCGAGACCGACGAGCACATCTTGCGCGACCTGGTGGAGAAGCACTTCCGCTACACCGGCAGCCTGCGCGCGCGGATGATCCTCGACAACTGGGCCGGCATGCGCGGCCGCTTCGTCAAGGTGTTCCCGACCGAGTACAAGCGGGCTTTGAAGCAACTGCACGAGGCGCAGCACAAGGCGCCGCCGCAGAGGCTCGCGGCGGAGTAGAGCATGAACAAGGCGAGGCGCTACATGATTGTCGTTCGTGACGGAGCCGCCATCGCAGGGTACACAAGTAAGCGCGAGCGTAAGCGGATCATGCCTGGCGAATATGTAGCGATCGAGGAGCCGTTTGAGCATGGAAATGAGCGCAGAAGGTCGCTTCGAGTGCAAGGGGGAGATATGCAAGGCCAGGGCGATTTGAATGTTGTTCTCACTGAGTACGACCAACTTGAGGACTTCCCCGAGATTCTCGGACAGTTCCCTATGAAGCTGCTTGCCATAGAGGAGTGATCCGGATGCTTCGAACCGCGCTCGGATTAGTCGTGCTGCTACTGCCGCTTTCGGTGCGTTGCGCCGAATTGCGGCTCGCTTGTTCCGAGCGGCTAGGCTGCTTCGTTTCTCTTACGGGAGAAATCGTTCAGGGTGATGCAGCGAGACTGCGGTCCCTCGTTGTTAGGAACGCCGCCGAAAGTCGGGCGACACTTGGACTGGTGCTCGACTCGAACGGTGGCAGCGTTTCCGAAGCTTTTCGAATGATCGAGGTCGTCCGAGAGGCAATGCTTGACACGAGCGTCGACGACCTTGGACTCGCAGGAGTTCGGTCGCGAAGGACTTGTATCAGTGCGTGTGCTCTTGTGTTCATGGCTGGCGCTAACCGTTGGTACAGCCCGAGGAAAGGTGACCGGCTTGGCTTCCATCGACCTTACTTCAGGTCTGATTTGGGGGAGGCGTCCGCCAAAGAGCTAGCCGAGGCTCAGGGTGTTGCAATGAGGCGCGTTAGGGATTTTCTCTTCGAGGAGGGCGTGCCAGCTACCTTCGTCGATGCGATGTTGAACAGAGCGTCGAATGAGGTTCTCTGGGTATCGAGTTCCGACTGGAGCCAGTTCAGAAGGCGGGCCGTCTGGTTTGAAGAGTTGCTGATCTCCAAGTGCGGCCTCCCGCCAAAGCTTAGTAACGAGGCGTTGCTGTCTCTTACGGATGCAGAGATCAAGGCGCGCGTGACTAAACAAGTTGAACTGGAGGGCAGCGCTATGGAATGCGGTGTTCGCATTAAGGCGAATGCTCGCTCCGCATTGCGATAGAGGTCATAAGATGGGCAAAGTAACCGGTTTCCTTGAATTCGCGCGGCTCGAAGAAGCGGCCGAGGCGCCGCAGTCGCGCAGGCAGCACTGGAAGGAGTTCGTCGTCCACCTGTCGGACGAGCAGGCCAGCATTCAGGGCGCGCGCTGCATGGACTGCGGCATTCCCTTTTGCAACAGCGGCTGCCCGGTCAACAACATCATTCCGGACTTCAACGACCTCGTTTACCGGCAAGACTGGAAGAACGCGCTCGACGTCCTGCACTCGACCAACAACTTCCCCGAGTTCACCGGCCGGGTCTGCCCGGCGCCATGCGAAGCGGCCTGCACGCTGAACATCAACAACGACCCGGTGGGCATCAAGTCGATCGAGCACAAGATCATCGACAAGGGCTGGGAAGAGGGCTGGGTCGTGCCGCAGCCCCCGGTGCACAAGACGGGCAAGAAGGTCGCCGTGATCGGCAGCGGGCCCGCGGGCCTGGCGGCTGCGCAGCAGCTCGCCCGCGCCGGCCACGACGTCACGGTGTTCGAGAAGAACGACCGCGTCGGCGGCCTGCTGCGTTATGGCATCCCCGACTTTAAGATGGAGAAGTCGCACATCGACCGCCGTGTCGAGCAGATGAAGGCCGAGGGCGTGGCGTTCCGCACGGGCGTGCTGGTGTCGGCGAAACCCGTCACGGGCGTGACCAACTCGTCGCAGCAGACGGTCGATCCGAAGGCGCTGCTGACCGAGTTCGATGCGGTCGTGCTCAGCGGTGGCGCCGAGCAGCCGCGCGACCTGCCGGTGCCCGGCCGCGAGCTCAAGGGCGTGCACTTCGCGATGGAGTTCCTGCCGGCGCAGAACAAGGTCGTCGCCGGCGACAAGGTCCAGAACCAGATCATGGCCACCGGCAAGCACGTGGTGGTGATCGGCGGCGGCGACACCGGCTCCGACTGCGTAGGGACCAGCAACCGTCATGGCGCCAAGAGCGTCACGCAGTGGGAGCTGCTGCCGCAACCGCCCGCGAGCGAAAACAAGGAACTCACCTGGCCCTATTGGCCGGTCAAGCTGCGCACTTCGTCCTCGCACGAAGAAGGGGTGGAACGCGACTGGTCGATCACGACCAAGCGCTTCAACGACGATGGCAAGGGCAACGTCAAATCGCTGACCGCCGCGCGCGTCGAGTGGCAGAAGGACCCGATGACGGGGCAGATGAAGATGGTCGAGGTCGCGGGCTCCGAGTTCGAAGTGCCGGCCGATCTGGTGCTGTTCGCGATGGGCTTCGTCGCACCGATCGGCGCGGTGCTGGAGAGCTTCGGCGTCGACAAGGATGCGCGCGGCAATGCGCGCGCCACCACCGACGGCACCGGTTGCTACAAGACCAGTGTCGACAAGGTATTCGCAACGGGCGACATGCGGCGCGGGCAGAGCCTGGTCGTGTGGGCGATCCGCGAAGGCAGGCAGTGCGCCCGGGCCGTCGATGAATACTTGATGGGTACGTCGACGCTGCCCCGCTGAACACGCGCGTCGCGGCTTGCCCGGCGGCAGCGCTGCGACCGCGCGGGCCTGCTCTAAAACGTGCGCTTCCACCTGCGTTTGGCGAAGGGCCGCCAAGGCGCGATGACGCGCCCCGCCGGGCCGGTTGGCCGGTGACGACGCGCCGTCAGCCGCTGGCCTGCTGGCGCGTTATCGGTTCGCATGGACCGTCGATCGCCAGCCGCGTGCTGGCTCGCCGCGCGCCGCGTTCGGCGGAGCTACCATCGTTCGGCTTTTCACCTTGGAAGGAAGCGCATGAAACCCACGCTGATTGCGGTCGTCCTTGCCGCCTTCGTCGCCGCCGCGGTGCCCGCGGCACGCGCCCAGAGCGAGGCGGACCAGAAGCGACTCGCCGAGCTCGAACGCGCCTGCGAGTCCGCGCGCGAGAAGCGGCTGGCACCGATGCGCGCCGAGCGTATCGAGCGCTGCGTGAAGGACGAAAAGCGCAGCCGCGCCGATTGCACCGAGGAGTTCGCCAACTGGGGCAACACGCAGAAGGTCTCCACCGGCACCCGCCCCGGCATGTTCTACGACCTGCCCGAGTGCATCGCCGCCGAGGACGCACGCCAGAAGTACCGGCGCTGAGCGCGGCGCCGGCAAGCTGATGCCCGCGGTCTTCCGCTATGCCGTGGTCGTTGGCCCCGAGTCGATCGATGCGCTGAACCACGCCAACAACCGCGAGTTCCTGCGCTGGATGGAAGAGGCGGCGGTGCGCCACTCCGACGCGCGCGGATGGACCACCGAACGCTACGTCGCCAGCGGGGCGAGCTGGGTCGCCTCGCAGCATCGGCTCGACTATCTGCGGCCCGCGTTCGAGGGTGACGCCCTCACCGTGTGGACCTGGATCGCCGAGATCCAGCCGCGCATCAGCCAGCGCCGCTGCCTGGTCACGCGCGACCGCGACGGCAAGGCGCTCGCCCTGGGCCAGACCGTGTGGGCCTACGTCGACCTGGCCAGCGGTCGCGGCGTGCCAGTGCCGGCCGACGTCGTGGCCTCGTTCGAGGCGGTGGCCGACGACGATCCGCGGCTGGACGTCATCGGCCCCGCGCGCCGGCTGCTGCGCCGGGACACCTGACGCTTTGTTGCCGTCGGTCAAGCGCTGTCCCGTGCGGCGTCTACAGTGGTCGCTGGATGCGCTGCGAGGCAGCGCCGCTTGGCCGGAGGCTTGATGAGTTCGCTGCTGCTGCGTGTGCTCCCCCGTTTCGGCGTGCTCGCCGCTTTCGGCTTGGCCGTCGGCATGCCACTGGCGCAGCCGCGCTCCGACCTCGGCCGCATCGAGTACGAAGCCAACTGCCAGAGCTGCCACGGCGTGGGCGGCCGTGGCGATGGTCCATACAGCGTCAACCTGAAGCTGCCCGTGCCCGACCTGACCCTGCTTGCCCAGCGCGGCGGCGGCATGTTCCCGACCGATCGCGTGCAGCGGCTGATCGACGGCCGTGACGATCTCAAGGGCCATGGCGGCCGCCAGATGCCGATCTGGGGGTTGCGGTACGGCAAGGACGCGGTCGAGTACTTCCGCGGCGATGTGGCCGATCCCGAGACCTTCACCCGCCAGCGCGTGCAGGCGCTGACCGAGTACCTGCGCACCCTGCAGCGCTAGGGTCGCGCCTGGGCGCGGCAGCTTGCCGGCGCCCGCGTTTAACCGTCGTCAAGGTGGCGGCCGCAGCCGAGCTAGAGTGTTATCAGGGAGCGCGCCGATGCGCTTTCCCGGCCTGCCGGCGCCCTTCCCGCACGGGAGGTTTTTATGAAACGCTGGCTTGCCCAGGTAGCAATCGCTGCAGCAGCGCTCGCGATAGGTGGCGCTGCGCTGGCTCAACCCCGGACCGATCTCGGCCGCTTCGAGTACGACAATAACTGCGTCGCCTGTCATGGCGCCAACGGGCGCGGTGATGGCTACTTTGCGCAGTACCTGAAGCTGCCGATGCCCGACCTGACCACGGTCTCGCAGCGCAACGGCGGCGTGTTCCCGGCCGACCGCATGCAGCGCATCATCGACGGGCGCGAGGACATCAAGGGCCACGGCCCGCGACAGATGCCCATCTGGGGCGCGCACTACAACGAACGCGCCGAGCAGTACTACAAGGGGACGGCGTTCGACGCCGAGGTGTTCATCCGCGTGCGCGTGCTGGCGCTCGTGGACTACCTGTACAGCATCCAGAACCGGCGCTGACCGGCCGCACAGCGCGCCGCGATCCGGCGCGCTGTGGCCGATGCGCCTTGCGAGGAGTTCAACATGAAACGCTCGTTGATTTCTGCTGCACTGATCGGATTGGGTCTGCTCGCGGTGACCGGTGTCGCATCGGCGCAGGTGCGCGCCGACATGGGGCGGCTTGAGTACGAGGCCAACTGCGCGGCCTGCCACGGCGCCGGGGGCAAGGGCGACGGCTACTACACCAAGGTGATCAACGCCAAGGTGCCGGACATCACCACCATCGCCAAGCGCAATGGCGGCGTGTTCCCGGTCGAGAAGGTGATGATGCTGATCGACGGCCGTGAAGTCCCACCGGCGCACGGCGTGCGGCAGATGCCGATCTGGGGCATCGACTACAGCCTGAAGTCGGCCGAGACCTACAAGAACTTCCCGACGCACGACCCGGAAACCTACGTGAGGGTGCGGATCCTGGCGCTGGTGGATTACCTGTACCTGATGCAGGGGCGCTGACAGCGCACAACGCCGCCCGACCGCGCCGGCGCGTCTGCCGCGCGGTGGTTCCGGAGCGGCAGGATCGCGGCGCAGCGGAGGGAGGTGCGCGGTGCGAACGCGCAGGGCCGTCGCTGAACGGCTCGCCGCGTGCCGCGCGATATTCTTTGCTCGGATTCCGCTCATGGCGGGCGAACCGAGTCGAGGACTGCTCCCGTGGATCAGCGCGTGTCACCCGGCAAAACGCCGCAACCGGACCCCTTGTCCGATCCAGCGCGCTTCGAGGCGGCGTTCGATCGTTCCTTCTCGCTCGTCGCGTTCATGATGAACCGCCATCTGGTCGACCACATGGTGCGATCGTCGCGGCGCTTCGGGATCGACTTCGAGACCCTGGTGATCTGGGCCGTCGTCGCTCATCAGAATGCGGCGCACCTGATGCCGCCGGGCAGCCTGCCCTCCAGCATCCTCAATGACGCGGGCCGGCTGCCGGCGTCGACCACGCCGCAACTGCGGCCGCTGCGCCTGCGCGATGTCACGCAGATCACCGGCATTCCGCGCGAGACCGCGCGGCGCAAGCTCAAGGCGCTGGGCGATGCCGGCTGGCTGCTCGACACGAAGGCAGGCTGGATCGTCAACCGCGACCGCGTCGAACCCGACCTGCGCAGCTTCACGCTGGAAACCGCACGCCGATACCTCGCGACCGCCAACGACGTCGTGCAGGTCCTGCGCGATGCAGACCGCGCACGCTGACGGCGGACCGCGCTACTGCCAGTCGAACAGCGACACGCCGACGCCGATGGTGTTCTGGCGCCAGTTGTAGTCGATCAGGCTTTCGCCGTAGCCCGACGTCGCCTGCACGTAGCCGTTCAAGCCCCGCAGCAGCGGAAACGTCCAGGCGCCCTCCACGTAGCCGCGCCCGCTGCCGAAGTTGTGGCGGGCCTTGGCGGAGAACACGTGCTGTTGCCAGCGGTAGCTCAGCACGAGGTCGCCGTGCGCCAGGAAGTCGGTGGCGTCCGGGTTGTCGTCCTTGTCGATCTCTTCGCTCAACCGAGCCCAGGGTCGAACCAGCAGCATCCAGTTGTTGCTGTCAAACCCGAATTGCGCATACACGCGGTTCCAGCTGCGCGACAGGATCTGCGATCGCCCATTGGACTGATGCATCAGCCCGACGTTGAGCAGCCGCCACCGCAGCGGACCGACGGCAGCGTCCGGGTGCCACGCGAACATCAGCTCCGGTGCGTAGTTGGTTTCGCGAAACGGCCGCGACAGGTCGGCGTTGTAGACCTGCCAATGGCTCTGCTGCGTGTAGCCGATCCACAGGTCGGGCGCCCAGGCCGGATCGAAGTCGGCAACGCGGAACTTGAAACTCAGCTGGTACTTGGCCTCGAGGTCGTCCAGGCCGATGTCTACGGGGCCGGCCGGGCTAGTGGGCGACTCTGGGCGCTGGTTGACGCGGTCCGTGTAGCGCCCGAACAGCAGGTAGGTCGGCTCGTGCGGCCGCACGGCGATGCCGTCGCGCTCGCCGATCGACCAGCGCTCCTCCAGCGGCGAGCGCACGAAGTGCGCGGCGCCTGCGCAGCGGCGGTCGCGGCGCCGGCGCGGTCGGTCGACTCGCCCGGCGCGCGCGATGCCGCCGCCGGGCTCGGCCGCGTGAATCGGTCGAAACAAGCCAAGCGCTCGCGGTCGGACGCGATTGACGCGCAGTCGGTCAGTGACGGCGCGGGCTGTGCTGTCACGCTCGATGCCACAGCGGCAACGGCCAGCGCGGCGAAGCTCGGGGTGTTCAAGGTCGATCTCCTGATGGCATGCCGGTGCAGTTACGACGCGGGCGAACGGGGTCCGGCGCCCGCTGGCCGCGTTGCCCCGGCGTTGCGAAGACGTACGCGGTGCGCTCAGCGCGACTTGCGAACCTGCTCGAACACCGACAGCAGCTTGTCGTTCGGCTTGTCGATGCAGTGATCGACGATGCGGTCGGTGGCGGCTGCCAGTTCCTCCGTCGGCAGCAGCAACTGGTTGGTCTTGCCGCTGATGAAGCCGTGCATGTAGAGCAGCGTGTAGGCGCGCTCTTCGCCGCCCAGCCGCAGCAGCGTGCGGCAGTCCATGTCGTTGAGGGCGGGCTGCTTGGGTGCGGCGGCGGCGGGTGCGGCCGCCTTGGTCTGGGCCGCCGCCGGCAGGGCGATGCCGCAGGCGAGCGAGCAAAGAAGAACGGTCGCGGCGGTGTGGGTGAACTTGCGCATGGTGGGTTTCTCCGTCGAATGAGTGGCAGTGGGTGCGGTCAGCGGCGAAAGCCGCGCATGCAGTCGTCGTAGGCGTAGCTGTAGGCGTAGTCGCGCTCGCGCTGCGCGCGCGCGCCGTTGGCGATGGTGCCGAGCGCCGGCGCCGGCGGCCGCGCCGCGCCGCGCGCCTTTCGAGCCGCCGACGATGGCGCCGAACGCAGCGCCGCGGACGGCCCCGCGCACCGCGCCGCCGGCGGCCGCCGCACCCGGCGGTGCGTAGCGATAGGCCTGGTCGCGGGCATACATGTCGCAGGCGCGCGGATCACTGTGGCCGTAACCGGGCGGGGGATACGGCATCGGCGGTGGCGGGTAGTAGCCCGGTTGAGCAAAGGCTGTGCTGGCGCCCATGAGAAGCGCGCCGGCCAGCAACGTGCGGGCGTGTCGCCCGAGCTTGCGGTGATTCAAGTCCTGTCTCCTGAGTGGTGCGGTGAAGGCATGGTGGGTCGGCCTTGCTCGTGGTGTGCCAATCGGCCTCAGAACGGGCGCCGCATGATCCGGTCGCGTAGCCAGTCGTACTCGCGCTGGTTGATCGCGCCCACGTCGAGCGCGCGCACGAGGTCGGTGAGTTCCTGGCCCTTGGTGATCGTGGTGGACTCCTGCACCTTGACCACGGTGGTGCTGCCGCAGGCGGTCGACAGAGTCGCTGCGACCAGGCACGCATAAGCGAGTCTTGGCGGTCTCATCGATCCATCTCCTGGCCTCAGCGGACCGAATCGATCAGCTGCGTGCGCTGGCGGTCGTATTCCGCGCGCGACAAGGCCCCGGCGTCGTGGGCCTGTTTCAGGTCGATCAACTGCTGGCCGACCGTGACATCGAGCCGCGGCCGCACGATGTCTTCGGTCGCGCAGCCCGTCGCGACGAGCGCGACGAAGGCAACGAGGGCGGCACGTCGCCCCCGTGACAGGGCGGCGGTGGATCGCGTGGGGACGGGTCGCATAGGGGGCGAATCCTAGGGAGAACGCGCCACCAAATCTCGATCTGCGGCCCATTTTGGGCGGCATGCCGTCAATCAAGAGTCGTGATTCAGAATGGACGCCCTAGACTCGCGCGCTTTTCCGCAGGCAGGTCGCCCGTGGTCGGTCGCTTTGCGCGGGTACCTGAGTCATATGCGTGCGGAACCGGAGGTCGTTATGCCGTCTCGAATCGGGCGGGTCGAAATAGATGCAGTCGAAGCGCCGCTTGAGTCGAGGCGGCTCGCGCGTGTCGGTGTGGGTGCGCTGCTCGCCCTGCTTGCGCTCGCAGGCTGCAAGGACCAGGTGACGCCACCGCCGCCGCCGCCGCCCGAGGTGGGCGTGCTGCGGGTCGAAGGCAAGACCACGCCGCTGTCGATCGACATCGTCGGCGACATCCGGGCCTTCCGCGAAGTCGAGTTGCGGCCGCGCGTGTCGGGCGTGGTCGAGCAGCAGATGTTCCGGCCAGGCCAGATGGTGCGCGAGGGGCAGCCGCTGTTCCTGATCGATACCCGTGCGCTCGACTCGGCGGTGGCCGATGCGCAGGCGCGCAAGCTCGAGGCCGAAGCGCAGCTGGCGCGTGCGCGCCAGGACGTCGCGCGCTACAAGCCGCTGCTGGTGGACGATGCCATCCCGCGCCAGACCTACGAGCAGGCGGTGTCGTCCGAACAACAGGCCGCCTCGCTGGTCGAGTCGCGTCGCGAGGGCGTCACGCGCGCCCGCCTCGATCGCTCGTTCGCCGAGGTGCGCGCGCCGGTCACCGGCCAGATCGGCCTGCAGCAGGTCGAGGTCGGCGGGCTGGCCACGGCGGGCCAGACGGTGCTGGCCACCGTCTCGTCACTCGATCCGGTGGTGGTGTACTTCAGCCTGTCGGAGGCGGAATTCCTTGGCTACGCGCGCAAGTTCCAGGCCCTGCGTGACCAAAAGGTTCGTGCGCCCGACGTGCCGCTGCAACTGGTGCTGTCCGATGGCACGGTGTACGAGCAAAAGGGCAAGTTCGATTTCGCCGATCGCGCCGTCAATCCGCAGACCGGCACGCTGACGCTGCGCGCGGTGTTTCCCAACCCGCAGGACCTGCTGCGGCCGGGCATGACCGGTCGCGTGCGGGTGGTGTACGACGTGGCGCAGAACGCGATCGTGATTCCGCAAAAGGCGGTGACCGAGCTGCTCGGGCGCCAGTTCGTGGCCGTGGTGGGCGCCGACGGCAAGGTCGAGCAGCGCGCTGTCACGACCGGCGACCGCATCGGCGACCAGTGGGTGATCGAGCAGGGCCTGAAGCCGGGCGACACGGTGGTGGTCGAGGGCGTGCAGAAGGCGCGTCCAGGCAGCGTGGTCAAAGCGGTGCCGATCGGGACGCCGGCCGCACCGGCCGCTGCTGCGGCGCCGGCCGCCGCGGCCAAGAAGTAACCGGCCGCGCGAGCTCACACCATGGCCAAGTTCTTCATCGACCGGCCGGTCTTCGCGATCGTGCTGGCGCTGGTAATGCTGATCGGCGGCGCGGTGGCCGGCGTCAGCCTGCCGATTGCGCAGTACCCGCAAATCACCCTGCCCACCATCCGCGTCGCTGCCGCCTATCCGGGCGCCAATGCCGAGGTCGTCGAGCGCGCCGTGGCGCAGGCGATCGAGGAGCAGGTCAACGGCGTCGAGGGCATGCTGTACATGCAGTCGAGCAGCGCCAGCAACGGCGCCTACGCGCTCGACGTCACCTTCGGGCTGGACCGCAACGCCGACATCGCCGCGGTGCAGGTGCAGAACCGCGTGTCGCAGGCCAACGCGCTGATGCCGCAGGAAGTGCTGTCGGCCGGCATCACCACCAAGAAGAGCACGCCCGACGTGCTGATGTACGTGGCGCTGTACTCGCCCAACGGCACCTACGACGAGCTGTTCCTCTCCAACTACCTGACCATCAACGTCGTCGAGTCGATCAAGCGCGTCAAGGGCGTGGGCGACGTCACGGTGTTCGGTTCGCAGTTCGGCATGCGGCTGTGGCTGAAGCCGGACCGCATGTCGCGCCTGGGCATCTCGCCGACCGACGTGTTCCAGGCGGTGAAGGAGCAGAACTTGCAGGCGCCGGCCGGCCAGATCGGCGCCCGCCCCGCGCCCAAGGACCAGCAGTTCCAGTACAGCGTGCTGGTGCGCGGGCAGCTGGAGCAGGTGCAGGAGTTCGAGAACATCATCGTGCGCGCGCTGCCCGACGGCTCGTTCGTGCGGGTGAAGGACATCGCGCGCGTCGAACTCGGCGCCAAGGACTACTTCTTCTCGTCGCAGTTCAACGGCAAGCCGGCCGCGGCGTTCTCGGTCAACCTCACGCCCGACGCCAGCGCGATCGAGACCGCCGACCTGATCAACGCCGAACTGGCGCGGCTGGCCGAGTCGTACCCGACGGATCTGAAGCACGACGTCGTCATCGACAACACGATCTTCGTCAAGGCCTCGCTGACTGAGGTGGTGCACACCTTCTTCGAGGCGTTGCTGCTGGTGCTGATCGTCGTCTACATCTTCCTGCAGAACTGGCGCGCCACGCTGATCCCGATGCTGGCGGTGCCGGTCTCGCTGGTGGCGACCTTCGCCGCCTTCACGCTGCTCGGCTTCACCATCAACACGCTGACGCTGTTCGGCATGGTGCTGGCGATCGGCATCGTGGTCGACGACGCGATCGTCGTGGTGGAGGCGGTCGAGCACCACATGCACGTCAACGGGCTCTCGCCGCGCGACGCCACTATCAAGGCGATGGAGGAGGTCAGCGGGCCGGTGGTGGCGATCGCGCTGATCCTGGCGGCGGTGTTCGTGCCGGTGGCTTTCCTGGGCGGCATCGCCGGCGTCATGTACCAGCAGTTCGCCATCACGGTGGCGGTGTCGACCGGCCTGTCGGCGCTGGTGGCGCTGACGCTCACGCCCGCCTTGTGCGCGCTGATGCTCAAGCCGAAGGACCACCATGCCAAGCCCGGCGTGCTCGGCCGCTTCTTCGCCGCCTTCAACCGCGTGTTCGAGGCGATCACCACCCGCTACGGCAACGGCGTGGCGCGCGCGATCCGTACCAGCCTGGTGTCGCTCGCGATGCTCGGCATCCTGATCTTCGCCGCCTTCGGCCTGATGCAGAAGGTGCCCGGCGGCTTCGTGCCGCCGGAGGACCAGGGCTACTTCATCGGCTCGGTGCAGCTGCCGGCAGCCGCATCGATGAACCGCACCATGGCCGTGACCGCCGAGGTGCAGAAGATCATCGAGACCACGCCGGGCGTGCAGGGCTCGCTGATCATCAACGGCTACAGCATCCTGACCGGCACCGTCACCTCGGATGCAGCGCTGTTCGTCGTGTCGCTGAAGCCCTGGGAGGAACGCACCGCGCCCGCGGAGAAGCTGGGCGCGATCATCGGCAGCATCTACCAGCGCGGGCAGGCGCTGCGCGAAGCCAACGTGCTGGCCTTCAACCCGCCGCCGATTCCGGGCCTGGGCTCGACCGGCGGCTTCAGCTTCAAGCTGCAGGACCGCGCCGGTGGCTCGCCGCAGGAACTGGCCCGGGTGGCGCAGGAGTTCACCAACGCCGCCCGCCAGCGCCCCGAGATCGGCAGCGTGTACTCCAAGTTCAATCCGACCACGCCCGCGATCCGGCTCGACATCGATCGCGAGAAGGCCAAGAAGCTGGGCGTGCCGATCAACGACGTCTCGCTCGCGCTGCAGGCCTTTCTCGGCGGCGTCAACATCAACGACTTCTCGCGCTTCGGCCGCAGCTTCAAGGTGTCGATGCAGGCCGAGCCCGAGTTCCGCGCCGACATCAAGCAGCTCGGCCTGATCTTCGTGCGCAGCAAGGAAGGCGCGATGGTGCCGCTGTCGACGCTGATCACGCCGTACTCGGCCAGCGCGCCCACCACCCTGCAGCGCTACAACCTGTACCTGACCGCCGACATCGGCGGCGATGCCGCGCCCGGCTACAGCTCGGGGCAGGCGATCGCCGCGATGGAGCAGGTGGCGCGCGACACGCTGCCGGCCGGCTACGGCTACGAATGGTCGGGCATCAGCAAGCAGGAGAAGGAGTCGGCCGGGCAGGCGCCGATCATCTTCGCCTTCGCCATCCTGTTCGTGTTCCTGTTCCTGGCCGCGCTCTATGAAAGCTGGGCGGTGCCGTTCGCGGTGCTGTTCGCGGTGCCGCTGGGCATCTTCGGCGCCATGACCGGCCTGTATTTCACCGGGCTCACGAACAACATCTACGCCCAGATCGGCCTCGTGCTGCTCATTGGTCTGGCGGCGAAGAACGCGATCCTGATCGTCGAGTTCGCCAAGATGAAGCGCGATGCCGGCGTGGATGCCGTCACCGCCGCGATCGAGGCCGCCAAGCTACGCCTGCGGCCGATCATCATGACTTCGTTCGCGTTCATCCTCGGCGTGGTGCCGCTGATCCTCGCCTCCGGGGCCGGTGCGGCCTCGCGCGTGTCGATGGGCATCACGGTGTTTTCCGGCATGCTCGCCGCGACGCTGCTGGCGATCTTCTTCGTGCCGGTGCTGTACGTGGCGGTCGACCGCATCGTCGAGAAGGTCAGCGGGCCGCGCGCTGCGCCCGCGGCAGCCGGCAACGCGCCGGGAGCGGCCGAATGACGCGCGCGCCTGCACCGCACACGCTGGCGGCGGCGCTGGCCACGGCCGTCGCACTCGCTGGCTGCGCGGTCGGCAACGACTACGCGCGCCCGGCGCTCGACCTGCCGGCCACGCATCGCGGCGCTGTCCCGTCCGGCAGCACGTCCGACAGCACGCTGGCCGCACGCGACTGGCGCGACGTGTTCGCCGATCCCGCGCTGCGGCCGCTGATCGACGAGGCCCTCAAGTCCAATCTCGATCTCGCGTTGGCCGAAGCGCGGGTGCGCGAGGCGCAGGCCGCGGTGGTGATCGCGCGTTCGGGCATGCTGCCCAACCTCTCGCTCGGACTGCAGACCTCGCCCACCGCACGCCTGCCGGGCGACACCCTGACCTCGAGCTTCATCGCGGCCGGCTTCCTCAGCTGGGAGATCGACCTGTGGGGCCGCATCCGCCGCGGCACCGAGGCGGCGCGGGCCGATCTCGCCGCGCGCGAGGCCGCCCGCTACGGCGTGCAGGTGTCGCTGGTGGCGCAGACCGCCTCCAGCTACTTCAGCCTGGCGGCGCTGCGCGAATCGCAGGAGGCCACCGAACGCAGCGCGCAGTTGCAGCGCGACTCGCTGCGGCTGATGCGCCGGCGCAACGAGGCCGGCATCGTCTCCGCGGCGGAAGTGCGCCAGGCCGAGGGCCAGCTCGCCGGCACCGAAGCGCTGCTGCCCGAAGTCGCGCGCCAGATCAGCGCCACCGAGAACGGGCTTGCGTTGCTGCTGGCGCGTCCGCCGTCACCGTTCGTCACCGGCAAGACCGTGCTCGAGCTGCCGGCCACGCTGCCCACCGGCCTGCCGACCGAACTGCTGGAGCGCCGCCCCGACCTGCGCCAGGCCGAACAGCAGCTGGTCGCCGCCAACGCGCGGGTGGGCGAGGCCAAGGCGCTGCTGCTGCCGAGCCTGTCGATCACCGGCACCTTCGGCCGCATCAGCACCGAACTCGGCGACCTGCTGCGCAGCGGCTCGGCGCAGGTCGCCTCGCTCGGGCCGAACGTGGTGCAGCCGCTGTACGCGGGCGGCTCGCTGACGGCCAACCGCGACCTGGCCCTCGCGCGGCTGGACGGCGCGCTGATCGCCTACCGCGCCACGGCGCTCAACGCGCTGCGCGAAGTGGCCGATGCCGTCGAGACCTATCGCCGCGCCGCCGAGGCGTTCGACAAGCAACGGACGCGGGTGACGGCGCAGCGCGAGGCGCTGCGACTGGCCGACAAGCGCTTTGCCGCCGGCGTGGTGAGCTTCATCGAGGTGCTCGACGCGCAGCGCCAGTTGCTGGCCGCCGAGACCGACGTCGTCAACGCGCGCCTGGCGCAGCAGCTCGGCTACGTGCAGCTGTATCGCGCGCTGGGCGGTGGCTGGCCGATGTCCGCAGCGGGCGGCTCCTAGCGAGCGGCCTGCGTTTCCTTTGCGAGACCCTGTCATGACCCTGCGCTTCGTCAGTGATGCCACTCAGGGCGGTCGCCTGCTCGCGAGCGGGCTCATCGTCGCGCTGCTCGCCGGATGCGCGGCTGCCCCCACCCGCCTGAACCCGATCACGCGCACAGCGCAGCCGGAAGCGGTCATTGCCGGCATCCCGGGCGCGCGGCACTGGGGCGACCGCTCGCCGCCCGGCTTCGAGCAGTGGCTCAACGTCCCGGAGGCCGAGCTCAAGCGTGACTACGCCGGCGTGTTCGGCGTGCCGCATACCTATCTCGCCATCTCCGGCGGCGGCGCCGACGGCGCCTTCGGCGCCGGCCTGCTGGTCGGCTGGACCGCGCAGGGCACGCGGCCCGAGTTCACGGTGGTGACCGGCATCAGCACCGGCGCGCTGATCGCGCCGTTCGCCTTCCTCGGGCCGAAGTACGACCCGGTGCTGCGCAAGGTCTACACCGAGCTGTCGACCGCGGACCTGGTCGAGCGGCGCGGACTGCTCGACATCGTCCGCAACGACTCGCTGGCGAGCACGCGGCCGCTGCGCCAGCTGATCGCGCAGTACATCGACGATGCCGTGATCGCCGAGATGGCGGCCGAGCACCGCCGTGGCCGCTCGCTGCTGATCAGCACCACCAACCTCGACGCTGCGCGCCCGGTGACCTGGAACATCACGCGCATCGCCGCCAGCGGCGTGCCGGGATCGCATGACCTGATCCACGACGTGATCCTCGCCTCCGCGTCGATTCCCGGCGTGTTCCCGCCGGTGAAGGTCGAGGTCGAGGCGGGCGGCCGCACCTACGACGAGATCCATGTCGACGGCGGCGTCACGTCGCAGGTCTTCATGTACCCGGCCGGGCTGAACTGGCGCAAGGTGCTTGATCGCCTGCAGGTGCCGGGCCGGCCCAAGCTGTACGTGATCCGCAACTCGCGTACCGACCCCGGGTTCGAGACGATCGAGCGGCGGCTGGTGCCGATCATGTCGCGCTCGGTGTCGTCGCTGATCCGCACCCAGGGCATCGGCGACATGGCGATTATCTATTTAGTTGCGCGGCGCGACGGCGTCGACTTCAATCTCGCCCACGTACCCGACGACTTCAGCGCCGAGCCCGAAGAGACCTTCGACCGCGAGTACATGCGCAAGCTGTTCGCGATCGGCTACGACGCGGCGCTCAAAGGCTATCCGTGGATTACCGGGCCGACGGCGCCCGAGTGACGCGGCGCCGATTTCTCAACCCACTCGTTCATCGATCGGTCCAGGCATGAGCACTCTCCGCGTCCTCACCGCCAGCGCGCTGGCGTTCCTCATCGGCGGCTGCGCCGCACCCACGCTGAAGGCGCCCGGCGACTATCCGCAACTGACAGTCGACGCCAGCGACGACAGCATCCTGGTGTTCACCCAGCCCGGCCTCGACCTCAGCGGCTTTCGCAAGGTTCTGGTCGAGCCCGTGCGCATGCAGGCGCGCGCGGGCGGCAAAGACGAGCCGGTCACGACCAAGGAAGCGCAGCTGATCGCCGAGTACCTGCGCACGACCGTCAGCGGCAGGCTGGGCAAGGAGTTCACGCTGGTCGATGCGCCGGCCGCCGACGTCCTGCGCATCCGCTTCACCGTCACCGACCTGCAGCCGACCGGCGCCGCGCAGATCCTGATGCTCGTGCCTCCGTTCTCGACGGTGAATCTGGTCAGCCCGAAAGGCGCCTTCACCGGCTCGATCACGCTGGGCGGCGAGTTCTTCGAGGGCGCCGCGCCGCAGGCCAGCGCGGCATTCCTCGTGTACCGCAGCCGGCCCGGCATCGATGCCACCGTGGCCTTCGGCCGGCTCGATGCCGCCAAGAAGGTGATCGACAACTTTGCCGAGCGCCTCGCGAAGGATCTCGCCGCGCTGCGCAAGAAGTCCTGAGACGACCCGGAGAACATCGCATGGCCCGTTTGTGGATCAACAACCTGCCGCCCGACGCGACCGAGGACGAGGTCGCCGGGCTGCTCGAGAAATACGGCTTTCCGCCGTTCGACAGCCTGGCGCCGGTGCCGGGCGAGCGGCTGGCCGCCGTGCTCACGTTCGATACGGTCGATGAGGACCTGCTGCGTCGGCTGCAGCCGCGCCTGCACGGCGTTTACTTCCGCGAGCACGTACTGAACGTCCAGGTCGCTCCGCCGCCGCGCGCTGAGCCCCGCTAGCGCCCATGGGGCTTCTCGACCGACTGTTCGGGCGCACGGCGCAGGCGACGTCCGACCCATTGCTGGCGCGTGCGCTCGAGCGCGCGGCCGAACTGGTCGAGCCGCGCCTGAAGCTCGCGCGTGACTGGCAGACGCGGCTGGCCCCCGGCGTGACTGCGGCCATCGACGTCGCGCGCGACGTCGCGCTGCGCCTGCAGACGACACACGAGCTTGCGCCCGAGTGCTGGGCCGATGACGCCACGCTGCGCGCGCTGCTGCCAGCGGCCGATAGCGTGGCGCCGCTGCTGTCGCGCGCGCGCGAGCTGCAGCGTTTCCTGCGCACCCACCCGCGGGCGGGCGAGGCCTGCGCCGTGCTCGACACCGGGTTCCAGATCAAGCAGGTCTACGGCGCGGCGCTGGTGGACGGCGTGCTGCGGCAAGACGTCGCGCTCGAGCAGGCCGAGTTCGGCGATCCGCAGCTGCGCGTGGTCGCCGCCGATCTCGAGTCGCTGCAGCAGGCCGTAGGCAGCCGGGTGTTCAATGACCTGATGCTGGCTGCGACGCGCCGCCTGGCCGATGCCGACAAGCGCGGCAACGAATTGAATGTCACGCGCGCGATGCTGCAGGCGCGGCTGCGCCTGCTCGATGCGCGCGAAGACACGCTGCTCGATCGTGGCAGCGAGGCGGCACCGGACGATGCCGCGGCCGAGATCGCCGAGCTGCAGCTGCGGCTGCAGGACATCCAGGGCGCCATCGAGGCCACTGGCCGTGGCGTCGACGGCCTCGACCGCCAGCTCGACCTCGTGCGCGACACGCTGCTCGCCGCCCGCGCCTCGATCGTGTTCGAACAGCGCCGGCTGCGGCTGGATGCAATGAACCGGGTCGTGCCTGCCGGGGTGGCCGATGGCCGCAAGGTCGTTTTCGAGCACGCGCAGAGCGCCGGTCGCAGCCAGGCCTTCGTCGCCGTGCGCGTGCAGCGCGCCGCGGTGCCGGCCGACGGGCTGGCGCTGGCCGCCGTCGAGCGCGCGTTGTGACCGACGCGCCGGTCGCGGCTCGTCCGCCGCTGGATCTGCCGCCGACCGCAGCGGGTCCGCTGGCGCCGCGCCGACGATTCTGCTGCGCCAGGCGCCGGCGAGCGCCGGTTGACTTCTCCCCGCCCACCCCGCTTCAGACTGGAGTCCCATGCACCGCCTTCTGATGTTCGTCCTCGCCGTTAGCCTGGCTGCCGGCGCTTCGGCGCAGACCCCGACCGGCACGCTGAAGAAGATTGTCGACGCGCGCACCATCGCGCTCGGGTACCGCGTGGTGGCCGCGCCGTTTTCGTTCGTCGGGCCCGATGGGGTGCCGACCGGCTACACGGTCGAACTGTGCAAGCGGGTCGTGGCCGGCCTCGAGCAGCAATTGAAGCTGCCCGCCTTGAAGATCCACTGGGTGCCGGTGACCTCCGACGATCGCATCGCCAAGGTGAAGCTCGGTGAAATCGATCTCGAGTGCGGCACCACCACGGCCACCTTTGGCCGCATGGAGCAGGTCGACTTCTCCAGCCTCACCTTCATCGACGGCGCCACCTTCCTGTCGCTGGTCGACGGCCCGCCCCGCCTGGCCGGGCTCGAAGGCCGCACGGTTGGCGTGTTGGCAGGCAGCACCAGCGAGATGCGCCTGGCGGCCTTGCTGAAGGAGCGCCTGATCAGCGCCAAGATCGTGCGCGTGGAAGACGAGACCGACGCGGTGCAGAAGCTGGTCGACAAGCGCATCGACGCCTTCGCCAACGAGCGGTTGACCTTGATCGGCCGCGTGCTGCTGGCGCAGCCGGACGGCGCCAAGTTCGCGCTGGCCGAGGAGGACTTCTCGATTGAGCCCTACGCGCTGATGATGCGGCGCGATCCGGACTTCCGCCTCGCCGTGAACCGCGCGCTGGCCCGTATCTATTCCGGGCCCGCGCTGGAGGAGCTGTACAACGCCTGGTTCGCCAAGTTCGGCAAGCCGTCGCCGGTGCTGGCGTCGATGTACCTGTTGCAGATCTACGGCGAGTGAGGAGAGTCCCCATGGCAAAGAAGAAAGTCGCTGCGTCGCAGGCCAGCTCGACCGCCGAGGCGGCATCGTTTCGCGACGGCGACCGCGAGGCGGCCCTCAAGCGCACGCGCAAGTTCGTTGCCCGCTATCAGGTGACGCGCGGCAAGGGTTTCCGGCTCGACGATGTCGATCCGTCCGACGTGCCCGATCACCTGTCCGAGCGCAAGCCCGAAGCCAAGGCCATGCTCGCCGCCGGCGTGGACTGGCTCGCCGGCCTGCAGGACAAGCTGTACGCGCAGGACCGCCGCTCGCTGCTGCTGGTGTTCCAGGCGATGGACGCGGCCGGCAAGGACGGCACCATCAAGCACGTGATGAGCGGCGTCAATCCGCAGGGCGTGCAGGTCAGCTCGTTCAAGGTGCCGTCCGCGGAGGAACTCGATCACGATTACCTGTGGCGGTACTGGCGCGCGCTGCCGGAGCGCGGCCGCATCGGAATCTTCAACCGCAGCTACTACGAGGAAGTGCTGGTGGTGCGTGTGCATCGCGCGATCCTCGCGGGACAGAAGCTGCCGCCCGAGTGCATCGGCAAGGACGTCTTCGAGCGCCGGCTCGCGGACATCGCGCACTTCGAGGATTACCTGACGCGCAACGGCACCAAGGTGCTGAAGTTCTTCCTGCACGTCTCGCCGCAGGAACAGAAGAATCGTTTCATGGAGCGCCTGGACAGCCCGGAGAAGAACTGGAAGTTCTCCGCCGCCGACATCCGCGAGCGAAGCCACTGGCGCGACTACATGAAGGCCTACGAGGCTGCGATCCGCGCCACCGCGAGCAAGGACTCGCCCTGGTACGTGGTGCCGGCCGACAACAAGTGGCTGACGCGGCTGGTCGTGGTGGGTGCCGTCGGCCTGGCGCTGGAGGAGATGAAGCTCGCCTACCCGCAGGTGGACGAGGCCAAGCGCGCCGAACTGGTTGCAGCCCGCGAGCAGTTGCTCGGCGAGCGCTGAGCACGGCCGGCGCTACGCCGGCTTCTCGCCCTTGGTGGCGGCACCGAGCAGCGCGGCGCGCTCGTCGTCGCTCGGCAACTGCGGCTTGTCGCGTGCCTTGCTGACCAGACACAGGAAGCCGAGCGCGCTGTCGGCGTCGGCGTGGAACTGGTGCCAGGTCAGCGCATCGACCGTCACCAGGTCGCGCTCGGCGATCGGCTGCACCGTCTCGCCCAGTCGTACCGTGCCGCGGCCGCGCAGGATCAGCACCGCGTGCGTGTGCTCGTGCCGCTCGAGCGTCGAGTAGCCGCCGGCGGCCACCTCGAAGTAGCGCAGCTCGCAGGCCTGGTCGGGCTGCGCGAACAGCACCTGGCGCGTCACGTCCTTGAACGGCGCGCTGCCGTCCTGCTTGTAGCGCAGCAGTTCGACGTCGTCCCAGCGGAAGTCGCCTTGGCCGTCGGCGGTGAAACGGCGCACCGTGCTCATGCCACCACCGCCTCGACGAAGGTGCGACTGCGCGCCGCCAGCTGCTCGCGCGCGATCAGCAGCGAGCCGCCGATCAGCAGCACCGTGTCGGCGCCGTACTCGCGCACGATCTCCGGCACGCGCTCCACGCTCATGCCGCCGGCGGGCACCGGCAGCGCGGGCTTGATCGGCGCATCGGGCCAGGGCGCCCGCGCAGCGCGTGCGATGCCGGCGCATGTCTGCGGCGCGTAGGCAAAGCGCCCGCCATGATTGGGAAAGATCACCGCGTCGGCGCCGAACAGGCGGAACAGCGTGCCCAGCAGCAGCGGCGGCGCCAGCTTGACCGCGCCGGCCAGCGCCGGGTGGGCCATGAACACGCAGTCGCGGTGCTCGCGCACCAGCGCGTTGAAGGTGGCCACGCCGCAGCTCATCGGCGCGATCAGGAAGCTCGTGACGCCGTGCGAGCGCGCCAACGCGATCTGCCGCTGCATCTGGCCGTGATGGCCGTACAGGCTCGGCAGGTAAAGCGACTGGCCGCCGTCGCGCCGCGTGGCGTTGGCTTCCTCGACCGCGCGCTGGCAGGCGGTGACGCGCGACTCGAACGGGGCGCTGGCCTGGTTGGCCCAGCCGTGGTCGTCCTTGATCAGGTCGATGCCGGCGGTCGCGAACGTGCGCGTCATCTCGGCCAGCGCCGCGGGTGTGGCGCCGATGGGCTTGAGTGCCGTGCAGGTCAGCGGTCGCGCCGCGGCCTTGACTCGCGCGCGCACGCCGGCGATGCCGTGGTTCGGTCCGCCGAAGGTCGTGGCCAGCGCCGCCGGCAGCGCGATGTCCACCACCTCGACATCGCTGTGCAGCGAGCTGTTGCCGAACAGCATGTTCATCAGCTGGCCCGGATCGTCGCCCACCGATTCGGCACTCAGCGCCAGCCGCGCGAGGTGGGTGCCGTCTGGCTGCGGCTCGATGTGTTCGACCGTGGCTACCACGTCGCGCAGCACGCGCGCGTCGCGCACTGCCTCGACGGGCATCTCGATGCTCTGTTCCAGGGCGAGCGCCTGTGCCCGCTGCGGTGCCTGTGGGGCCGGGGTGCGCAGGCGGTAGGTGACGTGAAGCCGAGGTTGCATGGTGGGGTGGCATTCTAGTGAGCCGGCCCGTCGCGCCCGGCGGCTGCTTCGGCCAAGCGGTTTGACGCACAATGGCGCGGCGCGACCGCTGGCGCGGAGAAAAGACGGCTGCGGCGCAGTCGGGGGAATCATGAATCGCATCATCAAGACCCTGGCGTCGTCGTTCGCCGGCGCCCTGTTGTCGTTCGCTGCGGCGACGGCCGGCGCCGCTACCGACTCGGCGGCGGCCGCGCCGGCGCTTGTCGCCGCTGCGGCTGGCGCCGCCCAGGAAAAAGTGGATCCCGCGACGCTACGCCTCGTGAACCGCGACGTGGTGACGTTTCGCGCCGCCCTGTCCGGGGTGACGCCCGAGCAGCGCGTCGAGCGGGCGCGCGCGCGCATCCGCGCGTTGCCGCCGGCGGCGCTGAACGAGCCGATCCGGGCGATGCCGGCCACGCTCGGCGAGACCCGGGGAGTGCAGTTCGTGCTCGGCGATTTCCTGCTGTTCGCCGTGCTGGAAGGCGACGTCGATGCGGAGAACCGGCAGGGCTTCGATGCGCTGGTCAAGCAGACGCAGGCGCGGCTGGAGGAGGTGCGTACCGCCTGGCACCAGCTGAACGACCGGCCGCTGCTGATCCAGGGGCTGGTGAAGGCGCTCGTCGCCACGGTCGTGCTGGCGCTGCTGGTCGTGGGCCTGCATCGCGGTGCCGGCCGGCTGGTGTCATGGATGGAAAAAAAGCGCGACATCATCGCCGCCGTCCACCCGTTCGTGGACTGGCGTGAGTTCCTGGCGCGCCTGGCCGTCAGCAGCATGCAGATCTTCCGCTGGCTCGCGCTGATCGCGCTGGGCTACGCGTGGCTGACCTATGTGCTTTCCAGCTTCGTCCTGACTGCGCCGATCGCGGGGACACTCGGGCACTGGTTGTGGGACAGGGTGGTGTGGCTCGGCGATGGCGTGGTGGCGAGCCTGCCCGGGCTGGCGACCGTGTTCATCGTGCTGGCCTTCACGCGCGCGATGGTCGGCGTGGTGCGCTACTTCTTCGACGCCGTGCAGCGCGACCGGATGCGGCTGCCGATGTTCCATCCCGAAACGGCCACGGCGTCGCGCCGGATCGTCACGCTGATCGCATGGGCGCTGGGCATCGCGGTGGCGTATCCGTACCTGCCCGGGTCGAACAGCGAAGCCTTCAAGGGCCTGTCGGTGCTGTTCGGCCTGATGATCACGCTGGGTTCGGCCGGGCTCGTCACGCAGGCGATGGGGGGCTGGTCGTCGTCTACTCGCGCGCCCTGCGCAAGGGCGACTTCGTCGACATCAACGGCGTGCAGGGCGTGGTGAGCGAGGTGGCGTCGCTCGCGACCAAGGTGGTCAACGTGCGCAACGAGGAGATCACGATCCCGAACTCGGTGGTGATCTCGAGCCCGATCCGCAACTACTCGAAGCTCGCGGGTACGCATGGGACCCTGCTGACCACCAAGGTGACGATCGGCTATGACGCGCCGTGGCGCCAGGTGCATGCGCTGCTGATCGGCGCCGCGCAGAAGACACCGGGCGTGCGCGCCGACCCCAGGCCCTACGTCTACCAGACCGCACTGTCGGACTTCTACGTCGAGTACGAACTGTTCTGCAGCATCGACCGGCCGATCGAGCGGGTGCCGGTGCTGTCGGCGCTGCACGCGAACATCCAGGACGAATTCAACGAGCACGGCGTGCAGATCATGTCGCCGCACTTTTTTGCGCAGCCGGACTCTGCGGTGGTGGTGCCCAAGGCGCACTGGTACGCGGCGCCGGCGCAGCCACCGGCCGGCGGACGAGCGGGTTGAACGATGCAGGCCGTGCGCGAGGCGGGATCCGCTGCGGGATCCGTGCGAGGACGCCGACGCGCTCGACGGCTGTCGATGGATTGACGATGCATCGACACCGACTCCCGCGCGCCGCAGCCTGACGCGTGCGATCGCGCCGCGTTGCATACTCCCGCAGTGCGCCCGCGTCCATGCTGCGGCCGTCGTCGTCACGCCGCGCTGACTAACTCGCGACCCTGCATCCGAACCGGGAGACTCGATGGACCGACGCCAACTGCTGTGTCGCGCCGGCTCGGCGCTGTTCCTGCTGCCGGCCTTGCTGATGGGCTGCGCGCAGACGCCGCCGCCAACACCACTGACCGGGACCGAGTGGATCCTGGCCGAGTTGCCGGGCCAGTCGCTGCCGGCGGCCGGTGCGCGGCCGACGCTGATGCTGGCGGGTGAGCCGCTGCGGGCGACGGGCGGCGCCGGTGTCAACAACTTCGTCGGCACCGTGCAGATGGCGGGCGCGGGCGGCTTGACCTTCGGGCCGCTGGCCACGACCCGCCGTGCCGGCGCACCGCAGGCGATGCAGCTCGAAGCCGCCTACCTCGCGGCACTGGCGGCCGCGCGCACGTTCCGGACCGGACCGGGCACGCTCGAACTGCTCGACGCCGCGGGTCGCGTCGTCGTGCGCTACGCGACCGTGGCCGCGCCGGGGCGCTGAGCGCCCATCCTCTGCCGCTTTGTCGGCGCTCGCTCGGTCGGCGGGGCCCTGGGGCGCGGCGGCCCCGACCGCGCTGCCCTAACATCCGCGCAGCGGCGCGCACCCGTGGCCGCACAGCCCAGGACAGGAGACTTCGACGATGCGCAGGACGGTGGCAAGGATCACGCGGGTGGCGCTGGCGGCAACGGCGCTGGTGGCGCTGGCGCCGGTGCAGGCGGCCGGCCTTGGTTTCATGGCCAAGGGGCCGATGGCGCGCTTCAACGATGCCGACATGAAGCTGCTCAACGATGCGATCGCGCAGGCACGCAGCGCCAAGGACGCGGGCACGGCGGTCGAGTGGGCGAACGACAAGACCGGCTCGTCGGGCTCGGTGACGCCGGTGCGCGCGTTCGAGGAGGGCGGCCTGGCCTGCCGCGACCTGCGCGTGGTGAACCGACACAAGCAACTCGAGTCGGCCGGTGTCTATGCCATGTGCCAGCGCAAGGATGGCACCTGGCAATGGAAGCAGTAGCGCAGGCTGCGACGGCGTGCGCCTAGCGCCCCGCAAATCGACCGCTTCGGCTTGAACTAGGGGCCTGCCCGTGGCTGCACTCGCCTCTGCCGCGAACCGCGACCGGCTCACGCTCGCCCTCGCGGCGTTTGCCGCCGACCACGGTGAGGCCGATCCGATCGAACTTTTCATCCGGCTGTTCGACGCAATCCGCCCGCGCTGGCGCGAGGGTGCCGAGGCCGCGGTGGCGCGCTATGCCGCGATGCTGGCGCACCTGGAGGCCGATGCGGCCGCGGCGCGCGGGGCACGGCGGGCCCTGCAGCAGGTAATGGCGAGCCGGCGCCTAGTCGGCTTCTTCGCCGACAGCGGCATCCTGCCGAGCACCGGGTTCTTCACCGAATTCGGCCGCATCGTGGCGCAGCGGCTGCTGCCCGAACTGCCCGACGACAGTGAATTCAGCGGCGCGTTGCACCGCGTGTTCCACCGGCGTGACGACTGGGAGTGGATGGAGCTGTTGCCGGCCGAACTGAGCGATCGCTTCTGGCTGCTGCTGGCATTCAGCGAGGGCGACTCGATGACCGCGCTCGACAAGGTGCTGGGCGAGATGCTGGAAGCGGCGCTGGTGCTGGCGTATCGGATCGGCGGCATCGGCATCGAGCAGGAGTTCGGTCGGCTGGGGCCGCGCTTTGCGCGTTATGCGCAGCGCTTCCGCGGACTGGCCGGCGCCACGCAACGCTTCGTCGACGGCGGCCGCCAGCGGATGATGGACCCGCAGGCACCGTACAGCGACGAGGCCGAGGTGCTGGTGCTGATCGACCAGTGCGTCGAGGTGCTCGACGAGGCGCGCCGCGCCTGCTTGCAGAAGGGCACCAGCCTGCGGCTGACGTTCCTGATGCGTCGCACCTGGCAGGGCCTGGTGCGGCTGGAAGTGCTGGTGCGGCTGCTCGGCCTGCGCCATCGGGGCGACGTCGATGCGGCCATGCGCGAGCGCGCGCAGGCCGGCTGGGCCGAACTGGCGCGCGTCGCGGTGCGCGCCGAGAACCGGCGCAACAGCCTGCGCGAGCTGATCTCCAAGAGCGTCGGCCTGCTGGCGCGGCGTGTGACCGACAACGCGGCACGCACCGGCGAGCACTACATCGCCGGCTCCAGCGGCGAGTACTACGGCATGTGGCGCGCGGCGATGGGGGCCGGCCTGATCATCGCGCTGATGGCCCTGATCAAGATCTTCACTTCGGGCCTGGACCTGGCGCCGATCGGCTACGCGGTGTTCTACAGCCTGATCTACGGGCTCGGCTTCGTGATCATCTACATGCTGCACCTGACGGTGGCCACCAAGCAGCCGGCGATGACGGCGCAGACGCTGGCCGGGTTCCTGGGCGAGTCGCGCCAGGGCCGCGTGGCCGACCTCGAGCGCCTGGTCGACCTGATCGCGGCCGTGGCGCGCACCCAGGTGGCGGCGATCTGCGGCAACGTGCTGGTGGCGATGCCGACCGCGATGCTGATTGCCGCGACCTGGGGCGGCCGCTACGGCGAACCGCTGATCACCGAGGCCAAGGCGCAGCACCTGCTGCATGACCTCGACCCGCTCGGCTGGGCGCTGCCGCACGCGGCCATCGCGGGCGTGTTCCTGTTCCTGTCGGGCGTGCTGTCCGGCTACTTCGACAACCAGGCGAGCTACGGGCAGATCGGCGCGCGCGTGGCGCGCCTGCGCTGGCTGGGCGCGGTCGCGGGCGCGGCGCGCGCACAGCGCGTCGGCCAGTACGTCGAGGACCATCTGGGCGGGCTGATGGGGAACTTCCTGTTCGGCTGCATGCTGGGCAGCGCCGGCACCATCGGCATGATCCTCGGCCTGCCGATCGACATCCGCCACATCGCCTTCGCCGCGGCCAACTACGGCTATGCGCTGACCGCGCTGGAGTTTGCGCTGCCGTGGCAGGCGATGCTCTGGGCGCTGCTGGGTGTGGCGCTGATCGGCTTCACCAACCTCGCGGTCAGCTTCGCGCTGGCATTGTGGATGGCGCTCAAGGCGCGCGGCATCGTGTTCACGCAGACGCGCGAACTGCTGCGCCGGCTAGCGCGGCGCTTCTGGCGCCAGCCGTCCACCTTCCTGCTGCCGCGCAACGACCTGGGCGCGGCGCGCTAGCCTTGGTCCCCGTCTGCGCCGTGCTGCCACCGCCCGCCTACCGACCGAGCCCCGATGCCCCTCGACCTTGCCCGCCTGATCCTCGCGATCATCGCCATCCTCGGCCTGCTGCTGCTGTCGATGTGGATCCTCAGTCCGTTCTTCACCGCCATCGTCTGGGCCCTGATGATCGTGGTGGCCTGCTGGCCGATCATGCTCAAGGCGCAGGGGCTGCTGCACGGCCGGCGTGCGCTGGCGGTGACGGCGATGACACTGGCGATGCTGCTGGTGTTCATCGTGCCGCTGGCGCTGGCGGTCAGCACCATCGTCGACAACGTGGACACCATCGTGAGCGTCGCACGCGACGTGTCCAGCTTCGAAGTGCCGCCGGCGCCGGCCTGGCTGGCGCAACTGCCCCTGGTCGGCGCACAGCTGGCCGCGGCCTGGGACGCGCTGCGCGAGGCGGGGCTGGCCAGCGTGGTGCAGTCGATCGCGCCCTACGCGGGCAAGGGCGCGCAAGTGATCGCAGCGCAGGCGGGAAACGTGGGCATGCTGCTGGTGCACTTCCTGCTGACAGTGATCATCTCGGCGGTGATGTTCGCGCAGGGCGAGGAGGGCGCGCATCGTCTGATCTTGCTGGCGCAGCGCGTCGGCGGTGACCGCGGCGAGGAAGCGGTGCGCCTGGCCGCGGCCGCGATCCGCGGCGTGGCGATGGGGGTGGTGGTGACGGCGCTGCTGCAGACCATCGCGGCGGGCATCGGGCTGGCGATCGCCGGCATCCCGTTCGCGGGGCTGCTGACCGCGGTCGTGCTGATCCTCTGCATCGCGCAGATCGGCGTCGGACCGGTGCTGATCCCTGCGGTGATCTGGCTGTTCTGGACGGGCGATACCGGCTGGGGGATCTTTCTCGCCGTGTGGTCGGCGGTGGTGCTGACGATGGACAACTTCATCCGGCCGATCCTGATCCGCAGGGGGGCGGACCTGCCGCTGCTGCTGATCTTTGCCGGCGTGATCGGCGGGCTGCTGTCGATGGGCCTGGTGGGACTGTTCGTCGGGCCGGTGGTGCTGGCCGTGACATGGCGCCTGTTCGAGGCATGGGCCGGACTGCGCCCTGCGCCGCAGGCCGCTGTGGCGGGCACCGCGGCAGTAGTGGCCGCATCGGCGGTGAACGAGGCGCTCGGTGACGCGGACGACCCACGACCGCTGGCGTAGTGCCAAGATCGGCGCGCGCTCGGCTTCAGCGCGTTTCGCCGACCCGCGCATGCATCGCGCCGTCATTTCGATGCGTGCGGTCGTCCGGCGTTTGTCGTAGCGCTGAGCCGCGCGAAGGCGGTACAGACTGCTATGCGACAATCTTCGCGCTGCCGCATCGGCCGGATCCGCGCGCATCTGCTGCGCAGCGGCCCGACGCTTCAACCCACGTGCGTGCTGTCTGCGCCTGCCCTGCCTTGAGTTCAGACGACTTCATCACCGTCAACGACGTGACGTTCGGCTACGACGCCAGCCGCACCATCCTGTCGAACATCAGTGCCAGCTTCAAGCGCGGCAAGGTGACGGCCATCATGGGCGGCTCCGGCTGCGGCAAGACCACGCTGCTGCGCCTGATCGGCGGCGTCTATGCGGCCAGCAAGGGCACGGTCACCTTCGACGGCGAGGTGATCAACCCGCGCGACAAGGACCAGATGTTCCGCATCCGGCGCCGGCTGGGCATGCTGTTTCAGTTCGGCGCGCTGTTCACCGACCTCACGGTGTTCGAAAACGTGGCCTTTCCGCTGCGCGAGCACTCGAACCTGCCGGAGTCGATGATCCGCGACGTGGTGCTGATGAAGCTCAACGCGGTCGGGCTGCGCGGCGCGGCGCGGCTGCGCATCTCCGAAGTCAGCGGCGGCATGATGCGGCGGGTGGCACTGGCGCGCGCGATCTCGCTCGACCCCGAGCTGATCATGTACGACGAGCCGTTCGCCGGCCTCGATCCGATCAGCATGGGCGTGACCGCCAACCTGATCCGCCGGCTGAACGACGCCACCGGCGCCACCTCGTTGATCGTTTCGCACGACGTGCACGAGTGTTTCCTGATCTGCGACTACGCGTTCCTGATCAGCAACGGCCGCATCGTTGCGCACGGCACGCCGGATGACTTGCGCTCCTCCGACGAGCCGGATGTGCGGCAGTTCATCAACGGCGAGCCCGACGGCCCGGTGAAGTTCCACTATCCGGCCCTGCCGATCGAGGAAGAGCTGGGGGTGGGGCGGTGAGCGCGCCCGAGTTCCTGCCGCGGCTGGGCGTGTGGGCGCTGGGCATGCTGCGCGGCCTGGGCCACAACGCCTTCTTCTTCGTCGAACTGTTGAAGGTGCTGCCGGCAGCGTTCCGGCGCTTCTATCTCGTGATCGTGCAACTGCACGCGATCGGCGTGCGCTCGACGGTGATCATTACCGCCTCGGGCCTGGCGGTGGGGTTCGTGCTTGCGCTGCAGGGCTACTACACGCTGAGCCGCTACGGCGCGGCAGAGAGTCTGGGCCTGCTGGTTACGCTGTCGCTGGTGCGCGAACTGGGGCCGGTGGTGACCGCGCTGCTGTTCGCCGGCCGCGCCGGCACCTCGCTGACTGCCGAGATCGGCCTGATGAAGGCCGGCGAGCAGCTGGCGGCGATGGAACTGATGGCGGTCGATCCCAAGCAGCGGGTGCTGGCGCCGCGCTTTCTGGGCGGCATCATCGCCATGCCGCTGCTGGCGGCGATGTTCTCGGCGGTGGGCGTGTTCGGCGGCTACGTGGTCGGGGTGCTGATGATCGGCATCGATCCCGGCCAGTTCTGGTCGCAGATGCAGGGCGGCGTCGATGTGTGGGACGACGTCGGCAACGGCATGGTCAAGAGTTTCGTGTTCGGCGTGGCCTGCACTTTCGTCGCGCTCTACCAGGGCTACGAATCGCAGGCCACCCCGGAAGGCGTGGCGCAGGCGACCACCCGCACCGTGGTGATCTCCTCGCTGGCGGTGCTGCTGCTGGACTTCGTGCTGACGGCCGTGATGTTTTCGACCCCGCGCTGAGTCGCGCGTCGAATCGGCCAAGACAAGGAAATCAAGATGACCAAACGCGGAATCGAAACCCTGGTCGGCATATTCGTGTTGGCCGGCTTCGTGGCCATCGGCTACCTGGCGCTGAAGGCGGCCAACCTGTCGGCCATGACGGTGGGCGAGACCTATACGGTGGTCGCGCGCTTCGACAACATCGGCGGGCTGAAGCCGCGCGCGCCGGTCAAGAGCGCCGGGGTGACGGTGGGGCGGGTGGCGTCGATCTCGCTCGATCCGCAGTCGTTCCAGGGCCTGGTGACGCTGCAACTGGAGCGGCGCTATGCGTTTCCGCAGGACACTTCCGCGTCCGTTCTCACGGCCGGCTTGCTGGGTGATCAGTACGTGGGCCTGAACCCGGGCGGCGCCGAGAACAACCTCGCGCAGGGCGATACGATCAAGATGACCCAGTCGGCCGTCGTGCTCGAGAACTTGATCTCGAGCTTCCTGTACGGCCGCGCCGCCGACGGCGGCAATGGCGAGAGCAAGAAGTAGCCGGGGCGCGCGGCGTCACACGGTCGAGGGCAGGATGCAAAGCGTCGGATCGCTGCTGCGAGGAGTGCTGGTGGCGCTGGCCGTGGTGCTGGGAGCCGGCTGCGCAACGATCCCGCCCAATTCCGGACAGAACCCGGCCGACCCGTGGGAGACCTACAACCGGCACATGTTCGACTTGAACGACCGCGTCGACCGTGCCGTGCTCAAGCCGATCGCGCAGGTCTACGCCGAGTACCTGCCGGAACCCGTGCGCGACTGCGTCAGCAACGTGTTCAGCAACTTCAACGATGTGCCGAACGCGCTCAACAACCTGCTGCAGGGCAAGCCGGTCGAGGCCGTGTCCGACATCTGCCGCGTGGCGATCAACAGCACGGTCGGCCTGCTCGGCTGCTTCGACGTGGCCGGCAGGATGGGCCTGCAGCGCAGCGACGAGGACTTCGGACAGACGCTGGGCCGCTGGGGAAGCGCGGCCGGGCCGTACTTCGTCTGGCCGTTCCTGGGGCCCAGTTCGGTGCGCGACGCCTTCGGCCGCGTGGTCGGCTTCTACACCGATCCAGTGGACTACTTGCGGCCGATCGCGCTGCGCAACTCCACGCTCGGCGTGCGCCTGGTCGACACGCGCGCACAGATTCTTCCGGCCGAGAAGCTGCTCGACGCGGCCGCGCTCGACCGTTATCAGTTCATCCGCGACGCCTACCTGCAGCGGCGCAACAACCAGGTGTTCGACGGCAATCCGCCGCGACCGAAGAGCGACGAAGAGGAAGACGCGGCGGCCGACAAGCCTGCAGCGAGCCCCGCGCCGCCTCCAGCCGCACCGCCGCCGGACAAGCCGGCCGAGCCGCCGGCCAACCCGCCGCCCGCCCCGGGTCAATCCCAGGGCGTGCCGGATGCCGCGGTTCAACCGGAGCCGGCCGCCGCGCGTTAGTGCTGGCGCGGGCGGGGCCGGGTTGGGGGCGAGGAATCGGCGCCGCAGGAGCAAGTTGCGGGCCCACGTAAACTGGGCCCCCGACTCGGCTGGACCGGCCGGATCGAACGATCCGTCGAGAGGACGGTCAGACTACCGGCGCGTTATCCCGGCCATGGAAACCACGATGAAGATGCTTTCACTGTCGATCAGGATCGCGGCGTCGGCCGCCATGACTGCCGCCCTGGCGGCGGGCAGTGTCGCGATCGCGCAGGCGCCGGCCGCGGCCTCCGCAGCGCCGAGCGCGCAAACCGCGCCCGACGTGCTGGTGAAGTCGCTCACGGCCGACGTGCTGGACACGATTCGCGCCGACAAGTCGCTGCAAAGCGGCGATCCGGCCAAGCTGAACCAGCTGGTTGACACCAAGATCCTGCCGTTCGTGAACTTCGAGAAGATGACCCAGCTCGCCGTCGGCCGCGGCTGGCGCCAGGCTACCCCGGAGCAGCGGCAAGCGCTGACGCGCGAGTTCCGCACGCTGCTGGTGCGGACCTACAGCGGCGCGGTGTCGCAGGTGCGCGACCACCAGGTCCAGCTGCGCCCGTTCCGCATGGCCGCGGCCGATACCGATGTGGTGGTTCGCACCAATGCCGTGGCATCGCGCGGCGACCCGATCCAGATCGACTATCGCCTCGAAAAGACCGACGCCGGCTGGAAGATCTACGACGTCAACATCCTCGGCGTGTGGCTGGTGGAGAACTATCGCAATGCCTTCGCCACCGAGATTAGCCAGGGCGGGGTCGACGGCCTGATCAAGTCGCTGGCGGACCGCAACAAGTCCTTCGAGGCGAAGAAGGCGTAAGTGCCGCGGGACGCACGATGAAGCTCGAGGCCACCGCCCTGACCAACGACACCGCCGCCGCGCTGCTGGAGACCGGTCGCGCCGCCATCCGCAGCGGCGATCTGTCGTTCGATCTGGCGTCGGTGCGGCAGGTGGATTCTGCTGCGGTGGCCTTGCTGCTCGCCTGGCAGCGTGAAGCCGCCGCCAGCCACGGACGCATCACCCTCAGCAACGTGCCGCCGGCGCTGGTCAGCCTGGCCTCGCTCTATGGCGTGGACGGACTGCTGGGCTGTGCTCACCAGGCGGCCTTGCGCGACACGGAAACCCACGGCGCGTCTGCGCATCACGGCACCTCCTAGGGCGGCTCCCGTAGAATTCGCGTTCTTCCCTGCCGCCCCGTGCCATCCCGCCCGGGGCGGTTTCGTTTCGCCATGTCCACTACCGCAATCGCCGCCATTGAGGTCACCGACGTCGTCAAGCGCTACGCAGGCCAGCGCGGTGACGTGACGGCGCTCGCCGGCGTCAGCCTGCGCATCGAGGCGGGCGAGTTCTTCGGCCTGCTCGGTCCGAACGGCGCCGGCAAGACGACGCTGATCTCGATCGTGGCTGGCCTGGCGCGCGCCACCAGCGGCCACTCGCGCGTGATGGGGCACGACGTCGTCGACGACTACCGCGCCGCGCGCCGCGCGCTCGGCGTGGTGCCGCAGGAACTGGTGTTCGACCCGTTCTTCACCGTGCGCGAGACGCTGCGCAACCAGTCCGGCTACTTCGGCATCCGCCACAACGACGACTGGATCGACGAGGTGATGGCCAACCTCGATCTCACCACCAAGGCGGACGCCAACATGCGCGCCTTGAGCGGCGGCATGAAGCGGCGCGTGCTGGTGGCGCAGGCACTCGTGCATCGGCCGCCGGTGATCGTGCTGGACGAACCCACCGCGGGCGTGGACGTCGAGCTGCGCCAGGGTCTGTGGGCCTTCGTGCGGCGGCTGAACGCCGAAGGCCACACGATCGTGCTTACCACCCACTACCTCGAAGAAGCGCAGGCGCTGTGTGGCCGCATCGGCATGCTGAAGGGCGGGCGGCTGGTGGCCTTGGACCACACGCAGGCGCTGCTGGAGCGGCTGGCGGGCGTGCAGATGACGCTGCGGCTGGGCGGTGCGTTGCCGGCGGCGCTGCGCGCGCAGGTGATCGAGCCCGCGCGCGACGCGGCAACCGGCCGCGTCACGCTGCGCCTGGCGCAGCCGGGCGACGTCGAGACGGTGCTGGCCACCTGCCGCGCCGCCGGCGTGACGGTCGAGGAGATCGAGGTCGGCCGGGCCGATCTAGAAGACGTGTTCCTGCAACTGATGCACGACGAGCAACTGAAGGTGGCGGCATGAGTGCTGCGGAGCGGCCGCGCGCAGCGCGGAGGGACGTCCCGTGAGCACCACGCCGTCGATCGAGCGCGGCAGCCTGCCGGCCGCCGACGTCGTGCGAGGTGCCGGCCGCACGGTCGACGTGCGGCTCGGGCTGGCCCCGCTGCCGCAGGCGACCGCGGGGCGCGCCACGAACGACCGCTGGACCGGTTTTCGTACGCTGCTCAACAAGGAGATCCTGCGCTTCTGGAAGGTGAGCTTTCAGACGATCGCCGCGCCGGTGCTCACCGGCGTGCTGTACCTGCTGGTGTTCGGGCACGTGCTGGAGAAGCACGTCGAGGCCTTCCCGGGCGTCAGCTACACCGCATTCCTGATTCCCGGCCTGGTGATGATGAGCGTGCTGCAGAACAGCTTCGCCAATTCGTCTTCCAGCCTCATCCAGAGCAAGATCACCGGCAACCTGGTGTTCATGCTGCTGCCGCCGCTGTCGCACCTGGAGTTCTTTGCCGCTTACGTGATCGGCGCCGTGGCGCGTGGACTGATCGTCGGCCTCGGCGTGTACGCGGTGACGCTGTGGTTTGCGCCGGCGCCGCTGCTGGCCGTCAAGGCGCCGATCTGGATCCTGCTGTTCGCGCTCGCCGGCAGCGCGCTGCTCGGCGTGCTGGGGCTGATCGCCGGCATCGTGTCGGACAAGTTCGACCAGCTCGCCGCGTTCCAGAACTTCATCGTCATGCCGGCCACCTTCCTGTCCGGCGTGTTTTATTCAGTGCACGGGCTGCCGCCGTTCTGGCAGGCGGTGTCGCACGCGAACCCGTTCTTCTACGTGGTCGACGGTTTCCGCTACGGCTTTTTTGCGCAGGCCGACGTGTCGCCGTGGATTTCCTTCGCCGTGGTGCTGGCCGCGCTGGCGATCGCTTCGGCGGTCGCGCTCGGCATGCTGGTGCGCGGCTACAAGATCAGGACCTGAGGCCGATGGAACCGACCCCCGCGGAAGTGAAGCGCTACATCGAGCAGGGTCTGGCCTGCGAGCAGGTCGAGGTCGATGGCGATGGCCGCCATTTCCAGGCGCTGATCGTGAGCAGCGCGTTCGAAGGTCGCAGCCGCGTGCAGCGTCACCAGCTGGTCTACGCCGCGCTCGGCGAGCGCATGCGCGAGGAAGTGCACGCGCTGTCGATGAAGACCCTGACGCCGGCCGAGTACACGGGCGGGCAGCGATGACTTCACGCCGCCTTCGCCCGGGCTTCGGCGCGCCTTCACGCGCCGGGGCGATCGTCTTGTCGATGGGTCGGCGCCCTGCCGACCACGCGACGGAGACGATCGATGGCACTGACCAGCCAACGCCTGACCGAGCGCAGCGCGGCGCTGCGCTTTCTTCCCCCGCTGACGGCCGCGAATGACGCGCGCGCAGAGCCACCGATGGACAAGCTGAGGATCAGCGGCGGCGTGCCGCTGCAGGGGCAGGTGGCGATCGCCGGCGCAAAGAATGCGGCGCTGCCGATCATGGCGGCGGCGCTGCTGACGCGCGACGAGCTGCGCCTGGCGAACGTGCCGCAGCTGGCCGACGTCAACACCATGGGCCGGCTGCTGCGCGGCATGGGGGTCGCGGTCGAGCGCAGCGGCGGCGAGGTCGCGCTGCGCGCTGCCGAGCTCGGCTCGACCGAAGCGCCGTACGAGCTGGTGAAGACGATGCGCGCCTCGGTGCTGGTGCTGGGGCCGCTGGTGGCACGCGCCGGCCAGGCGCGCGTCTCGCTGCCCGGCGGCTGCGCGATCGGCGCGCGGCCGGTCGACCAGCACATCAAGGGCCTGCAGGCGCTCGGTGCCGAGATCCACATCGAGCAGGGCTACATGGTGGCGACCGCGTCGCGCCTGAAGGGCGCGCGCATCGTCACCGACATGGTGACCGTGACCGGCACCGAGAACCTGATGATGGCGGCGACGCTGGCCGAGGGCGAGACGGTGATCGAGAACGCCGCGCGCGAACCCGAGGTGGTCGATCTGGCCACCTGCTGATCGCGATGGGTGCGCGGATCAGTGGCGCCGGCACCGACCGCATCGTGGTGCAGGGTGTGGAACGGCTGCATGGCGCCGCGCATCGCGTGATGCCCGACCGCATCGAGACCGGCACCTTCGTGGTGGCAGCGGCGGCCAGCGGCATCTTCGGCGCGGTCGATGTCACGCTGACCGGCACCGACGCGCACACGCTCGACGCCGTGCTCGCCAAGCTGCGCGAGTCGGGGGCGTCGGTCGAGGCGGGCGACGGCTTCATCCGCGTGCGCGCGCAAGGAAGGCCGAAGGCGGTCAGCCTGCGCACCGCACCCTACCCGGCGTTTCCGACCGACATGCAGGCGCAGCTGATGGCGCTGGACTGCATAGCCGACGGTGTGGGCCGCATCACCGAGACCATCTTCGAGAACCGCTTCATGCACGTGCTCGAACTGCAGCGCCTGGGGGCCGACATCGCGATCGAAGGCAACACCGCAGTCGTGCAGGGCGTGCCGGTACTGTCGGGTGCAAAGGTGATGGCGACCGACCTGCGCGCCTCGGCCAGCCTGGTGATCGCCGGGGTGGTGGCGGCGGGCGAGACGCTGGTCGACCGCATCTATCACCTGGATCGCGGCTACGATCGGATGGAGTCGCGGCTGCAGGCACTGGGCGCCCGGATCGAACGCATCAAATGACGCAACCGCTGATCACGCTCGCGCTGTCGAAAGGCCGCATCTTCGACGAGACGGTGCCGCTGCTCGCGCGTGCCGGCATCGTGCCGGCCGAGGATCCCGAGAAGTCCCGCAAGCTGATCATCGGCACCTCCGATCCCGGCCTGCGCATCGTCGTCGTGCGGGCCTCCGACGTGCCGACCTACGTGCAATACGGCGCAGCCGACCTGGGCGTGGCCGGCAAGGACGTGCTGATGGAGCACGACGCTCACGGGTCAGGACCGGGTCTGTACGTGCCGGTCGATCTCGGCATCGGTCGCTGCCGGTTGTGCGTGGCGGCGCCGCGCGGCTTCGACTACGCCAGCGCGGTGCGGCGCGGTGCGCGCCTTCGGATCGCCACCAAGTACACGCAGTCCGCGCGCGACCACTTCGCGTCCAAGGGCGTGCACGTGGACCTGATCAAGTTGTACGGCTCGATGGAGCTGGCGCCGCTGGCGGGCCTGGCCGATGCGATCGTCGACCTGGTGTCCTCCGGCGGCACGCTCAAGGCCAACGACCTGGTGGAGGTCGAGGAGATCGCGCCGATCTCCTCGCGCCTGATCGTCAACCAGGCGGCGCTGAAGACGCGGCGCGCGGCGCTGATGCCGCTGATCGACAAGCTGGAGGCCGCCGTGGCCGATGGAGCAGTCGCATGAAGGTGCGCATGCTCGATCACCCGCGAGCCGGATTTAGGCCGACGTTCGACGCGCTGCTGGCCGTCGATACCGCCACGGACGAAGTCGATCGAACGCACCGTCGCCGATGCGATCCTCGACGACGTGCGTACGCGCGGCGACGCCGCGCGTGCTCGAGTACACGCGCCGCTTCGACCGGATGCGACGTCGCCACCGCGGCCGAGCTGGAATTGCCGCAGGCCGAGATGCGGGCCGCGTTCGACGGCCTGCCGGTCGACCAGCGCAACGCCCTGAAAGCCGCGGCCGAGCGCGTGCGGGCTTTCCACCAGCGCCAGTACCAGCGCGTGATGGCGGCCGACTGGACCGATGCCGAGCCGGACGGTACCGTGACCGGCCAGCGCATCACGCCGCTCGATCGCGTCGGCCTGTATGTGCCGGGTGGCAAGGCAGCGTATCCGTCGTCGGTGCTGATGAATGCGATTCCGGCGCACGTGGCCGGTGTGCCGGAACTCATCATGGTGGTGCCCACGCCGGACGGCGAGCGCAACCCGCTGGTGCTGGCCGCGGCGCATCTGGCCGGCGTGTCGCGTGCGTTCGCGATCGGCGGCGCGCAGGCGGTGGCGGCGCTCGCCTACGGCACGGCGACGATCCCGCCGGTGGACAAGATCGTCGGCCCCGGCAACGCCTATGTCGCCGCGGCCAAGCGCCGCGTGTTCGGCGCGGTCGGCATCGACATGATCGCCGGCCCCTCCGAGATCCTGGTCATCTGCGACGGCCACGGGACCGATCCGGACTGGATCGCCATGGACCTGTTCTCGCAGGCCGAGCACGACGAGCTGGCGCAGTCGATCCTGCTCCTGCCCGGATCGCGGGTTCGTCGAGGCGGTGGCCGGCTCGATCGCGAAGCTGCTGCCGGGTCAGCCGCGCAAGGACATCATTGCCGCGTCGTTCGCCAACCGCGGCGCGTTGATCGTCACGCGCGATCTCGACGAGGCGTTCGCGCTGTGCAACCGCGTGGCGCCGGAGCATCTGGAGCTCGCCGGTCGACGACCCGCAGGCGCTGCTGCCGAAGGTGCGGCACGCCGGCGCCATCTTCATCGGTCATTACTCGTCGGAGTCGCTGGGCGACTATTGCGCCGGGCCGAATCACGTGCTGCCCACGGTGCGCACCGCGCGCTTCTCCTCCCCCTTGGGCGTGTACGACTTCGTCAAGCGCTCGAACCTCATCAATGTGTCCGCTGCCGGCGCGCAGACGCTGGGGCCGATCGCCTCGGTGCTGGCGCGCGGCGAGCACCTGATCGCGCACGCGATGAGCGCCGAGATGCGACTCAAATGAGGTTGAAGCCATGAACGCGCCATCGAAGGTGGGGCCCGATCTTTCGCTGATCCGCGACGAGGTGCGTGCGATCGGGGCCTACCACGTGCCGTCTGCGGCAGGCCTGGTGAAGCTCGACGCGATGGAGAACCCGTTCGGCCTGCCGGCACCGTTGGCGCAGGAACTGGGCGAACGCCTCGCGCACGTGGCGCTGAACCGCTATCCACCGGCCGACCCGGCCGAGTTCAAGCGTCGCCTCGCACATGCCGTACGCCTGCCGGCGGACATGGCGCTGATGCTCGGTAACGGCTCGGACGAACTGATCCATCTGGTGATCCAGGCTTGTGCCAAGCCGGACGCGACGATCCTGTCGCCGTGGCCGAGCTTCGTGATGTACGAGATGAGCGCGCGCTTCGATGGCTGCCGCTTCGTCGGCGTGCCGCTGACGGCGGACTTCACGCTGGACCGCATCGCGATGCTGGCGGCGATCGCCGAGCATGAGCCGGCGGTGATCTTCATCGCCTGGCCCAACAATCCGACCGGAAATCTCTTCGATCGCGCGACGGTGGAGGCGGTGCTCGACGCGGCGCCGGGCCTGGTGGTGCTCGACGAGGCCTACCTGCCGTTTGCGCAGGACACCTGGCTACCGCAGCTGGCGTCACGCCCCAACCTGCTGGTGCTGCGCACGCTGTCCAAGCTCGGCCTGGCCGGCATCCGGCTCGGCTACCTGTGCGGCGACCCGGCCTGGATCGCCGAGTTCGACAAGGTGCGTCCGCCGTACAACGTCAACGTGCTGACGCTGGCCGCGGCCGATTTCGTGCTCGACCACCTGATGCTGCTCGACCAGCAGGCCGAACTGCTGCGGCGCGAGCGCGCCATGCTGCTGGCCGCATTGCGCGCGCTGCCCGGCGTGACCGCGTTCGACTCGGCCGCCAACTTCATCCTGTTCCGCGTGACGGGTGATGCCAGCGCGGCGGACCGCGTGTTTGCCCGCTTGAAGGAGCAGGGCATACTGATCAAGAACGTGTCGCGCATGCATCCATTGCTGGCAGGCTGCCTGCGCACGACGGTCGGCGCGCCGGACGAGAACGCCCGCTTCCTCGAAACGCGCTTTTTTTTTTTTATTCAAAGCAGCCCTCGCACCGATGACCTGTCACGCAGCCGCCGAAGTAGTCGTCCGCAGCACCGCCGAAACGCAGATCCGCGTCGCCATCGACCTCGACGGCAGCGGCAAGAGTCAGCTGTCGACCGGCATCGGTTTCTTCGATCACATGCTCGACCAGATCGCCCGCCACGGTGCGATCGATCTCACCATCGAGGCCAAGGGCGATCTGCACATCGACGGCCACCACACGGTCGAGGACGTCGGCATCACGCTCGGCCAGGCGGTGGCCAAGGCGATCGGCGACAAGAAGGGCATCCGCCGCTACGGCCATGCCTACGTGCCGCTCGACGAGGCGCTGTCGCGGGTGGTGATCGATTTCTCCGGCCGCCCGGGTCTCGAGATGCACGTGCCTTTCACGCGCGCGATGATCGGCGAGTTCGATGTCGACCTCGTGCATGAGTTTTTCCGGGGCTTCGTCAACCACGCGCTGGTCACGCTGCACATCGACAACCTGCGCGGCGATAACGCCCACCACCAGTGCGAGACCGTGTTCAAGGCCTTCGCCCGCGCGCTGCGCATGGCGGCCGAACTCGACTCAAGAGCGGCGGGAAGCATTCCGTCGACTAAAGGGACGCTTTGACGCCGGAGTGGTTTTGCGTTGCTGTTTGAGAGGGGCGAGCGCGCGGCCGCTGCGGAGCGAGCCCCCTGACTTCTTTCACTGCGCGTGCACGTGCGACGCGCGAGGACGTTCGTACTCGCGCGATCGGAGTCAGCGCGTACGGTGATTATGTCATCGATTACGGCATGGGCAACCTGCGCTCGGTGGCGAAGGCGCTCGAGCACGTCGCGCCCAGGGAATCGGTGTGCATCAGTTCGAGCCCGCAGCAGATCGATGCGGCCGCACGTGTGGTGTTGCCGGGCCAGGGGGCGATGCCCGATTGCATGCAATACCTGCGCGACGCCGGTCTGGAAGACGCGGTGCGCCGGGCGGCGGCCAGCAAGCCGCTGCTGGCCGTGTGCATCGGCGAGCAGATGCTGTTCGACTGGTCGGAGGAGAGTCGCACGCCGGGCCAGCGCACCGCCGGGCTCGGCCTGTTTCCGGGGAGCGTGGTCCGGTTTCGCGATGATGAACTGCGGCAGCCAGACGGTCGCCTGCTGAAGGTGCCGCACATGGGCTGGAATCGCGTGCAGCAGACGGCGTCGCACGCGCTGTGGGAGGGTGTGCCCGACCGCAGCTTCTTCTACTTCGTCCACAGCTATTTCGTGCGACCGGCCGACGAGCGGCTGACTGCGGGCACGGCGGACTACGGACGAACCTTTACCTGCGTCGTGGCGGCGGATAATATTTTCGCCACGCAGTTCCACCCCGAAAAAAGCGCCGCCGCGGGACTCAAGATCTACGAGAACTTCACGCGCTGGAATCCCTGACCACGCGGCCCGTGCCGGCCGTGATCCCGCGCCTCCCGACTCCTCATCCGCGCGTCTTTCGCTTCCTACTGCGTTCGCCCCGCCCCCCTGCGCTGAGCCCGATGCCATGCTGCTGATCCCGGCGATCGACCTGAAAGACGGTCATTGCGTGCGCCTGCGCCAGGGCGACATGCAAAGCGCCACTGTGTTCTCCGAGGACCCGGTGGCGATGGCCCGGCACTGGGTAGACGCAAGGTGCGCGGCGCCTGCATCTGGTCGACCTGAACGGCGCCTTCGCCGGCAAGCCGGTCAACGAGCCGGTGATCCGTCGCATCGTGGCCGCCGTGGGCGAGGAAGTACCGGTGCAACTGGGCGGCGGCCTGCGCGACCTGGACCTCATCGAGCGCTACATCGACGACGGCGTGCGCTACGTGATGATCGGCACCGCGGCGGTGAAGAACCCCGGCTTCCTGCACGATGCCTGCAGCGCCTTCCCCGGCCACATCATCGTCGGGCTCGACGCCAGGGACGGCAAGGTGGCCACCGACGGCTGGTCCAAGCTCACCGGCCACGACGTGGTCGACCTGGCGAAGAAGTTCGAGGACTACGGCGTCGAGGCGGTCATCTACACCGACATCGGCCGCGACGGCATGCTCTCCGGCGTGAACATCGAGGCCACGGTGAAGCTGGCGCAGGCATTGACGATCCCGGTCATCGCCAGTGGCGGCATCGCCAGCATCGACGACGTCAAGGCGCTGTGCGCCGTCGCGGACGAGGGCATCATGGGCGCCATCACCGGCCGCGCGATTTACGAAGGCACGCTCGACTTCACGGCAGGCGCAGGCGACGAAGCGGACAAGCTGACGCTACAGCAGTAGGTAGCTTTCCCCCCCCCCCTGATGAGCATCCCCGCCTCCGTATCCCCCCACGCTCTGGCCAAACGCATCATCCCCTGCCTCGACGTCAACGCCGGCCGCGTGGTCAAGGGCGTCAACTTCGTCGAACTGCGCGACGCCGGCGACCCGGTCGAGATCGCGCGCCGCTATGACGAGCAGGGCGCCGACGAGATCACCTTCCTCGACATCACCGCCAGCTCGGACGAGCGCGACATCATCCTGCACATCGTCGAGGCGGTGGCCGAGCAGGTGTTCATTCCGCTGACCGTGGGCGGCGGCGTGCGCAAGGTCGAGGACGTGCGCCGCCTGCTCAATGCCGGCGCCGACAAGGTCGCCATCAACACCGCGGCGGTGCAGAATCCGCAACTGGTGGCCGATGCCAGCGGCCAGCTTCGGCGCGCAATGCATCGTGGTCGCGATCGATGCCAAGCAGGTCGCGCCCGGGCAACCCCGCTGGGAAGTGTTCACCCACGGCGGGCGCAAGCCGACCGGCCTCGACGCCATCGAGTGGGCGCGCAGGGTCGAGAGCGCTGGGCGCCGGCGAGATCCTGCTCACCAGCATGGACCGCGACGGCACCAAGGACGGCTTCGATCTCGCGCTGACGCGCGCGGTCGCCGATGCGGTGGGCATCCCGGTGATCGCCTCCGGCGGTGTCGGCACGCTGCAGCATCTGGCCGACGGCGTCACGCGAAGGCCGCGCCGATGCCGTGCTGGCGGCGAGCATCTTCCACTACGGCGAATTCACCGTGCGGCCAGGCCAAGGAATTCATGCCGAGCCGCGGCATCCGATGGTCAGACTGATGCGCGCGCAGGCCGCACCGACGAATGGCTGGACGAGGTCCGCTGGGACGCGCAGGGCCTGGTGCCCGCGATCGCGCAGGACGCGGCGACCGGCGAAGTCCTGATGTTCGCCTGGATGAATCGCGAGGCGCTGGCCGAGACCGCCGCGACGGGCCGTGCGGTGTACTGGTCGCGCTCGCGCGGCCGACTCTGGCGCAAGGGCGAGGAGTCGGGGCACGTGCAGACGGTGCGCGAGTTGCGGCTCGATTGCGATGGCGACGTGGTGCTGTTGAAGGTCGATCAGCAGGGCGGAATCGCCTGCCACACCGGCCGCCACGCGCTGCTTCTTCCGGCGCTTCGAGAACGGCCGCTGGGAGGTTGTCGAGCCGGTGCTGAAGGATCCGAAGTCGATCTACCGATGACGCGGCCAAGCGACGACAGGCCCGGCGGCGCGCCGGATGTGGATCCGGGTGCGGAGCGGCCGTCCGGCAGCGGCGAGATCCTCGAGCGCCTCGCGGCGATCGTCGAATCGCGCAAGGGCGCCGACCCGGCGCGGTCCTATGTCGCGCAACTGCTCGCGAAGGGGCCCGACGCGATCCTGAAGAAGATCGGCGAGGAGGCGACCGAGACGGTCATGGCCGCCAAGGATGCCGGCCGCGGCGCGCGGCCGAGCGCATCGATTGCCGAGACCGCCGACCTCTGGTTCCACTGCCTGGTCGACGCTCGGCCCACTGCAGCCTGCGGCCGGAACTGGTACTGGCCGAACTGCAGCGCCGGGCCGGCACCTCGGGACTGGAAGAAATGGCGGCGCGCAAGGCGCGGACGCGCGACGCGGCGGGCGAATGAGGACAAGGGCATGAGCGAAAGCTGCATCTTCTGCCGGATCGTCAGCGGCGAGATCCCTAGCCGCCGGGTCTACGAGGACGACGACCTCGTCGTTTTTCAGGACATCCGCGGCCGCGCCGCGTGCACCTGCTGATGGTGCCGCGCGAACACTTCGAACCTCGACGCCGCCGAGGCTCGGCACGAACGGCTGTTGGGTAAGATGCAGCTTCTCGCGCCGCGGCTGGCACGCGAACAGGGCGCCCTCAACGGCTACCGTGTCGTGACCAACAACGGCCCGGACAGCAGGCAGGAGGTCTACCACCTGCACGTGCACGTGCTCAGGACCCGGCCGTGGAAGCGCCTGTAGTCGTCACCGGAGTAGATCCATGCGGTTCAGTTCTCAATCTGGCACTGGCTGGTCGTCCTGCTGGTCATCATCCTGGTCTTCGGCACCTTGAAGAACATGGGCAAGGGTCAAGGCACGATCAAGGGCTTCAAGGAAGGCATCAAGGAAGGCACGGACGAGGTCGACGCGGCGGCGCGAAAAGGTCGAAGAGAAGAAGCAGGTCGCCGGCCAGACCATCGACGTGCAGCGGAGGGGAGTCCTGAGCTTCCTGTCCTGCCGGCGGCTTGCCGGCGCGGCGCGGCTGAGCTCAAGCGGCGGCAACGGCGAACTGGAGTGCTCGACTTCGTTGGCGAACTGGCGCTGATCGGCACGGTGGCGCTGGTGGTGCTCGGCCCCGAGCGGCTGCCGAAGGTGGCGCGTACCGTCGGCGAGTGGGTCGGCGGCCGAGCGCAGCGCTATGTCGCCCCAGGTGAAAAGCGACATCAATCGCGAGATCGAGCTGACCGAGCTGGAAAAGATCCAAGGCGCGCAAGGCGGCGGAGTCGGTGCGGTCATCGTAGCCGAAGTAGGCTCCGGCATCGCCTCGCTGGACCCGGACGCCGCCGGCTGCCGCGCGAGCGGCGCCATCGCCGGTGAGTCGATCACCCCGACCACGGACCACGTCTGGAAAGCGCCGGCGAGACCTGGCTTCGAGCGTCTTCCCGAAGCGCTACAAGCCGGGGCCGTCGGTCGACGAACTCGCCGAAGAGCTGGCGCGGCTGAAGCGGCAGATGGCCCTGCCCTCGGCGCACGCCGCCACGCAGCGCAAGTACGCGCCGCGCGCGCGCGTGACCCGGCCGGATCCCGCCGATGACCGGACGCGGCCAGCGATGAGCGGGGCGCCGCCGTTGCCGGGCGCCGAGCCCGGCGAAGAGCAGAGTTTTCTTCGCATCTGATCGAGCTGCGGCAGCGGCTGGTGCGCTCTGCAATCGCGATCGTGGTCGTGTTCCTGGCGTCGTCGCCCTTCATGCGCGACATCTTCGCGCTGCTTTCTGCGCCGCTGATGAACGTGCTGCCGCAGGGCACCAAGCTGATCGCCACCGGCATGATCGCCTTCCTTCATGGTGCCGTTGAAGGTGACCCTGTTCGTCGCCTTCCTGATCACGCTGCCTTCGTGATGTACCAGGCCTGGTCCTTCGTGGCGCCGGGGCTGTACCGGCACGAAGAAGCGACTGGCGGCGCCGATCATCGCCTCAAGCGTGGCGATGCTCGCTCTCGGCATGGCCTACTGCTACTACGTGGTCTTCGGCCTGGTGTTCCGCTTCATCGCCAACTTCGCTCCCGACATCAACGTGGCGCCGGACATCGACGCCTACTTCAGTTTCGTGCTCGGGCTGTTCCTTGGCCTCGGGGCTGACCTTCGAGGTGCCGATCGTGGTCGTGCTGCTGGCGCGCTTCGGCATCGCCGACGTCGAGCGATTGAAGGAGGCGCGGCCCTACGTGATCGTCGGCGCCTTCGTCATCGGCGCCATCTTCACGCCGCCGGACGTCATCTCGCAGCTGCTGCTGGCGGTGCCGCTTTGCCTGCTGTACGAGCTAGGCATCCAGATCGCCAAGCTGGTGGGCGAGCGGCCGGAGACCGACCCGGCTTCGGCTTCGGGGCGATCAAGCCGGCTTCGGCAATGCTCCGGCTTCGCGGCCTGGCCGACGCGCTGCTGCTGCTGGTGGTGGCGGCGGCTTCAGCGCAGTTGCAGCCGGTCCCCGACGACGACCCCGATCTGGCCCGCGGCTGGGCTGCCTCCGGATACGCGATCTGCCGGCGGCGATGGCCTACTTCCTCAAGGCGGCCGAACGCCAACCAGCGCGTCGCCCAGTTCAACCTGGCGGTGATCCTGCTCGACGGCGACGGCGTCGCCTCCGACCGGGCACAGGGCCTGGGTGTGGCTGCGGCGCTCGGCCGACAACGGCCTGACACGGCGCAGCACGCGCTCGAACACCTGCTCGAACAGGGCCGCTACCTGCCCCGCGCGCTCGCCGAGGCGACCGTCTGGTACGAGAAAGGCCGCCGCGCAGGGCTGGCAGGCGGCGCAGGTCGCTGTGGCGACGCAGTACTTCCTCGGCCGCGGCGTGCCGCGCGACTACGCGGCAGCGGCACGCTGGTACGAACGGGGCGGCCGAGCAGGGCGATGCGAGCGCCGCTTACATCCTGGCCAGCATGTACGAGAACGGCGACGGCGTGCCGCAGGATCTCGAGCAGGCGCTGCGCTGGTACGTCGAAGCCTCCGCCGGCGAACCGGCGGCGCGGCTCAGGCCGAGGAAGTGGCGGCAAAGCGGCGCGGTTCCTGACCCGTCAGCGCTGCTGCCGTGGCCGCGGCGGCGGTGTCGGCCGCTCGACGGTCACATCAGTTCGAGCTCGCGGGCATTGCGCTCGACCCGGACCTTGGCCACCGTGCCCGGCGCGAGTGGCGAGGACGTGTTGCAGCATGCCCGGCGTGTCGCGCACCGGCATGCCGTTGATCTCCAGCAGCACGTCGCCGGGCTGCATGCCGGCGGCGCCTGCCGGCGCGTTGCGCTGCACGCCGCGAACCACCACGCCCTGTTCGCGGCGCAGGCCGAGCGCGGCACCGATCTCGCGCATAATGTCGACCGGCTCGATGCCGAAGTGGCGCAGGTCATCCGGCCCTTGGCGATCAGCTGCTGCATCACTTCGCTGACGATCGTCGTCGGAATCGCGAAACCGATGCCGATCGAGCCGCCGGTGCTGGTGTAGATCGCCGAATTGATGCCGACCAGGTTGCCGGCGGTATCGACCAGGGCGCCGCCGGAATTGCCTTCGTTGATCGCGGCGTCGGTCTGGATGAAAAGTGCTCGTAGCGGCTCAGGCCGAGGTCTGCCAGCCGTCGCGCAGACGATGCCCATGGTCACCGTCTGGCCGACATCGAAGGGGTTGCCGATCGCCAGCACGATGTCGCCGACCGCAAGCGGTGCGAGGTGCCGAAAGTGATGGCCGGCAGGCCGCGGGCCTCGATACGCAGCACCGCCCAGGTGGGTCTCGGGTCGGCGCCGACGGCATCGCGGCGACCCGCAGGCCGTCGGCGAGCGCCACTGCGGGTATCGTAGGCCGCATGCACCACGTGGTGGTTGGTCAGCACGAAGCCTTCGGCGGGTGGCCGTGCCGTCCGGTGGCGCGCTGGCGCGCCGAAGCGGTCGCCGAAGAAGCTGTCGAACGGCTGCTCTTCGACATCGCCGTTGCGGCGCCGTTCCTGGGTGCTGTAGACGCTCGACGACAGCCGGCATCGCGCTGCGCACTTCCGCGTACATCGTCACCGCGGCACTGCGCCAGCGTCTCGCCGCCGGCCTGGCGGATGGTCACCTCGGCGGCGGGCGAAGAGAATCGCGCCCGCGCAGCCACTGCGGCTTCAGCGTGGCGACGATGAACAGCAGCGCCAGGCCGACGTCAACCACCTGGGCCGGACGGCGCCCAGAGCCGGATGCATCGTCGCCGGTGACCGTGCAGCCCAGCCGCGCTGTCAGCGCTTCAGCGCGTCGCGGATCTCACGCAGCAGCACCACGTCTTCCGGCGGCGCAGGTGCCGCCGTGGGGGCGGCGGCCTCCTTCTTCAACCGGGTGATCGACCTTCACCATCAGGAAGATGACGAAGGCCAGTGACGAAGTTGATCGCCACGGTGACGAAGCTGCCCCAGGCGAACCGCGACGGCACGCCCGCCGTACTCATGCAGCCGTCGTAGGTCAGCGGCAGCCCGCGTAGTCCGCGAGCAGGTTGCCCAGCAGGCAGCGATGTAGCTCGTTAGAAGTCGATCTGGCCGCCGGTCGAGAAGCTCGACGCAGCGGCATGATCAGGTCGCCTGACCAGGCGAATCGACGATCTTGCCGAAGGCGGCCGCCGATGATCACGCCGACGGCCAAGATCCATCACATTGCCCTTCAGCGCGAACTCCCTAAACTCCGACATCATCCTCATCAGGCTCCTCCTTGTGCGGTTGCAGTGCCGCCGATCGCCGGCCGACAGGTGTCGATTACAGGGCCGCCGCGGCCAAGCAGGGTGCAACAGGCGGCACGGCCCGGGCAGCAAGGGTCGGCCAGGCCTCGAATTCCTGCGCCGACCCTCTTCGACGATGTTCCTCTATGGCTTCAGGTTCCCGACGCGTCACACCGGCAGTGGACCCCAGCACGCCGGCACGCCCTGGATCATCCCCCCGGGCTGTGGCCGAGGTGCTGGTCGGCGGCCTTCGCCGTTGTCCCGTGCCGTTCGTGGCTTCGTTCACACCGTCCGAGCGCGCCAAGGCGGCCGGCGCCGCCGGTCGAGGTCGACCTTTCCGGGATCACCCCGGGATAGATGAAGACTGTCGAGTGGCGCGGCAAGCCGGTCTGGGTCGTGAGCCGCACCCCCGAGCAAATGACCGACGCTCGCCCAAGCTGGACGGGCGAGGTCGCCGATCCGGACTCGCGATCGCAAGCCTGCCCGAGCTCACGCCGTGTATGCGCGCAACGAAGCTGCGCTCGATCAAGCCGGAGCTATCTGGTGGTGGTCGGCATCTGCACCCCATCTGGGCTGTTCGCCATCGGCCCCGTTCCAGCCCGACGCCAAGCCGGCGCTGCCGGACAACTAACATGGCGGTTTCTTCTGCCCCTGCCACGGCTCTACCTTCGACCTCGCCGGGCCGCGTGTTCAAGAACAAGCCGGCGCCCGACAACCTCGAGGTGCCGCCGCACATGTACTTGTCCGACACCCTGGTGCTGGTGGGAGAGGACAAGCAAGGCCTGACCCCAGGACAACCGTACCCGGGTGCGGTATCTACCGGTCCGCCCGATGCACCAGCCCCACGTGGCTGAAATCGACCAGACGACTCGTCCCCCAACGCCGCCAGCGTCGGCACAAGGTCACTAGAATTCAATCTGGGTCGACCACCGCATTCCCACGGTCGTCCGAGCAATACAAGAAGCACATGGCCGAGTATTACGCGCCCGAAGAACTTCAACTTCTGGTACTTCTTCGGCTCGCTGGCGATGCTGGTGCTGGTGATCCAGATCGTGACCGGCATCTTCCTCACGATGCACTACAAGCCCGACGCCGCCCTCGCCTTCGGCTCGGTCGAGTACATCATGCGCGACGTGCCGTGGGGCTGGTTCATCCGCTACATGCACTCCACCGGCGCCTCGGCGTTCTTCATCGTCGTCTACCTGCACATGTTCCGCGGCCTGATCTACGGCAGCTACCGCAAGCCGCGCGAACTGGTCTGGATCTTCGGCTGCCTGATCTTCCTGGTGCTGATGGGCGAGGCCTTCTTCGGCTACCTGCTGCCCTGGGGCCAGATGTCCTACTGGGGCGCGCAGGTGATCGTGAACCTGTTCGCCGCGATCCCGTTCATCGGCCCCGACCTGGCGCTGTGGATCCGCGGCGACTACGTGGTCGGCGACGCGACGCTGAACCGCTTCTTCGCCTTCCACGTGATCGCCGTCCCGCTGGTGCTGCTGGGCCTGGTGGTGGCACACCTGCATGGCGCTGCACGACGTCGGTTCGAACAATCCGGACGGCATCGAGATCAAGGAGCAAAGAAGGACCCGAACGGTATCCCGCTCGACGGCATCCCGTTCCATCCCTACTACACGGTCCACGACATCGTCGGGCGTCGGCGTGTTCCTGATTCGTGTTCTCGCGCAATCGTTTTCTTCGCGCCGGAAATGGGCGGCTACTTCCTCGAGTGGAACAACTTCATCCCGGCCGACCCGCTGCAGACACCGTCGCACATCGCGCCGGTGTGGTACTTCACGCCCTACTACTCGATCCTGCGCGCCACCACCGACCGAGTTCATGCGCGTGCTGGCCGCCGTGCGCTCGCCGGCTACGTGTGCTGCTGTTCTTCACCGGCCCAGGCCGGCTGGTGAAGTACGCGGCGTGGCGGTGGGCCGGTGGCGCCGTTCTGATAATCTGCGGCCCGTTCGGCGCCAAGTTCTGGGGCGTGGTGCTGATGGGCGGCCCGTGCTGATCTTCTTCTTCGCTGCCCTGGCTGGACCACTGCGCCGGTGAAGTCGATCCGCTACCGGCCGGCGCTGGCACGAGGCTGGCTGATCGGCGTGTTCGTGATCGTCCTTCGTGATGCTCGGCTACTTCGGCGTGCCCAGCCGCCGTCGGCCGATCAGCGAACGCGCTGCTCGCAGTGGGCACGCTCGTTGCTACTTCGCCTTCTTCCTGCTGATGCCCTGGTGGAGCCAGACGGGCGAGTTCAAGCCGGTGCCGGACCGCGTGACCTTCGCCGCACTGACCCACGCGAGACAACATGAAGAAACTGATCGCTCCGTTGCCGCCTGTCGCTGCTGCCTCGCCGTCGGCGGCAGCGCCCCCCGTGCCGCCGGAGCCCAGATCTCACCTCGATCAAGTCGCCGCGAGGAGCGAGCCGGCGACCTGGTCGCTGCAGCACGGCGCCGCGCATCTTCGTCAACTACTGCCTGAGCTGCCATCAGCGCGAAGTACATGCGCTACAACCGGCTGCACCGACGATCGGCATCTGACCGACGCGAGCAGATCCACGACAATCCTGATGTTCGGCGACCGAAGGTCGGCGACACAATGAAGATCGCGATGCGGCCCGCCGACGCCAAGGCAGCTGGTTCGGCGCGGCGCCGCCCGACCTCTCGGTGATCCGCGCGTCCGCGCCTCCGTGCGACGACAAGGGCACCGACTACATCTACACTGCTGCGTGGCTACTACCGCGACGACAGCCAGGCCCACCGGCTGGAACAACGTCGTCTTTCCCAACATCGGCATGCCGCACGTCCTCTGGGAACTGCAGGGCCAGCGCGAAGCGACGAGTCGACCGAGTCACAGCCACGAGCCGCAAGGCGCCATGGCGCGCGAGGATGTCGGTGTTCGATGCCGACCAGGCCAGCGCCAGGCGTCAACCGCGAGCCGGTCGAGGACCGGGGGAGGACGGCCGACGTACTCGTCAGCTGCCGACGGGCGTCGCGCCGGCGAGTACGACAGCGAGGTCGCTGACCTGGTGGCCTTCCTGACTTCATGACCGACCCGAGCGCCAGCGACCGCGTCAGCATCGGCGTCTGGGTGCTGCTGTTCCTCGGCGTGCTGTTCATCGTACCGCCTGGTGGCTGAATCGCGAATTCTGGAAGGACGTTCACTAGGAATCCGCGCCCTCCCCGGGCCGGCTGCCCGGCCGCGTGCGATCGGCCGGGCCCCGTCCTACGGCGCTGGCCCGCTCACGACCCGAACCCGCATTCCCGAGGAGCCCGCCATTATGATGGCCCTGTATTCCGGCACCACCTGCCCCTTCAGCCAGCGCTGCCGCATCGTGCTGTACGAGAAGGGCATGGACTTCCAGATCATCGACGTCGATCTGTACAACAAGCCCGAGGACATCGCGGTGATGAACCCGTACAACCAGGTGCCGGTGCTGGTCGAGCGCGACCTCGTCCTGTACGAGTCGAACATCATCAACGAGTACATCGACGAGCGCTTTCCGCATCCGCAGCTGATGCCGGCCGATCCGGTGATGCGCGCGCGGGCGCGGCTGTTCCTGTTCAATTTCGAGAGCGGAGCTGTTCATCCATATGCAGACGCGCTGGAGAACAGCAAGCAACCCGAAGAGCGCCGACAAGGCACAAGCGCGCGCAGATCCGCGACCGCCTGGTCGCAGCTCACGCCGGTGTTCGCCGAAGAACAAGTACATGCTCGGCGAGGATTTCTCGATGCTCGACGTGGCGATCGCGCCGCTGTTGTGGCGGCTCGACCACTACGGCATCGAACTGCCGAAGACCGCGGCGCCGCTGATGAAGTACGCCGAGCGCATCTTCTCGCGGCCGGCCTTCATCGACGCGCTGACCCCGTCCGAGAAGGTGATGCGCCGCTGAGCCGGCGCGCTCGCTGGCAGCGGTAGACGCACGGCTACACTGTGGCCATGGCCGAAGTCTCGACCAAGCCCTACCTGATCCGCGCCATCTACGACTGGTGCACCGACTGCGGCTTCACGCCGTACGTCGCCGTCGCCGTCGACGATATCGGTGCGGGTGCCGGTGGACTTCGTCAAGAACGGCGAGAATCGTCCTGAATGTTTCGGCCCTGGCCACCAGCCGGCTGCTGATCGACAACGAGGCGATCTCGTTCCAGGCGCGCTTCGCTGGCGTGCCTCGCGACGTCCACGTGCCGATGGCCCGGGTCGATCGCGGTCTATGCGCGGGAAAACGGCCAGGGCATGGCGTTCGAAGTGTCCGCGGGCCATGAGCCAGTCCGGACCGCGCGCGGTCGAAGGGCCGGTGATGGAACCTGCGCCTGCGCCCGAGCCGCCGGAGCCGCCGAAGCCTTCGGCCGATCGGCCAAGGCTCGACCCCGGGTCGAGTGGCGCCGATTCGGACGCTCCTGCGCGGCGGAACGGCTGCACGCGTTCGAGCGGACCAATCGCCGTTCAACCCTCGCCTTTGCTCAATTCGCGATAGCCGTCGGGATGGCGTTGCTGCCAGCGCCAGCCGTCGGCGCAGGCCTGCTCGACGCTGCGGGTCGGCGCGCCAGCCGAGCAGGCGCTCGGCAGCCGACGGATCGGCCCAGCAGGCGGCGATGTCGCCGGGCCGGCGCGCCGTGACGGCGTAGGGCACTTGCCGGCCGGTGGCTGCCTCGAAAGCCTGCACAAGATTCAGAACGCTGACGCCGCGGCCAGTGCCGAGGTTCAGCGGCGTGAAGCTGGCCTGGCGCTGGGCGAAGTCGAAAGCACGAACATGGCCGGCACCCAGGTCGACCCACGTGCAGGTAGTCGCGGACGCCGGTGCCGTCCGGCGTCGGCCAGTCGTCGCCGAACACCGCCAGCCGTTCGCGCCGGCCGACCGCGACCTGGCAGATGAACGGGAACAGGTTGTTCGGGATGTCCTGCGGGTCTTCGCCGATGTCGCCGCTCGGGTGGGCGCCGATCGGATTGAAGTAGCGCAGCGACACGATCGACCAGCGCGGCTCGGCGGCGGCGAGGTCGCGCAGCATCTGCTCGACGATCGCCTTGGTGGCGCCCGTGCAGGGGTTCATCGTACCGGATAGGCGCCGACTTCAGGTGATCGGAAGGTGCTGGTGCGCCGTAGACCGTGGCCGATGAACTGAACACCAGGCGAAAGAGCGCCGGCAGCCTGCATCGCCTGCAGCAGCGCCAGCGTGCCGCCGAGCATCGTTGTCGTCGTAGGCCAGAGGCCTGCGCCACCGATTCGCCGACCGCTCTTCGCCGCGAAGTGGATGAGCGCCGTCGAAGGCATGCCCTGCGAAAAGCCGCGCCAGCAGGCCGGTGTCGCGCATGTCGCCCTCGACGGCGGCGAGCGACCGGCCGGCGATGCGCTGCACCCGCTCCAGCGCCCGCGGCGAACTGTTGCCGTAGTTGTCGAGGCTGACAACCTCGTGGCCCGCTTCAGCCAGCGCCACCGTGGTGTGCGAGCCGATGTAGGCCGGCGGCGCCGGTGACCAGCAGTGTTGCCCATCGAAACCCTTCACGCCTCCGCGCTGTGCCGGCGCGATGCTCAGCGGCATCGGCCGGCAGGGGCACTCCGCTAAACTGCCTCCAACTGCCGGCTTCGCTCAGTCGGTAGAGCAATCGCCTTGTAAGCGATAGGTCATCCGTTCGAGTCGGATAGTCGGCACCACTCAGGCGCGGCTCATGCCGCCCCAGCGCGGCGCCAGGGCGTGATCGATGCCGAACAGATCGAGCACGCGGGCAACGGTGTGGTCGACCAGTTCCTCGATCGACTGTGGCCGCTGATAGAACGCCGGCACCGGGGAAGGGCGGACTCCGCCCATGAGCGTCACCGTTTCCATGGCGCGGATGTGCGCCAGGTTGAGCGGCGCCTGCGCGCAGCAGCAGCACGACGCGGCGGCGTTCCTTGAAGCAGACGTCGGCGGCGCGGCCGATCAGGTTGTCGGCCAGACCGGCGGCGCAGGCGGCCAGCGTCTTCGCCGAGCAGGGGGCGATCGCCATGCCCATGGTGCGGAACGAGCCCGAAGCCAGCGGCGCCGCGATGTCGTTGGCGTTGTGCCGCGGACGTCGGCGAGCGCCTCGACATCGCCGCGCTTCAGGTCGAGTTCCTGGTGCGCATCAGCACACACCGGCGGCGGACAGCGGCAGATCGGACTGAATGCCGCCACCGACTCGCGCAGCCGCTCCAACAGCCGGACGCCGTAGACCGCGCCCGAAGCGCCGGTGATGGCGACGATCAGCCGCCGCGGCTCGGCAGCCGTCAAGCGGCCTTCGCCTTGTCGAGCACGTCCTTCAGTTCGCCCGACTCGAACATCTCCATCATGATGTCCGAGCCGCCGAGGAACTCGCCGCCGACGTACAGCTGCGGGATCGTCGGCCAGTTGGCGTACTCCTTGATGCCCTGCGCCAACGCCGTCCGTCCTCGAGCACGTTGACGGTCACGAGGATTCTCTGCACGCCGCACTGGCGCAGGATCTGGATCGCGCGGCCGGAGAAGCCCGCGTCGGGGAAACTGAGCCGTCCTTCATCAACGGCACAATGGGTGCTCGGTGACGGTCTTGTGGATGAATTCCCTGGCGTCCATGGCAGACAGCATCCGTTCCTCGTGGTTCGCTGCAGTGTAGGAACCGTTTCCGCGGGCGTCGAACGGCAACGGTCCGAGCAGACGCGTTCCATCCCGCCAGGTGCCGCATGTCGCGATGCTCGCGAAGCCGGCCTCGGCAAACAGGCGGCGCACGGCTGCGCCCTGGTCGCAGCCGTGCTCGACCCAGCCAGCCGCCCGCCAGAAGATGCGCCGGCGCGACGGCGACGATGCGGCGCAGATCGTAGCCGTCGGCCCCGGAAGCGAGCGCCTGCCGCGGCTCATGGCTGAGCGCCTGCAATGCGGGTCGGCGGCGGCATATCGCGGTGACGACGATCAGGTGGAAGCGCACGGCCAACGGTCGTAGTCGCCGGGCGCGAACTGACCCGGGCACCAGGTCGATCGCGTTGGCTCGCGCGACTGCAAGCGTCTCGGCATGCGGTCGATCGCAGCGCGCGCGTAGAGGGACTCTCGAGCGCCAGCGTGATGGCGATGCAGCCCGAGCCGGTGCCGAGGTCGAGCACCTGCGCCGCCAGGGTGCGCAACTTCGCCAGCGCGGCGTCGACCAGCAGTTCGGTCTTCAGCAGTTCCACGCCGCCGGCGTCGCCTGGAAGCGCCGGCCGCGGTTGAGACCCTCCGCCCCAAGCAGGTAGGCGACCACCGGCTCACCGGCGAGCCGGCGTCCGGCGAGCACGGCGAATCGGGCCGCGGCTGCCGATGCCACCGGCCTGCAGATCGCGCCAGGTGTTCGATCGTCGAGCCGAGCGCCGCCGCGAGCAGCCGCCGCGCTTCGGTGCGCGGCAGGGTCGATGCAGCAGCAGTTCGGCCGCGGTGTTCACGCCGTAGGCGGCCCGGTCATTCCTCGGCCCGACCCAGCGGTCGAAGTCCTCGGCGCTCACGTAGCCCAGCGCCAGCGCCGCCTCGCGCAGCGTGCTGCCTTCGCGGTGCGCCTTCTTCGCGATCTCCGCGGCGCGGTCGTAGCCGATGTGCGGCGCGAGCGCCGTCACCAGCATCAGCGAGCGCTCGAGCAGCTCGCCGATGCGCTCGCGGTCCGGCTCGATGCCGCGCGCGCAGTGCTCCTCGAAGGCGCGCGCAGCCGTCGGCCAGCAGTTGCGCGCGACTCTGCAGGACGTTGTGGATGATCACCGGCTTGTAGACGTTGAGCTCGAAGTTGCCCTGTGGCGCCGCCGATGTCGACGGTCGACGTCGTTGCCGAAGCACCTGCGCGCACGACCATGGTGAGCGCCTCGGCCTGGGTCGGGTTGACCTTGCCGGGCATGATCGACGAGCCCGGCTCGTTCTCGGGGATGCGCAGCTCGCCGATGCCGCAGCGCGGGCCGGAGGCGCAGCCAGCGTACGTCGTTGGCGATCTTGATCAGCGCCGCGGCCAGCGTCTTCAGCGCGCCGTGCGGCGAACGACCAGCGCCTCGTGCGCCGAGCCAGCGCGGCGAACTTGTTGGCGGCGCGGTCACGAAGGGCAGGCCGGTGAGGCGCGCCGAGGTGCGCCGCGACCGCGCGCGGCGAACTCGCGGGTGCGTGTTCAGGCCGGTGCCGACGGCGGTGCCGCCGATGGCCAGTTCGTATAGCGCCGGCAGCGTCGCGCTCGATGCGCCCTCAGCGCCTGCGTCGAGCTGCGCCACGTAGCCGGAGAACTCCTGGCCCAGCGTGAGCGGCGTCGCGTCCTGCAGGTGGGTGCGGCCGATCTTGACGATGCCATCGAACGCCTCCGCCTTGCCGGCGAGCGTCGTCGCGCAACTCGCTCGAGCGCCGGCAGCAGCTCGTCGCTCGACGCCGCGCGCGGCGGCGATGTGCATCACCGCCGGGAAGGCGTCGTTCGACGACTGGCCGAGGTTGACGTCGTCGTTGGGGTGCACCAGGCGCTCGCCGGCCCCGCGCGCCGCCGAGCGAGTTCGGATCCGCGCGGTTGGCGATGCACCTCGTTCACGTTCATGTTGCTCTGCGTGCCCGAGCCGGTCTGCCAGACCACCAGCGGGAACTCCTCGTCGTGCCGGCCGGCGAGCACCTCGTCGGCTGCGCGCTCGATGGCCTCGGCCTTCGCTCGCCTCGAGCAGGCCGAGCGTCGCGGTTGACCGCGCGCCGCCGAGCGCTTCACCAGCGCCGAGCGCGTGGGATCACGGCCAGCGGCATGCGCTCCCCGGAAATGCGGAAGTGCTCGAGCGAGCGCTGCGTCTGGGCGCCCCACAGGCGCGCCGCCGGCACTTCGATCGGCCCGAAGCTATCACGTCCTCCACGTCGTCGTCGCTGTCCGTTGAAGTTCCTTCCGTGCTCGGCGCTCAGGGCTGAGCGCGCAGGGCACCGTGCGCGCTACATCTTCTCGCCGAGTGCCGCCAGCTGCTCGGCCTGGTGCTCGGCCGCGAGCGCGGCCGACCAGCTCGTCGAGATTCGCCGTCCATGATGCGCGTCGATCTTGTAGAGCGTGAGGTTGATGCGGTGGTCGGTGACCCGGCCCTGCGGGAAGTTGTAGGTGCGGATGCGCTCGGAGCGGTCGCCGGAGCCGATCAGCGACTTGCGCGTCGCGGCCTCCTTCGCGCGCCGCTCGCGCTCCTGCTTGTCCTTGATGCGCGCGGCGAGCACCGAGAGCGCCTTCTCGCGGTTCTTGTGCTGCGAGCGCTCGTCCTGGCACTCGACCACGATGCCGGTGGGCAGGTGCGTGATGCGCACCGCCGAGTCGGTCTTGTTGACGTGCTGGCCGCCCGCGCCCGAGGCGCGGTAGGTGTCGATGCGCAGGTCGGCCGGGTTGAGCTCGACGTCGTCGACCTCGTCGGCCTCCGGCAGCACCGCGACCGTGCAGGCCGAGGTGTGGATGCGGCCCTGCGCCTCGGTCTCCGGCACGCGCTGCACGCGGTGGCCGCCGGACTCGAACTTGAGCCGCGAGTAGGCGCCCTGGCCGTCGATGCGCGCGATCACCTCCTTGTAGCCGCCGAGCTCGGACGGGCTCTCGGAGATGATCTCCACCTTCCAGCCCTGGCGCTCGGCGTAGCGCGTGTACATGCGGAACAGGTCGCCGGCGAACAGCGCCGCCTCGTCGCCGCCGGTGCCGGCGCGGATCTCGAGGAAGACGTTGCGCTCGTCGTTGGGGTCCTTCGGCAGCAGCAGCTTCTGCAGCTCGGCCCTCGAGCTCCCTCCATGCGTCGCCGTCGCGTCCTTCACCTCCTCCTCGGCGAACGCCTTCATCTCCGGGTCGGCGCGCATCTCGCGCGGCCGCCGCGAGGTCGGCCTCGGCCGCGCGGTAGTCGCGGTAGCAGCTCGACCACCGGCGTCGAGCTCCGCGTGCTCGCGCGAGCTCGCGGAACTGGTCCAGGTCGCGCGCCGCGTCCTCGGCGGCGGACAGCAGCGCGTTCGAGCCTCCTCCAGGCGGCGCGCGAGCTGCGTCGAGCTTGGCGCATGCGAGCTTCATGGCGCGACAGCGTCGGGATGCCGATCGCTCGCTGCGCGGCCTTGCGAGTCGACGCTGCTGGTCGGAGCAGGCGGTCGATGAGCCGCGCGAGCTGCGGCGCGCGTCGCCGCTCGGCGGCTTCGTTCAGCGCCTGCGTCGGCGCGTGCATCAGCTTGTTGGTCAGGCCCTGCGACAGCGCCTCCAGCACCTGCTTCGGATCGTCGCCCCGCGCGAGCAGCCGCAGCGCGCGCTCGAGTTCGTGCCGGCGCAGGCCTCGGCGCTGGTCGCGCAGCGCGCGGATCAGCGGCACGCGCTCGCGCGGCCTCCATCCAGTGCATGGAACTGGCCGACCTGCGGCTCGATGATCGCCTCGGCCTGCGCGACCGCCGCGCTGGCGCGCATCCGAGGTTCCGCCTGCACGATCCCTGCCGAGGTCGTCGACGGTGTAGAGGAAGACGTCGTCCAGCTCGCGCCACCTCCGGCTCGATGTCGCGCGGCACGGCCAGATCGACCATGAACATCGGCCGGTGCCGCGACGCGCCTTGAGCGCGCGCTCCACCATGCCCTTGCCGAGGATCGGCAGCGTGCTGGCGGTGCAGGACACCACGATATCGTACTCGGCAGGTGCTCCGGCAGCTCGCGCAGCTCGATGGCGCGCCGCTGAAGCGGTGCGCCAGCGCCTGCGCGCGCTCCAGCGTCCGGTTGGCGACCGTGATGCGCGCCGGCCCCTGCGCGGCGAAGTGCGTGGCGGTGAGCTCGATCATCTCGCCGGCGCCGATGAAGAGCACGCTGTCTGCTCGCAGGTCGCGCGAAGATGCGCGCCGCGAGCTTCACCGCCGCCGCCGCCATCGAGACCGCGTTGCGCGCCGATGCTGCGGTGGTGGTGCGCACCTCCTTCGCCACCGCGAAGGAGCGCTGGAAGAGCTGGTGCAGCAGCGGCCCGAGCGTGCCGGCCGTCCTCGGCGGCGCGCACCGCCTCCTTCATCTGGCCGAGGATCTGCGGCTCGCCCAGCACCATCGAGTCGAGGCCGGAGGCCACGCGGAAGGCGTGGCGCACCGGCCTCCGCCTGCGGCAGCAGGTACGGTGCGAGCGGCGGAACTCGTCACCGGGTCCCGAGTCGGTTTCTCGGGTGGCAACGAAATCCGGCCAGCGCCTGTCCTGCGGATTTTCCGGCTGCTAAGCCACCACAGTACAGCTCGGTGCGATTGCAGGTGGAAACGATTGCCGCCTCGTTAAAGGGCCGACTGTGGTGGAAAACATTCCCGCTCGCGCAGGCGGCGTGATCGTTGCCACCGACCTCCTCGGGCATGAACGCCACCCGTTCGCGGGCGCAACGGCGGTCTGGTGGTTGAGCCCGAGGTGATGAGATGCATAAAGCCTTGATTCGCGGCGGGATTATAAGGAGCGCCTCGCGTCGGCAGTCTCGTGCTGCCGGCTGTTTCGGCAGTTGACGCAAGACAAGCTATGGCACGATGAGGGTGGCGTCAACCCCAACCCCGGAGATCATGTCGATCGTCTGGACCATCCTCGTTGGCTTCGTCGTCGGACTGATTGCGCGGGCAGTGATGCGGCAGGGCAGAAACTGGGGCTCATCCTGACCACCGTGCTCGGCGTCGCCGGATCGCTGCTGGCGGGTTATCTCGGCCAGGCCATCAGGCTGGTCCCGGCCGGCGGCGCCGCTCCATGAGCTCATCGTCGGTGCGCTGGTCCTGCTGTTCGGCTACGGCCTCGTAGCGAGGAAGTAGTTGCGGCGGCGTCTTCGCCTTCGTCGTTGCCGATTCTCCCCGTAACCGGAGCAGGACGATGCCCCACGCCCAGCTGGACGATGTCCGCCTGCACTACCAGCTCGACGGCGATCCGCGGCTGCCGGTGCTGATGCTGAGCAACTCGCTCGGCTCGACGCTGGAAATGTGGGCGCCGCAGATGCCGGCGTTTCTCGCCTACTTCCGCGCGTATTGCGCTACGACACCCGCGGCCACGGCCAGTCGGAGGTCACGCCGGGCGAGTACAGCATGAGCAACTCGGCAACGATGCGCTGCGGCTGCTCGACCACCTCGGCATGAACCAGGTGTCCTTCTGCGGCCTGTCGATGGGCGGCATGACCGGCATGTGGCTCGGCGCCCAACATCCGCTGCGGATCTGGCGGCTGGTGCTTGCCAACACCGGCGCCAAGGTCGGCGATCCGACGATCTGGGAAGCGCGATTCGACGCCAGTCCGCAAGGGTCGCATGGCGGCGATCACACCGTCGGTACTGGAGCGCTGGTTTCACCGCGCCGCTGCGGAGTGCGGCGCCGGCCGAGGTCGAGAAGGTGCGGCAGATGCTGCTGGCGACCTCGCCGCAGGGCTACATGGCCAATGGCGCAGCGGTGCGCGAGGCGACGTGGACCAGCGCCAGGCGACCTCGGCGATCAACGCTGGTTATCGCCGGCAGCCACGACGGCTGAGCACCGCCGAACTGGCCGCGCCGTGGCGCAGGCGATCGACGGCGCCCGCTATGGACTCGATGCGGCGCACTTCTCGAACTGGGAGCAGGCGGGCGTCGCCGCCGCGACGCTGCGACCGTAGTGCTGGACGGCGGCCTGGAAGGACAACGCGGCCGCTTCGAGGCCGGGCTGTTCGTCCGGCGGCCGGTGTACGACGCGGACCTGCGTTGGCGCGCATCTGCGCGGCGCACGCCGGCTGATGCCGAGTTCCCGTGTTGGTCACCCGCTACTGCTCGGCGGCGTCTGGACCCGCCCCGGGCTGCCGCGGCATCCGCAGCCTGCTGACGATCGCCATGACGCTGGCCCTGAACCGGCCCGACGAACTGCGGCTGCACCTGCCGGCGGCGCGCAACGACGATCTCGCCGACGAGGATCGAGGAGGCGCTGCTCCACCACCGTGTTGCGGCGTGCCGGCGGGCGTGTCTGCGTTCCGGCTCGCGGCGAATCTCGCCGACAGGACGCCGCAGAGCGCGACCGGCGGGGCCGCCTCAACCGCGGCGCCGCGACAGGTGCAAGGCCGCCGTCCGCTCCTGCCGCCGGGCATCGCCCCGCTCGCCGCGCGAATCCGACCGATGCCGATCACTAGCCGCCAATACGCCGACACACTGGTCGCCGCGGTTTCCGGCGGATCGAGCATGTCGACGCGCACGCTTTCGGAACCCGGAGCTGGATGCCGCTGCTCGGCCGGCGCAGGCCGGCAACCTGGCCCTGGTGCTCGACTTCTCCGAGGTCGACTACATCAGGGCCAGGCGGCGGCCTGCGCGCTGCTGGTGATCGCCGCCACGCGCCGATCCGCTGCCGGCGAGCTGATCGTCGCCGGCCTGTACTCGGTGGTGGAGGAGGTCTTCGCCATCAGCCGCTTCGACCGCGTGCTGACGATCGCGCCGGATGTCGAGGCGGCACTGGCGTGGTGCTCGGCCAAGGCGGTGGCCGCCTACGGTCGGCGCCGCCGTGAAAGGCGTCCCGCTTCTGGGCCGCGCGCGGCTCGCTGCCGGTGGCGCTGACGGCGGTGGCCATCCGGCAGAAGCTGCAGGCGGTACTTCGCGAGGCCAGCGGCCGCGCCTTCGCTGATGCCGACATCGAGCGTTTTCTCGACGGCCTGCCGTTCGCCGCCACCGGCACTTATGGCGGCCATTACGCTGCGTGATCGACGCAGGCGGACCGGAGTTCGTCGTCTGCGACATGGGCAGCGGCCTGCGCCGTTCGGCCCAGTGGATGATGGCGCGCGCGCCCACCGGGCCACAGACCTATCGTGCTTCAGTCGCGCCTGCGCCTCGACAGCATCATGGGCCTGCCGTTCTTCGTGCCGGCCTTCATGCCCGGCAACCGGCTGGTGATCTACGGCGGCCATCGCGAACTGGAGCACGCGCTGCGCGCAGCCGGACGGCCGTCGTTCCAGGTCGACTTCTCGATCTTCGGCGCGATCCAGTTCGTCGAAGATCAACCCGGCATTGCCTACGACATCGCAGGGCCTGGTAGCGCAATGCGGCGGCGGCACGCGCGGGGGACTCCTCGGCTATCGCTTCGAGGCTGGCGGCAAGGCGCTGGTGTACTCCACCAACTGGAGCACCCTCTCGGCGACACCCGCACCGCCTGGACGTTCATCTGCAACTACCGCGGCGCCGACCTGGTCAGGTGATCTTCGACGCCGTGCTCGCTTGGCCGATGCCGTAGGCCATGAAGGCCAACTGGGGCCATTCAGAGCAACGTGGTGAGCATCGAGTTGTGCCAGCGCGCCGGCGCCAGGCACCTGTGCCTGTTCCACCGCGAGCCGGTGTTCGACGACGCGGCGATCGACGGCGTGCTGGCCGGGATTCGCCGGCTCGAGGAAATCACCCGCAGCGGCGCGCCGCTGCGGGTCAGCACCTACGACGGGCTGGAAATCGAACTGTGAACGCGCGCCCGGCGCGCGAAGACCGGTCGCGGCGGCGGTCCGCATCCGGCTCGTCGGCGCCGTGCTGCTGGCGGCGCTGGTGGCGGCGGTCGCGTTCCAGCCGCGCTGGGCGGCGCCGCTTCAGTCCGGCTGGTTCGACACCCTGCAATCGCTGCAGCCGCGGCAGGTCGCGGCCTATCCGGTCACCGTGGTCGAGATCGACCAGAAGAGCCTCGCCACGCTCGGCCAGTGGCCGTGGCCGCGGACGTTGCTCGGCGCGGCTGCTGCGCGAGATCGAACCGTGCACCGCCCGGCGGCGATCGGCATCGACGTCCCTGATGCCGAAGGCCGATGCGCTGTCTCCCGAACGGCTGCTCGCGACCACGCCGATCGCCGATGAAGCCGTGGCGGCAGCACTGAAGGCGCTGCCGTCGAACGATGCGCTGCTGGCCGAGGCGATCGCCGCCACCCGCGCGGTGCTGGCGGTAGCCGGCGCGCCGGCACCGACCGGGATCCGGCTGCGCGCGGCGCCGGTGATGGTGCGTGGCGCCGGTGATGCGTCGACGCTGCCGGTGGCGCAGTACGCCGGCGCGGTGGCCAGCATCGACGAACTGATCGCGCTGCTGCCGGCTGCGCTGATCGATCGACGCCAGCCAGCATCGCCGGGTGCCGCTGGTCGCGAGCATCGAACAGCAGCCTGGTGCCGACGCTGGCGTCGATGTCAGGCGTTGTTCAGCACCGGCGTCGAGCCTGACGCAGCCGGCGGCGCGGTCGATGCGGTGTCGATCGGCAGCCTCGCCGTGCCGACCGAGGCAACGGCAGCCTCCGGCCCTACTTCTCCGGCCATGCGCCGGAACGCTTCGTCTCCGCCCTCGACGTGCTGCAGGGGCAGGCCGATGGTGCGCTGTTCGAGCGGCAACTGGTGCTGATCGGCATAGCCGGCATCGGCCTGCCGCCATACCTGGACACGCCGCTCGGCGAGCGCATGTCCGGCGTCGAGATCCACGCAATCCTCGAAGAACCTGATCGACGGCCGCTGGCTGGGCCGGCCAGAGCGCGCCGCCGCCGAGCACTGGCCGTGCTGCTGCTGAGCGCCTTGCTGCTTTTCGTCGACGCCCGCGATCCGCGGCCGTATGTGCCGCGGCGCTGCTGCTCAGCTGCGTGCTGCTGCTGCTGGCTGCGTCGATGCTGCTGCTGCATGCGCAGCGGCTGCTCGTCGATGCGGCGACGCCGAGCGTCGGGCTGGTGCTGTTGTTCGGCGTGCTGCTGACGCTGACGCTGGCCGAGGCCAACCGGCAGCGCCGCCTGCTCGAGTCCACGGTACGCGGCAACGCAGCAGGCCGCGCGGTAGCGGTGAACTCGAAGCGGCGCAGCGGATCCAGAACTCGACCCTGCCGCGCCGCGACCTGCTGGCCGGCGATGCACGCATTGACCTCGCCGCGCTGCTGACGCCGGCGCGCGAAGTGGCGGCGACCTTGGCATTCTCCGGCTCGATCGGCGGCGGCTTTTGCTGATCGGCGACGTGGCCGGCGAGCTCAGCAGGCCGTCGATCTTCATGGCCGTCAGCAAGGCGCTGCAGAGCGTCACGCTGCGCACGCCGCTGGCGAGACCCGCGCCAGCCGGACCTCGGCCGCCTGATGCCGCGCCTGGCCGATGCCGAAGTCTCGCGCGACAACGGCAGATGCTTCGTCACCGCCTTCGCCAGCATGTCGATCTCGACAGCGGCGGACTGGCTGCGTGATGCCGGCCACGACAACCCCTACCGGCTGCAGGCGGCACAACAGGATCTGCTCGGTCGTATCTGCGACGGCGATGGCCCGCCGCTGTCGGCCATCCAGTTCCCCTACGAAGGGGCGCGGCTGCGGCTGGTGCCGGCGAACTGCTGTGCCTGATCCGCGACGATGCTGCGCCGAGGCGCAAACGCATCCTCCTCGAGTCTACCAGTCCGACGCGGGTCGAGCAGGTCCTGCGGCCTCGGTGCCGAGGCCGGCGCCGCCGACATGATCGCGGCACTCCAGGCCGATGTGCTCGCCTTCGCCGAAGGCGCCGAAGCCGCGGACGACCTCGATCCTCGGTGTTGCGCTGGCTCGGTCCGCGGCCGCTGCTCCTGAACGCCGCGCGGGCCGGCGCCGGTCGCCGCGCCACTTCAGCGCACCAGGATCTCGACACGGCATAGCGCTCGGCCACGTTGTCGGCGGGTCGGAATCGCCAGCTCGCGTTCGCCGGGCCATGAAAGCGGATGCGCTGCAGCACGCCAGCGCACCACCAGGCCGTTTTTCACCGACTTCTTCGGCACCATCCCGCCGACCGGCTGTCGCTACGACGTCGCCGCCGACGTCCTTTGCGGTGCTCGCCGATCATCCGCGTCGACCACGGCGAGCAGGGCGATCTCGCCGAAGTCTTCGAGGATCTTCTTCGATTTCCGGCATCGACTTCGTCCTTCCCCTCGACAAGAACTGCCGTCCTCGAACTCCACCAGCGCAACCAGCAGCCACGCCCGCCAGCGCCGCGCCGAAGGTAGTCGACCTCCTCCTCGTTTCCACTTGCTTCGGCTTCGGCCACGATTTCCACTCCAGGCCAGCACCAGGCAAAGGGCACATCGACGCGTCGATTTCCCTGCATCCCCTGGGTCGCCCAGCACGTCCGGTCGGCCTGCCTTCCAGGAATACCAGCAGCAGCACCGCGAACACCTCGCTGCGGCGGCGGCATCCACCACGCAGGCGCCGGCAACAGCGCGGCCACGACAACCGCGGCGACCAGCCATGCCGGCCGTGCCCACATCTCCAAGGTTACCGAAACCGACACCGAAGTCCGTGCCGCGCCGCCGACGCGGCCGGAGACCGTTGTCGTACCGCGTCCATCGCCTGCCGGCGGCTGCCCAGCGAACTGGCGCGACCACCGCCGGCATGCCGGCGTTGACCGAGGAGCTGGAAGCCGCTGATCGAACATCGGGAATCGAACTGAACCGATCAAGGCGATCTACGAACCCCTTGCTTGGCCCGGCGACAAGGCGGCAAGGTGGCGCGTCGCGTGGTGCCGAAGCCGAACTGCGGCGCCGTCTTTTCGCCGTCGGCCGGCCGAGCATGCCGACTCGGCGGGCGGCGACCTTGCCGCTGCCGATGGACCATCGGCCTGGCCACTTCGGCGACCTCGAGTTGTAGCCAACCGTCGTCGCTGGCCCGGTTCGCCGGCGGCGGTGGCGGCGACCTGCGCGGCCGCAGGACGGGAACTGACCGGAAGAGCTCGTAGTCGGTGCTGCCCTCGGTGAAGACGCCGCCGGCAGGTGCCGCAGGCCGCTGACCAGCGTGGCGAGCGGACGACGAGGAGGTGGTCGTGGCCAAGGACAACTGGAGCGCCCGGGCGCCGGGTTGATCCTTCTTCCAGGTGGGGCTGCTGGCCTTCTCGAGGCGCAACGGACGCGCGGTTCGTGTTCTGCGGCAGGTATTCGCGAGGGCGCGATCTAACCGATGCATGTTGCCAGCCGGTTGCGTCGAGCGGGATGGCGAGTGCGGCAGCGTGCCGCGCATCGTCGCCGTGCGGGGCGCCGGGAGTAGTGGTCGGCAGCCATTGCCGGGCTGCCGCGCCGAAATCGCCGCGCGGCGCTCAATCACCGCGACAAGGCCGATGCCCTCGCCTATCCGTTTTCCGCGATCGTCGGCCAGGACGAGATGAAGCGGGCGCTGCTGATCGCGGCGGTCGACCCCACCATCGGCGGAACGTGATGGTGCTCGGCGACCGCGGCACCGGCAAGTCGACCGCCGTGCGCGCGCTGGCCGCCCTGCTGCCGACGATGGCGGCGATGGTGGGCTGCCCCTACCACTGCGATCCGCGGCGGCCTGGCGCGCATGCCTCGATGCCGCGGAGAAAAGCGCGCGCCGCGCAAGGCCGCCATGGTGCCGGTGCCGGTGGTCGACCTGCCGCTGGGCGCGACCGAGGACCGGGTGGTCGGCGCGCTTGATCTCGAGCGCGCGCTGACGCACGGCGAGAAGGCCTTCGAGCCGGGCCTGCTGGCGCGCGCCAACCGCGGCTTCCTCTATATCGACGAGGTCAACCTGCTGGAGGACCATATCGTCGATCTGCTGCTCGACGTGGCTGCCTCCGGCGAGAACGTGGTCGAGCGCGAGGGCCTGTCGGTGCGCCATCCCGGCGCGCTTCGTGCTGGTCGGCAGCGGCAACCCGGAGGAGGGCGAGCTGCGCCCGCAACTGCTCGACCGCTTCGGCCTGTCGGTCGAGGTGCGCACGCCGACCGACCTCGCCGCTAGCGCATCGAGATCGTGCGCCGCCGCGACGCCTTCGAGCGCGACCCCGACAGGCTTCGCGCGCGCTGGAGGCGCGAGGACGACAAGATGCGCCGCCGCATCGCCAGCGGCGCGCGCGCGCGCTCGACGACGGTCGATGTGCCCGACGCCGCCTCGAACGCGCGGCGCCCGGCTGTGCATTGCGCTGGGCACCGATGGCCTGCGCGGCGAGCTCACCCTGATGCGCGCCGCGCGCGCGACTGGCAGCCCTCGACGGCGACGACCTGCGGTGAAGACCCCCACTTCCGCCGCATCGCGCCCAGCGCCGTTCGTCCACCGGCTGCGCCGCAACGTGCTCGATCGGCGCCGGCTGGATCGACGCCGCGTCGAGCGAGGCGCCTGGCCGAGCAGTTCAGCGCACCGTGGAGTGGAGGCCGTTGCCGGCGCGGACGCAGCGGCGGCGAGCGCCATGGCCTGGCCGCTGGCGGCGCTGGTCGGCGCCTGCTGGCGGTGATCACCGCTGGGCCT
>JAXHLD010000015.1:0-59776 GCA_034522655.1 Burkholderiaceae bacterium
GGTCTCGGCCACACCCCGGCAGCTTGTACAGGTCCATCGTCCGCAGCTGCTGCACGAAGGACGACGATCTAGGCGGGAGAGCGCGGCCTGCGCGTCCGGCACCTTGCGGCGGACGATCTCGAACTCCGCGCCGCATTCGGATAGTCGACCAGTGGTCGATGAAGCGGCGCTTCGACCGCGTCGTGGATCTCGCGCGTGCGGTTGGAGGTCAGCACCACCACCGGCGGCACCTCGGCCTTGATCGTCTTCCACTCGGGGATCGTGATCTGGAAGTCGGAGAGCACCTCCAGCAGGTAGGCCTCGAAAGGCTCGTCGGTGCGATCCAGTTCGTCGATCAGCAGTACCGGCGGCACCGCGTGCGGCAGCAGCGCGCGCAGCAGCGGCCGCTCGATCAGGAAGCGGCCGGTGAACAAGCCGCGGCGGGATAGGGGCGCGCGACTCGCCTTCGGCCTCGGACCGGATCTCCAGGATCTAGCATCCGAAGTTCCACTCGTAGGCGGCGGCGTTCACGTCCAGCCCCTCGTAGCACTGCAGCCGGATCAGCTCGGCGCCCAGCCCGGCAGCCAGCACCTTGGCGATCTCGGTCTTGCCGGTGCCGGGCTCGCCTTCGAGGAACAGCGGCCGCTGCAGCTTCAGCGCGAGGAACACCGCAGTGGCGAGCTGGCGGTCAGCCACGTAGTCCTGCGCGGCGAGCAATTGCTCGGTGGCGTCGATCGAGGCGGGAGTGCTCATGGCGCGACGTTAGCGGATCGGCCTGCGGGTCGCCATGACCCCTGCCCGGCGGCTGCACCGGGCACGGACGGGGTTGCCGGCCGCACGCCACTGCGTGCACCATCGGGCCTTGTCCGCCACGCTCCGGAGGAGCCGCCATGTACAAGCGCATCCTGCTCGCCTACGACGGCTCCGGGCCGGGCCAGAAGGCGCTGCTCGACGGCCTGGACATCGCGCAGTGGAGCGGCGCCGAGCTGTTCCTGGTGGCGGTGATGCCGCCCTCGGTGCCGATGATGACGGTCGACGGCGCGGTCTACGACAGCGAGCACGACGAGCAGTTGAAGAGCGACTACGCCGCGATCCTGGCCGATGGCCTGCAGCGCCTGGCCGCCGCCGGCCGCACCGCGCGCGGCGAAGTGCTGGTGGGCGACACGGTCGAGCAGCTCACCGCCTTTGCGCGCAAGGTGGACGCCGACCTGATCGTGGTCGGTCACAAGCACCTCGACAGCTGGGCCGCACGGTGGTGGCGCGGCTCCACGTCGCCAGCCTTGATCGAGCACGCGCACTGCAGCGTGCTGGTGGTGATCACACGGTAGTCGGCCGGCGGCGGCCATCAGTCCTTGAACGTGATCAGCACGGACTTGGCGGAACGCTCCGCCCGGCCGTGATAGACCGCCTCGATGTTGTTGCCGTCCGGATCGATGACGAACGCGCCGTAGTAGCCCGGGTGGTAGGGCCGCAGGCCGGGCGCGCCGTTGTCGGTGCCGCCGGCAGCCAGTCCCGCCGCGTGGAAGCGCTGAACGGTGGCTTCGTCCTGCGCCTGGAATGCCAGGTGCACGCGCGTGGCACCGCGCGTGTGCTCGTCGGCGCTGGAGACGAACAGCTCGTCGCTCCAGAAGTAGCCGTCGCCCTCGCCTTCGATGCGCCGGCCGAGCGCGCCGAGCACGGCGGCGTAGAAGCGCTTGGTCTTATCCAGATCCGTCGCGATCAGGTGGACATGATCGATCAGGCGGCCCCGATGCAGCGTGTGCGCCTGCATCAACCGCCTTCCCCGCCGAACATCGCTTCCATGCGCCGCTGGCCCTCGGCCTCTGACACTTCCTCGATGTGGGTGCCGAGCGACCACTGGAAGCCGTAGGGGTCGCGCAGCGTGCCGGTGCGGTCGCCGTAGAACTGGTCCTCGACCGGCCGCACCGGCACGCAGCCGGCTGCGATCGCGCGCGCGAAGGCGGCGTCGACGTCCGGCACGTACACCATGAACGACACCGGCGAGCCGCCCAGCGTCTGCGGACTGGTGTTGCCCCAGTCCGCGTTCTCCTCGGCCATCATCAGGTGGCAGTCACCGATGCGGATCTCGGCATGCGCGTACCTGCCATCGGGCAGCGTGAGCTTCATGACGAGTTGCGCGCCGAACGCGCGCTCGTAGAACGCGACGGCCGCGACCGCGTCGCGCAGCGCGAGGTACGGCGTGACGCTGTGGTATCCGGCGGGCTTCCAGGGAACGGACATGTGCACCTCCGGAATAGCGATCAAAAAAAACGCTCGGCGCGCTGATGCGCGCCGCGTCGCCTCACCCCTGCCCTCTCTCAGAGGGAGAGGGGGAACAGCGCGGGATCAGCCGGCCGCCATGACGGCACGTTTGGCCATCACCGGAATCAGGTGGGCGCGGTACTCGGCACTGCCATGCAGGTCGCCGTTCAAGCCGTCGGGCGACACCGTCACGCCGTCGCAGCTTTCCGGCGCCCACTTGGCGGCCAACCGGTCCTCCAGCACCTTGACGCGGAATGCGTGGCTGCCCGCGCCGGTCACCGCCACTCGCACGCCGCCCGCCGTCTTGGCCACGAACACGCCGACGATCGCGAAGCGCGAGGCCGGTTGCTTGAACTTCAAGTAGCCCGCCTTCTCAGGCACCGGGAAGCTGACGGCGGTAATGATCTCGTCTGGCGCCAGCGCGGTCTCGTACAGGCCCTTGAGCCATTGGTCGGCGGCGATCTGGCGCAAGTTGGTGTGGATCGTCGCGTTCAGGCCCAGCACCGCGGCCGGATAGCAGGCGGCCGGATCACTGTTGGCAAGCGAGCCGCCGATCGTGCCGCGATTGCGCACCTGGCGGTCGCCGATACCCTCGGCCAGCGTCTTTTTGCGGCGCCAGATCCGGGCGGCGATGTCCTTGGACGCGGCCACCGTCGCATGCGTGGTCATGGCGCCGATGCGGACCGTGTTGCCATCGATCCGCACGCCCTGCAGGTCGGGAATCGCAGCCAGGTCGATGAAGCCTTCGACGCTCGCCAGACCGAGCCGGATCGACGGCAGCATCGACTGGCCGCCGGCCAGGATCTTGTCGTCCGGGTGCTGGCCCAGCAGCTTGACCGCATCGGCCACGGTGGTGGGACGGTGATAGTGGGTGTGATGCATGGTCTGTCTCCGATTCTCTGCTGTCGTCCCCGCGCAGCGGCGACTCAGTGTCATGTCATTTATCAGCGCCGCTTCGAAAGTCGCTGGGCTCCCGCTTCCGCGGGACCGGCCCCTCCGTCAGCGCTTCTTTGCCGCCTGCAGCGTCTTCCACACGGTGAACGGCGCCAGCGGCATCGGCACGTCGCGCACGCCGAGCGGCCACAGGGCATCGGTCACGGCGTTGATCACTGCCGCCGGCGAGCCGATGGCGCCGGCCTCGCCGCAGCCTTTCACGCCGAGCGGGTTGTGCGGTGCAGGGCGTGCGCGGACGTCGCCACGCCGAAGTGCGGCAGGTCGTCGGCGCGCGGCATCGCATAGTCCATGTAGCTGCCGGTGACGAGCTGGCCGTCCTCGTTGTAGACGCAGCCTTCGAGCAGCGCCTGGCCGATGCCCTGCGCCAGGCCGCCGTGCACCTGGCCCTCGACGATCATCGGGTTGACCACGTTGCCGAAGTCGTCCGACCGCGGTGAATTTCTCGATGTGCACCACGCCGGTCTCCGCATCGACCTCGACCTCGCAGACATAGGTGCCCGCCGGGAAGGTGAAGTTCGTCGGATCGTAGAACGCCGTCTCCTTCAGTCCCGGCTCGAGCTTGTCGAGCGGGTAGTTGTGCGGCACGTAGGCGGTCAGCGCCACCTCGCCGAAGGTCTTCTTGCGGTCGGTGCCGGCGACCTTGAACTCGCCGTTGCTGAACTCGATGTCGGCCTCCGACGCCTCCAGCAGGTGCGCGGCGATCTTCTTGCCCTTGGCGATGACCTTGTCGGCCGCCTTGACCATGGCCGTGCCGCCGACGGCCAACGAGCGCGAGCCGTAGGTGCCCATGCCCAACGGCATCTTGTCGGTGTCGCCGTGCAGGATCTCGACGCTCCTCGATGCGGCATGCCCGAGCTTGTCGGCCACCACCTGCGCGAAGGTGGTCTCGTGGCCCTGGCCGTGGCTGTGCGAGCCGGTGAACACCGTGCACCGTGCCGGTCGGGATGCACGCGTACCTCGCCCGCCTCGAACAGCCCCACGCCGCGCCCCGAGCGCGCCGACCACGTTCGGAGGGCGCGATCCCGCAGGCCTCGATGTAGCAGCGTAGCCGATGCCCCGCAGCTTGCCCTTGGCCTTCGCTCGCCGCCTTGCGCGCCGCAAAACCCGCGACGTCGGCCACCTCCAGCGCCGCATCCAGCGTCGCGTCGTAGTCGCCGGTGTCGTAGACGAGCGCCCACCGGCGTCTGGTACGGGAACTGCTGCGTGATGAAGTTCCGCCGGCGGATCTCCGCCGGGTCGATGCCGGTCTCGCGCGCCGCCTGCTCGACCAGCGTCTCGACCACGTAGGTCGCCTCCGGCCGGCCGGCGCCGCGATAGGCATCGACCGGCACGGTGTTGGTGAAGAGCGCCGTCGACCTCGCAGTAGATTGCGGGCGTGGCGTACTGGCCGGCCAGCAGCGTCGCGTACAGGATGGTCGGGATGCACGAGGCGAACGTGGAGAGATACGCGCCCATGTTCGCGGTGGTGTGCACGCGCAGCGCGAGGAACTTGCCGTCCTTGTCGAGCGCCAGCTCGGCCGTGGTGACGTGGTCGCGGCCGTGCGCGTCGGACAGGAAAGCTCTCGCTGCGCTCGGCCACCCACTTCACCGGCACGCCGAGCTTCTTCGCCGCCCACAGGCAGACGACGTCTCCTCGGCGTAGATGAAGATCTTCGAGCCGAAGCCGCCGCCGACGTCGGGCGCGACCACGCGCAGCTTGTGCTCGGGCAGGCCCAGCACGAAGGCGGTCATCAGCAGCCGCTCGACGTGCGGGTTCTGGCTGGTGGTGAACAGCGTGTGCTCGCCGGTCGCGCGGTCGTAGTCGCCGATCGCCGCGCGCGGCTCCATCGCGTTCGGGGATCAGCCGGTTGTTGACGAACTCGAGCTTCGTCACGTGCACCGCCTTGGCAAAGGCGGCATCGGTCGCGGCCTTGTCGCCGCAGCCCCAGACGTAGCAGACGTTGTCCGGCGACCTTGTCGTGGACCGCGGCTGCGCCGTCGGCGGTCGCGGTGTCGGCCACCGCCGGCAGCACCTCGTAGTCGACCTCGACCAGCTCGGCCGCGTCGCGCGCCTGGTCCAGCGTCTCGGCCACCACCACCGCGACGTGGTCGCCGACGTAGCGCACCTTGCCCTGGGCCAGGACCGGGTGCGGCGGCTCCTTCATCGGCTCGCCGTCCTATTGTTGATCAGCCAGCCGCAGGGCAGGCCACCGACCTCGGCGGCGACGTCCTCGCCGATAAAGACGCCGAGCACGCCGCGGCGCCTTCGGCGCCGCCTCGATGTTGATCGACCGTGATCTTGCGCGTGCGCGTGCGGCGAGCGCAGGAAGTACGCGTAGCTCTGGTTGGACTGTGTGATGTCATCGGTGTACTGGCCGTTGCCGGTGAGGAAGCGGTAGTCCTCTTTCCGTTCGACCGACCGGCCGATGAATCCTGGTTTATCGCCCATCGCTTGTCTCCGTCCGCCTTCTGTTCATCGTTAGGCGGTCGCAACGCGACCGCTGCTGCAAGCCTGGCGCCGGGCCGTCTCCAGCCGGCTTGCCTGATCGAACCGCGCGCAATGCACATGCGACGCAAAGCGTCGCGTTCATCACGCGCGCCGGCTACACACCCATCGCCTTGGCGCCCTGCGCCACGGCCTTGACGATGTTCTGGTAGCCGGTGCAGCGGCAGAAATTGCCTTCGAGGCCGGCGCGGATCTCGCACTCGTTGCCGTGCGGATGGTGCTGCACGAGGTCGATCGCGCTCATCACCATGCCCGGCGTGCAGAAGCCGCACTGCAGCCCATGGCAGGCCTTGAACGCCGCCTGCATCGGGTGCATGCCGTCGGCCGGCGTGATGCCTTCGATGGTCGTGACGTCGGCCCCCTGCGCCTGCGCGGCCAGCACGTTGCAGCTTTTCACCGCGCGGCCGTTCAGGTGCACGGTGCAGGCGCCGCACTGCGCGGTGTCGCAGCCCACATGCGTGCCCGTCAGGCGCAGGTGCTCGCGAATGAAGTCGACGAGAAGGGTCTCGGGCGCGACCTCGGCCGTGACGGCCTTGCCGTTGACCCGCAGTGACAGCGGGAATTTCATCGTGTCTCCTTGTTGAAACCGTGGCGCCCTGTTGTGTTCTTGGATCGGCGCAGGCGGGTCAGATTAACCGCGCGGTCTCGAACAAGGCAAGCGCGACGCGGTGACACGCGTTGCGCGTTGCCGCGATTGCCGCGCAAGTCCGGCTGCGGCGCTGCGCGGCAATCGGTTGCCGCGCGGATTGCCGGGCGCACCGGCTGGCAGTTAACCTCGTGCCAACGGGAGGACAGGCGGTTGGCCAAGCACGAAGACATCCGCATCGAGTTGTTCGGTGCGCCGCGCGTGCTGCGCGCCCGTTCCCCGCTCAAGCTGCCGGCACGCAAGTCGCTCGCCATCCTCGCCTGCCTGGCGCTCGAGGGCCGCGTCACCCGCGCCAAGCTTGCCACGCGGCTATGGGAAGAACTCGACGGCGAGGCCGCGCGCCGCAACCTGCGGCGCGAGTTGCACCGGCTGCGCGAGTCCGGTCTCGACGGCGCCGTGCAAAGCGACGCCGACCAGTTGCATCTGGCGCCCGGCATCGACGTCGACACGATGGCGTTCGAAGCGGACCTTGCCGCCGGCCGTACGTCGCAGGCGCTGACCCGCTACGCCGGACCCTTGCTCGACGGCTTCGAGGTCGCCGACGCACCCGGCTTCGACGACTGGGTCACGCAGCAGCGCGAGCGCCTGGCGCAGCGCTGGCGCAGCGCCGCGCTGGCGCAGGCCGCCCAGCTCAAGCAGGCCGGCGATGCGCGTGGCGCGCTCGCCCTGCACCAGCGCCTGCTCGCCGATGACGCCTTGCACGAGCAGCACCACCGCGACGTGATGCGGCTGCACTACCTGCTCGGCGAGCGCGAAGCGGCGCTGGCGCAGTACGAACGCTGCCGGGATGTGTTGCGCGCCGAGCTGGGCCTGGCACCGCTGCCCGAGACCGTGTCGCTGGCCGAGCGCATCCGCGCCGCGCAGTCGCTGGCACCGGTGGTCGGCGCGCCCGGCCCGGCGCCGGGCATCGGCCGGCTGAGCGCGCCGCTGGTCGCCCGCGAGCGCGAGCTCGGTGCGTTGCGCGCCAGCCGCGCCGCCGCGCTGCTCGTGATCGGCGACCCCGGCGTCGGCAAGTCGCGCCTGGCCACCGAGTTCCTGCGCGACGGGGGTGCGCCCATGGTCGTGCGCTTCACCGAGATCGCGCGCCAGACGCCGCTGTTCGCCTTCGCCGAACCGTTGCGCGATGCATGGTCGCAGCCCACCACGCGCGCGCGGCTCGACGCCCTCGACCCCGCGACCAAGTCCGAGATCGCGCGCCTGCTGCCCGCGCTCGACGCCGACGCGGCGCGGCGGCAGGCCACGGACGGCCCGCTGCCGCCGGAGCGGCGCGCGCGCTTTCTCGATGCGCTGGCGCAGGCAGTGACCGCCGTGGCCGGCAGCGGCCTGCTCCTGCTCGACGACTTGCACTGGGCCGACGAGGCCTCGGCCGAGCTCGCGGCGGCGCTGATCCGACGCCGCGCGCGCAGCGTGCCGAACGCGCCGCGCGTCATCGCCACCGCGCGCACGCACGAACTCACCGAAGCCGCATCGCTGCAGCAGTTGGTGCGCACGCTGGAGCGCAGCGGCCTCATGCAGCGGATTGCGCTGGCGCCGCTGGATGAGGCCGGCGTGGTCGCACTGGTGCAGACGATGGCCGGTGCCGAGCCGGGTGGCGCCAGCGGGCGCCTGTTCGCGCAGCGGCTGGCGCGCAGCACCGGCGGCAATCCGTTCTTCCTGTTCGAGTCGATCCGCCACCTGTTCGACAGCGGCGAGCTTCAGCTGGATGCGGGCGGCGCATGGAGCACCCGCTACGACGACACCACGGCCGACTACGAGGAGCTGCCGCTGCCGCCGTCGGTGCAGGAGGTGGTGATCGAGCGCGTCGAGCGCCTCGGCGCGCCGGCGCGTCGCGTGCTGGAAGCCGCCGCGCTCACCGATGCCGGCTTCACGCTCGGCGAAGTGCAACCGGCCACCGCGCTGTCGGACTTCGAGAGCGTGGACGGCCTGGAGCGCGCGGTGCAGGCGCAGCTGCTGCTGCGCGACGCCGCCGACGGCGCCTACCGCTTTGCGCACGAACTGGTGCGGCAGGCGCTCGACACCCAGCTCGGGAGCGAGCGGCGCCGGCTGATCCACCTGAAGCTCGCGCAGTCGCTGCAGGCCCTGCACGCACCGGCAGCGCGCATTGCCCACCACTACGAGTCTGCCGGAGACGGCCGCGCGGCGCTGCCGTGGCGGATCTCCGCGGCCGAGCAGGCGGCGCGCGTGTTCGGCGTGCGCGAAGCGCTGGCGCACACCGAGCGCGCGCTCGCGCTCGGCCCCGACGCCGCGCAGGCGGTGACGATCCGCCGTCAGCGTATCGCGCTGCAGCGAATCCTCTACGACCTCGATGCGATGAGCGCGGACGTCGAGGCGCTGGCCGACCTGGTGCCGCACGCCGGCGATTCGCGGCTCGACCTGGAGGTGACGGTCGGCCGCGCCGATGTCGCCAACCTGCTGAAGCGCCACGACGAGGCGCTGCGGTTGGCGCAATCCGTGCGCGACGATGCACGCTGGGGCGAGCTGCCGATCGCGCTGCGCGTGAAGGCCACCAGTGAACTGTGCTTCGCGCTCGGCGAATCGGGCCGCGCTGCCGAGGCCGCGGCCGCCTGGCAGGCGCTGCTCGATACCGGCGAGCCGCTGGCGCCGGCGCACGAGGGCACCATCCGCCACGGCCTCGGCATGACGGCGTGGCGGCTGGCGCGCCACAGTGCCGCCGAAGCCCAGCTGCGGCGCGCGGCGGAACTGTTCACCCAGACCGGCACCATCGAACTGCGCGCGCGCGCCTACAACCTGCTCGCGTACCTGGCCACGCACGGTGGCCGCGCCGTCGACGGCATCGCCACCCTGGAAAAGGCGCTGGCCGACGCCGAGCAGGCCGGGCTGGTGGCGATCCAGAAAAGCGTGCTGCTCAATCTCGTCAAGCTGCTGGCCGGCCGCAACGACGGGGCCCGCGCCGACACGTTCCTGCAGCGCGCCGTCGCGCTGCTGGCCGAGGCCGGCGACCCGGCCACGCGCGCGCAGCTAGCGAGCCGCGAATCCGAGGTGCGGCGCGCGCAGGGCCGCCTGTCGGAGGCACTGGCCGCGGCCGACCGCGCGATCGCGTTGTTCGAGCAGAACCGCGGCGGCGCCCACGACCTGTGGCCCTGGTACCAGCGGGCGCGCCTGCTTTGGGAGCTCGGCGACAACGACGGCGCGCTCGAGGTCTATCGGCGCCTGCCGCAGTCGCCGGCCTGGCTGCCGCGGGCCGAGGGCGCGCTGGCGTTCTACCAGCACGCGTTCCGCCTGCCGCACGCGCCGGCCGAGGTGTTCGCAGCGCTCGACGCGCTCGAACGCCCGCCCGCCGACGACCTGATGCAGCAGCCCGAGTTCGACTACTACCTGGCACGCTGCGAACTGCTGCTCGACCGGCCCGCTGCCGCCTTTGCTCGGGCCGAGCAGTTGTCGACCGCCACCTTCACGCTGCACGATGCCAACCTGGCCGCGCTGAAGCTGGAGGCCGCAGCGCGCGCAGGGCGCGCGATTGCGCCGTGGCTCGAAGCAGCCGAGCGCCTGCTGCCGATCACACCGCCGCTGGAAGCCTTGGAGCTGCGACGGGCGCTGTGCGCCGGTTTGCAGCGCCTGGGCCGCGACGAAGATGCCGATGGCCACCGCGCCGCCGCCCAGGCGCTGCTGCATCAGCTGGCTGACTCGCTCACCGACCGGCCGGCGTTGCAGGCCTCCTTTGTCCACCGGAACAAGGACTTGCTGTCCTGACCTGCGGATTCATGCGCCGTTGCCGCCGTTGCCGCCGTTGCAACAGGGTCTGAATCTGCCGCACGTCGTTGCAACGCCTTTGCAACGCCCCCGTCGCCACAGTCACGCCCCAGGAGGTGTCGACCGTGGCGATCGAACCAGTTCAACCCAAGCCCCGCGAAGAAGTCGTGTTCGTGCTGACAGTGCAGCCGGAAACCTCGGCTGATCCCTGGCACGCGCGCCTGCTGTACGCCGGCGGCCCCGAGCATCTGGAGTTCGACAGTCCGCTCGCCCTGGTACGCCACCTCGCCCAACTGTCTGCAACGCAACCACGCAGGGGCGGCCTGCGCTGAAAAGGGGAAGGCGATGATCGAGAAAAAATCCAGTTCGAGGCTACGTGCATTGCTGGTTGCCGCGGCGACGGTGATCGCCGTCGCCGCGTGCGGCGGGGGCGATGGCGGCAGCGGTGCGCCACCGACTCCGCCACCCGCACCCAATGTCACCCCAGCAGGCGGAACCGTCGTGTCGAACGACGGCAAGGTACGCCTCGTGGTGCCCGCCGGGGCGGTGAGCGGCAGCAGCCGCATCACGATCGAGAAGGTCGATCCGGACGCGGCAACCGCCGCCGATCCCCTGTACCTCGCCGGCTCCAGCTATCGCATCAGCGGCGACGTAGGCAACCTGACGCTCCCGGCTACGTGGGAATTGACGCTCGACGCGCCGTTAAGTGTCAGCCGTGCCAGCGACGGGCGCCTGGATCTGCAAAGCGTGCGCGCGGCAAGCGTGCCTGCCCTCGACACCGGCAAGTCCTGCAACGGCAGCGACGGCAAGCAGATGGGCGGCGAGTGGGTGATCGGCGACAGGTGCCCGACCGGCTGCAAGTACACCGGCAGCTTCACCGACGTCAACCAGACAACCTATTCGAGCTGCCAGCCGATCGTGTTCTATTTCTACGACACGGCGGCGCCGTTCTGCGATTTCGCGACAACATCGAACAAATCTTGGGTGCAGGTGCCGCCCAGCACCAACCCACTGCTGTACGCCGAGTTCGCGGCCAGTGCCGGCCCGGGCGTGCTGTGTGCGCTTTACAGGACGCCCCCGCCGCCGGTGCTGGTGGGGAACGTCCCGAATGCGCTGAACCTGATGCCCTGCACGGTTTCCGGCAACACGCTGTCGTGCAAGAAGCCACAGGTGAAGCCGGGGGTGTTCAAGGTGCTGGCCGACAACCAGGCGCCGACCGACGTGAGGCTGCACACCTTGAACGAGGGATTCAAGACCAACGAGGCGGTCCGGGTGACGCTGGGCTTGGATGGCACCGGCGAGTTGCGCTACGGCATCTCGGGCCAGGACGACCGTGTGGCCGCCCAGGCCGAACTGTGGGAGATCGAACTTGACTTCGTGCCTGGCCCCAACGGCCCGCAGCCCACGCTCAACCACATTTTGCGAGCCACGGTGGCTGACAACAACAGCTCGTCCAAGGTCTTCACATCCTCGGGCTCACCGCCGGCCACCCTGTCTTTCAACGCCTCCGACCGCTTCAAGCGCTACTTCTTCGCGCGACTGTATGACTCGGCCGGCAACAGCACCGACTCGCCGATCATTCCGGCCACGCGCATTACGCCGCTGGTTGACGTGCCCAGCTTCACCGCCAACCCGGCCACGCTGCCGCCGCCTTCGGGAACGACCACGCTCACGTGGAGCGTGGCCAATGCTCTATCCGTCAGCATCGACCAGGGGGTCGGCGACGTCACGGCGCAGACGGTCAACGGCAGCGGCTCGATCCAGGTGAACGTGAACAGCACCCGCACCTTCACGCTCACCGCGACCGGACCGAACAACACGACAGCCACGCGGACTGTCACGGTGACCGTCGCGCCGGACACCACGCCGCCCACCGTCACGCTCGCCGCCAGCCCGGGCACTGTGCTGGCGCCGGGCGCAACCACGCTTACCGCCAACGCGACCGACAACGTGGGCGTGACCCAGGTCGAGTTCTATCGCGGCGCGACGTTGATCGGCACCGACACCACGGCGGGCGACGGCTTCACGCAGAACGTGGCCTTCACCATCGCCGACCAGGGCAACGTCGCGTTCACTTCCCGCGCCGTCGATGCCGCCGGCAACCAGGCCACCAGCGCCGCCATCAATGTACTGGTCACCGTGCCGTTGAGCGCCGACCGCTACGTCTCCCCCACCGGCAGCGACGCCAACCCCGGCACGCAGGCGCAGCCCTACCGCACGCTGACCCGGGCCTTCGCTAACGTCGGCACCGGCGGCACCGTCTGGCTGGAGAACGGCACCTACACCTGGGCGGCCGAAGCGACGGCTGGCGCCTCGCAACTGGACTTCAAGACACGCAGCTTCCCCGCCGGCCGCACGCTGCGCGCGATCACCTCGGGGCAGGCGACGGTGAACTTCGGCTTCACCGTCAGCGGCGACGCGACGATTGTCGGCATCCACATAACCAACGTCGCCAACGACGGGCCGGGCAGCGGCGGCGCCGGCCTGTTCATCAGCGGGAGCGCCAACCCCACCGCGCAGGTGCAGCTCAAGGGCGTCAGCTTCGGCGCCCTCACGGGCGGTAGCGGCGGCGGCTGGGAGGCCGTGATCTACAACCAGTGCACCAACTGCTCGGTGACGCTGGACAATAACGGCGTGGCCGGCTTCAACTACATCGGCACCGACTTCCTGCCCGGCGCCCGCTTCATCACGAACCTCGGCGGCCCGGTCACCATCAACGGCGGCACGATTGGCTCGCTCACGCTGTCCACGCTGAACAATGGCTGCGGCGGCAGCGTATTCACCGGCCACCGCGCCAGCTTCAACGGCGTGACGTTTACCCTGCCGGCCACCGCTGCTGCCAATGCACCGGCGTTCTGCCTGCTCGGCTCCGATCCGGTGACGCTGACCAATAGCACCGTGACCCAGGAGGGCAGCGGTCGCGCGTACCTGTTCCTGATCGGATTCGGCATCAGCGGCATTCCCGGTAACGGCAACCTCGTGCTTAACAACAGCACGGTGACTGCGCCGGGCACCGGCGTGCTCGTCGGGCTGCGCCTGGCGGGCGTGCGCTTCACGGCCAGCGGCTCCACCCTGAGCGGCGGCCAGAACGCGATCGGACGCGTGGGAGGCGAAGGATTGACGAACTCGGCAATCACGCTGACAGGCACGACCGTGCAGAACGTCAACGGCACCGCGATCGACATGGATGGCTTCTTCGTCGGCAGTACGTTCAGGATGACCGGCGGCGAGATGAAGAACATCCAGGGCACGGCACTGCGGCTGGCCAGCGGCAACCTGGACGCGCGGTTGCGCAACGTCGTCATCAGCAATGCCGGCATCAGCCAGGGCGAAGGCGCGGTCGTGCTGATTGGCGACAACACCTCGGTCTACAACCTGGGCACCGCGGCTGAACCGGGCGGCAACACCATCCTCGGCAACAACGCGACCCGGCCCGGTGTGCGGGTCAACCTCAGCGGCGGCGGCATCGCCAACGCCGTTGGCAACACCTGGGTCGCCAGCCAGCAGGGGGCGAGCGGTAGCGGCACCTACAGCGGCAGCCTCGTCGTCACCAGCGGCAGCGGGCAGAACTATGCAGTAACGAGTGGATCGCTGCGGCTGTCCGGCAACTGACATACGCACCAGGCGAAGCAAGGGGCCGGCACCTGCCGGCCCTTTTTCTTGGGCGCCTAGAATCGTCGCGACAGATGCGGAGGCTCGCGATGGACAACGTCGATACGCAAGTGCTGAAGAAGGCCGACGAGTGGCAGCGCGAAGGCCGCCGCGTCGTTCTCGGCACGATCGTGCGCACCTGGGGATCGGCGCCGCGGCCGGTGGGCTCGCTGGTGGCGATCCGCGACGACGGTCTGGTGGTCGGTTCGGTCTCCGGCGGCTGCATCGAGGACGACCTCGTCGACCGCGTGCGCGCCCGCGCGCTGGCTGCCGACACGCCGCAGCGCGTGAAGTACGGCGTCACCGCGGAGGATGCGTTCAAGTTCGGCCTGCCCTGCGGCGGCACGCTGGAACTGGTGCTGGAGCCGATCGCACCGCAGTCGCGGCTCGGCGAGCTGCTGGCGCGAGTGACCGAAGGCAGGCAGACGGTGCGCCGTCTGGACATGGCGAGCGGCCGCGTGACGCTGGAACAAGGCACGGGGCGCGATGTGCTGCGCGCCACCGAGGCCGAGCTGATCACCGTGCACGGCCCGCGGCTGCGGCTGCTGATCATCGGCGCCGGCCAGCTCACCCACTACCTGGCGCAGATGGCGCTGGCCTGCGACTACAGCGTGACCATCTGCGACCCGCGCGAGGAGTACGCCGACGGCTGGCTGGTGCCTGGCACGACGCTCGTGCGCACCATGCCCGACGACACCGTGGTCGAGATGAAGCCCGATGCCAACACCGCGATCGTCGCGCTCACCCACGACCCCAAGCTCGACGATCTGGCGCTGATCGAGGCGCTCAAGTCCGACGCGTTCTACGTCGGCGCCATCGGCAGCCAGAAGAACCAGGCGGCGCGCAAGAAGCGGCTGGTGGAGTTCGGCGTCACCGAGGCGCAGCTCGATTGCCTGCACGGCCCGGTGGGACTGAAGAACGGCGCGCGCACGCCGCCCGAGATCGCGGTGTCGATCATGGCCGAGCTGACGGCGCAGAAGTACGGCTACGAGATCCCCACCCCGGTCGCCGTGTCGGCGGTTCACGTCGAAACCGGCTGCGCGGTCGGCTGAGCCGAGCCGCGCAACGCCGGGCGTCAGCCCTTGGGCGTGTCGCTGGTGCCGACGGCGCGATTGCTCGGCTGCTCGTCGAGAGAGGTGACGTAACCCTGCTGCAGCGCCAGCTTGCGCGCCTCAAGTTGTGACTCGTCGCGGATCGCGTTCGAGTAATTGGGGCCGAAGAAGGCTGCGCCCGCATTGCGCTCCGGAGCACCTGCCGGCACCGGCATGCAGCGGCCGGCGTGGCCCCAATCGAACGCGCAGTCCTCCAGCGACTTGTAGTGGTCGCGCACGTACTTGGCCGGCGGCGGCACCGGCAGCGGCTTGAACTGCGATGAGCTGCTGCCCACGCCCGCAGCGGCGCCGGCAGTCGGGGCCGCGGCTTCTTTCTTGCTGCACCCGGCCGCGAAAACCAGGGCAAGCGAGCCGGCGATCAAAAGACGAACGAACATGGTGGTTGCGTCGACAGATGCAGAGGCGTGAACTCTATCAACCGGGCGCACGGCCGACGATGCGATGAACGGGCTAGCTTGCGGTTTACCCGCAGGCCGCGGCGCGCATCAGCCCTCGTGCAGCGGCGAGCACCACCTCGGCGCCGGCCTCGCGCAGCGCGACCAGCGCCTGGTACTCGGGCGAGTCGTGCCAGGCCTGCAGCGCGGCCATCGAGTCGAAGCGCGCGACCACGATCCGTTCACCGTGCGCGCTGCGCGCGAGATCCTGCATCTTGCTGCCCCGGAACAGGAGCTCGCCGCCATGTGGCGGAAAGGTCGCGCCCACGCGCTCGACGTAGCTCTGCCATTGCGCGGGATCGGTGACGCGGATCTGGCCGACGAGGTAGGCGGGCATAGCGGTAACGTATCGAAAAACTTGAGTCCGTGGATCTACATCTTGACGAGGACGCCCCAACTTCGCAGCCTACAAATGAAAAACCCGGCGGGTTGCCCCGCCGGGCCTGGTAAGAACTCAACAATCCTTGCTGCAGCAACGGCTCTCACCCCGGATGGCTACAACGGGGCCGATTATAGAGGGAGGAACAGCGTGACTGACAAGGTCCATTTGGAGCACTTACCTTCGGCTTCGACATCGGCATCGCATCGGTGAGGTGGTGCGTGCTCCGCGAACCGCATCGTCGATCTCGGCGTGCGGTGCTTTCGACAAGGCAGAAACCGCGCACAAAGGAGGCGAGTCGCTGAACCTGGCGCGGCGCACCGCACGACTGATGCGACGCCGCCTGCGCCGGCGCGCGTGGCGACTGACCAAGCTGGCGCGGACTACTGAAGCGCAATGGTGTGATCGCCGATGTGACGTCTTCGTTCAGCCCGCAACCCGTCGCACCTTTGGCGACTACCGCGTCGACGGACTCGACCGCGCGCCTGACCGCCGAGGAGTGGGCGCGCGTGATCTACCACCTCTGCAAGCATCGCGGCTTCCACTGGATCAGCCGCGCCGAGGAAGAAAGCCGAGAGGACGACGCCAAGGGCGAAGGCGGCAGGGTCGAGAAGGACTGAGCCGGACACACAGCACCGCATGAAGGAGAAGGGCTACCGGACGGCAGCCGAAATGGTGCTTACCGAGTTCCCTGAGGCGCAACGCAATAAGCAAGGCGACTACGGCAAGGCGCTGTCACGGGTACTGCTGGCCGGCGAACTTGAGCTTGTTGTTCCAGCGGCAGCGCGAACTCGGCAACCCGCACGCCGTCGCGGATCTCGAAGCGCACATTCTTGGCAACGGCGACCGTAAGAGCGGCTTGTTCTGGGAACAAAAGCCACCGCTAGCCGGGGCCGATTTGCTCAAGATGCTCGGCAAATGCACCTTCGAGAAAGACGAATACCGCGCACCGAAAGCCAGCTTCACCGCCGAGCGCCATGTCTGGCTCACCCGACTCAACAACCTGCGCATCGTCATCGACGGCACGACACGGCCGCTGAACGAGCGACGAGCGCCGCCTCGCACTACCGCTGCCCTACCAGCAGGCGAAGCGACTTCAAGTACAACCAATTGCGCACGCGCTCGTGAAGCAGGACGCTGCCCGCAGCTTCAGCTTCGCTGGTCTGAACTATCCGAGTGCCGGCAATTCGCCGAAGACAAGGCGAAAGACCCGGAGGACGCAACGCTGGTCAAGCTCCCCGCCTGGCGAGGATCTTCGCCAAGCGCTCAAGGACAAGGGACTCGAGACCGAATGGGAGGGCATGGCCGGCGCCGCGACCGGCGGTGACCCGACCCTGCTCGATGAGGTCGCCGGGTGCTTTCCGTCTTACAAGGATGACGACGAAGTCACCGCCGAGTTGCGAAAGCTGTCGCTGCCGAACGCCGACAAGATGATCGATGCGCTGCTCGAAATCCGCTTCGACAAGTTCCATGCGCTGTCGCTCAAGGCCCTGCGCAACATCGTGCCGCACATGGAGGCCGGGCTGCGCTATGACGAAGCCTGCGCGCAGGCGGGCTATCACCACAGCCAGTTGCTACGAAGCCGGCACGCGGCAACGCAGACCTACTCTGCCGCCGCTCTACTCCGGCCGCGACAAGGACGGTCGCATGGTGTTCAGCGAGCGACATCGACGTCCCTCGCAACCCCGTTGTGCTGCGCGCACTCAATCAGGCGCGCAAGGTGATGAACGCGCTGATCCGTGCCTACGGTTCGCCGCGTGAAGTCCGGATCGAAATGGCACGCGACCTGTCGCGTCCGCTGGACGAACGCAGGCAGATCGAGAAGGCGCAGGACGAATACCGCGAGCGCAACGAAAAGGACAAAGCCGAATTCGTCGCCGAACGGCATTTCCGGCATCAGCCGCAAGGGCCGCTGAATTCGAGAAGTGCCAGCTTTATCGCGAGCAGCAGGGCAAATGCGCCTACTCGCGTCGAAACCGCTGGACCTGCATCGCGTGCTGCACGACATCGGCTATGCCGAAGTCGACCATGCCCTGCCCTACTCGCGCAGCTTTGACGACAGCAAGAACAACAAGGTGCTCGTGCTGACCGAAGAGAACCGCAACAAGGGCAACCGCACCGCCTACGAATACCTGACGTCATTCCGCCGACGGCGAAGACGGCGAGCGCTGGCGGCAACTACGCCGCCTGTGTCGAAACCGAACAAGAGCTATCGACTTGCCAAGCGCACACGACTGCTGCGCAAGGATTTTGGCGGCAAGGCAGCCGAGGAATTCAAGGAGCGCAACCTCAACGACACGCGCTACATCTGCCGCCTCTTCAAGAACTATGTTGAGCGCTACCTGCAAGCTAAAAGTCGGCGCTGGCGAGACGGTGGCAAAGCGCTGTGTGGCTGCTGCAGCGGCCAGACTCACCGCCTTCCTGCGCGCACGCTGGGGCCTGCTCGAAGGTACGCGGTGCCAGCGACCGCCACCACGCGCTGGACGCCGCCGTGGTCGCCGCCTGCAGCCACGGCATGGTTCAACGCTTGGCCGACTATTCGCAAGGCACAAGGAATTGGCGAAAGTACGCGACGGCTTTCCCGATCCCGAAACCGGCGAGATCGTCGATCCGGCCATGTTCCAGCAATTGCATGCGCACTTCCCCGACCCTTGGCCGCACTTCCGCCATGAACTTGAAGCGCGACTGCACATCGACGATCAGCGCCGAACTGCGCGCCCAGACTGGAAATGTTCGGCACTTACCCGCCCGAGACGCTCTGGAGGCTCTGCGCCCCGCTGTTCGTCTCCCGCGCGCCGCAGCGGCGCAACGGTGGCGCGGCGCACAAGGACACCAGTCTACGCCCAACCCGAACGACTCAAGGCACAAGGCGGCGTCACGCAGAAAGTACCACTCACCAGCCTGAAACTGAAAGACCTCGACAAACTGATCGACCCGCACCGCAACGAAAAGCTCTATGCCGCCATCCGCACCCGACTGGAAGCGCACGGTGGCAAAGGGCGACAAGGCCTTCCCCGCCCGACAATCCACTACGCAAGCCAGATCGAGAGGGCAAGCCGACCGGCCCGATCGTCCGAAGTGTGACGATGGTGATCGACAAGCTGTCGGGCATCCCGGTGCGGGGGGGCGTTGCCAAGAACGACACCATGCTGCGGGTCGATGTCTTCCGCCACAAGAAGGACGGGAAAGTTTCATCTGGTGCCCGTGTATGTGCATCACGCGGTGGCGAAGGAGTTGCCGAATCGGGCGGATCGTGGCGTTCAAGGATGAGGACGAGTGGACGTCTATCGATAACAGGTTTTCGATTTTTGTTTCTCACCTTCACCCCAACGACCTGATACGAATTACCCAGAAAGACCAACGACTCGATCTTTGGCTACTATGCGCTGCCACAGTGGTACAGGCGCATCCGTGGCGATCCATGATAGGAAGCGCTTGGGGAACGTAACAACGAGTCTCGCACTGCTACAGCAAAGGCAAAGCCGAACCGGGACAAGTTGGGATTGATCGAAGGCATCGGTGTAAAAATGCGCAGTCGCATCTCGAAAAATTCCACGTCGACACCCTCGGCAACATCTACCCCGCACCACCGGAGCAGCGCCGTGGTCTGGCGTAGCGTGATGATCTCCCGCCCCGCCAAGCTGCAAGCGCGAGCACTTCTCCCTCGTCGTCGAGCAGGCGGAGTCGGCGCGCGTGCCCTTCGAGGACATCGCTGTCATCGTGCTGAACCACCGCGAGATCACGTTGACGCACCCGGTGTTGTCGGCCTGCGGCGAATACGGCATCGGCTTGTTCTCGACGGGAGACAACCATCAGCCCAACGGCGTCTTCCTGCCCTTTCTGCCGCACTCGCGGACCACGCGGATGCTGCGCCTGCAACTGGACATCGACCGGCCGCTCGCCAAACAAGCTTGGCACAGCATCGTCGCGGCGCAAGATCGCCAACCAGGCAGCCTGCCTGAAGATGGCTGGCAAAGACGGGGCGGACCGGCTGGAGTCCTACGCGCGCCGCGTGCGCTCTGGTGACACGGGGCGCATGGAAGCGCAGGCCGCAGCCTTTCACTTTCCTCAACTGTTCGGTCGCGACTTCGACCGCGCCGAGGAACGCTGGATCAATGCCGCGCTCGACTACGGCTACGCCGTGCTCCGCGGCGCGATCGCACGCGGGTTGGTGGCACACGGCCTGCTGCCCAGCGTGGGGCTGTTCCACGCCAGCGAGCAGAACGCCTTCAATCTGGCCGACGACCTGATCGAACCGTTTCGGCCGTTGGTCGACCTTCATGTCGCCCGAAACCTGCGCCCCGTCGGAGCAGAGCCGCAGGAGTTGTCTCCTGCGGACAAGGTCGGGTTGGTCGCGCTGCTCAATGCCGACGTCGGAATGCCGCAGGGGCGACATGTCGGTGCTGGCTCGGCCATTGAGCAGGCTAGCGGAAAGCCGTGGTGCGCATCTTCGAAGGCGGCGCGAGCGGGCGCTTGACCTACCCGCGGCTGATCGGGCTGCGGCAGCATCGAATCGATGCCTAGTCTGCCGCACCGATGGCTGAAGGCACGAGGCGATACATGCGCTTGCTCGTGTTCTTCGATCTGCCGGTCGTCACGCGGGCCGAGCGGCGCGCCTACACGCAGTTTCGTCGCTTTCTGCTCAACGACGGTTTCGACATGATTCAGTTTTCGGTCTACGGCCGCATCCTGAATGGGCGAGATGCGGAAGAGAAGCACATGCAGCGGGTCGTCGCAAACCTGCCTCCCGAAGGCTCGGTGCGCGTGCTGACCGTGACGGAGAAGCAGTACGCGAGCATGAAACTGCTGGTCGGCCTGCCGCTTTTCCAGGAAAAGCAGGTCAACGCCAATCAGATTCTCCTGTTCTGAGCGGGTTTCTGAAAAGAAAAACCCGCGTCGAGCCAAGCTCGGCGCGGGTCTTCAGCGAGTCAGTGTAGCCATCCGGGGTGAGAGAGGGAGCTACAACGGTGACGTGCAGTCGACGCCAGGCTTCCGTGCGATTGTAGCTATCCGGGGTGAGAGAGGGAGCTACAACGAGGACACATCGGGTGTGTCAACGCCACGCTCGAGTGTAGCCATCCGGGGTGAGAGAGGGAGCTACAACAGCTGCTACTCTCGGCGCGCAGGTCTGCGCCGAAGTGTAGCCATCCGGGGTGAGAAGAGGAGCTACAACCTAGCACACACGCTCCCAGATACAAGCATCTGAGTGTCAGCCATCCGGGGGTGAGGAGAGGAGCTACAACCCGTATCTCACGTAGACTTGCACAAAGATGACAAGTGTCACCATCCGGGGTGAGAGAGGGAGCTACAACCTGGAAATGCGCAGCGCACCTTGTCGCTGCAGTGTAGCCATCCGGGGTGAGAGAGGGAGCTACAACACCGGAACATGCGATGCCCACGACAGGCGATCAGTGTAGCCATCCCGGGGTGAGAGAGGGAGCTACAACTAGTGCGCAGAACCTCGAGCGCTGGAACTCAGTGTAGCCATCCGGGGTGAGAGAGGGAGCTACAACTTTCAGTCACGTTGCCGACCTGGTAGGGCTCAGTGTAGCCATCCGGGGTGAGAGAGGGAGCTACAACGCGCGATCGCGGCGTCAAGAGGCTCGCCCGCCAGAGACAGTATCGCACCGCATCGCGGGGTGAGGAGGAGCTACAACGTAGCGGACGGAAGTCGCGGTCACAGACGCGACACGTGTAGCCATCCGGGGTGAGAGAGGGAGCTACAACTCAAGCGAGGCGCAAGCGAACCTAAGCTCACGAAGTGTAGCCATCCGGGGTGAGAGAGGGAGCTACAACGCAGGCCGACGTCAGGCACGTGCTTCACGCAGTGTAGCCGTGCGAGGTGAGGGAGCTACAACCCGGCGCGCAGCGCGACGACCATTAGCAGGCTGTTGAAATGCGCATGAATCTCGGCCTTCTGGCGCAGTGCGCGAGCGCGAGGCGATGGTTATCGTTGGTTTTGACCCCGTGTGATGCCACTGTCGAGACTTTCGCGAACTCGTTTGATTCCATCGGGCCTTGCTTTGCCGTACTACGCACGGACTGCTCCCATCTCGGGCGGGGCCAACTTGGCGATGCGCAGCAGGTTCAGCGCACAGCCGGCCAGCACGAAGGCCATCTCGACCTTGTCTTGCCCGCGCACCTTGACCTTCTTCGTGCCACCGATCGTGTGCATCCAGCCGAAGCATTCCTCGATGCGCTTGCGCACCCGCTGCGAGATCGCGTAGCCCTTCGAGCCGGTGGTTCTGCCATCCAGTCCGGGGATCGTCCGGCCCTCGATCTTGGCGATGTGCGGTTTGATCTTGCGGCCGCGCAGCGTCTGGACAAAGCCGCGCTGGCAGTAGCCTTTGTCGGCGCCGAGCGAGTCCGGTTCGATGCCCTGCTGCTTTTGCTCGTCGAGCAGCCGCTCGGCCGCCTTGACCTCGGCATTGTCGTGCGGCGCGGTCACGCGCAAGCCCAGCACCAACCCGTTACGGTTCTCCATCAGCGCGTGACCCGCGTAGGCGAGCCGGCTTTCCTTGCCTGCGCCCTTGCGCGCCAGTTGCGCCTGCGGATCGGTCGTGCTGGCGTGGGTGTCGTTGCGGCGCCGCTCGCCCTTGAAGTCGACCTCGGGATTGCCGCCACCGACGCCGCCATCGCCGCCGTCCTTCGGCCGCACGCTCTTCATGCTGGCCCAGGCATCGATCAGGGTGCCATCGACACTGAAGTGCTCGTCGCTGACCAGCCCCTTGCGCCGGGCGATGCGCACGATCATGCCCAGAAACCGCGGCGCGACACGGTGCTCGAGCAGCCGCTGCCGGTTCTTGCTAAAGGTGGAGTGATCGAAGGCCGCCTCATCGAGGCCCAGCCCCAGGAACCAGCGAAACAGCAGGTTGTACTCGAGCATCTCGCAAAACAGCCGCTCCGAACGCACCGTGTACAGCGCCATCAGCAGCGTGCTCTTGAGCAACGTCTCCGGCGGCACCGACTGCCGACCGCCGTCGGCGTACATCTGGTTGAACACGCGACTCATGCGCCGCAGCGCCTCATCCGCATAGACGCGGATCGCCCGCAGCGGATGATCGGCCGGCACCCGTGCCTCCGGCGAGACGTAGCTGAACAACCCTTCTTGATTGCTCTCGAACCCGCGCATCAACCACCCCCAACCATGAAAACCATGCCTTCGATCTCCACCTGCAAGAATGGTTTCAACGGTCGAATTTCAACAGCCTGCTAGGAGCGCTGCGCAGCCCAGCGCAGACACCAGCACGATCGCCGGCCGCAGCCATGGCCACAGGGGCAGCGCTGCGCCGAACACGTGCAGGAATGCGAGCGCGAACAGGGCACCGACCGCGAGCCCAAGCAGCGACGGCAGCAACCGGCGCGCGGGCCGCTGGCGGCGCGAGCGGCCGCGACGCGCGGCGAAGACGTCGTCCGGGCCGCTTAGCAACCCCACTGCAGACCCATGTCAGGTGTTGCTGACCTTGATGGTCGGCATCTTCAGCGACATGTCCTTCGCCTTGTCGGCGATGGCGATGGCCACCCTGCGCGCGATGGCCTTGTAGGTGCGGGCGACCTCGCTGTCCGGGTCTGCCACCACGGTCGGACGGCCGGAGTCGGCCTGCTCGCGGATGCGGATGTCGAGCGGCAGCGACCCCAGCACTTCGACGCCATACTCCTTCGACATGCGCTCGGCACCGCCTTCGCCGAACACGTGCTCGGCATGGCCGCATTGGCTGCACACGTGCACCGCCATGTTCTCGACGATGCCGAGGATGGGCACGCCGACCTTCTCGAACATCTTGAGGCCCTTCTTGGCGTCGAGCAGCGCGATGTCCTGCGGCGTGGTCACCACCACGGCGCCGGTGACCGGCACCTGCTGCGACAGCGTGAGCTGGATGTCGCCGGTGCCCGGCGGCATGTCGACGATCAGGTAGTCGATGTCCTGCCAGTTGGTCTGCATCAGCAGCTGCTGCAGCGCCTGCGTGACCATCGGGCCGCGCCAGACCATCGGCTGGTCGGGATCGATCAGCAGGCCGATGCTGATCGCCTGGATGCCGTGGCCGATCATCGGCTCGAGCAGACGACCGTCGACCGTGTCCGGACGGCCCGCGAGTCCCAGCATGGTCGGCTGGCTCGGACCGTAGATGTCGGCGTCGAGCATGCCCACGCGCGCGCCTTCGGCCGCCAGCGCCAGCGCAAGGTTGACCGCCACCGTGCTCTTGCCCACGCCGCCCTTGCCGCTGGACACGGCGACGATGTTCTTCACGTTGGGCATCACCTTCAGCCCGCGCTGCACCGCGTGCGCGACGATCTTGCTCAAAACATTGGCGCTGACGTTGCCGGCACCGGCGCCCTTCAGTGCGTCGATCACCTTGTCGCGGATCAGCTCGATCTGGCTCGCAGCGGGATAGCCCAGTTCCACGTCGAGCGAAACATCGCTGCCCGTGACCTTGACGTTCTTCACGCAGCGCGATGTGACCAGATCCTTGCCGGTGTTGGGATCGACCAGTCCCTTCGCGCTACCTGACCTGCAGTTCGTTCACTGTCCATGAGTGCTCTTCGATCGCAGATGCGCGCGCCTTCTCCGCCCAGAGCATTCCCGGCTGATCACGACCGCCAAGCGTGTTCGCCCTCGGCCCACTTGCTCATATCGCCGTTTTTTCAGCCATGTTGCCCATGTCCGCGCCAGCTCTTCGTCACCACCGCCCTGCCCTACGCCAACGGCCCGTTCCACATCGGCCACATCATGGAGTACATCCAGGCCGACATCTGGGTGCGCTTCCAGCGCATGCAGGGCCACGAGGTGCATTTCGTCGGCGCCGACGATGCGCACGGCGCGCCGATCACCCTTCGCGCCGACAAGGCAGGCATGACGCCGGAAGTGTTCGTCGGCTGGGTCGCTGCCGCGCCGGCAAGCAGTACCTCGACGGCTTCCACATCGGCTTCGACAACTGGCATTCGACTCTCACTCGAAGGAGAACACGCGCTCTCGCTAGGACATCTACCGCCTGCTCGCTAGTCAGCCGGCTCGATCATACATGAGCCCGATCGAGCAGTTCTACGACCCGGTGAAGGGCATGTACCTCGCCGACCGCTACATCAAGGGCGAGTGCCCCAGCTGCGGCGCGAAAGACCAGTACGGCGATGCCTGCGAGGGCCTGCAGCGCTGTCTACTCGCCCGACCAACTGAAGAACCCGTACTCGACGCTTGTCGGGCGCGCACGCCGGTGCTGCAAGACCTCCGAGCACTACTTCTTCCGGCTCTCCGACCCGACGCTGCGAAGGCGTTCCTGCGCGAGTGGACTCGCATGAGCCCGCACGGCTGCAGCCCCAGGTCTGCCAGCAAGGCGAGGAGTGGCTCTACGGCAAGGCGACAAGGCGCTCGGCGACTGGGACATCTCGCGCGACCCGCCCTACTTCGGCATCCGCGTCCCGGACATCGCCGAGGAAAAATATCTCTACGTCTGGCTGGACGCGCCGATCGGGTACCTCGCCTAGCTTCAAGAACTACTTCGATCGGAGGGGCGCATCTTACGGTTCGTCGGCCGCAGCGGCACCGAGCAGATCCACTTCATCGGCAAGGACATCATCTACTTCCACACGCTGTTCTGGCCGGCGATGCTGAAGTTCGCCGGCGCGCCGTACAAGGCGCCGGACCACGTCTACGTGCACGGCTTCATCACCGTGTCGGGCGACAAGATGTCCAAGTCGCGCGGCACCGGCATCAGCCCGCTGCGCTACCTCGAACTGGGCATGAACCCGGAGTGGCTGCGCTACTACATCGCCGCCAAGCTCAACGCCCACGTCGAGGACATCGACTTCAATCCCGACGACTTCATCGCCCGCGTCAACAGCGACCTGATCGGCAAGTACGTGAACATCGCGAGCCGGGCGGCGAGCTTCATCGACAACAACAACGGTAGTGAACTGAACAGTTGTCCCACCCCAGCTTCTTCGTTCGGCACCCAGAAACGCGTGCAGCAGCGTTCCTTGCGGCGTTGGAGCATGGGCCGAAATAATCGGATCCTCGCCACCTGACGCGCGAGAGTACGAAAGCCATTTCGTAATGTGATGGCGCTTGCCGACGGTATCAATGCGCGATCGACGAAGGAAGCCGTGGAACTCGGCGAAGCAGATCGACCAAGGAACCTTCGAGGTCGGCGCGGAAACCAGGCTGGCCGAAGTCGAGTACTTTGGCGCCGCTGCATTCCGAACACTTACCGCGTATCCGCAAGCCGGTTTTGCCGGAGATGGCAAGACCAGTCGAGGCATTCTTCGGGATCGAGCCTCTGTCCCTGCGTAAGCCGCTACTCCTCGAGTTCCCGAGGAACCACTCAATCTCGAACTACGAGCACCTATTGCAGAGGGTCGACCCCGAACAACGACGCTGTTCGAGCCACCGACATCAACCTGCGCCAGCGCACCCTGCTCGCCCGGCGGCGTCGAGATCGCGCCGAGCATCACCATCGACGACTTCGCCAAGCTCGACCTGCGCATCGCCCAGGTCATCGACTGCGACTTCATCGAGGGCTCGGACAAGTTGCTGCGGTTCACGCTCGATGTCGGCGAAGGGCGCCATCGCAACGTCTTCTCCGGCATCAAGTCGGCCTACGGCGAACCGAAGAAGCTCGTCGGCCGGCACGTGGTGCTGGTGGCCAACCTGCGCCGTAGACCTGGAAGTTCGGCGTCAGCGAGGGGATGATCCTGTCGGCCAGCCATGCCGACGAGAAGGCGCAGCCCGGCATCTTCCTGCTCGATGTCGATGCCGGTGCGCAGCCGGGCATGCGGTTGAAGTAGCGTTCGCGGACAGCGTTCGCTCGACACCTGGCGTCAATCCGACCACCCCGTCCCACGCGAGTGGTCCTCGCGCGGCGGCGCCCCTTCGGCAGCCGCGCGCAGCGGGTCGCCGGGCCCATCGGACTCCCTCTCGCTTGACGCCTTCGTCTCCCGCGCCGTGGGCAGCCCCCAGTCCCTGGCGGTCTCGTCCAGAATCGAATCGGCCACGTGCAGCATGCTGGTCATCGATCGAGTCTCCCGTGTTGTATTCGTCGGCTGCGTTGCTCCTTCGAAGCGGCCGCAGAAGAACAGATCCTCCACAGCGATCGAAGTTCAGCGCATTACCTGAAACGCGCGTGATCTGTTTCGGGGTCGCGGATCGGCGCCGAGCCTGACCGACGCGGCCGCCCGGTTCCTCGCCGCGGGCCGTCACCGCGCCCTCAAGAACGAGGCCGGCGGCCGATCGGTTTGACCATCGCCATGGTCCCCGATTGGCGCCGGGCGCACACTGCAGTTGCCCGTTCGAAAGCCGTGATGGATGTCGCCGCGCTGCTGCAGACCTATGGTTATCCGTTGCTCGCGCTCGGCTGCCTGCTCGAAGGCGAAACGATCGTCGCGCTGGCCGGCTTCGCCGCGCACCAGGGACACCTGAGTTTCGCCGCAGTGGTTCTCATCGCGGCGATCGCGAGCTTCGTTGGCGACCAGGCGTTCTTCTGGCTCGGGCGCCGTCATGGCCCGGAGATGCTGGCGCGCTTTCCGTCGATTGCACAGCAGGCGGACCGCGTGCACCGCTCGATCGACCGCTGGCACGGCTGGGTCATCGTGCTGGTGCGCTTTGCCTTCGGCCTGCGCATCGCCGGGCCGGTGCTGATCGGCAGCAGCGACGTCGCGCCCTGGCGCTTCGCGTTGTTCAACGCGATCGGCGCGGCGATCTGGGCGCCGCTGGTGGCGGGAGCGGGCTGGGCCTTCGGTCACGCGGTGGAGACGCTGCTCGGCGAGATCCACCGGTTCGAGCTGTGGGCGGTTGCGCTCGCCGCGCTGTTCGGCGCCTCGTGGCTGCTGTGGCGGCTGATGCGGCGCCGCCGCCCGTCGCGTTGACGCGCATCAAGCGGCACGCGGGCGTCCGCCCGGAATTCGGCGGCACAATCGGGCTCGTCTTTGCCTTCCTATCAAGTGGCTGCCACCGAACCGCGCCGCGTTCCGCGGCTCGACCTCGCGACGTTTCGCCCGCGCCTGCTGGACGCTCTGCGCGGCTATGACCGGCGTCACCTCGCGAAGGACATCGGCGCCGGCATCACGGTCGGCATCGTCGCGCTGCCGCTGGCGATGGCGTTCGCCATTGCCAGCGGCGTCAAGCCCGAGGCCGGCATCTTCACCGCCGTGATCGCGGGTTTCATCATCGCCGCCCTCGGCGGCTCACGCGTGCAGATCGGCGGGCCGGCCGGCGCCTTCATCGTGATCATCTACGGGATCATCGATCGCTACGGACTGGCGAACCTGCTGATCTCGACCATGCTGGCCGGCGTGTTGCTGTTCGGCATGGGGCTGTTTAAGCTCGGCCAGCTGGTGCGCTTCATCCCGGTGTCGATCGTGATTGGCTTCACCAACGGCATCGCCGTGCTGATCGCGCTCTCGCAAGTGAAGGACGCGCTGGGCCTTTCGATCGACAAGCTGCCGGCCGACTTCTTCCACCAGATCGGCGCGCTGACCGACGCGATCCACACGACCAATCCGTACGCGGTGGTGATCTGCGCGGCCTCGCTGCTGCTGGTGGCGCTCTGGCCGAAGTCATATCAGATGGGGCACGTGCCATGGAAGCGCTGGGTCGCGCACGTGCCAGGCACGATCGTCGCGCTCGCGCTAGCAACGATCGCGGTCAGCGCGCTGCACCTGCCGGTCGAAACCATTGGCAGCCGCTTTGGCGGCATTCCACAAGGGCTGCCGTCGTTCGCGCTGCCCGAGTTCGGCTGGGAGCTGGCCAAGCAGCTCGTTGCGCCCACCATCACGATCGCACTGCTGGGAGCGATCGAAAGCTTGCTGTGCGCGCGCGTGGCCGACAACCTGATCCACGACCGCCACGATCCCAACCAGGAGCTGATGGCGCAAGGCGTGGCCAACTTCGTCGTGCCGCTGTTCGGCGGCATCCCGGCCACCGGCACCATCGCGCGCACGGTGACCAACGTGAAGAGCGGGGCCACCAGTCCGATCGCCGGCATCGTGCACGCGTTCACGCTGCTGCTGGTGATCCTGGTGGCGGCGCCGTTGGCCTCCAACATCCCGCTCGCCGCACTGGCCGCGATCCTGCTCTTCGTTTCCTGGAACATGGGCGAGTGGCGTGAATTCGCGCGCCTGAAGCAGTTCGCGCTGACCTACCGCACGATCCTGCTGACCACCTTCTTCCTCACCGTGGTGTTCGACCTCACCGTCGCGGTGGAGGTGGGAATGGTGCTGGCGAGCCTGTTCTTCATCTACCGCATCAGCCAGCTCACGCGCGTCGAGCAGCTTTCACTGGCCGACGCGCCCGCCGGCACGGAGGCCTACCGGCTCACCGGCTCGCTGTTCTTCGGCGCGGTAAGCAAGCTCGAGGCGCTGACCGACCCGGCGCGCTTCACCGGCGAACGGGCGCCGTCGGTGGTGATCCTCGACTTCGCGCCGCTGCTGTCGCTCGACACCACCGGGCTGGAGACGCTGGAATCGCTGCGCAAGCTGCTCGTCAAACGCAACGGCGCGCTGATCGTGGCCGGCGCGCGCGAGCAGCCGCTCGGCCTGCTTACCCGCTCCGGCTTTGTCGCGCACTCGGGTGCCGAGAACGTGGTGGCCGACCTGCCAGCTGCGCTGGCACGCGCTCGCGCACTGCTGGCCGCCACCGCGGCGCCGCCCGCGGCCTGAGCACGCCGGCCCTGTTGCCGCGGCGGCGATGCGGCGCAGCGGTGTCCAGGCCCTGCTCGCTACAATCCGCACACCATGCGTGGCCATCTGCACACTGCCCGGCCCCTGCTTCCGGTATCCGCCATGACCTACGAGTCCGACATCACCAAGTTCCTCAAGCAGCTCAAGGCGAAGCAGCCCAACCTCGAGCGCAAGCAGCGCGAAGGCCGCGCCATCTGGTGGGACAAGGAACTGGACCGCGAGGAACTCGAGCGCCAGGAGGCTGCGCGCGTGCCGCAGCAGGGCTACGTTTACCAGATGCAGGCGAAGAAGTGAGCGACCTGCCCGGCTCGCGCCCGGCCGACAAGGCCACGCTGCCGCCGCCGGCGGCCAGCAGCGACGCGCCCGATCCCACGCCCGACGTGATCGACGGCGTGGCGCTGGCCCGCCTGTACGGCGAGCCGCTTTTCAAGCTGCCGCAGGACCTTTACATCCCGCCCGATGCGCTGGAGGTCTTCCTCGAGGCCTTCGAAGGCCCGCTCGACCTGCTGCTGTACCTGATCCGCAAGCAGAATTTCAACGTGCTCGACATTCCGATGGCACCGTTGACGCAGCAGTACCTGACCTACATCGACCAGATCCGCAACCACAACCTGGAGCTGGCGGCCGAGTACCTGCTGATGGCCGCGATGCTCATCGAGATCAAGAGCCGCATGCTGCTGCCGGTGCGCAAGAGCGAGACCGGCGAGGAGGCCGAGGACCCGCGCGCCGAGCTGGTGCGGCGTCTCGTGGAGTACGAGCGGATGAAGCTCGCCGCCGCCCAGATCGACGAGCTGCCGCGCGTCGGCCGCGACTTCGTGCGTGCGGTGGTGACCATCGAGCAGAGCGTGGTGCGCCGCTTCCCGGATGTAAACGTGGTCGAGCTGCGCGACGCCTGGGCCGACGTGCTCAAGCGCGCCAAGCTGTATGCGCACCACAAGATCGGCCGCGAGGAACTGTCGGTGCGCGAGCACATGAGCCAGATCCTCAAGCGCCTGCAGGGCACGCGCTTCCTCGAGTTCGGTGATCTGTTCGACCCCTCGCGCGGCGTGCCGGTGGTGGTGGTGCACTTCCTCGCGCTGCTCGAGCTGGCGCGCGAGAGCCTGATCGAGATCACCCAGGCCTCGCCGTTCGCACCGATCTACGTGCGGCTGGCGTACACCCCAAGCTAGAAGTCGAAGGGAGACCGCCGCCCGCCGGCGGCGCTCTTGTTCTGCATGGGGCGAGACAGGTGCGCGTTGCGCAATCGTCCCTCGCGGCTGCCTAGTCGGGCGCCGACTTCGCCTTGAAGCGCCAGTAGACCGACAGCGCCAGCGCGATCGCACCCACCGCGCCCAGCAGGCTCCACACATACGGCGACGCCGGACTCGGCGTCACCCGGTGCGCAAACGCGGTTTCCAGCAGGAAGACGCCGCAGATCACGCTCACACCGAGCGCGATGGCAGATCTGCGTTGGAGTTCCATGCGCATCGGTAATTCGTGCCGCGTCGTGCCTGTCATCCGAACTTCGCGCCCTTTTCGGCCAGCAGTTCACGCAGCACCGAACGATGACAGCGCGCTTCGTCCTCGCAGTAGCAGCCGACCGAGAAGTTGGTTGTCTGCGACAAGGTGGCGAGCAGCTCGATCAGGTGGGCATTGTCGGGCAGCGCCATTTCGGCCCGGTACCTGCGGATGAACGCCGCCCACTCGGCGGGTGCGCGCGCCGCCTGCCCGACCTTCATCGTCTCCACGCTCGGCGCAAGGTTGGGCAGCCACACGTCGTACCAGTTCTGCGAAGCGAACTCGCTCTTCGGCACGCCGCGAGGCGGACGGCGGACCGTGCCGATGCGCAGGCCCTCGCCGACCGAACGCGAACTGCCGAGCCTTACGATCCTGAGCGTCACGATCCACCCCGCTTGGCTTGGTCCAACGTCGACAACTCCAGGGCCAGGACGATAGATCAAGACAAATTTGACCGCTTGGTCTACTTTGCCTTACAGTGCAGCCATGTCCCGTGAAAAACAGTTCAGCGAAGCCGAGGTCCTCGAAAGCGTGGCCGACCTCTTCGCCTCGCACGGCTACCAGGGCACGTCCCTGGCGCGGCTACTCGACGCCACGGGTCTGGGCAAGCAGAGCCTGTACAACAGCTTCGGCGACAAGCGCGCGCTGTATCTGAAGTCGGTCGAGTGCTCGGTGGCGCGCTACCGGGTGGTCGAGGCGCGGATGCAGACGGCGCCCACCGGCCGCGCGGCGCTGGCGATGTTCTTCGACCATGTGGTCGGCAAGTGCGACAGCGACGATCCGGCGGACAAGAGCTGCATCGTCGCCGCTGGCCTGCTCGAGGGCGTGGAGGACCCGCTGATCGTGCAGACGCTGCGCGCCAAGTGGAGCGGCTCGCACGAGATGCTGCGTGCCGCCGTCGAGCGCGGGCAGAAGGACGGCTCGATCAGCAACCACGCGCCCTCGGCGGCCCTGGCCGACTTGCTGCTGGCAGTGACCGCCGGCCTGCGCGTCAACGCACGCGCCGAGTTCGGCAAGGCGCGGCTGCAGCAGGCGGTCGATCTGGCGCTGTCCGTGCTGGACGACGCATGACCTAGGCGTGCAATCCGCGGGCAGCGACATCGCCCGCAACGACAGGCACGCCTCGGCGTGCTTCTTTTGGAATATGTTTTGACCTTTTGGTCTACATCGAAGCAGAAGTCAGCGAAGAAGCCCCCCTCCCACTCCAACCCCAACGCAGGAAAGAAAACATGCTGTTCGAACCGTTCACCAGTCCCGCCCTGAAACTGAAGAACCGCGTCGTGATGGCGCCGCTGACGCGCAGCCGCGCGGTCGAAGCCAACACGCCCAACGACCTGATGGCCGAGTACTACGGCCAGCGCGCCGGGGCCGGCCTGATCATCACCGAAGGCACCTCGCCCTCGCCCAACGGGCTCGGCTATGCGCGCATTCCGGGGCTGTTCAACGCCGCCCACGTGGCCGGCTGGCGCAAGGTGACCGACGCCGCACACGCGGGCGGCACCAAGATCTTCGTGCAGCTGATGCACACGGGCCGCGTGTCGCACGTGGCCAACCTGCCTGCGGGCGCCAAGGTCGTCGGCCCGGTGGGCGTCGCGCTCGAAGGCCCGATGTACACCGACGCGCACGGCATGCAGCCGCACAGCCCGCCGCACGCGATGACCGAGGCTGACATTGCGCACGCGGTGACTGAGTACGTGAACGCGGCCAAGCTCGCGATCGAGGCCGGCTTCGACGGCGTCGAACTGCACGCCGCCAACGGCTACCTGCTGGAGCAGTTCCTCAACGCCAACGTCAACGCCCGCACCGACGGCTACGGCGGCTCGGCCGAGAACCGCAACCGCTTCGTGCTGGACGTGGCACGCGCCACGGTGGCCGCGATCGGCGCCGAGCGCGTCGGCATCCGCGTCTCGCCCTACGGCGCATTCAACAACACCGGTGCGTTCGACGGCGTGGACGAGCAATACCTGGCGCTGGCGCGGGAACTGGGCGCGCTCAAGCTCGCCTACATGCACCTGGTCGACCACTCGTCCATGGGCGCACCGGAAGTTCCGACCGCGTTCAAAGCCAAGCTGCGCACCGCGTTCGGCGGCACCTTCATCGCCTCGGGAGGTTTCGACCGCGCGGGTGCCGAGCAGGCGCTGAAGGAAGGCCGCGGCGACCTGGTGGCGTTCGGCCGCGCGTGGCTGGCGAACCCGGATCTGATCGAGCGCATGAAGGCGGGCATCAAGCTCAACGACCCGGATCCCTCGACTTTCTACACACCGGGCGCGAAGGGCTACACGGACTATCCGCGCGCCGATGGCGGGGCGCAGGCGAAGGCCGCAGCCTGACGGGCGAGGTCTCCGGCAGCACGAGACGGCGCGGGTGACCGCGCCGTTGTCGTTACGGCCCGGTTCATCGGCCACGCCGAATGGCGCATGGCGATGTCTGCGCGCTCGGGCCGCCGACCCACGGGACCGCCCCCGATGCGACGTGCGTGCACGAAGCCTCTGCCCTGCCGATAACCCGAGGTCGCGCGGGCCCGCACGGGGGCATCGCTAAACTGCGCCGCTGTGGAATGGCGTTCGCGCCGGCGCGAGCCGCCGGCAGAGCCGTCGACCGCCCGGCGACGGCAGCGCACGCTGCGCATGACGCAGCGACCGACACGCTGCACCCAAACGACACGATCCGGACATGGCCGACGTCAACTCAATCGTTCTCGGCGCACTGTTCTTCGTGGCCGCCGTGCTGTATTCGTCGGTCGGCCACGGAGGTGCCTCCGGCTACCTGGCGGCGATGGGGCTGATGGGCGTGCCGCCGCAATTGCTGCGGCCAACCGCGCTGGTCATGAACGTGTCGGTGGCGAGCATCTCGCTGCTGCGTTTCTGGCGCGCCGGCCGCAGCACCGGCGGCACCGACTGGCGCCTGTTCTGGCCGTTCGCGCTCGGTTCGATCCCGCTCGCCTACGTCGGTGGCCGCATCCACCTGCCCACCCACGTGCATGCGATCGTGGTGGGACTGGTGCTGGTCTATTCGGCGTTCCGTCTGTTCACCGAGGCCGCCCGCTCGCCGCAGGGCGCTCCTGCCCGTGCCCTGCCCGCGCTTCCCCTGTGCGTGCTCATCGGCGCAGCGATCGGCCTGCTGTCCGGACTGACCGGCGTGGGCGGCGGCGTGTTCCTGTCGCCGATCATCGTGCTGATGGGCTGGGCCACCGTGCGCGCGGCAGCCGCGCCGACGGCGGCCTTCATCCTGGTCAATTCGATCGCCGGCCTCGCGGGCCTGATGTCGCGCAAGCCGGACTTCCCGGACGCACTGCCATGGTGGGTCGCGGCGGTGATCGCCGGCGGACTGATCGGCTCGTGGTTCGGCGCGCGCCGGCTCGACCTCACGTCGCTGCGGCGCGCGCTGGCCGTGGTGTTGGTGATCGCCGGGCTGAAGATGATCTTCTGACCGTGCACGCCGACCAAGCGGCGCCTCATCACACGGGCGGGAGTTTCGTCGCAAAGGCCTGGCCGCACCTCGGGCACGGGCTACGCTAAGGCGCGCCTCGATCTTCGATCCGGTTTCTTCCATGACACGCCCTCTCCGCCTGTTCACCTGCGCCGTCGCTGCGACGCTGCACCTGCTCATGCCCACAAGCTCTGCGCGGGCGGCCGAGCCAGCCGCCGACCCCTACCTGTGGCTCGAAGACGTCACCGGCGACAAGGCTCTCGCCTGGGCGCGCGCGCAGAACGCGGCGGCCGAGAATGAATTCGCCGCCGACCCACGCTACGAACCGCTGCGCCGGAACCTGCTGAACATCCTGAACTCGCGCGAGCGGATTCCCTACGTCACGCAGATGGGCGCGCACTACTACAACTTCTGGCGCGACGCCGCCAACCCGCGCGGCCTGTGGCGCCGGACGACGCTTGCCGAGTACCGCACGCCGCAGCCGGCCTGGGAGACCGTGCTCGACCTCGATGCGCTGGCCAAGCGCGAGAGCGAGAACTGGGTATGGAAGGGCGCCGAGTGCCTGCGCCCGCTGAAGGACGGCGAGCCGTATCGCCGCTGCATCCTTGCGCTCTCGCGCGGCGGCGCCGATGCCACCGTGCTGCGCGAGTTCGACGTCGAGAACAAGCGCTTCGTGCTGGACGGCTTCGTGCTGACCGAGGCCAAGCAGGACGTCGAATGGAAGGACCTCGACACCGTCTGGGTCGGCACGGACTTCGGTCCGGGCAGCATGACGACCTCCGGCTACCCGCGCATCGCAAGGCAGTGGAAGCGCGGCACCCCGCTGTCGACGGCGCGCACGGTCTACGAAGGGCAGTCGACCGACGTCGGCGTGTGGATGCGTTCGGAGTGGGAGTCGGGCCAGCGGCGTGACTGGATCACGCGCGCCATCGCTTTCTGGAACACCGAGCACCTCGTGCTCGTGGACAGCCAGCCCGTCAAGCTCGACCTGCCGGCCGATGCCGCACCGGTGCCTTTCCGCGACTGGCTGCTGGTGCGCACGCGCTCGCCGTGGACGGTGGGCGGCACGACGCACCCCGGCGGGTCGCTGCTGGCGATCCGCTACGCCGCCTTCATGAAGGGCGAGCGCGCCTTCGACGTGCTTTATACGCCGACCGCACGCAGCGCGCTCGACACCAGCAGCGACGACCGCAGCGGCGTGCGCGTGACACGCAGCGCCGTGCTGTTCATCGAGTTGGACAACGTGCGCCCGCGACTGTGGGAGTTGCGGCACGACGGCAAGGCCTGGCAGCGCACCCGGGTGGACCTGCCGGACACCGGCCAAGTGGCCAACCTTGCGACCTACTGGGCCAGCGACGACTACTTCTTCACCCACCAGGACTTCACCACGCCGACCACGCTGTTCACGCGCACCGTCGGCCAGCCGAAGAGCGAGGCGCTGAAGTCCCTGCCACGCTTTTTCGATGCCAACGGCATCGTCACCCGCCAGTTCGAGGCAGTCAGCGCCGATGGCACGAAGATCCCCTACTTCATCGCGATGCGCGATGAACTGCCGCTCGACGGCGGCAATCCGACCCTGATCTACGGCTATGGCGGTTTCGGCAGCACCGAGCTGCCGTGGTACTCGGGCAGCTTCGGCAAGGCGTGGCTGGAGCCGGGCGGCGTGCTGGTACTGGCCAACCTGCGCGGTGGCGGCGAGTTCGGTCCGCAATGGCACCAGGCCGCGCAGAAGGCGAACAAGCAGCGCACCTGGGACGACCTGGCCGCGGTGGCGGAAGACCTGATCCAGCGCGGCATCACCAGCGCCCCCCACCTGGGCATCATGGGCGGCAGTCAGGGCGGCCTGCTGGTCACGGCGACAATGGTGCAGCGGCCCGACCTGTTCGGGGCGGTGGTGTCGCAGGTACCGCTGATCGACATGCTCCGGTATCACAAGCTGCTGGCCGGCGCCTCCTGGATCGCCGAGTACGGCGACCCCGACAAGCCGGAGGAGCGCGCGTTCATCGCCAAATACTCGCCGTACCAGAACGTGCAGAAGAGCGTCACGTACCCGCGCACCTTCATCTACACCTCGACGCGCGACGACCGCGTGCATCCGGGCCACGCGCGCAAGATGGTGGCGCGGATGAAGGAGCAGGGACACGACGTGCTGTACTTCGAGAACATCGAGGGCGGCCACGGCGCGGCGGCCAACAATGAGCAGGCCGCGCGCATGTGGGCGCAGACCTTCACCTTCCTGTGGGGACAGCTGGGCCACAGGTAGGGCCAGAGCCCGCGCCGCGTCTGGTCAGGCGCGACATCGCGCGTTTGCGCAGATTCGTCTTGCGCCGGCCGGCACGCGGGACTCCAATGCTGTGCGGCAGGCAGCGTGCCGTCGCAACGGCGGCGGGGGCGCATGGTAGACGACGCGGTCGCGGTCATCACGGTCCACGGCATCGCCGACCAGCAGCCGGGCCAGACCGTGCGCGAACTGGTGCGGCTGCTCTGCAACGGACGCGACGGCGCGCCGCCCTACGTCGACGGCGAACTGCACGAAGTGATCGTGCCGGTGAGCGCGCTCGCGCCGGGCGGAGCGAGCGGTTCTGCCGCCACCCCCGCTCCCGCCGTCGACCCGGATTCGACCCGCGGCCGGATGCAGGTGCTGCCGGGCCGACCCAGCGACTTCTACGTCAAGCAGCACGCCTCATACGCGCGCGAACCGGGCAAGACAATGGCCGCAGGCGACCTCGGCCTCGCGCTCACAGACCACCTGCTCGCCCAGTACCGACCCGCCCAGCGCGACGGCCTGTACTCGTCGACCCGCGCCTCGCTGCGCCGGCGTACGGACGGCACGCGTGTCGATGTCTACGAGCTCTACTGGGCCGACTACTCGCGGTTGCAACCGGGCGGCATCCGCGCGCTGTCGGCCACCTATCAGTTGCTGTTCCACCTGAACACGCTGGCGCGCGACGTGGTCGACCAGGTGGCGCTGGCCACCGGCGGCGGCCGCGCGCTGCGCCTGCTGCAGTGGCTGCACGCGTGGTCGGCCTGGCTGCTGAAGGGGCCGGCCGCGCTGCTGCAGCTGGCGCTGCTGCTGCTGGTGGCCTTCGGCATGAGCGCCTTCGTGCCCTTGGACGAAGTTCGCTTCGTGCTGGCGCTCGGGGGCAGCGTGGCCGCCATCGTGCTGGCGATCGGCGCCTGGCTCGCCACGCAGCGCACCGACGGCGCCGCCACCGTCTCGCACGCACTGCCATGGACGGTCGGGGCGCTTGCCTGCGCCGGGCTCGCCGTGGCTGCGCTCAGCGAGCAGGTGCCGCTGCTGATCGTCTATCTGCTCGCGGCCGTGCTGCTGGTGGCCGTCGCAGGTGCGCTGCTGGTGCTGCGCTACGCGCGCACCGTGCGCGACGTGCAGGCGGTCGGGCTGGCCGTCCTGCTCGCCACCGTGGCGCTGCTGCTGTTCAACGCGCAGCGCGACTTCACACATGCCACCACGCTGTACGAGTGGCTCCTGACCGCAGCGCTGCACAGCGGCGAATACCTGCTGGCCGCGCTGCTGGCCGTCTGGGGACTGCTGGTCGTCGTGCAGATGGGTGCGCTGGCGTTGAGCTTTGCCCTGGCACACCGCGGCGCGCCCGGGGTGGCAGCGTCGCTGTCGACCGCGCGCATCGGCCTGTCGATCTCGACCGCGCTGTTCGTGATGCTGAGCCTGGTCCTGTGGTCGGTGATCGGGTATGTAATCGGGCTCGCTCTGAAGGACCTGCTGTTCGTGCCGGCGCTGCTCGGCGACGGCTATCGGTCGGCGGCCATCTTCTTCGAGGCGCAGCTGACCGACGTCGGCACGCTGTTCACCCCGCTGATGGCGCTCGCCGGCGTGGTCGGCACGATTGCCCTGGTGGCGATCGCGCCGTCGCTGCGCGAGGAGGTTTCTCCAGCACCGGTGCAACCGACCGCGCGCGACGATGCGCTCAGTGCCCGGCTGGGCCACTGGTGGAGCCGGGCCCAACGCGTGCTCGCTGGCCTGTTCGGCGTTGGCGTGCCGCTGCTGGCACTGGCCAGCGGCGCGGTGTACTTGCTGTTCCTGCTGGAAAAGCTGGTCGGGCTGCCGGGCCTGCTGGGATATCTCGGCGCCCTGGGCGTGACCTGGGGTGCGGTACTGGTCAGCGTCGGCAAGTGGTTGGCCGGCGGTGCCGTCACCTTGACGGCGCTCGGGGCGCGCTTCACGCAAACCTTCGGCAAGCTGCGCGTCGCACTGGACGCCGTGCTCGACGTCGACAACTACTTCCTCGATCCGCACGACCATCTGCCGCCGCGTGCGCGCATCTACTCTCGCTTCGCCGCGCTGCTCGACTACGTGCGCCAGCGCGGCTATGCGCGGGTGGTGATCGTCGCCCACAGCCAGGGCACCGTGATCAGTGCCGACCTGCTGCACTACCTGCATCGCAGCGGCCGGCTGGCTGCGGCCACCGGCGGGCTGCCAATCGCGCTGATGACCGTGGGCTCGCCGCTGCGCGACCTGTATGCGGCGCGGTTTCCGCTGCTGTATCGCTGGATGGGCGGGTCGCCGTCATCGTTCGCCGAGGCCGGACCAGCCGCGGCGCAACTCGGCCTGGGCCACTGGGTCAACGCCTTCCGCGCGGGTGACTATGTGGGCCGCGCCATCTGGTCACCCGCGACCGATGACACACTGTTCAAGGTCGCACGCGTCGATGAACAGGGCCGCGTGCTGGCCGCCCGCCTCGGCGACCGCAGCGAGTTCTGCCTCGGCGCGGGGGCGCACACCCACTACTTTGCCGACGACGCAGTGGCCCTGGCGGCAGAACTGGACCGGCTGATCGCGGCAGGGCCGGTGCCGCCGCCGGCCAAGACCTAGGCAGATCAGCGGTCCGCGCTGATCGCCTGCCCCGCCGCGAAGCCCGACGACCAGGCCCACTGGAAGTTGTAGCCGCCGAGCCAGCCAGTGACGTCGACGACTTCGCCGATGAAGTGCAGGCCCGGCTGCCGGCGGGCTTCGAGCGTCGCCTGTGACAACTCGTCGGTGGCCACGCCGCCGCGCGTGACTTCGGCCTTGCGGTAGCCCTCGCTGCCGGTGGGCACGAGCGTCCAGAGCGTCAGCGACTGTGCCAGGTCGCGCAGCGCCCGATCGGCCAGATCGGCGATGCGCACGTCGGTCGCACTGCCGCGGCTTTGCAGCCACCCTTCGGCCAACCGGCGCGGCAGCAGGCCGGCCAGCACATTGACGAGGGTCTGCCGCGAACCACGCTTGGCGGCGATCAGTGCGTCCACCAGCGCGTCGCGCGCGAACATGGGCGCCAGATCGAGTTCGATCGCTGCACCCGGCTGCCAGAAGGTCGAGACCTGCAGGACGGCGGGGCCCGACAGGCCGCGATGCGTGAACAGCAGGTCCTCGTCGAACGCCCCGCGGTCGCGACCGGCGCCGCAGGCGGCCCGCACCTCGAGCGACACGCCGGCCAGTGGTGCGAACGGCGCCCACTGCGCGGCATCGAAGGTCAGCGGCACCAGGGCCGGCCGCGGCTCGACGATGCGCAGGCCGAACTGGCGCGCGATGCGATAGCCGAAGTCGGTCGCGCCGATCTTCGGGATCGACAGGCCGCCGGTGGCGATCACCAGCCGCTGCGCCCACTGCGTACCCTGTTCGGTCTCGACCTCGAACTCGTCGCCGCGGCGGCCGATATGCCGGACCTTGCACGGCATCGCCCAGCGCACGCCGCCGGCGTCGCACTCGGCGCGCAGCAGCTCGATGATCTGCTCCGACGATTCGTCGCAGAACAGCTGGCCCTTGTGCTTCTCGTGGAAGGCGATGCGGTGCTTCTTCACCAGCGCGACGAAGTCGGCCGCCGTGTAGCGCGCTAGCGCCGAGCGGCAGAACGCCGGGTTCTCCGAGATGAAGTTCGCCGGCCCGGCGTTGACGTTGGTGAAGTTGCAGCGGCCACCGCCGGAGATGCGGATCTTCTCGGCGAGCTTTTCCGCGTGGTCGATGAGCAGCACCCGCGCCCCGCGCTGGCCGGCCACTGCCGCGCACATCATGCCGGCGGCGCCGGCGCCGATGACGATCGCGTCCCAGTGCGCGCCGCTGCGCTGTTCCATGCCGCGCGCTAGACCCGGTTCAGCACGCGCAGCCGCTCGCTGGCATCGCGCAGGATGCTGGCAGGCACGCCATGCGGAAAGCGAATCGTCTTCTCGTAGTGGGCGATGGCGCGCGGGATGTCGCCGAGCTTCTCGGCCACCTGTGCCAGCCGGTAGTGGGCACCGGGCTGCGCCTTGATCGCCAGCGCGCGCTCGAAGTGCGCGGCGGCCTCCGTGTGGCGGCCCTGCTCCTGCGCCACGCGGCCGAGACCGCGCTGGAACAGCTCGCGGTCGGGAAATCGATCGGCGGCGAACTCGAACACGCGGCGCGCATCGTCCAGGCGCGGCGGCTTGCCGGCGAGGTAGCGGAAGCCGAGGCCAGCGAGTTGGTCCTGCCAGACCGTGCGCACGCCGCGATCTTCAGAGCCCGCGAAGTTCAGTAGCCGGGCCTCGGCCTCGGCGTTGCGTTCCTCGGCGAGATCGAGCTGCGCCTCCAGCAGCGGCGCTGCGGCCGGACGCAGCTTCGCGAACTCGGCCAGGCTCGCACGTGCTTTGGCCTTGCCGCCGCCGGCGAGGCTGGGCGCCAGGATGTAGTACTGGTGCAGGTCGTAGCGGATGTCGATTGCCTGCGGCTCGAGTTGCGCGGCGCGCTCGAAGTGCTCGCGCGCCCGGCCGGCATAGCGCAGGCCGCCGAGCGTGCCGGCTTCGAGCGCCTTGCGGCCAAAGGCGCGCCCCAGCCACCAATGGCAGCGTGCATCGGCCTCGTTGCGCGCGAGGCAGCGCTCCATCGCGGCGATCGTCGCATCGAGCCGTGCGCTGTCGTGCCACATGACGCCGAGCCGCGCCCGCGCGAGCAGGCCGATGCGGTCATCGGCGTCGGCCCGCAGCCGGCGTTCGATCTCGCTTTCGATCGACGCGAAGTCATCTGCGTCGAACCACGCATCCCACTGCGGCGTCTGCGCCGAGGCGACCGGCAATGCGGCTGCGGTGCAGATCAGCGTGGCGAGGAGGACGAGGCGCGGGGTCATGCTGAGCAGGGATCGGGGAAGCAGCAGCCGCAGTTTAGGTCGGCGCCGGCCGCGCTCACTTGACGCCCTTGCACTGCACACTCCGGGACGCGCCGAGGGCGGACTGATGCGGCACCACCCGCTGCACAGGGCACGCGATCGCGACAGTGGCCGGTTGATCGATCGACGCCGCCGGCGACCCGGCCTGTCGCGCTGATCCGCAATTCGTCGCACGGCACGGGCACATCGCCCGTCGCCGACCTATCCTTCGCCGCCTCGACTTGCTGCCGAGCGGCACCCGAAGGTTACTGAACCGCGACAGTACTCGGTGGCGAGACACAGGTCGCGGTTCACGGATCGACGCGGACCTTTGCGCTCAACACGAGAGACTGCATGCGACTCACGGCTGCCCTTCTTGCATTGACCATCTCGCTGCTGCTTTCCGCCTGCAGTGGCGCAGGCGTCGGCAATTCGCCAGCGCCCGCGCCGGCACCGCCGAGCGTGGACCGCACCACGAGCGGCCGCGCGGTCGTCAAGCTGCTCGCGCTGCCAGGCGGCTGGCTGTCGCTGCAGCAGCGGCTGAGCGCAGTCCCTCGCAGCGGCAGCACGCAGCCCGACCCGCGCCTGCAGTGGTCGGACGCGCAGGGTCGCGTGCTGGCCGAGTTCATGCCGCCGGCAGGCTGGTCTCTGATCGACGCCACCTCGCACCCGTCGGGCGAAGGCACCGCCGTGCTGGCGGGCGACCGCGCAATGCGCCTGCTTCGCTTCGACGCCGCCGGCGCGCTCCTGCGCTCCGTTGACCTGATCGACGTGCAGGCGTCGACCGACCCCTTCATCGACCTCGGCGGCGGCGAGCGCGACAACGTCTCTCTGGTACCCGTGCGCACGCGCGATGCCGCGCGCCTGGCCGCGATCGGCGAAGACATCGCGCTCGTGATCCGCACCGGCCGCACCGCGGTGATCGCGTACCGGCTCACACCGACGGGCAGCGGCTTCGACCGCGTTTGGCGCGAACTCGTCGAGCCGGGCACCTCGTACTACGGGCGCGGCTTCCTCGGCTACGCGTCGTACGACACCTTCGGCCAGCTCGACAACCATTGGCACGTGTACGCCGATGCAGGCGCAGACGGCAGCGTGTTCGTCGCCGTCACGCAGTCGACGGTCGTCGGCGACGAGTTGCGCACGGCCCACAACCAGCACTTCGGCGAGCAGATCGGCGTCGAAAATGGCGGGCTGCTGACGCCTGGGCCGGACGGCCGCCGCGCCTGGACGCGCGTTGTCGACACCGGCGGCCCGTCCGAGGTGCATGGCGTGCGGGTCGCGGGCAGCCGGGTCGCGGTGTTCGGGCGTGTGCGCACGGCACGCCTCGGCGACGGTTCAGGTGGGAGGAAGTGGAGGCGATGCGCAGCGGGGCACGAAGCGGGGACGCCAGGGGAGATAGCCGCGCCGGGGGGGGGGCGGGGAAACCCGGGGACGGACGCCGGGGGGGGGGAGAGGAGGGACAAAGGGGACAAGGAGGGGGGGGAAAGAGGAGAAGGGAGGGAGGTGAGAGAGAGACAAGAGGAGACCGAAGCGGGGAAAAGGGTGAAAGGCCCGGGGGCGCGTTGATCGGCGATGAGAGGCTTCTTCACTGTACGGTGAAGACGCGCGCTCCGCGCGCAGCCTTGTGTCTGCGGCAGGCGGCTGTGCCGCCTTAACGTCGCTGCGCGACGTTAGCCTGCGACGCGAGATGAAGGGATTCTTCACTCTGCAGTGAAGAATCCCTTCATCTTGTCCATGAACCCTTTGCTTTGGGGCGAGTGCTTGGCGCCGCCTTCCTTGATGCTGGCCTCGAACTCGCGCAGCAGCTTCTTCTGCTTGTCGGTCAGGCGCACCGGCGTTTCCACGTTGACGTGGCAGTACAGGTCGCCGGGGTAGCTCGAGCGCACGCCCTTCACGCCTTTGCCGCGCAGACGGAAGGTCTTGCCGGTCTGCGTGCCTTCGGGGATGTTGATGCTGACCTTCTCGGTCAGCGTGGCGACTTCGATGTCGCCGCCGAGCGCCGCCGTCACCAACGACACCGGCACCTCGCAGTGCAGGTCGTCGCCGTCACGCTGGAACACCTCGTGCGGCTTGATGCGGATCTCGACGTAGAGATCACCCGGCGGGCCGCCGTTCATGCCGGGCTCACCCTTGCCGGCCAGGCGGATGCGCTGGCCTTCATCGATGCCGGCCGGGATGTTGACCTCGAGCACCTTGTTCTTCTTGATCCGTCCTTCGCCGTGGCAGCTGGTGCAGGGCTCGGCGATCACCTTGCCGGAGCCATGGCAGGTGGGGCAGGTCTGCTGGATCGAGAAGAAGCCCTGCGTGATGCGCACCGCGCCTGAACCGCCGCAGGTGCCGCAGGTCTTCGGTTGCGTGCCGGGCTTCGCCCCACTGCCTTGGCAGGTCTCGCAGGCATCCCAGCTCGGCACGCGGATGTCGGTGGCGAAGCCCTTGGCCGCCTGCTCGAGCGTGATCTCCATGTTGTAGCGGAGATCGGCGCCGCGATACGCGTTGGAGCGCCCGCCCGCGCCGGCGCGGCCGCCAGCTCCACCCATCGCGCCGCCAAAGATGTCGCCGAAGATGTCGCCGAACGCATCGGCAAAGCCGCCGAAACCCTCGGCGCCCGGCCCACCCGGCCGCCCGCCGCCCATGTTGGGGTCCACGCCCGCATGGCCAAAGCGGTCGTACGCAGCGCGCTTGCTGGAATCCGAGAGGATCTCGTAGGCCTCCTTGACCTCCTTGAACTTCTCTTCGGCCTCCTTCGACTTCTCACCCTGGTTGCGGTCCGGGTGGAACTTCATCGCGAGTTTGCGATAGGCCTTCTTGATCTCCTCATCGGACGCGTTCTTCGCCACGCCGAGGACGTCGTAGAAATCTCTTTTCGCCATGTCGCTACCGCCCGCCTGAATCCGATTTCTTCACTGTTGCACAACCTGCAGACGCCAAAACGCCGAGTTGAGCGGCCGACGCAGTCGTCCGCTCGAACTCGGCGAGGTCAAGCCGGTAACGCAGTTATCCGCGCTTGACCTCTTTGTAGTCGGCATCGACCACGTCGTCGTTCTTGCCGCCCTTGGCCTCACCGCCGCCGGCCGCACCGGCCGCACCCGCTGCCGCCTGCGCCGCAGCTTCGGCCCCGGCGCCGCCTTGCATACCGGCGTACATCTTCTCACCGAGCTTCTGGCTGACGGTCATCAGCGCCGTCGCCTTGGCCTCGATCGCGTCCTTGTCTTCGCCTTTCAGCGCTTCCTCGTACGGTCCTTGGCATCCTCGCGGCCTGATCTTCTTCAGGCGGCGTCCAGCCGCGGCGCCGCGGTCGGCCAGCGCCTCCTGCTCGCTGTGATCACGCTGGCCTCGGCGCCGTTGCGCGCCTGGGCGAGTTCGAAGCGCCGATGATCTTCGGCCTTGTTGGCCTCGGCATCCTTCACCATCGCCTGGATCTCGGCCTCGGTCAGGCCCGAGTTGGCCTTGATCGTGATCTTGTTTTCCTTGCCGCTGGCCTTGTCCTTCGCACCCACGTGCAGGATGCCGTTGGCGTCGATGTCGAACGTCACCTCGATCTGCGGCAGGCCGCGCGGCGCCGGCGGAATGCCTTCCAGGTTGAACTCGCCGAGCAGCTTGTTGCCGCTGGCCATCTCGCGCTCGCCCTGGAACACCTTGATCGTCACCGCCGGCTGGTTGTCGTCGGCCGTGCTGAAGGTCTGCGCGAACTTGGTCGGAATCGTGGTGTTCTTCTGAATCATCTTGGTCATCACGCCGCCCAGCGTCTCGATCCCCAGCGACAGCGGCGTCACGTCCAGCAGCAGCACGTCTTTCCGGTCACCGGCCAGCACCGAGCCCTGGATCGCCGCGCCCACCGCCACCGCCTCGTCGGGGTTCACGTCCTTGCGCGGCTCCTTGCCGAAGAACTCCTTCACCTTCTCCTGCACCCTCGGCATGCGGGCATGCCACCGACCAGGATCGACGTCGTCGATTGCCAACCTGACGCCGGCATCCTTGATCGCGATCCGGCACGGCTCAATCGTGCGCTCGATCAGTTCCTCGACCAGCGCTTCGAGCTTGGAGCGCGTGAGCTTGATGTTCAGGTGCTTCGGACCCGAAGCATCGGCCGTGATGTACGGCAGGTTGATCTCGGTCTGCTGCGCCGAGGACAGCTCGATCTTGGCCTTCTCGGCCGCTTCCTTCAGGCGCTGCAGCGCGAGCACGTCCTTCGAAAGATCGACTCTTTCTTGAACTCGGTGACCACGTAATCGATGATGCGCTGGTCGAAGTCCTCGCCGCCGAGGAAGGTGTCGCCATTGGTGGAGAGCACCTCGAACTGCTTCTCGCCATCGACATCGGCGATCTCGATGATCGAGATGTCGAACGTGCCACCGCCCAGGTCATAGACGGCGATCTTGCGGTCGCCCTTCTCGCCCTTCTTGTCGAGGCCGAACGCGAGCGCGGCCGCGGTCGGCTCGTTGATGATGCGCTTCACATCCAGGCCCGCGATGCGACCGGCGTCCTTGGTGGCCTGGCGCTGCGAGTCATTGAAGTACGCCGGCACCGTGATCACGGCTTCCGTGACCGGCTCGCCGAGATAGTCCTCGGCGGTTTTCTTCATCTTGCGCAGCACTTCCGCCGAGACCTGCGGCGGCGCGATGGTCTTGCCGCGCACTTCGACCCAGGCGTCGCCATTGGGCGCCTTGGAAATCTTGTAGGGCATCATGTTGATGTCCTTCTGGACTTCCTTCTCCTCGAAACGCCGGCCGATCAGCCGCTTGACGGCGTACAGCGTGTTCTTCGGATTGGTGACCGCCTGCCGCTTGGCCGGCGCGCCGACCAGGATCTCGCCGTCTTCCATGTAGGCGACGATCGACGGCGTGGTGCGCGCGCCTTCGCTGTTCTCGATGACCTTGGGCGTGCCGCCCTCGAGGATGGCCACGCAGGAGTTGGTGGTGCCCAGGTCGATGCCGATGATCTTTGCCATGTCTGCCTCAGTTCGTATGCGAGTTCCGGCCGCGCCGGGGTGGAATCCGATGTCCAGTAGTTAGGCGTTATCCACAGGGTTTCAAGGGCGGCCACGCCAATGCGCTGCTCAGCCCTGCGCCACGGTCACGAGCGCCGGGCGCAGCACCCGCTCGGCGATCGTCCAGCCCTTCTGCAGGACGGCGACCACGTGGTTGGGCGCAATGCCTTCGGGCGCCGGCACCATCGAGATCGCCTGGTGCTTGTGCGGATCGAACTTCTGCCCGATCGGATTGATCTCGGTGAGCCGGTTCTTCTCGAACGCGCTGCGCAACTGCCGCAGCGTGATCTGCACACCTTCGCGCATCTGCTCGACGCTTGCGGCCTGCACGTCGAGCGCCTTTTCCAGCGAGTCGGCCACCGGTACCATCGCCTCGGCAAACGACTCGACCGCGAATTTGTGGGCCTTTGAAATGTCGTCCTGCGCGCGGCGGCGGATGTTCTCGCCGTCGGCCACGGCCCGCAGATAAAGCTCGTGGTGCTCGGCGGCCTTGGCCAGCGCGGCCTGCAGGTCGCGCTCGACGTCGCTGACGGTGGCCGAGCCGAGCGCCGCCGCTTCGTTCGATGGCTCGTTCGCCGCCGCCGATGCCGCCGCGGCGCCATTGCCCGCCGGCTGCCCCGTCGCCTGCGCCTGCCCCTCGCCGATCCCGGATGTGCTGCGCTCCGGTTCGTTCATGCTTCCTCCGCAAGTCTCGTTAAAACAACGACTAGATTTGTTGTTGGGGCGGGGCCAAGGAATTCAAGGGGTTGGGAGGGGTCTTTGGGCGTGGGCTGGTCACCGGGGCGGCCGGTAGTCGCTGGCCAATGACCGACGACACGGCGGCACGGTGTCATGTGTCATTCCCGCGCAAGCGGGAATCCATCGCCCGTCGCCCCGGCCCCCGATCAGGCCGAGCGCAGGCTTCGGCCGGGGTCTAATTTGAAGTCCGTAGCGCGCTGACCCGTGGTGACGATTCCCGCACCCGCTCCACGGCCGCGGGGCCGGTTACTTCCCTCTTGTCTTGCCAAGAGAAGTAAGCAAAGGAAGGCGCGCCGACGAAGACGGCCCCGCGCCCTCGGGCGCTTGCAAGCGCCCTCGCGACGGTCGGCAAGACGCGCGCAGGCACGTCTTGCTGTTCGCCCTCCGCTTGCGCTGCTCGGGCAAGCCGGCGGGCGTCGAAACTCGCTCGATCGCACCTGCGGAGCGCCACGTGGTTCGGACAGTCGACGCCCGAGAGCCCCGACTTGCGCTGCGCTGTTCAGCGTCTTCGAAGGCAGCCAAGGTCAACGGCTCGCCGCTCCCTTGCAGGGCGCGCTGCGGTTTGCAGGCCGCAGCCGCTCAGCCGGCGCGGTGCATGCGCAAACCCCGGCCTCGCCCCTGGCCCCCTCCCCGTCCGGAGAGAGGGGGTTACCGCTCACGACGCTCGACTGACGCGCTCAGATCGAAAACAATTCGACGCCCCTTTGTTCCCTATTGATCCCAAAACGGCAACGACAAAGCAGGAAGCGCCGGCACGCGTTCAGCGCATGTAGGACTTCAGCGCCGTCTCGTCCAGCCCGACCCGCGTCAGCAGCGTCGAGAAGCGCGCGTCACCGTGCAGCACCTTCATGCGCGGGTCGTTGCGCAGAAAGATGAGGCAGTTCGAGCGCTTGGCCACGGCCTCTTCGAGCAGTGCGATGGCGCGGTCGTGCTCACCCAGGCTCAGCCACGCGGCCGCCGATTCGTAGGGACAGGCGAAAGTGCCGGCGCGCGCGGCCTTTTCCAACAGCGAGGCACCTTGTCTCTCTGCCCCGCATAGCCATAGGTCTGGGCCAGCATGATGAGCGCGACGGACGAGCCGTCCAGTTTTGCACCATGCTCCGCCAGCCGGATGGCCCGCTCGTTGTCACCCGCGACGGTGGCGGCGACGCCGGCTCCGGAAAACACCGGGCCGATATCCGGGTGCTGGCGCATCTTCTGCTCCGCCCACTCGCGCGCAGCCTCGTGCTCGCCGACCATGAACAGCGCCCAGTTCCCCCAGTCGGCCATCTCTGCATTGAGTGGATCCAGCCGGTTGGCGGTCGCAAGCGCACGCTTGACCTTCTCAGGCTCGCCCAGGCCGGAGTAATAGAGCGCGAAGCCCAGTTCGGTCTGCGCCAGTGTCGGGTCGCGGCGCTTGGCGGCGTTGAGCGCGATCCAAGCGTCGTTCCAGCGCCAGGCCATCACATAGGTCAGGCCGAGGGACGACCAGACCTCGGCCGACTCGGGGCGCAGCGCCTGCGCCTCGGCCAGCGAGTCCACCACCGACTGCAGCATGCTGACCGGCGGCTCGAAGTAGGCAAACAGCTGGCGGTAGGCATCGCTGCGCGCGATGTAGGCATCGAAGAACCTGGGGTCGAGCGCGATCGCCTCGTTCAACAGCACAATCGCACGCGGCAGCGATTCGTGGCTGACCAGCCCGAGTTCGCGTCGGCCAGCCACGTAGCGTTCGTAGGCTCTGAGGTTGGTGGTCGGCAATTCGCCCAGCGCGCGCCGTTCGTCGGCGCGGATGGTCACTTTCAGCGAGGCCGACACGGCCGCGGCGATCGCGGACTGCATGGCGAAGAGGTCGGTGTCATCGGTGCGGCCCGTGTAGTCGTGCTCCCAGAGTGTCCGCCCGCTCGCCAGATCTTCCAGTTTCGCCGCGATGCGCAATTGGCGGTCGCCCGCCGTGCTGACCGCCCCGTCGAGCACGTAACGGACGTCGGGCAGTTGCGAGCGAATGTGCGCGCGTGCCTTGTGGCCCTTGAAGGTGAATGCCGACGGCGCCGGCACCACGCGCAGCCCGGAGATCTTCTGCAGGTTGCGAATCACCTCGCGCGCGGACTGATCCGCGTAGGAGCCCAAGGCGTCGGGCGCGGGACCCGAGACGTCAAACGGCACGACCAGCACGTAGGGCGGATCGGCATCCACCGCGGTTGCAGGCGTAGCGGCGCGCCAGCCGAGCAGCGCCAGGCCGGCGACCAGCAGCGCACCTAGCGCCAGGGCAGGCAGGCGCCAGGACCGCGCCGCAGGCCTGCTGACCGCCGGCAATTCGGTGTCCGAAGGCGCGGCCGGAGGGGGGGCGAATCGCGCCGGGGCGAGCGCTGCCGGTGCAGCCGCATCGGTTGTGCCCTGCGGTATCTCCTGGACCGGCGCCACGAACTGGTAGCCGCGGCCGCGGATTGTCAGGATGGTCTGCTGCAGGTCCCCGTTGTCGCCCAGCACCCGGCGCGCGCTCTTGACATGGTTGCTGAGCGTGGCGTCCGAGACCTCGCGCCCGCCCCAGACCTCGAGGAAGAGTTCGTCCCGCGACAGCACCCGGTCACGGCGCCGGATCAGGTAGACGAGCAGATCGAAGACCTTGGGCTCGACCGGGACGGGCGCATCCCCGGTGCTCACGCGGTAGCGCGCGGTGTCGATCGTGAACTCGGCGACGCGGTACTTCATCGAGCTGGGTCGTTACGCAATAGTTACGAAAAAATTATGCAGGCCTCATGCGCCGCCCGCCCCGTCCCGGCATCTTGAGCTCCCCGCAACCACCGAGGAGAAACCTGATGCCGACCCCGCTCGAGATCCTGCTGGACCCCGTCTCCCTGACCGTACTCGCACTCTATGCTGCCCTGATCGGTCTGGAAGCAATGTTCCCCGCTCGCCCGCTGCCGCACGTGCGTGGCTGGCGTACCCGGGCCCTGCTCGTCTTCGCCCTCTACTTCATGCTGGCGTCGTACCTGCCGTTGCTGTGGACGGAGACGCTGGCAAGGTACCAGCTCTTCAACCTGGACTCCGTGAATCCGTTGGTCGGCGCCGGCATCGCGGTTCTGGTCTACGAGTTCCTGGTCTACTGGTGGCACCGGACCATGCACGGGACCCACTGGCTGTGGCGCAGTTTCCACCAGATGCACCACAGTGCGGAACGCGTGGACAGCTTCGGTGCGTTCTACTTCAGCCCGCTGGACATCGTCGGCTGGACCGCCCTGACCAGTCTGACATTGACGCTCGGCTTGGGGCTGAGCGCGCAGGCGACAAGCTACTTCCTCTACGCCACGACCGTCCTCGCCGTCTTTCAGCACACCAACATCCGCACGCCGCAGTGGCTGGGCTACTTCGTGCAGCGGCCCGAGAGCCACAGCGTGCATCACCAGCGTGGCGTCCACCGCTGGAACTACAGCGACCTGCCGCTGTGGGATATCGTGTTCGGCACCTTCCGCAATCCGAAGGAGTTCGCCACCGAGGCCGGCTTCCAGGACGGCGCGTCGGCCAAGATCGGGCAGATGCTGATGTTCCGCGACGTCGCCGGCGGCGAGTACGACCCGTCGGCCCCGGTTCACTGAGACCGGGGCCGGTCGAACCTCCTCGATAGTCCCTTCTCGCCGTTGCGGGCACTCCGAGCGCTGCTCTGTGTCGTCGCGATGCGTGGGGCCGGCACGACGCTTTGCCAGGCGCTCACACATTGCGCGTCGCCGAGCAGTCGGGTGGGTTGTGAAGGGCGGCCAGATGGCGGCCATAGGGGGCAGGTCGGCCAAAAGCCAAAGGCGTCAGCGTCGAATTGCTTCCGATGTGAGGCTGCCAGCCGACTGCCTTTATTGGTAGCTCTCCCTCTCCCCGGACGGGGAGAGGGCCAGGGAGAGGGCCAGGGAGAGGGCCAGGGAGAGGGGCGAGCCGTTGACCTGGGTTGCCTTCGAAGACGCTGAGCAGCGCAGGGCAAGCCGGGGTTTCGGGCGTCGACTGTCCGAAGCACGTGGCGCGCCGCAGGCGCGATCGTGCGAGTTTCGACGCCCGCCGGCTTGACCGAGCAGCGCAAGGAAGCCCGAAGGGCCGTCTTCGTAGGCGCGCCTTCTCTTGCTTACTTCTCTTGGCAAGACAAGAGAAGTAAGCGGCCCCGCGGCCGTGGAGCGGGTCGTGGCACAGGGCAGCGCAGACCCTTGCGCGACAGCCAAAGGTCAAATTGGGCCCCGGCCTTCGCCGGGGCGACCAGCGATGGAATCCCGCTTGCGCGGGAATGACACATCAAGGGCCGGAGGGGTCTCACGCATCGAGCATCCCCGCCCTCGCCCCCATCCACCGCCTCACATGCGCGGCCGTCGCGTCGGGATACTCTCGCAACATCACCTCCGCCGCCTGCGCCGCCTGCTCGACCAGCAGCGCATCGACTTCGAGATCGGCGAAGCGCAATAAAGGCACGCCCGACTGCCTCGCGCCGAGAAACTCGCCCGGACCGCGCAACTGCAAATCGCGCCGCGCGACCTCGAAACCATCCGTCGTCTCGTAGATCACCTTCAGCCGCTCGCGCGCGGTCGGTGACAGCGGCTCGTCGTACAGCAGCACGCAGTAGCTCTGCGCCGCACCGCGGCCCACGCGGCCGCGCAGCTGGTGCAGTTGCGCCAGCCCGAAGCGCTGCGCATGCTCGATCACCATCAGCGTGGCGTTGGGCACATCGACGCCGACCTCGATCACCGTGGTCGCCACCAGCACGTCCAGATCGCCGCGCGCGAAGAGTTGCATCACCGCGGTCTTCTCGGCCGGCGGCAGCTGGCCGTGCAGCAGGCCCCAGCGCAAGTCGGGCAACTGCGCCCGAGTGTCCTCGTACATCTTCGTCGCCGCGGTGAGATCGACCGGCGAGTCGATCAGGTCGCTCTCCTCGACCAGAGGACAGACCCAGTACGCGTGGCGGCCCTGCTGCACCTCGCCGCGCAGGCGCTCGAGCACCTCATCGCGGCGCGCGGTGGACACGAGCTTGGTCACCACCGGCGCGCGGCCGGGCGGCATCTCGTCGATCACGCTGACGTCGAGGTCTGCCAAGTAGCTCATCGCCAGCGTGCGCGGGATCGGCGTGGCGCTGAGCATCAGCAGGTGCGGGGTGGGTGCCGCGTCGTCGCGACTCAGCCCGGCGCCAGAACTTGAGCCGCTGCGCCACGCCGAAGCGATGCTGCTCGTCGACGATCGCCAGACCCAGCTTCGCGAAGCTCACCGCCTCCTGGATCAGCGCGTGGGTGCCGACCACGAGCTGCGCACTGCCGCCGGCCACCTCGGCCTGCGCGGCGCGCTTGTCGGCGGGCTTCAGTTTTCCGGCCAGCCAGGCGACGCGCACACCGAGCGGTGCCAGCCACTCCTCGATGCGGCGGAAGTGCTGCTCGGCCAGGATCTCGGTCGGCGCCATCAGCGCCGCCTGCCAGCCGGCATCGATCGCGCGCGCCGCGGCGAGCGCCGCGATCACCGTCTTGCCGCTGCCGACGTCGCCCTGCACCAGCCGGTGCGTCGGCACACCGCGCGCGAGATCGGCCTCGATCTCGCGCCACACGCGCTGCTGTGCACCGGTGAGCGAGAACGGCAGCGCGGCCAGCAGCCTCTCGACCAACGTGGAACCCGGCGCCGCCGACAGCATCGGCGCGCGCTGCCGCGCGCGCTGCTCGCGCGCCGTGCGCAGCGAGATCTGCTGCGCCAGTAGCTCGTCGAACTTCACGCGGGTCCAGTGCGGATCGCGCTTCTCGCTGAGCTCCACGAGGTCTGCATCGGGCGCCGGCAGGTGCAGCGCGCGCAGGCTGGTCGCGAGATCGCCGAGGTGCCAGCGCTCTCGCACCGCCACAGGCAGCGTGTCGCCGCGTGCCACATCGACGTCGCGCAGCGCGCGCTCGATGCGTTTGCGCAGCCAGGCCTGCGGCACGCCTTCGGTGGTCGGGTAGACGGGCGTGAGCCGCTGCGGCAGCGGCGCATCGACCGTCACCCGTACGCGCGGATGAACCATCTCGGCCAGCGCGCCGTAGAAGCCGGCGCGCGCGGCGCCGAATACGCGCACGCGGCGGCCCACCGCGAGCTGCTTCTGGGTGGAGGCGTAGAAGTGCAGGAAGCGCAGCAGCAGCTCGCCTGTTTCGTCCCGCAGCCGCGCCAGCAGCTGACGGCGGCCGCGGAACACCACCTCGCAGCTTTCGATCGTGCCCTCGGCCTGCGCCTCTTCGCCCAGCGGCAGCTCGGCGATCGGCGTGATCTGCGTTTCGTCCTCGTAGCGCAGCGGCAGATGCAGCAGGAAGTCCCAGTCGGTCTTCAGGCCGAGCTTGGCGAGCTTCTGGCCGCGCGTGGTCGGCTCGGCGGCGGGCGACGGCGGTGCGTCCGCGCGCTCGCTCGCATGGTGTGGCGTATCAGCCGGGCGGCGGGGGCTCACGATCCGGACGACCTGCGCTTCAGCGCGCTCTGTACGGTTGCGCGCAGCCACCGCGGGTGGACCGCACCGCTCAGCGATCGCCCATCACGGGTTGGCTGAACACGAGCACGGCCTCGACCTCGAACTGCGCGCCTTTGGGCAGGCTCGCCACGCCGATCGTCGAACGCGCCGGATACGGCTGCGGCACCACCTCGCCCATGATCGTATTCACCTGGGCGAACTGGCCGAGGTCGGTGAGGAACAGCGTGAGCTTCACCGCATCGGCCAGCGAACCGCCGGCGGCTTGCGCCACCGCGGCAAGATTGCCGAACGCCTGCCGCACCTGCGCCTCGAAGTCCTGGCTCACCAGTTCCTTGGTGGCCGGATCGAGCCCGATCTGGCCCGACAGGTACACGGTGTTGCCGACCTTGACGGCCTGCGAATACGGGCCGATAGCGGCAGGCGCAGCGGCCGTGGCGATGATCTGCTTGGACATGGCGGACTCCGAGAGAGGGCGCGGCCAGTCTAGCCGAGCACCCTCGCGGCGCCTCTTGCGTGCTCGCCGTACATCCACAAAGACTCGCGGGCACACCCCGGGGAGGGTGTGCCCGCGATGGCCTTGCAGGGGCCTGGAGGAAAACGGAAATCGGTGCGCCGCGCTCCGTGCGATCGACGCGCGCGCCGCTTACAAGGCGCCGCGCTGCGCGCTGTGCTGGTCGGCGAGCAGGGTCTGTGCGCTGCCGGCCGGCGCGCTGCCGACCACCTCGACCCGCTCCAGCTGCACCACCGGTGCACCGAACGAATCGACTTGCGCCAGCGCACCGATGCCCGCGCCGAGTGCCAGCGTCATCGCCAACGCCAGGCCGGCGGCCCACGGTGAGAACTTGCTGATCGACATGGCGTGCTCCTGGGTGATTCGGTTGCAGCGGTGCTCGTGCGAACACCGTGAGCGGACTTTATGGAGGAGAACGCCGCGCGGCCATCGGCGTGCGACCGACTGCGGAAGGCGGGCAGTGGATGGCATCAGCGCGGCGTGGAGCGCGATCGGGCCGTTCGTCGCGCGACGAAGCGGCGCGTGCCGCGATGAACGCAGGGCGAGCCCGCGCTGACGGGAGGTGGCACTGCACATCGGGACAGGGGCCCGCGCTGCGCGAGCCATGCGCCGCCCTCGCTGCAGCACCTCGCCGCTGCGCCGTGCGCCTCGCATCACCCGCGCGACGCCGCACTCGCGACGCCGCACTGGCGATACCGCGCGGGCGACCGCGCCCGTCTAGCGCGACTTCCTGCGCGTCGGCGCCTGCGCCAGCCACGTGCCGAAGCGATCGGCGTTCACCGGCTCGCCCAGCAGGTAGCCCTGCACTTCGTGGCAGCGATGCTTCTTGATCAGCGCCAGCTGCTGCTCGGTCTCCACGCCGGACGCCACCACGCGCAGGCCGAGCCGGCGGCCGACGCTGGCCACCGCCGAGACCACCAGCGCGTCGAGCTTGTCGGCCGGCGCGCGCCGCACGAACTCGCCGTCGATCTTCACGCAGTCCACCGGCAGCCGACGCAACAGCGTCAGGCTGGCCGAGCCGAAGCCGTCGAGCGCGATCTTCACGCCCATCGCGCGCAGCGCCTCGATCACCGCGCGATCGTCGTGACCGGCGGCCGGCGAGGTCAGGCTCGATTCAGCCAGTTCCACCTGCAGTTGCGATCCATCGAGGCCGGCCTCGGCGAGCGCCTGCGCCACCACCGCCGGCAGCGAGCGGCCGCGGAACTCGCGCGGCGACAGGTTGACCGAGACGGTCGGCCTTGGCGCGCGCGGCGGCACCCCGGCGCTCCACTGCGCAGCGGCAACGCAGGCGGCGCGCAGCACGCGCTCGCCGATCGGCACGATCAGACCGGTGGACTCGGCCACGTCGAGGAACTCCGCGGGGGCCAGCAGGCCGCGCTCCGGATGCTGCCAGCGCAGCAGCGCCTCGGCACCGGTGAGCCGGCCCAACTTGGCGTCGAAGCGCGGCTGGTACACCACGCAGAACTCGTCGCGCTCGAGCGCGGCGCGCAGGTCGGCTTCCAGCGTCAGCCGACGCGTGGCGCGCGCGGTCAGGCCGGGCTCGAAGAACTGGTACAGCGTGCCGCCCTGGTCGCGCGCGTGGCGCAGCGCGGCGTCGGCGCGCGCCAGCAGCAGGTCGGCAGCATCGGCGTCCTGTGGGTACAGCGCCACGCCGACGGCCGGTCGCAGCAGCAGGTCGCGGTTTTCGTGCGCCACGGGTGTGTCGAGCGCATCGAACAGCTTGCGCGCCACCAGCGCGGCGTCTTGCGGGTCGCGCAGATGGGTCAGCAGCAGTGCGAACTCGTGGTCGCCGACGCGCGCGATGACGTCCGAACCGCGCAGCGCGCGGCGCAAGCGATCGGCCGCCACGCGCAGCACGCGGTCGCCGGCGGCCAGGCCAAACGATTCACGGATCTGCGCCAGGCGCCCCAGTCCCACCGACACCAGCGCGGCCGGCTCGCCGCTCTTGGCGTGCGCCGCAAGCGCCTGCGCCAGGCGCTCTTCGAGCGCGTGGCGATTCGGTAGACCGGTCACCGGGTCGTTGCGCTCCCGGCGCGAGGCAGCCGCCTCGACCGCGCTGCGGTCGTACATCTCGGTCACCAGGCGCTCGTTAGCCCATGACAGTTCGCTCGACAGATCGGCGATCAAGCGCTCCAGGTGCGCGATGCGCTCGTGCGGATCGGCGGCATCGTTCGCGGCGCGCTGCGAGGAGATCAGGTCAGCGGATTCAAGCGAGGTAGCAGTCACGGCAGGGTGGCGGCGCGGCGGAGTCGATGCAGACAGGTTAGTGATGCGTATCGCGGCCGATACCGCGAATACGTCAATCACCCCGCGTCACTTTTGGCCAATGCGAACAAGCTTCGTTCGCCGCCCGTCGCATCGCGCCCTCAAGGCTGCGCCGCGGCAGCCGATATCCCGTTCGAGGCGGTGTGTGCGCAATTCGAACGCGCGCCTGCCAACCGCCGCATCGATGCGAACCACGATGACCATTCTCTTTCTCGACTTCGACGGCGTGCTGCATCCGGACCCTTGCCGCGATCCCGCGCGCCTGTTCGAACACGCACCACGGCTGGCGGCGGCGCTGGCGTCGTTCACGCAACTGGCCGTGGTGCTGTCGACCGCCTGGCGCACGCATCACCCGGTGGACGAACTGGCGGCGCACCTGCCACCCCCGCTGCGCGCCAAGGTGGTGGGTGCGACGCAGTGCTTTCACGCGATCGAGCGGCGGCCCGCGTTGGTGCCGTACCGGCGCCAGGCCGAGTGCCAGCACTGGATCGACAGCGAGCGACCGGGTGCCGCCTGGCTCGCGCTCGACGATCGCGCCGCCGAGTTCGAGCCCTACTGCGATCGCCTGATCGTCACGCGCAGCGCGACCGGACTCGACGAGGCCGCGCTGAACCGGCTGCGCTTCGCACTGACGCAGGCAGCGCGGCGCCAGTCGCTGGAATCCGCCGCGCCCGGCTGACGCCGGTCGGAGTTGCCGGCCAGCTGGGCTGAGCGGCAGCCGGTCGCCGCGCTCGTGCGCGCGTTCCTCGGCGGCGCACCCCACCCGTACCTCGTGTGCGTGGCCAAGACTAGGGCTGGCCCCAGGTCGACTAGGGGTGGAGATCACTAACATAAGTGGGGGCTTGCGGTCGACGACGCCGCACGGCACCGCGTGCCGGGCAGCCGCCGCGGCAGAGCCAGACCGTCTCCACCATGTTTGTTCCTCTCGCGACCGAATCCACGCCTGCAACGACGCTGACCGAATCGGCGCCGACGCCATCGGTGCGCCCGTCAGGCGCCTGCGTGCTGGTGGTCGACGATGACCCGCTGTCGCGCGCGTTGCAGGCGCGCCTGGCTGGGCTGCTTGGCTATCGGGCCCGGGTCGCGAGCGACGCCGCGCAGGCGCTCGACATCGCCCTCGATGGCTCGGTCGACGCCATGCTGCTCGACCTCGGCATGCCCGAGGTCGATGGCTTCACGCTGCTCGAACGGCTGCGCGCGAGCGAGCGCCAGCGTGGCCTGGCCGCGTTGCCGGTGATCGCGGTGACCGGCTACGCCGCTGCGCTCGATCGCCTGCGCTGCCTGATGGCGGGTTTCAACGACCACCTGGCCAAGCCGATCGAGGTCGGCGCGCTCGACGCCGCACTGGCACGCAACCTGCCGCTCAGTGCGCGCCCGCTGGCGCCGGCCAACGATGCGGCGCGGGTAGAAGCGGCTGCGCGCCGGCTGGCGCAGGCTAGGCCGGGCGACGCCCGCTTCGGTCCGACGCTGCTCGAAACCTTCGCCATGCGGTCGGGCCAGTTGATCGAACAGATCACGCAGGCCCATGCCGCCGGCGACGCCGTGGCGCTGGCGCAGTCGCTGAAGGCGTTGACCACCAGCGCCGAGTTCATGGGCGCCGTCGGCCTGGCCACGCTGTGCGACAGCCTGCGCACCGCGGTCGCCGCAGACGAGTCGGCGGGTACTTCGGCACGCACCGCGATGCTGGTGCAAAGCCTGGCCGACGAACACCAGTCGGTGCTGACCGTGCTGCTGCGCGCAGCGCGCGACGGCGCCGGCACGACCCGCTGAGTTGCCGATGGCCGCCGCGCCCGACGCTTTCGAGCCTGTCCTCCGCGGATCGGCGCACCTGGACCCGGCGTCGATGGCCGCAATCGAGACTGCCATCGACGCCGGGCGGTCCGCGCTCGAGAGCGCCCCCGTGCCCGGCTGGCTGGTCACGACCGCCGGCGTGCATGCCAACCGTGCGGCGGCGTGCTGGGCGCAGGCACTCGACCCGTCACTGCCGGACGCCGCGGGCCCGCTGCCGGCCGGGCACGCCCTGGCCGATGCCGTGCACCGCGCGGCGCTGCAGGCGTTGGCCGAGGGCGGCAGCGTCCCACTCACTCTTGGCCCGCTGGCGCAGCAAGCGCGGATCGCCGCGCACGCGCTCGGCGGGTGTGGCGCGATCCGCGCAGGATCGAACGCACTTGCGCTCGACCCGACACGGGAGCCACCCGCGCTGCCGCTGGTGGCCTGGCTGCAGCCCGCGGCCGCGACCGCCGGCGACGATCCGCAGATACTGGCCGAGCGGCTGTCGCTTGCCGTGGAGTCGGCCCACGTGGGCCTATGGGAACTCGACATCGCCAGCGGCCGCGCCACCTGGAATGCGCAGCAGTACGCGCTGATGCGGGCGCCGGCCGAGGCGCCACCGCCGGCATTCGAGGCCTGGCTGGCCCGCGTGCATCCGGACGATCGGCCCGGGCTGCTCGCCGGCTGGCAGGCTTTCCTTGCCAGCGGCGAGCGCTACGAGACGAGCTATCGGCTGCTGCATGCCGACGGCACGGTCAGCCACTTGCGCGCGCAGGCGCTGGCGGTCAAGGACGCGCACGGCCGCGTGATCCGCGCGGTCGGCAGCAACCGCGATGTGACTGCCGACTGGCGCAGCGTTCATGAGCGCGACGAACTGCTCAAGCGCCTGCAACTGGCCACCCGCATCGCCCACATCGGCGTGTGGGAGACGTATCTGGCCGAGGCGCGCGAACTGCTCGACGATGCGACCTGCCGCATGCTCGGCTTCGGTCCTGGCCCGCAGGTGCGGCCCTCGGCCGACTTCGTGGCCTGCCTGCATCCGGACGACCGCGCGCGGGTGCTGGACGAGCATGCGCGGATCCTCGCCGGCCAGCAGCCGGAAGCGAAAGCGCTGGCGTTCCGCATCCTGCGCGCGGGCGAGGAACGCCATCTGCTGTCGCACGTTTCGGTCGAGCGCGTGGCCGACGGCCGTCCGCAGCGCCTGCTCGGCACCGTGTTCGATGTCACCGAGCTGCGCCGCGCCGAGCAGTCGGCCCGCCTCGCCGCCGAGCGCATGGAGATCGCCACGCACCTGGGCGGTCTGAGCGTGTTCGAGCGCGATGCCCATGATCGCTTCATCCATTTCGACGGCATGCTGGCAGCGCTCTATGGCGTGCAGCCGGTACCGTTCGCCGCCCATCAGCCAGAGCGCTCGGGCGGCGCTGCTGCCGTCGAGGCATCGCGAGCGCTTCGTGGCGGCGCGTGCCCTCATGCGCGCGGCCGACGATCCGGTGCGCTGCGAGTACCGCGCGCGCGCCGCCGACGGCAGCGTGCGCGATCTGCTGTCGTGGCGGCGCCGCCGCATCGACGCCCGGGGCAACTACCTGGGCGAGATCGGCGCGCTGATGGACGTCACCGAGCAGCGCTCGGCCGAGCGGCGCGCGCGCGAGTACGGCACCTGGCTGGCGATCGCCACCGGCAGCGCCGGCATGGGCGTGTGGGAGATCGACATCGAGGCCGGCCAGGTGATCGGCGACGAGCGCGCGCATCGCCGCCGGAGAGCACGAAG
>JAXHLD010000016.1:0-61198 GCA_034522655.1 Burkholderiaceae bacterium
TTTGCCGGGTGCTCCTGGTAGACCGTGTTGCTCGCTGCGCGCATCCAGCAGCGCGCCGCGCTCGGCCTGGTAGTCGTCGGCGTCGACCAGGCGGTGGAACAGATAGCCGCGCATCATCGCGGCGTTGACACCGAAGGTCTCCTCGGCACGCTGGTTGGACTCGATCACGACGCCGTTGGCGTCGATCAGCAGCGCCGGCACCGGCAGCCGCGCGAACAGCAGCGTGAAGCGATCGAGCGCCTGCTGGGTGCGGGCCTGGCTGCGCTGCAGTTCCTCGGACTGCATCTGCAGCTCGATCTGGTAGATGCGCAGGTTCTCGACCAGCTCGGCCAGCGTGGCGTCGCCGCGCGCGACGGCTTCCTCGGCCAGATCGAATACGCCCAGCCGCAGCGCGGCCATGGCGCGGGCGCGGATCTCGGCCGATTCCGCGTGGGCGGTGGTCTGTGGCTTGGTCGAATCGTTCATGGCGCCTCCCCAACGCCCTTCGTTCCATCATCGGAATCACCCGCTTGCGCCGTCGCGCTGCCCATGAACGGCGTGATGTTCACATGGCTGACCACGGCCCCGAGGTTATTGCCCGGCATGCGCGCGGCGTGCATCAGGAACCAGCGCTGCTCGGTCGGCGAGTGGCACGGATAGCGCAGCGAGAAGCGCTCGGCGCGACCGGCCAGCACGTCGGCCAGGCCATCGTAAGCACGCTGCGCGGCGGCGTCGCGCGGCGCGCTGCCGGTGCACGCCTGCAGATAGTCGGTGCCCGGGCCGGTCAGTGCCAGGTCATGGTCGCCGTTGGACTGCGCGAAGCGCGGCCAGGCCGGCATTGACCACATGATGGGGCCGCGCGCATCGACCACCGCCAGGTGCTCGGACAGCGAATCGATGATCGCCTGCAGCCGCTGCGAGTCCTTCACCGAGGTGACGTTGAAGAACGTCATCACCGCGCGCGTGGCGCCGGCCTGCGCCGGCCCCAGGTAGGGCTGGATGCGCGCCAGCCACCACTCGCCGTTGCGGCTGGGCACCTCGCGTTCGGTGACGACGCCGGTCTTCAGCGTGCGCCGCAGGTCGACGAAGAGCTCGGGGTAGTCGAGCTGGTTGGCGAAGTCCTCGATCGAGCGCCCGACATCGCCCTCGCGCACCTTGAACAGCTGCGCCGCCTCGGGCGTGAAGCGCGTCAGGCACAGCGCGTCGTCGACGAACAGCGTCGGGATCGCCGCCGCCTTCGAGACGTTCTCCAGGTCGGCATTCACCGAGTTCAGGATGTCGACCTTCTCCTGGTACTCGGCGTTCACCGTGTACAGCTCTTCGTTGACCGACTGCAGCTCTTCGTTGGTGCTCTGCAGCTCCTCGTTGCTGGCCATCAGCTCTTCGTTGGTGGCCTGCAGCTCCTCGTTGCTGGTCTCCAGCTCCTCGATGGTGGCCTGCAGGCTGTCGTGCGTGAGGCTGAGTTCACGCTCCAGCGCCTCGATGCGGCGCTGGTGCTCGACGTCGTGCGCGAGCAGCTCGACATCGCTGTCGCGCGGCACCGTCTCGTCGTCGGGCAGGCGCTCGAACGACAGCAGCACCAGCTTGCGGCCGTCGGCGCCGTCCAGCGGCCTGGCGACGACGACCGGCGCACCCGCCGGCGCGCGCTCGCCCCGGCGCGCATGCGCCGCGCGCATGCGGCGCGCTCGCGCTGTCGCTTGCGCGCCACTGGCAGCATGCCCCCGGCCGCACGCCCACAGCTGCGCGCGGCAGCAGCTTCAGCACGTCCAGCGTCGCCTGGCCCTCGGCCATCTGCAGCAGGTTGCGTGCGTCGCCGTAGACGTGCAGCAGCTCGTGCGCCTCGTTCACCAGCAGCGATGCCGGCGCATAGCTCTGCAGCAGCAGGGCCTGCCCGCCTTCGACCAGCAGCGCCTGCGCATCGGCCGGCGGCAGCACGCTGCGCGCGGCCATGCGCCCGGCCAGGCTGCGGTGGCGGCCGCCGCTGTCCAGCGAGATCGACAGCCGGTCGCGGCGCAGCAGCTGGTAGACCTTGTGCCGGCCCGGCAGCGCGGCGAAGTGCGTGCAGACGCCCAGCGACTCGCTCGGCCCCATGAACAGCACGCCGTTGGCCGCCAGCGCGTAGTGCAGCCGGCTCACCGCCGCGTCCTGCGCGCGCGGCCGCAGGTAGATCAGCATGTTGCGGCAGCTCACCAGGTTCATGCGCGTGAACGGCGGGTCGGCGACCAGGTTGTGGCGCGCGAAGATCACCATCTGGCGGATCTCGGGCAGCACGGTGTAGACGCCGTGGCGTTCGTGGAAGAACTGCTGCAGCCGCTCGGCCGAGACCTCGGCGGCGATGGTGTCGGGGTAGGTGCCGGCGCCGGCGTGGTCCAGGTACTGCTGCTCGACGTCGGTGGCGAAGATCTTCACCAGCCGCGTGCGGCCCAGGCGGCGGAAGGCCTCGGCGAACAGGATGGCCATCGAATACGCCTCCTCGCCGGTGGCGCAGCAGGCCACCCAGACGCGGATCGGCTCGGCCGCGCTTTGCTGCACCAGCGCCGGGATCACGCGTCGGCCGAGGTAGCTCGAACAGTGCGCAGGATCGCGGAAGAAGCGCGTCACCGGGATCAGCAGCTCGCGCCGCAGCAGCGCCGACCTCGTCGGCGGATGCGGCCTGCCAGGTCGCTGGGGGTCGGTCAGCGAAGTTGCGCAGTGCAGCACCTGCATGCGGCGCTCGATGCGGCGCAGCACGGTGTTCGGCTTGTACTCGCGGAAGTCGATGCCGCCGCTGGCCAGCAGCAGCTCCATGATGCCGTCCAGCGGCTGCGCCACGGCCGGCATCGCGTCGGCCGCCGACGCAGCGCGGCATCGAGCTCGTGGCGCGGCGTGCGCAGGTGCTCCACCAGCCGCAAGGCCAGGGTCTCGGCCGGGCCGACGACGTCGACCAGCCCGGTGGCGATGGCGCTGCGCGGCATGCCGTCGAACTTGGCGGTGGTCGGGTCCTGCACCATCACCAGGCCGCCTTCCTCGTTGACGCGCGGGATGCCGCGCGCGCCGTCCGAGCCGGTGCCCGACAGGACGATCGCCACGCCGCGTCCACCGACCTCCTCGGCCATCGAGCGGAAGAAGACGTCGATCGGCAGCGACAGCCCGTGCTCCGGCTTGGGCGCCAGGTGCAGGTGCCCGGCCACGAGCGTCATCTGGGTCGCGGGCGGGATCAGGAACACGCAGTCGGCCGCAGCGCCACGCCATGCTTGGCCACCCGCACCGGCATCGCGGTGTAGCGGCCGAGCAGGTTGTCCATCATCGACTTGTGATCCGGCGACAGGTGCTGCATCACCACGTAGGCCGCCCCGCTGTCCATCGGCAGGGCGCCGAAGAAGCCGCTCCAGCGCGTCCAGCCCACCGGCGGATGCGCCGACTGCGACCACATGCGCATCGAATGCGGCAGCGCCGGCGGCGGGCGCATCGTTGACTACTGCAGTGTCGCTCGCCACAGGCTGGAGAAGGCGCGGGCGCGCCCGAAGTCAGGTTCAAACGAGTTTACGACGCGGCGCGCGCCGCAGCCTGCGCCGACGCGCCGGCCGCCGGTCCGATGCCCGCTGTCGCCGCGCCGTCGCGCTGTGGTTCAATGCTCGCCACGCCGACCCCGCCGGGCGGCGGGTCTCTGTTGCATGCGCCTCGCGATCATCATCCCCGTCCTGAACGAAGCCGCCACCATCGAGGCGGCGCTGCGCCGCCTGCTGCCGCTGCGCGAGCGCGGCGCCTATGTGATCGTGGTCGACGGCGGCAGCCACGATGGCACGCTGGTAAGCGCCGCGCCGTGGGCCGACCGCGTGATCGTCGCGCGCCCCGCGGGCGCGCGGGTGCAGATGAACGCCGGCGCGCGCGACGAGCTGGCACAGAACGTCGATGTCCTGCTGTTCCTGCACGCCGACAGCGTGCTGCCGCCCGAGGCCGACCGCGCGATCTTCCGCGCCATCTCCAATGTGCCGCGCTGCTGGGGCCGGTTCGACGTCACCATCGACGGCAGCGACCCCTGGCTGCCGTGGATTGCGCGGCTGATGAACTGGCGTTCACGCGCCAGCGGCATCTGCACCGGCGACCAGGCCATTTTCGTCACGCGCGGCGCGTTCACCGCGCTGGAGGGCTTCGCGCCGATCCCGTTGATGGAAGACATCGAGTTCAGCCGGCGCGCCGGCACGATCACGCCGCCGATCGCCCTCGCGCAGCGCGTCACCACCTCCGGCCGGCGCTGGGAGCGCGACGGCGTGTGGCGCACGATCTGGCTCATGTGGCGACTGCGCCTGGCGTACTTCCTCGGCGCCGATCCGACCGATCTCGCGCGCCGCTACCGCGACGTGCGCTGAAGCATGCCGCCGACACCGATCGCCGTGTTCGCGCGCGCCCCGCTGGCCGGTGCGGTCAAGACGCGGCTGATCCCGCTGCTCGGCGCCGACGGCGCGTTGGCGCTGCACCGCGAACTGGTCGAGTCCACGCTGTTCCGGGCGCGCGATGCCGCGCTGGGGGAGGTCACGCTGTGGATCGCCGGCGATGCCGACCACCCGGAAGTGATCGCCTGCGTCAAGCGACAGCGCGTGAAGCTCGCGACCCAGGAAGGCGCCGACCTCGGCGCCCGCATGCACGCGGCGCTCGCTGCGACGCTGGCCGCGCGGCCCCGCCACGGCTGCCTGCTGATCGGCACCGACTGCCCGGCCCTGACCTCGACCCACCTGCAGCGCGCGGCCGCGGCGCTCGCCGTGCACGACGCGGTCCTGGTGCCGGCCCGCGACGGCGGCTACGTGCTGATCGGCCTGAAGGCGCCGCAGCCGGCGCTGTTCGCCGGCATCGACTGGGGCACGCCGTCCGTGCTGGCCGCGACGCGCGCCCGCCTGGCGCAGGCCGGCTTGCGCTGCGCCGAGTTCGACCCGCTGCCGGACCTGGACACCGCCGACGACTACCGTGCCGCGCGCGCCGCCGGCTGGATTGCTGCATGAGCGCATCGAGCCACGCGCCTCGGCCGAGCGGTCAGCCCAGATTGGGCCGCCGGGCGGGCACACTGGCCGCGCTGCTGGGGGTGCTCCCCTTGGCAGCCACCAGCCTGGCGCCGATGATCGCGCCCGAGGCGAACGCAGCGCCGCGCGCGCCACTGATCGCCCCGTTCTCGGCCGCCGCCGACAACACGCCACCCGCGCCCTGGCGCGTGATCACCTTGCCCAAGCTGCCGCGTCACACGCGCTACACCGTCATGCCCATCGACGGCGGCCGCGCTCTGAAGATGGAAAGCGACGGCGGCTACGCCAACCTGCTGCATCCGCTGACGAGCGATGTCGGCGCCACGCCCTGGCTGCGCTGGCGCTGGCGCGTCGAGGCGCAGCCGGCCGGCGCCGACCTGCGGCACAAGGCCAGTGACGACACCCCGGCGCGCGTCTGCGTGCTTTTCGATCTCCCGCTCGATCGGCTGCGCACCTTCGATCGCATCAAGGTGCAGCTCGGCCGCACGCTGTTCGACCCCGAACTGCCCGCTGCGGCCCTCTGCTACGTGTGGGATGCGCGCCTGCCGGCCGGTACCTGGCTCGCCAACGCCTACACCAGCCGCGTGCAGATGCTGGTCCTGCGCTCGACGGCGAGCGGCCATGCGGACGGCGTCTGGCAGTCCGAGGCGCGCGATCTGCGCGCCGACTTCGCTCGCGCGTTCGCGCACGAGGCCGAAGCTGGTCGCGCCGCCGGCGCCGACCCCCTGCCGCCGCTGGCCGCGCTCGGCGTGGCAGCGGATGCCGACAACACCGGCGGTCGCGCACTTGCCTGGATCGGCGACCTCTCGCTCGGTAAGGGTGCGCCGCCACCTGCCGCCGCCGCCGCGGGGTCGGCCCGATGAGCGCGCGCCTGCTGCTGGTCGGCGCCGGCCATGCGCATTGCTCGCTGCTGCGCGAGTTCGGCCGCTCGCCGCCGCCGGACACGCAGATCGTCCTGCTCACGCCCTATCCGCGGCAGGTCTACAGCGGCATGCTGCCCGGCTGGATCGCCGGCCATTACACGCTCGATCAGTGCGTGATCCCGCTGGCGCCGCTGCTGCGCGGCAGCGCGATCAACGTGGTGGCGGCACACCTCGTCAAGCTCGACCTTGCGACCCGCTCGGCCTATACGGATCGCGGCCACCGCATCGACTTCGACCTGATCTCGATCGACACCGGGCCGGTGGCCGATGAGGAGTCGCTGCCGGGCCTGCGCGAGCACGGCGTGCCGGTGCGGCCGATCGAGCAGTTCATCGTGCGCTGGCAGCAGCTGATGGCCGTGTTCGCCGCCAGCGCGCAGTCGCACGCCGACGGCGGCGGCGAGGTGCCGCCCCTGACCGTGGTCGGCGGCGGCGCCGGCGGGCTGGAGATCGCGCTGGCCGCCGCCTGGCGCGCGCGCAGCAGCGGCCCGGCGCTGCGCGTGCAACTGGTCAGCGGCCGCGCCGGCGTGCTGCCGGGCTTCGCCCCGCGCGTGCGGGCCCTGGCGCAGGCCCAGCTGCGCGCGCTCGACGTGCGCACGATCGACGACGACGCCGCCGAGCTCGGCCCCGACACCGTGCTGCTGGCCGATGGCGGCGAGCTGCAATCCAACGCCACCCTGGTGGCCACCGGCAGCCGTGCCGCCGAGTGGCCGCGCGCGGCCGGCCTCGAACTCGACGAGCGCGGTTTCATCGCGGTCGACACGACCCAGCGCTCGCCCTCGCATCCGTTCGTGTTCGCGGCCGGCGACTGCGCCAGCGTGATCGGCCATCCGCGCCCGAAGTCCGGCGTGTATGCCGTGCGGGCCGGCGCGCCGCTGGCGGCCAACCTGCGCCGCGTGCTCGCCGGGCAGGCGCCGCGGCCCTACATCCCGCAGCAGCGCGCGCTGTACCTGCTGTCCACCGGCCGCCGGCACGCAATCGCCACCTGGGGCGACTTCAGTGTGCAGGGCGACTGGGTGTGGCACTGGAAAGACCACATCGACCGCCGCTTCATGCGCATGTTCGGCGTCGGCACTGGCACCTGATCTGCGCGTCGCCCTTGCGCGAGGCTGCGTGCGGCGATCCGTCCCAGGTTGGCGTCGGTTCGACGCACCGCCTGCGGGCCGGCAGGCAGCGCTGCGCTATGGTGCGCGCCTCGCCCGATTCGCCCATTCGCCCATTCGCCATCCTGCCGGTTCGCCGATGAAACTGCTGCGCCTGCTGTTCTTCTTCGTCCTTCTGGCCGCCTTGCTGTTGCTCGCGGCCGGCCAGGTCGGGCTGCTCAAGGGCACCCTGCCCGCCGACCTCGGCGTGCGCGACGGCAAGCTGCGGCCGCCCTCGCGCACCGACAACTCGGTCAGCAGCCAGGCCCATCTGTACGAAGGCGCCGGCGCGCAGTACGCGCGCATCGAGCCGATCAAGTTCAGCGGCGACGGCGCGGTGGCGCTCACGCGCATCGGCGCGATCGTGCTGAAGATGCCGGGCGCACGCATTCTGCAATCCGGTCCCGATTACCTGTACGTGCAGTTCCAGACGCGCTGGCTGAAGTTTGTCGACGACGCCGAATTCGCGGTCGATCCGGCCGCCTCGGTCATCCACGTGCGCTCGAGCTCGCGCATCGGCCGCAAGGACTTCGGCGTCAACCGCGCCCGCATCGAAGCGATCCGCGCCGCCTTCGCGACCGCCCCCTGACCCCTGCCCACAGAACCCTACCCGATGACCCCTGCCCGCCCCGCGCTCTCGACCCTGTTCACCCATGGCGGCGTTCGCTGCGCGCCGATCGCGGCACTCGCCTGCACGATGCTGCTCGCCGGCTGCGCCACCGCGCCGTCCGGCGTCGAGGTCGCGGGCGGCAGCGTCATGCCGCCCGCCGCATTGACGATGACCGGCGTGCCACCGGTACCGGCCAGCCTGCCTGCACGCATCGGCCGCTACACCGACTTCAAGGGCGCCGGTCTGGCCGACTGGTCGCCGGACGGCCGGCGCCTGCTGGTCAGCTTCCTCGCCGGCCCGCCGGGTCAGCAGCGCACGCAACTGCATACGGTCGACGGCCCCGGCGCACCGCTGACGCAGGTGACCTTTGCCAACGAGCCGACGCGCAGCGGCAGCTTCCTGCCGAGCGACGCCAACCTCATCGTGTTCGAACGCGACACCGGCGGCAGCGAGGCGACCCAGGTGTTCCGCCTCGATCTGGCCACCGGCACCGAAACCGCGCTGACCGAGCCCGGCCAGCGCTGCGACGCCGGCGAGTTCAATCGCGCCGGCACCGCCGTGCTCGTCACCTGCGCGCGCCTGGACCGCAGTGCGGCCGACCGCAGCGCCGGCATCAGCATCGAGTTGCTCCTGATCGACGTGAAGACCGGGCAGCGCCTGGCCCGGACCAGCCTGCCCGGCGTCGGCTGGTTCCCGGGCGAGTTCAGTCCGGACGATCGCAGCGTGCTGCTCAACCGCTACCTGTCGGCCAGCCGCGCCGAGGTCTGGCTGCTCGACCTTCCCGGCGGCGAGCGGCGCAAGCTGCTGCCGCGCGACGGCGAGCCGCCGCAGTTCACGCTCGGTTCGGACTTCGCGCCCGATGGCCGCGCACTGTTCGTGCTGACCGATCGCTTCGGCGAATTCCGCCAGCTCTATCGCTACGACCCGGCCAACCACCGCTTCGACGGCGTGACGCACGACCAGCCGTGGGACGTCAGCGGGGGCAACCGCGCACGCAACGGCAGCCGCGCGATCGCCGTGGTCAACCAGGGCGGCGTCGGCGTGCCGTTTCTGATCGAAGGCGCCAGCCTGCAGCCGCGCCCGCTGGCGCTGCCGCCCGGGCTGCACGTCACGACCGTGCGCCTGTCGGCCGACGGCCGCCGCCTTGCCTTCGCCGCCCAGTCATCGCGTGCGCCGTCGGAGGTGCGCGTGATCGATCTCGACACCCCGGGCGCCGCGCCGCAGGTCTGGGCCGCGGCCGACACCGCGGGCCTCGACACGTCGCGCTTCACGCCGATCGAGCGCATCGAGTGGAAGAGCTTCGACGGCCGCGCCATCAGCGGCCTGATCCAGCGCCCGCCGCAGACCTTCACCGGCAAGCGGCCGGTGCTGATCGAGATCCACGGCGGCCCCGAGGGGCAGGCGACGCTGGGGTTCAACGGCCGCTACAACTACATCGTCAACGAGCTGGGGGTGGCCTTCATCGAGCCCAACGTGCGCGGCTCGACCGGCTTCGGCAAGACCTTCCACCAGCTCGACAACGGCCAACTGCGCGAGGACTCGGTGCGCGACATCGGCGCCCTGCTCGACTGGATCGCCCGGCAGCCTGACCTCGATGCGTCGCGCGTGATCGTGCAGGGCGGCAGCTATGGCGGCTACATGGCCAACGCGGTCACGGTGCACTACGCCGACCGCATCCGCGGCGCGATCCCGGCCGTGGGCATCTCGAACTTCGTCACTTTCCTTGAACGCACCGAGAGCTACCGGCGCGACCTGCGCCGCGTCGAGTACGGCGACGAGCGCGACCCGGCGATGCGCGCCTGGATGGAGCAGATCGCGCCGGTCAATAACGCGCAGAAGATCAAGACGCCCCTGTTCGTCGTGCATGGCCGCAACGATCCGCGCGTGCCGGTGCAGGAAGCCGAGCAGATCGCCGCCACCGTGGCGAAGAACGACGTGCCGGTGTGGACCATGATCGCGGAGAACGAGGGCCACGGCTTCGCCAAGAAGGAGAACGCCGACTACCTGTTCGCCGCGCGCGTGCTGTTCCTGGAGAAGTTCCTGCTCGGCCGCTAGCCGGGGCAGGTGCCCCGAGCGCAAGCCGGCTGCCATCCGCTGGCTGCCACGCAAGGCGGCCGCTGCTAGAGTCCGCGCACACCGCTTCCATCGAGGGAGGTCGAGGCCGTGCCGACAGGGCAGCCCGCGCGCAGCGCGCCCCGCAGCGCCAGCCGCTGGTTCAGCGTGCACCGCTGGCTCGGCATCCTGGTCGGCCTGTGGTTCGCGCTGGTCGGGCTGACCGGCGCCATCCTTGTCTACGAAGAGCCGATCGACGCCTGGCTCAATCCGGATCTGCTCGTCGCACGCGGCAGCGGACCGATGCTGGCGCCGGGCGAAGTCCTCGCGCGGGCCGAGGCCGCCGGGCTGGGCCACGTGGAGCGGCTGCGCATCCCGCAGGCGCAAGGCGACGTCTACCGGTTGCTGGTGCGCTCGCATCCGACACGCCGCATCGGCAATCCGCGCATCGAGGCCATGTTCGATCCGGCCAGCGGCGCACTGCTGGGCATGCGCTCGGCTGAGCAGCGCTCGCTGGCGCCACGCTATGCGCTGCAGACGATCTACGAGTTCCACCGTAACGTGCTGCTGGGGGAACCGGGCTCGAACATCGTCGGCATCGCCGGCTTCCTGCTGCTGACTTCGGCCGTCAGCGGCATCGTGCTCGCGTGGCCGCGCCAGCGCACCGGCTGGGCCCGGCTGCTGGCGGTGAACCTGCGCGCGTCGGCGACGCGCTTCGCCTTCGATGCGCACCGCTCGCTGGGCGCCGTCGTTGCACTGCTGCTGCTGCTCGCCACGCTGACCGGCGTGACGCTCGTCTACACCAACTACGTGCGCGACCTGGTCAGCGTGTTCTCCAAGGTGCAGTCGTTCCCGACGATTCCGTTCCGCCAGAGCACCGAGGACACGCTGCCGCTCGATCGCATGGTGGCGACGGTGCGGCAGGCCTTTCCGCAGCAGTCGATCACCGAAATCCGCATCCCGTTCGGCCAGATGACCGGCATGCAGTTCTACCTGCGTGCGCCGGGCGACGAGTACCGCCTCGGCGACACGATCGCCTGGGTGCATCCGGGCAGCGGCGAGATCCTGGTCGAACGCAGCGACCGCACGCGTACCGCCGGCGAGACCTTCATGCACTGGCTGTTCCCGCTGCACAGTGGCAGCGCCTTCGGGCCGGTGGGCATGCTGGCGATGTTCGTCACCGGGCTGGCGCCGATGCTGCTGGTAGGCACCGGCCTGTGGGTCTGGCTGCGCAAGCGGCGCGGCGAGCGCATCGCGGCCGCGCATGCGCAGGCACGCCGCGCCGGCCATGCCGGTGCCCACGTCGCGGCGCGCGGCCCGACAGGTGCCGTCGCGCGCGGCGGCGGGCGCTGAGTCCGGCCGCTCTCGCCCGCGCCGCGCCGGCGTCGATTGGCGCCGCCTCGCTGCCGACAGTCGCGGCGCACCGGCACAGCACGGCGGCGATCGCCATGCTGCCGGCATCGATCACCGCGACACATTCGTTTCGATGAACGCCAGCGCCTGGCCGCCGCACATCCTGATCCACACGCTCGCCGCCGGCGCCGCCCTGCTGATCGGGCTGCTGCAGCTGGCTGGCGCCAAGGGCACGCTGACGCATCGCCGGCTCGGCTGGACCTGGGTCGCGCTGATGCTCGTGGTGGCGGGCAGTTCGCTGCTGATGCGCGACACCGGCATGGTCAACCTCGCCGGCTTCACGCCGATCCACCTGTTCACGCTGCTCACACTGGTCTTGTTGCCGGTGGCGGTGCACAGGGCGAGCCGGCACGACCGCGCCGGTCACGCGCGGGCCATGACCGGGCTGATCAGCGGCGCGCTGGTGATCGCCGGGCTGTTCACGCTGGCCCCGGGTCGGCGGCTCGGCACGCTGCTGTGGTCGGCGCTCGGGTTGACGGGCTGACTCGCGCGCGGGCCTGCCGGTGGCGCCCACGGCGCCAGCGCCAGACCGGCCAGCAACAGCACCAGCAACGCCGTCGACAGGTCGCGCAGCAGCGGCCAGGGCTCGTCCATCATCGGGCTAGGCCGCGACCCGCACCGGCTGCAGCGGCGACAGCCGCTGCGCGGCCCGTTCCAGCACCGCGCTGGCCATCAGGTACGCGGCAATGCCGCTGAACAGGTGCCACAGGAAGTGCGTGCCGGTGGGCAGCACCTCGCACAGCGGGCGGTCGACACGGTGGAACACCATCGCCACCGCGAAGCTGGCGGCCGCCGCGGCGATCACGCGCCAGGCCGGGTCGCCACGCAGCGCCAGGATCGCCGCGAACAGCACCAGCCCCAGCGCCCCCGGCAGCAGCGGCGCCGCGCCGTACAGCCTGGACAGCGGCAGCGCGCCCGGCACCACCAGCGCCAGGGACAACAGGGCCGGGATCGCCACCGCCACCCACAGCCACGGCCAGTTCAGCAGCCAGCGCATGTAGCAGGCCGCAAACGCCATCGCGAACAGGCGCACCGCCATGGCGTCGGACACGCCGGCCCAGCGCAAGGCCGACATGTGGAACACGGCCGAGCTGAGCGCCACCGCGCCGATCGAGGCGATCAGCGCCTGCACGCTGAACGGCACCGTGCAGCCGTCGCCGCGGAGGTGGACCACGCGCCGCACCAGCATCAGGCAGGCGAGCAGGAACACGAGGTTGGTCGCCAGGTTCAGCGGCTCGTCCAGGAACGACGCGCCGCGCCGCTCGCAGAACGTTTCCATGAACAGGCTTGCATCCCAGACCGGCGTGACCATGGTCGACGACCTCCTGATGCATAGCGTGCTTGCACGGCCGCCCGCCGTCAGCCGCATGTGCCACACGGCAGGTGCAGACAGTTCGACAGGGAGGGTTGACCGCTTTGGGTGACCGATTCCGTGGCGACGCGCGCCGCGCGAACGGGGTTTGGGCGTCAGGCGGACCACCTCGTCGTCGAGGGTGGCGACCTGGCTGCACCGGAACACGGCACGAGGCGCACCGTCTTCGCGCGCGGCCCGACACTGATGCCGCGCAACGGAACCCGCCGACTGGCCGCTATCGTGCGGTAAAACCTCACCCAATCCGGCCGAACTCGCGGCCGCCTCAACGTTCGGAAACCATGCCTCTTCGACTTGCCACCCTGGCGGGCCTCGTCCTGCTCGGCCTGCTGATCCTGCTGGGCGGCGCATGGAGCGCGCTGGCGCTCAACGTGTCCGGCCCCCCCGCGCTGCGCGCGGCACTGGCGGCTGGTGCTGCGATCGTGACCGTGGCCGCCGTGATCGCTCTCTTCCTGCGCCGCTGGCGCTGGCGCATGGCGGCCGTGTTCGGCGCGGTGTTCGCCGCGACGCTGGCGTGGTACTTCGGCATCGCGCCATCGAACGACCGCGACTGGGTGGCCGAAAACGTGCGCCTTGCCTACGCCTCGGTCGACGGCGACGTCGTGACCGTGCACAACGTGCGCAACTTCGATTACCGCAGCGAGAGCGACTTCACGCCGGCGTACTACGACAAGCGCTACGACCTCGCCAAGCTGCAGGGCGTGGACCTGGTGGCGACCTACTGGATGGGGCCGGCGGTGGCCCACATCATGCTCAGCTTCGAGTTCGCCGGCGGCGAGCACCTCGCGGTGTCGATCGAAACGCGCAAGGAGAAAGGCGAGAGCTACTCGACCGTGAACGGATTTTTCCGCCAGTACGAGCTCTATTACGCGGTGGCCGACGAGCGCGACCTGATCCGCCTGCGTACCAATTACCGCAAAGACCCGCCGGAGCAGGTCTACGTCTACCGGCTCAAGGGCACGCCGGAGGCTGCGCGCCGCGTGTTCATGACCTACGTGCAGGCGATCAACCAGCTGAAGGAGCGGCCGTACTTCTACAACTCGCTGACCACCAACTGCACCACCACGATCTGGATGCACTCGGTGGTCAATCCGGGGCACGTTCCTTTCAGCTGGAAGATCCTTGCCAGCGGCTACGTGCCGCAGTACCTGTACGAGCAGGGCCGGCTGGACGACCGCGGGCTGTCGTTCGAGGAGCTGCAGCGGCAGTCGCTGGTCAACGCGCGTGCGCAGCAGGCCGACCAGGCGCCGGACTTCTCGCGCCGCATCCGCGCGCGACCGCAGTAGCGCCGATCGCGCGGCAGGCCATGTTTTGAACCCATTCCGAGCGCCGCTCACATTCCAAGACCGCACCGCATGAACAACGCATCAGTCATTCACATCCGGCGGCGCCTGCGTGCTGCCCTCGCCTTGCTGCTGGCTGCCACGATCGTGCCCGCGGCGGCGCAGACCGCGTCGTCCGACCCGGCGCGCCCTGCAGCCGGCGCCAAGCGGCCCAAGATCTGCCTCGTGCTCTCCGGCGGCGGCGCGCGCGGCGCCGCGCACGTCGGCGTGATCAAGGTACTGGAGGAACTGCGCGTGCCGATCGACTGCATCGCCGGCACCAGCATGGGCTCGATCGTCGGCGGCGCCTACGCCACCGGCATGAGCGTGCCCGACATGGAGAAGATGGTGGCCGGCATGTCGGTCGAGAAGCTCTTCAAGGAAATGCCGCCGCGCCAGGAACTGTCTTTCCGCCGCAAGCTCGACGACTACGTCAACTACGTCGGCCCGGAATTCGGCACCTCCAAGGGCAAGACCACCGTCGGCAAGGGCCTGGTCAGCGGTGTGCAGCTCGAGACCATGCTGCGCGAAGTGGCGCGCATGCCCGGCTACCACGACTTCGACAGCCTGCCGATCCCGTACCGGGCGGTCGCCACCGACCTGGTCACCGGCAAGGCGGTGGTGTTCGATGAAGGCGAACTCGCCAACGTGATGCGCGCGAGCATGGCGGTGCCGGGCGCGGTCGCACCGGCCGAGTACCGCGGCATGATCCTCGTCGACGGCATGCTGACCAGCAACCTGCCGGTCGAGGTCGGACGCAGCATGGGCGCCGACATCGTCATCGCCGTCAACGTCGGCACGCCGCTGCTCAAGCGCGAGGAACTCACCAGCATCTTCGGCGTGGCATCGCAGATGCTCAGCATCCTCACCGAGCAGAACGTGCAAGCCTCGCTCGCGCAGCTCAAGCCGACCGACATCCTGATCACGCCCGAACTCGGCGACTTTTCCACCGGCGACTTCGACAACCTGGCCAAGATCGCGCCGCTCGGCGAAGAGGCCGCGCGCAAGGTGGCCGACCGGCTGGCGCCGCTCGCGCTGCCGCCGGCCGAGTTCGCGGCCCTGCGCAAGCGCCAGCAGGTGGCGTTGGCGCCGGACCTGCGTCCGGTCGACGAGATCCGCTTCGAAGAGCTGCACACGGTCAATCCCGAGGCGGCCCAGGCGGTGATGGAAACCCGGGTCGGCGAGCCGCTGGAGACCGCCCGGCTCGACGCCGACATGCGTCGCCTCTACGGCACCGGCGACTTCGAGCACGTGAACTACCGTGTCCTCGACGAAGCGGGGCGGCGCGTGCTTTCGATCGACGCGGCCGAGAAAGCCTGGGGCCCCAACTTCCTGCGGCTGGGCGTCGGCTTGTACAGCGACTTCGGCGGCGAGACCTACTTCAGCCTGCTGGTCGGCCACCGCATGACATGGCTGAATGACCGCGGCGCCGAGTTGCGCACCGACGCCCAACTCGGTTTCAGCAACGGCGTGCGCGTCGAGTTCTACCAGCCGCTGTCGGTGCAGGGCAGTGCCTTCGTCGCCCCGCGCGTCGGCTGGCGGCTCGATCGCGCCGACATCTACCGTGGCAGCGACCGCGTCGCCGTCTACAACGTCGAAGAGAGCGAGGTCGGCCTCGACTTCGGCCTGCACCTGAAGCAGTACGGCGAGTTTCGCATCGGCGTGGAGGGCGGACGGCTGACCCCGCGCCTGGACACCGGCCCGTCGCTGATCGATCCGTCCGACGTGACGTACAAGCGCGGCGCCTACCGGACGCAGCTGATCTTCGACCGCATCGACAACGTCGACTTCCCGCGCGATGGCTGGGGGGCCGGCGCCGAGCTCTACTCATCCAGCGCGAATCTGGGCGCTGACGATGAGTACAGCAAATGGATCGCCGGCGGCAACACCGTGCACTCGTTCGGCGAGAACACCTTGCGTCTGCGCGCCATCACGGGCGGGAAACTGGGCAACGATCCGCTCCCCAGCTACGACCGGTTCACCTGGGGCGGCTTCCTGCGACAGTCGGGTTACAGCACGGGCCAGTTGATTCACAGCGAGTTCACATTCGGCCAGCTGATCTACTACCGCCGCATCATGCGCGGCAGCATTCTCGATGGCGCGTACGGCGGGCTGTCGCTCGAAGCGGGCCGGTACAAGAACCCGCTGGTGCCGGGCAATCCGAGCGGAGATCTGAAGTCGGCCGCGCTCTTCGTTTCCGCCGACAGCCCGCTCGGCCCGGCCTACCTCGGCTACGGCTGGGCCGAGGACGGCACCAAGACGATGTACTTCTTCCTCGGCCGACCGTTCTGACGGCACGCGCGTCCGCCCCGCGGCTTGCCTGTGGCACCCGGGCAGCGCGTGCAGCGATCGTGGCCCGGCGCACGCGTCGGCGCACGCGTTGGGGCGCGCGCCGGTTCCGCAGCGCCGGCCCGGCAAAGCCAGCCGGACCGCGGGCGTGGCGGCACCCGACGCGCTACGGCACCATGTTGAGCACCTTTGCGAACTCGGTCGCGTCGTAGGCGCGCATCGTGTGCGTGTGCACGTTGCCGGCCGAGCCCACCTTGAGCAGCGCGGCCGTGACCGCATCCTCCGGACCTTCGACGGTCACCACGAGGTCGTAGTTGCCGAGCGTCCAGTACATCGAGTGCACCTTGACGCCGAGCCCCTCGGCCAGCCTGCGGAAGGCGTCGGCGCGCGTCGGCGAGTCCTTGACGTTGCGGGCACCCTGGTCGGTGTAGCTGACGAGCGAGATGAAGCGGGCCATGACAACCTCCTCGGAGAGCAGTTCTCTGCGGGCGCGCGTCCGCCGGCGGAGGCCGCAATCCGGTTGCGGCGGGGCGGGCTGCGTGGCGCGGATCGGAACGCGGCGCGCCTGCGATCGCTTGCGCTCGCTCGTGCCGACGGGTTCCGGTCCGGCCCGGTGACGCTAGGCCGCGCGTTGCGTGCGCACAAGCCCCGGTCCGCGTCGCCGGATCGGCGCTCCGGCAGCCTCAGCGCTCGCCGGCGCCGCCCAGCCGCGGCCGCCAAACCGCCAGGCCGGTGGCCAGCCCCAGCAGCGCGAGCGTGATCCACTGGCCGCTCTGCTCACGGCGCAGGGCGGCATCCATCGGCACCTGCGCGTTGGCGCCGAGCATGGCCTCTGCCTGCACCACGCTGCCGGCCGCCTCCTGCACCGCCAGCGCGGTGGCCCGCCGCAGGGCGGGCTGCACCTGCACCAGCGCCACCACGGTGACGAGGGCGCCGGCGAGCGCCTTGCCCCAGACCCAGCGGGCGTCGATCAGCCCGGGCCGCGCCACCACCAGCAGCATGCCGCTGACGATCATCACCAGCAGCGCCGGCACGGCCACCAGCTCGGCGGTGATCGACATCGCCTGCCTGACCGCCGCGAACGACAGCGGCGACACCGGCGTGATCGTCGCCGCCAGCACCAGCAGCGTCAGCGTGGCGCCGGCGAATGCGGCCACGCTCGCCAGGTGGATCCACAACATCCAGGCTCTCAAGGGCTCCTCCGATCGGGGCTCGCGGCACAGCCAGCATGAAAGCGGGCGGCGGGAAACGTCAACTCCGCCGCCAACCCTGCGGTCGACCCCGCGGTCAATCCGTCAGCGCGCGAGGGCGGTCAATGACCTGGGTTCCCTTGACGCCGCACCTGCGGCGACGCAGCACGCGTGGCTACAATGGGTTGGTCACTTTTCAGTCACACGCAAGCAATCACGCGTTCAAGGCGCAAACCACTTCCATCATGACCGACAAACCCGCTGCGAAAGACGCCAGGCCCGCAGCGACCAACTTCATCCGCAACATCATCGCCGACGACCTCGCGCGCGGCACCTACGCCGAGCGCAACTGGTCCGGCAAGCCCGGCGTCTACGACCAGCACGCCGGCGCCCCCGCCGACACAGCGAAGATCCGCACCCGCTTTCCGCCCGAGCCCAACGGCTACCTGCACATCGGGCACGCCAAGAGCATCTGCCTGAACTTCGGCCTGGCGCGCTACTTCGGCGGGCGCTGCCACATGCGCTTCGACGACACCAACCCGGTCAAGGAAGACCAGGAGTTCGTCGACGGCATTCTCGATTCCGTGCGCTGGCTCGGCTTCGACTGGGCAGACGGCAAGGAGAACAACCTGTACCACGCCTCGGACTACTTCGAGGACATGTACCGGTTTGCCGAGCACCTGATCCAGACCGGTTACGCCTACGTGGACGAGCAGAGCGCCGACCAGATGCGCGAGACGCGCGGCACGCTGACCGAACCCGGCACCGACTCGCCTTACCGCAACCGGCCGATCGAAGAGAGCCTGCGCCTGTTCCGCGAGATGCGCGCCGGCCAGCATGCCGAAGGCAGCATGATCCTGCGCGCCAAGATCGACATGGGCTCGCCCAACATCAACATGCGCGACCCGGCGATCTACCGCATCCGCTTTGCCGAGCACCACATGACCGGCGATGCGTGGAAGGTCTACCCGATGTACTCGTACGCGCATCCGATCGAGGACGCGCTGGAGAACATCACTCACTCCATCTGCACGCTGGAGTTCGAGGATCAGCGCACGTTCTACGACTGGACGCTGGAGCGCATCGTGCCGCTGCTGCGCGCACCGCAGTTTGCGCAGGTCAGGCAGTTGCTGGAGGACATTGCCACCGAAGGCGCCGAGGCCCAGCGCCAGTTCGCCCTGCACTGCCGCAACGTGGTGGAGAACAAGCGCGACAAGCTCGGCCACAGCCGCTACGAGCGGCGCGTGGAGGCCATGTTCGCGAGCTGGAGCAAGAACTCCGACCTCGCGCTGAACGACGCCGACGAGTTCTTCAAGCTGCTGCGTGAACACACCCAGCACTTCACGCCGCTGCTGCAGCACGCGCTCGACGATTTCTCGCTGCGCGCCAGGCCCAACCCCTTCCTGCTGCCGCACCAGTACGAGTTCAACCGGCTGAACCTCACCTACGTGGTGATGAGCAAGCGCAAGCTGATCCAGCTCGTCGATGACCGGCACGTCGACGGCTGGGACGACCCGCGCATGCCCACCGTGGTCGGCCTGCGCCGGCGCGGCTACACGCCGCAGAGCATCCAGCTCTTCATGGAGCGCATCGGCGTCAGCAAGAGCATGCAGTGGATCGACTACGCGCTGCTCGAACAAGCGCTGCGCGACGACCTGGATGCCCGCGCCCCGCGCGCCACCGCGGTGCTGGAACCGCTGAAGCTGGTGATCGACAACTGGCCGGCGGACCACACCGAAGACTGCGTGTTCCAGGTCCACCCGCATTTGCCTGAACTCGGTACCCGCACGATCCCGATGGCGCGCGAACTGTGGATCGAGCGAGATGACTTCATGGAGACGCCGCCCAAGGGCTACTTCCGCCTCTCGCCCGGCAGCATGGTCCGCCTGCGCTCCGCCTACGTGATCAAGTGCACCGGCGTGGACAAGGACGCCGCCGGCCACGTGACCGCCGTGCACGCCGAGTACTTGCCCGAGACGAAGAGCGGCACCGAAGGCGCCAACAGCGTGAAGGTGAAGGGCGCCATCCACTGGCTGCCCGTGCACGCCAGCCGCGCGGCCGAAGTGCGCATGTACGAGCGCCTGTTCAGCGACCCGCAGCCCGACAGCGGCGACAAGAACTACCTCGATCTGCTGACCCCGAACAGCAAGCGAGTGCTCAACGCGTTCGTCGAAGCGTCACTGGCCGATGCGCAGCCCGACGACAAGTTCCAGTTCGAGCGCAACGGGTACTTCGTGGCGGATCGGAAGGATCACTCGGCGGCGAGGCTGGTGTTCAATCTGGCGGTGTCGTTGAAGGATTCGCGGGTGCACCAATTATCACGATGAAGTTCTCGCCTTCCGACCCCGACAGAGCTGGCCCCATTCGTCTAGACAGTTCCGGGGTTGGATAAGTGGATCCTCTGCGGTTAGGACGATAACGGGGCGCGGCAGGCTTGTCCACGGCGGCGGGCGGGCGTCGCTTGCGACGAACGCACGCACCGGCCGGCGGGCAACCCGTGTTGCGCGCCGCGATCTTCGCTCTCAGGCTGCCTTCGGCGATCGCCGGCAGCGAGGCGAAGTAGAACTCATCAGGCGTGCTCGCGTCCAGACTGCTGTGCGGCCGACGCGTGTTGTAGAAGGTGAGGTAGGTCGCCAGGCTGGCGCGAGCCTCGCTCACAGAGTCGTAGGCCTGCAGGTAGACCTCCTCGTACTTGACCGTGCGCCACAGCCGCTCCACGAACACGTTGTCGCGCCAGGCGCCCTTGCCATCCATGCTGATGCGGATCCCGCGTCGGCCAGCATCGCTCGATGAAGCCTCCGGCTGGTGAACTGGCTGCCCTGATCGGTGTTGAAGATCTCCGGCGCGCCATAGCGCGCCAGCGCCTCCTCCACGGCCTCACAGCAGAAGTCGGCCTCCATCGTGATCGACACCCGCCAAGCCAGGACACGACGGCTGTACCAGTCCACCACCGCGGCCAGGTACACGAAGCCCCTGGCCATCGGGATGTAGGTGATGTCCATCGCCCAGACCTGGTTGGCGCGCTCGATCGCCACACCGCGCAGCAGGTAGGGATAGACCACATGCCCGGGTTGCGCTTCGCTGGTGTTGGGCTGCCGATACAGCGCCTCGATGCCCATGCGGCGCATCAGCGTGGCGACGTGCTTGCGCCCGACCTGGACGCCCTCCCGGCCAAGGCAGTCGCGCAGCATCCGCGCGCCCATGAACGGGTGCTCCAGGTGCAACTCGTCGATCCGGCGCATCAGCGCCAGATCGGCCTCGCGACACCGGCCGCGGCAGGTAGTACACCGCGCGCCCGGCTGATCCCAGCAGCTCGGCCTGGCGGATCACGCACAGCTCGTGTTCGCGGTCGATCATCGCTTTGCGCTCAGCATGCCCGCCTTGATGAGCGCGCCTTCTAAAAAATCGTTCTCCAGCGCCAGCTGCCCGATCTTGGCGTGCAGCACCTTCAGATCGACCGGCGGCTCCGGCTGCCTTGGCACTGTCGCCGAAGACGCCGGCGGCGCGCTCGAGCAACTGGTTCTTCCACTCGGTGATCTGGTTGGGGTGCACATCGAACTGCTTGGCCAGCTCGGCCAGCGTCTTGTCGCCGCGCACGGCGGCCAGCGCGACCTTCGCCTTGAACGCCGGGGTGTGGTTACGTCGGGACCTTCTGCTCATCATCAGCTCCGCTTTCTCGGGCCTCCGGCCCGTTCTCAGGAGCAGATTTTCCACTTATCCGGCTGTCTGGATTTCTGGGGCCAGCTCTGATCGTGCTCGGGCAGGCGCGCGAGCGCCGACTCCACGAGGTAGCCGGCCGCCTGCGCATGGCTGACGTCGCCGAGCACATGCAGCAGGCTCCAGCGCACGCCTGTGTCGTCGCGGTCGACCTGCTGCGCAAGCCGGACGATGGCTTCGGTGGCGTCCTTCTGCCCGCGCAGCAGCTCTATCGCTCGCTGGTAGTAGAGCTCGGCTTCCTTGCCCTCGCCGTGCAAGTGGCGCACGGCCTCGCCGACGAGCCAGGCCACCGCCGACTCATCGAAGTAGCGTCGGCCGCCGGAGCCATCGGTACGGTCGCTGCCGTCGCCGTCGTTAGTATCAGTACTGCATCTCATTGTCGTCCTCCCGCGGTGAAGCGCGGCCGGCGGCGGCAGGACATCGCGCCGCACCGCCCGGGGTGAAGAAACGCCGACCTGCCAGCGCCGGCGCGTGCGGACCACCATAGGTCGCACGCACGGCGCCGACAAAGCGAATGGCCGACAGTGACCGCGATCGCGGTACGGACTTCACTCGGGGCCCGCACGGCGTGGCCGCCGCATGTGTTCCCGATCGCTCCGCAAAGGTCGTGATGCCGGGCGCGAAGGGAAGCCTTCGGTTGACCGACCAGCGCAAGAGGGCGATGAGCAAGGCTTGGGCGGCGGGTCGAGACAACGCCTTAACGGGCGCCTCGACCTATGCGTCTTGCAGCCCCTGCTCGAGCGGTTTGGCACCGGGCGGGATCAGCACGCCGTCGATCTTGCGCGATGTCCAGATGTGCACGGCGCTGCTCAGGTCGCCCGGCTCGTCCAGCGATCCGGCCTAGATACCGATGTCGACCGCGCTGCAGACCAAGTTCTTCGTCGGCGTGGACGCGATCGACGGTGCACACATCATCGCCGCCGGCATCGCGCTGTGGTTCACGACGGGCAATCCGTTCGCACGCTGACGGGTTCTGCCAGCCGCGCCGCTTCAGCCCCCGGCGCCGAGCGCCCGCGCATGAAACCGCAGGTGCTCCTCGATGAAGCTCGCGATGAAGTAGTAGCCGTGGTCATAGCCCGCGTGGCGGCGCAGCGTCAGCGGCTGGCCGGCGTCGCGGCAGGCGGCTTCCAGGCGGTCCGGGTGCAACTGCTCGGCAAGGAACTTGTCCGCGAGGCCCTGATCCACCAGTAGCAGCGGCAGGCGGCCGCCGGCCCTGATCAGTTCGCACGCGTCGTGCGCAGCCCAGGAGTTGCGGTCGGCGCCGAGGTAGCCGGTGAACGCCTTCACACCCCACGGGCAGTGCATTGGCGCGGCAATCGGCGCGAATGCGGACACGCTCCTGAAGTGGCCCGGATGGCGCAGCGCAAGCGTGAGCGCGCCGTGGCCACCCATCGAGTGGCCGAACAAGGCGGTTCGGTCGAGATCCGCGCCGAAGTGCTGCGCCAGCAGCACGGGCAGCTCCTGCGTGATCCAGCTTTCCATCCGGAAGTAGCGTGACCACGGCGCCTGCGTGGCATCCAGGTAGAAGCCGGCGGCGGTGCCGAAGTCCCAGCTCGCATCGGCGCCCTCGATGCCAGTGTCGCGCGGACTGGTGTCGGGCGTGACCAGCATCAGCCCGAATTCGGCGGCTACGCGCTGCGCGCCCGCCTTGATCGCGAAGGTCTCTTCCGTGCAGGTCAGGCCGGCGAGCCAGATCGCAACCGGCACCGGACCGTTCCTTGCCTGCGGCGGCTGATAGACACCGAAGCGCATCGGCAGCCCGATCACGCGGGAGGCGTGCCGATAGAAGCCCTGCACGCCGCCGCAGCAGCCGTGCTCGGACAGCGTCTCCAGACCTGCCGCCATCAGTACACCACCACGCTGCGGATCGACTCGCCGCGCTCCATCAGCTCGAAGCCGTGGTTGATGTCTTCCAGCTTCAACGTGTGCGTGATCAGCGGGTCGATGCTGAGCTTGCCGTCCATGTACCAGTCGACGATCTTCGGCACGTCGGTGCGGCCGCGCGCGCCGCCGAACGCGGAGCCCTTCCACACGCGACCGGTCACGAGCTGGAACGGGCGCGTGGCGATTTCCTGCCCCGCCGCGGCCACGCCGATGATCACACTCTGGCCCCAGCCCTTGTGGCAGCACTCCAGCGCCTGCCGCATCGTCTTCACGTTGCCGATGCACTCGAAGCTGTAGTCGGCGCCCCCGTCGGTGAGCTGTACGATCGCATCGACGATGTTCTCGTGCTCCTTAGGATTGAGGAAGTGCGTCATGCCGAACTGCCGCGCCATCGCCTCGCGCGCGGGGTTGATGTCGATGCCGATGATCTTGTCGGCGCCCACCATGCGCGCGCCCTGGATCACGTTCAGGCCGATGCCGCCGAGGCCGAACACCACGACGTTGGCGCCCGCCTCCACCTTGGCGGTGAACAGCACGGCGCCCACGCCGGTGGTCACGCCGCAGCCGATGTAGCAGACCTTGTCGAACGGCGCATCGGCGCGGATCTTCGCCAGCGCGATCTCCGGCACCACGATGAAGTTGCTGAACGTGGAGGTGCCCATGTAGTGCAGGATGGGCTTGCCGTTCAGCGAGAAGCGCGAGGTCGCATCGGGCATCAGGCCCTTGCCCTGCGTGTTGCGGATCAGCTGGCACAGGTTGGTCTTGCGCGAAAGACAGAACTTGCACTGCCGGCACTCGGGCGTGTAGAGCGGGATCACGTGGTCGTCGCGCTTGAGCGAGGTCACGCCGGGACCGACGTCCACCACCACGCCGGCGCCCTCGTGCCCGAGGATCGCCGGGAACAGGCCTTCGGGGTCGGCCCCGGAGAGCGTGTAGTGATCGGTATGGCAGATGCCGGTGGCCTTCACCTCCACCAGCACCTCGCCGGCCTTGGGTCCTTCCAGGTCCACGGTCTCGATGCTCAGGGGAGCGCCGGCCTTCCAGGCCACGGCTGCGCGCGTCTTCATGGTTTTCTCTCCGGGGTGCGGGTCATCGGCATGCTTCGCTTGCGTACAGCCAGCGCGAGGGTACTGGATGCCTGGGACACGGCCCCTCGACAGCGAGTGTGCAAACAGCCGCCTTTTGACCGACACCAACCATGGTTTGCAAGCGCACTGAACTGCAGCATCGCACCGGACTACCATGTCCCGTGTGCAGTCCGCTGCACCGTGCGCGTAACCACCCGACCTACGGAGGATTTATGGACGAAGCCAGGAACCGCGACAGGTTGGTCGCAGACGCCAAGGTCGTGCTCGACGACGTCGAATCGCTGCTCAAGCAGGCCGCGGCCGCCAGTGGCCAGCAGGCACACGATCTGCGCGAACGCGCCGCCGAGGCGCTGCATCGCGCCAAGCTGCGGCTGCAGGAGGCGCAGGTCGCCGTGACCGAAAACACCAAGGCCGGCGGCACGCCGCCCACCGATGACCACCTGGTGACAGCGGCATATCGCCTGGCTGGCACAGATCGGCATCGGGGCGGGCGTCGGCTTCCTGATCGGCTTGCTGGTCTCGCGTCGCTAGCCCCGACGGCGCTCGCCGTGGCATCCCCCGTCGATGCCCTGCGTCGCCTGTCGGCGGCGTCGGTCAACCTGCTGCTGTCGCGCGCGGAGTTTGCGTCGGTCGAACTGGCGCAGGCTCGCGCGCAACTGATGCGCTGGGTGCTGCTGGCGCTCGGTGCGCTGCTGCTGGCGCTGCTCGGGCTGCTTGCCGTAACGGCACTGTTTGTCGCCTTGCTCTGGCCGGTGCTGGGCTGGGTCGCGTTGCTGCTGCCGGCGATCGCTTATCTGCTTGGTGCGGTGTTCGTGTTTCAGCGCCTGCAGCGCGAGATCGAAGACGCGCCACCGCTGTTGTCCGACACGCTGCAGGAACTGGCCAAGGACCGTGACGCCTTCCGCGGCCAGGCGGCCGGCACCGCCGCTCACGGCAGCGGCGAGCAGGACCGTGAACTTCGACATCGAGCGTCGCAGGTCAGCCGCTGCGCCGTCGATCTGTTGCGCGTGCGATCGTCAGATCGATCGCCAGGTCCGAGTTGTTCACTGTTGGCGTTGGTCGACCTGCAGGTCAGCACGCGACGGTTGCGCCGGTTCGGCGCGGTGGCGAGCAGCCTGGGCGCAGCAGCCAGCGGCGGCACGGGCGGCTGGCTGGGCCAGGTCCTGGGCGTGCTCAGCCATCGTCCGTGGATCGCGGCGGCCGTCGTCGGCGTGCTTCGTACTGCCCGACGCCATCCGTGGCTCGCGATCGTCGCCGTAGGTGCGGTCGTGATCGCTGCACGCTGGCAGCGGCGTGGACCCGAGGCCGAGCGCAGCGCCGAGTCCGAGTCCGAGTCCGAGGCCGAGCACGCGCCGCGCCCAAGCGCCGACGAGACCGAAGACTGACCGCGCCGCCGGGCGCCACGCATGGGCCGGCATCGATACGGCCTCGCGGCCCCGCTGCTACGCTTCCTCGATGAACAGTCCCTTCATCGATCTCGGCCTCACCCCCGCCCTCGCGAAAGTCCTCACGGGCCTCGGCTACGAGGAACCAACGCCGATCCAGAGCCAGGCGATCCCGCCGCTGCTCGCCGGCCGCGACCTCCTCGGCCAGGCGGCCACCGGCACCGGCAAGACGGCCGCCTTCGCGCTGCCGCTGCTGCAGCGCCTGCTCGCCGGACGGCGCCGGCGCGCGAGCGGCCGCCGCGCTGGTGCTGGTGCCGACGCGCGAGCTCGCGATGCAGGTGGCCGAGGCGGTCCACCGCTACGGGCGCCGGGTCGGCGCGCGCGTCCTGCCGGTGTACGGCGGGCAACCGATCGGCCAGCAGCTCCGCGGCCTGCAGCGCGGCGTCGACGTCGTGGTCGCGACGCCGGGCCGCGCGCTCGACCACATCCGCCGCGGCACGCTGGCGCTCGATACGCTGCAGACCGTCGTCCTCGACGAGGCCGACGAGATGCTCGACATGGGCTTCGCCGAGGACCTCGAGGCGATCCTCGAGGCGACGCCGAACGAGCGCCAGACGGCGCTCTTCTCGGCCACGCTGCCGCCGCGCATCGCCGCCATCGCGGACAAGCATCTGCGCGATCCCGGTGCGCATCGCGATCGCGCGCGAGCCGGCCGCAGCCGGGCGCGCGGCCGAAGGTGCGCCAGACCGCGTACGTCGTGCCGCGCGCCCACAAGCTGGCGCGCGCTCGGCCGCGTCCTCGACCTGGAGGACCCCGACGCCGGCGATCGTCTTCTGCCGCACGCGCACCGAGGTCGACGAGCTGGCCGAGACGCTGAATGCGCGCGGCTACCGCGCCGAGGCGCTGCACGGCGGCCTGTCGCAGGAGCAGCGCGACCGCGTGATGAAGCGCTTCCGCGCGGCAAGGCAGCCCGACCTGCTCGATGGCCACCGACGTCGCCGCGCGCGGGCTCGACATCGAGCACGTCTCGCACGTGGTCAACTACGACGTGCCGTCGGCGCCCGAGAGCTACGTGCACCGCATCGGCCGCACCGGCCGCGCCGGGCGCGAGGGCGTGGCGATCACCCTCGTCGAGCCGCGCGAGCACCGGCTGCTGCGCAACATCGAGCAGCTGACCAAGCAGAAGATCGACGTGGCCACCGTGCCGACGCCGATGGACGTGCGCGCGCGCCGGCTCGATCTCACACGCGGCGCGCTGCGGGCTGCGCTCGAGGAAGGCGAACTCGACAGCTTCCGCGTGGTGACCGATGCGCTGGCCAGCGAGTTCGACCCGATGGACGTGGCGGCGGCGGCGGTGAAGCTGGCGCACCAGTCATTGCAGGCTGATGCCGCGCAGGATGACGAGCATATCCCGTCGCTCGACCCGCGCGCCGCGCGCGAGCCGTGGGCCAAGGCCGCCAAAGGCGCGGGCTACGGTGCGAGTTACGCCGACAAGCGCGGCGGCAAGGCCTGGCGCGAGGAAGGCGACGGTGCGCGGCGCATCGGGCGCTGCCCCGGCCGCCGGCATACGAGCCCGCAGTGCGCAATGGCCGTCCCGCGCCGCGGCGCTGCCGCCACCACCCAGCCGGCCCAGCATCAGCCAGCCGGCGCGCGCAAGGCGCCGCGCGGCGCCGCCACCATGGTGCGCGTGTTCGTGGGTGCCGGCCGCAATGCCGGGCTGCGGCCGGCCGACATCGTGGGCGCCATCGCCAACGAAGCCGGCGTCAGCGCACGCGAGATCGGCGCGATCGAGATCGAGGACCGCTTCTCGCTGGTGGAGGTGTCCGACCACTTGGCCGAGCTGGCGGTGCAGGCGCTGCGCTCGACTTCGCTGCGCGGCCAGAAGGTCACCGTGCGGCGCGACCAGCCCAAGCGCGCCGCAGCACCCAAGTCCACGCCCAAGCGCACGAGGGACTGACCCGCGCGTCGCTTCGGCAGCGTGCGCTTGCAGCGCACTTCCGCGCATATCCAGTACGCTGGCCGTGCGGCGTGCCACATGCTGGGGACACCGGTTTGCGTGTCGGCCACCCTGCTTCACACGAATCGGGCATGGCTCTGCCGCGCCGCGACGCCGTAGGCTTGCGTCTGGTGTCGTCGTGGTTGAGGAGGTGCCGATGGAAGTGCTACGCGTGCCCTGCGACGCGATCCGGCCCGATCCCGAACGCTCGAGAGAAGCCGGCGATGACGTCACCGACCTCGCCGAAAGCATCCGCGCGCAGGGCCTGTTGCGGCCGATCCTCGTGCGCCGCAGCGACGATGGCTACGTCATCGTGCATGGCGAGCGGCGTTGGCGCGCCGCGTGCTTGCTCGGGCACGCGAATATCGTGGCCTGCCTCGTGCTCGACCTGCTGCACCGCTCGGGCGGCACGCTGTAGTCGGGCGTCGCCCGGCTCAGAACTTGTACCCGACCCCGAGGTTGAGGATCGGGTACAGCCGGTAGCCGGTCAGGTCGTCCTGGAACTTGCCCTGCTGCGCCGAGACATCGGACTGCAGCCGCTGCGCATCGTCGGCGGCCGGCAAGGTCTGGCCTCGCCAGGTGACGAATCCAGCGTGCACGTCCGCCGCGCTGTAGGCCTGGACCTCGCCGAAGTCGAGGCGTGAGGAACAGGCTCCGGCGTACCTCGGTCTGGCGCTGCACCGAGCCGACCCCGAAGTACGGGCTCGGCCACTGGAACCGTACTTCACCCTCGGCGCGGTCGACCGCCGTCGACGGGTAGGTGACGTCGTTGATGGTGACCGTGTCGCCCGTCGGCCGACCGTCGGCGACCACCTTGTTGAAGTTGATTAGCAGGCCCGCGCTGACGCGAAAGCCGTTCTCGTACGGGTGCGCGTCGGCCAGCAGCGCCAGCGAGTTGAACTTGGCGGTGGCATCGAACAGGATGCCCGAGCGGGTGGTGCTGCGCCCATACGAACCGTAGTTCAGGCTGGCGCGCAGGCCATAGCGCGGGAACTCGCTGTACGCGTAGCTGTATTCGATGCCCAGGCCGGTGGTACCGAGCTTGGCCCCGAGTGCATGTCGATGCACGTATGTCTCGTCACCGGCCTGCGCCGCGGCCGGCCGCGGCAGCCATGCGATGGCGGCCAGGGCAAGAGCCAGAAGAAGGGTGGATGGGCGAGACGAACGTGCGGTGGGCAACGGCGTTGAAGTCATGCGGTCGATGATGGTCGAAGAACGCCTCCGCGGCGATTCGGCCGATTGCATGACGAGTCGGGGTATCGCATCGCGCGCTGCGCGGTGTCGCGGCGAGCATTGCCTCTCTCATCCAGCTCCGCGACAGGTCCTTCCGGGACCCCACCGAGGCGGCATTTGCCTCAAGTGAATACACGCTGCTGCCGCGCACGTATCGCAGCACCGAGGACCTACTCCTTCTTCGGTCGTCCGCCGCCTTTGCACGAAGGCGCCATGCGTAACCAACGACTTCTTCTGCGGCCCCCACTACTCTCGCGACTGCCGATGAATGCGTTCAGGAGTGGCGCGATGAACGTGGTGTCTGTCCCCTGCGAACAGATCAGGGCCGATCCGCAGAGTCCCGGCTACCCGCCGCAGGCTGTCGAGGAACTCGCCGCCAGCATTCGCGAGAGCGGCCTGCTGCGTCCGATCCTCGTGCGCAAGACCGACGATGGCTATGTCATCGTGCACGGCGAGCGTCGCTGGCGCGCCGTGCGAGCGCTCGGGCACGCGACCATCCTGGCCTGGACGGTGCTCGACTATCTGCACCGCTCGGGCGGGACCCTGTAAGGACAAGAACCGGCGGTGGGCGGCTTCACTGCCGCCTGGCCGGCCGGCCTCATCGAATCCGGCTGCAACGGCGCCGGTTGTCAGTCGCGGTAGCTCGGGTCAGTCCGATCGAGCTTGCGCAGCAGCGCCGGCCACTCCAGGCCGCCACCGGCACCGCGCGTCACCTTGTCCCACTGGTCCTGCGCGCCATCGACGATTTCCGCGCCGATATGCCGCAGCGGTCCGCCACCGCTCTGGGCACGGACCTGCATCATGCAACTCGCCTCGAAGAAGTACATGGCGACGAAGGCCTCCGCCACCGAGCGGCCGACCGTCAACAGGCCGTGATTGCGCAGCATCAGGAAGCGCTTGGTGCCGAGGTCACGCACCAGGCGCGGTTTCTCGTCGTCGTTCAGCGCCACCCCTTCGTAGTCGTGGTACGTGAGCGACGACAGGACGAACATCGAATGCTGCGACAGGGGCAGCAGGCCACCCTCTTGCGCCGACACCGCCACGCCATGAACGCTGTGGACATGCAGCACGCAGGCAGCATCTTCGCGCGCCGCGTGGATCGCGCTGTGGATGGTGAAGCCGGCCGGGTTGATGTCGTACGGGCTGTGGTCGAGCTTGCGGCCGTGCAGGTCGACCTTGACCAGGCTGCTGGCGGTGATCTCGCTGAACAGGAAGCCGTAGGGATTGATCAGGAAGTGGTGCTCAGGCCCCGGAATGCGCGCCGAGATGTGGGTGAAGATGAGATCGTCCCAGCCATACAGCGCCACCAGCCGGTAGCAGGCCGCCAGATCCACCCGCAGTTTCCATTCGACGGGATCAACCGCGTCGCGCAGAAAGGCGTCGGACCGGATGAGATCGAGGTTCGGGTGGTTCATCGGAGCCTCCGTGGGTGAGTGCGAGGTCGGTGGCGGCACCCGCAGGAGCGCGGCGGTCGCCGCGCCGACGCGGCGCAGAGACTTGCAGATCGCTGACGAATATATAGACTGGTCTACTTAGCAGGTCAAGCACGAGGGAGACGATGGGCGGCGAGCGCAGCACGGACTCACGGGAGCGGATGATCGAGGCCTCGATTGCGCTGATGCGCGGCTCGGGGCTGTCGGGGGCGGGCATCAACGAGATCGTGCGCGCCAGCGGCGCGCCGAAAGGTTCCGTCTACCACTTCTTTCCGGCCGGCAAGCAGCAGCTCGCGACCGAGGCGCTCGACACCTATGCCGAGCGGGTGCAGGCATTCGTCGAGGCCGCGCTGGCCAGCCGCAGCGCACCGGCGGACAAGGTGCGCACCCTGTTCGAGGCCTTTGCGCGGCGAGCGGAGGAAGGGGGTTTCCAGTCGAGCTGCGCGGTGGGAACGGTGAGCCTGGACCTGAACCCGGAGTTCGCCGGCCTGCGCCAAGTGCTGGAGCGCGCGCTCGACGCATGGATCGCGCAGATCGCGGGCCACTTCAACACCGGCGATGCGAGGCAGGCGCGCTCCTTTGCCGGCCTGCTGATGACCGCGATCGAGGGCGCCTACATCCGCTCCCGCGCGGAGGCCTCGAGCCGCGCCTTTCGGGAGGCCGGCGATTGGCTGGCGCGGCTGGCGCCGGTGCCAGCAGCCGCGGCCCGCCAGCGCAAGCGCGCTGTCTGACGGCTTCCCCGTCGCTGCCCGACTGCCCGGCACTCGGAGCGGCCGCGAGTGGGCCTGGCAATGGTCCGGCACGCGCTGATCGGCGTCGCCAAGTCGTGCGCGGTTGCCGGCCGTCAATGCAGCATCGCCCGGCCGTCCAACAATGGGCTGATCCGCATGGAGCGCGACCCGCGGGCGGCGCGACGATGGCACCTGCCCCGGACGCGCGATCGATGCGACCCGGGAGACTCGAAATGTGGATCAAGCGACTCGGCCTGCTGGCCGTGGCAGCCTGTGTGGCGCTGGCCGGCTGCGCGTCGATGGAAGCGACCACGAAGCAGCGCCAGGTAGCCTCGGTGCTGAGCTTCCTCTTTCCAGGCAGTGAGCAGCCGCCGCCGCCGTCGGACAAGGTGGCAGTGCTCGACGTGCCCTTCCGCATCGGCGTCGCCTTCGTGCCCGACCAGGCCGACGCCACGTTCAGGTTGTCGGAGACCGACCGCCTGAAGCTTGCCAGCCAGGTGCGCGATGCGTTCGCGAAGTACCCGTTCATCCGCGAGATCGAGGCGGTGCCCTCGATGTACCTGGAACCGGGCGGCGGCTTCGCCAACCTCGATCGCGTCGCCTCGCTGCTGCGGCTCGACGTGATCGCGCTGATCTCCTATGACCAGGTGCAGCACGCGGGCGCGACCGGCTGGTCGTTCCTGTACTGGACCGGCATCGGCGCCTACGTGATCGAAGGCGACCGTTACGACGTGCTCACCGCGCTGGAAACGACGGTGTTCGACATCCGCAGCCGGCGGCTGTTGATGCGCGCCGCCGGTACCGACACGATCAAGGGCACCGCGACGATGATCGGCTTCTCGGAGGCGGCACGCGCCGCACGCACGCAGAGCTTCGGTCGAGCGATCACGCAGATGATCGGCAGCCTGCACGGCGAGGTGAAGGCCTTCCGCGAGCGCGCGCCGAAGGATCCGATGATCAAGCTCGTACTGCCGCCGGGCTACGACCCGAACGCCGCGCGGCCGGCGCCGCGCTAGACGAGGACCGCGCGCCGCGGCTCAGCGCGCCGGCACGTCCTCGAGTACTTCAGCGTCGGCCGAATCCGCCTTGCGGGCGGTCGCCGCGGCGCGCTTCGGCGGATCGGAAAAGCGCGGCCGCCACACACCGAAGCCGATCCCCGCAATCGCGAGCACCAGCGCCAACCAGCCGCCGAGCCACTCCATGCGTGCCAGCCGCGCGAGTTCGGCGAGCGCCTCGGCATTCGCCGCGATCGCCCCCTGACTCACCAGCGCGGCGATGTCGCGCGCCGCCGGGTCGTTGATCGAGATGACGCCCTTGACCAGCAGCAGCCCGATCATGGCCTTGATCCAGACCCACCCGGCCGAGCCGAAGGTCTTGTTCAGCCCCATCAGCAGCAGCCCGGACACCACCACCACCACGAGCGACGGCACCAGCACCCAGCGCGAGACATCGACCATGACTTGCCTAGCGCCGATGGCGAGCGCATCGCCGGTGGCGACGCCGGGCGTGTAGCGCCACGCCATCAGCAACTGCAGGACGAGCGCACCGACCAGCGTGGCGGTGGCAACGGTGTGGACGAACTTGAGCGAGCGTCGCATCGGCGGGGCTCCATGAAACGGCAGACGGCCCCGCAAGCCTAGCGAACCGGCTCTCACAAAGGCCCGCCGCTGCGTAAGTCTTCGCTACGGGATATCGGTCGGCCGGTCCAGCCAGCGATCCAACGCAACGACCCGGCGCGAACCACGCGTGCGGACGACCCGCTCAGGGCGAAAGCTTGAAGGTCTTGCGCAGGAAGGCCTTGACCGCCGCCTGTGTCGCCGCCGCAGCCTGCGGATTCGAAGCACTCGCTAGCCCGATGCCGACGCACTCGTCGTTAAGCGTGACCGGCTTGCCGGTGGCGGCATTGACCAGCCAACCGTCCGCGCGCTCCTCGTACTCGCAGCGGCTGGGGTTCGGCGCCTGCGGCGCTTGCATGCTCGGCATGCCGGCCGGGTTGTCATAGCCGTGCTGCGCGCCGGCGTACTCGGCGAAGTCGGCGTCGCGGCCGGACGCCAGCAGGCGCTCCACGTAGCTGCGACAGGCCTCGGACCGGGTGATGACATCGTTGCTGCCGTGATGGATGCGCAGCGGCGCGGCGATCAAGTCCGTGTCACCTTTCAATTTGAGGTTGCACGGCGGGTAGAGCGCGATGAACGCGGCGAACCCGACATCGGGCGGCGCGAACGGCTTGGCGAAGCGCGTCATCGCGGCGTTGATGGCCACCCGGCCGCCGGAGGACACCCCCATCAACGCGATGCGGCTGGCGTCGATGCGCGGGTGCCTGGCGAGCACGCCGAGGGCGCGGTAGGCATCGACCACGCGCGCCGTGCTCGAGTGGGCGCCGGCGCCCTCGACCGGCAGCCCGGGCGTGCGCGCCAGCGTGCCGCGGCCGCTAAAGCTGTCCACGGTGAACACCGCCACGCCGACCGCATTGAGCTCGGCGATCCACGTCACCTGATTCGCCACCGCGCCGGCGTCGCCGTGCATCACGATCACCGCCGGCACGCGCGCGGCCGTGGTGACAGGAAAGCGCAACTCGCCGGCGATGGTGCGGGCCGCACCTTCGGTCTTGCCGGACAGCACCTCGGTCGTCGTCAGATCCATCGTCTGGATCGGGTGCACCTCGATGCGGAAGCTGGGCTCGGCCGCCACGGCAGCGGCACTCATCACAGACGCACACAGGCAGACCAGCGAGGCGGTCGCGCGGCGAAGGACGCTCACGTCGAACTCCGATGTCATGAAAGCCAATGATGACTCAACGTCGGCGCAATGATCCCGCGTGCCGCCAGCGCTGCGGTTTGGCAGCGCACGGCACTTCCACTAACCTTCGCTCGCCTGCGGCCAGACGTCGCGCGACGAGCCGGCACGGCACCGATACCGATTCTCGAGAAGACCCCGCCATGACCAAGTTCCTGATCGCCCTGCTCCTGACGCTGGTCGCCGCCGCTCCGATTTCCGGCCAGGCGCAGGCCAAGATCGACTACAACGACCTCACCGCCCTGCGCAACGCCGCCAAGGCCGACAAGAAGTCGCTGGTGGTGTCGACGCTGCAGCTCACCGATGCCGAGGCGAAGAAGTTCTGGCCGATCTACGACGACTACCAGCGCTCGCGCGACGCCTCCGACCGGCAGCGCGTGCGTGCGATCGAAGGTGTGATCGCGACCGACAAGCCGGTATCCGACGCGTATGCCAACAGCCTCGCCAAGGACCTGCTGGCGGCCGACGAGGCCGAACTGCGGGCACGCCGCGCGATGCAGAACAAGCTGATGAAGGCGATCCCGGCGAAGAAGGCGGCGAAGTACCTGCAGCTCGAATCCAAGCTGCGCGCGGCGCAGGCCTATGACATCGCCGGCGCGATGTCGCTGATCAACTAGGTCGCTGCCGAAGCACAGTCGCCCGCAAAGGCGACCGGAAGGGTCGGGGGACACACCTTGACCGCGCCGCCTGACCAGGTGCCTGCCGGGCCAAGTGTCGACCGTGACGGCCTGGGCGCAGGGTCCGCGGCTGGACCTGGCGCCTGCGGATCGATCTGCCCGAACTGCTACACACAGCGCGTGGCGGGAGCAAGGCACTGCCACCACTGCGGCCAGGCGACCTGGGACCGCACGCCGACCGTCAGGCAGATGGTCCGCGAGTACGGCAGCCAGTATGTCGGCGCGGAAGGCGCGCTGTGGCGCACGTTGGGGCTGCTGCTGTTCCGCCCGGGCCGCCTGACGCTGGAGTACCTGCACGGACGACGGCGCCGGTACCTGCACCCGATCCGCCTGGTACCGTGACCACCAGCAGCATCGTGTGCCTGCTGCTGCAGCAGGCGATCTCGATGCCGAGCCCGACGTCGGACCAGGACGCAGGCGGCGCTCAGCAGCCGCCGGACAAGGAACCGCCGGTCCAGATCGACCTGGGCATCGGCAAAGCGCACTTGCGGCAGAAGGATGGCTTCGAGTGCGACCTGAACGAGTGGATGTGCGAGCGCCTGAAGCGCCGCTACGCCACCGCACCCGAACGGCAGGCGCTCGAACTGCGCGCGCTGCGTGATCGCTTCGTCGCCTTCTGGCCGTACGCGATGTTCCTGCTGGTGCCGCTGTTCGCCGCGCTGCTGCAACTGGTCTACCTGCGCCGGCGCCTGCGCTACGCCGAGCATCTGGTGTTCGCGCTGCACCTGCACGCGTTCTGGTTCGCCGGCCTGGTGATCGCCGCGCTCACCCCGGATGCGCTGACGGGCCTCGTGACGCTGCTGCTGCTCGCCTACGGCGTGGTGGCGATGCGACACGTCTATGGCGGCCGCTGGCGCGCCACGCTGCTGCGCGCGGCGCTGATCTCGCCGCTTTACCTGGCGGCGATGGCGGTGATGGTGGTCGCGGTCGTCGGTGCGGCAGCGCTGGCCTAGGCCTTCGCCGCGGCCGCACGCGTGCGGCCGGCACGCGGCCGCGCCACCGCCCGCGGCGCGGCCTTGGAGGCACGCGGCGTGCCTGGCGCCTTCTTGCTGCGCACCGCCGCGCGCGCTGCCGACTTCGCACGTCGCGCCCGCGCGGCCAGCGCCAGCTCGCGCACGCGGGCGATGTCCTCGTCGCTGTAGGGGCCGTTGACCCCGGAGATCGCCGCCAGCTTCATGCCGTGCTTGAGGCCCAGGCGGTAGATCTCGCGCACCTTCTCCCACTCGATGTCGCGGCCGACGGTGAAGTTCTCGAAGCGGCCCTCGAGCGCCAGCACGATGGTCTCGGCCAGGCAGGCATAGGCGACGTTCGCGCGGCAGGCCGATGTTCTTCATCTGCACCGTGCCGGGCAGCTCGATCTCGCCGGACTCGATCACCAGCACGTCCGGGCGCTTGGCGACCTCCTCGGCGGCAGGTCGAGCGGGCGGGCGACGTCGGTGATCACGCAGCCGGGCTTGACCTTCATGATGTCGAGGATCTTCTTGCCGGCGCCCGAGGTCGCGGTGACGATCATGTCCATGTCGGCGATGTCCTTGTCGGCGCGCGCCGACAGGAAGATCCTCGCGTCGGGCGTCTCCTTGAGGATCGACTCCTTGAGCGCCAGCAGCTTGGCGGTCTCCGGCGAGACCATGTAGACCTCCTCGGCGGCCATCGCCAGCAGGCGCGCGCACACCGAGCCGATGGCGCCGGTGGCACCCACCACCATCGCCTTGAACCTGACGCGCGCCTTGCCGTTGGGGCGCGGCACCAGGCCGAGCTTGAGCATGGCGTCGTGCGCCGCCCACAGCGCGCCCGAGGCGCTGTAGCTGTTGCCGGTGGTGATCGGCAGCGGCGCGCGCTTGGCCACCGTGACGCCGGCATCGCCAACCACCTTGGTGAACGCACCCAGGCCCATGATCTGCGCGCCGAGCTTGCGCGCGATCTTCGCCGCGTCCAGCAGGCGCCGATAGGTGAACTCGGGGCTGCGGCTCATGATCTCGCGCGGCGTGCCGCCGACCGAGATCAGCCAGCCCTCGGCCTCGACGCCGGTGGGCGACCTGATGCCGCTGACGTGCGAATAGACGAAGGGCGGCGCGTAGGCCATCGCCTTCTCGAGCGTGTCCATGAACACCGGCGGCGACACGTGCGAGAGCAGCTCGACCGGCTTGACCTTCTTGAAGTACTCCTGCGACAGCGGGTGGATCACGAAGGCGAAGCGGTTGATGCGGCGGAAGCCGTTCGGATAGATGATGCGCGGCTCGATGCCCAGGCCGGTGATGATCTCCAGGTAGTCGTCCTCCAGCAGTTCATCGGACGGCTTGCCGGTGGCGGCCATGATCATTGCGTCGAGCAGGTTGGGCGCGAGCACGTGATCGAACATGAACGGCGCGCCGTCGACGATGAGGTTCACGCCCTTGTCGCGAAACTGCTCGATGCGCTCGTCGTTGACGGTGGAGGTGACGATGGTCTTGCCGGCCAGCTCCTCCAGGCCGAAGGCATCCAGTTCGTGCACCGGCGCCACGATCACGGTGGCGTTCTGCATCGCCTTTTTCAGCACGTACCTCGACCAGTCGCTGAGCACGCCCTCGGTCAGCACGCGCGGCGGCTCCCAGCGCGACACGTAATGCGCGCCGCGCTGGTAGAGCTCGAGCGCGTCGAGCGAGGTCAGGAGCTTGGGCACGCCGAGCTGCAGCAGCGGGTCGGCGAACTGGAAGTTGTCGGTGTACTCGGCCATCGACATGGCGAGCTTCTGGCTCGACGAACCCGAGAAGAACAGCACCTTGGCGTTGTTGAAGTAGTTGCCGAGCGTGAGCTGCACGTGGCGCACCGCCCATTCCTGGAGGATCTCGCCGAGGCGGGTGCCGGTGGTCGACCGGGACGCGCTTGACCGCGCCCGTCAGGCGCGCGGCATCCTGCGACTCCTGGCGCAGCCAGCCGCCGCCGTTGCCGTCCTTGACCACGCCCACGCCGATCGCGGCGACCTTGCCGTCCCACTGCTTGATGAGCTTCTCGGCCTTGCGCCACGCTGCCGTCGGTGCCGAGCCGGCGCACGTTCAGTTTTTCGCCGAGGAACTCGGCCGTGAACTCGAAGTCCTGCTGGCTCGCGCCAAGGCTGATGCTGATCACGTTTTTCATGGTTTTCCCGTGACGAACGGTTGTCTCCTGAGCAGACTTGGTCGTCGCCCGCCCGGACCCTGCCGGGTGTCGATGCGGCGCACGGTCGACGTCGCGCTTTCGAGCGCGTCTGCCACCCGCAGTCAACCACAGTGAGCACGGAGAGACTTGATGACGAACAGGCTTGGCGACTTCACGCGCACGGTCGGGCTGCCCGCAGTCAAGAAGGCGGCCGGCGTGGCCACGCGCCTGCTGCCGATTCCACAGCCCACGCTGCTGGTCGGGCCCGGCGCCAGCACGCGGCTCGGCCAGGCGATCGGCAGCTTCGGCCATCGCAAGCTGCTGGTCGTCACCGACCGGCTGATCGCGCAGCTCGGCCTGCTCGAGCCCTGCCTGCAGGCGCTCGCCGCCGGCGGCACCGCGGTACTGTTGTACGACGAGATCACGCCGGACGCGCCGATCCCGCTGATCGAGAAAGGCATCGACCTGTACCGGCGCAAGGGCTGCGACGCCATCCTCGCGTTCGGCGGCGGCTCCGTGATGGATGCCGCCAAGACCATCGGGCTGGCCGCCGCCAACGGCAAGCATCCGCGCAAGCTGGTCGGCTACTTCAAGGGCCTGCATGCGCCGCCGCCGCTGTACGCGGTGCCCACCACCGCCGGCACCGGCTCGGAGGTCACGGTGGCCGCAGTGATCTCCGATCCGGCGCACGAGCGCAAGCTGGTGATCGCCGACACGCGCATCGTGCCGCAGATGGCCGCGCTCGATCCGCTGCTGATGGCGGGGCTGCCGCCGGCCGTGACCGCCGCCACCGGCATGGACGCGCTGACGCACGCGGTGGAGGCCTACCTGGGCGACTGGTCGACCGAGTTCACCGATCGCATGGCGCTGGCGGCGGTAGCGATGATCTTCGAGCACCTGCCGCGCGCCTATCGCAACGGACAGGACCTCGTCGCGCGCGAGATGATGGCGCTGGCCTCGACCTACGCCGGCATGGCGTTCACCCGCGCCAACGTCGGCAACGTGCACGCGATCGCGCACCAGCTTGGCGGCAAGTACCACACGCCGCACGGCCTGGCCAACGCGATCATGCTGCCGCACGTGCTGCGCTTCTCGGCCAAGGCGACGATCGGCAAGCTGGCCACGCTCGCGCTGCGTGCGCAGGTCGGCAAGTTGGGCGAAACGCGCGAAGACCTCGCGCGCCGGTTCCTCGATGCGGTGGACGAGCTGAGCCGGACGGTCGGCATACCGCGCACGCTGGAGGCGCTGCGCGAGGCCGACATCCCGGCATTGGCCAAGGCGGCCTGCCACGAGGCGGACACCAACTACCCGGTGCCGCGCGTGATGCTGCAGGCCGATTGCGAAGCCCTGCTGCGCAAGGTGCTGCCGGTCGCCGACGTGGCACAGCCGGCGCGCGCGCCCCGCCCGGCGGCGCCGCGGAAGGCCGCGACGCCGCGCACTGCCACCCGCAAGCCGCCGCCGCGCAAGGCTGCATCACGCAAGACCGCGCCGGCCAAGTCGGCGCGCGCCGCGCGCAGCCCGGCCTGAGGACCGCGCTGCCGGCCCCGCACGGCCGGCAGTTTCAGCCCCGGCGTTCGCCGCGATCGGAGCGCCGGCTTGCCTCGGCGCTCCGGCGCTAAAGCGTCGCGCCGCGCACGCCTACACTGACCTGCCTCATCCCACGGAGCGCTCACCATGATCGGCTACGTCACCCTCGGCACCAACGACCTGCCACGCGCCGCGGCGTTCTACGACGCACTGCTGGCCGAGATCGGCATCAAGCGGCTGGCCGACTTCGGTCGCGGCTATGCCTGGGGCGTGGCCTGGGACAAGCCGGCGCTCGGCGTGATGACACCGTACGACGGCAAGCCGGCCACGGTCGGCAACGGCGTGATGGTGGCGATCGTGGTCGACGCGCGCGACAAGGTCGATCGCGTCTACAAGAAAGCACTCGAGCTCGGCGGCACCGACGAAGGACCCGCCGGGCCGCGTGGCGAAGGCTTCTACGCCGGCTACTTCCGCGACCTCGACGGCAACAAGCTCAACGTGTTCTGCATGGGCTGAGCGGTCGCCGGCATGGCGCCGCGCGCCAGCGCGAAGCGCCGAACCGCCGCGGCAGAGCGGCCATCGGCAACAGCGGGCGACACGCGCGCTGTGCGCCGCCGGTCGTCGGCCAAGACATCGCGCGCGGCGCCAGGCGATGCCCGACTCGCCGGACCCACGGCCCGACCGGCCGCCGCCAGCTCAGACGAGCGAGTCGATACGCAGAGCGACATACAGATTGATGCGCTGATCGCCGCACTGCGGTCGCGCTTCGCGGCCCACGCCGACCCGGCGCGCGCGGCGCCCATGCAGGCCTACATGAAGTCGGCGCTGCCGTTCCATGGCATCGCCGCACCGCTGCGCCGCCGGTTGCAGGCCGAGGCGGTGCGTGCACATCCGCTGCCCGATACCCGCGCGCTCGCGAGCGCGATGCGGCGGCTGTGGCGCACGGCGCGCACGCGCGAGGAGCGCTACGCCGCGATGGAACTGGCGCGCAGCGGCCGGCACGCGGCGCTGCTCGGCCTCGAACTGCTGCCGGTGTACGAGGAGATGATCACCGACGGCGCGTGGTGGGACATTTGCGACGACATCTCCGGCCAGGCGCTGGGGCGGTTGCTGGCCGCGCATCCGGCCACCGTGAAACCGCGGCTGCGCCGGTGGGCCCGCGGCGACGACCTGTGGCTGCGGCGCGCGGCCATCCTTTGCCAGCGACGGCTCGAGTCCAGGTTCGATGCGCGGCTGCTGTACGACTGCATCCTGCCGTCGCTCGGCGACCGCCGCTTCGCCGGCGAATTCTTCATCCGCAAGGGGATCGGCTGGGCGCTGCGCGAGCGCGCCTACGTCGCGCCCGACGAAGTGCGCGCCTTCTGCCGCGAATACCGCACGCAGCTTGCGCCGCTCACGCTGCGCGAGGCGCTGCGGGTGGTCGGGCCGGCGCCGTGAGCAGGGCGGCGCCGAAAAGCAAACAGCCCGGCCGAAGCCGGGCTGTTTGTCGTGTAGCCACCGTCGCGCGGGCGACGCCGCGGGACCGGGCGCGCCGCCGCCCAACGTGTTCGTCGAGGCGGCCGCGCACTCAGTTCAGCTTGCTGGCGGTGACGGTGACCGATTCGAGCGCGATCACCGGCACGCTGGCGTCCAGGCGCGGCTGCATGCCGGCGACGGTGGCGCCGAGCACGGTGGCGCTGGCAACGAAGGCGAAGAACAGGGCGCTGACGCGGGTGGAAGCGGTGCGGAGCGTGAAGGTCGTCATGGCTGCGGTCCTTTGGGTGAAGGTGTTGCGTTGTCGATGGAGTGAACTGTAGGCAGCCGGTCGGTCGCGTTCGAGCGGTTTGCGATGGAGCGCGCAAAGGGTGCCGCGAACGGATTCGGCCGTCCGCACCCACCGGTCGCGGAATTGCCCGTTCATCCGCACCACGTGCATTTCGTCGCCGCCAGCCGCGTTTCACGCCGCCCCGACCCGTCCATGACCGGCGCGTGACCGCAGACGACCAGTTGCGACGAACGGCGATGGGCGGCGCCGATCCGGTGGCGATCGCGGCTGGATCGCGCGTCGATTCGCGTGGATGACGCGCCGGCTTCCGTGTCCACCGGCACCGCCGCAGCCCCTCGTACACTGCCGGCCCGCCTCCGCCCGCCCCCATGCAACCTCTTCGCCGCCTCTTCGGCTACGCGCGCAGCTACCGGCGCGACGTCCGGCTCGCCACCTTCTATTGCGTGGCCAACAAGTTCTTCGACGTGCTGCCCGAACTGCTGATCGGTGTGGCGGTGGACGTGGTGGTCAACCAGAAGGCCTCGTTCCTGGCCCGCCTGGGCGTGGTCGACCCGATGCAGCAGTTGCTGCTGCTGACCGCACTGACGGCGGCAATCTGGTTGCTCGAATCGTGGACCGAGTACCTGTCCGAGCTGAAGTGGCGCAACCTCGCACAGGACCTGCAGCACGTGGCGCGCATCGATGCCTACGGCCACGCGCAGAAGCTGCAGATGGACTGGTTCGAGCGCAACCGCAGCGGCCACCTGCTGTCGGTGCTCAACGAAGACGTCAACCAGATGGAGCGCTTCCTGAACAACGGCGCCTCGGATCTGATCCAGGTGTTCGTCGGCAGCCTGATGGTGGGCGCGATCTTCTTCGCGCTGACCTGGGAACTGGCCGCGCTCGCGCTGATCCCGGTGCCGTTCATCCTGTACGGCGCGTTCTGGTTCCAGGGCAAGCTGGCGCCGCGCTATGCCGCAATGCGCGAGGCCGCAGGCAGCATGTCGGCGCGACTGAACAACAACCTGCAGGGCATCGCCACCGTCAAGGCCTATACCGCCGAGCAGTTCGAGGTCGAGCACATCCGCCAGGCCTCCGACGCCTACCGCGCGCGCAATGCCGACGCGATCCGCTGGTCGGCGGCGATCACGCCGGTGATCCGCATCGCGATCCTGGCCGGCTTCGCCTTCACGCTGCTGTACGGCGGCTGGCTGGTGCTCCAAGGCGACCTGGGCGTCGGCGTCTACTCGGCGCTGGTGTACCTGACGCAGCGGCTGCTGTGGCCGCTGACGCGCCTGGCCGAGCTGACGGACATGTACCAGCGCGCGATGGCCTCGATCGAGCGCGTGATGAACATCCTCGAGACACCGGTCGCGATCGGGTACGAAGGCCATCCGCTGCCGGTCGACCGCGTGCGCGGCGAGTTGGTGTTCGACCATGTGCGTTTCGGCTACGCGGACGAGAATGGTCGCGTCGACCCGACCCGCCTCGCGCTGGACGACGTCAGCGTGACGATCGGCGCCGGCCAGAGCGTGGCCTTCGTGGGCAGCACCGGCAGCGGTAAGAGCACCCTGACCAAGCTCCTGCTGCGCCTGTACGACACCACGCCGGGCAGCATCCGGCTGGACGGCGTGCCGATCACCGAGATCGCGCTGCAGGACCTGCGGCGCACGATCGGCTACGTGTCGCAGGACAGCTTCCTCACCGACGGCACGGTCGCGGAGAACATCGCCTATGGTCTGCGCGATGTGCCGCGCGAGAAGATCGTCGCTGCCGCCCAGGCCGCCGAGGCGCATGAATTCGTGATGGACCTGCCGCAGGGCTACGACACGCCGGTGGGCGAGCGCGGCATGAAGCTCAGTGGCGGCCAGCGGCAGCGGCTGGCACTGGCTCGCGCAATCCTCAAGGATCCGCCGATCCTGATCCTGGATGAAGCCACCTCCGCGGTCGACAACGAGACCGAGGCCGCGATCCAGCGTTCGCTCGACACGCTGGTGGTCGGCCGCACCAGTCTGATCATCGCGCACCGCCTGTCCACGATCCGCCACGCCACCTGCATCCACGTGCTGGAAGGCGGCCGCATCGTCGAGAGCGGCAGTCACGACGAACTGCTCGCACGAGACGGCGCGTACGCGTCGCTGTGGCGGCTGCAGACCGGCGAGCGCTGAGCGCCGCTGCCACCTGCGCGCCTCTGGACCGAGCTGCCGTTCGTCGAGTCCGCGCTGCGCCACCGGGTGAGCCGCGCCGTGACCCGAATCAGGCGCTGGCTCTCGAGAGGATGCTTGATCCAGGCAGCGCCCGGATCTTCGACGGTGGCGCATCGTTAGGGTCCTGCAGTCGCTCGAGGAAACGACCATGCCGAGGAGCCATCGCGAGACCCACCGCACCGATCGCATCGGCTGGCTGCGCGCGGCCGTGCTCGGCGCCAATGACGGCATCGTCTCCACCGCGAGCCTGCTGCTCGGCGTAGCAGCCGCCCACGCCGCGCGCAGTGAGGTGCTGGTGGCCGGCGTGGCCGGGCTGGTCGCGGGCGCCATGTCGATGGCCGCCGGCGAATACGTGTCGGTGCGCTCGCAGGCCGACACAGAGACGGCCGACCTCGCGCGCGAGCGCGGCGAGCTCGCCGCCGACCCCGCCGCCGAGCACCGCGAACTGGCGTCGATCTACGCGCAGCGCGGGCTGGAGCCTGCGCTGGCCGAGCAGGTCGCCACGCAACTGATGGCGCACGACGCGCTGGGCGCCCACGCACGGGACGAACTTGGCATTTCCGAAGCGCTGGCCGCGCGACCGGTGCAGGCGGCCCTGTACTCGGCGGCGAGCTTCGCCGCCGGTGCCGCGCTGCCACTGGGGGTTGCCACGATCGCGCCGGCGTCGCTGCTGGTGTGGCTGGTGGCCGGCAGTGCGCTGGTGTTCCTGGCGGGGCTCGGTGCGCTCGCGGCACGGACCGGCGGCGCACCGGTGGCAGCGGGCGCCTGGCGCGTCACCTTCTGGGGGGCATTGGCGATGGCCGCAACCGCAGGCGTGGGCGCACTGTTCGGCACCGCAGTCGGCTAGCCGGCGACACGCGGCAGCCCGCGTCGCCGCGCTCCATCGACAGGCACTACTCGCTGTGCTGCTCGCCGGCGGGCGCCTGGAAGCCACTTCGCCGGAATGTGAGGACCAGCGTGTCGCGCCAGCCGTTGCGACCGGCCGGCTGGATCGGCGTGGTCTCGTGGACCACGCGCGCATCGTCCATCAGCAGCGCGCTCCACGGCTCGATGAGCGTGAATCGCACGCCGAGCGGCGAGTCCACCTGGAACACGCGCGTCTCGCCGCCGCGCACGTGCTCGCGATGAACCAGGATCACCGCCACGTAGTCCACGCCGTCGCGATGCGCACCTTCGGGGGTCGGGCGGCCGATGCCGTTGGCGGTGTCGATGCGGAACTGATGCGCTTCGATGAACCACAGGTCGGGCGCATCGTGCGCGGCGGCCTCGGCAAACAGCAAGCCGAGATGGCGCAGCATGGCGCCCCAGGCCGGGTCGCCGTCGAGCCCCGGTTCCACCGGCTCGAACCAGCGCTCGATGCCGCCGTGCAGCGCGTTGTAGGTGGTCGGCTGCCAGTGCGCTCGGTGCGGCATGCGCGTGACCGTGCCGTCGGCCAGATCGAGCATGTAGGACGCGTGCCGCCGGTAGCGGTAGCCACCGCGATCACGCAGGTGCGTATCCGGCGGCAGGTCGGACCAGTTCGGTTCCAGGCGCTGCGTGTCGTCGGCCGTCATGCCGCAGGCCGCTCTCAGCTGATCCGCACCGATCAGCGCGAAACCGCGCGTGCGCAACGCGGCGACCGGGTCGGCATCGTCCAGCGAGAGCGCTGGCGCGAACAGTTCGCGTTCGAGGGTGTCGGCGGACATAGATTCACAGTAGCAGCGACGCCCGGTCAACGGCGCAGCCATCGCGCGGATTGACGATGCGACGTCGCACGGCGACAGCCGCCGAGTGTGCGTCCCAGTGCGTCGCAGCGCAGCGCGGCGCCGCAAGCAACCGGATCGATGCCGCACCGCGCCGCGATCGGGCGACAGGCGGCGCGAATCGGCATGGCCTGACCGCGGCGCCTGCTCAGCGCCCCTCGACCTGCACGTCTTCGACCCACACCAGTTCGCAGGCGCCGAAGCCGGTATCGCTGCGCAACCGCGACGAGCGCCACGCCCAGCCATCGCGCGCACTGACATCGACCAGCCAGCCGGACAACGTGACGGTGGCACCGGGCGGCACGCGCTCGAGCTGGCGCTGCACATCGGCACTGGCCGGGATCAGGTGCATGTTGGCCGAGCTGCGCACGATCGCATCGGGTGCGATCGGCGGCTCGTTCTCCCAGCGGTAGTAGTAGAAGCGGTTGCCCTGCGAGATGGACAGCCGTGCCAGCACGGCATCGTTCGACATGTCGTTCCAGCCGAGCGCGAAGTCGATCGGCGACAGCTCGGCCTCGCGCCCCATCCGATAAGCCTCGGCCGACAGCAGCCGCGCGCGCACCGTGAAGCGGGCAAACGGCGCGATGGTGAAGCCCTTGCGCTCGAACGGTTCGCGTCGCACGCCCTCGTCCTGCGCCGGCTCGCCGATCACCGGGCTGCCCGCCACACGAGCCCGACCGGGATCGGTCGACAGCTTGTCGACGGTGAATGCCACGCTGCCGAGCACGGCAAGCGCAGCCAGCAGCATCTTCAGGTTTGCGGCGTTGATCATGGCGACGATCCGGCGCGGGCGCGGCGGCAGGATGGGCGTCCGCGGATGCGGCGCGGATCGCGCTTCTCACGCCAATCGCATCCACCGCGAATCGCATTACAGCGCGCCACCCAATCGGCAGTCCGGCGAAAAACACTGCAATCGCTGCGCCGCCGGCGTCACGCTCAGCCCGACGGGGGGTCGGCGCGTCGCCAGACCATCGCTAGCCACGGCTGCTGCTCGCGCGGCAATCCCGGCGGTCGGTAGTAGTGCTCCAGTTCGACGAAGCCGGCCGCGCCGAGCAACGCGCGCCATGCCGCCAGATCGAGCCAGACGCCGTAGCGGTCGCCGTACCAGCCCTCGTCGTCCGGTCCGCGCGGGTTGGAGCAGAACAGCACGCCGCCGGCCTTGAGCGTCGCGTGCAACTGGCGCAGCACGCGCGGCAGTTCCTGACGCGGCACGTGGAACAGCGAGGCGTTGCAGAACACGCCGTCGAAACGGGCCGGCGGCAGGTCGAGCGCGAGAAAGTCCTGCAGCCACACCTCGCAGCCGGTGGCGCGCGCCATCTCGACGAAGCGCGGCGCGCCGTCGAGCCCGACCGCCCGATGGCCGCGCTGCAGGAAGGTGGCCAGGTCGCGCCCCGGTCCGCAGCCGACATCGAGGATCGCAAACGGCGGCGCGCCGGCGATGTGCCGCAGCAGAGCGTCGATGTTCTGCGACACGTCGTGATCGGCGGTAGCGGCGCGAAACGATTCGGCATCGCGGTCGTAGTGCTGCAGCGTCGAATCGGCAGCCTGGCGCAGGGCGGCTGGCGAAAGCGGCGGGGTCGCCATCCGTCCGCCCTCAACCCTCGGGCCGGTGCGCCGGCGCGCGCAGCATCGAGCGCGCCACCGCCTCCGCCGCCTCGATGCCATCGACGCCCGCCGACATGATCCCGCCGGCGTAACCGGCGCCCTCGCCGGCGGGGAACAGGCCGCGCACGTTCAGGCTCTGGTAGTCGGGGCCGCGGTTGATCCGCAGCGGCGACGAGGTGCGCGTCTCGACGCCGGTGAATACCGCATCGGGCATCGCAAAGCCGCGGATCTGGCGCTCGAACGCGGGGATCGCCAGCCGGATCGCATCGAGCGCATACACCGGCAGGCTCTCGCGGCCGGATTCGGCGAGGTCTGTCAGCGTCACGCCCGGCGTGTACGACGGCAGCACGCCGCCGAACTCGTGCGACCTCTGGCGCTTGAGGAAGTCGCCGACCAGCTGGCCGGGCGCGCGGTAGCCGCCTTCGCCCAGTTCGTAGGCACGCGACTCCCACACGCGCTGGAAGGCGATGCCGTCGAGCGGATTGACCACGACGGCGCTGCGGTCCTGCGCGTAGTCGCGCGGCGCGATACCGACCACGATGCCGGCGTTGGCGTTGCGCTCGGCGCGCGAGTACTGGCTCATGCCGTTGGTCACCACGCGCTCCGGCTCGGAGGTCGCGGCCACCACGGTGCCGCCCGGGCACATGCAGAAGCTGTAGACGGAGCGGCCGTTGGCGGCGTGGTGCACCAGCTTGTAGTCGGCTGCGCCGAGCAGCGGATGGCCAGCGTTCGGCCCCAGCCGCGCGCGGTCGATCACGCTTTGCGGATGCTCGATGCGGAAGCCCACCGAGAACGGCTTGGCCTCCATGTGCACGCCGCGCGCGTGCAGCATCGTGAAGGTGTCGCGCGCGCTGTGGCCGAGCGCGAGCACCACGTGATCGGCATCCAGTTCCTCGCTGGCACCGGTGTCGGCATCGGTGACCACCAGCCCGCGCAACTGCAGCCCGTCCGCGCCGCCCTCGATCTTCAGGTCGGTGACGCGCTTGCGAAAGCGGATCTCGCCGCCGAGCAACTCGATCTGCGCGCGCATCTTCTCGACCATGCTGACCAGCCGGAAGGTGCCGATGTGCGGCTTGCTGACGTACAGGATCTCCTCCGGCGCGCCGGCCTGCACGAACTCCGTGAGCACCTTGCGCGTCAGGTGGCGCGGATCGCTGATCTGGCTCCACAGCTTGCCGTCGGAAAACGTGCCGGCGCCGCCCTCGCCGAACTGCACGTTCGACTCCGGCGTCAGCACGCCGCGCCGCCACAGGCCCCAGGTGTCCTGCGTCCGCTCGCGCACCTTGCGGCCACGTTCGAGCACGATCGGCCGCAAACCCATCTGCGCCAGGATCAGCGCCGCGAACAGGCCGCAGGGACCGAAGCCCACCACCACCGGCCGCGGGCGCGATGACGCATGGAAGTCAGCCGGCACGCTGGCGACGAAGCGGTAGGTCGTGTCCGGTGCGGGTCGCACATGCGGATCGTCGGCCCAGCGCTTCAGGACGGCCGCGTCGTCGGCCACCTCGCAGTCCACTGTGTACGAGAACACCAGCGCCGCCTTCTTGCGGGCATCGACCGCGCGCTTGAAGACGGTGAACGACACGAGCTCGGGCGCACGCACCCGCAGCCGCGCGACGACGGCCGCGCGCAGCGCATCCTCGGCGTGGTCGATCGGCAGGCGCAGTTCGGTCAGGCGAATCATCGGGCGGGAAGTCGAAGCGACGGCGCGCATTGTGCCGACCCTGGCGCCGGCTGCTTGACCGGCTGCTTGATCGGCTGCTTGATCGGCTGCTGATCGGCTGCTTGATCGCCCGCCACCGTCCGTTCGCTGCTACCTTCCCGGCCATCAAGCCACGCGCTGCTGCGCGCGCGCGAGCGATCAAGGAGACAGCGCCTCATGCGCGACCCCGTGTCGGCCGCCACCCCGACCCACCCGCTTGACCCGCCCGCCGGGGCGCGCGGCGTGATCCGCATTGCCGTCGCCGATGCCATGCCGCGCACGCTGTGCACGGACTGCGGCATCTCGCGCACGCCGCAGGACCATCGCTGCGGCCACGCCTGCCAGTTCATCCAGCCCGACTACGCGACGATGGAGGCCCGCGTGCACGGCCGCGCCCGCGATCCGGCCCGGCCCGACGAACTGCACTTCGGCCCGCTGCGGCGCATGCTGCGCGCCTCGCTCACGCCACCGCGACCCGGCGCGCAGTGGACCGGCATCACCACGCGCATCGGCGAGCGCCTGCTCGAAACCGGCGCGGTGGATGCGGTGCTGGCAATGGGCGCCGACCCGGCCGATCCATGGCGACCGGTGCCGGTGCTGGTCACCGAGGCGGCCGGCATGGCCGACTGTCGCGGCATGAAGATGGGCTATGCGCCGCTGCTCGCGCTGCTGGAACCTGCGCGCGCGCGCGGCATCAAGCGGCTGGCAGTGATCGGCATTCCCTGCCAGGTCTATGCGCTGCGCGCGCTGCAGGCCGAGCTCGGCTTCGAGCAGATTTACGTGATCGGCACGCCGTGCTCGGACAACACGACTACCGAGCGCTTCCACGCCTTTCTCGAACTGCTCGCGCGCCATCTGCGCGAGGAGAAAGCGGCGATCACCTACCTGGAATTCCGCGCCGACTACCACGTCGAGCTGCGCTTTGCCGATGGCCGCAGGAAGGCGATCCCGTTCCTGATGCTGCCGTTGTCGGAACTGCCGAGCGACTTCTTTCCGCTGACCTGCCGCACCTGTGTCGACTACACCAATGTGCTGGCCGACCTCACGGTCGGCTACATGGGCGGCGAAGGCGAGCAGTGGCTGCTGGTGCGCAACGCGCGCGGCGAAGAACTGCTGGCCCTGCTCGGCAACGAAGTGAAGCTCGCGGAACCCGGCAGCGCCGGCAAGCGCTACGGCCCGGTCAAGGGCTTCATGGCGAACGTCGAACGCGCTGCCGGCGGCCTGCCGCTGCGCAGGATGCCGAACTTCCTGCGGCCGATCGTCGGCTGGCTGATGCCCAGGATCGGGCCGCGCGGGCTGGAGTTCGCCCGTGCACGGGTCGAGATGAAGGCGGTGGAGACCCTCATCCACCTGCGGCGCGAGGCGCCGCGCAAGATCAAGAACATGGTGCCCGCGCACGTGTGGGAACTCGTGCGACCGTACGGACTGTCACCGCGCCCGGACGAGCAGGCGCAGCGCACACCGGGACCCTGACCGGTGCCGATACAAGAAGCAGGAGCGGCGATGCAGTACATGGTGATCGAGCGCTTCCGCGGCGGCGACCCGCGACCGGTGTATGCACGCTTTCGCGGCCAGGGCCGGCTGGCGCCGGCCGGGCTGCAGTACATCGACAGCTGGGTCAGCGCCGACCTGACCACCTGCTACCAGCTGATGGCCACCGACGATCGTGCGCTGCTCGACCATTGGATCGCGTGCTGGTCCGACCTGGTCGACTTCGAGGTGGTACCGGTGATCACGTCGGCCGACGCCGCGGCGCGCGTGCCTTGATGGCGACCGGGCTGCGTCAATGCAGCAGCAAGCTGGCGATCGCGAAATAGATCGCCAGCGACAACACGTCCTGCACGATGGTGGCGATCGGTCCGCTGCCGAACGCGGGATCGCGCCCCAGCCGCGCAAACGCCCACGGAAGCAGCAGGCCGATGGTCGTCGCCACCGTGCCGGCCACCACCAGCGACAACGCGACCGTGCTCGCCAGTTTCATGTCGCCGAAGGCGAGCCATGCCGCCGGCCAGGCGAGCGCGCCGAGCGCGGCACCGACCAAAAGCCCGGTGCGCATCTCGCCCCACACCAGGGTGCGCATCGGCACGTGCGAGAGCGACAGCCCGCGCACGACGATCGCTTCGGTCTGCGTGCCGATCGCGTCGGCCAGGTAGACGATCGCCGGCACGAAGAACGCGAGCGCGATCTTCGCCTGCAGCGCCGCCTCGAAGCTGGCGACAAGCAAGGTCGCCAGCATGCTGCCCACCAGCCCGACCAGCAGCCACGGCAGCCGGTCGAGCGCACTGCGCATGGGTGGCGCCTCGACTGCGATGCGTGCCTGCGCTGTCTCGCGCCGGATGCCGGCCATCCGGTGCAGATCCTCGACGTGCTCGCGGCGCAGCACTTCCATCAGCGCGCGTCCGGTCACCACGCCCTGGAAGTGCCCGCCATGGTCGACCACGGGCACGACCACCATGCCACGGCGCAGCGCCTGCGAGGCCACCTGCTCGGGGTCGGCCTCGGTGGTCACCGCGTGCACCGCGTGCTTGAGCGTGACGATCGCATCGCGCGGCGGTGCGGTCACCAGGCTGGCCAGAGCGACGGCGCCGTGCAGTCGACCCTTGGCATCGACCACGTGGATCACGTCGCTGAAGTGCGCCGGGTGCGCGTGCAGGCGCGCCAGCACCTCGCTCGCCGTCTCGTGGTCGTGCGCGGTGGCGGCGTCGGTGACGATCGGCAGCGTGTCGCTCGGATGGCGTGCCTGGTGCGCGGTGCCCATGCCGCGAGGCTAGAAGCACTGGCCGGCGCGCCGTTGACGGTCGTCACGGCGCGGTTCGAGGCAGTCGTCGACTGCGGCGGCGGCATACCCCGGCGGTTCAGCGCGATGATGGCGTCGTTCGCATTGCATGCCACCGGGAGACCTCATGGCCGAAGCATTCATCGTCGCCGCCCTGCGCACCGCCGGCGCCCGCAAGGGCGGCCGTCTGGCCGGCTGGCATCCGGCCGATCTGGCTGCCCAGGTCATCGACGCACTGGTGGCACAGGTCGACTGCGACCCGCAGCGGATCGACGACGTGATCCTCGGCTGCGTCGGCCAGGCCGGCGAGCAGGCCAACAACATCGCGCGCAACGCGGTGCTCGCCTCGTCCCTGCCCGAGTCGGTGCCCGGCGTGTCGGTCGACCGCCAGTGCGGCTCGTCGCAGCAGGCGCTGCACTTCGCCGCGCAGGCGGTGCTGGCCGGCACGATGGACCTCGTGATCGCCGGCGGCGTGGAGAGCATGACGCGGGTGCCGATGGGCCTGCCGGCCACGCTGCCGTTCAAGCACGGCTTCGGCTCGTCCATGAGCCCGGCGATGCAGGCGCGCTACCCCGGCGTGCAGTTCAACCAGTTCACCGGCGCCGAGCAACTGGCGGTCAAGTACGGGCTATCGAAGGAGGCGCTCGATGACTACGCGCTCGCCAGCCACCAGCGCGCCGTCGCTGCCACGCGTGAGGGCCGCTTTGCCGACCAGATCGTGCCGGTGCCGGCGCGCACGGCCGATGGCGCGGCGAGCGGCGAGATGCACGCGGCCGACGAAGGCATCCGCGGTGATGCCACGCGCGCAGGCATCGCCGCGGTCAAGCCGATTCAGGAGGGCGGTCGGCTGACTGCCGCCACCACGAGCCAGATCTGCGACGGCGCCGCGGCGCTCCTCGTGGCCAATGAACGCGGCCTCGCCGCCCTTGGAAGCAAGGTGAGGCCGCTGGCGCGGGTGCACCAGATGACCGTGATCGGCCACGACCCGGTGATCATGCTCGAAGGTCCGATCCCGGCCACGCCGGTCGCGCTGCGCAAGGCGGGTCTCGCGCTCGCCGACATCGATCTGTTCGAGGTCAACGAAGCCTTCGCCTCGGTGCCGCTGGCCTGGCTCGCGGCGACCGGCGCCGATCCGGCGCGACTGAACGTCAACGGCGGCGCGATCGCGCTCGGCCATCCGCTCGGCGCATCGGGCGCGAAGCTGATGACCACCCTCGTCCACGCGCTGCACGCGCGCGGCGCGCGCTGGGGGCTGCAGACGATGTGCGAGGGCGGCGGACTGGCCAACGTCACGATCATCGAGCGTCTGTAGCGCTGCCCGCGGCGCCGGGCCGCGCACCGCTCGCCGCGGGACGGCGCAGCGCACGCGCGATGCGACGCGTCTGTCGCATCGCTGGGGTTGTCTGGGTTCCTGTCGAGGAGCGAGCGATGACGGACTATGCAGCGGACATCAAGACGTTCACGCCGGTGATCGACGAAGGCGCGGTCAGCATGATTTCGGAGTACTGCGGCATCGCAATGCGCAGCGCGGAGTCATCGCTCGTATCGGCGACCGATCCGAAAGAGCTGGCCACGGTGCGCGACGGCTTTGCGGCCAGGAAGCTCGGGCTCGCAGCCGATGCCGCCGACGTCGGCATCAAGGCTGTGGTCGAGAAGATGAAGGCCACGCCGAAGAAAAATCGCGTCACCTTCTACGACCTGCTGGCCGAAGCGACCGGCACGCTCGACAAGCCGCACCGAGCCGGTCCACCCCGCCGTGGGTGACCGCGGCGCGGAGCGACAGGCGGGTGCGCGTATCTTTCGCGCATAGCGGTGGCGCGTCGGCGAAGTTCTATTCCGGCTGGACTGGCGCGCACGGCATTGCCGGCCGATTTTGCTGACGACGGAATCAGGCGGCGTTGCGCCATGGCCACCGCCCAAGCCATGCTACGAACGTCCGACCACCCGTCCAACCGTGGCGGCTCGGGCGCAAGGTGTGGCCGGTCCGTCATTTCCATTCGATAGGTCAGGAGCAACGCATGGGCTTCTTCAGCAAGATTCTCGAAAAACTGGGCATCGGCGGCGCAGCAGCCGCTCCCGCCCCCGTCCAACCCGCCACCGCCGCGCCCGTGATGCCGAGCGCAGCGCCGGTGCCGCCCCCGCCGCCGAAGGAGATTCCGGTCGTCGACGTCGTCGCGCAACTGGAGCAGCGCGCCGCCGCCAATCCGCAGAAGCTCAACTGGCGCACCTCGATCGTCGACCTGCTGAAACTGCTCGACATCGACAGCAGCTTCGCCGCGCGCAAGGAGCTGGCCACTGAGCTGGGCTGCCCGGCGAACCTGATGGGCGACTCGGCGCAGATGAACATGTGGCTGCACAAGACGGTGCTCGCGAAGATCGCCGCCAACGGCGGTAACGTGCCGGCGAATCTGCTCGACTGAACCTCCACTGCGACCACCCACTCACGGGAGCACACCCATGCAGATCACGGACATCCTGGCCCAGATGGGCGGCCTGCAATCGATGGCGCGCGAACTCGGTGTCAGCCAGGACCAGGCGGCCAGCGGCGCCGAGGCGCTGATCCCGGCCATCCTCGGCGGCTTCAAGAAGCAGGCGCAGGCACAGCCCACCGGCCTCGACGGGCTGGGCGGTCTGCTGGGCCAGCTCGGCGGCGGCAGCCTGCTCGACCAGGTGCTGGCGCCCGAGCCCACCGACGTGGGTCGCGGCAACGACGTGCTCGGCCAGATCTTCGGCTCGAAGGACGTAAGCCGCGCCGTCGCGCAGAACGCCGCCTCGCAGTCCGGGCTCGACCCGGCCCTGCTCAAGCAGATGCTGCCGATGCTCGCGATGCTGGTCGCAGGCTTCATGGCCAAGCAGAACACGGGCGGCGCCGCGCAACTGCCGAGCCAGCTCGGCGGCGCGGGCGGTGGGCTCGAAGGTGGGCTCGAAGGTGGACTCGGTGGACTGCTGGGCGGCCTGCTCGGCGGCCAGGGCGCCGCGCGCGCGACACCGAGTGGCGGTGGATCGGGGCTCGCATCGATGCTCGACCTGAACGGCGACGGCAATCCGCTGGACGACATCCTGCGGATGGCCGGCAAAGCAATGCGCTAGCCGCCGGCTGCTGCGCAGTTCCTCAACGTTGAAGGAGCAAGGACATGGGATGGATCATCACGCTGATCATCGGCGGCATCGTCGGCTGGCTGGCGAGCATCATCATGAAGACCAATGCCCAGATGGGCCTGATCGCCAACGTGCTGGTGGGCGTGGTGGGATCGCTGCTCGGCTTCTGGATCGCCGGCCTGCTGGGCATCGCGCCGGTGGGCGGCATCCTGCGCTTCGTGGTTGCGATCGCAGGTGCGGCGCTGCTCATCTTCATCCTCGGCAAGCTCGGCATCTTCCGCAAGGGCTGACGCATACCGGCGCGCCGACGTTCGCAGCACGGATGCGCGCCGGCTGCGGAGCGGACAGCGAGACGCTGGTCGAGTTCACGCTGCGGCGGCACCCGTCGTCGCATGGCGCGCTGCGCGCCAGTCACGCGGGTTGCACCGCTGCGTGCAGCCCCACGGCAGCGCGCTTCGACACCATCCCGCGGGTACCGCGATGAGCATCTGGGTCGACGCCGATGCGTGCCCGAAGGTGATCAAGGAGATCCTGTTCCGCGCCGCCGAGCGCGTCCAGGTGCAGGTCACGCTGGTGGCCAACCGCGGGCTGTGGATCCCGAACTCGCGCTGGATCCGCACGCTGCAGGTGCCGCGCGGCTTCGACGCCGCCGACGACGCGATCGTCGGCCAGGTGATCGCCGCCGATCTCGTGGTCACGCAGGACATTCCGCTGGCTGCCGCGGTGCTGCGCATCGGCGCCCATGCGCTGACCCCGCGCGGCGAGCCGTTCTCGCCACAGACGATCGGCGAGCGACTGGCGATGCGTGAGCTGATGGACACGCTGCGCTCGAGCGGGATCGACACCGGCGGCCCGGACGCACTCGGACCCGGCGACCGTCAGGCGTTCGCGCGCCAGCTCGACATCTATCTCGCCGGACGCTGGCAGCCCTGAGCCGCAGACTCGGCCGCGAGCGACACGGCCGAGCAGACCGGATCGTGCCCACGCGGTCATACAGCCAGGCAGCCGCCGCACCCTGGCGCGACCGTCTCAGTACGCGTTGCTGCCTTTCAGCTTTGACGGAAGCAGACGCCCAGAGAGCGACCAAAACCAGTCGCTCAACGTCGCGTCACCCATTCGTACCGGCGCTTCTGTCTTGTATCTCCCCGGCCGCTCAGATTCGCCTGCCGCTACTGCAGTGCGCGTTGCTGCATTTGAAGCGCCAGTAGGCGCCACTGCCCTTGGCGATTTACGTACGTTGCGGTGTAGCGCAGCGTGGACGTGGACTCGGGCTTTCCAGAGGAGGCAAACCTCAGCTCTGCCGTGCCGAAGACCAGCGCAACTTCTCCTTCAACCAGTACCGACCGCTCTTTAATGGTCTGCCCGACCATGCTCATCTTCAGCACACCCTGGATCAAATCCTCTTTGCCCGTGGTCGTGCCTCGACTTGTGTTGAAGAGAAACCTGTCATCGACCAATCGTCTAAGCGCAGCCTCGTCTCGACTCACTTCCGCGGCAACGTATTCATCTTCTGCAGCCAGGACGCGCATCTCCTCCGTTTGCTGGGCAGCAGCAGTCGGCATGAGTTGTGCACAGGCTTGGAGTGGGGCAATCGTTGCCATGACGGCGAGTGTGATGAGGGTCGAGAAGTGCAATCTGCGCTGCCACCGCTGCGGTTCAGGCGCTGCCGAGCAATGAGAGGCCATCCCTTCGAACCGCCTGTTAGAGCCTCGACTTGTCAGCCGAGACCTCCGAGAAGGCCGGCTCAGACGCCAGCCGTTGGTAAATCTGGATTGTCCTCTCGATGGGGCCTGTACCGCGCGAAGTCCTGATCGACCAACCAACCGACCGCTCTTGGCCGCCTGCTGCAGCTATGGCCGTCATTATTAGCCCGCCTACTTGGGAATCTTCGCTAGGTCCGCCTCCGCAGGAAACCTACCCGTTGCGCTTCTTGAGAAGGCAACCTGGCCGTCAATGACGACATCGAACTGGCCAGTACGTCCGGGCTGGATGTCCACTGGACCGCGCCCTTGTGACTCAAACCAAGCCTTCACACGGAGGGCTTCGGGTTTGTAGTTTCAGCCAGCGCAGTAATGAATCACGATCGCCATGCCAACCACCTTTCTGAAGTGCTGTACGGGGTGCCTGCTCCCACGCGACTTCTGGCCCGCCCTTGATGGGACTGCAATTGGCCGACGAGCAACGACGCCTACGTCTTCAGTACAACGCCACCGGATTGCCCGGCGAGCCCGTGGCGCCTTTCATCTTCAGCGGCGACCACACGAACAGGAACTCGTAGGCCTTGTCGGCCACTAGCTGCGAAAGGTCGAGGTTTTCGATGTTCCAGATGCCACGCTTGGTCTGCAGCTTGACGTGGCACTCGAATGGCTGCGGATTCTCGCCGCCAAAGCCCTTGCCGACCGCCTCGGTGCCCCAGTTGTCGGCCCCAGTCAGGATGATCTTGCGTTCGGCGAGGTATTCGCAGGCGGAAATGCCGAATCCCGGTTCGCCGGCGTTGAATTGCGCGATGCGCTTCGCCTTCTCGGCCGTGTCGAACTTGTCCCAATCGCGCGGATGCCAGAGATCGCCGTGGCCGGTGTAGAGGAACACACAGTCGCCGGTGCCGATCGGCGCGATGCCCTGCCGCTTGACCATGGCCTCTATGTCCTTCGCGGTGACGATGCCCGGATCGCTCGGGCTGTTCTCCTTCGGCGCCGGCAGCACGCCGCCGCGCAGCGCGACGGCATCGAGCAGCACGCCGCGGCAGACGAAGCCCTTCTGTGCGACGTGCTCGACGCCGAGCGGTCCCATGCCGGCCGAGCCGATGCCTGGGTCGTGGTCGAAGCGGCCGTTGTAGTAGAAGCGGCCCTTGGAGGTGACGACGCCGATGTGCCCCGGCCCGTCGAACTGCGTGCCGATCTGCCCGAGCTCGGTGGTGACGACCTCGTCGTTGTAGACGAGTTGCTGCGGCCCGAACGGTCCGCCGGTCGGCCGGCCAGGTATGAACAGGCGCCAGCCACGCGTACCGAACGCGGGTGCGTCAGATGCATACACCTTGCCGAGCGTCGCCGTCTTGCCCTTCTTGACCAGCCCGACCGCCTTCAGCACCAGTTCAGGCGTGGTGCGGTTGACAGCGCCGATCTTGTCGTCGGGGCCCCATTCGACGGGCGCCCACTTGCCTGTCAGCGGCTCGTCGTTGACCGGCATCTGGGCGCCGGCCGGCGCCAGCAGGACAGCGAGGCCGAGCGCAAAGGCCGTGCAGCGCAATTGAAGTTGCATGTCTTCCTCACGAGTCGAGTGCAGATCAGCGAGTGAACCGGTCACTCAGGCGGTTGTACCGGATCGCTCCGGTCGCCATACGCGACATCTCGCTCTCGGGGATGAAACTGCTGGGGCAGGATCCCAGACGCTAAGGGAGCGATCGAGACCTGAGTATCGGCCCTGGGACTGCAGGGGGTCAACGAGGGACCGCTCTTCGGCAGAACGACTGAGTTTCGAGATTGGCCGTAGTGGCCGATCTCGGCCGCCCCTGGGCCGATGAGACCGGCCATTCAGCGCACACCATCAGCAGGCTCCCGCGGGCCCCTTGCACCGCCCCGCCGCCAGGAATACGACGACTTCGCTTCTTTGCACGCTTTCGCCGAACCCGGGCGATCGATCCGGCAACGCGACTGCGCGAAAGCACAAAATGCACGGCATCCGTGCCGTGCGCCGCCAAGACGGCAGCAAAGACCCGTCGAGACGCAAACCTCGCCGGGTCTTTTTCACTTTGGGCCCCTGATCTGAGGCGCGCATGTGCCAGCCTGCGGCCTAAGAAGTGGGCTTACCGCACCGCTGCTACATCATTTTCATGTGCCGTTCGATGTGCGCCGCGTCGGCACTGCCGTGCATCCTGACGATGTGCGCCTCGGCAGCGTTGCGCTGCTCTTCGACGGACTTGCCGGCCATCGTCGCGCGGTACTCCGCGCAGTAGTCTGTGCTCCCGTTTCGATGGCGCGGCGTCGAGACGCAGCCGGCGACCAACGCGAGAAGGACCAGGGACAGCGTGCCGCGATGCTTCATGCCTTCCTCCATCTAGAGACGCACTCGGTACCGAATGCGGCATGAACGGGTGCAAGACGGTGATGTGAGACATCCTGGGTCAACCTTTCTGCGCGGAGGCGAGCGCGAGGGCGCCGCCGTGAAGGCTTGGGTCGAGGGTTTGCGGTCGATCCAGGCGCGCCAGATGACGCGCAGCCAGGCGCGCGCCAGGATGCGGATGGCATGGGGGTGATCGCAGCCGCGGCCTCGCGCGGCTTGGTAGAGGCTGCGAGCCCAGTCGTTGGCGTGGCGCGAGTTGTCGGCCAAGCAGGTGATGGCTCGGCGCAACCGGTGGTTGCACGCCCAGCGGAAGGCCACGCTGCGGGTCTTGCCGGACTGATACGTCACGGGCACGGTGCCTGCTTCAGCGGCCAGCAGATCGGCGTTGGGGAAGCGCTCTCGCACGTCGCCCAGCTCGGCCAGGATCTGGGCGGCGCAGACTTGGCCGGCGCGGGAAGGACATCATCAGCAGGCCATCGGGCAGCGCATGCATGAACTGTTCGATGTGGCGCGTGAGACCCGCGATCTGAGTCACGATGGGCACGAGCACGGCGACTTGCGCACGCACGACCTCGGCCATGGCCCGCTCGGTTTGCTCGCCCGCGCGGCCGCTGGCTGCGGCGCGCAACCGCGCCAGCAAGTCAGCCGCGCTGCGCCGACCGCTGTAGTGCTGGGCCTTGCAGAAGCGCTGCAACTGCGCTTCGGTGAGTCGCTGGGCGCAACTGGGCGACGGATAGCGGCGCAGGAACGCCAAACCGATGGGCGAGGCCACGTCTGCAAAGATCGCCGCTGCGCCGGGCCAGAAGGCCTGCAGCGTGCTGGTGAGCTGGTTGGCCGCGGCCACGCGCGCGGCGACAAGATCGTCGCGCGAGCGCACCAGCGCACGCAGCGCGCGGATGGCGTCGGACTGCTGAGCCAGTGCGCGCCAGCGGTGGCCGTCGGTGCGCAGCAGGTCGGCCAGCAGGTAGGCATCGCTGGCGTCGCTCTTGGCGCCGTGGCTGCGGTAGCGAGGGCGACTGGCCTTGACCGCGTTGGGGTGGATCGGGAACACCTCGTGGCCGGCGTCCACGAGTGCGTCGACGATCAGCCCCGAGGGTCGCTCGATGGCGATGCGCAGGCGTTGGCCCCAGCGCGCCAGTCGGCGCATCAAATCGGCCAAGCCGTCGCGATCATGGGCGACCTCGAAGCGCTCGAGGACCGAGCCGGCGGCATCGATGATGCACACCGCGTGCGTGTGCACGGCCCAGTCCAGCCCGACAAAGACATCGTTGCTCATGGACAGACTCCTTGGGGTCTGCGGTATGACTACCCGTGTCGGAAGGCGCGGCGGGGAGCTCATAAACAGGCGCTCCAGCTGGGTTGGCGTGGCGCTACATCTTGGGGCCCGTCGTGGCCTTCCGGCACCCTGTGGGCTGCGGGTCTCACAGGGGCCTTGCAAGGGCAAGCGCACCAGGCAGTCACCGCAGGGGCACGGAAGTCGGTGGACACCCTCGGCGGGGACGCACCGAGCTGTCAAGAAGCCCGCACCCAAAGCGCAGCGCGTTAAACACGGGTCCACCACCGGGTGCTTCGCAGTTGTGGGCAACCCGCCTCCCGGCCTGAGAAGGGCCAGTCGGGTTGTCCACAACCAAGCCCGGTGGACAACCCTGCACCCGCGCTACTCGATCGGCCCTCATCGGCCGAGAGGTTGCCTTATGAGCTGCACGCTCTCGGCCTGACCGAAAGCCAAAGCGCGCCCGCAAGTCCCGCACGAAGAGTCCGGCCTAGGGAAGCTGAACGATCAGTGCGGTTTCGCCGATCAAGGTGTGTCAGGAAGGACTGCGTGTAAGCGATTCTGAAGGTGATGCACGACATGGGCAATTGGGCGGTCGTCGCGCTTCGCAAATCGACCCCTTGCCGAACTCCAGTACGTAGCAAAGCCGACGTCCGTATCGAACACCATCATGCATTGACGAGCGAGATCTTCACGCGCTTGCCCACCGCGTTGGCCGCCTTGACGAGCGTTGCCAAGGTGGCGGACGGGTTGTCGGGATCAAGCAGCCGGTCCAACTGCGCGCGGGTCGTGCCCATGCGTCTTGCCATGGCCGTCTTGGTCAGCTGCTTTGCCTTCATGCCCTGCTCCAGCTGATGGGCGAGCACGCGCTTGACCGCCACCGCCTGTACGGCGTCCAGGATGCCTTCCTCCTGCAGGAAGTCGTCAAAGTCTGAACCGATTTGCGGATTGCGCTTCATGAGTTGCTCCGTAGCTTCTTTAACCTTTGCCGGGCTAGATCCAGATCGGGCTTGGGCGTCGTGCGCTCCTTCTTGATGAATCCGTGCAGCAGGACCATTTCACTGCCTTCCAGGACGAAGAGCACGCGTGCCAGCCGATTGGCAAGGCGTGTTCGGACCTCCCAGATATCGCGGTCGATGTGGTCGACGACCGGCATCCCCAGCGGCCACCCGAACTGAACGGTCTTGATGTCGATGCCGACCTCGCGCCGCTCGTCCGCGTGAAGCGACTTGAGCCAGTCCCGAACCGGCTCGGTGCCAGAGGCTTCTCGATAGAACCGGACGGTGAGCTTGGGGAGGCTTCGAGTCGCCACGTGAGGCACTGTATCATTTTTGATTCGGGCCTGCTGCCCGCTATTGTGGCAACCGAACCAAAGCCGAACGGCTTCTTCGGTGTGAATCAGGCTGTGTCGGTGGAAGACCTCTTGTGGCCGACACCAGTCAGTCGCCCTGGGAGCAACCACCTACCCCTGCATCGCGTCCCAGATCACTGCCGCGACGATGCTCCACGCGCCGGGGGCCTGGTCGATCCGCTCACCGACCAGTTCGGCCACGGTGGACTGCGAAACCAAGCCGCTCGCATCGAACCGGAAACGGGCAATCGATGCCTCTTCGGTGCCGCCGGCGGAATCCATCCGCCGGCACTCGACCTCGGCGTAGGGTGGCTGGCCCTCGCCGTGGAGTACGAGAATGAACTCGATCCGCGATCCGCCGTGCACCACGACGAAACGGTTGGCCTTGGGATCGTGGGCAACGCGCAGCCCGCGCAGCAAGGGGCGACCTTCTCCAGCCTGCTCGGCGAGCTTGGAGAACGACCGGAACACGCCTCGCATCAGCGCCAGCACGCCGGTCTCGTCGGCGTCGACCTTCTTCTTTGCAACCTTCTTTATCCCGACCATTTGATCCCGTTCGTCATTTGTTGATGGGCCGATCGCGCGACGCAGCGCACGTTGCCTCTTCACGTTGATTGCCAATGACCCGCACCTCGCGCGACACCGCTGGCGTTCATCGCAGGAAAGCTAGTCCCGCTTCGACCTGGCTCAAGACCCGGGCGGCTTTCTGCCGAGACGGTCTCTGAGATCAGCGAAGGGCGAATGCGTCGCACCGCGCGTACCGAGGGTGCCGCGCC
>JAXHLD010000017.1:0-63411 GCA_034522655.1 Burkholderiaceae bacterium
GATGCCGGCCACGTTGAGGTTCAGGTGCTTGCCGACAGTCACGGCGGCGTATGGCGCTCCGCACGCGCGACTGTTCGATGCAGCGCCGGCAGCAGAAGGTGCTGGAAGAGGCGCCTGCCCCCGGGCTTCTGCAGAGGTCGACCCCTTTTGCGAGCCGCGCGAACCTCCACGCACTTCGGGCTACGTCAGCGTGGGCACCGCCAGTTCCTGCTGCTGCCCACCTGTTGTTTTTTATTCCTAGAAACACCCGGCTACAGGTCAGCACACGGTGACGAGGAAGGTCTTCGGCCTCGACCTGGGTGGCCTGAAGATCGATGTCGGCCGCGGCGGCTCGCCTCCCGCCGCAAAGCCCGCCAGCGCCACGCGGCGCGGCCATCGAGGCGCGGCTAATGCCGAAGACCCTGACCAGGGCTTCTCGCGCCGCGGGCGGGCCGCCTCGTGCACTTCGACGCCCTGGGGGGCCCGGTGTGCGCGTCGATTCCGGCTACGTGGAGGACAACGTCGTACCGACCGTCTTCGATTCGATGCTGGCCAAGGTGATCGCCTTTGGCGCCACACGCCCGGCTGCGCTGGCGCGGCTGGAAACGGCCCTGCGCGACACTGCCATCGTGCTCGAGTCCAGGGGCTCACCAACCCGCTCGCTGCTGCTCGAACTGGTCTCCGAGTCGGTGTTCCGCGAGGGCCGGTGACGACGCGTTGGCTCGACCAGCATGTCGCCAGTGGCCCGGGCAGCGAGTCGACGCAGCCATCTCGAGGCGGCACTGGCCGCCGCCGTGCTGGGTGACTACCTGCAGCTGCGGCGCGGGCACATCGCGAACTTCATCGAGGAGGCACAGCGCGTCGTCCCGCACACGGTTCCGGAGCCTGGGCCGGTCAAGATCCGCTTCGTGCTCGGCACCCACCCGCTGGAAGTCGAGGTCGGATCGATCGGGCCGCAGGAACTGCGCATGCGCTGCGGCGAGTGGCAGGCGGTGGTGCGGTCGCAGACCACCGGCAAGCGCACGCTGCTGCTGGATTTCGGCGGCAGGCGCTACGCCGTGCAGCGCGCCGCGACCTCCTCGGAGGTGTATGTCGAGGTCGAAGGGGTCGCCCACCGCTTCCGCCGCGTCTCGGATGGACGCGTGCGTGCCGAATTGCCGGCTTCGGTCGCGCAAATCAACGTCCAGCCGGGCGAACGGGTGAATGTCGGCATGCGCCTGTTGACGCTCGAGGCGATGAAGATGGAAACCACCATCGAATCGCCGATGACGGGGACGGTGCGGGCCGTGCACGTCAGGCCGTCGAGCCAGGTCGCAGCCGGCGAGGTGATGATCGAAATCGACGAGGGCGGCGAGAGCCCGCCGACCGTCGGCGCGGGCATCCAGCTCGCCGCCCGGCGCGAGACCGAACTGGACCCGCTGCGCCTGGTGGAGGCGCGACTGCTGGGATTCGACGTCACCGCGGACGAGCTGAGGTCGGCACTGGCCGATCTGGAAGCCGATCCCTCGCCGCCGCGCGCGCGCCTGCTGGAGATGCTGCGCGCCGCCGTCGTGCAGGAGCAGTTGTTCAAGAGCGGCCCCTTCGACGATGCCGTGAACGAAGCGAACGAGTCGAGCATGGATCAGCTGGCCTGGTTCACGCACCATCGTCGCTTCGACGACAAGAAGCTGTCCGAACGCTACCAGCGGCGGCTCGGGCGTTTCCTCGCGTTGCATGGCATCGGCGACCTCGTCGAGGGCGACGCGAGGGTCGCGCATGCGCTGTTGCGCCTGTTCCAGGCGCGGCGATCGCAGGACGACGCGAGCGCACTGACGCTCGGGGTCTTGCGCGCCCTGGCCCGTTCGCGCCCTGCGGAGTCCGAGGCAACGCCCTCGGCGCTGGAGCAGCGCGTGGTGTTCGAGAAGCTCGCCAGCGAAGCCGTGCAGCGCGGCGATCTCAAGGTCGCCACAGCGGCGTGGAACCTGATCTATTACTGGCAGGATCTGCCGGAGTGGCAGGCGGACATTTCCAGGGCGGCCATCGAAGCCGAACGGCGTTGGGATGACCTGGCGGCCGCCGGTTCGCCCGACGCGCGCGCCGCCGCCGAGGTGGCGTTGCGGGCCTTGCCGCTCGGTGCACTCGTCGGCGCACTCTCCAGCGCAAATTCGGGCGCACCCGCGGGGCCGGCCGGTCGCCGCGCGCCGGCCGTCGTTCTGCGGCAGCTGCTGGCCCGGATCTACGAAGTGGACGAGATCGAAGACACCCGGGCGCTGCTGGGGCGCCACCCCTGCCAGCGCCTGAAGTCCGCAGGCGTGCAGGTGGTCGGGGTGTTGCTGGACGCCCCCTGCGATGTGGCGGAGGTGCTGGCCTTGCTGCCGGCCGATGCAGAGGCTGACCTGCTGCTGGCCTACGTTCCTGCAGTCGACGCCTTCAATGCGGCGGCGTGCATTCAGCGCTCGCGCTGGACGGCGTTGTGGGTCGAGGGTGGCGAGATGCGCGCCCGCAGCTGGGTGCCTGCGGGCGGCGCGATGGCCGAGCAGACCTTGCTGCGCGACTTCCACCCGGCGCGCCCGGTGGCACGGAAGGTCGCCCGGTTTGCCAACTTCAAGCTCGAGCGGCTGGCCGCGCCGGCCGGGCTGCTGCTGCTGCGCGCCGTCGCCACGGGCGAAGACAGGCTGATTGCGCTGGCCGAGGTCGAGCGCTTCGACCCGGTGATCGATGGCGACTTCGTCCGGGTTCCCAGTTTCGAGCGGATCTTCCTCAACGCCGTTCAGGCACTGCGTGAAGGCTCGCGCGCCGCCACGGGCAGGCCGCCGGCGTTCAACCGGATCTCGCTTTTCGTTCGGCCCACGATCGCGCTTGCGCGCAGCGAACTCGATGCGCTGGCCCGGCGGCTCGGACCGGCAACCTTCGATCTGGCGCTGCACAAGGTGGCGATGCATGGACGCTTCACGCTCGGCTGGACTCTGGGCGATGTGCAGCCGCCGCGAGAACTCGCCGCCGAGTGGCGCGACTCGACGGCCCTCGGGCCCCGGCTCGAGGTCGTGCTGCCGCGGCAACGCCTCGTGCCGGTGATGTCGGCTTACGAACAGCAGGTGCTGGCCGCACGGCGGCGGCGCCTGTTCCACCCCTACGAGGTGGTGAGCTGGCTCACGTCCAGTGAAGACATCGGTCGGATCGAGCGCGGGCAGTTCGACGAACTGGAACTGAACGCTCAGGGCAGCGCGCTGGAGTCGGTGCGAGGACGTCCCGCCGCAAGCAATCCGACCGGTGTGGTGGTCGGGCTGATCACGAACTGGTCCGCACGCTTTCCGGATGGCTTCAGCCGGGTGCTGCTGCTCGGCGACGCCAACAAGGACATGGGCTCGCTCGGCGAAGGCGAGTGCCGGCGCATCATCGCCGCGCTCGACCATGCCGAGAAGATGGGCGTCCCTGTGGAATGGGTCGCACTGTCCGGCGGTGCACGCATCGCCTTCGACTCCGGCACCGAGAACCTCGACTGGACCGCTGCGGTCCTGCGTCGCATCGTCGAGTTCACCGCAGCCGGGGGCGTGATCAACGTCCTCGTCGACGGGCCCTGTGTCGGCGCGCAGTCGTACTGGAACGCCGAAGCGACGATGCTGATGCACTGCCGCGGCACGCTGGTCATGACGCCGCGCGGCTACATGGTGCTGACGGGCAAGCGCGCGCTCGAGGTCTCCGGGTCGGTCGCAGCAGAGACCAATGAAGCCATCGGCGGACTCGAGATCATGACCAGCAACGGCCAGGCGCAGTACACCGCGCCAGACCTGAAAAGCGCCTACGAACTGCTGCTGCGCCACTACGAGTACACCTATGTGGCGCCGGGCGAGCGGCGGGCGCATCGACGGCCGAGCGCCGACCCGGTCGGGCGCGATGTCACCGGATGCGCGTACGCGGGCGCCGGAGGCTTTGCCACGGTCGGGGACCTGTTCTCCGAGAGCGCCAACCCAGGGCGCAAGAAACCGTTCGCGATCCGGGAGGTGATGACCGCCGTGCTCGACCAGGACGCGCCGCCGCTGGAGCGCTGGAAAGGGCTGGCCGGCGGTGAAACGACCGTCGTGATGCACGGGCAGCTCGGCGGGAATCCGGTGTGCCTGATCGGCATCGAATCGCAACCGCTGCCGCGGCGCGGGCCCCGACCGGTCGACGGGCCGTCGAGCTGGATGAGTGGCACGCTGTTCCCGCACTCGTCGCGCAAGATGGCGCGCGCGATCCGCTCGGTCAACGGCCTGTGCCCGGTGGTCGTGCTCGCCAACCTGTCGGGCTTCGACGGCTCGCCGGAGTCGATGCGCGAGCGCCAGCTCGAATACGGCGCCGAGATCGGCAAGGCGGTGGTGGAGTTCGACGGGCCGATCCTGTTCTGCGTCGTCGCGCGCTACCACGGCGGCGCCTACGTGGTCTTCTCGCGCCGGCTGTCGAGCCGTCTCGATGCCGTGGCGCTGGAAGGCAGCTATGCGAGCGTGATCGGCGGCGGTGCGGCCGCCGCCGTCGTGTTCACCCGGCTGGTGCGCGAAAGGGCGCAGGCCGACCCGCGGGTGCGGGCGGCGCGCACAGCGCTCGCCGACGCCAGGCTCGCCGACCGCCGCAAGGTCGAGGAAGACTACGAAAGGGTGTTGGCCGACGTCGCGGCACAGGTGCAGACCGAAGTGGCGCGCGAATTCGACGCCGTGCACAACGTGGCACGGGCACTCGATGTGGGGTCGCTCGATGCCCTCATGACCGCCCAGGAACTGCGGCCGTCGCTGTGCGCGCGCCTGGAACACGCGCTCGCGGAACATCGCGTCGATTCCGCGCCGAAGCGGTGAAGCGAGGGTGCCCTGTCGGCCCGGCACAGTTCGGGCTGCGGCGCATGCCTGCAAGTCTTGCGCACGGGCTCATTGGGGCACCTTCGTGCTGCGCACTCCGGTATGAGCCCGTCGGGCGGCCGGGCGGGCTCATGGCGCGAGCTCTATGAGCGGGCGGGCATTGCGCCGGCCTGCTGTCGGCACAAACGCACTCGTCAGACCGTGATCGACTCGCCGGGGTAGATCCGAGAGCAATGGTGGCTACCGCCCGCCGCGGAGACTCGACGGACAGCGATGGGTCGCCAGCGCAGGTTCGCGCAGGTCAGGAGTTCTCGCCCGGCCAGCCCGTGACGCCAACCGCCTTCGCGCCTCGTCGAGCGGCGGCCTCCTGGATTTCCTCGTGGCAGGCGGATGCCGCTCGATGGCTGCTTCCAAAGCACACCGGCCGCTCGACCAGAGTACCGAGACGGGTGGCACTGGGTCGATCGCGGTCAATCCGAGGGTCCGCTCCGTAGCGGCGCCTGAATGCCGGTCCGCCAGGTCGAGTTCAGTGGGCCGCGCACTACATCTGCTTGAACAGGTGCAGGTAGTTGCGGCTGACCGGCAGCACCTCGGGCCGGCCCCTGAGGTGGATATCGGCGGTCTCGTTGTCGCCGCGCCGCACGTGGCTGATCGCGCGCAGGTTCACCACCACCGAGCGGTGCACCTGGACGAACTGCTCGGGGTCGAGTTGCGCCACCAGGTCCTTCAGCGGTGTGCGGATCAGCGCTTCGCCCGGCTTGCCGCCGGTGGCGTCCGTCTGGCCGCGCCACGCGACCAGCGTGTACTTCTCATCGGAGCGCAGGAAGTCGATCTCGTCCACGGCGATCAGGCGCAGCGCCTGGCCGACCGTGGCGCGGATCCAGCGCAGCGGCGTGGCGGCGGCGTTCGGCTGCAGCCGGGCTGCCAGTTGCGCCAGCAGGGCCTCGGTGTTCAGCGCCGGCTGCGCGGCGTGCAGCCGCTCCTGCAGCCGGGCCACGGTATCGGCCAGCCGCGCCGGCTCCACTGGCTTGATCAGGTAGTCGAGCGCGCCCTGCGCGAAGGCCTGCACTGCGTACTGGTTGAACGCGGTAACGAACACGATGTGCGCGCGGCGGCCGATGTGCGCGGCGGCCTCCACCCCGGTCAGGCCCGGCATGTGCACGTCGAGGAAGCAGATGTCCGGCTGCAGCGCCTCGAACTGCTCGACCGCCTCGCGCCCATTGCGCGCCTGCGCGACGATCACGAGTTGCGGCCAGGCCTGCGCGAGCAGGCGCGTCAGCACGTCGCGCAGCAACGGCTCGTCGTCGGCGATCAGCGCGGTCGGTGCGGCCGGCGACATCACGCGGCCCTCGGCTGCGCGGGAAAATCGATCTCGGCGCAGGCGCCGCGCGGCTCGCGCGCGAGCAGCCGCAGCTGCGCGGTCGCGCCGAAGGCGAACTGCAGCCGCTCGCGCAGCGCCGCCAGGCCGGTACCCAGGCTGTGGCCGGCCGACCGCAGGCCGACGCCGCTGTCGTTGACGCGCACGTGCACGCGCGCATCGCGCACCTGGACGCTGATGTCGATGCGGCCGCCATCCTCGGCGGGGTCGATGCCGTGGCGTACGGCGTTCTCCACCAGCGTCAGCAGCGTCATCGGCGGGCAGCGCAGCACCAGCGCCGCCGGGTCGGCCTGCAGCGAGAACTGCAAGCGGTCGGGCATCCGCATCTGCATCAGCTCGAGGTAGGCGCGCACGAGGTCCAGTTCCTGCCCGAGCGTGGTGTCGGGCTCGTCCAGCCGCGGCACCGCGCCGCGCAGGTAGGTGATCAGGCTGCCAAGTACGTGTGAGGCCTGCGGCGAGCCGGCCTCCACCAGCGCCTGCACGTTGGCCAGCGTGTTGAACAGGAAGTGCGGCTGCACCTGCGCCTGCAGCAGCCGCATGCGCGCATCAAGTGCCTGGCGCGCCAGCTCGCTGCGTTCGAGGTCGAAGGAGAGAGCCTGTTCGCGCGCAAAGGCCTCGCGCTGCTTCAGCATGGCGCCCAGTGCGACCCAGGGCCCGATCAGCGTGCCGAAGAAGGTCAGCCCCGCGAGGCCGGTCAGGCGCCGCGGCTCGCTGGCGAAGTCCGGGTTGCCGCCGGTGGTCACGACGTACGCGAGCAGCGCGCACAGCGGGGCTGCCACTGCGATGGCGATCAGCTGGAACACCCAGCGTTCGAGCCAGCCCGGCAGCCGGGCCGGCCAGCGCTCGGCCAGGCCGAAGGCGAGCATCTGGCCGAGGGCGATCATCGCGGCACGCAAGGCCCACACGGCCAGCGGCGTGGTCGAATCCACGCTCATCAGCAGCGCGGGCACGACCGCGGCGAGCAGCGCGACCCGGATACGGCGCCAACTGACGATCGGTGGCGGACGGCGCGCGGGCACGGATGGGTTGGTGGCGGTGGCGGTCATGGGAGGGACGATCGTCGAGGAGCGGTCGGCGACAGCGCCATTGTTTCGCGCGCGCCGCGGTTCAGTGCAGGCAGTGTGCCGCGGCCATGTGCCTGGGCAAGCAGGATCGGACTGACCACGCCGCCGCGGTGCCGGACGGCGAACGGCGGCGACGGATGACGGCGGGCGCCGCGAGCTGCGGCAGGCGCGTCGCGGCTGCCGATGCCGCGGTCGCGCCTGCGTCAGTCCGCGAGCCGCTTTGCCGGGAGCGCGCCGCCGGCTGAAAGTGGCCGAGCGCGCCGGCTCGTGCTGACGTCGCTACGCCGCTTTTGCGCGTCGGGCAGGCAAGGCACCTCGTCTCACACGCGCCCGAGTTGACCTGTCAAGCTTCCTTGAGCAACGGTTTCAGCTTTATAGCGAGGTCACATCGACAGCCGGCCGATCGACGTCAAGTCTTGAAACTCGCGTCGCTGCGCGCTACGTTCCTCGCCTTACAAAAGTGTCTTGGCATTGAGTCCGTCGGGTTCTTCGAGCGAGGAGAAAGGTCGATGTCGCCGATTAAGCGTGTGCTGGCAAGGGTAATGGTCATCTGCGCGCTCTCCGGCGCGCTCGGAACCGCGGCGGCCGATCCCGTGACTTACCTGTTGACGCAGGGAAGCTGGACTCAGGGCGGGGAGGTCACCGGCTCGTTTACAGGAGAAGACCTGAACGGCGACGGTTTCATCGACCTGTCATTTGGAGAGGTATTCGACTATCAGATCACCTTCTCGGGTAACTCGGTCATACCTGCCTTCACGCACACTTTTTCCGAACTGCTGTTCTTCCGGTACACCGTCGGATCGACCGGGTTCCGGCCGAGCTTTCCCCTCTACAGTCTGGGCTCCGGCTATTTCTACGATGCCGACGATTATCTTGTCGGCTTGCCCGACCTGTCTCGAGCGTCGTTGAGCTCTGAAGACGCTCGCGTGACACCAATTGCTGAAGTGGGTGAGCCTGGGTCGATTGGACTCTTGGTTTTCGCTCTGCTTGCGCTCGCCGTGGTGCGATCCGGCTTGTTGTCAAGGCACTTCGGACCCCATCGCTTGGCGACAGTGGCTCAGTAGCTGTCTTCAGTCGCCGACCGGCAGCGCCGGCAGGCCGGCGGTGTAGGTCAGCAGGTCGGAGAGCAGGGTCGGCTTGCCCTCGAACGCGGGCGAGGTCACGCCCGAGGGCAGGAAGGCTGACAGCGGCTCGTCGAAGCGCAACTCGTCGCGCGCCGCCATCTCGGCTGCGAGCAGTCCGACGAAGCCCTTGCTGATCGAGCCGATCTCGAAGCGCGCATCCGGCGCCGGCGCGTGCTGGCGCGCGCTGGCACAGGCCTGCGCGGTTGTCACGGCCGGCTTGGCGGCGAGATCGATGCGCGCCGCCTGCACGCACACCGCACTGCGGTCGCCCTCGATGCGCGACAGGATCAGGTCGTCCAACCGCGGCTGCGCTGCCGCGCCACTCACGAGGAGCGCGGCCAGCAGCGCCGCGCCGGCGCCGCGCGCCCACCTCGGTGCGTCAGGTTGCATCGCCAAGTCGCACCACGAGCTTGCCGCGCGCCTGGCCGGCCTTGGACTGCGCGAGCGCCTGCACGGCGGCGGCGGCCTCGAAGTGCGCGGTGATGCGCGGCTGCACGCGGTCCTCGGCCACCCAGTCGAGCAGCGTCTGCAGGTCGGCGCGGGTGGGCGCCAACTGCAGCGCGTGACGGCGCGTGCGGCGGAAGCGATTGAGCAGTGGATCGAGAACCACCCACGGAAAGCGCGGCAGCGTGCTGACGTAGTGGCCGCCGTTGGCGAGCAGCGTGACGATGTCCGCAGGCGCCAGCGCCGTCGCGCAATCGAGCACCGCGTCGAAGGGCCCGCCCCACGCGGACGGTGGCTGGGTGCGGTAGTCGAACTGCGCCTGCGACCCGAGCGTGGCTATCAAGGCCTGGCTCGCCGCACTGCCGGTGGCCACCGCGGTCGCGCCGAACGCTCCCACCACCTGCACCGCAAAGCTGCCCACACCGCCGGCCGCGCCGTGCACCAGCACGCGCTGGCCGGCGCGTACCTCGGCGAGCCGGCACATCTGCAGCGCCGACATCCCGGCCACCGGCACGGTGGCCAGCCCATCGAGTGCCAGCGACGGTGGCGCGACGAAAACGTCGTCGGCCGGCAGCAGCACGTGCGTCTGCAGGGCGCCCGGCGGCTGCACGAACGGATTGATGAAGCCCAGCACGCGGCTGCCGACTGCCGGCTCCTTCACCGCGGGTCCGAGCGCGTCGACCACACCGCTGAACTCGGCGCCGATGCCGCACGGCGGCCGGCTCTTGGCGAACCAGCGGAACTGCCCTTCGACCAGCTTCCAGTCGAGCGGGTTGATCGAGGCCCACGCCACGCGGACGCGCACCTGGCGTGGCCCCGGGACCGGATCGTCGACCTCGACCCAGTGCGCGACCTCACGCACCGGGCCGAAGCGGTCGTAGCGGAGCGCGCGCATCGTTCGGTCGTCGATCAGTGGCGAACCCTGGCGCTCGCGCCTAGCTGAACGCCTGGATCCCCGTCTGCGCGCGGCCGAGGATCAGCGCGTGGATGTCGTGCGTGCCCTCGTAGGTGTTGACGACTTCGAGGTTCACCAGGTGGCGAGCGATCGCGTATTCGTCGCTGATGCCGTTGCCGCCGAGCATGTCGCGCGCCATGCGGGCGACATCGAGCGCCTTGCCGCAGGAGTTGCGCTTCATGATGCTGGTGATCTCCACCGCCGCGGTGCCTTCGTCCTTCATGCGTCCGAGGCGCAGGCAGCCCTGCAGGCCGAGCGTGATCTCGGTCTGCATGTCGGCGAGCTTTTTCTGGATCAGCTGGTTGGCGGCGAGCGGGCGGCCGAACTGCTTGCGGTCGAGCACGTACTGCCGCGCGCGGAACCAGCAGTCCTCGGCCGCGCCGAGCGCGCCCCAGGCAATCCCGTAACGCGCGCTGTTCAGGCAGGTGAACGGGCCCTTCAGTCCTTCGACATTCGGAAGCTCGTTCTCGGCCGGCACGAACACCTCGTCCATCACGATCTCGCCGGTGGTCGAGGCGCGCAGGCCGACCTTGCCCTTGACCGCCGGTGCGCTCAATCCTTTCATGCCCTTGTCGAGGATGAAGCCGCGGATCCTGCCCGCGTCGTTCTTGGCCCACACCACGAACACGTCGGAGAACGGCGAGTTGCTGATCCAGTTCTTGGCGCCGCTGAGCCTGAAGCCGCCGGGCGCGGTGCGCGCGCGCGTTTCCATGCTGCCGGGGTCGGAGCCGTGGTTGGGTTCCGTCAGGCCGAAGCAGCCGATCCACTCACCCGTGGCCAGTTTCGGCAGGTACTTCTGCCGCTGTGCCTCGGAGCCGAACTCGAAGATCGGCAGCATCACCAGCGAGCTCTGCACGCTCATCATCGAGCGATAGCCCGAGTCCACGCGCTCGACCTCGCGCGCGATCAGGCCGTAGCTGACGTAGTTCAGTTCCGGGCCGCCGTAGGCCGCCGGGATGGTCGGGCCGAGCAGGCCGAGTTCGCCCATCTCGCGGAAGATCGCCACATCGGTCTTCTCCTGCCGGAAGGCTTCGAGCACTCGGGGGCCGAGCTTGTCCTGCGCGTAGCGCGCCGCGGCCTCGCGCACCATGCGCTCGTCGTCGGTGAGCTGCGCGTCCAGCAGCAGCGGGTCGTCCCACTTGAACTGGGCTTTGAGCGTGGCGGGAGCGTGCGGGGCGTTCATCGAGGGCTCCGTCGAAGGGCGTGGGGCGCGCGGTGTCATGCGTTGCGACGTGCGGGGGCGCGGGAGCACGTCGCGGGCGATACTCCGAGGAGGCCAGTAGACTGCCCCGCGCCGCTCGTGGCCGCCGCGGTCAGGCTGCGCGGCTCCCCGATGACATCGCGCCCCGACGACTCTGCGGCCCCGGCCGACCCTCCGCAACCGGACAGCGACCCCGATCGCACGCTGCTGGCGTGCGACGTCGCGGCGGCGCCGGCGCCAGCACTGGCGCAGGCCAGCTCCAACGTGCTGCCCGAGGGCACGCAGCTGGCCGAGTTCAGCGTCACCGGCGTGATCGGCGAGGGCGGCTTCGGCATCGTCTACCGCGCGCACGACCGCGCGCTGCAGCGGACGGTGGCGATCAAGGAATACATGCCGAGCGCGCTCGCCGCGCGCCTCGCGGACACGCGCGTGGTAGTCAAGAGCGAGCAGCATCGCGAGACCTTCGAGGTGGGCCTCAAGAGTTTCATCAACGAGGCGCGCCTGCTGGCGCAGTTCGATCACCCGGCCCTGGTCAAGGTGTTCCGCTTCTGGGCCGCCAACGGCACCGCCTACATGGCGATGCCGCTGTACGAGGGCGGCACGCTCAAGCAGGCGTTGAAGTCGATGGGCGCGCCACCCGACGAGGCCTGGCTGCGCAAGCTGCTGGTGCCGCTGCTCGATGCGATCGAACTGCTGCACGCGGCCGACTGCCTGCATCGCGACATCGCGCCCGACAACGTGCTGATGGCACCGGGCAGCACGGCCGACACGCCGCGGCCGGTGCTGCTCGACTTCGGCGCCGCGCGGCGCGTGATCGGTGGTCAGACGCAAGCGCTGACGGTGATCCTGAAGCCCGGCTACGCGCCGATCGAGCAGTACGACGAGATCCCCGGCATGAAGCAGGGACCGTGGACCGATCTGTACGCGCTGGGCGCGGTGATGCACTTCGCGATCACCGGCAAGCCGCCGCCGCCGTCGGTCGGGCGCCTGGTGCATGACGCCTGGGTGCCGCTGTCGCAGGCGGCGGCCGGTCGCTACAGCGCCGGGCTTCCTGGTGGCGATCGATGCCGTGCTGGCCGCACGGCCGGACGATCGGCCGCGCAGCGTGGCGCAGTGGCGCGCGCGGCTGGCCGATCCGGCCGGCGGTGCGCCCGCGCCGGCGATACCGAGCACGCAGGCACCTACCGCAGCGCGCGCCACGACCGTGCCGCGAACGACGACCGCGCCGGCAGCGCTGCTCGACAGCGCGCCCGATGCGTCGCCGCGCAAGCGCCCGCGCTGGGGTGCGGCGATCGGGTTCGGCGCCCTGGCTGGCGGGCTCGTGATCCTCGGTCTGTGGGCCGCATTGACGTGGCAGACGCGCGAGACGGCACCGCGCGTATCGGTGCCGCCTCCGGCGGTGACGCGCAGCGAGCCGGCGGTGACGAACGCGGCACCCATCACGGCACCCATCCCGGCGCCGCCCGCGGCCGCACCGATTCGCGGTGAGTCTGCCGACGGTGCGCCGACGACCGCGCCGCCGTCGGCCCCGGCGTTGATTGCGAACGCGGGCAAGCCATCGAGCACGCCTGCAGCGGGCGCTACGGCACCTGCGCCCGCGCGCGCTGCCCCGGTACCGGATACGCGCGGCGCAGCACGCGGCACGACCGAATCCGGGAAGACAGCGACTCTGCCGGCGACATCGCTAGGGACACCCCCAGCAGCGAGTGCCGCGGCGGCGACGGCATGGATCGACGCGGCGTTGCGCGAGGGCCGCGATTGCTTGGCCGCCCGTCAGTACGCGTGCACAATCGCGCGCTCCGAGTCGGTGTTGCAGGCTGAACCGAACCACCCAGCAGCCCAGGCGTTGCTCAAGGAGGGCCGCGCAGGGCAGGAAGCCGCGCTCGGCGGCGACTGGAAGATGCGTTGATGATGCTTGGCGGAGAGGATCAGGATCAGCGAGCGTGCCGCGGGCCGCTGCGAGCGACCGCGCTGACGGTCGCGGTGCTGCTGCTCGGGGCCTGTGCCACGCAGAAGGGCAGCAGCGTCGCGGAGGATCCCTGCAACCCGGTGGTCGGCGCGGTGGTCGGCGGCGCGCTCGGCGCGCTGGTCGGCGGCGATCAGCATCGCACGCGCGGCGCCGTGCTCGGTGCCGGCGTCGGCGCCCTGGCCTGCGTGGCCATCAACTACAACAGCAAGCAGACGCGCACCGCGGAGCAGGTCGGTGACGACTACCGGCGCCGCACCGGCGGTGACCTGCCGTCCGCACCCACGGTGGCTGCCTACAGTATGCAGGCCGCGCGCAGCAGCGCTAAGGCCGGCGAGGAGATCACGGTCACCTCGAACATCGAGGTCGTGCCCGGCCGCAGCGAGCCACTGAAGGAGTTGCGCGAGGACTTCGTCATCGTCGATCCCAAGGGCGTGGAGCGCAGCAAGCTGACCAAGACCCCGGCGCCGGCCGGCAGCCGCGGCGGCGCCTACGTGTCGACGCTGCAGTTCACCTTCCCGCAGGGCGTGCCGCCCGGTCCCTACCAGGTGCAGTCGCGCCTGTTCGTCAACGGCAAGCCGGTGCAGACCTCGGCGGTGAAGATTCAGGTCGCCCATGCGGCCGATGGCCGCGTGCTGCTGACCGCCGCTGCGACCGCGGCACCGTTGCGCGCTGTCGCGCTGCACTGACCGGAGCGATCGATGCTGCTTTCGTTGCGCGTGATCGGCCGGCCGGAGGAAGACACCACCGGTCCGCTGGTCGCGCACTTCGACCCGCGCGGCGGCCTCATCGGTCGCGCCGACACGGCCCGGCTCGTGCTGCCCGATCCCAAGCGCACGGTGTCGCGCTTCCACGCCCACGTCAGCTTCGAGAACGGCCGCTACCTGATCGAGGACATGGGCAGCACCAACCCGGCCGCCGTCAATGGCCATGCGCTGGCCTCGGGTCAGCGCATGGAGATCAAGTCGGGTGACCGCGTGCGCATCGGCAGCTACACGCTGACTGCGGAGCTCGAGCGCGGCGACGTCGCGCCCGACGACGCGGCCGCGCACACCGCGGCCGAGGAGATCTACGCCCACACCCGCATCGTCACGCGCGAGGCCACGCAGATGGCGCCCGCGCCGGCGTCCGGCGCGCGCCGTGCGGGCAGCAGCGACGACTTGTGGCGCGCCTTCCAGGAAGGCGCGGAGACCGCGATCGAACTGCCGGACGGCCTGCGCCCGGAGTCGATGCGCATGCTGGGCGCGATGATGAAGAGCCTGGTCGGCGGCGTGCGCCGGCTGCTGCAGCAGCGCATGCTGGTCAAGCAGGAACTCGACGCCAACGTCACCACGCTGCGCACGCGCCAGAACAACCCGATCAAGTTCGCGCCCGACGATGCGCGCGCCATCGCCGCGCTGCTCAAGCTGCCGCTGCCCGGCTTCACCGCCGGCCCGCCGGCCGTCGACGAGGTGATGATCGACCTGCAGGTGCACACCCTGGCCACGCGCACCGCGATGCGGGTAGCGATCGAGCGCGTGCTGGCGCGTTTCGAGCCGCAGGCGCTCGAACAGCGGCTCGAAGGCGGCAGCATGCTGCAGCGCCTGCTGCCGGGCCGCCGCAAGGCCGCGCTGTGGGACCTGTACCTGCAGCAGCAGCGCGCCATCCGCAGCGATGCGATCGACGGCTTCCAGGCCGCATTCGCGCAGGCCTTCGCTGAAGCCTACGAGCAGGAAAGCGTACGTCTGCGCAGCGGCAGCAACACGCGGCCGCAGACGGTGGCGATGGATTTCCACCGGTGATTGCAGTGCGCGCGTGCGCGAGCGCGGCTCGGTTGCGGCGCTCTGTGCGGCACCTGTGTGCCGGGTTCGCCCGGCGGCTGTGATCGGAGGGGCGGGTCGTTCGGCGGTTTGACCGAGTTTGCGGTGCGCCGATTCAGCCGTCGGTCACTTCCGCGAGGTCAAGCGAACGCGGCTGTGCTTGTCGAAGACTTGTGCAGCCAAGCCGCGTGTTGTAGTTGGAACAGGGGCGGCGCGCGGCCGCTCCGGAGCCGCCCCTCTGATTCAATCGCCTTGGGTGCACGTGCGAGCCGAAGGCTCGCGTACACCCAAGGCGCTCACCCTCGCATGAACTCGAGCACCTTCTCGCGCAGGTCGTTGGGGATCGGCGTGGGTTTGCCGGTCTTCTGGCTGACGCACACCGCCACCCGATTCATGCGGACGCGCTGCTGGCCGTCGCAGTCGACCCCCATCGTCAGCTTCATCGAGCTGTTGCCCATGTGAGTGACGGTGAGCCAGAAGTCGACGCGGTCGCCGGCGCGCGTGGGCGCGAGGAAGGTCGTCTCGAGCTTGACCGTGGGCAGCGACAGTTCGCGCGCCATCAGGAACTCGTGATAGGGCAGTTCCAGCCCTTCGTAGAACCAGTCCTCGACCAGCGCGTTGAAGATGATGAAGTAGTTCGGATAGAACACCTGTCCGGTCGGGTCGCAGTGCGACAGCCGGATGATGTAGTTCTTGATGAAGGTCATGGCCGGCCTCCCTGTGGTTCGGCGCTTGTTCTCGAGTCGGCATTGTCGGCTTCGTGGTGCGCGGTGCACGGACAAACGCGGGGGCTGGGCTCCCTCCACGGCCGCGCGAGCCGGCGCGGCCGGCTTCCGCGGGCCGAACTGCCGCAGGGCAGTTCGGCAACTCCCGCTTTCGCCCCTCGTGCTCCCCACGCCGTGTGGGAGGGACTCCGCAACGTCATCGTCAATCTCACAACCCAGTCCGCACCGTCCACAACTCCGGAAACAGCACCACGTCCAGCATCCGCCGCAGGTAGCTGACACCGCTGGTGCCGCCGGTGCCGCGCTTCACGCCGATGATGCGCTCCACCGTGGTCACGTGGCGGAAGCGCCATTGGCGGAACGCGTCTTCCAGGTCGACCAGTTCCTCGGCCAACTCGTACAGCGCCCAGTGCTCGCGCGGTGCGCGGTACACACCCGCTCGATAGGCCTGTTCGACAGAATCGGCCGGCGTAGGGCCTGCCTCCAGGTCGCGTTCCACGCACCTGCCGGCGCAGCCGCAATCCCTGCCGGGCCAGCAGCCGCAGCGTCTCGTCGTACAGCGACGGCGCGGCCAGCGCCCGCTCCAGTTCCTGCTGGATATCGGCACGATGCGCGTGCGGCTTGAGCATGTGTGCGTTCTTGTTGCCGAGGATGAACTCGATGTGCCGGTACTGCCAGGACTGAAAGCCGGAACTGGACCCCAGATACGGCCGAATCGCGCTGTACTCGGAGGGCGTCATCGTCGCCAGCACGTCCCACGCGTGCACCAGCTGCTCGAACACGCGCGAGACACGCGCCAGCTATCTGAACGCGGGCGGCAGGTCGGCCGCCGCCGCGGCACCCGCGATCGCATCGCGCGCGCCGCGCAGTTCGTGCAGCGCGAGCTTCATCCACAGCTCGCTGGCGGGCACGAAACACAGCTCGTGGGTCGGAGCGCGGCTGCTGGGCGCCGAGCACGGCGTCCAGCCCGAGGTAGTCGCCGTAGTTCATCGTGCCCGCGTAGTCCATGCGGGCGCCGTCGTGGGCGGGGTCGAGGATCATGGTCCCTGTGCCTGGTCGAGCGTGGCTTCGGTCGCGGTGCCGTCGCATAGCGCGTGCAGTCTCGTGGCGAAGGTCCGCAGGGTTTCGTAAGTCATCGGTACTCGCACGATCGCGGAGCGCAGCACCTCCCAAGGCCGGTTGGTGACGGGGAAGTCGGCCAGCGTGGCGACGAGATCAAGGCCGCCGACGCTGTCCGTCGTCCGAACAGTCAGTTCCAGCGTGACAACGCGCTCGTGCGGTGTGCCCCCATAGCCGCCGTTCAGCGATACCCCGGCGGCCGGTAGCGGGTAGACGCCGAGTGCTTCGCAGAAGCGGCGTATCTCGGCTAGGTTGAACCAGGCTTGGCCACGTCCGGCAAAGCCGTCGTGGCTCGCTTCGCAGTCGAGGCCGCAGCTGCCGTCGGCATCTCGCTGTAGGGTAAGCCGCAGGGTATGCGTCATGTCACCGCGTGCTTCTGCTGGAAGCGCGGTTCGCGGTAAGTCTCGTGAACGAAGATCTCGCGCAGCGCTTCCACCGCGTCCCACACGTCGGCGAAGCCGACGTACAAGGGTGCGAAGCCGAAACGCAGGATGTCGGGCGCGCGGAAGTCGCCGATCACGCCCTGTGCGATCAGTGCCTGCATCACCGGCCAGGCCTGTGCGTGCGCGTAGCAGACCTGGCTGCCGCGGCGGGCCGAGTCGCGTGGTGTGGCGAGTGTCAGATCGAGGCCGTCGCAGCGTTGCGCCACCAGCTGCATGAACAGCTCGGTCAAGGCGACGCTCTTGGCGCGCAGTGCGTCGATGCCCGCGGTGTGCACCGTGTCAACGCCGGCGTCGAGCGCCGCCAGCGCGAGGATCGACGGCGTGCCCACGGCAAAACGCTCGATGCCCGCGGCCGGGGCGTACTGCCGGGCGAACTCGAACGGCGCGCGGTGCCCGAGCCAGCCCGCCAGCGGCTGCGCGAACGGATCGGGTGCGAGCTGCACCAGGCGCCGGCGTGCGACGAACACGAAGGCCGGTGCGCCCGGTCCGCCGTTCAGGTACTTGTAGCCGCAGCCGACCGCGAAGTCGGCGTTGGTACCGTTCAGGTCCACCGGCACTGCGCCGGCCGAGTGCGCGAGGTCCCAGATGGCGAGCGCGCCTGCCGCATGTGCGCGCTGCGTCAGTGCCGCCATGTCGAGCATCGCGCCGGTGTGGTAGTTGACGTGCGTCAGCATCAGCACCGCCAGGCGCGGGCCGAGCGTGTCGATCGCTGCATCGAGTTCATGCGCATCGACCAGCTGCAGTTCATGCTCGGCGCCCAGCAGGTCGATTAGACCCTGCGCCATGTACAGGTCGGTCGGGAAGTTGGACCGCTCCGACAGCACCAGGCGCCGCGCCTGTTCGCTGACCTGCGGTCGCGCCTTCTGCAGCCGCAGCGCGCAGGCCAGCACCTTGAACAGGTTGAGCGAGGTCGAGTCGGCGCAGATCACCTCGTCGTCGTGCGCCCCGATCAGGCGCGCGATCTTGGCGCCGACGCGCCGCGGCGCATCGATCCATCCGGCGGCGTTCCACGCGCGGATCAGGCCGTCGCCCCACTCGCGCTCGATCACTTCGGCGATGCGCGCGGACGTGCCGCGCGGCAGCGCGCCCAGCGAATTGCCGTCCAGGTAGATCACGTCGGGTGGCAGCGCAAAGGAATCGCGGTGCGCGGCCAGCGGGTCGGTGGCGTCGCGCGCCAGGCAGTCTTCTCGAGTCAGGGTCGTCATGGTCGTGGCATCAGGCGAGCGTGCGCAGCACCGCGCGCACCGGCGAGGCATCCAGCCCCTGCCACTTCAGCGGCAGCGCGATCAGTTCGTAGTCGCCTGCGGGCACCTCGTCGAGCACGATGCCTTCGAGCACGGCGATGCCGTGCCGGCGCACCACCTGGTGGCTGTCGAGTGTCTTGCTCTGCTCGGGGTCGAGCGAGGGCGTGTCCAGCCCCACCAGCTGCACGCCGTGCGCTGCCAGCAGTTCGAGCGTGGCCGGCGCGAACGCGGTGAAGCCACTGTCCCATGCGGCCGGCGTGCGCTCGTAGGTGCGCACCAGCACGCGCGGCGGCAGGCCGGCCAGGTGCGGCTCGACATGGCACGGCTCGATCAGCGCGCCGACGCCGATCGCGTGGATGACCCGGCAGGGGCCGAGGTAGGCATCGAGCGGTACCTCGGCCATCGATGCGCCCGGCGGGTCGTAGTGCAGCGGCGCATCGGTGTGGCTGCCGGTGTGCGGCGACATCGTGACCTCCGACACGTTGACCGGGCAGGTCGCGCTCATCGACCAGGTCCAGCGGAAGGAGAACGGCGTGTCGCCCGGAAAGACCGGAAAGCCGGCCGCGATGGTGGGTGAGATGTCGTACAGCACCTGGATTGCGCTCTGGGTGATGCGGGACTCGCTCGATGAGCCGGGGAGCGCTAACAGTTTGGACGCGGCGTCCGGCGGCGGAGCGCGAAGGGTAGCGCCTCGCGCTGCGTGGAGACAGTTTCCCTGCCGCGATCCACCGTTTGCGCTCCGCTATCCTCGGCGCCCGCTCCGTGTCCGGCCACCGGCCGCACGTCGGCGTTCCGTGGATGCAGCACCTCGATCGCAACACCGCCTTTCTGCTGACTCTGCCGCCACTGTTCTGGGCGGGCAATGCCGTGCTGGCGCGCATGCTGGTGGGCGAGGTACCGCCGCTGGCGTTGTCGCTGCTGCGGTGGGTGCTGGCGCTGGCGCTGTTCCTGCCATTCGTCTGGCGCGGACTGAGCGCTGCCTGGCCGGCGCTGCGCGTGGCATGGCGCGACGTGCTGTGGATCTCGCTCACCGGGGTGGCCGCCTACAACTCGCTGCAGTACGTGGCGGTGCAGACCTCGAGCGCGGTCAATGTCACGCTGATCGCGGCGGCCACGCCGGTGTTCGCGCTGGTGTTTGGCGTGCTGTTCTTCGGCGAGCGCGCGCGCGGCGCGCAGTGGGTGGGTGCGGGCCTGTCGATCGCCGGCGTGGTGTGGGTACTGCTGCGCGGCGAGTTCGCCAATGTCACACGGCTGAATTTCGTCGCCGGCGACCTGGTGATGATCGCCGCCAACATCACCTGGGCCGTGTACACATGGCTGCTGCGCAAGCGCAGGCCGCAGGTGCCGTTCGGGCCGTTTCTTGCTGCGCAGATGCTGGTGGGCACGCTGATGATCTTGCCGCTGGCGATCGGCGAGGCGGCACTGTCGAACGCGACGATCCACTGGACGCCGACTGCCGCTGCGGTGGTGCTGTACGTGGCGCTGTTCCCCTCGCTGCTCGCCTACTACTGCTGGGATCGCGGCGTGGCGCGGGTGGGCGCGGTGCTGCCGGTGCACTTCGCCAACCTGACACCGATCTTCGCCGCGCTGCTTTCCACGCTGCTGCTGGGTGAGCCGCCGCAGCTTTACCACCTGGTGGGGCTGGTGGCGATCGTGGCAGGCATCCACGTCGCGAACCGTCGGTAGCCGATCCGTACAGCGGAAGGGCAAAGACGCCGCGCACTTTTGCTCTCTCCGCGTGATGGGGGAGAAGCGACAAGTGACGATGGGGGCGAGTCGTTGCGGTTCGCGCACGTAGCGGACACTTCTTTCCCCGCCTCTCCTGCCGCGGTCCGCGGAGGCAGGGCTGTGGGCCCACACCGTCGCACGCTGCGCCCGCGCCGGCTCGTCGACCAATCAAACCGAGACCGTCCTCGACAGCCGCGTTGACGATGGTCAACGCCAGCACCGGCTTGCGCTCTAGGTTGGCCTCAGGTGTTGCACGAAAGGGCCGAGGATGTATCAATTGATGCGCATCGCGCTCGCTGCGCTGCTGGCGTGCGTATTCAACGTTTCCGCCGCTCAAGCTACGCCGGTCGCGTTGCCGGCCGGTTGGACCGCCTACCACCGTGAGCGAGGCTTGTTCGTGCCGCACCCGGCCGGCTGGCGGGTGCAGGAGCGGGGCGAGGGCGCGTTCATTGCGTTCCTGCCGGGCGACGGAGCGGCCGCGCAGGCGCTGGTCTACGTGAGGCCGCAGCGATTCGGGCGCGAGCGCAACGCGGCCGATGCACTCGGCCTGCTGCCACGCGAAGAATCAGCGCTGTTTCCGCAGTTGCGCGTCGTCAACGGAGCCGTGCTCGAGGTGCCGTATGCGGGCGTGCGAGGCGAGTTGCGCTTCGTGGTCCAGGATCAGCCGTATCGCGGCGTGGCCGTGGTGCAGCAGCAGGGCGACAGCGGCACGCTGTTCGTGGCCTGTGCGCGCGAATCCGCATGGCCGGCGCAGCGCGAGGCGATGGCGCAGATGCTGCGAGGCTTCCGCTACCTGCCGGCGCGCATGGACGCGGCACGTTCCGGCGCGGTCGACCTGCAGTGGGTGGCGTGGCGCGATCCGGCCGAGGCGGCGTTCACGGTCCCGGTGCCGCGCGGCTGGAACGTGCAGGGCGGACTGCAACGGCCCAATGTGCTCGCGTGGCAGCCGGAGGTCGTCGTCACCAGCCCTGACGGCACGGCCAGCGTACGCATGGGCGACGGTCGGCTGGAACTGTTCGCGGTGCCCTACGCGCTGCCGATGGTCGGCGGTCTGCCGGCGGGCATCAAGCCGAGCTTCGTTGGCGGCGAATTCAGCGAGTATCTGCCGGGTGCGCGGTTTCTCGCGGAGTACTACGTACCGCGCCGCTTCGGGCAGGTGGCTAGTATGCAGGGCGCCGATCTGCCGGACCTCGCGCGGCAAGCCTTCAGCCTGCAGCCCCCGCCAGCGCCGATGCAGGGGCGTGCCGATGCCGGCACTGTCCGCTTCGAGCTCGGCTCGCCCGGCGACCGGCGGATCGCGTAGTACGTCGCGACGACGCACCTGGTCCTGCCGCCGTCCGGCATAAGCGGCGGCGCCGGCAGCTGGTACGTCGGCCTGCTGCACGGCTACGTGTGCAGGCCCGCGAGCGAGGCGCTGGCGCAGGCGGTGCTGGCAGGCATGGCCAACGGCTTCCGCTGGGACGTCAACTGGTATCCGCGACAGGTCCAGATCGACATCGGCAACGCGAAGGTGACGGTGGCAGGGATCGAGGAACTGAACCGCATCAGTGCCGACACCCACCGTCTGCGCGCGGCCGGCATGGACGCGGCGCAGCGCGCGCTGGTGCAGTCCGCGCGCGGCGTAACCGAGATGCGCGACCCCGCCGGCAACACCTACCGCGTACCGATCACTGGCCACCAGAACTATTACCTCGTCGAGCGCACGGGCCAGATCGTCGCCACCGACGCCGACCTGCCGCCCTACGAGTTCCGCGAACTGATGCCGGGGCGCTGACCCACACGCATGAGGAGCCGAGATGAAAACGTCGCTTTCGCGCCATCAATGGATCGTGCTAGTGGCGGTGCTGATTGCCATCGTGCTGCTGTTCGTGAGCCGGACCTCGGCCGCCGAGCAGGCCGGCGCGGCTGATTCCGGAATGCAACTCGCGCAGACGCAGACGTGGCCGCCGCCGTCGTCATCGGCGCCGGTTACGCCGCGCGCGCCTGCGGCCCCGGCGACCAAGGGTGGCGACATCCGCCTGCCGCCTGTTGCTGCGCAGGCGCCGCCGGGATCGGCCGGCTTCAGCGACGCCTTCGGCCGCTTCAACCTCGCGCTGCCCAGCGGCACCGAGCCGCTGAACGCCACATACAACCTGGCGCTGCCGGCCTCGGGGCTGCAGATCAACCTGTCGGTGGCGCCGCGCGACGAGATATTTCGCAGCAGTCTGCAGGGCTTCCCGGACATGATGCGGAACAACGGCGCGCTGAACGTCGGGCAGCAGCAGTTCGACTTCCGCGGCCGTCAGGCGACGATGGTGGTGGTGCGGCTGCGCGACCCTCAGGGCGCGACGATGGAGTCGGTCAACGTGTTCATCCCGGGCGCCAACCTGTGGCTGCAGGTCAACGGCCCCGAGTCGAACGCGAAGCTGGTGGAAGACACGATGCAGGCACTGCTCGCCAACCTTCAGGTGCGCTAAGACGCGGCGCTCAGCGCCAGGGCGTGCTCAGCATCGACGGCGGCAGCGGCGCCTCGGACAGGTCGGTGACGTAGCGGCTGTCGTGGAAGATCAGCGGCGCACCGCCGGGTGCGCCCATCGACTCGACTCGGCCGACGAAGATCACGTGGTCGCCTTCGTCGTGCTGGCTGCGGGTGGCGCACTCGAACCAGGCCACGCATCCGGCAAGTTGCGGCGGCGTGTCGGCCGGGTGGGTCCAGTCACCGGCAGCGAATTTGTCGGCGCCGCGGGTGGCGAAGCGCTTGGCGATCTCGAGCTGGTCGCCGGCGAGCACGTGCACGCGAAAGCCGCGCGCGGCGCGAAACGCCTCGAAGCTGGAGGCGCTGCGCGCCAGGCTCCACAGGACCAGCGCCGGCTCCAGCGAGACCGAGGCGAACGAGTTGGCGGTGATGCCTACCGGCAGGCCGTCGACGGCGCGGGTCGTGACCACGGTGACACCGGTGGCGAACTGGGCGAGCGCGCGGCGCAGATCGGCGCTGCCGCCGAAGGCATTGGATTTGGCTTGCACACGCGCATTCTACGGATGGCGCGCGGCTTGCATCGGCGCCGATGCCGTTGCGCGTGCGACAGATGGCGCGGGCGACGCGCTGCTCCGGTAGCATCGTCTTCACTGCCGAGTCCGCTGCCCGTGCCCCAAGACCATGGCCCATCCGCTGCTGCCCGCCTACGAGACGCTGATCGAGCAGCGCATCCGCGAAGCCAGTGCGCGCGGCGAGTTCGACGATCTGCCGGGTGCCGGTCAGCCGATGGCGCTCGACGATGATCTTCTGGTACCGGAGGAGGTGCGCGTGGCGCACCGCATCCTGAAGAACGCCGGCTACGTGCCGCCCGAGGCGCAGCAGTTGTCCGAGATCAACCAGCTGCTGGCGGTCGCCGGGCGCGCGGAGCTGTCGGCGGCCGACAGCGAAGCGACCAGCCGCCGCCTGCGCGCGCTGCTGATCCAGATGGAACTGGCGGGTCGTCCGCTGGCGGCGGCGCAGGCCTGGGCCGATTATCAGCAGGTGCTGGCCGACCGTTTGATGACCGAGGCGCCGAGGCGCGGCGATTGAGGCGACACCTGACGCAGCAACCGACGCGGCAACTCACTCGACCTTGCCTGCGCTATTGAATCCGCGGCCGCAGCCCGTATGTTGCGGTCGTTTCCCAATTGAAGTTCCCTCACGGAGGTCTCATGCGTGCGCTCAAATGGCTGTTGCCGGCGATGCTCGTCGCGCTGCTTTCCGGTTGTGGCTACAACGACATCCAGACCAAGGACGAGGCGGTCAAGGCGGCCTGGGCCGAGGTGCTGAGCCAGTACCAGCGTCGCGCTGACCTGATCCCCAACATCGTCAACACGGTCAAGGGCGAAGCCAACTTCGAGCAGGAGACGCTCACGCGCGTGGTCGAGGCGCGGGCGCGCGCGACCTCGATCCAGGCCACGCCCGAACTCGTCAACGATCCGGCCGCACTGCAGAAGTTCAATGCGGCGCAGGGCGAGCTGAGCTCTGCGCTGTCGCGGCTGCTGGTGGTGGTGGAGAACTACCCGAACCTGAAGGCCAACGCCGGCTTCCAGGACCTGCGCGCGCAGCTCGAAGGCACCGAGAACCGCATCGGCATCGCGCGCAACCGCTTCATCAAGGCCACGCAGGACTACAACATCCTGGTGCGCCAGTTCCCGGTGAATCTCACTGCGATGGTGTTCGGCTACAAGGCGCGCGAACAGTTCGCGGTGGAGAACGAGAAGGCGATCGCCACGCCGCCGACGGTGGACTTCGGCACGAAGAAGTAAGCCACTCCCTCCCGCGCATCAGCGGGGGAGGGCCGGGGTGGGTTCACGCGCTGCAACGATGCAAACGTCGCCGCCTCGGCCCGCCCCTCCGTCTGTCCCCGCTGACTGTCCCCGCTGACGCACGGGAACAACCCAAGACCGTCCGATGATCCGTCGCCTGCTCGCCCTGTTCGCCGCGATCTGGCTCGCCCTGGGCATCGCCATGGCGGCCGAGCCGCCGCGCGATGCCGCCGGCCTGGTCGCGGTGCCGCCACTGGCGCGCGTCACCGACCTGGCGGGCGCGCTCAAGCCCGGCGAGAAGGAGTCACTGGAGGCCAAGCTCGCCGCCTACGAGACCGCGCACGGCTCGCAGATCGCGATCATCGTCGTGCCGAGCACGCAGCCGGAGCCGATCGCCGACTTCACCAACCGTGTCGGTGATGCCTGGAAGATCGGCCGCAAGGGCGTGGGCGACGGCGTGCTGATCACGGTCGCGGTCAACGACCGACGCGTGTGGATCAGCGTGGCGCGCACGCTCGAGGGCGCGCTGCCCGATGCGGTGGCCACGCGCATCAGCCGCGAGGTGATCGCGCCGCGCTTCAAGCAGGGCGAATTCGGCGGCGGTCTGGCGGCCGGGCTCGACGCGATCTTCAAGCGCATCGATGGCGAAGGCCTGCCCACGCCGTCCGGCGTGCCGAGCGCCAGGGTCGACGCCGGCGAGGACGTGATCGGGGTCGTGGCGACGATGGTGATCTTCGGCGCCATCGTCGGCGGCCTGTTCCGCCGCGTATTCGGCGTGCCGGGCGCGCTGCTCGCGGGCGGCGGGGCCGGTGCGCTCACGGGCCTGCTGCTGACGTCGCTGCTGCTGGGCGGCATCGCCGGCCTGGCGGTGTTCGTGCTGTCGTTGATGTCGGGCAGCGGCGGCGGTGGCGGACACGTGCTGGGCTCGCGGCGCGGCGGCGGGCCGATCTTCATTCCCGGTGGCTGGAGCGGCGGGGGCCACCGCGGCGGTGGCAGCTGGGGCGGTGGCGGCGGGTGGTCGTCTGGCGGTGGCGGCGACTTCTCCGGCGGTGGCGGCGGTGGCAGCTGGTGAGGTGATGGCGGTGAAGCTCGGCATTTCGCGCTGGTTCAGGCACTGGTTCAGCACGCCGCGGGCGGTGCGGCGCGCGTTCCCGCCGGCCGCGCTCGAGCGCATCGGGCAGGCGATTGCCGCCGCCGAGGAAGGCCACAGCGGCGAGATCCGCTTCGCGGTCGAGGCCGCGCTGCCGTGGTCGTACCTGAAGCGCGATGCGCCGGCGCGCGAGCGCGCGCTGATGGTGTTCGCCAAGCTGCGCGTGTGGGACACCGAGGCCAACAACGGCGTGCTGATCTACGTGGAACTGGCCGACCGCAGCATCGAGATCGTGGCCGACCGCGGCATCGCGCAGCGCGTGCCGCCCGCAGAGTGGCAGGCGCTGGCTTTGCAGATGCGCGAGCGGTTTCGCGCCGGCGAGTTCGAGGCGGGCGTGACGGCCGCGGTCGACGACGTGGCGCAGCGGCTGCGCACGCACTTTCCGCTGGCCGCGGGCGCGCGCAATCCGGATGAGCTGTCCAACCGGCCGGTGGTGCTATGAGACATCCTGGGTCAACCTTTCTGCGCGGAGGCGAGCGCGAGGGCGCCGCCGTGAAGGCTTGGGTCGTAGGGTTTGCGGTCGATCCAGGCGCGCCAGATGACGCGCAGCCAGGCGCGCGCCAGGATGCGGATGGCATGGGGGTGATCGCAGCCGCGGCCTCGCGCGGCTTGGTAGAGGCTGCGAGCCCAGTCGTTGGCGTGGCGCGAGTTGTCGGCCAAGCAGGTGATGGCTTGGCGCAACCGGTGGTTGCACGCCCAGCGGAAGGCCACGCTGCGGGTCTTGCCGGACTGATACGTCACGGGCACGGTGCCTGCTTCAGCGGCCAGCAGATCGGCGTTGGGGAAGCGCTCTCGCACGTCGCCCAGCTCGGCCAGGATCTGGGCGGCGCAGACTTGGCCGGCGCGGGGGAAGGACATCATCAGCAGGCCATCGGGCAGCGCATGCATGAACTGTTCGATGTGGCGCGTGAGACCCGCGATCTGAGTCACGATGGGCACGAGCACGGCGACTTGCGCACGCACGACCTCGGCCATGGCCCGCTCGGTTTGCTCGCCCGCGCGGCCGCTGGCTGCGGCGCGCAACCGCGCCAGCAAGTCAGCCGCGCTGCGCCGACCGCTGTAGTGCTGGGCCTTGCAGAAGCGCTGCAACTGCGCTTCGGTGAGTCGCTGGGCGCAACTGGGCGACGGATAGCGGCGCAGGAACGCCAAACCGATGGGCGAGGCCACGTCTGCAAAGATCGCCGCTGCGCCGGGCCAGAAGGCCTGCAGCGTGCTGGTGAGCTGGTTGGCCGCGGCCACGCGCGCGGCGACAAGATCGTCGCGCGAGCGCACCAGCGCACGCAGCGCGCGGATGGCGTCGGACTGCTGAGCCAGTGCGCGCCAGCGGTGGCCGTCGGTGCGCAGCAGGTCGGCCAGCAGGTAGGCATCGCTGGCGTCGCTCTTGGCGCCGTGGCTGCGGTAGCGAGGGCGACTGGCCTTGACCGCGTTGGGGTGGATCGGGAACACCTCGTGGCCGGCGTCCACGAGTGCGTCGACGATCAGCCCCGAGGGTCGCTCGATGGCGATGCGCAGGCGTTGGCCCCAGCGCGCCAGTCGGCGCATCAAATCGGCCAAGCCGTCGCGATCATGGGCGACCTCGAAGCGCTCGAGGACCGAGCCGGCGGCATCGATGATGCACACCGCGTGCGTGTGCACGGCCCAGTCCAGCCCGACAAAGACATCGTTGCTCATGGACAGACTCCTTGGGGTTGCGGTATGACTACCCGTGTCGGAAGGCGCGGCGGGGAGCTCATAAACAGGCGCTCCAGCTGGGTTGGCGTGGCGCTACATCTTGGGGCCCGTCGTGGCCTTCCGGCACCCTGTGGGCTGCGGGTCTCACAGGGGCCTTGCAAAGGCAAGCGCACCAGGCAGTCACCGCAGGGGCACGGAAGTCGGTGGACACCCTCGGCGGCAACGCACCGAGCTGTCAAGAAGCCCGCACCCAAAGCGCAGCGCGTTGAACACGGGTTGACCACCGGGTGCTTCGCAGTTGTGGACAACCCGCCTCCCGGCCTGAGAAGGGCCAGTCGGGTTGTCCACAACCAAGCCCGGTGGACAACCCTGCACCGCGCTACTCGATCGGCCCTCATCGGCCGAGAGGTTGCCTTATGAGCGCGCAGCGCGAAAGCTGTCCAATCCTTCCGCCGCGCCGCTCCAACCGTGAATCCCTGAGCGCGCCGCGCGCAGGTCCTCCCGTGCGCACCGGCCGGCGGCGCACGCAATGAGCATGGGCACGGTGTTCGAGCCGCTGGCGCTGTGGCAGCGCGTGGTGCAGGAGCTCGCGCAGCCGCGCCGTGCGCTCGGCCGGCTGGCGCTGATGGCGCTGCTCGGCGCATTCGGTCCGGCCTGCGCCGTGTACGTTGGCACGCACTGGGTCAATCGGTTCACCGAAGGGGAACTCGGCTTCATGCCGCTGGCCGAGGGCCGCATCGATCCGTTTCGCGCCACGTTCCTGGGGCTGCTGATCGCGCCGCAGCTGCTGACCGTGATGTACCTGCTGCTTGGCCGCTACTACCGGCTGCCGGCGCGGCCGCTGGCAGCGTTCGCGGTGGCCGTGGTCGGCGCGCTGCCCATCTACGCCGCCGGCCTGACGATGGTGTTCACGCCGGCGATCCTGCTGGTGATCTGCGCGTTCCTGCTGAGCTGCCTGTGGTGGTCGGTGGGCCTGCGCACCGTGCTCGGCGTGCCGCCGGGCGAGGCGGCCGAGTTCAACGCGCTCGCCATCCTCGGGCTGATCGTGCTGATGCAGTTCTCCGGCGCGCTGCTGGCCGACTTCGTCTAGCGGCGCGCCAACACCGTCAGCGCCCCCACAACTCGCGCAGCCGGCGCTCGCGCCCGCAGCCGCGTACGTACTGCGCATAGCGCTCGGGCGACTGGTCGAAGTAGCGCTGGTGCTCCTCTTCCGCCGGAAAGAACTCGCCGCCTGCCACGATCGGCGTGCGGATGCGTGCGGTGAACGGCTTGCTGCGTTCGAGTGCCGTCTTGGAGGCCTCGGCCGCGGCGCGCTGCGACTCGCCGAGCGCGAAGATCACCGCGTTGTACTGGCGCCCGATGTCGCAGAACTGCTGGTTCTCTCGGGTCGGATCGATGTTGCGCCAGTAGATGTCGAGCAGTTGCGTGTAACTCACGCGGCGCACATCGAACTCGATCAGCACGGCTTCCACGTGGCCGCTGCGGCCGCCCAGCACCTGCTCGTAGGTCGGGTTGCGCACGCTGCCGCCGGCATAGCCGGTGGTGGTGGCGAGCACGCCATCGACGCGGTCGAACACCGCCTGTACCGTCCAGAAGCAGCCGCCGGCCAGCAGCGCAACCTCGCGCACCGGTCGGGCGCGCGATGCCGCAGAATCCGCCGCAGGCGCCGAAGCACCCGGTGCGGCCGCGGCGCTGGCGCGTGCCGTAACCAGGGCGACCGCCGCCGCGAATGGCAGGGCGAGCAGGTTGCGTCGCTGCGTCGGCGCGGCGCCCATGGGGCGCGCCACAGTGTTCTTCGAGGAGCATGGCATGTCGATCAGGAATCCCCTCGCGCCGCAACCACGGCCCGGTCATGAGTTTGCCACCCTGGGGGGTGGCTGCTTCTGGTGCCTGGAAGCGGTGTTCGAGGAACTGCAGGGTGTGGTCGACGTCGAGTCCGGCTATGCCGGCGGCCACGTGAACAACCCGACGTATCGCCAGATCTGCGACGGCGACACCGGCCACGCCGAGGTGGTGCGGGTGGAGTTCGACCCGGCGCGCATCAGCTATCGCGAGCTGCTCGAGGTGTTCTTCGCGATCCACGATCCGACCACGCTCAACCGCCAGGGTAACGACGTCGGCACCCAGTACCGTTCGGTGATCTTCACGCACGGGGATACCCAGCAAAGCGCCGCCGAGGACGTGATCCGCGAGGCGCAGGCGCATTACGACGCCGAGATCGTCACCCAGGTGCTGCCCGCGCCCGACTACTTCCGCGCCGAGGCCTATCACCAGGAGTACTTCCGCCACAACCCGGCGCAGGGCTACTGCATGTTCGTGGTCGCGCCCAAGGTGGAGAAGTTCCGCCGCACGTTCGCCGCCAAGCGCCGCAAGCCTTCGCCCGCCTAGGCGCAGCCGGCCGGACCGCCTGGGCGCGCGTGATGCACGAGTTGGGCTTCACGTTTCGCGCGATGGCCTCGCGCTGCGAAGTGCGGCTGTGCGCCGACGACGAGGCGCTGGCACAGCGCTTGGCCCAGGCCGCGATCGACGAGGTGCGGCGCATCGAGGCCAAGTTCTCGCGCTACACCGACGACAGCGTCACCACCCGCATCAACCGCGCCGCCGGCGGCCCGCCGCTGACGGTGGACGACGAGACCGCCGCGCTGCTCGACTTCGGCGCCACGCTGTGGGCCAGCAGCGGCGGCAGTTTCGATCTCACCTCCGGCGTGCTGCGCCGCGCGTGGCGCTTCGACCTGCCGCGCCTGCCGGCGCAGGAGGAGATCGACGCGCTGCGCGCGCTGGTCGGCTGGTCCGGCGTGCGCTGGGAGCGCGAGGCGCGCCGGCTGCAACTGCCGCGTGACGGCATGGAGATCGACTTCGGCGGGCTCGGTAAGGAGTACGCCGCCGACCGCGCCGCCGGCGTGCTGCTGGCCGCGGGCGTGCGCCACGGTTTCGTCAATCTCGGTGGCGACGTGCGCGCCATCGGCCCCGCGCCGGACGGCGCGCCCTGGCGGATCGGCATCCAGCACCCGCGCGCCGCCGGCGGCGTGATGATGGGCGCGATCGACCTGCTGACCGAAGGGCTGGCGACCTCCGGCGACTACGAGCGCTCCATCGAGGTCGATGGCCAGCGCTATTGCCACATCCTCGACCCGCGCACGGGTTGGCCGACGCCGCACTGGCAAAGCGTGTCGGTGGTGGCGCCGGTCTGCGTGGCGGCCGGCGCCTGCTCGACGGTGGCGATGCTGATGCCGCGCGACGAGGCGCTCGCCTTCCTGCGCGAGCAGGGCGTGGGTTTCCTGGCGGTCGACGCCGCGGGCGAGGTCTGCCGCTCGAGCTGACGGATGCCGCCGGCGCTGCGCGGTCGGCAGTGCCGAGCCGCAGGCGGCGCGCCGGCGCATGGCGCGTTCGGCTATCGTCGGGCTAGCGCGACAGCGGCGGTGCCGCCGGACGCGCGGATGGATGCGCGCATGCAAGGGAGAAGACGATGAAGCGGATGATCTTCATGCTGGGCGTGGCCGGCGCCGTGCTGTCGCTTGCCGGCTGCGTGGTGTACGAGCCGGTACCGGTGGCGGCACCTCAGCCGAGTCCGCAGCAGCGATTCGACCGCTCGTGGAACGCCGCGGCCGGTGCCATGGCCGACCAGGGCGTCACGATCCTCGCCCAGGATCGCGGCGCGGGTGTGGTCCGCGGTTCGCGGGGCGGCATCACCGTCACGGCGACGCTGACGACCCTGGCCGATGGCAGCGTGCAGGTGAAGTTCGGCAGCACCGGCGCTACCGACACGGACCCGGGCCTGCTGCAGCGTGGGTCGCATAGCTACGAGCGGCGGATGGGGCGCTGAGGATAGGCGGCAGGGGCATCGTCGCGCGGCGGCGACCGTTTGCAGGCGTGCGCCCCGTGCCGCCGCGCCGCCCGGGAGTTTCGATGAAGACACTGGCACCGCGATTCCGCTCACTCGTCGCCGGGGCGCTGGTGTCGGCGTCAGCGATCGGCGCCGAGCCTGCGCCGACCGACGCGCAGATCGAGGCCTTCCTCGCCGCGTTGCTCGTCCAAGAGGGCGAAGCACGGCCGACCGTTGCCGAGTTCCGTGCGACAGTCATCTTCGACGCGCAAGGGCAGGCGGCAACCGACGCTCGAGGAGTTTCGTGACCAGTACGAGTGGCAGTGGGTGCCTTTGCGTCTGGTGCGCGCCCACGATCCGGAGGTGCTCGGTCGCATCGAAACGCCGAAGGATCTGACGTTCGCGTTCGTGCTCAAGAGCAAGAGCGAGGTCGTCACGCATGCGGCGGGCGCGGTCGAGCCGGTTCCCGGCGAGCGCATCGAGAAGACCATCGAGCGACTGATTCCCGCGGTGGCGGGCATGAAGATCGCCCGCAGTCGGTGGCAGTGCTTCCTGCCTGTGCCTGGCAAGCACGGCCGGTTCTGCGCGGGGTATGTGGTGATCCGGTAACGCGCGGACGTGTAGGTCGGCGAGCGGCGCGTGCACTGGACGACCTTCGCGCTGCGCGCTCAGTGATTCGCCCTTGGGCGCGGCTCGGCGGGCTCATGCGGGCGGGGCATGGCACGCATGATCGAGGTGCGTGATCGGATCGTGCACTTCCCGGCCGGCGCACGGTTGCTTCGAGCGCCTCGTTGCGGACCATCTCGCCATGAACTTCTCCTGCTGCAGTGCAGCCGATGCAATCGCCATCGACGCATACACTCGCCGCAGCCAGTTCGGCGAGCGAGGAGGCGCACATGAAGCGAGTCACGGGCATCGGTGGCATCTTCTTCAACGCGCGCGACCCCGTCGCGCTGCGGGCCTGGTACCAGAAGCACCTGGGCATCGACGTGCAGGAGTGGGGCGGGGCCGCCTTCTCGTGGGCCGACGCCGACGGCAAGCCTGCCGGCGGCACCACCATCTGGTCGATCGGCGCCGCCGACAACAACCAGTTCGCGCCGAGCAGTGCGCCGTTCATGGTCAACTACCGCGTGGCCGAACTGCACGCGCTGGTCAAACTGCTGCGCGAAGAAGGCTGCAACGTGCTCGAGAAGATCGACGAGTCCGAGTACGGCAAGTTCGCGTGGGTGATCGATCCCGAAGGCCACAAGGTCGAGTTGTGGGAGCCGCCGGCGGGCCAGTAGGCGCCGCGCGGCTGCAGCGCGCGGCGTAGCCGGAGGTCGCTGCTGCCGCACCGAACGCGCCGGCATGACCGTCGCGATCGCGCCGCTGCGGCTGAGCTGCTCGGTCGATCTGCGACCGCGCTGCACTTGGCTCGCGCCTTGGTATCGTCTTCGACCTTGCATGAACGCGGGTGAGTGACGATGTATCGATTGATCGGCCTCTGCGCACTGCTTGGCATGGCCGGCTGCGCATCGACGCCCGCAGCCTCGGGCGGCGGCGACACGGAACTGGTATGCGAGCGCTACTACCCGACCGGCTCCAACCTTCCCAAGACGCGCTGCTTCACGGCCGAGGAGAAGCGCCAGCAGGATGCTGGCGTGGACGAGTTCCGCGATGCGATCAATCGCGCCAACCGGCCGCAAGGCGGCGCGCCAGGTACCTGAGATCCCTGCCACACGCGCGGACCGCGGCACAGCACGCAAGGGCTGTGCCGCCGGCTTGCCTGCGCATTTGAGTCGCGCCGGCGCTGGCCGCAGCGATGCGGGCCTGTCCGAGTCATCGACGTGCCGCGGCTGCCGCCGCGGCACGTCGCTGTCGGCTCATGTCTGCTGGCAGCTCAGAAGCGATACACCAAGCCTGCCGAGATGAAGTCGATGTCGAACTTCTCGTCGTCCGGGATCTTGCCCTGGAAGCGTTCCCACTCGATCCGGGCACCGAAATTCGGCGTGAAGAAGTACTGGCCGCCGATGCCGTAGGCGAAGTCGGTCACCGTGGTTTTCTCGGAGCCAGACGCGGAGAACCCGCCGCCGGTCCCGGTGACCTCGAGCTTATTCTCGATCGAGGCGAAGCCCAGCTTGCCGAACACCGAGCCAGTGCCGATCGGGTAGGCGCCGACGCCCCACAGACCGAAGCCGGCGGCCTTCAGGCTGCCGCTGCCACTCAGTGTGGGCGGGGTGACGACGAGCCGCGTCACGCGGTCGCTCGCGAGGATCACCGGGATGCTGCTGGCGCTGCCGGTGGCCTTGCCGAAATCGACATACGCCCCCTCAAGGCCGAAGTTGGGCGTGAACATGTAGCCGCCGAACACCTTCCAGCCCGTGTCCTTGGTGTCGCAGTTGGTCAGGCCGGAGCAGTCGAGGTCGAAGTCGCTCTGGCCAAAGGAAGTGCCGAGGTAACCCTGCGCCGATGCGCCGGCCGAGAATGCGAGGGCGGTCGTGACGGCCGCAGCAGCGAGCAAGCGTTTCATGATGACTCCCTGGTTGTTGCTTGCCGACAATGGCAACCATCAAGCTAGGCCGCGCCAGCGTGGGTTCAAGGCGCCCCGCGCGCACTTTTGTCGTGCATCAGAACGCGCCGGTATTAGGTGGATGCCCGATCGGCCGTAAGCCGAAAAAGCAACGCCGAAGCGGACTCGCCGTGCAGCGATGCATCGAGGCGGCGCGCAGACCAGGCGGCCGGCGAGCGCCCGCGCTGGCCCGGCGGCAGGGCTGCTCGCGCCCCGAAGGTACAGCCGGCGGCGATCCTGCTTCGCGTCAATGGCGCAGCCGCGATGAGGTGCCATCCTGACTGTGAGTTGATGACCGATGACGAAGGGAGCGACCGTGGCGGCATTGCGATGGGTTTACGCATTCAGCGAGGGTGATGGCAAGAACAAGATGCTGCTCGGCGGCAAGGGCGCGAACCTGTGTGAGATGACGCGGATCGGCCTGCCGGTGCCGCCAGGCTTCACGGTGACGACCGAGGCCTGCCTCGCCTATCTGCGCGAGAACCGCCTGCCTGACGGGCTGATGACCGAGGTTCGCACACAGCTGGCGCGTGTCGAGCAGGCCACCGGCAAGACTTTCGGCGCGGCGAGCAACCCGCTGCTGGTGTCGGTGCGCTCGGGCTCGGCGATGTCGATGCCGGGGATGATGGACACGATCCTGAACCTGGGCCTGAATCCGACCTCGCTCGCGGCGCTGATCGAGGCGACGCAGAACGCGCGCTTTGGCTGGGACGCGTACCGCCGCTTCATCCAGCTGTTCGGCAAGGTGGCCCTCGGCGTGCCCGACGAATCGTTCGATCGCGCGATGGCGCAACTGAAGCGCACGGCCGGCGCCGCGCAAGACGTCGATCTTTCCGCGGATCAACTGCAGCAGCTTGCCGCGCGCTTCCTCGACGTGGTGCGCGAACACACCGGGCAGACCTTTCCCGAAGATCCGTACCAGCAGCTCGAGATCGCCATCGCCGCCGTGTTCCGCTCGTGGAACGGCAAGCGCGCGATCGACTACCGGCGCCAGTTCAAGATCACGCCCGAGATGGCCAACGGCACCGCCGCCAACATCTGCACGATGGTGTTCGGCAACATGGGCAACGATTCAGGCACGGGCGTGGGCTTCACGCGCAACCCGGGCACCGGCGAGCGCCAGGTCTACGGCGAGTACCTGACCAACGCGCAGGGCGAGGACGTGGTGGCGGGCATCCGCACGCCCAAGCCGATCGCGGCGATGGCGCAGGAAATGCCGTCGCTGCACGCGCAGCTGATGGAGCTGGCCGCCAAGCTGGAGTCGCACTACCATGAGGTGCAGGACTTCGAGTTCACCATCGAGCGCGGCACGCTGTGGGCGCTGCAGACGCGCAACGGCAAGATGAACGCCGCGTCGCTGGTGCGCACCTCGGTCGAGATGGAGCGCGAAGGACTGATCGACCGCCGCCAGGCGCTGCTGCGGGTGCCGCCGGCGATGCTCGAGCAGTTGCTGGTGCCGCGCCTGGACCCGGGCTTCAAGGGGCAGCCGCTTGCCACCGGATTGCCGGCCTCGCCGGGTGCGGCCTCGGGGAGGATCGTGTTCGATGCTGATACCGCGGAGATGCGCGGCCGCGCCGGCGAGAAGATCATCCTGGTGCGCGAGGAGACCAAGCCGGAAGACATCCACGGCTTCTTCGCCGCGCAGGGCATTTTGACCTCGCGCGGCGGCAAGACCTCGCACGCGGCGGTAGTGGCACGCGGCATGGGCAAGCCCTGCGTCTCGGGCGCCGAGAGCATCGTGGTCGACGTGCACAGCAAGGTCGCCACCGTCGGCCCGGCCACGCTCAAGGAAGGCCAGATCATCACCATCGACGGCTCGACCGGCGCGGTCTACTTCGGCGAGGTGCCCACGGTCGAGGTCGAGTTCTCGCAGGACATGGCCACCCTGCTCGGCTGGGCCGACGAGGTCGCGCGCCTGCACGTTCGTGCCAACGCCGACGCACCGCGTGACGCGCAGCGCGCGTTCGAGTTCGGCGCGCAGGGCATCGGCCTGTGCCGCACCGAACGCATGTTCAACCAGATCGACCGCCTGCCGATCATGCAGGAGATGATCCTGGCCGACACGCGCGAGGCGCGCGTCGCCGCGCTGGAGAAGCTGCGGCCGATGCAGAAGGAGGACTTCAAGGGCATCTTCAAGGCGATGGACGGGCTGCCGGTGACGATCCGCCTGCTCGACCCGCCGATGCACGAGTTCCTGCCGACCGTGGCGCAACTGGAACTGGAGATCGCCCACCTGCACCACTTCCGCGAAGCGGTCGACGTGCTGCAGGAGATCCCGGAAACGCTGCGCATCCTGAATCCGCGCCTGCACCACCAGTACGAAGGCCCGCTCGGCAAGCTGCTCGGCGGCCTGACGGAGTTCAAGGACTCGCACCTGGAGGACCAGCTGGTCGCACGCAAGAGCGAAGTGCTGAAGAAGGTCAAGGCGCTGGCCGAGGTCAATCCAATGCTCGGCCACCGCGGCGTGCGGCTCGGCGTCACCTACCCCGAGATCTACGAGATGCAGATCCAGGCGATCTTCGAGGCGGCCGCCGAGTGCTGGCGCGAGGGCCTCGACGTGCAGCCGGAGATCATGGTGCCGCAACTGGCCACGGTGGAGGAACTCAAGCGCATCCACGAGTACGTGACGCGCCTCCATGCCGAGGTCGAGCGGGTGACCGGCGTGAACGTACCGTACAAGTTCGGCAGCATGATCGAGGTGGTGCGCGCCTGCGTGCGCGCCGCGCGCCTGGCCGAGACCGCCGAGTTCTTCTCGTTCGGCACCAACGACCTCACGCAGGCTACCTTCTCGTTCTCGCGCGAGGACGCCGAGAACAAGTTCCTGCCGGCCTACTACGAGGCCGGCATCCTCAAGGACAACCCGTTCGAGGTGCTTGACGAGAAGGGCGTGGGCGAGTTGATGAAGCTCGCAATCGGCGCCGGGCGCGCGCAACGGCCGAAACTCAAGATCGGCATCTGCGGTGAGCACGGCGGTGATCCGACCTCGATCCGCTTCTGCCACGGTGCCGGGCTCGACTACGTGTCGTGCTCGGGCCCGCGCGTGCCGATCGCACGGCTGGCGGCGGCGCACGCGGCGCTGGGCGAGGCCGGGTCCGGTTCGACGTGAAAACCAGCGCCGCGCGGGCGCCGGTGTCGTTGCGGTCAGATACGGAGCGCGCCGCCCATTGTGTCGGCGGCGCCTCGTGCGCTCACTGCTCTGCGTAGTTGACCTGCACCACCTCGTCGCAGGAACTGCCCGACTGGCGCTGCAGGATCAGCACGTAGCGGCCTGGGTTGATCAGGTAGGCCGCCGCGAGCGGGTTGCCGCTGCTGTCCGGGATGTAGATCCGGCCAGTCGATGACACCGAGTAGGGCGCCGTGGTGGAGCCGAAGGACTGGCCGCAGGGCGGCAGCGCATTGACGTACTGACTGGAGTTCTCGATGCCCACGCCGTCGTAGAACACGCGCGCCGTCACGGTGAGCGAGTTCAGCGCGGCCGGCGGCGCCGTGCCTTGCGAGAACTGGCCGATCAGGTTGGCGGTCGCGTAGGGCGCGGCCTGCTGGCGCTCGAATGTGCCGGTTTGCACGCGCGCACCGGGGGCCTCCATCAGCACCGCCTTGTTCGGAGTGGCGAAGTAGAACACCAGCTGCCCCAGTTGCGGCGAGCCGAGCGTGCCGCGGCCGTTGCCGTCCACGGTGTAGGTGGCGCTGAGGTTGCCGCCGAGCGTGATCGTGTAGTTGTCGTTGCGGTCGAGCTGGCCGCTCGCACTGCCGCCGCCGTTGGCAGTCAGGCGGCCGACCGTGGCGATGGCCGACATGGCCGAGTTACGTCCGGCCAGGTCGAACACGTAGTCGCCGCTGAGCGAGGCCACCGAGAACGGCCCGCCGGTCTGCCGGAACGCGTAGCCCACGCGCGCCGGCACGCCGGCGGTGGTGTCGTCGTTGGAGGTCAGGATCACCATGTCGGCATTCACCACGTACATCGCGAAGCTGTAGCTGCTGCCGCCGATGTTGAGCGTGACCGAGGCGCGGCCGTTGCCGCTTACGCTGTAACTGCCGCTGAAGATGGTCGAACTGATCGCGCCGCCCTCGTTGGTCTCGATCGCGCCGTTGGTGATGCTGCCGTTGCCGTTGGCGGTGAAGCGGCCGATGTTGGCGATCCGCGTGCCGGCGACGGTGGCGCCGTCAAGCAGGAAGACGTAGGTGCCGTTGACGCCGGCGTTGGTGAACTGCGTCGGGTCGGTCTTGTACAGCACGGTCGAGCTGAGCACTTCGGGATTGAAGTAGGCCTGGATGAAGCCCTTGTCGCCGTTGGCGTTGAGTCCCATCCGCCAGTCGTTGCTGCCACCGAGGAACGCCAGCGTCAGCGTGCCCTGGTGATCGTTGCCAATTGCGTAGTTGCCGGCCAGCGGCACGTTGACCAGCTTGCCGCCGGCTGCGACCGGCAGCGAGCGGTCGACCGCGCCCGACAGCAGCGTGCCGTTGCCGTCGGCGACGAACATGGCGGCCGCCGCTCCCTCTGAGCCGAGGCTGATGCCGCGGTTGCCGAATGCGTAGGTGCCGTTGAGCACGCCGTTGGGCGAGGCGAGCAGAGTGACCGCTGCCTGTGCGGACTTGCCGGCGTCGACGACTGAGGTCGCGACAACGAAGACCGTGGTGGTGTTCGGCGGGATGACCGGCGGTGCCACATAGTTGCCATTGGTCACGCTGCCGCAGTTGGCCACGTTGCAACCCATCCCGCTGACACTCCACGTCACCGCTGCGTTGCTGCTTCCGGTGAGCATCCGCAGGAACTGCCGGTTGTTGTTGAGCGTCACGCGGGCGGTCTGCGGCCACACGGCGAGCGCGACGTCGGAGCCGATGGTCTGCGCATAGCTGCCGCTCTTGGTGGTGTCGGCCTGCGAGGTCGCGATGATGCTCACCGCAGGCGGCTGCGGCACGATCGCTGGCGCGGTATAGACGCCGGCCGTGGTGATCGTGCCGCAGGCGGCACCCGTGCAACCGGCACCGCTCACGCTCCAGTTCACCGCCGTGCTGCTGGTGCCGGTGACGACGGCCGTGTACGTCGCCTGCTCACCGATCTTCAAGATGCCGACGGCTACGGTCGGCTGGACCGTCACGGCCACCACCGGTGGCGGGGGAGGGGGCGGGGTCGACCCGCCGCCTCCGCCGCCACAGGCGGCGACGACGGCTACGCCGAGTCCGGCGGCGAGGATCGCCGCCCAGGGGTTGCGAATGAAGCTCGATACGTTCCGGTCCATGACTGCCTCGCGGGCGATCCCGACGGGCGCATGCACCGAACCGGACTCCTACGTCAGCGCGACGGATGCGCGACGGCAGGGTTGTTGTTGCTGTGTCGAATCGACCTTTCGCTGCTGGGTCGTCCTGATGACAACCTAGTCGCCCGCGCGGCGGGTTCAAGGCCACCGGCGCGCAGCCTTGCCGCGGGTCAATGAAAGGCGTGGCCGGCGCTGCGCATGCGCCGCGGGCGGTGTCTCAGCCCCCGGGCGGCAACGGTCGCAGGACCGCGGTCAGGGCCGGCAGCGCGGCGCGGTCGAGCTTGCCGCCGGCGGTCTGCGGCAGCGCCGGCACGAAGCACAGCCGGCGCGGCTGCTTGTGGCGCGCCAGCCGCGGCGCGAGAAAGTCGGCGATGGCTTCCGCTGCGGGCGCAGCGTCGTCGGCCACCAGCGCTGCGCAGACGACCTGCCCCCAGGTCTCGTCCGGCAGGCCGAACACGCCCGCCGCGGCGATGCCCGGGCAGTCCTCCAGCACGCGTTCGACCTCGGCCGGGTAGACGTTGTCGCCGCCGGTGATGATCAGATCGCCCGCGCGCGCCAGCACGTGCAGGTTGTCGTCGGCGTCGAGTTCGCCGAGGTCGCCGGTGTCGAACCATGCCTCGGGATCGAGCGGCGCTTCGCCGAGATATCCCGCCATCCGCATCGGCCCGCGCACCTCGATGTGGCCGTCGCGCACGCGCACCTCGCGCGCCCGGCGAGCACGCGGCCGGCACCGTGGCGCGCGGTGTCGTAGCGATGTTCGTACGGCGTGGCCACCACCTGCGAACAGGTCTCGGTGCAGCCATAGGTGATGACGATCGGCAGCTTGCGTTCCGCCGCGCGCGCCAGCAGTCGGGGCGAGGCCGCGGCGCCGCCGAGCAGGATCACGCGCAGGTGCGGCAGCGGTGTCCACTGCGGATGCGCGTCGAGCAGCAGGCTCAGCATGGTCGGCACCACCGACAGGATCGTCACGCGCTGCGTGTCGATCCACTGCGGCAGCAGCGCGGCGTTGAAGGCCGGCGCCAGCGCCACCGCGCAGCGTGCGATCAGGCTGCGCGTCAGGATCGACAGTCCGCCCACGCGCGCGACCGGCATCGCGGCCAGCCACACGTCGTCGTCCTGCCAGCCGAGGTTGGCGGCGTTGGCCTGCGCCGAGGCGATCAGGGCCGCGCGCGTCAGCACCGCGCCACGCGCGCGGCCGGTGGTGCCGGAGGTGTAGAGAATGGCGGCGGCATCGGCCGGCAACGCCGGCGCGGCGCGCGCGGTGGCGTCGATCTCGGCCTGGCGCTCGGCCGCGGTGAGCTTGGGGTGCAGCAGCAGCGCCGGCACGCGCGCCTCGAGCAGCGCGTACAGCGTGATGGCCGTGTCCAGCGTGTTGCTGCCGATCAACGCGTGCGGCCTGCGCGGATTGAGCATATCGCAGCACCGGCGGTGCGCTGCGCTGCGCCAGCGCGGCCAGCTCGGCGAAGGTGTAGCGCCGGGCGCCGACCATGAGCGCGGTACGCGCGCCGGCTTCGCGCGCGGCGGCGGTGATCGACAGCGGATCGTTCAAGGCAGGCAAGCAGCGGTGAACGCGGCCGCGCAGTGCGTCGGCCGCAGGCAGCGCATCAGGGGAAGCGCGGGAACTTCTTGAAGTCCGGCTTGCGCTTCTCGACGTAGGCGTTGCGGCCTTCCTGTCCTTCCTCGGTCATGTAGTAGAGCAGCGTCGCATTGCCGGCCAGTTCCTGGAGGCCGGCCTGGCCGTCGCAGTCGGCGTTCAGCGCAGCCTTCAGGCAGCGCAGCGCGATCGGGCTGTTGGCCAGCATCTCGCGGCACCACTGCACCGTCTCGGCCTCGAGTCGCTCGTACGGCACCACGGCGTTGACCAGCCCCATGTCCAGCGCCTGCTGCGCGTCGTACTGCCGGCACAGGAACCAGATCTCGCGCGCCTTCTTCTGGCCGACGATGCGCGCCATGTACGAGGCGCCGAAGCCGCCGTCGAAGCTGCCGACCTTCGGGCCGGTCTGGCCGAAGCGCGCGTTGTCGGCCGCGATGGTGAGGTCGCAGACCACGTGCAGCACGTGGCCGCCGCCGATCGCGTAGCCGGCCACCATCGCCACCACCGGCTTGGGCAGCGTGCGGATCTGGCGCTGCAGGTCGAGCACGTTCAGCCGCGGCACGCCGTCGCCGCCGACGTAGCCGCCGTTGCCGCGCACGCGCTGGTCGCCGCCGGAGCAGAACGCGTCCTTGCCGGCACCGGTGAGGATCACCACGCCGATCGACTCGTCGTCGCGCGCGTCGTTGAACGCGGCCTGCATCTCCTGCACGGTCTCCGGCCGGAACGCGTTGCGCACCTCGGGGCGGTTGATGGTGATCTTGGCGATGCCCTCGGCCGCCTTCGAATAGATGATGTCGGTGTAGCCGGGGACAACGGTCCAGGCGGGGATGGGCGGCAGTTCGGGAGCGTTCATCGGTTCAGTGTTTCCGTTGGAGCGGTGATGCGTGCTGCGTGAAAGGGGGGGCGCGCGCCGCACCGGTCAGTCGATTTTCGCACCCGAGGCGCGCACCACCCGGCCCCACGTCTCGGCGCTGGCGGCGATATGGCGGGCGAACTCCTCCGGCGTGGTGGGCGCCGAGAACGCGCCGCGCGCGCGCAGCGCGGCCACCAGATCGGGATCGGTCAGCGCCTGGTAGATCGCGCCGTTCAGGCGGGCGACGATCGGCGCCGGCGTGCCTGCCGGCACGAAGATGCCGTCCCAGGCGCTGGCCTCGAAGCCGGGCAGGCCGGACTCGGCGATCGTCGGGTAATCGGGCGCGCCGGGGAAGCGCCTGGCGGTGGACACCGCGATGCCGCGCACGCGGCCGTCCCGGGCCAGCGGATACGCATTCGGCATCACGTCGATCATCATCTGCACCTGCCCGCCGATCAGGTCGGTCACCGCCAGCGCGCCGCCGCGGTACGGAACGTGCACGATCTCGATGCCGGCCTGGGTCTTGAACAGCTCGCCGGCCAGGTGCGAGGTGGTGCCGTTGCCGGCCGAGGCGAAGTTCATCTTGTCCGGATTCGCCTTGGCGTACTGGATCAGCTCGGCCACCGAGTGGATCGGCAGTTGCGGGTTGACGATCAGCATCGCCGCGATCTCGGTCATGCGCGACACCGGCGCGAAGTCCTTCACCGGGTCGAACCGCATCTCGCGATACAGGTGCTGGTTGATCGCATGGGTGCCGTTGGTGCCGTAGAACAGCGTGTAGCCGTCGGGCGGTGCACGCGCGGCCAGTTCCGCACCGAGGTTGCCGCCGGCGCCCGGCTTGTTCTCGATGACGATGGTCTGGCCGAGCGCCTTGGCCACGCGCGGCATGATCAGCCGTGCCAGGTTGTCGGCGCCGCCGCCCGGCGGGAACGGGACGATCAGGTGCACCGGCTTGTCCGGGTAGGCCGCGCTCGGCTGCGTCGGCCTTGCGCGACGCGAGTGCAGAGCAGCGACCGAGTGACCAGCGGCATGCGTGCCAGCTGCAGAGAGCATCGAGCGGCGGGGTCTTCACGTCCTGGTTTCGCCTCTCTGCACCGCCGGCGCGCGGGTGCGGCAGCGGATCAAAGTCATCGCCTTGACCGTCATCACCACTTCGCGGCGCTGGTTCAGCACCTCGATCAGCGAGCGCACCATGCCGCGGTCGGGCTTGCTGCGCGAGCGATTGGCTTCCAGCACGGTGATGCGCACCGACAGCGCATCGCCCGGCCGCACCGGCGCCAGCCAGCGCACCTCGTCCAGCCCCGGCGAGCCGAGCCCGGCGTGGCGCGGCAGGTAGTGGTCGACCAGCAGCCGCATCATCAGGCTGCCCGTGTGCCAGCCGCTGGCGATCACGCCGCCGAACGGCCCGTGCGCCGCCAGCGCTGGATCGACATGGAACGGCTGCGGGTCGAAGCGGCGGCCGAAGTCGACGACCTCCGCCTCGCTGACCGCGATCGGCCCGTACTCGAACACCGCGCCGGGCACGTAGTCCTCGAAGCGGCGCGGGTCGGCAGGAACGGGCTGGTCCGGGTGGGTCATGGCGGGTCGGAGAGGCGCGGCCGGCGGCCGCGCGGGGCACGTGGTGCGCGGCGCTTGGCGCGGGCCGGAATTTACAGGGTGGCCGCGCGTCGGTCGTGGCGAGCAGGGTCTCGCCCTTGATCCAATCGAAGCGACGGCCAAATGGCGGCGGAGGCCGGGCTCCCGCTACCCGCTGCCTGACCTCGCGGGCGGGATGAACCTGGGTGGTTGTTGCCCGCGATTTGCCCCGTTCGGCCGCGACAAACGCTGGTATGACGCGCCGATGATCGATGCTGGCGCCGAACGGGGGGCGGGCGTGCTTCCCTCGTGCGGGATGGTGGGTAAGACGGGTTACGAGCGGCCGGGCGGGTTTGTTCTTCGCGTCCGAGGCAGCACACGACGCTAAGCAGTGGCAATCTCGATTTGAGGAAGAAAGCGACCCTGACCCCTTTGCCTTTGCCCCTCTGCCTTTGAGAGGCTTGAAATCCGAAGTGCTGGTCTAACCGGCCCTATGCAAAGATATTCGTCCCTGACCGCAATGATCCTTTATGCCCAGCGCATCATTTCGACTAGCAGTTCAGTGAGCTCGTGTGGTTGTCCCCAAATTCGACGACGGACCTCGGACTTCACGACTGACTTGCAGTAGACCAGCCGCCCGTTTCTTACGTACTCAACATAGAAAACTGTCTTGTCCGTGTCACGGCGTCTAGTAACCACGCCTTGGAAATATGTCGACTCGTCGGCGATGCCATCTGGGTAGGCGGTGTATAGATAATTTGGCTCGTCCGATTCGCTAGCAGGCTGTTGAAATGCGCATGAATCTCGGCCTTCTGGCGCAGTGCGCGAGCGCGAGGCGATGGTTATCGTCCTGGTTTTGATCCCGTGTGATGCCACTGTCGAGACTTTCGCGAACTCGTTCGATTCCATCGGGCCTCGCTTTGCCGTACCACGCACGGACTGCTCCCATCTCGGGCGGGGCCAACTTGGCGATGCGCAGCAGGTTCAGCGCACAGCCGGCCAGCACGAAGGCCATCTCGACCTTGTCTTGCCCGCGCACCTTGACCTTCTTCGTGCCACCGATCGTGTGCATCCAGCCGAAGCATTCCTCGATGCGCTTGCGCACCCGCTGCGAGATCGCGTAGCCCTTCGAGCCGGTGGTTCTGCCATCCAGTCCGGGGATCGTCCGGCCCTCGATCTTGGCGATGTGCGGTTTGATCTTGCGGCCGCGCAGCGTCTGGACAAAGCCGCGCTGGCAGTAGCCTTTGTCGGCGCCGAGCGAGTCCGGTTCGATGCCCTGCTGCTTTTGCTCGTCGAGCAGCCGCTCGGCCGCCTTGACCTCGGCATTGTCGTGCGGCGCGGTCACGCGCAAGCCCAGCACCAACCCGTTACGGTTCTCCATCAGCGCGTGACCCGCGTAGGCGAGCCGGCTTTCCTTGCCTGCGCCCTTGCGCGCCAGTTGCGCCTGCGGATCGGTCGTGCTGGCGTGGGTGTCGTTGCGGCGCCGCTCGCCCTTGAAGTCGACCTCGGGATTGCCGCCACCGACGCCGCCATCGCCGCCGTCCTTCGGCCGCACGCTCTTCATGCTGGCCAAGGCATCGATCAGGGTGCCATCGACACCGAAGTGCTCGTCGCCGACCAGCCCCTTGCGCCGGGCCAGGTGCACGACCATGCCCAGAAACCGCGGCGCGTACACGGCGCTCGAGTAGCCGCTGCCGGTTCTTGCTAAAGGTGGAGTGATCGAAGGCCGCCTCATCGAGGCCCAGCCCCAGGAACCAGCGAAACAGCAGGTTGTACTCGAGCATCTCGCAAAACAGCCGCTCCGAACGCACCGTGTACAGCGCCATCAGCAGCGTGCTCTTGAGCAACGTCTCCGGCGGCACCGACTGCCGACCGCCGTCGGTGTACATCTGGTTGAACATGCGCACTCATGCGCCGCAGTGCCTCATCCGCATAGACGCGGATCGCCCGCAGTGGATGATCGGCCGGCACCCGTGCCTCCGGCGAGACGTAGCTGAACAACCCTTCTTGATTGCTCTCGAACCCGCGCATCAACCACCCCCAACCATGAAAACCATGCCTTCGATCTCCACCTGCAAGAATGGTTTCAACGGTCGAATTTCAACAGCCTGCTAGTCCCCAAGTGCTCTTCTTCGTGCACGAAGTTTCCAAATCTTTGGCGAAGCAAGTTGGTGACTATCCGCTTTTGAATCTTTGGCAACTCAACCTCCAAGCTTGCGGCCCCGCCTTCCAAGGCTAGCTACTCATAAGTCGGTAATTTAGACGACACGATGGAACTCCGAGCGCCGGGTACAGTCGATCTCGTCATGAAGCGAGACGGCCGCACGCTGGATCACGCCACGCTGGAGACGATCCGCCTGATGGCGATCGAACGGGTTGCCGAGGGCGAGTCGCCGGTCGGTTAAAGGGGCCAGCGTCGAATTGTTTTCAGCGATGCACTGACCCTTCCGCGCCGTGCCGAGGTCGCCGCCCGACACTCTGCCTTACCCCACCACCGCCCGCGCCAGCTCGATGCAACTCAGCGGCGCGCTGCCTTCGGCCTTGTTGTTGACGATCACGTAGGCCGGCTGGCTGCTGCGTATCGCCACGTGGATCAGGTGGGCAAGCGTGCCGCGGGTGGCGAGGTCCGGGTCGATCAGGCGGTCGAACGGGGCGTAGCGGTTCTTGGCCTCGTCGTACTTGAAGCCGCTGTGCAGGCTCCAGCGCACGATCAGCGGGCCAGCGAGCTTCCAGCTCTCGCCGGCGGCGTGCGGGTCGTCCATCGCGTGCAGCGCCGCGGCCTGGCGCGCGGCGGGCGGCATACGGGCATGGATGCCGAGGCACAGCCGCGCGTGCGCCGCGCCCAGCATGCGCACGAAGCGCGGCGTGAGCAACTCGGCGTTGCGCAGCTCGACCGCGTAGACGGTCTGCTGGCCTGCGACCGCGCGCGGTAGGGCGTCGAGGAAGGCGCCGATGCGGTCGATCGTCGCGAGGGCGGCCGCGCCCTGCGTCAGCGCGCGCGGCAGCGGCGAGAGCTGGAACACCAGCGGCCCGGCGCGCTCGCCCAGGCCGCGCAGCGCGGGTTCGACGAACTGCTCGGTGGCGAGCGCGGCGTCGAGAAACGAGGGGTTGTCGCCGGCCGGCAGGCCGCCCTCGCCGCGCAGCACGGCATCGGCGACCAGCGCCGGCGCCTTGACCACGAAGCGGAAGTTCGGCGGCACCTGCGCGGCGTAGCGCGCGAACTCGGACTGCGGCAGCGGCTGGTAGAAGCTGCGGTCGATGCCGACCGCGCGCAGCACCGGGTGCGCGGCGTAGGCGACGAGGCCCTGGCGCGCCAGTTGCGGCTCGCCGTGGCTGGCGCTGTAGACCAGCCCGCGCCAGCCGGGAAAGCTCCACGACGAGGTGCCCAGGTGCACGCCGGCCGGCAGATGGCGGCCGAGGTGGCGCAGTGCGTCGTTGGGCTCGGCGGCGGCGACCGGGGCTTCGGCGGGCGGGCGCCGGGCGCGCGCCGGGGTGGCCGCGGCGTCGGCGTCATCGAACAGCGAGTCGGCAGGGGGGCGGCGCGCGCTCATTCGCCGCAGTGTACGAAGGGCCGGCCCAGGGGCCGCGCGGGGCGGCCGATGCCACGAGACCGGGCGGGCGGTCCTGCCTGCGGTGAGCCGGCGCGTTGCCGGGGGCGGGCGGGTCGGTCGGCGGTCGTTGGGTCGATCGGCCAGGCAGTGCGCCCGGCCGCGGCGGCCGCGGTCAGTGCGCGATGAACGGCATCAGTGCACGCGTGCGGTCGTCGATCGCAACCAGGGCGGCGAGCGCGAGCACGCCGATCGCGATCACCGCGCTTTCGATCAGTGCAAGCCGCACCCAGCGGGCGCTCGGACGCGGCAATTTATGCGGGCGCATGGTGCACCTCCTCGGTCGTCGCGGGCAATGCGCGACTCGCAGTGGGACATGCAAGCGGGGTGCCAGTTCCGGCCGGCGCGGCCCGCCTCCCGCGCATGGGGCAGGGTGGGGCGGGCCTGGGGGGCCATGTCGGTGCGTGGTCGGGGTGTCAGCGCGCGGCCGGCCGGTGGCCAGGCGCCGGCCCACGCCCGCACCGGGGTCGGCTTGCGGACCGGCCCGCGCGCTATTCGCGCCGGGCGCGCTCGATCACGGCTTCGGTGTTCAGGTTGAGCTGCGACATGCGCGTCAGCGCGCCGCTGCCTTCGTTCTCGATGCGATAGCGCAGCGAGACCTTGGTGCCGGCGCCGGGCACGGTGTCGATCTTCAGTTGCGCGCCGATGCGGTTGGCGCGGTTGCGCATGTTCAGCAGGCCGCGCCCGCCGGCGCGCTCCTCGACGATGCCGCGCCCGTTGTCGGTGACGCGCAGGTTGAGCCACTCGGCGTCGCCGCCGCGCTCGACCGCCACCACCACCTGCACCGCGCGCGCGTTGCTGTGCTTGAGCGCGTTGGTCAGCGCCTCCTGCACGATGCGCAGGATCGGCAGCACGGAGTCCGGGTTGATGTCGATTTCCTCGGGCAGGCCGCGCGCGTCCCAGATCAGGTCCATGCCGCCGGCCTTCAGGCGCGGCTCCATCCGGAAGCGCAGGTTGCCGAGCGCCGAAAGCAGGCCGGCATCCTCGGCGGCCAGGGCGTCGATCGCCAGGCGCATGTCGTCGATCGACTCGCGCAGCAGCTGCACCATCTGCGGCTGGGTGACGGCGCCGCGCTCGACCAGCATCAGGCTCGACAGCAGTTGCGAGCCGAGGCCGTCGTGCATGTCCTGCATGATGCGCTGGCGCTCTTGCGCCTGCACCTGCAGCCGCTCGCTCTCGCGCAGCCGCTCGTAGTTGCGCTTGAGCAGCTGCTCGCGTTCCTTGACGCGGGTCTCGAGTTCGGCGCGCGCGGTCTCGGCTTCGCCCAACACACGCACGAAGCGGTCGACCAGCGGTGTGGCCAGCGCCAGCAGCACCAGCGGTCCGGCCCAGTGCAGCCACAGCGTGGTGCCGGCTAAAGGCACCAGGCCGGTAGGTCAGCAGGAAGTCGTGCACGGCCGCTGCCAGCGGCGACCAACAGCACCGCGCCACGATGCAGCAGCGGCGTCAACGAGGTCGGCCTGGCGAGCGGCAGACGCTGCATCAATGCGTAGCCGAAGGCGAGCGAACACATCAGGATCAGGGCCGGCGCCCACAACTGGTCGAGGTAAGGCGCGGCATGCTGGGCGGTGACCACCAGCATGGCCGGGCCGAACAGGCCGAAGCCGAGCGTGGCCCACTCATCGCGCGGCTGGGCGCGGCCCGACAGGCGCAGCATCGCCAGCGTGATCACCACGGCAAAGCCGCCGATCGCCGCGTAGTACAGCAGCAGCAGCCAGAAGCGGGTGGAGGCGGGCGCGACCTCGACCAGGAAGAACGCGCTGCGCGCCACCCACAGGCCGGCGGCGATAGTCAGCAGCGCCAGCAGGCGGTCGGGCCGGCGCAGCCACAGCACGCCGAACAGCAGCGCGATCGCGGCCGCCAGCGTGGCGCCGATCCACGGCAGGGTGGCGGCGGCGAAGAACTGGCGCTCGTAGCGGCCGGACAGTAGCGTCAGCGGGCCGATCTCGATCTCGGCCAGGCCATGGGCGCCGCCGCGGTAGGCGGTCTGGATCAGCAGCGTGTTGCTGCCGGCCACCAGCAGCGCCGGGTCGGTTGCAGCAGATGCGGCTGCGCCGCCAGCGCGACCTGCTGTACTACCGGATCGGCCATGCGCACCACGCCGATCGCGCGGCCGTTGACGCTGATGCGGCCGCCATTGGTGGCGTGGCCGAGCAGCACAGCCCAGGGTTCGGTGGGCACCGCCGACAGCGTGAAGCTGGCGCGCAGCGCCACGCCCTGCAGCGCGGCGTCTTCGCTGGCGGTCCAGCGCAGCGGCAGCGACAGGCGGGTCCAGGCGGCATCCGCCGCCGGCTCGTTATTGACGGCGGTGGGCGTCCACTCGACGCGTTCGACCGTGGACGTCACGTTCGTGGCAAGCGCCAGCGCGAGTACGGCCGAGCGCGAACAGCAGGCAAGACGAGGAACGCACGACGAGGCCCGACGCGACCACTCGGCAAGGCACGATGGCGACGCGGCACGCGGGGTGACGGCATCCGCACCGCGGTCAGGTGCGCAGCAGACCCATCTGGGTCGCTTCGTACACCGCTTCGCCGCGCGAGTGCACGGCGAGTTTGCGGTAGATCTTCTTGATGTGCGCAGTGACGGTGTGTGGCGAGATGCCGAGGATCTCGCCGATCTCGTTGAAGCTCATGCCCTTGGCGAGCAGCTGCAGGATCTCGGTCTCGCGCGCCGACAGCGGGTTGTTCTCGGGGGTCGAGGAACGCGTTGCGGGCGAGGTGGTGCCCATGCGGTTGCGGATCGCGCGCAGCACGCTGCGCGCCACCACCGGGCTCACCGGGCTGCCGCCGGCGCGCAAGAGGTGGATGCAGGAGATGACGTCGGCCGGCGTCGAGTCCTTCAGGATGTAGCCGGTGGCGCCGGCTTCGATCGAGGACACCACGTGCTGCTCGTCGCCGAACACGGTGACCACCATGATGTCGGCCTCGGGCTTCTTCTGGCTGACCTGCTTGATCAGCTCGATGCCGTTGCCGTCGGGCAGGCCGAGGTCGATCAGCAGGACGTCGAACTCTTCCTTGTCGAGGATCACCTGCGCCTCGCGCCGGTTGGCGGCAACGCCGACCAGCTTCATCGACGGTTCGCTCTCGATGATCTGCGCGAAGCGCCGGCGGAATTCCGGCTCGTCTTCGACGATCACGATCGAAATCGGGGCCTCGGTCATCGGCTCACCTCGCAGCAGTCAGAACCATCGAACCCGCATGATAGCCGCCGCGCGCGCGGACTCGGACGCGCCCCTGGCCGATATCGACCAGGTCGGTCGGGCAAGTCGGCGGGCGCGTGCTGCCCGCGACTGCGCGTGGCCGGATTCAGGGAGCCAGGCGCGCGCGCGACCAGCTGCCGTTGGGCGCACGCGTGTACTGCAATCGATCGTGCAGGCGCGACGGCCGGCCCTGCCAGAACTCGATCGCCTCGGGCGTCACGCGATAGCCGCCCCAGTGCGGCGGGCGCGCCGGATTCAGGCCATGGCGCAGTCCCATTTCCGCCGCCCGCGCCATCAGCCAGGCCTTGCCGGCGATGACCTCGCTCTGCGGTGAGGCCCAGGCGCCGATGCGGCTGGCCAGCGGCCGACTCGCGTAATAGGCATCCGACTCGGCGCCATCGACCCGCGCCACCGCGCCATCGATGCGCACCTGGCGCTCAAGTTCGGGCCAGAAGAACAGCAGGCTGGCGCGCGGATTGTCGGCCAGGTCGCGCCCCTTGCGGCTGTCGTAGTTCGAGTAGAAGACAAAGCCGGCTGCGTCGTAGCCCTTCAGCAGCACCGTGCGCGCCGCCGGCCGGCCCTGCGCATCGGCGGTGGCCAGCGTCATCGCGGTGGGCTCCCGCAACATCGGATTTCGATCGTTTCTGTCGCCACCAGCGCGTGAACCTGGTCGGATCGGCATACGCGCGGTCCGTGCTCTTCATCGAGCGCGCCGCTGCTTGTAGTCGGTGCGGATATCGGCGATGGACATGGGTGAGGACGAGGGATGATCGGTGACTGCGGCGCGAGCTCGAGCGGCGCGATCATAGGCGCGCCGCCTGGCCGATGCGGCCACGGCCTGCGTCAGGTCTTGGACCGTGCCTGCGCCAGCAGCCGTTCGAGATGCGGATCGTGCAGGCCGTGCGGAACGCAGAGTCGCATATCGCGCTGACAGGTAGTCGAGGCTGGTGCCATAGCGTGCCGTAGCTGCCGTGCGTCGAAGACGTCGCAGGAGTCTGCCCTCTCATCGAGGTGGCCGCGATAGTGCGGACCGTCGTCGCGCCGCCCACGAAAGCAACGCGACCGCACGACTACCGAGGAGCCGTCCAGCGTCGAGCCTGCAGCCGAGGTGCCGCGCGGCGTACGAGCCCATGAACATCTCGCGCTCCCACAGTGCCGGCAACTGCCGATGCACGACCTCGGCCGGCATACGGTAGGCGATGCCGGCGCAACTGCCGCCGCGGTCCAGCCCGGCCACCACGCCGGGGCAGTCGAAGGTCCCGCGGTACTTGATCGACCGCAGGCACAGCTTGCGGTGGTAGCCGAACACGCGGGCGGGCACGCGGCGGTCGAAGTCGAACTCGGGCTTCCAGATCAACGAGCCGTAGCCGAAGATCCACAGCGGCGTGCGGCCGTTCCAGCTGGCCAGCACCGCGGCTAGCGAGGCGCGCAGCTCGTCTGCGCCGAGCCGCTCCTTGCGCGGAACCGGCTCCAGCTCGGCGGCGGCCTCATCGGCCGTCGTCAGGGCATCCGCCAGGGGGCTTGAGCTTCAGGCGGCCCCAGCGCGCCGGTGCCGCCGACGCCGAGCACCGCGGACATCAGCCAGAAGGCCACCCCGGCGCCGACCACTGCGCCGAAGGCGCCGAACACCAGCGGCAGCACGACATGGCTGCCGTTCATGATCGTGGTGCGCAGGCCGAGCGCCTCGCCCACGCGCCCTGCCGGCGTGCGCGAATGGACCAGCGACATCACGTTGGGCTGGGCCGCACCCAGCCCGAGGCCGAGCAGGAAGGTGCAGGCCGCGAGCGGCAGCAGGGTGCTGAAGAACGGGATCAGTGCGAACGCGGCTGCGGCGGTGAACAGCGTGAAGGTCAGCACCTGCCACTCGCTGAAGCTGCGCGACAGCACCGGCATCGCCAGCCGGATCACGAAGGTGGCCGCGGCGAAGCTGCCGAGTACGAGGCCGATCTGCGACGCCGACAGGCCGATGCGGGTGCCGTAGACCGGCACCATGAAGGTCTGCAGGTCCCACGACATCGAGATCAGTCCGCTGGCGATCAGCACGTGGCGCACTTCGCGGTGGCGGAACAGGTCGAACAGCGGCCGCTCGACACTGTTGGTGACGTCGGCGTGGCGGTCGGCCAGCGCGCGCCGCTGCGACAGCAGCAGCGCGACCGCGGCCAGCATCACCCCGAAGAACACGGCGAAGGTGAGCCGATGGCCGACGGAGTCGATCAGGAAGCCGCTCGCCACCGGCGCGATCAGGCCGGAGGTCGAGAAACCGAGCGCCAGGTAGGAGAATGCCTCGGCGCGGCGGTCCGGTGCGGCCTGTTCGCCGACCAGGTGCTGGATCGTCATCTGCAGGAACAGGAAGCCGGTGCCGATCAGCGCCGCCGCGACCAGCAGCGGCGCGACGTCGGCCACCGCGTACGGAAACAGCGCCGGCAGCGCGATGCCCAGGCACATCAGGCTGGTGCCCAGCAGCAGCGGCTGGCGCGGGCCGACCGCGTCGAGCCAGCGGCCGGCGCGCACTGCGAGCAGCATCGGCACCAGCGCGAACAGCGCCATCATCACGCCGACCGTGAAGGCGGACGCCTTGTTCGACAGCGCATACAGCGAACCGGTGACGCGCGCCGCGCCGAACGCCGGTGTGGGTCAGCACCATCAAAGCCGAGGGATGGCCGAGGCGCAGCGTCATGACGGCGCTCGCCGGAGTCGGCACGCTCAGGCCACCAGCGCCACCCCGGCGCAGGTGACGACGATGCCCACCACCGTGAGCCCGGTGGGCACTACGCTGAACATCAGCCACTCCAGCACCACCGCGAAGATCGGCGTCAGGTAGAGCAGGCTGGTGACGCGGGTGGCCTCGCCCCGGCGCATCAACGTATGCAGCGCATTGACGGCGAGGATCGAGGCGAAGATCACCAGGAAGGCGATGGCGCCGAACAGCGCCCACTCGAAGCGCACCGCGAAGCCTTCGATCCCGAGCGCCAGCGGCGCCAGCACCACGGCGGTGGCGACGAATTGCACCATCGATGCCGTGCGCAGGTCGGCCTGCGGGCAGAAGTGGCGCTGGTAGAGCGTGCCGGCCGTGATCGCGGTGAGCGCGGTCAGCACCGCCACCAGCGCCGGCCCGCCGAGCGCGCGCACGTCGATCTTGTGCCACACGACCAGCGCCACGCCGAGCAGGCCGACCACCACGCCGAGCCACTGGAACGGCCGCAATCGTTCACCCATCAGCGCGGCGGCGACGAAGGCCGTGACCAGCGGCTGCGTGGCCAGCACCAGCGCGGCGACGCCGGCCGACATGCCGAGGTACTGCGCATAGTGGCTGCCGCCGAGGTTGGCGGCGTGCATCAGCAGGCCGGCGACCACCACGTGCAGCCACTCGCGCGGCGCGGCCGGCCAGCGCAGCGGCTGCTGGCGCTGCCATACCAGCAGCAGCGGGACCAGCAGCGCGATGCCGAACAGGAAGCGCAGCGTCAGGAAGGTGAAGGGCGGTGCGTACTGCAGCCCGACCTTGGTGGCGAGGTAGCCCGAGCCCCAGACCGCGACGAAGTACCAGGCGAGCAGAGGCGAGGCCAGATGGCGCGCAGCGTGATCGTGCGCCGAGGGAGTGCCGCCGACCGGCGGCGCGGGTGAGGTCATGGTGGACGCGGTCGGCATTCTGACAAATGCGCCGGCTCGCGGCGGCTTGGCACAGGCACGAGCCCGCGGCGCCGTCCGGCCAAGTGGCGGCGACTATCGGGCTGTTAGGAAAGTCCAATTGGAGTCGATCGACCGATAACTTCAGAATGCACGGCGTTGCGGCGATCTGCCGCTCGGCCTTTGCACCCCTTCCTCCACACCCACCGAAAGCACAGACGCCATGTCGATCATCAATACCGCAGTCCAGCCGTTCAAGACCCAGGCCTTTCACAACGGCAAGTTCGTCGAGATCACCGACCAGTCGATCAAGGGCAAGTGGTCCGCCTTCATCTTCATGCCGGCCGCGTTCACGTTCAATTGCCCGACCGAGGTCGAGGACGCCGCTGACAACTACCACCTGTTCCAGTCGCTCGGCGCCGAGGTCTACATCGTCACCACCGACACGCACTTCGCACACAAGGTGTGGCACGAAACCAGCCCGGCGGTGAAGAAGGCCAAGTTCCCGCTCGTCGGCGACCCCACGCACACGCTGACGCGCATGTTCGGTGTGCACATCGATGCCGAAGGCCTGGCCCTGCGCGGCACCTTCATCGTGAACCCGGATGGCGTGGTGAAGACCGCGGAAATCCACGACAACGCGATCGCGCGTGACGTCAAGGAAACCCTGCGCAAGCTGCAGGCCGCGCAGTACATCGCCAAGAACCCGGGCCAGGTGTGCCCGGCCAAATGGCAGGAAGGTGCGAAGACGCTGACCCCGTCGCTCGACCTGGTCGGCAAGATCTGACCGTCCCAAGCCTGCAGTTCGATGGGCCGCTCGCCAGCGCTGCGCTGGTAGGCGGCCCGTTCGTCTGCGCTTGATCCGCTGTTTCCTTCCGCTTCACCTTGACGATTGCGCGCCATGCTTGATGACAGCCTGAAGTCCCAACTCGCCGCCTACCTGCGGCGCCTGACGCAACCGGTCGAGATCGTGTCCTCGCTGGACGATCGCGACGCCTCGGCCGAGATGCGTGAGCTTCTCGACGAGATCGCCGTGCTCAGCCCGCTGATCTCGGTCCGCCACGATGGCCAGGACGCGCGCCGGCCGTCGTTCTCGATCAGCGGGGTAGGCGGTTCGATGGGGCTGCGCTTCGCCGCGATCCCGATGGGCCACGAGTTCACCTCGCTGGTGCTGGCGCTGCTGCAGGCTGGTGGCCACCCGCCCAAGCTCGAGCCGGAGGTGATCGAGCAGATCCAGGCAGTCGACGGCGACTTCGTCTTCGAGACCTACATGTCGCTGACGTGCCACAACTGTCCGGACGTCGTGCAGGCGCTGAACCTGATGGCGGTGCTCAACCCGCGCATCCGCCACGTCGCGATCGACGGCGGCCTGTTCAAGGACGAAGTCGAGGCGCGCCAGATCATGGCGGTGCCGAGCATCTACCTGAACGGTCAGCCGTTCGCCTCGGGGCGGATGGAGATCGGCGAGATCCTGGCGAAGATCGACACCGGCGCCGCCGCGCGCGACGCCGCCAAGCTGGCGCAGAAGGACGACTTCGACGTGCTGATCGTCGGCGGCGGCCCGGCCGGCGCGGCTGCGGCCGTGTACGCGGCGCGCAAGGGCATCCGCACCGGCATCGTTGCCGAGCGCCTCGGCGGGCAGACACTCGACACGCTGGGCATCGAGAACTTCATCTCGGTACTGGACACCGAAGGGCCGAAGTTCGCTGCCGCGCTGGAAGCGCACGCGCGTCGCTACGACGTCGACATCATGGGCGGGCAGCGCGTCGAGGCGATCACGCCGGCGACGGCGGCCGGCGGCGTTGCCACCGTGCGTCTGGCCAACGGGGCCGAGCTGAAGGGCCGCACGGTGATCCTGTCGACCGGTGCGCGCTGGCGCAAGGTCAACGTGCCGGGCGAGGTCGAGTACGCCAACAAGGGCGTGGCCTATTGCCCGCACTGCGACGGTCCGCTGTTCAAGGGCAAGCAAGTCGCAGTGATCGGCGGTGGCAATTCCGGCGTGGAAGCGGCCATCGATCTGGCCGGCGTGGTCGGGCACGTCACGCTGCTCGAGTTCGCCGACCAGCTGAAGGCGGACGCGGTGCTGGTACGCAAGCTGCGCAGCCTGCCGAACGTCACCATCCACACCGCCGCGCAGACCAGCGAGATCGTCGGCGACGGCAGCAAGGTCACCGGCTTGCGGTTCAAGGAGCGCGCCAGCGGCGTCGAGCGGACGGTCGAACTGGCGGGCGTGTTCGTGCAGATCGGCCTCGTGCCCAACACCGAGTGGCTCAAAGGCACGCTCGAGCTGTCGAAGTACGGCGAGATCGTGGTCGACGCCAAGGGGGCCACCAGCGCGCCGGGCATCTTTGCCGCTGGCGACGCCACCACCACGCCGTACAAGCAGATCATCATTGCCGCCGGCGATGGGGCAAAGGCGGCGCTGTCGGCCTTCGATCACCTGATCCGGCACGGGGCGGACGCCAGCGAGGCGCCGCTGAAGCTGGCGGCCTGATTGGCTCTCACCGCCGACAACCGCGGCCGCGCATTCAAAGCCGCGCACCGCTGAGCGGCGGACCGCTGAGCCGCGCACCAAGCGACGAGGCGCGCATCGCGCCCGCTGCAAAAGCGATGCCGAAAAAGAAAGAGGCGCCCGCAGGCGCCTCTTTTTATTGGCATGTCGCTTTCGCAGCGAGCGCGTCCGACGCCCGCGCTACTGCTCGAGCTTGATCCCCTGACGCTTGACCAGATCGATCATCTTGTCGCGCTCGGTAATGATCTGCTTGCGGAACTCGTCCGGCGTGTTGCCGATCGGCACCGCGGTCTGGGCCAGCAGTCGCTGGCGTACGTCGGGCTGGCTCAGCACCTTGACCGCCGCCGCATGCACGCGCTTGACGATGTCGTCCGGCGTCTTGGCCGGGGCCAGCAGTCCGTACCAGACCTGGTCGTTGACCGGAGCCATCTTCAGCTCGGCGAAGGTCGGCACGTTTGGCAACTGCTCGAGCCGCTTGGGCGCGGCCACCGCGATCGGCCGCAACTTGCCCGACTGGAAGTGCGGCAGCGACGACGGGATGTTGTCGAACAGCACCTCGACCTGGCCCGCCAGCACGTCGTTGAGTGCCGGGCCGGCGCCGCGGTAGGGAATGTGGACCATGAAGGTGCCGGTGGTGGCCTTGAACAGTTCGCCCATCATGTGGCCGATGCCGCAGGTGCCGGACGAGGCGTACGACAGCTTGGCCGGATTGGCCTTCAGGAACTTGACGAACTCGTCCATGTTCTGCGCCGAGACCTTGCCCGGATTGACCGCCACCACGTTGGGCACGCCCACGAGGTTGGTGATCATCGCGAAGTCGTCCGGCGACTTGTACGGCAGCTTGGCGTTGCAGGCGGGGTTGACCGCCATCGTCGAGACCGTGGCCATGCCGAGCGTGTAGCCGTCGGGCGCCGACCGCGCCAGTTCCGCCGCGCCCGGGGCGCCACCGCCGCCGCCGCGGTTCTCGACGATGATCGGCTGGCCCAGCTCCTTACTCAGCGGATCGGCGATCAGGCGCGCCACGATGTCGGTTGTGCCGCCGGGAGCGAACGGCACGATCAGGCGGATGGGCTTGCTCGGATAGGCGGCCTGGGCCAGGGCTGCCAGCGGCGTGACCGCCAGCAGTGCGCACGCCAGCAGGCGCGACAACAGGGTCGACATGAGGGGGCTCTCCTTGGATGCGTCGATGCGCTCTTCGACCCCGCGCGGTCGCGCCGCGGGCGTGGCATCGATCAAGTCGAAGTTAGCACGCGCGCCCAGCTCGCCGGACTGTGGGTAACACCATGCCACCGCGCCGCCCGCACCTGCGGGCGGCCGGATCGACCCAGGCCCCGAGCGCGTCGTGGCCCTCGGCCCGCCCGGCACAGCGGACTCAGGCGTCCCGCACCAGCAGTACCGGTGTCGTGCAATGGGCGATCACGCGCGTGGCGACCGACCCGAGCACGGCCTGCTTGAAGGCGCCATAGCCGTGCGAACCCATCACCAGCACGTCGAGTTTCTTCTTCTTCGCATAGGCCGCCAGCTCGTCGCCCGGGTTGCCGGCCAGGCGCACGGTCTCGGCGCTCAGGCCGGCCTTGTCGAGCAGCTTCAGGGCGGGCTTCATCACGGCGTCGAACGACTTGCCCTGCATCGCCGCCACTTCCTCGGCGCTGAAGGCGGGCAGCGCGATTCCCGCCATGTCCGGCATCACCGCGCCGGCGAAGTCCGGCACCACGTTGAGCAACTGGAACTGCGGCTGCGCGCCGAACAGGTCGCGATGGCGGATCACGTACTTGACGGCCTCGCGCCCGAACTTCGAGCCGTCGACCGCGATGCCGACCTTAAGCGAATCGCCTTTGGCGGCATGGCTCTCGCGCAGCACCAGCAGCGGCCGCTTGGTGCGGGCGAGGACCGAGTTGGTCACCGAGCCCAGCACCAGACCGGCGAAGGCGCCGTGGCCGTGCGAGCCCATCACCACGAGGTCGGCCTTGCTGCCGTCGGCGGCGGCAGCGATCTCCTCGCCCGGGTGGCCGATCCGGTAGTCGGCCACCGCGGTCAGGCCGGCCTTCTTCATGGCGGCCAGCGAACCCTTGAGCGCCTTGGCCGATTCGTCGTCGTAGTACGACTTGACGACGTCCTTGCCGACCACGCGCGCGGCGCGTACCGGAATCGGCAACTGCACGTTGAGCATCCGCACCTCCGGTGCGTTGCCGATCAGCGTGGCGCGTGAAGCGATGAAGTTGACCGCGGCATGGCTGTACTTGCTGCCATCGACGGGGACCAGGATTTTCATAGAGCCTCCCTGACTGGATTTGCATGCGCTGCTCGCACAGACACAGTACGCGCAGCAACCTGAAAATCAGTCTACGTCAGCGCTGCCGAACGGCCTCGTGCTGGCGCAAGCGGGCAGCAAAAAGGGGCCTCCAGCGCGCGCTGCGGCCCCTTTTGCAGGCGGTGCGGAGAACTACTTCGCTGCGGCCTTCTGCATCGGACAGGTGTTCATGCCGAGCAGCGGATAAACCGGGCAGAAGCGCAGCACGCCTGTGGCCAGCAGGACGACGCCGATGTAGCCCCACAGGCCGATGGTGCCCATTGCCGCAAGTGCGATCAGGATGGCACCCACGACGATGCGCAGGATGCGGTCGATGCCGCCGACATTGAATTTCATGATTCCCTCCGGATGTTCGAGTTGAGCGAAACGGTTGGCCTTGCGTGTCAGCCGCCGGTTGAACGAGCAGCGAGCGCAAGTTAGGCCGAGCCCGTACTCCCCGCTGTAACCGTGGTCACTGACGCGTTCGCCGGCGGCATTGGCGCGCTCGCGCCAGCGCAGGCGCAAGCCGTCGCCTCAGGAGGTCGCCGGCGCGGTGCCGTGGGCGGCGACGGCGTTGCCCGCCGCCAGCTGGCGCAAGGCGCGAGGATCGAGGATGCCGACGGCGCCGCGCCCCAGCTGAACCCAACCCTTCTTCGAAGTGCTTCAGCTGGCGGCTCACCGATTCGCGCGATACGCCGAGCGACTGCGCCAGTTGCTCATGAGAGGCCTCCACCTTCTGGCCCTTGCCGAGCAGGGCCGCGGCCAGGCGCTGGTCGAGGCGCTGGAAGCCGACCGCTTCGACCAGTTCCATCAGCCGCGACAGCCGTTCGGTGAACAGGCCGAACACCTCGTTGCGGAACGGCGCGAACTCGGCGACCAGTCGATCGAACAGCGGGCGCGGAATCAAGGCCAGCTCGACCTCGGTCAGGCAGGTGCCGTGGGCGCGATACGGCATGTTGCCGAGCATGCAACCGGTCGACATCACGCAGCTTTCGCCGGGCTCGACGTCGTACAGGTTCAGCTCGCGCCCGTTGTCGAGCGAGCGCATCACGCGCACGCGCCCGTTAAGCACGATCGGGAAGCCCGGGCAGGAATCAGTCTCGCGGAAGATCGGCGTACCGGCCGCTATCTTGGTGACCACGAGGCTGGCGGACAACTCCTGCGCCAGAGGTGGCGGCAGGTCGGCCAGCAGCGGCATTGCGGCGATCACGCGGGACAGGGCGGTGGATTCCATGGGCGGGCTCGTCGCAGTAGGCTCGTCGGGGCTCAGGGAGGCATTGTCACCCGCCACGGTGCGCCGTGCGGATGCTAGCCGCGATTGAACCATGGCCGGCGGCAGGTTCGGCCTGCCCGTGCGGGCAGCCGTCACGCGAGGATCACCGCGCCGCCCGCGGCGGCCGCGACGGTTAGCCCGCCGCGGACCAAGGTTGTTCCGAATAGGGACCTGCGCGCGCAGTCGCTACGATGACATGTGGCGTTTCCCCCGCACTGACCCGGGCGCCGACCGGGGCGCTGACCCTTGTGAGCGGCGCCAGCGCACTGCCCGCAGACCGGCAGCCGGCACGCTGCGACCCCGTATCCTCGATACGGCGCCTGAGCGCCCGGCCTTTCTCTCTGCAAGTCCCCCGTGTACATCGACCTCGTCAACCAGTGGCTGTTCTTCGGCGCGCTGCTGCTGCTGGCGGCGCTGATGCTGGGTGCCTGGACGTCGCGCTGGGGCATCCCGTCGCTGCTGGTGTTCTTGCTGGTGGGCATGCTGGCCGGGGAAGACGGCCCGGGCGGCATCGAGTTCGACGACCATCGGCTGAGCTTCGCCGTCGGCAACCTGGCGCTGGCGGTGATCCTGCTCGACGGCGGCCTGCGCACTCGGGTCGCGTCGTTTCGCGTCGCCTTCAAGCCGGCGCTCGTGCTGGCTACGGCGGGCGTCGCGCTGACCGCGCTGCTGGTGGCCGCCGGCGCGTTCTTGCTGTTCGATCTGGACTGGCGGCTGGCGCTGCTGCTCGGTGCGATCGTCGGCTCCACCGACGCGGCGGCCGTGTTCGCGCTGCTCAAGTCGAGCGGCGTGCGGCTGAATGACCGCATCGGCAGCACGCTCGAAGTCGAGTCCGGCGTCAACGACCCGATGGCGGTGTTCCTGACGATGACCCTGATCGGCATCGTCAGCGCCACGCTGACGCCGACGGTGGCCAGCCTGTCGATGGCCTTCGTGCAGCAGTTCGGCGTCGGCCTGGCAGCCGGGCTGGCGCTCGGCTTTCCCTTGTCGACCCTGGTGCAGCGCGCTCGCCTGGGCGATGGCCTGAACGCGTTGCTGATCAGCGCCGGCGGCGTGGCCATCTTCGCTGCCACCAACAGCCTCGGCGGCAGCGGCTTCCTCGCGGTGTACCTGGCGGGTCTGATCTGCGGCAACCGCCGCGTGCATGCCAGCGACGGCACGCTGCGTGCCATGGACGGCCTGGCGTGGCTGTCGCAGGCCGGCATGTTCCTGCTGCTGGGCCTGCTGGCGACGCCGTCGGAGGTGATCGACCATGCGGGGCCGGCGCTCGCGCTGGCGCTGCTGCTGATGTTCGTGGCGCGGCCGCTGGCGGTGGCGCTGTGCCTGGCGCCGCTGGACTTCGCGCGGCGCGAGGTCGCGTTCATCAGCTGGGTCGGCCTGCGCGGCGCGGTGCCGATCGTGCTGGCGATCTTTCCGCTGCTGTCCGAGGTGCCGCGGCGCAGCTAGCTGTTCGACGTGGCGTTGGTGATCGTGCTCGCCTTGCCGCTGCTGGTGCAGGGCACGACGATCGCGCTGGCCGCGCGCACCCTGAAGGTGGCCCTGCCGGCGCGCGCCGAGCCGGTGGCGCGCATGCCGCTCGAAGGGGCCGCGCCCGGCACGGCAGCGCCCGAAGCGCTGCAGTTCATGCTGCCCGGCGCGCACGCCTGGGTCGGCACGGCGGCGGCGCGGATCGAGTTGCCGCCGGCGACGCGACTGGTCGGCGTGCTGCGCGCCGGCGAGTTGCACCTGCCGGCTGGCGCCGACGTGCTGCATGCGGGCGACGGCCTGCTCTTCGTGGCGCCGGAGGCCGAACTCGACCGGCTCAACGAACTGCTCGGCTGCCGGCCGCAGCGCAGCGTCGCCACTGCAGGCGGCACAGGGGCCTGCACTGCGCTTCGTGCTCGCCGGCGATGCGGCACTGTCGGAGGTGCTGGCGCTGTACGCACCCGCGCAGGCGGCGGCAGTGCCGCCGGGGCTGACGCTGGAGGCGGCGATTCGCGCGGCGCGACCCGAGCCAGTCGAAGGCGACGAGGTCGATGCGTTTGGCGTGCGGCTGGCGGTCAGCGTGATGGACGGGCGGCGCATTGCCAAGGTGGCGCTGATGCTGGCCGTATGAGCGGCGCGCCGCATGCGGTGCGACGAAAGCGCGGCGACGGGATGCGCACTTGCCCGCATTGAACGCAGGCATCATCGACCGCATCTGACGCAGCTGACGTCATCAACCAGGGTGTCCATCAGCCCGCCGGAACGAAAAGCCCATCCTGACCATTGCCCTGCTGGCCGCCTTCGCCGACGGCAGCAAAGGCGATCGCGAGCGCGAGGAAGTGCGGAGCGTGGCGGACTCGTTGCGCGCGCCCGACGGCAGCGACCTGAACGTAGCCGCGCTGTACCAGGACGTGCTGCTCAAGCGCGTGACGGCGGCGTCGGCGGCGGCACAGCTGCCGGTGCCGGAATTGCGTCAGCTCGCCTACGAACTGGCAGTCGGCGTGTGCGATGCCGACGGCCTGCGCAACGAACAGGAAACACGCTTCCTCGCCGATCTAGGCGCCGTGCTGGGTCTCACGCAACCGCAGATGGCCGAGCCGGCGGCGACGGCCGATGCGCTGGCGACCGTGCCGCTGGAGGAGGTGGTTCCAGCGCGCGCCACCAGCAGGTCTGGGCGCGCCGTCGGCACGGCCCGCGAGCGGCGACCGCGGCCGCTACGCGCCTGCTGCGGTGACGCTGTCGCAGCACCGTCGAGGCGGATTTCGACCAGTGGATCCTGGACTGTATTCGATCCTCGACGACCGCGCTGGAGCTGCTGCAGCGTCGATGGCCTCGATGATCGTCCATCCAGTGGAGGTGGTCTATGCGGTACGGCAAGGCGTTCGCTGCGGCTCGATCGCAGGTCGCGTCAAGGACTTCCTCGCCCACGGTCAGCCCGTCTGGGCCTGGAGCCCGGCGGTTGCCCTTCCGGAGGAATCGGCCGCGGCCATGATCGGCGGGCTGTTCGGCAAGGCCTGCGCAGGGCGCATGGTGGGCGCGAGCTGGCGGCGCCGGGGTGGCGCTGTCGTCCACGACCCTTGCCCTTCGGGCACGTGGCCGAGCATGTACACCAGGGCGGCCGCACGATGAACACGCAGATGCTCAAGGACGCCTTCACGCAGATGGTGGGCCAGGCGCAGGGCCTGCAGGCGCAGTACCGGCCGCAGATCGAGCAGCAGGCGCGCACGGTGGACGTCGCCAGGATCGTGCAGATGGTGCGCGCCAGCTGAGCGGCAGGCCGGCCTGCCGCTTGCCCCGACCCGGCCGCAGGCACCGCCGACCGGCCACAAGGCGCAATGCGAGCCTGCATGACCATGAACCCTTCGCACGACCCGCACGCCGACCTGACCGCGATGCCCGCGCCCGAGGGCGACCTGGCGCGCCGCTTCAAGGGCGTGGCGCGGCTGCATGGCGCGGCCGCCGCCCTGCAGCGTCGCCGCCCGCGCGTGGTCATCATCAGCATCGGCGGCTCGGGTCATGCAGCAGGCCGAGGCCCTGGCCCGCAGCGCGGTCGGCCGCCTGACGCTGATCGATCTCGACCACATCAAGGCGACGCCGATGGCGATGGCGCGCCTGGGGAACCTACGGCCAGGCCAAGGTGCGCGTCGCCGCGCTCCATGGTGGCGATCGATCCGGCCTGCCCGCTGTTGTCGTCGAGGGCTTCTGTGACGCCGAGACGTCGCGCAACGGGTGCCCGCCGCCGACGCGGTGATCGACTGCATCGACCAAGTCGAGGCCAAGGCGGCGCTGCTGGCCTGGTGCGTCCACCATGCCGGCGGTGAGTTGCGGCGCGGCGACCAGGTGGATCAACTGGCGTGCGCAGGGCGCAACCTGGCGCGCGCAGCAGCCGATCGCTGCTGGCCAAGCTGCGCTATCGGCTGCGCCGTGAACACGGCTTTCCGCGCGAAAGCGGCAGCGGCCGGGTGCACAAGTTCGGGGTGACGGCGGTGTTTTCCGACGAGCCGGTGCAGCCGCCGCGCCGGGACGACGCGGCAGGGCCGGACGGTGCGGATGCGCGCAGCTTGCTCCACGGTTTCCAGTTGAGCATCACCGTCGCCGCGCTCGTTTAAGGTGCCGGCCAGCGCTCGTGCTGCGCCTGCTCCACCGGCACGCGCGCGGCGATGCAGGGTCTTCGCTCGGTGCTGGCGTGCCGGCAGCCTGATAGAGCAGTCGTCGCTCCGGAAGCTAGCAAT
>JAXHLD010000018.1:0-65337 GCA_034522655.1 Burkholderiaceae bacterium
GTTTATGCGGATCTACTGGTTCAGTTACGTATTGCTTGCCGATTTACTGACCGTCGTACCGAAGCGCCGGCTGCGCTGGGCGTTCGTTCAGGTGGGCATTGATTCGCCAGATCTTCGTTGTGGCGGATCACCGTGTGTCGGCCGTCGCCGACTACGTGAAACGCGTGCTCGCAGTCGTCATCGTACCGCGAACGCCGCAACGATGGTGGCTGTTCGAACGCCGTGCGGCGCTGGGCGCGAACCTGGGCGATGATCGACGCCGCCTGCCTGGCTGGCCGATGGCGCGGTGATCGGCATCGGCCGGCCGGCGCGACCGGCTGCCAGGCTGCGCCCCGAGAAGCGGTAGATGCCCGGCGCAAAGCGGATCACGTCACCCGGCTGGGCGCGTTCCAGTGCCGCGCCGAACTGATCGGCGCGGGTGATCGGCACGTCACGTGATGCGCTGTCGATCGCGTTGGCCTTCGGCACCCTGATCGAGCCGGTGGGCGGCGTCGAGGACGGGGCGCGATCGGTCCGCGATCGATCCACATCAGCAACTGCGCCACGCGCCGACCGGTGCCTTCGATGATGGATATCGCAGCTGCTGACGCTGATGTCGAGGCCGAGGCGCGGCCGCGCACGACGCCGATCGCCTGCAGCGCGGCCGACTCGGCGGCAAGGCCGGCAGCGGTGGCCGAGCAGCAGCGCCGGCAATCCACCGGCGCCGGCGCAGCCGATGCGCAGTCGAGCGCGCTCTGCCAGAAGCTCGGGATCGGTGCGCGAGATGAAGTCGCTCGCCGCGACGTTGCGCGCGAGAGCGGCCCGCGAGGACGGCCGCGCATGGCGGCTGTGCTTCCGCCAGCGGAGGACGGTCGATCAGAAGTTGTGGCGCAGGCCCAACGCAAAAAGTTCGACAGAACTTGCCCTTCCAGGCGAAGCCAACGTCGACATCGGCATCATCGTGACGTACTGCATGAAGACCGTAAACCTTCGTGCGCTTCCTACGGTCGTCGGCAACGTTCGCCTCGTTGGCGCTCTCCTTGATGCTGCGGTGGTCGGCATGCCGTAGAGTTGGACGAAGCACCGTGATCATGGCGGCGAGGCGGAAGTTGCCGCGGTCTGCCTCGACCGTGCCGACCGTGAAGTTCAAGGGTCTGGTGGTCGCGCCCAGGTGAACGAGCGATCTTCGCTACGGCGCGCGCCACCCGCGCTGTTGATGCCTTCGGTCTGCCAGGCCTGGCCGTACTTGCTCGTTGCGCATGGCCGCCGCCAGGTGCAGCGGCCGCCGACCAGGTCGATGGCGACCTGCAGGGTGATCTTGGTCTTGCTCAGCCCGCAGCTGCTGAAGCCGGGTTCGTCAGGAAGACCGCCGGCGAACAGATCGCGACCTCGACGTTCCGCTGGAGTCCGGCGTTGTTGTAGCGAGCATGTTGTTGTTGTTCACACCGGTGGCGTTGAAGTTGAACAGCGTGTCCGACGACGTGCCCGTGTCGTGGTTGTGCATGCTGATGTAGTCGGCCGTGGCGAAGTACAGCGGGCTCGTAATGCGGCCGGCGCGGATCGTGCCGAAGCTGCTGCTCAGGCCAACGAAAGCTTCGCGATTGAACAGGCCTGCCGTCGGCGTAATTCGACAAGGCTGTTGATCGATGCCGGTTGTTGAGCCGACCGCTTCCAGCCTGAACAGGGCCTCGTGCGCCGCCGAGGTCTTCGGTGCCGCGGATGCCCCAGCGCGAGGCGTTGTTGACGAGGCCGGTGACGTTGAGGCGATCAGCTGGGTATTTGGCGCTGAACGGTGGTGTTGATGCGGCCATACAGCGTGACGTTGGAAATGCTGGTCTGCGCTGCTGCCGAAGTGCCGATGGCACCCAGTCCAGGCCGCGGCCGGCTGCCTGTTGTGCTCTTCATCGAGGTATTCATTCGGTGGAGGGTGCGCGGCCGGATAGGTAGGGCGCGGGCTGAGTGGTCCGATTCGCGCTCACGGGGTGACCTCGTATTGATGATCGCCGCGCAGGGTGATCGCCTCCAGGCTGCTCTCTCTCAGGCGCGGGAGCAATGTATCGGCTTCGTCCGCGTATTCGGCTTTTCCCGCGGATGAGCTGGCCATGATCATGGCGATTGGTCCGGGGATGGTCATGAACGCCGGCGTGCGGACCTGGACCAACTGGACCTGGAGGAGGAGGTCGATGACCTGTGGCCCATCCACCGTCGTCGGTGCTGGTGGTGTCGCCTGACCAGCGCCTGCTCGGCGCCTGCGCGGCCCGAACGCGACCTGGGCGAAGCAGCGGCTGCGCCGGCCCCGGCGCCGGCCAAGGTCTACGTGGTCGGCACCGATGCCGCCTACGCGCCGTTCGAATCGCAGAACGAGAAGGGCGAGATCGTCGGCTTCGACATCGACCTGATCAAGGCGGTCGCGGCCAAGGCCGGCCTCGAGATCAAGATCGTCAACACGCCTTGGGAAGGCATCTTCAACACGCTGGCGCAGGGCGACCGTGACATGCTGGTGTCGGCGATCACCATCACCGACGAGCGCCGACGGTGATCTCCGCACGTGCTTCAACGCCCCGCGCCGGGTGATCATGAAGCAGGGCGTAGAGGTCGCCGAGTTCAACGACCTGAAGAAGCTCAAAGGTCGGCGTCGAGGTACCGAGCGCGCGCGGCGACAAGGTGGTGGCGGCTGTTCGGCGGAGCGCGAACGCCGCGGCGTCGCCGTTGGTCGACGCCGCTGGCGCTCGAGCTGGAGGCGGCAGGTTCGATGCATCGTAGCGACGACGGCGTGGTCGTCGACCTGCCTGACGAACAACATCGGCGCCGAGTTCGGTGATCAACGACGCCGCCTTCGCGCCGACGGTGCGCGGCATCGCATCGGCCGATGATCTGCTGGCGAGGGCTGGACCAGGCGCTGACCAGCCTGAAGGCCGAACGAGGCCTGAGCGCGTTCATGCCGTACTGGGCGCCGAGGCCGAAGCGGCGACCTGCCGACGCCCAGGCCGAACCCAGCGCCGAGGCCGAGGAAGGTTGCTGCAAGCGCGCCGCTGCCCGGCGAATGCTGGCGGTGATGATGAACCTGCGCTCGGAATTGCTCGCGCCTGTTCATCAGCGGCTGAATAGCGCTGCGACCTGGGCCACCTTCGTCGATCGGCGCGGGCATGCTGTTCGGCCTGACCTCGGCGTGGTGGCCATCATCATGCGCAACTGGCGCGCCGCCGGGCCGTACCGCGCGCGCGCTGCTGGCGCCGGCCCGCTGGATCACGGCCGGCTACGTGGGCTTCTTCCGCGGCACGCCGCTGTTCGTGCAGATCCTGCTGGTGCACGCCCTGATGCGATGCTGGTTGCATGGAGACCGGCCTGCTGTTGAGCGGCGAGGCGGCGTCGCGCTTTCGCCAGGAGCACGGCGCCTTTCTTTCGGGCGCGCTGGCGCTGACGTTGAACGCCGGCGCCTACGTACTACGAGATCTTCGCCGCGCACGTGCAGTGATGCGCGCCGGCCAGGTGGAGGCGGCGCGGCGCTCGGCGTTCGCGCCTGATCGCCCATCGGTGATGGTGCTTGCCGCCGGCCTTCCGGCGCGGTGGTGCCGGCCTTCATCGACGGTGGTTGACGAACTTCATCCGCTGGTGGCGATGCGCGCTAGCTGGATTTCTGGCGCTGGCCCAGCGCGCGTGGCCGTGCTGGTGCTCTGGAGCCTACCTGGCGATCTGGTGCTGGTGCTGACGCTCCTGCTGGCGATTTCCAGCCTGCCTGGACCCGGCCGCCTGCGCGGTGATGCGGCGCGGGTGACGGGGCGCGGGTGCTGCCGGCGCCGCGCGAGCGGTTCCAGTTGGCGCGTGCTGGCCGAACGCATGATCCCCTGCTGGACGTGACCACCAGGCGCGTGGCAAGCAGTTCGTCGCCCTGCGCGACGCCGGCGATCCCGGTGGAGATCTGCACGCATGGCGGCGAGGGCGCGGCCAGGGCTACCTCCTCGACATCGCCCGCCTCGTCGGATGCGCGCGACATGATCCTGCCGCGTGCATCGAGGCGAGTACCGAGCAGGTGTTGATCACCGTGACCGCTGGCGGCGTAGAGGTCGACGACGCCTGCGCGGCTGCTGCTGGATGCCGCGCGACGACGTGATCAACACCTCGGCCGTGCAGGACCCGCAACTGGTGGCCGATGCGTCATCGCGCTTCGGTGCGCAGTGCATCGTGGTCGCGATCGATGCGCGTCGGCGCGACCGGGCCGATCCGGCGCGCGGCTGGGAGGTGTTCACGCACGGCGGTCGCACGCCGACCGGGCTCGACGTAATCGACTGGGCACGCCGTGTCGCGGCGCTCGGCGCCGGCGAGATCGCCGGCATTCGACCGCGATGGCGCGCGGCGAGCTGATCTGGAGCTCGACGCGCGCGGTATCCTCGCCGATGCCGTGCCGGTGCCGGTGATCGCCTCGGGCGGGGTGGGCAATCTGCAGCACCTGGCCGATGGCATCACGCAGGGCCTGGCCGATGCGCGAGCTGTCGGCACCATGATCTTCCAGCTGCAGGGCGAGCTGCCGGCTGCAGCAGGCCAAGGACCTGCTCGCCGCGCGCAACGTGCGCGATGTCCTCGCTGGTCCTCCACATGGACTGGCTGGAGCGAAGCTGCTCGATGGCAGGGCCTGATCGAGTCGCTCGCGCAGATGGCCGCCGGCGGCATGGGCTGGCTGGGCCAACGCCGAGGCGCTGCGCAACGGCGGCGACCCGAGGCAGGCGGTGCTGGTACGCTCGGCGCGATCCGCGCAAGGCGGGCGCATCGCCGCGCGGTCCGCGAGCTGCGCCTGGACTGCGACGGCGATGTCGTGCTGTACGCTGTCGAGCAGGCTGGCGGCATCGCCTGCCACACCGGACGCGAGAGCTGTTTTTATCGCCGTCTCGACGGCCACGACTGGAGAGTGGTCGATCCGGTGCTCAAGGACCCCGAACTCATCTACCGCAAATGACCGCCCCGTCGCCCCCGGCCGACCGCGTGCTGGCCGACCTGGCCGATGTTATCGAGTCGCGCCGCGGCGGCGACCCGGAGGCCTCGTATGTCGCGCGCCTGCTGGCGCGGGCGCCGGATGCGATCCTGAAGAAGATCGGCGAGGAAGCGACCGAGGCGGTCATGGCGGCCAAGGACGCCAGTCACGGCCGCGGTGCGGTCGAGCGCATCGTGGCCGAGACGGCCGATCTCTGGTTCCACAGCCTGGTCATGCTGGCCCACTACGGTCTGCGTCCGGAACAGGTGCTGGCCGAGCTGGCGCGGCGCGCCGGGACCTCCGGGATCGAGGAAAAGGCGGCGCGCAAGGCCGACCAGCGCGAGCGCCGCGGCGACTAGCTCGACGGTCGGTAGCGCCTGCCATTCAACCCAACCTCCGAGCCACCATGTCCGACTGCATCTTCTGTCGCATTGCCAAAGGCGAGATCCCGAGCAAGAAGGTCCACGAGGACGACGAGGTGCTCGTCTTCCACGACATCAATCCGGCTCCGGTGCACCTGCTGATGATCCCCAAGCTGCACGTGGAGAGCCTGGTCACGGTGCAGGAGCAGCACGCCGCGCTGTTGGGTAAGATGCTGGTTCTCGCACCCCGGCTGGCACGAGAACAAGGCGCTACGGACGGATTCCGCATCGTCATCAATAACGGCCCGGATGGCGGACAAGAGGTCTATCACTTGCACGTTCACGTGCTGGGCGGTCCGCGCCCGTGGAAGCGTTTGTAGACGACAAGTTCTCAGGAGTTCGCGATGGGTTCGTTCTCGATTTGGCACTGGCTGATCGTCCTGCTGGTCATCATCCTGGTCTTCGGCACCGCAAAGCTGAAGAACATCGGCAAGGATCTGGGCGGGGCAATCAAGGGGTTCAAGGAAGGCATGACCGAGGGCACGGCCGCGGCCGATCCCAACAAGAAGGTCGAAGAGTCCAAGCAGGTCGCTGGCCAGACGATCGACGTCCAGGCCAAAGAGAAGTCCTGATCCCCGTTGACTGAGGGCCGCCGCGCGCTCGGCGCGCGTGGCCCCGGCGCGTCCCCATGTTCGACTTCAGCATCGGCGAACTCGGCGTCATCGGCGCCGTGGCCCTCATCGTCCTCGGTCCGGAGCGGTTGCCCAAGGTGGCGCGCCAGGTGGGCGACTGGGTCGGCAAGGCGCAGCGCTATGTCAGCCAGGTGAAAAGCGACATCAACCGCGAACTCGAGCTGTCCGAGCTGAAGAAGCTGCAGGAAGAAGCGCGCAACGCGGCATCGATGATCGGCATCGGTCTTGTTCGAACTGCAGTGCGAAGATGGACAGCGGCCACCTTCGAGCTGACCTCGCTCGGCAGCCCGGCGCCCGGCAGCGAGTCTTCGGCTGCCACCGACTACGCCTGGGAAGGCGCCGGCGAGTCGTGGGAGCGCCGCACGTTCGCGCGCCGCTACAAGCCCGGCCCGTCGGTCGATGAACTGGCCGAGGAGATCGCCCGCCTGAAGCGCGAGTTGGCGATGCCCGACTCGCACGCGGCCTCGCGCCGCAAGTACGCACCGCGCGCGCGCATCAATCGCGCGCGCATCCGTCGCTAGCGAATGACCGTGAGCAGCACCGAGACCCCCGCGCCCGACGGCGATGGCAGCAGCGGCGAACAGAGCTTCCTGTCGCACCTGGTCGAACTGCGCCAGCGGCTGGTGCGGGCCGCGCTGGCGATCGTCATCGTGTTCCTCGCGCTGACGCCGTTCATGAAGCAGATCTTCGACCTGCTGTCGCACCCACTGATGGTGGCACTGCCGGCCGGCACCAAGCTGCTGGCCACCGGCGTCATCACGCCCTTCATGGTGCCGCTGAAGCTCACCCTGTTCACGGCCTTCATCATCGCGCTGCCCTACGTGCTGTACCAGGTGTGGTCCTTCGTGGCGCCCGGCCTGTACAAGCACGAGAAGCGGCTGGCGCTGCCGATCATTGCCACCAGCGTGCTGATGTTCGGCCTCGGCATGGCGTACTGCTACTTCGTCGTGTTCGGCTTCGTGTTCAAGTTCATCGCCGGTTTCGCGCCGAGTTCGGTCGCGGTGGCGCCCGACATCGAGGCGTACTTCGGCTTCGTGCTCAGCATGTTCCTTGCGTTCGGGCTGACGTTCGAGGTGCCGATCATCGTCGTGCTGCTGGCCCGGTTCGGCATCGCCAGCGTCGACAAGCTCAAGCAGGCGCGGCCGTACGTGATCGTCGGTGCCTTCATCGTGGCTGCGGTCTTCACGCCGCCCGACGTGCTGTCGCAGCTGCTGCTGGCGATTCCGCTGTGCCTGCTGTACGAACTCGGCCTGCAGATCGCCCGCTTCGTGGTCAAGCCCAAGGCCGACGAGGAGTCGAGCGCGGCCGCGTAGCGCTTCCGGCGCACCGCAGTACAGCGCACACTTGCGTCATGTTGCGTGCCGCCTGCCTGCTGCTGCTCCTGCTCGTTGCCGGCGTGGCCGGGGCTGATCGCCTGCAAGTGGTGCCGGACGACGACCCCGACCTGCGCGATGGCTATGCCGCCTACCAGGCGCGCGAACCGGAACGGGCGCTGCGGGCGTTTCACAAGGCAGCCGACCGCAACGTGCGCACGGCGCAGTTCAATCTTGCCGTGATGTACCTGTCGGGCGACGGTGTGCCGGCCGATCCGGCCACCGGCCTGGGCTGGCTGCGCCGGGCGGCCGACAACGGCATGCCGCGCGCCCAGCACGCGCTGGCGCTGCTGTACGACCGGGGCGAATACCTGTCGAAGTCGGTCACCGAGGCCACCGTCTGGTTTCGCAAGGCCGCCGAACAGGGCTGGCGCGAGGCACAGGTGGCGCTGGCCACGCAGTATTTCCTCGGCCGCGGTGCGCCGCGCGACTTCAAGGAAGCGGCCCACTGGTACGAGAAGGCGGCCGAGCAGGGCGATGAAGGAGCTAGCTACATCGTCGCCAGCATGTACGAGCACGGCGACGGCGTGGCGCGCGACCTGGCGCTGGCCTACTACTGGTATGCGCAGGCGGCAGCCCAGGGCGATCCGGTGGCCGGCCTCAAGGCACGCGAGGTGCTCGACAAGATCGGCGCACGCTGATCAGCTGCTCCCCGCGAGCCGGCGCGGCAAGGGAGCCCGGCTCACGAGCGTTCCTGCCGCTCCCGCTCGCCGACGATCACGTTCAGCGGCACTTCCTTGGCGTTGCGCAGCACGGTCACCTTGGCCGTGGCCCCAGGCGTGAGCTTGGCGATCTGATTGAGCACGCCGGGCGTGTTGGCGACGGCGGTGTCGTTGATCGAGACGATGACATCGCCGGGCGCCATGCCTGCCTTCTGCGCCGGCGCATTGGGCATCACGCCGCGCACCAGCACGCCCTCGGCCCGCGGCAGCTTGAACGCAGTGGCGATCTCCGGCGTGATGTCCTCCGGTTCGATGCCGAAGTAGCCGCGCACCACGCGGCCGTTTTTGATCAACTGGTCGAGCACGTCGGTGATGATGGTGGTGGGGATCGCGAAGCCGATGCCGATCGAGCCGCCGGTGCGCGAATAGATGGCCGTGTTGATGCCGACCACGTTGCCGCGCGTGTCGACCAGCGCACCGCCCGAATTGCCCTCGTTGATCGCGGCGTCGGTCTGGATGAAGTTCTCGTACAGGTTGATGCCGAGGTTGTTGCGGCCGAGTGCGGAAACGATACCCATGGTCACGGTCTGGCCCACGCCGAACGGGTTGCCGATCGCCAGCACCACGTCGCCGACCGAGAGGTTCTCGGCGCGGCCGAAAGTCACGGCGGGCAGGTCGCGCGCCTCGATGCGCAACAGGGCGAGATCGGTTTCGGGGTCGGCGCCCACCAGCTGGGCCGCGAGCTTGCGGCCGTCGGGCAGCGCCACTGCGATTTCGTCGGCGGCCTGCACCACGTGGTTGTTGGTGAGCACGTAGCCGTCGCGCGTGGCGATCACGCCCGAGCCCAGGCCGGACACCCGCTCCGCATCGCCGCCGCGACCGCCGAAGAGGCGCTCGAACACCGGGTCGTCGGTGAACTGCGACCGCCGCTGCTCCTTGGCGGTGTAGACGCTCACCACCGCCGGCATCGCCAGCCGGGCTGCGTCGCCATACGAGCCGAGCGATTCCGCCCGACCCGGCGCCGGCGGCGGGCCCGCGCTGACCTGCTGGATCGACACATTGCCCGACACCGGCGTCGAGACGCTCAGCGAGGAGCGCCGCAACCAGTCCGGCTTCAGCGTGCTGACGATGAATAGCAGCGCCAGGCCAACCGTGGTGGCCTGCGCGAACAAAAGCCAGAGGCGTCTCAACATCTGCGGCGGCGGGAAGTGATACTGCGGATTCTAGGCAGGCGCCGGGACCGCCCCGGCGCCTTCTGGCGGCAGACGGGGGCGGCTACTTTTTCAGGGCGTCGCGGATCTCGCGCAGCAGCAGCACGTCTTCGGCCGGCGCCGCCGGCGCTGCCGCTTCTTCCTTCAGCGCCGCGGCCTTGACCCGGTTGATGGCCTTGACCATCCAGAAGATGATGAAGGCGAGGATGATGAAATTGACCATCACCGTCAGGAACTGGCCGTAGGCGAACAGCGGCACGCCGGCCTTGTTGAGTGCGTCGTAGGTCATCGGCCCGGCATAGTTGGCGGGCTTGGACAGGATCACGAAGTACTCCTTGAAGTCGACGCTGCCCAGGCTGCCGATGATCGGCATGATCAGGTCCTTGACCGCCGAGTTGACGATCGTGCCGAACGCGCCGCCGATGATCACGCCCACGGCGAGGTCGATCACGTTGCCCTTGACCGCGAAATCGCGGAATTCCTTCATCATCCCCATACGATTCTCCGATGTTCGTTGATTGAGCCGCCTTGCCGGCTCTGTGCCACCCGTCATCCCTGTCCGCGAGCGGTGACGCATTGTCGCAGGCAGGCTTGGTCTCCCACCGGCCGGCCGTAGCGCCTTGGCGCAGCATCCGGCTTGGCGGCGAAGGTCTGGATCAAGGCGGCCGGCGGGTGCTGCAGCCTGCCCTGCCCGCGGCGCATTCCCGACGCTGAGATTGGGTGAATCGGGCGTGCGGGGCGCTTGAAGTAAAATCTCGGGGTGTTTTTGCCGACTGCTGGCTAATTTCCCGGTTGCGTCGCCGGGAGCGAGCCGGCCGCACGTGAGCCCACGGCGATTCGGGCGCGAATTCCCACTCCAGGATCAACCATGTCCAGCGATACCACCGCACCCGGTCCGGCGAACGCCGACCGTCGAACCGCGATCGCCATCACCGCCGCCGTCGGCGGTGCTGGTGCGATCGCCGCCGCCGTTCCCTTCGTGGCTTCGTTCACCCCGTCGGAGCGCGCGAAAGCGGCCGGTGCGCCGGTCCAGATCGACATGTCGGCCATCGCCCCGGGTGAGATGCGAACCTACGAGTGGCGCGGCAAGCCGGTCTGGGTGCTGCGGCGTACGCCCGAAATGATCGAGTCGATCAAGAAGACGGCGCCCAATCTGGCGGACCCGAACTCGGTGCGCACCGCCTACCCGACGCCGGCCTACGCCAAGAACGAGCTGCGCTCGATCAAGGACGAGTACTTCATCGCGGTGGGCATCTGCTCGCACCTGGGCTGCTCGCCGGTGGGGCCGCTGGCGGCCAACACCAATCCGACGCTGGGCGGCGACGCTGGTTTCCTGTGTCCGTGCCACGGATCGACCTTCGATCTGGCCGGGCGCGTGTTCAAGAACAAGCCGGCGCCGGACAACCTCGAGGTGCCGCCGCACAAGTACCTGTCGGACTCCGTCGTGCTGGTCGGCGACGATTCCAAGGCCTGATGCCGCCGGGGGCCGGCGCAACCTCCGGCACCCAATCGCGTATTCCGATTCACCGCGACTGAACTTCGGGACTGTTTATGCCGTTGCATAACACGCAATACAAGGGGCTGGCCGGCTGGTTCGATGCCCGCATGCCGACCGTGATGGTCGAGTACAGGAAGCACCTGTCCGAGTACTACGCGCCGAAAAACCTGAACATCTGGTACATCTTCGGCAGCCTGTCGATCGTCGTGCTGGCGATCCAGATCATCACCGGCATCTTCCTCACGATGCATTACAAGCCCGACGCGCGCTACGCGTTCGAGTCGGTCGAGTACATCATGCGCGAAGTGCCCGGCGGCTGGTTCATCCGCTACATGCACAGTACCGGCGCGAGCGCGTTCTTCATCGTCGTCTACCTGCACATGTTCCGCGGGCTGCTGTACGGCAGCTACCGCAAGCCGCGCGAACTGATCTGGATCTTCGGCTGCCTGATCTTCCTGTGCCTGATGGGCGAGGCCTTCTTCGGCTACCTGCTGCCCTGGGGCCAGATGAGCTACTGGGGCGCGCAGGTGATCGTCAACCTGTTCTCGGCGATCCCGCTGATCGGCCCCGACCTGTCGCTTTTGATCCGCGGTGACTACGTGGTGTCCGATGCCACGCTGAACCGCTTCTTTGCGTTTCACGTGATCGCCATTCCGCTGGTGCTGATCGGCCTGATTGCGGCGCACATCCTGGCGCTGCACGACGTCGGCTCCAACAATCCCGACGGCATCGAAATCAAGGACAAGCTCGACGCGCAGGGCCGGCCTCTCGACGGCATTCCGTTCCATCCGTACTTCACTGCGCACGACGTGTACGGCCTGGGCATTTTTCTCATCATCTTCTTCAGCGTGCTCTTTTTCTTCCCGGAGATGGGCGGCTACTTCCTGGAGTGGAACAATTTCATCCCGGCCGATCCGCTGACCACGCCTGCGCACATCGCACCGGTCTGGTACTTCACGCCGTACTACTCGGTACTGCGCGCGGTCACCACCGAGTTCATGTGGGTGCTCGGTTTCGGCGTGCTGGCCTACGGCGTGCTTGTGTTTCTCGCGCTGCGGGCCCAGTTGGCGCGCTACATCGCCCTCGGTGCCGCGGTCGTGGTGGCGCTGGTGATGCTGCCGATCTCGCCGGTCGCGCTCGATCCGAAGTTCTGGGGCGTGGTGATGATGGGCGCCTCGGTGATGATCTTCTTCGGCATGCCCTGGCTCGACCAGTCGCCGGCGCGCTCGATGCGCTACCGCCCGAGCTGGCATTTCGGTCTGCTGATCGCCTTCGTGGTGGTGTTCCTGGTGTTGGGGTACTTCGGCACGCAGCCGCCGTCGCCGGCCAACCAGTACACCTCGCAGGTCGGCACCATCCTGTACTTCGCGTTCTTCCTGCTGATGCCGTGGTGGAGCCGGATGGGCGAGCCCAAGCCGGTCCCCGAGCGCGTCACGTTTGCCGCGCATTGAGCAAGCCATAGCCTCGGCCACCGAATCCGCATTTGCACGGGTGAAAAAACAATGAACAAGCTGATCAGTGCCCTCCTGCTCGCCGCCGGGGCGCTGCTGGGCGCGCCGGCGCAGGCCGCCGGCGGCGCCGGCATCCACATGGACGCCTTTCCGGCCGCCAAGCTGAAGGACTACGCCGCCCTGCAGAACGGTGCGCGGATCTTTGCCAACCACTGCCTGAACTGCCACAGCGCCACGCTGATGCGCTGGAACCGGCTGCAGGACATCGGCCTGTCGGACCAGCAGATCAAGGAGTTTCTGATCTTCGGTGAGCAGAAGGTCGGCGACACCATGACCATCGCGATGAGCGTGAAGGACGGCAAGACCTGGTTCGGCAAGGCGCCGCCGGATCTGTCGGTGATCACGCGCGCGCGCACCTCGTTCGACTTCAAGGGCACCGACTACCTGTACACGCTGCTGCGCGGCTACTACCGCGACAACAGTACGCCCACCGGCTGGAACAACATCGCCTACCCGAACATCGGCATGCCGCACGTGCTGTGGGATCTGCAGGGTCCGCGTGAGGCGACTATCGTGACGGTCGGCCACACCGACAAGGGCTTCGTGCGCACCACCTCGGTGTTCGATGCGGGCGGCTTTGTCACGACCACGGCCGAGCCGCTTAGCGGCCACCCCAAGGAAGGCGTCGAGTTCTCGTTCAAGCCGGCCGATCCGGCCAAGGCGCGCAAGTACGACGAGGACATCGCGGACCTGGTGGCGTTCCTGACCTTCATGACCGATCCGAGCGCGGCCACCCGCACCCGGCTCGGCGTCTGGGTGCTGGTGTTCCTCGTGTTCTTCACCGCCATCGCCTGGTGGATGAACGGCAAGTTCTGGCGCGACGTCAAGTAAGGCCGCGGGCGGGATCGCGCGCAGCATGGCGTTGCGCGCGCTTTCGAACAGCGGATCGATCGCGTGGTCCGCGCGGCCACCGACCTGTGCGCGGCACTGCGAGCCGGCACGAGCATGACCGAGGGGCGGCGCGGCCGCCCTTTGCTACATAACGGGAAATCTCATGATGGTGCTCTACTCCGGAACGACCTGCCCCTTCTCGCAGCGCTGCCGCTTCGTCCTGTTCGAGAAGGGCATGGACTTCGAGATCAAGGACGTGGACCTGTTCAACAAGCCCGAGGACATCAACACGATGAATCCCTACGGGCAGGTGCCGATCCTGGTCGAGCGCGACCTCACGCTGTACGAGTCGAACATCATCAACGAGTACATCGACGAGCGCTTCCCGCACCCGCAGCTGATGCCGGCCGACCCGGTGATGCGCGCCCGCACGCGGCTGTTCCTGTTCAACTTCGAGCGGGAACTGTTCGTGCACGTGCAGACGATCGAGAACAGCACCAACCAGAAGTTGACCGACAAGGCCAAGCTGCTGATCCGCGACCGGCTCACGCAGCTCGCGCCGATCCTGCTGAAGAACAAGTACATGCTGGGCGAGGACTTCTCGATGCTCGACGTGGCGATCGCGCCGCTGCTGTGGCGCCTTGACCACTACGGGATCGACCTGCCCAAGAGCGCCGCGCCGCTGCAGAAGTACGCGGAGCGCATCTTCTCGCGCCCGGCCTACATCGAGGCGCTGACGCCGTCCGAGAAGGTCATGCGTCGCTGAGGCGCTGCGCGCGAAGCGTCCGCTGCCGATGGAACTGTCGACCAAACCCTACCTGCTGCGTGCCATCCACGATTGGTGCACCGACGCCGGCTTCACGCCTTACGTCGCGGTGGCAGTCGATGACAACGTGCGCGTGCCGATGGAGTTCGTGAAGAACGGCGAGATCGTGCTCAACATCTCCTCGCTCGCCACCAACCGGCTGCAACTAGGTAACGAGGCGATCGAGTTCCAGGCACGTTTCGGCGGCGCGGCACGCGAGGTCTACGTGCCGATCGGCCGTGTGGTCGCCATCTATGCGCGCGAGAACGGCCAGGGCATGGCGTTCGACGTGCCGCGCGGCGCGCCGGCAGGCGCCGAGGCCGCCGCGACCGAGCCGGGCGCGGGCACAGGTCCGCGTGCGGTCGAGGCGCCGCGCGAACGCAGCGCCCTGGTGCCGGTGACCCCGCTGGCCGATACCGATGTCGGAACCACCGAGCCGGCTCCGCCGCCCCGGCCCGGCGATCGCCCCAAGCTGACCCGAATCAAGTAAGGCCGGCGCCGCTAGCGCCGCTAAACTGCCGCAGCTCTGCGCCGGCATAGCTCAGTTGGTAGAGCATCTGATTTGTAATCAGAGGGTCGGGGGTTCGAGTCCCTCTGCCGGCACCAAGCCTCCCGCCATGTCCCTCGCCCAACTCGCCGGCGTCTGCGCCATCGCGCCCACGCCCTTCGACGATCAGGGCCGCATCGACGAGGCGTCGATCGATCGCATGACCGACTTCTACGGTGCGGCGGGCTGCACCGGCATCACGGTCCTCGGTCAACTCGGCGAGGCGCCCAAGCTCGATGCCGATGAAGCGCTCGCCGTCGCCACCCGTGTGATCCGACGTACGCGGCTGCCGGTGGTCGTCGGTGTCTCAGCGCCCGGGTTCGCCGCGATGCGCACGCTGGCGCGCGCATCGATGGACGCTGGCGCTGCCGGGGTGATGATTGCGCCGCCGAATGTCCTGCGCAGCGACGACTCGATCGTCGGCTACTACCGCCAGGCGAGCGAGGCCATCGGCGCCGACGTGCCGTTCGTGATCCAGGACTACCCGCTGACCTTCAGCGTGCAGATGACGCCGGCCGTGATCCGTCGCATCGTGCAGGAGAACGCCGCTTGCGTGATGCTCAAGCACGAGGACTGGCCGGGGCTGGAGAAGATCAGCACGCTGCGTGCGTTCGAGCGCGATGGCAGCATGCGCCGCATCAGCATCCTGTGCGGCAACGGCGGCCTGTTCCTCGACTTCGAGGTCGAGCGCGGCGCCGACGGCGCCATGACCGGCTACTGCTTCCCCGACATGCTGGTCGAACTGGTCAACCTGGCGCAGGCCGGCGAGCGCGAGCGCGCGCACGATCTGTTCGACGCCCATCTGCCGCTGTTGCGCTACGAGCAGCAGCCGGGCGTGGGGCTGGCGGTGCGCAAGTACGTGCTGATGCGGCGCGGGGTGCTGACCAGCGATGCCCAGCGCGCACCGGCCAGTGCGTTGAGTGCAAGCGCGCGCGCGGAGGTCGACTTCCTCCTGGCTCGACTCGCGCGCCATGACCGGCGTGCCTCGAGCCTGCCTGGTGCCTGAGGCCATGAACGCCACCGACCCACTGCCGCTCGACGCTGCCCAGGCGATTGCCCTGCGCGGCATCACGACCGCGACGCTGACCACCGTGTTGCTGAAGAAGGGGCTGCGCAACGTCTGGCTGCGCGGCGCCCGACCGCTCGCTGCCGACGGCGTTCGGCAGGTTGGTCGTGCCTTCACGCTGCGCTTCGCGCCGGCGCGCGAGGATCTCGCCACGCCTGCCGCATGGGCGGCGCCCATCTCCACGCGCGCCGCGATCGAGGCCATGCCCGCCGGTTGCATCGCCGTGGTCGATGCTATGGGGGTGGCCGATGCGGGCATCTTCGGCGACATCCTGTGCGCGCGGATGCGCCGGCGCGAGGTCGCGGCGCTGGTCACCGACGGTGTCGTGCGCGATATCGACGGAGTACGCGCCACCGGGTTGCCGGTGTGGTGCAGCGGCGCCGCGGCGCCGCCGTCGGTTGCCGGGCTGACCTTCGTCGGCTGGCAGCAGCCGATCGGCTGCGGCGGTGTCGCCGTGTTCCCGAACGACGTCATCGTCGCCGACGGCGACGGCGCGGTTGTGATCCCGCAGGCGCTGCTCGATGAGGTCATTGCTGCTGCGGTCGAGCAGGAGCAGCTCGAAGCCTGGATTCTCGGCGAGGTCGAACGCGGCGCCGCGCTGCCCGGCCTGTACCCGCCGAATGAGGCGAACCAGGCACGCTACGCCGCCTGGTGTGCGCAGACGCGGCGGACCTAAGCGCGCGGGTCCGCGCCGACGACGATGCGGTGCAGGTGGCGCCCGATCGGCGCGAAGCCGATGCGCTGGTACAGCGCGTTCGAGGTCGGGTTCGACGCATCGGTGAAAAGGAACACGCAGCGCGCGCCGGCGTCGAGCAGGCGCTGCGACAGCGTCGCCACCAGTGCGCCGCCGATGCCGCGACCGCGCAGCGCGGGCGGGGTGTAGACGGGGCCGACGCGGGCGCCGGTGGGCGCGATGGTCTGTCCGCCGATCATGCCCATCGGCTGCGACTGCGCGTCGAGCCACAGGTACTGCGTGTCGAGCCGGCCCGGCCGGCGCGTATCGGCGGCCACCTGTTCGGCGGTCAGGGTGATCCTGGCCTCGACGCGGAAGGCCTCGTTCCACTCGAGCAGCAGCGGCAGGTCGTCGGCGCCGGCCGCGCGCAGCCTGCCTGCCAACGGATGTGGCTGGTGCGGCGTGCCGTCCAGTCGCATCAACGGCAGCTCGAGGTGGGTTCGCGCCGTAATGCCGGCGCCGCGCTCGAAGCCGGCGACAGATGGCTCGGGCCCGACCACGGCGTCGAAGCCGCCGCGCTGCGCGGCCCAGCGACCGAACGTCTGCCAAGCCTCAGCGGGGCCGTTCGAGACGATCCAGCCCTTGCGCCAGCAACGTGCCGCGGCCACCGCATGCGCGCCGTCGAAGACGACCGCCGCGTCCCAGCCATCGGGCAGACTTTCTCCGCGCGCGATCGCGCGGCGCGCACCCTGCAGCGCTGCCAGCAGCACCGTGTGATTGGCTTCGTCGCTGGCCAGCAGCGCCTCGGCCGCCTCGGCGAACGCCTCGACGTCGTCGCACGGCGCGACGCGCATCGACCTCAGGCGCGCTCAAGCGGGTTGCCGCCGAGCCCGCCCCAGCGCGGTGCCAGCGCGTTCGGGATGTCGAACAGGTCGAGCACGCGCGCCAGCGTGTGGTCGACCATGTCCTCCAGACTCTTCGGCTGCTGATAGAACGCTGGCACCGGCGGAAAGACGACGCCGCCCATCAGCGTCACCGTTTCCATGTTGCGGATGTGCGCTAGGTTCAGCGGCGCCTCTCGCACCAGCAGCACCACGCGGCGCCGCTCCTTGAAGCAGACATCGGCGGCCCGCGTGATCAGGTTGTCGGCCAAGCCGAGCGCACAGCCGGCCAGCGTCTTCATCGAGCACGGTGCGATCACCATCCCGGCCGAGGAGAACGAGCCGGAGGCGATGCTGGCGCCGATGTCGTTGACGTTGTGCACCACGTGCGCGAGCGCCTCGACGTCACCGCGCTTGAGCCCCAGTTCCTGGTGAGCGTTCAGCACGCCGGCACTGGACAGGAGCAGGTGTGTTTCCACCGCGCCGGCCGCGCGCAGATGCTGCAGCAGCCGCACGCCATAGATGGCGCCGGAGGCGCCGGTGATGGCAACGATCAGCCGCTTCATGGGAGGGGGCGCGTCGCGCCAGGCGTGCGGCGGCCGCGCGCCAGACTCAGACGGCGTCGGCCTTCTTCAGCAGTTCGGCCAGTTCGCCCGACTGGAACATCTCGATCATGATGTCCGAGCCGCCGACGAACTCGCCTTTCACGTACAGCTGCGGGATGGTCGGCCAGTTGGCGTATTCCTTCACGCCCTGGCGCACGTCGTCATCTTCGAGCACGTTGATGGTGACCAGGTTCTTCACGCCGCTCTGCTTGAGCAGCTGGATCGCCCGGCCGGAGAATCCGCACTGCGGGAACTGCGCCGTGCCCTTCATGAACAGCACCACCGGGTGCTCGGTCACGGTTTTCTGGATGAATTCCTTGGCGTCCATGAGTTGCTGCCTGGGTCGGTCGGTACGCGGAGGTGATCGCGCACCAGGGTTCGGGAATGGCCGGTCAGTGTAGGAAGCGGCCCGGGGCGCCGTCAAACCGAGCCTACCCGCATCGGCGGGTCCGGCCGGGACTTGAGACCGCCAGCGGCGCGATTTGCCGGCGGAGGCGGGCGGCGTTCAAGGCATTGCGCCGCGGCGCAATGCCGAACAATGCGGCCATGCTGCCGTCGAGCCTCGCCCGTCACATCGTCCACCCGCTGCGCGCGCGTGTCGCGCCTGCATCCGCTGCGGCGGAGGCTGCAGGCTTGACGACGAGCGAGTCGGCTGTTCCGCCTGCGCTACGCGCGCCAGCCTTTGGCATCCGGGTCGGGCGTATCGTGCCGCGCGGTCGGCAGATCGAGCGTGTGGTTGTCGGGCGATCGATGCCGTGCGCGCCGCGCGACGGGCCTGGTCTCTGATTGCACACGCGTCGGGTCGTTGCGCGACCCGCAGCAGGCCGACTCACCACCCGCACTCAGTGGCGCCGCTGGCGCCGACTGCGCAGCGCCTGCCGTCAATCGGCTCAGCCGGCGCGGTCACCCGAGCGGGCTTCCCCGGCGGACTGCGCGATGCCGACGCGCTCGTGGCCGGCAATGTCGCGCACCGTGCGCACGCCTTGCAGCCCGGCGTCGGCCAGCAGTTGCCGCACGCGCGCGCCCTGGTCGTACCCGTGCTCGACCAGCAGCCAGCCGCCGGGCCGCAGGTGGGCAGGGGCGCCCGCGACAATCCGGCGCAGGCAGTCGAGTCCGTCGGCGTGATCGGTCAGCGCATCGATCGGCTCGCAGGCCAGCGCGGCGAGGTGCGGATCGCCGGCCGCGACGTAGGGTGGGTTGGATACGATCAGGTCGAAGTGTCCAGCGAGTGCTTCGTACCAGTCGCTGGCGACCCACCGCAGGCTCGCACCGAGTGCCTGCGCATTGGCGCGTGCAACGGCCAGTGCGGCGGCGGACACATCGGTGGCGACGACCTCGGCGTCGCTGCGCGCCAGCGCCAGCGTGATGGCGATGCAGCCCGAACCCGTGCCGAGGTCGAGCACGCGCGGCGCAGCGTGTCCGCGCAATGCCTCCAGCGCGAGATCGACCAGCAGCTCGCTTTCCGGCCGCGGCACCAGAACGGCCGGCGAAACGTTGAAGGCGCGCCCGTAGAACTCCCGCCGACCGAGCAGATAAGCCAGCGGTTCGCCGCGTCGGCCACGTGCCGCCAGGGCCTCGAAGCGGACGACCGCGTCGGCAGCGACCAGCTGCTCGGGAAACGCAACCAGCCGTTCGCGCGACACGCCGAGCACCTCGGCCAGCAGCAGTCGCGCATCGAGTGCCGGCAGCCCGCTCGCTGCGACCAGGGCGCGGACCGTGGCGTCAGGCATGGCGATGCAAGTGGCTGCGGTGCGTCGCCGGAGGATCAGCCTTCGCCCAGCGCCGCCAGCAGCTCGGCCTGATGCTCGGCGGTCAGCGCCCGCGACAGTTCCTCGATGTCGCCGTCCATGATCTGGTCGATCTTGTACAGCGTCAGGTTGATCCGGTGGTCGGTGACGCGGCCCTGCGGGAAGTTGTAAGTGCGGATGCGCTCGCTGCGGTCGCCCGAGCCGATCAGGCTCTTGCGCGTGCTGGCTTCCTTCTTCTGCTGCTCCTGCACCTGCTTGTCCTTGATGCGCGCGGCCAGGATCTTCATCGCGCGCTCCTTGTTCTTGTGCTGGCTGCGGTCGTCCTGGCACTCGACCACCAGTCCGGTGGGAAGGTGGGTGATGCGCACCGCGCTTTCGGTCTTGTTGACGTGCTGTCCGCCGGCGCCGCTGGCACGGTAGACGTCGATCCGGATCTCGGTCGGGTCGATCTTCACCTCGTTGATCTCGTCGGCCTCCGGCAGCACCGCGACCGTGCAGGCGCTGGTGTGAATGCGGCCCTGGGCCTCGGTCTCGGGCACGCGCTGCACGCGGTGGCCGCCGGACTCGAACTTCAGCTTTGAGTACGCGCCCTGGCCCTCGATGCGCACGATCGCCTCCTTGTAGCCGCCCAGGTCGGAAGCCGACTCCGACAGGATCTCGGTCTTCCAGCGGTTGCGCTCGGCATAGCGCAGGTACATGCGCAGCAGGTCGCCGGCGAACAGCGCCGACTCGTCGCCGCCGGTGCCGGCACGCACCTCGAGGAAGACGTTGCGCTCGTCGTTCGGATCGCGCGGCAGCAGCAGGCGCTGCAGGTCGGCCTCCAGGCTCTCGATGCGCGCCCGCGCGGCGTGAATCTCCTCCTCGGCCAGCGCCTTCATGTCGGGCTCGGCCAGCATCTCCTGCGCGCCGAGTTCGTCGGCGCGCGCCCGGCTGTAGTCATGGAAGCGCGCCACCACGGGCTCGATCTCGGCGCGCTCCTGGCCCAGCGTACGCAGCTTGTTCATGTCGCGCGCGGTCTCTTCCGAGGCCAGCAATACATCGATCTCCTCCAGTCGCCGAGCGAGCTGGGAGAGCTTGGTCTTCATCGAGTCTTTCATCGGCGGCCAGCGAGAGCGCGCGCCGACGCCGCAGCCGCGCGCACCGATGCGCGCGCCGCGGCCGCCGGCACAGCTAGTTGTCGGAAGAGGAGGTGTAGAAGCGCGACAGCGTCGCGATAAGGCGGTCGCGCGCGGCGTCGTCGGCGCCGGCGGACTGATGCAGAGCCGAGACCGGCGCGTGCAGGAACTTGTTGGTCAGCGCATGCGACAGGTGCTCGAGCACGAGCTCCGGCGACTCGCCGGCCAGCAGGCGCTTGCGCGCGCGCTCCAACTCAAGCGCCCGCAGTTCGTCGGCACGGCTGCGCAGGCCCTGAATCACCGGCACCGCGGCGCGCGTCTTCAGCCAGCCTTCGAAGTCGCGCACGCGCGATTCGATGATCGCCTCGGCCTGCGCCACGGCCGCCTGGCGCGTTTCGGTGCCGGTCTGCACGATCTTGCCCAGATCGTCCACCGAATAGACGTAGACGTCGTCCAGCCGAGCAACTTCCGGCTCGACGTCGCGCGGCACCGCCAAGTCGACGATGAACATCGGCCGGTGGCGGCGTGCCTTCAGCGCGCGCTCGACCATGCCCAGACCGATGATCGGCAGCGTGCTGGCGGTGCACGAGACCACGATGTCGAAGCGCTGCAGGTTGTCGGGCAGCTCTGCCAGCCGCATCGCGTTGCCCTGCAGTTTGGCGGCCAGGCTTTGCGCGCGGTCCTCGGTCCGGTTGGCCACCGCGATCGACTTCGGATGGCGCGCCGCGAAGTGCGTCGCACACAACTCGATCATCTCGCCGGCGCCGACGAACAGCACGTGGCTGTCGGCGAGCGAGCCGAAGATGCGCTCGGCCACGCGCACCGCGGCCGCTGCCATCGACACCGACTGGGTGCCGATCTCGGTCGTGCTGCGCACTTCCTTCGCCACCGCGAAGGTGCGCTGGAACAGGTGGTTCAGCAGCAGGCCCATGCCGCCCGCTTCGCGCGAGAGCTTTTCGGCCTGCTTCATCTGGCCGAGGATCTGCGGCTCGCCCAGCACCATCGAGTCCAGCCCGCTGGCGACGCGGAACGCGTGGCGCACCGCGTTGGCCTGCGGCAGCACGTAGGTCGAGCGCCGCAGTTCCGCGGCGTCGAGCTGCTTGTTGGTGGCGAGGAAATCGGACAGCGCGTTGGAGGCCGTGTCCGGCTCCTCCACCGCGCAGTACAACTCGGTGCGGTTGCAGGTGGACACGATGGCCGCCTCGGTGAGGCGGCCAGCGTCGCGCGTGTTCAGGTTGTCGCGCAGCAGGGCGATGGTGCTGCCCACCTCGGTCGGCACGAAGGCCAGCCGCTCGCGCAGCGCGAGCGGCGCGGTCTGGTGGTTGAGGCCGAGGGTCAGCAGTTGCATCGTGGGCGGATGACGATCGGTCATCCAGGCAATCGAAAGGCGTGGGTCGCCGGAGCGGGCTCGTTGGCCGACGGACTCGCAACCGTACGACAGATTATAGGTTTGCGCCTGCGGCCGGCTGCGCGCCGGCCGAGGTGGGTCGGACAGTAACGGCTCCCGTGACAGCCGGGCAATGACCTGGATCAGACCCTGCCCACCTTGGCGCGTCCACCATGATCGGGACGGGCGCCGGTTCGTCGCCTGTTTGTCGTGGACGATCTGCGATGACTGATTCGTCTCCCCGCCGCGCGCGCCGTACGGTCAAACCGGGCCGGCAAATGCCGTCTGCGCTGCCGCACCGTGCGCAGGACATCCAGCAGATCGCCGAGCGCTGCCGGCGGCTGGTGACGCGCCGCGCGCTGCTGTCGGCCGGCGCCTCGGTGGTCCCGCTGCCCGGTTTCGACCTGATGGTCGACCTCGGCGTGCTCACCCGCATCCTGCACGAGGTCAATGTCGAATTCGGGCTCACGCCGCAGCAGATCGAGGCGCTGTCACCGGCGCGCCAGTACACCGTCTACAAGGCGATCAACGCGCTCGGCGCGAGCGCGATCGGGCGGCTGATCACGCGCGAGGTGGTGGCGCTGTTCGCGCGCAGCGTGGCGCGCCGGCTGGCCACCAAAAGCGCGCTGCGCTACGTGCCACTGGCCGGCACCGCGCTGGCGGCGACGATTTCCTTCGTGGCGCTCAAGACACTCGGTGACCGCCATGTCGCCGACTGCGCGCGGGTGGCCACCAGCGTGGCGCGCGCCGGCTGACGTGTCGCGCCGGAGTCACTTCAGCGCCTCCTGCTCCATGCGCAGGAAGGTGCCGTAGGCGTTGATGCGGTTGGCGGCCTCGAACGCCGGCAGGCCGGCGAAGCGCGACCAGTCGGTCTGCGCGTACGCCTCGTCGAACGACTTGAGTTCGCGCACCGCGGCGCCCATCGCGTCGCGCAGGAACTGCAGATACTCGCGCGTCAGTGCGATGTCGGGTTGCGGGTCGCTGGACGCCGCGCCGTGGCCCGGGATCACCACCTTCGGCGCCAGCGGCACGATGCGATCCATCGCCGCCAGCCAGGCCTTGGAGTCCGCGTTGCCGACGTAGGGCAGGCGGCCGCTGAAGTACAGGTCGCCGGCCAGCAGGGCGCGATCGCCCTCGACGAACAGCATCAGGTCTTCGTCCGAGTGTGCGCCCGCGACATCGATCAGGCGAAACCGCACCCCGCCCAGGGTGAAGGCGAGTTCCGGTCCCTGCTTGAAGTCGAGCCAGCGGGTGGCGGCGACGAGTCGCGTGCCCTCGTCGACATACGGCGCCAGGTCGCGCCGGCGCTGCTCCAGCCGGCTGCGGGTGAGGTCCGACTCGAGCGTGGCGCGCGCCCGCGCGTGGGCCCAGATCTCGACGCCGGGGCCGGCGAAGGCCTGCAGGCCGTAGAAGTGGTCCGCGTGGTAGTGGCTGACGATCACGCGCCGCACCGGCTGCCGGGTCACCCGCGCGATCGCCTGCTTCAGCAGTGCCCCGAGCGCCGGCGTGCCGAGCGCGTCGAACACCACCACGCCGTCGTCGGTGACAACAAAGGCCGCGTTCGAGTTGAACGCCGCGTTGGCGCGCGTGGCCATACCGCCGGCGCCCTGCACGTACCAGACGCGCTCGGTGGCGCGCACCGGCTGCAGTTCAACGGGCGCCTGTGCAAGCGCGGCGCCAGAGACGAGCGCTGCGGTGAAGAAAACGGCGGCAAGCAGGCGGGAACGCATGGTGGGACGCAGTGCCGAGCGGCGGGAGTGGACGAGCCGAAAGCTTAGCGACCGCGCCCGGCCACCGCTGTGGAGCCAGTCACGCAGGCGCCGGGTGGCGGCCAGGCGGGCGCGCTGGGTGCCAAGTGACCTTGGACGACGTTGCGTGGCGCTGCGGCAGGGGCGGACGGGCCGAGCGAGGACGCGCGCCGCGCCCGGCCGAGGCACTTAGCGCAGCGCCACCGCCTGCGAACCGAGTGCGCCGGCGCGCACGGGCGCCGGCACCCCGTTGTTCGCTGCGCGCTGTAGCGTGCCCAGGAATTCCTCGGCCGGCTTGAAGCCGACCACACGCGCTCCAGGCACCTCGCGGCCCTGCCCGTCGAACAGGATGATCCCGGGCGGGCCGAACAGGCTGAAGCGCTTCATCAGTTCGCGCTGCTCGGCCGTGTTGGCGGTGACGTCCGCCTTCAGCAGCAGCATGCCTTCCATCGCGGCGGCGACCCGCTGCTCGGCGAACGTGAAGCGCTCCATCTCCTTGCAGCTGACGCACCAGTCGGCGTAGAAGTCGAGCAGCACGGGGCGACCATTGGTCTTGCCGAGCGCGGCCTCCAGGTCGGTCACGCTGGCCACCTTCAGCCAGCGCGCGCGCTCGACGGCGCCGGCGCCCGGCGCCCCGGCCACCGTGGCCGTCGCTGACCGCGCGGCAAGCGTTCCCAGCGGCATCAGCACGTCGCGCCCGCCCGTCGCCACGCCGACCACCTGCAGGCTGCCGGCGAGCATCAGCAGCGCGCCCACGCCCTTGCCGAAGCGCGTCCAGCCCGAGGCGGACTCGGGCAGCGGATCGAACACCCGCAGGTACACCGCGCACACCATCAGCAGCGCGGCCCAGGCCAGCATGTGCAGCCACGCCGGCAGCACGGGCGAGACCATCCAGATCGCGGTGGCGATCAGCAGCACGCCGAAGAAGCGCTTGATGCCCTCCATCCACTTGCCGGCGCGCGGCAACAGCGATCCCGCCGACAGCCCGACCAGCAGCAGCGGGACGCTCATGCCGCAGGCCATCGCGAACAGTGCCGCGCCACCCACCACCACGTCACGTGTCTGCGAGATGTACAGCAAGGCGCCGGCCAGCGGCGCGGCCACGCAGGGGCCGACGATCAGCGCGCTGATCGCACCCATCGCGAACACGCCGGCGTGGCTGCCCGCGCGCTGCGCGTTCGAGAGGTTGGCCAGGCGCGCCTGCAGCGAGGCCGGCAGCTGCAGCTCGTAGAAGCCGAACATCGACAGTGCCAGCAGCACCAGCAGTGCGCCGAAGGTGGCCAGCACGGCCGGCGCCTGCAGCGCGGCGGCCAGGCCCTCGCCGGCGAGGCCGGCCGCCACGCCGAGCGAGGTGTAGACCAGCGCCATGCCGAGCGAGTAGGCCAGCGCCAGCGAGAAGCCGCACGCCTTGCTGCCGGCGGCGGCCGCGCGGTCGCCGACGATGACCGAAGACAGGATCGGGATCATCGGCAGCACGCAGGGCGTGAACGACAGCAGCAGCCCGAGCAGCGCGAACAGCGGCACCCCGTAGGCGCCCGCTTGGGCTGGGGGGGGCGGGGGGGGGGCCTCATTCGGCTCGTCCCGGGGCCCACGAGCGCATTTCTGTTTTCTCCCGCGCAGTGGCCCGGCGCGGCTGGTCGGCGGGTGCGCTGGCGCCATCCCTAATTCGGCCGAGATCATCCGCTCTAGCGGATATCGGTCGAGCGGACGATCCCGGAAAAACCCTCGCGTCGGACAAGATTGGGGCCGATGACGAATCGCCGCCGGGGCGCGCCCGGGGTCTGCGCTGCAGATCGCGGTCGCCCATGCCAGGACCTAGCAGAGGGAAAGAACAATGATTCACAGCACGATGCGCGTGTTCCGGGTCGGCCGCTTGCGATGGGCGGCGGCAGCGCTCTGGTTCGGTGCCGTCATGGCGCTGGCGCCGGCGGCGGAGGCGCAGAACGCGGTGCGCGGCAAGCAGCTGTACTTCAGCACCAACGCTGCGCCGCGCAGTTGCGGGACGACGGGCTGCCACGACGGCTTCCCCGGGGTCCGCAAGAACAAGATCAACAACGGCGCCAACAACCCGACGAAGATCATGTCGGCGATCGCCGCCCCCCATGGGGTTCTCGCGCGTCTCGCCCGCGGCTGCGCTCTTGGGCGGTGGCGTTCCCCAACCAGACCGCGGGCACCACCAGCGTCGCGCTGACCGTCACGCTGCGCAACTCGGGCGGCGCCGCGCTCACCCTCGTTCGTTGCGCTACCGCCCAACGCCCCGAGCTCTCGCTTGCAGCGGCTCGACCTCAGCCGTAGCGTGGCGGGGCGTATGCACGATCCTGGTCAGTTTCTCGCCGGCCTCCTCGGGCAGCAAGTCGGCGTCGCTGTCGATCACGCACTCCGCTGCAGGCAGCCCGAGCGCGGTGCCGTTGAGTGGCACCGCGAGCACGCCGGTGGCGACGATCACCTTGTCGCCGTCGGCGCTGGTCTTCCCCAGCACGCCGGTGGGCGGCACCAGCGCGGCGCAAACCATCACGCTGACCAACAGTGGTGCGGCCAGCCTGTCGCTGACGGCGTTGACAACCGGTGGCACCCATCCCGGTGACTTCACCCGTGCCGGCACCTGCACTGCCGGCGGCAGTGTCGGCCCGGGCACCAGCTGCACGCTGGTCTACACCTTTGCGCCAGGGGCGACCGGCTCGCGTTCGGCGCAACTGTCGATCGCCTCGAACAACAGCGGCGGCAACGTCACGATCACCCTCAACGGCACGGGCGTGAACAACACGCCGGCGATCAGCCTGTCGGCCACGAGTCTGACCTTTGGCGCGGTGCAGGTGGGCCAGACCAGCGCGGCGCGCTCGGTCCGGTCCCCGGGGGGGCTGTCGATCCGGGATAGTGGTGGTTCCGCGTGGAGTCTGTCGCCCGTCGTGCCGTACGTGACCTTCGCGCCGCCTGCGGCCGGTGCTGCCAGCGCCACGATGTCGATCGCGCACGCCGCCGCTGGCAGCCCGTCGGCGGTGGCCCTCAGCGGCACCGGCAGCGCGGTGGCGGTGCCGGTGGTTTCGCTGTCGCGCCCGAACGTGACCTTCGCCGGCGTGCTGGCCCTGAACCAGAGCTCGACCAACGAGCGTGTCGTCTTCAGCAACGCCGGTCCGGGCAGCGTGACGATCGGCGCGCTCACGCTGACCGGCGACTTCGCCGTCGCCGGCGGTGCTGGCACGGCCTGCTCGACCGGCCTGAGCGTGCCGGCGGGCGGTTCATGCTCGATCGACCTGCGCTTCACGCCGACGGCAGCGGGTGTCCGCAACGGCACGCTGACCGTCGCCAGCGGCGGCACGCCGGCCGACGCGGTCAGCACGCTCACCGGCACCGGTTCGGCGGTGGCCGCGCCCGCCATCTCGGCGCCCGCCCAGCTCGACTTCGGCAAGCTGCCCGTCGGGGCCGCGCCCGCCGCGCAGCCGTTGACGATCACCAACTCCGGATCGACCAACCTGGTGGTCAACGCGCTGTCGCTGTCGGGGCCGTTCACCGTGACCGGCACCGGCTCCTGCGGTGCCACGCCGTTCACTCTGACGCCGATGCAGTCGTGCGCGCTGCAGGTCACCTTCAATGCAACCAGCGGGGGCATGCAGACCGGCGCGCTGACCGTGCAGAGCAACTGCCCGACTGCGACCACCGTGAACCTGACGGGTGAAGTGGCGACCAGCGCGTCGTCGGGCGCCGCCGGCGCCACCAACGTGGGCTTCGGCGGCGGCTCGCTGAGCACCGAAGTGCTGGCCCTGCTGGCCTTGTTTCTCGCGGTATCGACCGTGGTGCGCGGCGCTACGCTGCGTGCCGCTCCGCGCGGTCGCACCGGCCTGGATCAATAGTCGTCTCGTGGAAAGGACGTTTATGAAGTTCCGTACATACCTCGCAGGAGCGGTGTTGTCGCTCACCCTGCCGCTCGCGGCGACTGCTCAGCAGGTTGGCCAGCCCGCACCGTCGTTCGACCTGCCCGGCTCGGCCAGCGCAGTGCGCCTGGCCGACATGAAGGGCAAGGTCGTCTACCTGGATTTCTGGGCCAGCTGGTGCGCACCCTGCAAGCAGTCGTTCCCCTGGATGAACGAGATGCAGGCCAAGTACGGCTCGGCCGGATTCCTGGTCGTGGCGATCAGCGTCGATGCCAAGCGCAGCGACGCCGAAGAGTTCCTCAAGGGCACGCCGGCGCAGTTCACGGTCGCCTTCGACACCAAGGGCGAATCGCCCAAGACCTATGCGATCAAGGGCATGCCAAGCTCGTTCCTGATCGGTCCCGACGGCCGCGTGATCGCCACGCACACCGGTTTCAAGGACGCCGACCGCAAGGCACTCGAAGACAAGATCCGCGAAGCGCTCAAGCGCTGACGGCCGGGGCGCACATGAAGAAGATCATCGTTGTTCTGCTGGTGACCGGCGCGGCGCTGACCGGTTGCGCGCAAGTGCAGCCGTGGGAGAAGGGCACGCTGGCGCGGCCCGAGATGTCGTTCGAGTCCGATCCGCTGCAGGCGCGCTTCGAGCAGCACATCTACTTCAGCAAGGAGAACGCCTCCGGCGGTTACGGCGTCGGCGGCGGCGGCTGCGGCTGCAACTGATCCCGCTCCCGGGCCTCCGGGATCGCCACGACAAGACACGGAAAGTGACGCCTCAGTGACCGACCCGCTTCGACACGCTCCCTCGAACCCCTCCGCTTTCCCTGCCATGCCGCGCACCGGCGCCGTCATCGCCGCTGCGCTGGCGCTGCCCGGCCTGGCGCTGGCCGAGAGCGCGCCGGAGCAGACCACGATCGGGTTTCGCTACCTGTACTACAAGGACTACCAGCCGGGCCTCGACCGCATTTCGGTCAGCAGTCCATCGCTGTACCTGCTGACGCCGATCGGGTCGAACTGGTCGGTCGAGGGCTCGCTGGTGGTCGACAGCGTGTCGGGCGCAACACCGCGCTGGCACTCGTCAATCTCCAGCGCCTCCAAGATGGAGGACGAACGCACCGCGGGCGACCTGCGCATCACGCGCTATTTCCGGCGGGCCGCACTCGGCATCGGCTTCGCCTACTCGAAGGAAGACGACTACGAATCGCGCGCGATGAGCCTCGACCTGCGGCTGGCAACCGACGACAACAACACCACGGTGGCGATCGGTGCGGGTTACTCCGACGACACGATCACCCCCAACGAGCAGGGCAGTGGCTTGCCACCGGGCACCGAGGAAGGCAAGCGCGTCAACGACTTCATGGTCGGGGTCACGCAGGTGCTCACCCCGTTCGATATCGTGCAGGCCAACCTGACCTACTCGCGCGGCCGCGGCTACTTCAGCGACCAGTACAAATTCAACGACACGCGGCCGCGCGAGCGCGACCAGACCGCGCTGCTTCTGCGGTGGAACCACCACTTCGCCGGCGTCAACGGCACGCTGCGCAGCAGCTGGCGCAGCTATCGCGACAGCTTCGATGTCAAGGCGGGTACGCTGGGCCTGGAGTGGGCGCAGCCGGTGGCGCGGGTGCTGGTGACGCCGAGCTTGCGCTATCACACGCAGAGCGCGGCGCGGTTCTACGTCGATCCGGTGCCGGGCGATGACTTTCCGCCGCTGGCTTCACAGGATCCGCCGTACTACTCCGCCGATCATCGGCTGTCGGCATTCGGCGCCTACACGGCCGGACTCAAGGTCGCCGTGCCCTTCGGCAAGTCCTGGCTGTTCGATGCCAAGGTCGACTACTACGAGCAGCGCGGTGAATGGCGGATCGGCGGCGAAGGCAGCCCCGGTCTGGCGCCGTTCAAGGCGCAGTTCTATCAGGTGGGCCTGTACTACCGGTACTGAGCGATGCGGCCTTTCCGGTGCGCCCGGGGGGCGGTCGGGTCGGACCCTTCGGATATACTTCCAGCCCTCGAATGCAGTCGTAGTTCGACTGCAGTGCGAACGGCCAAGTAGCTCAGTTGGTAGAGCAGCGGATTGAAAATCCGCGTGTCGGTGGTTCGATTCCGCCCTTGGCCACCAATCCCCCTTGGCGTTGCGAGTCTGTTAGAACGGTCCGCGCGCGCCACCCCGCGCGAGGCTCCATGCAGTCGCTGCAGGCCGAGTTTGACGTCGCTGTCGTCGGTGCGGGCGTGGCCGGTCTGGCCAGCGCGCTCGGACTGTCGCAACTCGGCTTGCGGGTCGCGCTGATCGGCCCGCCCGCCCGCCAGTTCACTCCCTCGGCCGCAGCCCCGTTCGACGCGCGCATCTACGCGCTGGCGCCGGCCACGGTGGCCCTGCTCGAGCGCCTGAAGGTGTGGCCGCAGATCGATGCGCGCCGATTGCAGCCGGTGACCCGCATGCGGGTGTTCGGTGACGCCGGCGATGAACTCGGCTTCGATGCCTATGGCGCGAGCGTCGAGCGCCTGGCCACGATCGGCGAGGAGGGCGAACTGCTGCGCGTGCTGGCGCTCGGGGTGGCGATGGCACCAGGCATCACGCGCCTGCCCACAGGCCTGCGCGCGCTGCAAGTGCAGCCGCGTACCGCGCGGATCGATCTCGACGACGGCACGCAGCTGCAGGCCCGGCTCGTGGTCGGTGCCGACGGCGCGCAATCGGTTGTGCGCAGTTGCGCCGGCATCACCTTCGAGGCCGTGGCCTACCCGCACACGGCGGTCGTCGCCAACTTCGCCTGCACGCACCGGCACGATGGCGTGGCCTGGCAGTGGTTCGGTGACGATGGCGTGGTGGCACTGCTGCCCCTGCCCGGCAACGCGACGTCGCTGGTCTGGTCGGCCCCGCACACGCTGGCCGAGCAGTTGCAGGCACTGGACCCCGAGGCACTGGCGGCGCGCGTGACGGTGCGCTCGCGCGCGCCGCTCGGCACGCTGTCGCCGCTCGGCCCGGCGTCTTCCTATCCGCTGCGGCGCCTGACCGTCGATCGGCTGGCGCTGCCGCGCGTCGCTCTCGTCGGCGATGCGGCGCACGTCGTCCATCCGCTGGCGGGCCAGGGGTTGAACCTTGGGCTGCAGGACGTGTCAACGTTGCTCGACGTGATGGGCGCACGCGAGAACTGGCGAGATGCCGGTGATCCCGTGCTCTTACGGCGCTATGCGCGGCGGCGGGCGGAGCCGATCGGACTGATACGCTTTGCCACCGACTCGCTGGCGCGCTTGTTCGCGGTCGATGACCCGCTGGTGCGGACCGCGCGCAACGGCGGCTTGAACCTGGTGAACCGGATCGGTCCGCTCAAGAGCGCGTTGATCCGCCACGCGCTCGGCTAGGGCGCGCACGAATCTGCGAAGAGAGACTCACGATGCGTTTGATGCAGTGGATGTCGGCCGTGTGCATGGCCCTGGTGGTTGCTGCCGTTTCCGCACCGGTGCTGGCCCAGACCAAGGGCGCCAGCGGCGCGGTCGAGGAACAGATCCGGACCCGCATGCAGGAACTGCTCGGCAACCGGCCGGACTCGGTCACGCGCACGCCCTATGGCGTGTTCGAGGTGGTGGTCGGCACCGACGTGTATTACACGGACCAGGCCACCAGCTACGTGATGATCGGCCGCCTGATCGACGCCAAGACGCGCCAGGACGTTACCCAGGCGCGGCGCGACGAACTGATGAAGGTCGACTACGCCAAGCTGCCGCTCGACCAGGCGGTGCGGCTGCGGGTCGGCAAGGGCACGCGCCAGTTCGTCACCTTCGAGGATCCGAACTGCCCGTACTGCCGCAAACTGCACAACGACATCCAGGGTATGAAGGATGTCACCGTGTACGTGTTCCTGTACCCGATCCTGTCGCCCGAATCGTTCGAGAAGGCGAAGAACATCTGGTGTTCCAAGGACCGCGCCGCGGCGTGGAACGCAGCGATGATCGAGGGCAAGGCCCCGGCGGTGGCCGCTGCGGACTGCAAGCATCCGTTGCAGCAGAACCTGCAGCTCGGCCAGCGTCTCGGCGTGAACGGCACGCCGACCCTGATTTTCCAGGACGGCAGTCGCATGCCGGGCGCCTCGTCGGCCGACGAGATCGAAAAGCGCCTGGTGCCGGTCAAGAAGTAGCGCGACGCCAGCGAGCGCGGCCGCCTGGCGCGCGCTCGCACCGGGCCTGATCCGGGCTCGATCGATCAGGTGATGCCTGCTCTGCAAGCCGATCGCGAATCGCTTGCGCCGGCAAAAGCCGCCTTTCACCGCTGAGCAAGGTCCCTCGCGCTCGCCGCTTCAATCGCGGATCGCTGGCGTGCTGAGCGCCAACTGTGCTCGCCAGTCAGCGACTCGCCAACGCCGCTTCCGGGGTCACGCCCTTGGGCAGCAGCAGCCAGGCGCTGACTTCATGGCGCTGCCGGCCGGCGTGTTCGCCGGCGGCGCGGCCGAAACCCCAGAAGAAGTCGAATCGGATCGGACCGCGGATCGCGCCGCCGGTGTCCTGCACCAGCGCCAGTCGCGTCAGCGGCGCCTTGGTCGTCGGGTGCTCGGTTTCGATGATGACCGGCGCGCCCAGCGGCACGTACTGCGGATCGCCGGCCAGCGAATAGCCGGGTGTGAGCGCCACGTTCAGCGCGCCCACCGGCCCCGCCGTCGGGTCACCGACCGGCAGTTCACGGAAGAACACATAGCTTGGATTCTCGTTGAGCAGCGCGCCGAGCTTGCCCGGGTTGGCGCGCGCCCAAGCCTGGACGCCCTGCATCGAGGCCTGCTCGAAGCTGAGCTCGCCGCGCTCGATCAGCACACGCCCGATCGACTTGTACGGATGGCCGTTGGTATCGGCGTAGCCCACACGCACCTGGGCGCCGTCGGCGAACTGCACCCGGCCCGAACCCTGGATCTGCAGGAAGAATGCCTCGATCGCATCGTCCACCCAGACCAGCTCGTAGCCCTTGAGCGCCGACGCGTCGAGTTCGCTGCGCGCGAAGTACGGCAGCACGCGCTTGCCCTGCGGCGAATCGACCAGGCGCCCGCGTACGCGCTTGCCGGCCAGTTCCGGATACAGGCTGGCGAGATCGACGATCAACAGGTCGTCCGGTCGCCGGTGCAGCGGCACGCTGAAGCGGGCATCGCGCACGCGGCTGCCGGCCAGCAGCGGTTCGTAGTAGCCGGTGATGCGGCCGCGCTCGGCCACGCCGATCACGCGCGGCTCGGCGCCGGCGCCGTTGTCTTCGCGCGTCTCGGCGCGCAGGCGCCAGGCGTCGAAGTGGGTACCGATGAAGGCGAGGATCGACGCGGCGTCGGGCGCGTCGAGCGCGGCCGATGCATCGCATGGTGCCTGCCAGAGCGCGCGGCGGCCGGCGTGGCGCTCGAAGGCGCGGCACGAAGCGCGCCAGGCCGGCCACGCGCCGGCAAGGTCGGCCGGCGCGATGCGCGGCAGGGCGTCGATGCCGACGCGCTCGTAGCGCGCCAGCGTCAGCGTCTTGATCGGCGGTGGCGCTGCCACCGGCGCGGCGGGCGCAGGCGGAGCGGGCGGGGTGGTCTGACAGGCCGCCAGCAGCGCGGCAGCGAGGGTCGACACCAGCACGACGGCGCTCGCGTGCCACCTACAATCCTGTGCTATGTGGCTGCTCATCCTCGAAGCCTTGCTCGCGCTCGGGCTGTTCGTCTTCATCGTCTGGTGGACGATGTTCAGCGGGCGCCGCAAGCGCGACTGAGTGCCGGCCTGCTCAATGCAGCACGCGCGGCATCGCCAGCACGAACTCCGGGATCGCCGCGTCGAAGTGCGTGCCGTCCTCCGCCACGCAGTGATAGGTGCCGCGCATCGAGCCGACCGGCGTTTCCAGCGGACAGCCCGAGGTGTAGCGGAAGGCCTCGCCCGGCGCGAGCACCGGCTGCTCGCCGACCACGCCGTCGCCCTTGACTTCCTCGACCTTGCCCTCGGCATCGGTGATCACCCAGTGCCGCGAGATGAGCTTGGCCGTGGTCTCGCCCGTGTTCTGCACCGTGATCGTGTAGGCGAAGACGAACTGGTTCGCTTCCGGGTCGGACTGCTCGGCAAGGTACTTCGGTGAAGCGGTCACAGTGAATTCGTACTTGGCCATCGCAGCTGCCTCGGTCGGCGGTGCGCTCGTAGAATCGGCGCGCACCCAGGGGAGAGATACAGATGAATTGTCGCATCGCACCGAGCATCCTGTCGGCCGACTTCGCGCGTTTGGGCGACGAAGTGCGCAACGTCGTCGCCGCGGGCGCGGACTGGATCCATTTCGACGTGATGGACAACCATTACGTTCCCAACCTGACCATTGGCCCGCTCGTGTGCGAGGCGATCCGCCCGCACGTGCAGGTGCCGATAGACGTGCACCTGATGGTCGAGCCGGTCGATGCGCTGGTGCCGATGTTCGCCAAGGCCGGTGCCAACGTGATCACGTTCCATCCGGAAGCCTCGAACCACGTCGATCGCACGCTGGCGCTGATCCGCGACCAGGGCTGCCAGGCCGGGCTGGTGTTCAACCCGGCGACACCGCTGGCGTGGATGGACCACGTGATGGACAAGCTGGACATCGTGCTGCTGATGTCGGTGAACCCGGGATTCGGCGGCCAGGCCTTCATTCCCGAGGCGCTGCAGAAGCTCGCGGCCGCGCGCGCCAAGATCGATGCGTGGACGAAGGCCACCGGCAAGGCGATCCTGCTGGAGATCGATGGCGGCGTGAAGGTCGACAACATCGGTCGTGTCGCCGCCGCCGGGGCGGACACCTTTGTTGCCGGCAGCGCCATCTTCGGTTCCAAGGACTACAAGGCGACGATCGAAGCGATGCGCCGCGAGATCGCGCTGGCCACGGGCGCTCCGCGCGCGGCTGCCTGAGCCCGTGCCGCCGCCGCGATGAGCGCACCACTGTTCCAGATGGTCGCCGGCGCGCCGCAGCCGGTGGCGCCGTTCTCGCATGCGACCGAGGTCGACGGCTGGGTGTTCGTTACCGGCCAGATGCCGACCTGGCCCGATGACGACGCGCGCGCGCTGCCCGAGGGCATCGAAGCGCAGACGCGCCGCGTGATGGACAACCTGTCGATCGTGCTCGGCGGCGTCGGCCTGGACCTGTCACATGTGCTGTCGGCGCGCGCCTATCTCACCGAGTTCGAGCGCGACTACGCGCGTTTCAACGCTGTCTACGCGGGCTACTTCGCGCCCGGCCGACTGCCGGCGCGCACCTGCATCGGCGTGACCGCGCTGGCGCGCAGTGCGCTGGTCGAAGTGGATCTGCTCGCCCGCCGATCCGCATGAACCGGCTCCAATGAACCGACTTGCATGAGCCGAACCGCATGAGCCAACGACTGGACGCCGTGTTGATCGACCTCGACGGCACGCTGATGGATACCGCGCCCGACCTCGCGGCCGCTGCCAACGCAATGCGCGCCGACTTCGGCCTCGATCCGCTGCCGATCGAGCGCATTGCCGCATTCGTCGGCAAGGGCGCGGAGGTGCTGGTGCATCGCGCGCTGACCGACGATCTGGCCGGCCGCGCGGCCGAGGAAGACTTCCTGCAGGGCAAGCGCTCGTTTTACGCGCACTACCACCGCGTCAACGGCGAGATGGCAGTTGTCTTCGAGCGCGTGCCGCAGGCGCTGAAGCGCCTGAAGGACGCGGGCCTGACCCTCGCGTGCGTGACCAACAAGCCGCGCGAATTCACGCTGCCGCTGCTCGAGCGCGTGCAACTCGCGCCGTGGTTCTCGGCGGTGGTGGCCGGCGACGACGTGCCGGAAAAGAAGCCGCATCCGGCGCTGCTGCTCGCGGCCTGCGACCGGCTCGGGGTCGCGCCATCGCACGCGCTGATGATCGGTGACTCCGTCAACGACGCGCTGGCCTCGCGCGCCGCCGGCTGCCCGGTCGTGCTCGTGGAGACCGGCTACAACGAGGGCGACTCGGTCCACTCGCTCGCGGGGCAGCCGGGGGTGAGTGCTATATTCCCCGCGCTGTTCGACGCGGCCGAGTTCATCGTCCGTCACCTCGCTCCGAGCAGCTCACCTTCCGCCTGACATGCGTCATCGCAACGATTCGGAACAGCCCTGCTGGGACGAGGCCAAGCCCCACGGCTGGCACGCCCGGGGAGCCTGGTGCTGGCGTCGCTAGACCCCGCACCACGCTGCACCTCCGTGCAGCCCTGCGATTCCCGTTGCAACCGATTGATCCGCGGCCGCGCATCCAACCCGCCGCCGCGATCCCCAGCAGGTGACGCATGACCGAACTCGAATACAAGGCGCTCGCCGCCCAGGGCTACAACCGCATCCCGCTGATCGCGGAGACTTTTGCGGACCTGGACACGCCGCTGTCGCTGTACCTGAAGCTCGCCAACCGGCCCAACTCGTACCTGCTCGAATCCGTGGTCGGCGGCGAGCGCTTCGGCCGCTACTCGTTCATCGGCCTGCCGGCGCGCACCGCGATCCGCGCCTTCATCGCCGACGCGCCCGATGCGCACCGGATCGAGGTCCTCACCGACGGCCAGGTCACGCACTCTGCGACCGGCGATCCGCTCGCCTTCGTGCAGGACTACCTGGCGCGCTTCAAGGTCGCGGTGCGGCCCGGCCTGCCGCGCTTCTGCGGCGGGCTGGCCGGCTACTTCGGCTACGACACCGTGCGGCTGATGGAGAAGAAGCTCGCTCGCACCAAGCCGGACGACCTCGGCCTGCCCGACATCCACCTGCTGCTGACCGAGGAACTGGCGGTCATCGACAACCTGACCGGCCGCGCCTACCTGATCGTCTATGCGGACGCCAGCCACGCCGAGGGCTACACGCGCGCGCGCGAGCGGCTGCGCGAGCTCAAGGCCCGGCTGGCGCGGCACATCGAGCCGCCGCATACGCGCGCCAGCCTGCGCCGCGTCGAGACGCGCGAGTTCACCAAGCCCGACTACATGAAGGCCGTCGAGCGCTGCAAGGACTACATCGCCGCCGGCGACGTGATGCAGGTGGTGCTCGGCCAGCGCATCAGCAAGCAGTACGCGGATGCGCCGCTCTCCCTGTACCGCGCGCTGCGCACGCTGAACCCGTCGCCGTACATGTACTTCTACGACTTCGGCGACCACCAGATCGTCGGCGCCAGCCCCGAGATCCTGGTGCGCAGCGAGGATCGCAGCACCGCGGCCGGTGTCGAGCGCATCGTCGCGCTGCGGCCGATCGCCGGCACCCGGCCGCGCGGCGGCACGCCAGAGCACGACGCGGTACTCGCCGCTGAACTGTTGGCCGATCCCAAGGAGCGCGCCGAGCACCTGATGCTGATCGATCTGGCGCGCAACGACGTCGGCCGCATCGCGGTCACCGGCAGCGTGCGCGTGACCGAGCAGATGTCGATCGAACGCTACTCGCACGTGATGCACATGGTCAGCCACGTCGAGGGGCGGCTGAAGCCCGGCATGACCAACCTCGACGTGCTGCGCGCCACCTTCCCCGCCGGCACGCTCAGTGGCGCGCCCAAGGTGCGGGCGATGGAGATCATCGACGAGCTGGAGCCGACCAAGCGCGGCGTGTTCGGCGGCGCGGTCGGCTACCTGTCGTTCGCGGGCGACATGGATCTCGCGATCACCATCCGCACCGGGCTCGTCAAGGGCAACGTCCTCTACGTGCAGGCCGGTGCCGGCATCGTCGCCGACTCCGTGCCCGAGAGCGAGTGGAAGGAGACCGAGGCCAAGGCGCGGGCGGTGATCCGCGCCGCGGAAACGGTGGAGGATGGCTTCGATGTCGAATGACGCCTTCATAGATCTGCGCTCCGACACCGTCACCCGCCCCACGGCCGCGATGCGCGCTGCGATGGCAGCGGCCGAGGTCGGCGACGACGTGTTCGGCGATGACCCCACCGTCAACCGGCTGCAGGCGGAGCTAGCGGAACTGCTCGGCTACGAGGCAGGCCTGTTCGCGCCGAGCGGCACGCAGACCAATCTGATCGCGCTGATGACGCACTGCCAACGCGGCGACGAGTACATCGTCGGCCAGGACGCGCATACCTACAAGTACGAAGGCGGCGGCGCGGCGGTACTCGGCTCGATCCAGCCGCAGCCGATCGAGAACGCGCCAGATGGCGCGCTGCCGCTCGCCAAGCTGGCCGCCGCGATCAAGCCGGACGATGCGCACTTCGCGCGCACGCGCCTGCTGGCGCTGGAGAACACGATTGGCGGCAAGGTGGTGCCGCTGGCGGTGTGCCGGGAACTGACGACGTATGCGCACGGCAAGGGCCTGGCCACGCATCTGGACGGCGCGCGCCTTTTCAATGCCGCGGTGGCGCTCGGCGTGGTGCCGCGCGAGGTCGCGCGCGGCTTCGACACGGCGTCGATCTGCCTGAGCAAGGGGCTGGGCGCGCCGGTCGGCTCGGTGCTGGTCGGCCCGCGCGAGTTCATCGAGCGTGCCAGGCGGCCGCGCAAGATGCTCGGCGGCGGCATGCGGCAGGCGGGCGTGCTGGCGGCGGCCTGCCTGCATGCGCTCGAGCATCACGTCGAACGCCTGGCCGAGGACCACGCCAACGCGCAGCGCCTGGCCGACGGCCTGCGCACGATCGCCGAGCTGAAGGTCGACGGCCCCCACACCAACATGCTGTTCGTCACCGTGCCGGCGGAGCGCCTGGCCGCGCTCAACGCCCACATGGCGGCGCGCGGCGTGCTGTTGCTTGCGCGTTCGCCGACGTTGCGGCTGGTCACGCACCTGGACGTCGACCGCGCCGGCATCGATCGCGCGGTCGCTTCGTTCAAGGACTTCTTCACGCAGCGCGCCGAGGGCTGACATGCTGCTGATGATCGACAACTACGACAGCTTCACCTACAACCTCGTGCAGTACTTCGGCGAACTGGGCGAGGACGTGCGCGTGGCGCGCAACGACGAGATCACGCTCGGCGAGATCGCGGGACTGAAGCCCGACCGCCTCTGCATCTCGCCCGGGCCGTGCTCGCCGACCGAGGCCGGCATCTCGCTCGACGTGATCCATCGCTTTGCCGGCAGCCTGCCGATCCTCGGCGTATGCCTTGGCCACCAGTCGATTGGCCACGCGTTCGGCGGCAAGGTGGTGCGCGCCGCGAAGCTGATGCACGGCAAGACCGATGCCGTGCATCACCGTGGCGAAGGGGTGTTCGCCGGCCTGCCGTCGCCGTTCACCGCGACCCGTTACCACTCGCTGGCAGTGGAGCGCGCGTCGCTGCCCGACTGCCTCGAGGTCACCGCGTGGACCGCCGACGGCGAGATCATGGGCCTGCGCCACAGGACGCTGGCGGTCGAGGGCGTGCAGTTTCATCCGGAATCGATCGCCACCGAGCATGGACATGCGCTGTTGAAGAACTTCCTGGCGCGGGCGGTGGCATGAAGGCACGACAGGCCGCCTTCGCCTTCTGCCTGACAGTGGCCGCGGCCGCGGCGGGCGCGCAGACCAGCGCGCTCGACGAATGCCGCCGGCAAGCATCGGACACTGCGCAGCTGGCGCAATGCCTGCAGCTCGCGCAGCGCACGGCCAACGACGACATGCTCGCGACGTTCCAGCAGATCGAACGCCGCCTGCGCCAGCGCGAGCCGGCCGAGGCGGGCGATGCCGCAGCCGCGGCGCTGCGCCGGTCGCAGCGCGACTTCGAGCGTTACGTCGAGGGGCAGTGCGGCTTCGTGCACGCGCTCGCCGGCGGCGGCGGGCTGGGCGATGTGGCAGCGCTCGCCTGCGAGATCGACCTGCTGCGGCAACGCCAGTTCATGCTGCAGACGCTGCTGCCGCGCGCGTCCAACTAGAAACAGTACGCAAGGAGGGCAGGCCGATGCCGATCACACCGACCGAAGCGCTGGTCCGTTGCATCGAACACCGCGAGATCTTCGAGGACGAGATGCTGTCGCTGTGGCGGCGGCTGATGAAGGGCGAGCTGACGCCGGTGCAGATCGCCGCGCTGACCATGGGCCTGCGGGTGAAGAAGGAGACGATCGGCGAGATCGTCGCTGCAGCGCAGATCATGCGCGAGTTCGCCACGCCGGTCGTGGTGGCCGACAAGAAGAAACTCGTGGATCTGTGCGGCACCGGCGGTGATGCCGCCCACACGTTCAACATCTCCACCGCGGCGATGTTCGTCGTTGCCGCCGCCGGCGCGCGCGTGGCTAAGCACGGCGGGCGCGGCGTGTCCTCCGGCTCCGGCAGCGCCGACGTGCTGGAGTCCCTCGGCACGCACATCAACCTCGCGCCGGACAAGGTCGCGACGAGCCTGGCCGAGACCGGCATCGGCTTCATGTTCGCGCCCAATCACCACGCGGCGATGAAGCACGCGGCACCGGTGCGCAAGGAACTCGGCGTGCGCACGATCTTCAACATCCTCGGGCCGCTGACCAATCCGGCCGGCGCGCCCAACCAGGTGATGGGCGTGTTCCATCCGGACCTGGTCGGCATCCAGGTGCGCGTGCTGAAGGAACTCGGAGCCGAGCACGTGCTGGTGGTGCACGGCAAGGACGGCATGGACGAGGTCTCGCTCGGCGCCGCCACGCTGGTCGGCGAACTGAAGGACGGCGCCGTGCGCGAGTACGAGATCCACCCGGAGGACTTCGGCCTGCGCATGGTGAGCAATCGCGGGCTGCGCGTCGCCAATGCCGAACAGAGCAAGGCGATGGTGCTGGAAGCGCTCGACGACGTGGACGGCACGCCGCGTGAGATCGTTGTCTTCAACGCCGGGGTCGCGCTGTACGCGGCCAACGTGACGCCGTCGATCGAGGACGGCATCCACCTGGCGCGCGCGACCATCGCCAGCGGCGCCGCGCGGAACAAGCTCGATGTGTTCGTCGCCACCACTCAGCGGCTGGCGGCGTGAAGCAACCGGTGCGTCCGCCGCGCCGCCCGTGGCGGTTGGTGATCGGCCCGGCGCGCCATGCCGACCTGCCCCACCTGGTCGCGCTCGGCGTCGCCGCCGACGAGGCGGAGCGCGCGTTCTCGCCCGACCTCGTGATCCGGCGGCCCGATCGGCGCCACGCGATGCGCAGCTTCAAGCGCGCCCTGCGCGATCGCGCGCAGCGCATGCTGGTGGCGCGCGTCGGCCGGCGCATCATCGGCATGCTGGGTGTCGACCTGCACCGCGCGCGGCATCGCTACGTGGTGGTGCGCCGCCATGCGTTCCTGCACTCGCTGTACGTGCAGCCCGCCTACCGCCGGCACGGCGTCGCACGTCGCCTGATCGCGCAGGCGCTGCGGCTGGCGCGGCGCGATGGCGCCTGGCAGGTGCGGCTCGACATGGCCGCCGGCAACCGCGCCGCCCGCAGCGCCTACGAAGCGGCCGGGTTTCGCGTACGCGAAATGTTCTTCACGCTCGACCTGCCACCGTTGCTCCGCCAAAGATGAAATTCGGGGTCAGGTACGAATTAGCGTATGAATTGGCAGGCGCGAAGCGCTGCGCCTTGAAACGGACGATGCACGAGCTGCCACGATGAGCGACATCCTGCAGACGATCCTCGCGGTCAAGCGCGAGGAAGTGAGCGTGGCGCGCAAGCGCGAGTCGGCGGTGGCGTTGCGCCATCGCGCGGAGCAGCGCGACGATCGGCGCGATTTCACGCGCGCTCTGCGCGAGATGGTGGCCGCCGGGCGCGCCGCGGTGATTGCCGAAGTGAAGAAAGCCTCGCCGTCCAAGGGCGTACTGCGCGAGAACTTCGACCCGGCCGCGATCGGCGCCAGCTATGCGCAGGGCGGCGCGGCCTGCCTGTCGGTGCTGACCGACGCGCAGTTTTTCCAGGGCGCGCCGGCCTATCTGGAGCAGGCGCGCACGGCTAGCGGCCTGCCGGCGCTGCGCAAGGACTTCATCGTCGACGAGTACCAGTTGTACGAGGCGCGCGCCTGGGGGGCCGACTGCGTGCTGCTGATCGTCGCCGCACTCGACAAGTACCAGTTGCGTGATCTCGAGGCGGCGGCGCAGGCGATCGGCCTGGCGGTGCTGGTCGAGGTCCACGATGCGCGCGAACTCGACCTCGCGCTCGACCTGAAGACGCCGCTGCTGGGAATTAACAACCGCAACCTGCGCACCTTCGAGGTCAGCCTCGACACCACGCTCGACTTGCTGCCGCGGATCGATGCCGACCGGCTGGTGATCACCGAGAGCGGCATCCTGGCGCCGGCGGATGTACAGCGGATGCGCGCGGCGCAGGTGAATGCATTCCTGGTCGGCGAGGCCTTCATGCGCGCGCCGGATCCGGGTGCGGAACTGGCGCGGCTGTTCGCGTGATGGGGCTGGCGGCGATGGCCATGCGATCCGGCGCAGGGCACCGCCCATGCCGATGATCGGCGCCCGCTGAGCGGATGCGCGGCGTCGATCTGGATCGACTGGCGGCGGGTTGGCGGCCGCTGGCGCAGGTTTTCTTCGAATCGCCCACCGGGCGGTCACTCGAGCGCGATCTGACATCGCGCATCGAGGCCGGCGCCACCGTTTATCCGCCGGCGCCGCTGCGCGCGCTCGAACTGACGCCGCTGGCCGACGTGCGGGTGGTGATCCTCGGCCAGGACCCGTACCACGGCGCCGGCCAGGCGCACGGCCTCGCGTTCTCGGTTGCCGATGGCGTGCGTCCGCCGCCCAGCCTGCGCAACATCTATCTCGAACTCGCGCGCGACTGCGGCTGCGCCGTGCCCGCCAACGGCAATCTCGAACGCTGGGCGCGCCAGGGCGTGCTGCTGCTGAATGCCGTGATGACGGTCGAGGCGGGCGCGCCAGGCAGCCATGCGAAGCGCGGCTGGGAGGTGTTCACCGATGCCGTGGTCGACGCCCTGGTGCAGCATCCGGCCCCCAAGGTGTTCCTGCTGTGGGGCGCGCATGCACAGGCCAAGGGGGCACTGATCGCAGCGAGTGCGCACGCGCACGCGGTGCTGCAGGCCAACCATCCTTCGCCGCTGTCGGCGCGCCGGCCGCCGCTGCCTTTCCTAGGCTGCGGTCACTTCTCCCGCGCCAACGCGTTTCTCGCATCGCACGGGCGCGGTCGCATCGACTGGTGCGGTTGAGCAACAAACCGTGCCGGCGCGGCTCAGGCGCGGCGCGCCGCTTGGCTATCCTCGCCGGCATCTTTGATCTCACGAGAACGAGAACCCCATGGCCACCGGCTACTTCCCGCGCTGGACCCTGAAACAGGACGGCGTGATCGCCCCCGACGAGCGACTGCCAGCGTCGCAGACCGTCGCGCTCGGCATTCAGCACGTGGTGGCGATGTTCGGCGCCACCGTGCTGGCGCCGCTGCTGATGGGCTTCGACCCCAACGTTGCGATCCTGATGAGCGGTGTCGGCACGCTGCTGTTCTTCGCGGTGGTCGGCGGCCGCGTGCCGAGCTACCTCGGTTCCAGCTTCGCCTTCATCGGCGTGGTGATCGCCGCCAGCGGCTACGCGGGCGCGGGGCCGAACGCCAACATCGGCGTGGCGCTCGGCGGCATCATCGCCTGCGGTCTTCTGTACACGGTGATCGGCGCGATCGTGATGGCCACGGGCACCGGCTGGATCGAGCGGCTGATGCCGCCAGTGGTCACCGGCGCGGTGGTGGCGGTGATCGGTCTGAACCTGGCGCCGATCGCGGTCAAGAGCGTGGGCAGCACCCCATTCGACGGCTGGATGGCCGCCATCACCATCCTGTGCGTCGGCGGCGTCGCGGTGTTCACGCGCGGACTGCTGCAGAAGCTGCTGATCCTCGCGGGCTTGATCGCCGCCTACCTGATCTACCTCGTGCTCGCCAACGTCGTGGGGCTGGGCAAGCCGGTCGCTTTCGGCGGCGTAGGCGCGGCGGCCTGGTTCGGGCTGCCGAACTTCGCGGCGCCGGTGTTCAGGGCGGACGCGATGCTGCTGATCGCGCCGGTGGCGATCGTCCTGGTGGCCGAGAACCTCGGCCACATCAAGGCGGTGACGGCGATGACCGGCCGCAACCTCGACAAGTACATGGGCCGCGCCTTCGTCGGCGACGGCGTGGCGACGATGCTGGCCGGCAGCGTCGGCGGCACGGGTGTCACCACCTACGCCGAGAACATCGGCGTGATGGCGGCGACCAAGGTGTACTCGACGCTGATCTTCGTCGTCGCGGCGCTGGTGGCGATCCTGCTCGGCTTCAGCCCCAAGTTCGGCGCGCTGATCCAGACCATTCCGTCGAGCGTGCTGGGCGGCGTCTCGATCGTGGTCTTCGGTCTCATCGCAGTGGCGGGCGCCAAGATCTGGGTCGACAACAAGGTCGACTTCAGCCAGAACCGCAACCTGATCGTGGCGGCCGTGACGCTGGTGCTCGGTGCCGGGGACTTCACGCTGAAGATCGGCGCCTTCACGCTGGGCGGTATCGGCACCGCGACTTTCGGTGCGATCCTGCTGTACGCACTGCTGAACGCGGCGGGCGATCGGCGCTGACGGCGAATTGAGGCGACCGGCGGGTCGCGCGGCGCGGCCTCAGTCCTCGCGCAGCCGCAACTGCACTCGCATCACGCGGCGTCGACGACGGTCGCTTCGGCGGCCGCCAGCGCGACTTTCTTGCGACGTTTGCTCCCGTTGGCGCGGGTCAACAGCGCGACGATGCGCTGATCGAACGCGGTGGCGTCGTCGCCGTTGACGCGGCCGATCGCGCGCTGCTGATCGAGGTTGTCGAGCAGGTTGAGCAACTGCGCCTGGCTCAGGGCCTTGAGCTTGTCGTCGGTCCAGTCGAGGCGCATCGGCGCATGGAACACGGGCTTGGTCGGCTTGCCGGTAGCACGGGACATCGTGGATTTCCTGATGGGTTGTTCAGCGGGGGAGGGGTCGATGCGCCAGGCTCAGGCGCGTTCGGCGTGCTCCCGGTACCGGATGGCCGAGAATGCCGCGGATCAACGGATTCCAGCTTCCATCGGCGCGGAAATCGCCGAGGACTGCCCGCGCCAATGCGGCGGGCACTTCGCTCTCGACTTCCGAGCAGATTTCGATCATCGGCCGAGTATGCGCGTCAGCCGCCGGTCAACCCGGAGCGCCGCGCCAAATCGGTGCGCGCGGACTCGAATGCGGTAGCCGCCAGTTCGAAAGTTGGCCGCGCGAAATATTTGATTCGACTTTGCAGCGGCGACGCGGTAACGTTCAGCCCGCTCGCGCAAGACAATGGTCCTTCGGTTTTCTCGGGTCGCTGCAGCTCACCGCACGGCGTCTGTCAGGTTTCCCCAGGTTCGCGTTTCTTGATCGTCAGCTCCCCGCAGGATGGTCCTGTGTGCGGATACTTCTCATCGACCTTTCAAGGAACGAGAAAATGACCAAAGGTACTGTCAAGTGGTTCAACGATGCCAAAGGCTTCGGGTTCATCACCCCGGAAGACGGCGGCAAAGATCTCTTCGCGCACTTCTCCGAGATCCAGGCGGGCGGCTTCAAGTCGCTGGCTGAGGGCCAGAAGGTGGAGTTCGTCGTCAAGGAAGGCGCCAAAGGCCCCCAGGCCGCCGAGATCCGCGTGATCTCGTAAGCGCACCACGCTCCAAGAAAACGGCAGCCTTTAGGCTGCCGTTTTTCTTTGTGGCTCCGGTCAGGACGCGGAAACCTCGCTCGTCGGGCGCGCCCCGTCGCTGGCCGGCCGCCGGTGCAGCACGATCTCGCGCGCCCGCAGTTGACCACAGCCGGCGTCGACGTCCTGTCCGGCCGACTGGCGCAGCTTGGTGAGGATGCCGCGCCGATGCAGCGTGCGCGCCATGTGCGCCGCGCGCTCCCAGCTCGGGCGCCGGAAGTCCGTGCCCGCGACCGCGTTGAACGGAATCAGGTTCATCACCGCGTATTTGCCGGCGAGCAGGCGCGCGATGCCCTCGATCTCGTCGTCGCCGTCGTTGATGCCTTCGATCAGCGTCCACTGGAACTGCACCGGATAGGTGGTGGCACGCGCGTAGCGCTCGCCGAGTTCGACCAGCTCGGCTGGATCGATGCGCGGCGCGCGCGGCAGTAGCCGGGCGCGCCGGTCGGCGAACGTCGAGTGCAGCGACAGCGCGAGCGCCGGCTTGGCGCGCAGCGCCGGCAGGCGCTCGAACACCCGCGCATCGCCGACAGTGGAGAACACCAGGTTCTTGTGGCCGATGTCGCCGGCCGTGGCGAGCAGCTCGATCGCCTCGCACACCGCCTCGAGGTTGTGGGCCGGCTCGCCCATGCCCATGAACACCACTTTCTTGACCACGCGTTGGCGCCGTGCGAGAGCCACTTGCGCGACGATCTCCGCGCTGCCGAGCTGACGCAGCAGGCCGTCGCGCCCGGTCATGCAGAACACGCAACCGACCGCGCAGCCGACCTGGGTCGACACGCACAGTCCGCCGCGCGGCAGCAGCACCGACTCGATCGTCTGCCCGTCGCCGAGCGCGAGCAGCAGTCGCGCCGAGCCGTCGGTGGCCGGATGCGCGGAGCGTTCGCGCACCAGCGCGTTCAACGGTGAGTCGTCGGCGGCGATGGCGTCGCGCAGCGCGCGCGGCAGGTAATGCGCCGGGCGCGTGGGACCCTGGTCGTCGGGCAGCGCCTGCAGCCAGCGACGCAGCACGAAGGCGGCGTGCGCGGGCTGCGCGCCATGTGCCGCCAGCCAGTGCCGAAGCGACTCGATCTGCATCGCGGTCCCGCGCTGGGCGCCGACCTAGGCCCCGAGCCAGCGCGCGCGCGCGGCCTGGGCGGACTTGGGCGCCTTCGGGTCCACGGTCAGCGCGAACTTCGGCGGTGCCCGCGCGGCGAGCGTGAGGTCGAAACACAGCAGCGCATCGCGCCGGAACGCGTGCAGCTGCAGCGCATCGCCTGGCCGGTAGCGCGCCAGCAGCTTGTCGAGGTTGGCCTCGCCGGCGCGCAGGCCGTCGAGCGCGACCAGCACGTCGCCCGCGGACAGCCCCGCCTGCTGCGCGGGCGAGCCGTCGTACACGTGCTGCACCTTGCCGTCGGCGAGCTTGATGCCGAGCATGGCGAAGTGCGGCGACTCCAGCGCCGGCCGGGTCTCGAAGCGGATACCGAACGGCGCCAGCAGCCGGGCGAAGTCAGGATCGCGCGTGCCCTCGGTCAGCTCGGTCAACGTGCGCGCCAGCGCGAGGCCGGTGGCGGCCTCGGCCGCGGACAGGATGCCGTCCTCGTCCACGCCGGCGTAGTCGTCGCCGGCCTCGACCCACTGGCGCCACAGGTGGCGCATCACGTCGTCCAGCGACTTGCGCTGGCGCGTGCCGGCACGGAGGGTCAGGTCGAGCGCGAGCGCGACCAGCGCGCCCTTCTGGTAGTAACTGACCACGCTATTCGGGGCGTTCTCGTCCGGCCGGTAGTACTTGATCCACGCGTCGAAAGAACTGTCGGCGACGCTTTGCTTCAGCCGGCCCGACCGCTGCATCACGGTGGTCATCGTGCTCGCCAGCGTCTCGAGGTACTGCGCCTCGGTCAGCAGCCCGGCGCGCGCCAGCAGCAGGTCGTCGTAGTACGAGGTGAAGCCCTCGAACGCCCACAGCAGACGCGTGTGGTTCTCGCGCGTGAGGTCGTAGGGCACGAAGGCGGCCGGCTTGATGCGCTTGACGTTCCAGGTGTGGAAGTACTCGTGGCTCGCCAGTCCCAGGAAGGTGCGGTAGCCGGCCGTGCTGTCCTTCATGCCGAGGTAGGGCAGGTCGTCGCGCTTGCAGATCAGCGCGGTCGAGTTGCGGTGCTCGAGGCCGCCGTAGCCGTCGCCGACCGCGTGCGCGAGGAAGGTGTAGCGATCGAACGGCGCAGGGCCGCGCGCGGGTACGCCGCGCTTGGGTCGTGTACCACGCGGCTCGAACAGCCGCATCTGCGTCTCGCACAGCCGCGTCAGGTCGGTGGTCAGGCGCGCCAGGTCGAGCCGGCGTACTTCGCCGGTGATCGCGATCTCGTGCCGCACGCCGAGCACATCGAACGCGGCATGGGCGAACGTGCCCAGTTCGACCGGGCAGTCGATCAGTTCGTCGTAGTCGCGCGCCAGGTAGGTTCCGAAGTGGCCGCGCCGCGTGCCGCGCGCCGGTGTGAGGCCGGTCGCGACTTTCCAGTCGGCATACCGCGCGCCTTCAGGCGGAATCAGGTCGACGCGGCAGGGTGCGCCTTCGTGGCCGATCGGCAGCAGGAACACGCTGGTGCCATTGAAGAAGCCGTGCGTCGGGTCCAGATGCGCGGCGCGCACCGACAGGTCCCACGCATAGACCTCGTAGGCGACCGTGAGCGCGCCCTTGACCGGTGCGCAGCGCCAGGTGTGCTTGTCGAGCTTCTCGACCTGCACCGGCTTGTCGCCCGCGAGCGCAGTGAGCCGCACGATGTGGCGTGCGAACTCGCGGATCATGTAGCTGCCCGGGATCCATGCCGGCAGCATGAACAGCTGCCCCTCAGGATCCGGGGCATCGACGGTGACCGTGACGTGGAAAAGGTGCGCGCCCGGATGGGCCGGACGGATGGCGTAGCGAAGCGTCATTGCAGCAGTCGGCAAATGGGAGCCGCGAGTTTAGGGCGTGCGTTGCCGCGGCCCGTCGCTGCGGTTGACGCTACGCCTGCGGCGCGGCGAAGTCGGCCGCGGAATCGAGGTCGAGCAGGCAGCCCGGATCGTCCACTGGGATCGGCAGCGGGGGGTGCGCGACGAGCACGCTGCGTGCGCCTGCATCACCCTGCAGCGCCAGCAGCAGCGGGCCGAGGCGGGCCGCAAAACCGACCGGGTGGCCGCGCCGGCCCTGGTGCATCGGCGCGGCACTGGGCGCGCCGGCGGCGAGCGCGTCGCGCACGGCGCTGATCGTTGGCGGCGCCACGGCGGGCATGTCGGCCAGCGCAACGAGCCATCCGGCGGCGTCGGTCGAGGCGCGCACACCGGCGGCGATCGATCCGCCCATGCCTTCTTCGGCGCGCGCGTTGATCGCCAGCCGGCAACCGGCATCGCGCAGCAGCCGATGCAGTTCCTGCTGCGCCGGCGTATCCGGCGGACGGACAACGGCGACGACCTCGGACAGCACCCCGCGCAGCGTGCGCGCCGCCGCCAACGCAAGCGGCGCACCGGCATGCGGGCCCGCGGGTGCCGCTGCCAGCAGCTTGGACGTCTGGCCCGATGGATCGAAGCGCGTGCCGCGGCCGGCCGCTAATAGGATGCCGACGATCGTGCCAGCGGCCGCAGGCATCGACGCTCAGCCTCGCTTCAACCGCGCGACGACCCAGGCGATGAGTCCAAGGCCCATCACGTAGAACGAGACCTGCACCGCGTTCTGCGACTGCGCGTAGGTGACGCTGGAGTAAAAGAGGTAGCCGCAGGTGGCGATGAACGCGAGCGGCAGGATCGGATACAGGGGCACCTTGAACGGCCGCGGCACGTGCGCATACTTGAAGCGCAGCACGAAGAAGCCGACGCCCACCAGCACCAGGAAGCCCCAGAACACCGGCGCGGTGAACTCGACCATCGTCTTCACGCCGCCTTTTTCCACCGCCGCCACGGCGACCAGCAGCAGCGCGATCGCGCTCTGCACCAGCAGGGCGATCACGGGCGCGTTGCGCTGGCCGTGCCAGCGGCTCATGAAGGACAGCAGCGGCCAGTCCTGGCCGAGGGCAAAGTTGTTGCGCGCGCCGACGATCATCGTGGCGTTGATCGAGGTCAGCGCTGCCACGGCCACCATGGCGCCGATGATCTTCTCGCCGACCGGCCCGAAGGCGGCACGCATGATGTCCGCGCCGACCGCCTTGCTCGCCTTCAGGCCGTCGAAGCCCAGGCCCTTGACCAGCGCCAGCACGAACACGAGGTAGATCGCGGTCAGGATCACGATCGAGATCACCAGCACCTTCAGGATCGCGCGCTGCCCGCCCTTGACCTCGGCCGAGATGTAGGCGGCCTCGTTCCAGCCGCCGAAGGTGAACAGCACGAACACCAGCGCGAGCCCGAACATGGCCGGCAGGCCGGAGGACGCGGCCGGTGCGGCAGCCGTGGCCGCCGGCTGCGCCGGCCCGGTGACCATCAGCCCAGCCACCACAACCAGCAGCAGGCCGGTTACTTCGACCGCCGTCAGCACGTTTTGCGCGCGGGCGCTCTCCTTGAGGCCGGCGAGGTTGACCGCCGTGAGCGCGATGATGATCAACGCCGCGTAGATCGCCGACGAGTACGGGCCGAGATCGAGCACGCGCGTCAGGTAGTCGCCGCAGACAAAGCCAAGCATCGCGATCGAGCCCGTCAGGATCACCGTCACCCGTGCCCAGCCGAAAAAGAAAGACACATCACGGCCGAAGGCGCGAGTGAGGAAGTGATAGTCGCCTCCGGCGTGGGGGAAGGCCGCGGCCATCTCCGCGTAGCACAGCGCGCCCACCAGCGTCAGCAGGGCGCCCACGCCCCAGGCGATCAGCATCCAGTCGAGCGAGCCGGTGAGTCCGGCGATCGCCGGCGGGAGCGCGAAGATGCCGCCGCCGATGACGATGCCGACGATGATCATCACCGCGTCGAAGGTCGAGAGCGCGGGCTTGGGCTGGTCGGAGCTTGGGATCTGCATCGGGACGGTTCAAGAAAAAGCCCCGCACGCGCGGGGCTCTCGGTGGATCGGTGCGGTCAGCGCCGGCTCGCGCTGCGCTGGGCGGGCCGGTCGATCGTTCGGGTGGATGCGCCTACTTGCCGTAAAAGCGCTTGCACTGGTCCAGCATGTCGGCCCAGGGCGCCGCGCGCAGTGCGCCCTGCAGCGTGCCGGTGACCTGAGTCTCGCCGCCGGCGCCGCGCAGCGTGCCGCTGACCTGGTTGCCGCGCACGCTGCCGGTGAAGGTGCGGGTGGCGCCCTTGTCGTCGTTGAAGGCGAAGCGCAGGTCGGTGCCGCGCAACGAGGCGCCCACCAGCGGCTGCTTGCGGCTGCCCTGGGTGACATCGCCGCTGACTTCCTGGAAGGTCTGATTGAGGCTGACGTTGAACTGCGTGCCGCCGGCATCGCGCAGCGCCCAGTTGCCGGCCACGCGCGCCGGCACGATCCACAGGTAGGCGGTGCGGTACTCGATCTCGGCGGTCTCGTCGGCCTTCCAGTCGCCCATCGTGAACTGGTGGGAGGTGACGCGCGTGCCCGCCTTCATGCCGAGGATGCGATGGCGCACGCACAGGTTCAGCTCGGGCAGCAGGTACATCGTGATGACGTCGGCCTTGCTGAAGTCTTCCTTGAAGATGTCGCCCTGGATCACCTTGGTCTTGCTGGCTGCGCCCTCGACTTGGACCATGCAGTTGGCGAGCTTGACCATGTCCGGGTTGTATTCGATGCCGAGCGAATTGGCGCTGAACGGCGCCTTGGCGGCGGCGATGGCGATCTTGCCGTCGCCCGCGCCCAGATCGACGACGTAGTCCTTGTCGGTGACCTTGGCCATGGTCAGCATGCGGCGCACCAGCTCGTCGGGCGTGGGCACCCAGACCACGTCCTTGCCGGACTGGCCGACCGAGGGCTTGTAGTCGCGCTCGCAGTCGGCGCGGCTCTTGGGCTGCGCCTGCGCGGCAGTGACGAAGGCAGTGGCGAGCAGCGCCGCGGCGCCGAAGGCCGCAGTGTTGAGGATCGATCGAACCATCATGGCTCCTTGTGGGACGGGTGAAGACTGCGCGCGGGTCTGGTCGGCGCCGGGCGCGGAGGGCAGGGATTGTGCCGCATGGCGGCACCGTCCCTGCGGACGGGCGACATCACGCGGACGCGAGATCGAACGGCAGCTTGCGCAGCCGCTTGCCGGTCAGCGCGGCGACGGCGTTGGCCACGGCGGGCGCGATCGGCGGCGTGCCGGGTTCGCCCACGCCGCTCGGCTTGTTGGTGCTGGGCACGATGTGCACGCTGACCTCGGGCATCTCGCTGATGCGCAGGATCGGGAAGTCGGTGAAGTTGCCCTGTTCGACGCGGCCATCCTTGAGCGTGATTCGCTCGTGCAGCGCGGCGCTCAGGCCGTACACCAGCGCGCCCTGCACCTGGGCCTCGATCGTCAGAGGGTTGACCGTGGTGCCGCAGTCGAGGGCCGAGGTCACCTTGTGCACGCGGATCTGGTTCTTCTCGATCGAGACTTCGACCACGTGCGCGCACACCGAGCCGAAGCTCTCGTGCACCGCCACGCCGCGCGCGCGGCCCTTGGGCACCGGCGTCTTGCCCCAGCCGGAGCGGTCGCGCACCATCGCGAGCACGGCGCGGTGGCGCGAGTGCTTGGCATCAAGCAGCGCCAGCCGGTAGGCGATCGGGTCCTGCTTGGCGGCCACCGCCAGTTCGTCGATCAGCGTCTCCATCACGAACGCGGTGTGCGTGTGGCCGACCGAGCGCCACCACAGCACCGGCACGTTGGCTTCCGGGTGGTGCACCGACACCCGCATGTTGGGCAGCGTGTACGGCGTGTAGGTCGCGCCCTCGGTGCTGGTCTGATCGACGCCGTCCTTGACCAGGAACTTCTCGAACGCCGTGCCCTTCATGATCGACTGGCCGACGATGGTGTGCTGCCACGCGCTCGGCAGCCCCTTGGCATCGGTGCCGACGCTGACGCGGTGCACGTGCAGCGGCCGGTAGTAGCCGCCGCGCATGTCGTCTTCGCGCGTCCAGATCACCTTCACGGGGGCGTCGATCCCGGCCGCCTTCATCGCCTTGGCCACCTCGACCGCCTCGACCACGTAGTCGGAAGCCGGGTTGGCGCGCCGGCCGAAGCCGCCGCCCGCCAGCGTGGTGACCAGGTTGACCTGCTCGGGCTTCAGCCCCGCCGCCTGCGCTGCCAGCAACTGGTCGACGGTCTGGAACTGCGAGCCGCACCAGATCGTCATCGCGTCGGCCTTCAGGTCGACCGTTGCGTTCAGCGGTTCCATCGCGGCGTGCGCCAGGTACGGAAATTCGAACTCGGCACTGAGCGTGCGCGCGGCGGATTTGATCGCCTCAGCGTTGCCGTCGGCGCGCGCGCTGAGGCCGGGCTGCGCGGCCAGTTGCCGGAACTGTGCCGATTGCTTATCGCTGCTGACACCGGCCGGCAGGGTCCACTTGATGTCGAGCGCATCGCGTGCGGTCTTGGCCGGCCAGAAGCTGGCGGCGATCACCGCCACGCCGCTGCCGCCGCGGTCGGTCGGCACCTGCACCACCGCCTGCACGCCCTTGACCGCCTTGGCGCGGGTAGCGTCGAAGCTGGCGACGCTGCCGCCGAACACCGGCGCGCGCGCCACCACCGCCACGCGGCAATTGGCCGGCAGCTGGTCGATGCCGAACTTCGCGCTGCCGTTGACCTTCTCGCGCGAGTCGATGCGGCGGATCGGCTTGCCGAGCAGCTTGAAGTCGGCGGCATTGGCCTTGATCGGGGCCTTGGCGGGTACCGGCAGCTTCATCGCCGCCTCGGCCAGCGCGCCATAGCTCGCGCGCCGCTTCTGGCCGCCGATCTCGATCACGACCCCGTCCTTGGTGTCGATCTTGTCGAGCGGCGCCTTCCACTGCGCGGCAGCGGTCTGCACCAGCATCAGGCGCGCGCTGGCGCCGATGACGCGGAACTGGGTGTAGCTGGAGGCGATCGAATCCGACCCGCCGGTCATCTGGATGCCGAAGCCCGGGTGCGCGTAGACCCGTGCGGCCGGCGCGTGCTCGGCGCGCACCTTGTTCCAGTCGCACTCGAGTTCCTCGGCGATCAGCATCGCCATCGAGGTGAACACGCCCTGGCCGAACTCGAGCTTGTTGATCAGCACCGTGACCGAGCTGTCGGGCGCGATGCGGATGAACGCGCTCGGCGGATAGACGAACTTCTCGCCGCCCGCCTGCGCCCGCGCGGAAGGCAGGGCGATACCGAGCATCAGGCCGCTGCCGGCCACGCCGGTGGCCTGGAGGAAGGCGCGGCGCGACAGCTTGGTCGGTGGCGCATCTGGCGCTGGCCCAGCGTTCAGGGCGGCGATCAAGTCGGGCGCGTGAGCGGTCAGGAGCTTGTGCATGGTGGTCTCCTCAACCCAGGTTCTTGGCCGCGTCCTTGATGGCTGCGCGCACCCGCTGGTAGGTGCCGCAGCGGCACAGGATGCCGGCCATGGCGGCGTCGATGTCGGCGTCGGTCGGCCGGCGATTGGTCTTCAGCAGTGCGGTGGCGGCCATCACCTGGCCGCTCTGGCAGTAGCCGCACTGCACGACGTCGTTGCGCACCCAGGCGTCCTGCACGGCGCGCCCGACCCGGTCGTTCTCGACGGCCTCGATGGTGGTGATCTGCGCGCCGGCTACGGCGGCGATCGGGGTGGTGCACGAGCGTACCGGCTGGCCGTTCACATGCACGGTGCAGGTACCGCAGACGGCCACACCGCAGCTGTACTTGGTGCCGGTCAGGCCGAGGTGGTCGCGCAGCGCCCATAACAGCGGGGTGCTGGGATCGGCATCGACCGTGACCGCACGGCCGTTCACATTGAGTTGAGTCATGCAGGCATCTCCGCAGCAGGGCCCGCGCGCCGGCGGGCCGTCAGGTGGGACGAGGAGGGGAAGAAAGGGTCCGGGGGGCGGGGCAAAAGCGCGCGACGAAGAGGCAAGGCTAGCGCAGCCGTATGAACGGTTTAGCGACCGCTCGGCGGGGCCGGTCGTTTCCGGCCCGCCGGTTCCCGCCATCGCCCGTTTCCGTCAGGCGTTGACGTCGACCACGACCCGGCCACGCACCTGGCCCGCGAGGATCTCGCGCGCGACGTCCAACGCGCCGGCCAGCGGCACCACGCGCGTCATGGCGTCGAGCTTGGCGCGGTCCAGATCGGTGGCGAGCCGCTGCCAGGCTTGCCGGCGCAGCGGCAGCGGACACATCACCGAATCGACGCCCACCAGCTTGCAGCCGCGCAGGATGAACGGCGCGACCGTGCTCGGGAAGTCCATGCCCTGGGCCAGTCCGCAGGCCGCGATGGTGCCGCCGTAGCGCGTCTGCGCGACGGCATTGGCCAGCGTGTGCGAGCCGACCGCGTCGATCACCGCGCCCCAGCGTTCCTTCTGCAGCGGTTTGCCGGGCGCGGACAGAGTTGCGCGGTCGATCACCTCGGCCGCGCCGAGCGACGTCAGGTAGTCGGCCTCGGCTGCCTTGCCGGTGGAGGCGACCACGCGATAGCCGCGCTGGGCGAGCAGGGCGATGGCGACCGAGCCGACACCGCCCGAGGCGCCGGTCACCAGCACCTCGCCCGCGTTGGCGGTCACGCCCTGGGCCTCGAGCGCCAGCACGCTCAGCATCGCGGTGAAGCCGGCGGTGCCGATGGCCATCGCCTGCCGGCTCGTCATGCCGGCCGGCAGCGCGACCAGCCAGTCGCCCTTGAAGCGCGCGCGCTGCGCCAGCCCGCCCCAGTGCGACTCGCCCACGCCCCAGCCGGTGAGGATCACCTGGTCGCCGGGCTTCCAGGCGGCGCTTCGGCTGTCGATCACGGCGCCGGCGGCGTCGATCCCGGCCACCATCGGCCAGGCGCGCACCACCGGCCCCTTGTTGGTCAGCGCCAGGCCGTCCTTGTAGTTGATCGTCGAGTACTCGACGGCGAGCGTGACGTCGTCGTCCGGGGTTGCGGCGGCCAGGGCCGCATCGTCGAGGTCACGCACGGCGGCGGCGAACTGGTCGCCGTCGCGGGTCAGCTGGATCGCCTTGAACATCAGTCACCTCGCAGGGTCGAGACCATCAGGATCGCAATCGAAATCATCACCATCACCGTCAGCCGCGAGCGCAGCGGCAGGTACCAGGAGGGCGGGTTGGCATACAGGCGCAGCAGCGCGCCATCCATCGCGCGGCACAGCGCGAAGTCGATCAGCAGCAGCAGGCAGATCACCCACATCGGCAGGCCGGCCAGCGCCAACAGCAGGGCCAGCCAGCCAAGCAGCGACGGCAGCACGCCCCAGCCGATGGCGGCCCGGGTCTGCGACTTGTCCAGCTGCGGCGAGGACATCGCCAGGCCCCAGTGCACGGCGCCGAGGAACGACAGGATCAACCCGGCATAGCCGACGAAGGCCAGCTCCGTCAGGCGCGCCGACAGCGGCTTCAGCGGCAGCCAGTGCAGCAGCGCCAGACCGTAGAACGGCAGCAGGCCGAAGTTGCCGAGCAGCGTGGCAAAGCGTTGTTCAATGATCTGCGACATGCGGGAAGGGGTTGCCGGCGGGTGCGTGGGAATCGCCGCGGCAGCGCACCGATTCGGGACGCGACCAGTGTAGCGAGCCAAGCGCGACCCGCCGCTTTGTCCGGACACGTCGCGCGATGACGCCAGCATCAGTGCGGATGCGTGAGTAGTCCGTGCATTCGGCTGGACGGCGATGGCACAATCGCGCCCGAACGCGGCGTGCAGCCAGGCCCGGTTCGCGGGCGGGTCGCGCCGATTCCACCGGATCGGTATTTGGCATCCTCGGTCATACCCCTGCGCCAGTCGGCGGTCGAAGCGTCGCTCAAGCAAGCGGCGTTCGACCATCTGCCCCTGGCGACCGTGTGCATCAACGGGTCGTCGCAGTTGCTGGCCGCCAACGCGGCGGCCGCCGATCTGCTGCAGATCCCGGCCGCCGATTTGGTCGGCCGCCACCTCTCCGAGCTGTTGACCTACGCCAGCGCGCGCGTGCCGGCGCGACGCTGGTCGCGCTTCTGGGCGCGGCTGCACGGCCACGGGACGCTGTCGACGCTGGTGCGACTGCCCTTCTCGGCCGGTCGTCGCATGGTGCTTCAGCTCGATGCCGAACTGCTGCGCGTCGAGCAAGACAGTGTGGCGCTGATCACGCTGCGCGATGCGCAGGCCGTGCGCGCAGGCATGCGCGGTCTGCGCCACGAGCTGTCGCAGTCGCGCGCGCTGCTGGAAGCCACCGATGGCGCCACCTTGCTGCTCGGCGCCGATCGCCGGGTGCTGGTGGCGCACGGCGTTTCCGACACGCTGCCCGAGCTGGCGCACCGCGACCTGCTCGGCATGCCGTTCGAACTGCTGCTGGACGATGCCTCGTCAGTGCAGTTCGTGGAGGCGAGTACGCAGGCGCATACGCATCGTGCGCGCTTTACCTGGCGCATGCGGGGGCCGGCCGGTGGGCCGGGTCGCTGGCTGGCGGCGACGCTGACCCATTGTCGCGACCGGCAGCGGTCGCAGGGCATGGTGCTGCACTTGCGATCCGCCGATGCCGAAGTGGCGGCTCGCAACGCCACGGGCCGGCTCGAGCGCCGCCTGCGCCTGTTCATCGACGCCGCGAGCGACGTCCTCATGCTGCTCGACGCGCAGGGCGTGGTTCGGCTGCAGTCGAACGCGATCCGGGGGGCGCTCGGGCTGGCGCCCGAGGTCACGGTCGGCCAGACGCTCTCGGCGCTGCTGGCGGCCGACGGCCGCGCCGCCTTGGCGACCGCCATCGAGACGGCGCTGAAGGCACGCAGCGGCGATGCAGCGACCAGGGTCGAGGTCGGCATGATCGATGCGGGCGGTTCGGTGCGGCGTGTCCGGCTCGCCATCCACAACTATCTGCGGGAAGCAGCGCTGGGCGGGTTGCTGGTCAGCGGCCACCTGGTCGCAGCGCCCGCAGTTGCGGCGCCGGTCGCCGGCGGCGCCCGGCCCCCGTCGACGCCGCCCGAGCAGTTGCGGCGTCTCGAGTTTCGCGAACAGTTGCTGGAACTCGCGATGCAGACGCGCGGCGACTTCGCCCAGTCGCTGTCGCGGCTGCTGCGCACCACGGCGCAGACGCTGGGTACCACCAGTGCGAGCTTCTGGCGCAAGACGGCGGACGGTCGCGGCTTGCAGTGCGAAGCGCTGTTCGACCTGCAGGCGGACCGCTTCGCGCGCGACTGGGTCGGCGTCGAACTGCGGGCCAGCGAAGAGCCGGCGCACTTCGCCCGGATCGAGCAGCGCCAGCCGATCGTCATCGCCGATGCGCGTGCGCCGAATCTGGCGCCGCGGTTCGTCGAGAACGCGCGCTGGGTCGAGGTGCGCGCGTTGATCGATGTGCCGGTACTGCTCGACGGCGAGGTCAAGGGCGTGCTGTCGGTGCACGACGGCGCCGTGCGCCGGTGGGACGACGACGAAGTCAACTTCATGTCGACCGCCGCGCTGATGACGTCGCTCGCGATCGAGGCCGCGCAGCGCCAGGACGCCGAAGGACGCATCGAGCAGTTGGCCTGGTACGACTCGCTGACCGGCCTGCCCAACCGCAATCTGCTGCGCGAGTCGATGCGCGATCTGGTCATGACCGCGGCCAATCGGCGCCGGCGGATCGCGGTGATGCTGATCGACCTCGATCGCTTCAAGGACGTGAACGACACGCTCGGCCACCTCGTGGGCGATGCGCTGATCAAGTCGGTCGCGCAGGTACTGCGCGAGACCGTGGGCAGCACGGGCCTGGTCGCGCGCCTGGGTGGCGACGAGTTCGTCGTGCTGGTCAACGAGTTCGAACACCGGCAGGAGGTCGCGCTGCTTGCTGCGCGCCTGGCGCAGTCGCTGCATCGCACGGACTTCCGTGCCGAACGTCGACACGCAGGTGTCGGCCTCGATTGGCATCGCGCTGTTCCCGGAGCACGGGCGCGAAATGAGCACGCTGCTGAAAAATGCCGACGCTGCGATGTACCAGGCCAAGCGCGACGGCCGCAATCAGTTCAGCTTCTTCAATCCGATCCGCCACGAGCGGGCGGCGCGCGAAGTGCAACTCGGGATCCAGCTGCTCAAGGCGGTGCAGGCCGATGCGGCCCAGTTCATCGTCGAGTATCAGCCGCAGGTGGAGATGGCGTCGGGCCGCGTGGTCGGCCTCGAGGCCCTGATTCCGCTGGCACCCTACCGACCTTCGGCCTGCTCACCCCCGATCGGTTCATCATTCATGCCGTAATCCAGGCCCCAGTACAAAAGCCTGACCTTGTTCCGGTTTCATTTTCGAACCTCCTGTGTGGTTCGCGTCGATAAATCTTCGTTGCCTCAGGGGCAGGCCAGGAGGCGCGCCAAGAGGTGGTGCATTCTCTTTGAGGATAGATATCGGACAAGGGGCATCTCGACCCGGGGCTGCCACCGGCCTGCCAAGCACTATGGCGCGGTACAGGTTCAGAAGGCCCAGCCTGCCCTGTTCCTGGGGACGCTGGGAGATGATGGCATCCAGTCCGCCTTCGGCCAGCATGCGCTGGTTGGCAGGTACCAGATCAAAGCCGACAATGACAAAGGGCTTGCCGGGTTGCAGCTGCCCTCTTGCCTTGGCCAGGCGGTGGGCAGAGGCGCTGGTCACAAAGACACCCCGCAGATCTGGTTGTTCATCCAGCAGGGTCTGACAGGCTGGCTGGCTGCGGCCTCGTCCTTTTCCAGATCCACACCCTTGCCTGAGCAGGCACCCGGGCTCCCACTCCTGCCAGGTAGGTCCATGAAGCCCGTCCTGCCTGCGGCGTATGTGGTAGTCCTCGCTGTGGGCGCTCAGGACTGCGAAGTCTGCGGGTTTACCGCCGGCCAGGAGATACACCAGCCTGCCTGCCAGAAAGCCCGCCCTGTATGGGATCCTGGCCCAATGGTGCAGATTGGCTGGCGAGCCGGGAAGGTCGGCGTCGAAGATGTCAGGGGATGTTTCCTTCTATGGACGCTATGAAGGCCCGGGATTCAGAAGGCAGAACCGGTGGCAGCAGCAACCCGTCGGGGTTTTCCTTGCGTGCCCTGGCCAGGGTGGCTACGGAAGGAAAGCGGGTTGTAGCGGTCGAACTCCAGGATACTGGTCTGTACCCCGAAGTGGACCAATTCATCTGCTGCCTCGCGGATGCCCTGGTTGGCCAGGCCCCAGTAGCCCGAGTCCTCGTCCTTCCGGGGCAGTACAGCGCAAAAACGGTAGGGCTTGTTTCGCTTGAGGCTTCTGGCTATGGGATTGGGAGTGAAGCCCGAGCTCTCAATGTATGGCCTGGAATTCTGGTACGGGTTTCGGATGACACCCGGCCCCGGCTATGCAGAACCCTGTCCACCGTCCCTATGGATACTCCGGGCGAGTTCGGCCAATTTCCTTGACCGTCATAGCAGGCTATCCTTGGGGGATTCCGGGTGCGTTATCGTACACGCATGATAGCATCCAATAATGACGGTTGTCAAAAGAAAAAGCAGACAAGGCCTGGATACCAGCCGGGATGAAGCTGGGCCACGAAGGGATCTATTTTGATGTTCTGCAGGCATCAGGCTGTACAGTGGATGATAACCGCCAGATGTATTGCTGTACTAGCACACCAACCTGGCCCTGGCTATCGCGCCTTCCTCAGGAATACCAGGGTCAGCACCAGGGATGCAGGGACATCTATGACTTCCCCCGAGTTGATGAATACGAAGGCGGCGGCCTCGGAACGAAGTGCCTGGGACAGCAGGACAGGAATCGACCCGAGCAGCATCCAGGGCCAGCGCGTGTGCCACAACACGCTGCGACCGCAGACCAGAACCACCAGGAGCATGGTCAGGGATGGGTGGAGGAGGGGTGAACAGCCGCCCGACATTCGTGTAGTACAGGACATCACCTTCGGTCACCAGTTCACCGGCATAGAAGCACGACCTCCATTGAGAAGTCCGATCATGACCATGAGTCCGTACAAGATCCAGGCTGCTAAGGGTCAGACCCTGCTTCGTGGCGATTTGAAGGCTCCAGCTCCCAACGCAAACAGGATTGCCGTAACTATCCAGACTGGGAGTTATCAGTGCATGGCCCACAAAGCGCGGAATGGTAAGAGCCTGGCAACAGAGGAGCCTTCGGGCGATATGTAATACCCAAGGGCTATCATCAGGTTGTCGTATACCACGCGCCGGAGGCGTAGCAGCGGTAAGCGGCAGAGGCAGAACGCCTCTCCTCGAACGGCCTGGAAGGCCCAGACGGCAAGTCCGGCACTGGCCAAGTGCATACGCCGGATCGGCGATGGTGTACCTTCCCACAGATGCTCCTTATCCGTCGCAGTGTGGCGTGTCCTCTGCAATTTCCAATGTGGAATCGGGACTCTGACAGACAATCCTAAGGTTATTCCGTTTTAATCCGCACTTGCCCTGTCTGCATCAGCCTGCCCACATTCTTGTGGGAGAGAACCTGGTGCAAGTACCAGTATGGCGGCCCCCATGGTGGCTCCCCGCTAGAGGAGGGCCGATTTCTTGATCACCAGGTCGGCGGTGGCCAGAGGGGTGGACAGGCGGTAGGATAATGGATTCCCGTGATGGACGCTATGAGAAACGCTCGCCCAGCTTTCACCAGGCCTCCCGGAAACCACGATGATGGTGGGGTTGAGGAAGTTGACCAGCTTGGCCAGCACATTGCCTATGCTGGGTGCCTGATGAAGGAGATGAGGCGTATGCACTCCTCGTCTCCCGAGGCTGCGCCTCTGGCAAGTGTTTCCATGTGCTATGGTTTGATGCCCCGGGCCAGTTCGCCGCCAGGAAGGGGCTGTGGCCGGCACGGGCAGCCGTCGCGGCGCGGATGGCCAGATGCCCTGCCACCGGCACCCAGCTTCGAGGCAGCCACGGTTTCCGCAGCGGCAGAGCGTTTCGTCACCATCTATCCCGATGTGACCTATATCAGCAGGCGGCACCCTTCGCTCCCGGTATATCTCACCATCCATCACTATGCCGGCACCAATACCCGTCCCCGCCTTTACCAGCAGGAAACTGACACCCCGGTATGAGGGACCCGAGGCGGCTCCCTTGTCGCGCTCCGCAAGGGCCATCACGTTCACGTCGTTGTCAACGAATACGGGGCAGGTGAACTCCTGGGCCAGGTACGAGGCCACCGGAAAATGGTCCCAGCCTGGCGTAGACCAGCGAGGGTAGACCGGGGCACGACCCTGGGAGTAGTCAACCGGGACTGGGCAGGCTGAAGCCTACTGCCGAAGAGGGCCGACGAACCCAGGCCAGGCTCTGGTTTCAAGATTCCCTCGGCGTACAGCCACCACCCGTCCCAGTGACGGGCGTCCCGGAGCTTCAGCGGACCAGATATCCCAGCTGAACCACCTACCGAGTCTCTCAATCTATGCCTCAAGATCAAAGACGCTAACTTTCAGATCGGTCTACCGGGGGCCACACCGACCACATAGCCGGCGGATTCGGGCAACCTTCAGTTTCCGCCGTTTTCCGCCTTCTGGTATCTCTTCCCGGAGGAGGCCCACAGCCATCAGCCTGTCCAGGTATTCCGGATATGGTCGACTTGGCCAGACCGGTATGGCGGACTATGTCGTTGGCGTCAAGGGGGCCGTGGTCCCGGATGATCTTGAAGATCCTGCCCAGCGGTGGTGCTGACGTTGGCCGGATCGTCCATGTTGCTGATGGGTGAACCTGTTCATGTCTTTCCCCAATCGAGGCCGAATAGTGGTACGCAGTTATTACCCAGCAGACGACTTCACGTCGAGCGTAGGACAAGGCAGCAGCCCAGGCGGCCGGTGAACTATGGGATCGAGTGCTTTACTGTCCGGTTCGCTTGTCAAGAAAAAACCGCCGGATCATAGCTGCCATTATGTTCGTAAACGTCGAACTTTTTTGGTTGACAGACTGGAAAGATGGCCGTAGGCTTGCATTGGAGAGAATCATGGAAAACCCGAAGCCCTCTGGTACACAGGCGAGCGAACCATGGAGATACAGAAGCGTGGACCTTCCGCAACCGGAGGCCCGTGAGGTCCTGGTTCAGATGGAAGATCTGCGGCGTCTGTGGCTCGGACCTTCTGGCCTACGCAGGCCGCCTTCGGCCAAATTCCGTCCGTATCCCTTCACGGCAGGCCGCGAAAGGCCTTCGCCGCGTGGTATCCACAGGCAGCCTGGCCGGCGACCTGCAGCCCCGGTCAGCGTGTGGTCTGCCATGAACTTCCCATCAGCCGGCGAGAGCGGGGGCCCTGATGGCCAGGCGCCTCATCCGTCCTTCGACAGGGTTTCGGTTGTTCCGGAGCCATCGGCCTGTTCCTGCAAGCCACTGGATGAGTGGAGCCTGTCGCCTGTGTGGTGAACGGCCTCAAGTATGCTGGAATCGGCCCCAGTTGGATTAGGATTAGCCCTGGTTAGGGGCGGGGTACATGGGCCTCCTTACTGCTTCAGTTGCTGCGCCGTACCCCTGGCTGGACCGTGTCGTGGTTTTCGAACCGGACCAGCACCGCCTGGATCTGGCAAGGTCTTTCGGTGCAGGCGTGGGAGGCATCGGGAGCATATAGTTCCGGGAACCAGAAGTCCAGCCGGCAGACACCAGCTGCTCCTATGATGTGGTCATCGAGCAGCCGCCGGATCATCGGCATCGCTGAATCTGGCTTTCGAGCTTGCAAAACCTGCTGCGGCGATCATAAATTTTCCGTGGCACCGTGGCAGGCAGGAACCGACCTTGACGACTGGCACACCAGAGGCTGGCGTATCCTGAACATACAACCACAAATGAATCCGGCCTTCAATCAGCCTGTTCCCGCGCACCATCGCCCTGATGGATGCGCGGTGCGGCACCAACGACGGCCTGGTGACCCATGCCCACGCCCCTTTCGGGGCGTACCAGAAGAGGTGTATGCCGCGGGGCTGGACAGGACCGATGGCCGCTGCATAAAGGGAGATAATCAACTTTACTGCCTGAGAACACGGACGGCTCTGAGAACGTCGGATAATGGCTGAGAACAAAGATATGGAGGATAGCATGCCACGACCTGTGACCCTGGTTTTCCGGCCAATGGGGCCAATCTCCCCTTCGACGAGTTCTGCGGCAAGAACTGCGCAATCGGGCTTTGACGGAGCGGAGATAGCCTGCTGGGGCGACCACATGGATGCACGAGCCGCGGCAACTGACCCCGGATATGTCAAGGGCCGCAAGGAACTCCTGGCCCGCCACGGCCTGGGTTGCTGGGCTTTGTCTGCCCACCTGGCCGGCCAGTGTGCATAGGCGACCCCTGGGATCCCCGCCTGGACGGCTTTGCGCCGCCCGAAGTAAAGGGTCAAGTCCGGAGGCCATCAGTGGCCTGGGCCACCGAGGAGATGAAGTTCGCGGCCAGGGCTACCAGCCGCAATGGGGTGCAAGGTGGTTACCTGCTTCATGGGTTCTCCCGTGTGGCGCTACTGGTACTCCTTCCCCCAGACCAGCGAGCCAGATGATCAAGACGATGCCTATGCCGAGATCGTACGGCGCTGGAGCCCCATCTTCGACGAGTTCGACGCCCAGGGCGTCCGCTTTTGCCCTCGAGGTGCACCCGACGGAGATAGCCTTCGACTACTGGAGCGACCAAGAGGCCTGCTGGAGGCCTTCGGACGGCAGGCCGACACTGGGTATCAACTTCGATAGTCGCATTTGCAGTGGCAGGGCGATACGGCCCCGCGACTCGTTCGTAAGCGATTTGGCGACCGCATCTACCATGTGCACATGAAGGATGTGGCAGTGCGGCCGGACGGCCGGGCCGGCTACTGGGCTCAGCATCTGCCCGTTCGGAGACCTGCGCCGAGGCTGAATTCGTGTCGTCGGGGCGGTGATGCGGACTTGAGGATAGGCGGGAACTGAACGCGGCCGGCTACACCGGACCGCTGTCGGTCGAGTGGGAAGACGCCGGTATGGACCGCGAAGAGGTGCAGTGGAGTCGCTTGAGTACGCGCGGGTATGATTTCGATACTTCGAGATGTCGCACACTTCGATGCGGCCATGGGCGAGTGAAGGAGGCCAATGGCAGGCACCATCCTCCGTACCGAGGGCGTCTACAAGGACTTTGGTGGCGTGCAGGTACTACAAGGACATCAACCTGGAGAAGATCTACGGCACCGGTGGAGATCCTGGGCATCATTGGAGAGAACGGGCAGGCAAGAGCACCCTGATGAAGATCATCAGCGGCATCTACCCAGCCCAGTGCCGGCGTGATCACCGTGGACGGCAAGCCGTACGCATAGCTGATTCCATAGATGCCACGGCGCCTGGGCGTAGCCTGGTGCCCAGGAATTCAACCTGATCCGCGACCTTCCGGTGCTCAACAACGTATTCCTGGGATCCGAGTTGCTGACCAGAAACCGGCTCCTTGACAAGACGGCCGTGAAGGAGCGCACCCGGCAGCTTCTGGCCAACCTCAAGGTCACCATCGATCCGGAAGCCCGGGTCGAGGCCATGAGCGCGGCCGGCAAGCAGATGGTCGAGATTTGCAAGGCCCTGGCATTCGAGGCCAACGTCCTGATCATGGACGAGCCGACGACCATGCTCACCAAGTACGAGATCGAGATACTGTTCAGCATGGTAACCGAGCTCTCGAGGCCAAGGGGATGACGATCATCTACATCTCGCACAAGCTCAAAGAGGTCAAGGCACTCTGCGGAACCGGGTGGTGGTGCTGCGCGACGGCGCTATTGTCCACGACGGGCCGGTCCCCGAAATCGCGTCCGTCGAGAATGGCGCAGAAGATGGCAGGAAGGGAGCTGGACTCCTTATTCCCGCCCAAGGGCAGAGCACGAACGGCGAGGTGGTCTTCGAGATCCCGGAACATCAGTGTTCCGGGAGTCCTGGATGACATGTTCAGCCTGCACCGGGGAGAGATACTCGGTCTGGCCGGCCTTGTGGGTGCCGGCCGCACGTTTTGGCGGAAACCATCCTGGGGCTGCGCAAGAAGTCCAGCGGCCAGCTTTTCAAGGACGGCAAGGCCATTTCCATTGCCGAGGAGCCGGCTGATGCGGTGGCCGCCGGCATCCTTATCTGTCCGAAGACAGGGCAGGGAGCAGGCATAGTCACCAGTTTCTCGGTGACCCGAAACATCACCCCTGGTTTCCCTTGCCAAGTACTGCGAATCCTTCTTCCGCCTGATAGACAAGAAAACAAGAGGGCAAGGTCCAGGGCTATGTGGATTCCTTCCATATAAAAACCGAGAGCCTGGACAAGCGGCTTGAAAACCTGTCCGGTGGAAACCAGCAGAAGGTCTCCCTGGCTAAAAGCATTGATACCACGCCTACCGTGCTGATTGTTGACGAACCTACCCGTGGTGTTGACGTCTCGGCCAAGCAGGAGATCTCCGTTTCCTTGCCGATCTCGTGGGCAATGGCGTTTCGTGCATTCTCATATCGTCGAACTCGAGGAAATCCTCGGCATGAGCAATACGT
>JAXHLD010000019.1:0-70384 GCA_034522655.1 Burkholderiaceae bacterium
ACGATTGCTCCGCCTCGATCGACGCCACCGACGCAATTGCTCGCCGCGGCGCGACTACGTGGCCGACCGCCAGCTCGCCACCGCGGTGTTCCTCGCGCTGAAGCTGCAGCGGCCGCTGTTCCTCGAAGGCGAGGCCGGGGTCGGCAAGACCGAGATCGCCAAGGTGCTGGCCGAGACGCTCGGCCGCCGAGCTGATCCGGCTGCAGTGCTACGAGGGGCTGGACGTCTAACTCCGCCGTCTACGAGTGGAACTATGCCACGCCAGATGATCGAGATCCGCCTGGCCGAGGCCACAGGCGAGTCGCGCGACATCGATCGCAGCAGCGACATCTTCTCCGAGCCGCTTCCTGATCAAGCGGCCGCTGCTGCAGGCGCTGCGAGCCGCATCCGCGGCGCCGCCGGTGCTGCTGATCGACGAGCTCGACCGCACCGACGAGCCGTTCGAGGCCTACCTGCTGGAGGTGCTCTCCGACTTCCAGATCACGATCCCCGAGTGGAAGACGATCAAGGCCGAGGTGCCGCCGATCGTGGTGCTCACCTCCAACCGCACGCGCGAGATCCACGACGCGGTCAAGCGCCGCTGCATTTACCACTGGGTCGACTATCCGAATGCGGCGCGCGAGTTCGAGATCGTCCGCCGCAAGGTGCCGGACGCGCAGGCCGCGCTCTCCCGCCAGATCGTCGCCTTCGTGCAGCAGCTGCGCACGATGGACCTGTACAAGCTGCCGGGCGTGGCCGAGACCATCGAGTGGTCGCGCGCGCTGCTGGCGCTCGACAGCGTGGCGCTCGACCCCGAGACGGTCAACAACACGCTCGGCGTGCTGCTGAAGTACCAGGACGACATCGCCCGCGTGCAGGGCAGCGAGGCGGCGCGCCTGGTCGAGAAGATCCGCAGCGAGGTCGCGGCCTGAGGCGGCGATTCAAGCGGCGCAAGTTCGAGCGGCGCAAGTTCGAGCGGCGACGGTTCGATCGGTAGAGAGGGCAATGTTCATCGGCCACTTCGGACTCGGCTTCGCGGCCAAGGCGGTCGCGCCGCGTGCCTCGCTCGGCACGCTGTTCCTGGCCGCGCAGTGGCTCGACCTGGTGTGGCCCACGCTGCTGCTGCTCGGCGTGGAGCGCGTGATCATCGATCCGTCGCTGCCGGGGCTGACACCGCTCGCCTTTGTCCACTACCCGTACACGCACAGCCTGGTGGCGGTGCTCGGCTGGGCGCTGCTGCTGGGCGGCGCGTACTTCGCGGCCACGCGCTACCTGCGCGGCGCCGTGGTCGTGGGCGCGCTGGTGACGAGTCACTGGCTGCTCGATGCCATTGTCCACCGCGCCGACCTGCCGCTCGCTTTCGATGGCGCCACGCGCATCGGCCTTGGCCTGTGGCAAAGCGCGCCGGCGGCGGCCATCGTGCTCGAGGTCCTGGTTTTCGTCGTCGGCGTGGCGCTGTTCTGGCGAGCCTTTGCCGCGCAGGCCTCGCGCGGCGCGCGCTGGGGCGTGGTGGCGCTGGTGGCGTTTCTTGCGCTGATCCACCTCGGCAACCTGTTTGGCCCGCCGCCGCCGTCGGTGCAGGCGATTGCCTGGGTCGGCCAGGCGCAGTGGCTGCTGGTGCTGGCGGGCTATGCGCTCGACCACCGGCCGCGCGCGCCGCTGCCATCGGGGGCGTCCTGATGTCGCTTGCCTGATGCGGCCCGCGTGATGTTGCCAACCTCCGCGCCCGATGCGCTGCCGGGCCGCCTGGCCGATAACGTCGTGCACTTCGCGCGCGTGCTGCGCACCGCCGGCCTGCCGGTCGGCACCGATCGCGTGCTGCTCGCGCTCGAAGCGCTGAAGGTGGCCGGGTTGCAGTCGCGTGCGGATCTGTACGCCACGCTGCACTGCTGCCTGATCGATCGCGCCGAGCACCGGCTGCTGTTCGACCAGGCCTTCCACATCTTCTGGAAGGACCCCGATCTGCTCGGGCAGATGATGCGGATGCTGCTGCCGCAGGTCAGCGAGAAGCAGGGCGGCGCTCCCCCGCCGCCGCCCGAGAACCGGCGCCTGGCCGAGGCGCTGTTCAAGTCGCAGCGCGAAGCGGCAGCCCCGCCGAAGCAGGAGCGCGTCGAGATCGACGCGCAGATGAGCTGGTCCGAACGCGAGGCGCTGCGCAAGGCCGACTTCGACACCATGACCACCGCCGAGTGGAACGCCGCGCGCGCGATGCTGGCGCGGCTGCAACCGTTCTTCGAGCGGCTGCTGACGCGGCGCCATGCGCCCGCGCACGCCGGCGGCCGCATCGACCTGCGCGCATTGCTGCGCGCCAGTGCCCGGCGCGGCGGCGAGTTCGTCGACCTGCCGCGCCGCGTGCGCCGCACGCGGCCGGCGCCGCTGGTGGCCCTGGTGGACATCTCCGGCAGCATGAGCCGCTACTCGCGCATGTTCCTGCACTTCCTGCACGCGATCAGCAACGCCGACCTGAAGGTGCAATCGTTCGTGTTCGGCACGCGGCTGACGCCGATCACGCGCCAGCTCAAGTCGAAGGATCCGGACGTCGCCGTGGCCGCCGTGGTCGGCGCGGTGGACGACTGGTCGGGCGGCACGCGCATCGCGCAGGCGCTGCACGAGTTCAACCGCCGCTGGGGTCGGCGCGTGCTGGGCGGCAGCCCGACCGTGCTGCTGGTGACCGATGGCCTCGAGCATGCCGATCTGGAACTGCTGGAACGCGAGGCGGCGCTGCTCGCGCGCTCCTGCCGGCGGCTGGTGTGGCTCAATCCGCTGCTGCGCTACGAAGGCTTCGAACCGCGCGCGCGCGGCGTGCGGGCCCTGCTGCCCAAGGTTGATGCGTTCCTGCCCGTGCACAATGTCGAGAGCCTGGAGGCGCTGGCGCGCGTTCTGGCCGGCAGCGCGGCGCCGCGGCCTCATCATCGGGTGGTGGCCGCGGTCGAGCCCGCCGCGGCGCGGCCGCGCGGTGCCCTGGCCGACACTGCAACTGAGCTGGACTTCGATCTTGCGAGAGTGACGATGGAACTGAAGGGCGAACGCACGCTGCCGTCGGACCAGGCCACCGCCTGGAGCGCGCTGACCGACATCGAGGTGCTGAAGAATTGCATCCCCGGCTGCGAGAGCTTCACCGCGCTCGACGGCAACCGCTACGAGATGGCGATGACGGCGGCCATCGGGCCGGTGAAGGCGCGCTTCAAGGGCACGATGGAGCTGGCCGACATCGACGCCCCCAACCGCTACACGCTGAAGTTCGACGGCTCCGGCGGGCAGGCCGGCTTCGCGCGCGGCGAGGCCAAGGTCGATCTCGCCGCCCTCGGCCCGCGCGAGACGCGGCTCAGCTACGTGGCCAACGCCCACGTGGGCGGCAAGCTGGCGCAGGTGGGCTCGCGCCTGATCGATGCCGCGGCGGGGGCGACCGCCGACAAGTTCTTCGAGGCCTTCAGCGCCCAACTCACCGCGCGTGTCGCGGCCGGCGGCGAGGCGGCGGGCGGCGCGCAGGCGCCGGCTGGCGCCGTGCCGCCCGCGCAGTTTGGCCTGTGGGCGCTGTTCGTGGCCTTCCTCAAGCGCCTGTTCGGCGCCAAGTGAAGTCAGGAAAGCGGAGGCAAGAGATGCGCAGCGCCTGCCTGGTAATGCTTGCCCTCGGCCTGGCCGCCTGCAGCCGACCGGAGCCGGTCAGCACGCCGCTGCCGACCAAGGAGGGCACGATCGGCCGCGTCAACCAGGGCCTGGAGAAAGCCGACGAGGAGGCCGCCAAGCGCCGCGCCGAGGTCGAACGCGCCACCGGCGGCGGCGACACCAGCGAGGACAAGCCGACCAAGTCGATCTCGGCCGGGTACTGATCCCGCCGACAACACTCCGGCAAACTCGACGCCACGCCGATTCGTGCCCACTGTCGAACGCATCGCTGAGTTCATCGCCAAGTGGAGCGCGGGCGGCCCTGGCTTTGCCTTGAACGAGGAACAGGGCGCGCAGCAGCACTTCATCGAGCTTTGCGCGGTGCTCAGCGTGGCGGCGCCGACCGGCGGCGATGACTACGTTTTCGAGAAGGGCATGCTGGCGCTCGGCCAGCGACGCGGTTACGCGGACGTTTTCAAGCGCGGCTGCTTTGCTTGGGAGAACAAAGCCCCCGGCCGGTCGCTAGACACCGCGTTGCGCCAGCTGATGACCTACGCGCTGGCGCTCGACAACCCGCCGTTGCTCGTCGTCAGCGATCGGCTGCGGATCGAAGTCCATACGCACTTCAACGGCACGCCCAGCGAGTGCCATGTGGTGCGGATCGAGGAGTTGACCGATCCCGCCAAGCGGGAGTTGTTGCGGCGCTGCTTCGAGGCACCGGAGTCGTTCCGCCCGGCGCGAACCAATCGTCAGATCACTGAGGTCGCAGCGCACGCCTTCGCGGAAACAGCGTATCGGATGCGCGAGGCTGGCATTCCGGCCGCACGGGTCAGTCACTTCCTCACGCAATGTCTGTTCTGCTTCTTCTCCGAGGACGTGGGGCTGTTGCCTGGGCGCCTGTTTGAGCGGCTGGTTACCAATCCAAATTCCGAGCCCGCTACGTTGCGCACTGGCCTGGCAGGCCTGTTCACCACGATGCACGACGGTGGCCTGTTCGGGGCCGACAGCGTGCCTTGGTTCAACGGCGGCCTGTTCGCCAGCATTGATGTACCGGAGCTTTCGGTGCTCGACGTCGCTGCGCTGCGCGACGCTGCAGCGATGGATTGGAGCGCCATCGACCCCAGCATCTTCGGCACGCTGTTCGAGCGCGGCCTTGACCCGGCGAAGCGCGCCCAACTCGGCGCCCACTACACCGATCCGGCTACCATCATGCGGCTGGTGGAGCCGGTGGTTGCGCGCCCGCTCAAAGCTGAGTGGGAGTCGATCAAGCTGACCATCGCGAACCACCTCGCGCGACACAAGAAACAGAACGACGCCGAGTACCGCAAAGCGCGCGCGGCTTTCGTCGGTTTCCTCGAAAGGCTGCGCGAGTTTCGTGTGCTCGACCCGGCCTGTGGCAGCGGCAACTTCCTTTACCTCGCCCTGAAGACTCTGAAGGACATCGAGCACCAGGCGAATCTGGAAGCCGAGAGCCTGGGCTTGCATCGCGAGGTCGACGCCTACACCAGCCCGGCCAACGTGCTCGGCCTCGAACTCAACGAGTTCGCCGCTGAGCTGGCGCGTGTGACCGTTTGGATCGGCGAGCTCCAGTGGCGGCTGCTGCACGGCTACCCGTTCAAGACCCGCCCGGTGCTGGAGCGGCTTGAGCACATCGAGTGCCGCGACGCGCTGCTGAACACGGCCGGCACGGAGGCGCAGTGGCCCAGGGCCGATGCGATCGTAGGCAATCCCCCGTTTCTTGGTGTCGGCAGAAAGCGCCGCGAACTCGGCGATGTCTATGTTGAGATGCTCGACAGAGTTTTCGCTCCTCGTGTTCCGGGTGCGGCGGATCTTGTCTGCTACTGGTTCGACAAAGCCCTCACAGAGATTCGCGATAGAGGCACGAAGGCGGCGGGTCTTGTTGCCACGAACTCCATTCGTGGTGGAGCGAATCGGCGTGTGCTTGAAAACATAGGGCGGGATAGCCGGATCTTCGAAGCGTGGTCCGACGAGCCTTGGGTCAATGAGGGCGCAGCTGTCCGAGTCTCACTGATCTGTTTTGGTGGCGTTGACGGCTTCCGCCTCGATGCTCGACCTGTCTCAGAAATCTATTCCGACCTGACCGCTCCGACGTCCAGCGGACAGGCATTGGACTTAAGCCGTGCGTTGCGGTTGGCGGAGAACGCAAATGCGAGCTTTCAAGGAGCGTCGAAGAAGGGGAAGTTTGAGATCAATGGCCAGACCGCGCGGTCGTGGCTTGATCTGCCCAATCCCAATGGACGTCCGAATAGCAATGTTCTCAAGCCGTGGGCAAACGGCTTTGAGCTGAGTCGGCGCCCTCAGGAGCAGTGGATTATTGACTTCGGAACGTCAATGACCGAGGCAGAGGCTTCACTCTACGAAGCGCCATTTCGGCATGTTCTCCACGAGGCCAGACCGGAACGACTCAAGAACAATCGCGAGGCGTATCGGCGCTTCTGGTGGCGCTTTGCTGAGCCGCGACCGGGGCTCCGAAGTGTGCTTCGAACCCTTCCACGGTATGCCGCCACCATTGCTCACAGCAAGCACCGTTTTTTCGTTTGGCTACCGAATGCCGTGTCGCCTGATCAGGCATTGATTACCGTGGCGCGGGCTGATGACGCCACTTTCGGTGTTCTACACAGCCGGCTGCATGAGCTGTGGTCCCTGCGGATGGGGTCGTCGCTCGAAGACAGGCCCCGGTACACGCCCACGAGTTGCTTCGAGACCTTTCCCTTTCCTGATGGCCTCGCGCCGATCGATACTGCAGATCAGAAGACCGAAGTGACAGCGGAGGGCGCACAGGTCCCCGCCGGCATTGGCAAAGATGCTGCGATCCATGCGGAGGCGATCGCGCGCAGCTCGAAACGCTTGGTCGACCTGCGCGACCGCTGGCTCAATCCGCCCGAGTGGACGGAGCGCGTACCCGAAGTCGTTCCGCTCGGCCTGGCGAAGTCGCCTTTTCCCGATCGCATCGTGCCGCGCCTCGGGCACGAGAAGGACCTCGCCAAACGCACGCTCACCAACCTCTACAACGAACGTCCTGCGTGGCTGGCGCAGGCGCACGAGGCGCTCGATGCGGCCGTCGCGGCTGCCTACGGCTGGACCGACTACAGCGCGGAAATGCCGGACGAAGAGATCCTGCGGCGCCTTCTCGCGCTCAACCACGAGCGTGCCGCAGCCGAGCGCGCCGGCCAGTAGCCTCGAACGAAAACGGGCCGCTCGCGCGGCCCGTTGCTTGACGTACAGCGTTACCTACTTGGCAAACGTCAGCGTCAGCGTGTCGTAGTTGACCGCGTGCCGCACCTGCGCGTTGTCGAAGGCGGCGAAGCCGAACGTGTAGCCCTTGGCCAGGTCGTTGAACTGCACGTCGAACTGGCTGCCCGTCACGAGCTTGCGGCTGACCTCGTGCGTCCACATGCCGTTGGCGTAGCTGCTCACCACCTTGACGTCGGCGCGGTCGCCCTTGACCGGCAGCACAAGGAACGAGGCCACTTCATCACCCGGCTTGAAGTTGTCGACGAACGGCACCTTGTCGGCATCTTTCACCCAGAACGAGCCACCGGCGTTGGCGGCCTTGCCGTCCTTGTTCATGAACTCGGGCTTGCCGTTGGCCAGCGCGAAGCCCTTGTACTCGGGGCCGCCCGGTTCGTTCTTGCGGCCGGCGCTGGCGGCAGTCTTCGGGTCATAGCGGGTGGCGTCGAGGTATTGATCGTCCACCAGGCCATAAGGCATGCCGGTGCGCGCGCCCTTGTAGTGCCAGATGTCGCCCAGTTCGCCCGGGTTCTTGGCGTACTTGTTGCCGTACGGCTTGCCCTGGTCGAGGTGGCAGGTAACCCCACAGCCTTTGGCCGGGAAGTCGACCATGCTGATGTTCCAGATGATGGCCCACTTGTCTTCGTAGTAGACGTTGTCGTCACCGCCCTTGTCGGCCGGGTCTTTCAGCTTCAGCCACGAACCGTCGGCCTGTTTCTGGTACGGGCCGCGCCGCATCGACATGGTCGGATCGGCGTACTGGATCAGCATGTACAGCGTGTCACCGGCATAGGCGGCCTTCAGCGTGGCCTTGGTCGCGCCCTTGCCGCCGGCGAAGTTCTTGCCGTCTTCCAGTTCGATGGCCAAGGGTCGGGCGGTTGCCCACACGGCGTCGTTGGCGTTGCCGTCCAGCGTCGGTGCGGCGGCGGCCTTGGCGGCGAGCAGCGTGTTCGGCGCGACCGGTGCGTCGGGGGTCGAGCAGGCAGCCAGCGCCAGTGCTACGGCGGCCAGCGAGAACGGTACGAGTTTGCGCATCTTTTTCCTCCCAGGGATGGTTCGAAACATGTGTCGAGCTTCGTGCAGCAGCCCGTTGCCGGAGGGCCTCGATCTGCGCATCACGCCCAGCATGCTGCCGCGAGGCGGAACTGCGGGTTTGTGCCAGATCATCGGGCGCGCCGGTCCGGCCAAGCGATCGCGGCGACCTTGACGGCGCGCAAGATCGGATGCCGTTATCGAAATCCGATACGAGACACTGCCGCCGGGATTGCGCCGCGTCAGCCTGCGCCGGCGGCGCGGCCGGCACCATTCGCCCACGCTGCGCGCCGGCGGTTGCTGCCGGCGCGGGCGGCCACTCATGGAATCGCACGCATGCGCGATTTGTTTCGCGACACCTTCCTCGGCTTCGTGCGGGTGCACCTGCTGCACCACGCGGCGAAGGAGCCGATCTTCGGCACCGAGATGATCGAGGAGCTGCGCCGTCACGGCTATGCGCTGAGCCCGGGCACGCTGTACCCGATGCTGCACGCGCTGGAGGCCGAGGGCTTTCTGCGCAGCGCGGCGCAAGTGATCGAGGGCAAGGTGCGGCGCTACTACCGCAGCACGCCGGCCGGCCGCAAGGCGCTGGACAAGCTCAAGGTCAAGGTTCGTGAACTGGTCGACGAGGTGCTGGAAGACGAGGCGCCCGGCGCGCCGTTGCGCCGCGCGGTCACGCCTGCGCGCAAGGCGAAACCGCCTGCCCGCAAGCGTGCGGCCGGCGGCGCGCGCGGCGCCGCCTGAGGCGAGGCCGCTCCGCAGTGGCCAGCGCTGCCGCGGCTTGATCGCGCTCAATCGCCGCGCCCGTCTGCGGTCGATCGCGCGATCGGCGCCTAGTCGTCATCGCGCGGTGCGCGTACAACTGCCGGGATCCCGCAGCAATCGCGCAGGGAGGACGACATGGCCAAGGCAATCGAGGACGTCGGCTACTGAAGGTTGGGCATTCGGGCTCGGTGAACACGGCGCGGGCATCGGCAGCGTGCCGCAGCAGGTGCACGACGGCGACACGATCGTGGTGCGCGCGCTCGGCAACTTGTCGGTGCGCTTCCTCGGCGTGGACACGCCGGAAGTCAGCATCGTGCTGCCGCCCACCGGGCGCTTCGAGTCGATCGGTGGCGCCGAGTGGGCCGCGCTGCTGGCGGACCCGTTTGCCGACCGCTATGGCGTGATCGATCTGGCACCGGCGCTGCGTACGAACCTCGCGGCGCGGGTCGGCCCCGACTGCGCCGCCAATCACTATCGGCACGCGATGGCGGCTCAGCGCGCGCTCGAGGCCGAGGTGCAGGCGGATCTCGCTGCCAGCGGCGGCGATCGCAATGCGTTCCGCTTCTTCGTCGCCTTCGCGGGCGAGGTGATGGACGGCTACGGCCGGCTGCTGGGCTGGATCAACCGCGAGCAGCGCGACACGCCGCGCCCGCTCGACTACAACAGCCGCCTGCTGGCCGCCGGCTACGCGCTGCCGTACTTCATCTGGCCCAACATCAATCCGTTCCGCAAGCAGGCGTCGGCGGTGGAGGCGGTACCGGTGCCGGGCACCGCGGCGCTGGTGGCTTCGCGCGAAGGCTCGCTGCGCGAGTCGCGTCGCACGGTGCGCGCCGCACGTGATGCCGGCAAGGGCGTGTTCGCAGTGGCTGATCTGCTCAAGCTCGAACCGTTCGAACTGCGTTTCCTCGCTGGCCGCCGCGCGCCGACCCGCTGGGTGATCGACCTGTCGAGCGACAGCGACGTCATGCTGCCGCCGCAGCGCTACTACGAGATCGCGCGCCCCGAGGATCGGCTGTACGTGCCGCCGGAGTTCGTGCCGCTGTTCGTCGAGCGCGGCTGGAAGCGCGGCTAGGTGGGAGACCGCCGCTCTGCCGCGCGGCGCGTTGCGTCGCGCCGGGGCGGTCGTCGCGGTGGCGGCTGCGGCTGAGAGGTCACCCCGGCGCCTTTGCGTGCTGGCCAGCCGGCCCGGGGCACCGGTGCTGTGCGGCCCGGCACTTGATTGGAGTCGCCCGCTTGTGCGGTTGCGCCGCTACAGTCGCTGCCACAACGACCGCGACAGGTGGGGGACGCATGAGCACGCATGGCCGCGAACTTCTGCAGGCGCTGCGCAGTTTCGAGAAGGGCAAGATCGTCAGCGCGCGCGAGGCGGTGCAGCTGGTGCAGGACGGCGACACGCTGGCCACCGGCGGCTTCGTCGGCATCGGCTTTCCGGAGAACATCGCGGTCGCGCTCGAGGCGCGCTTCCTCGAAAGCACCGAGCAGGATCCGGACGGCGTGGGCCGGCCCGAGGGCCTGACCCTGATCTACGCCGCCGGCCAGGGCGACGGCAAGGAGCGCGGCCTCAATCACCTCGGCCACGAGGGGCTGGTCAGGCGCGTGATCGGCGGCCACTGGGGGCTGGTGCCGAAGCTGCAGCAACTGGCGGTCGACAACCGCATCGAGGCCTACAACCTGCCGCAGGGCGTCATCACGCACTTGTTCCGCGACATCGCCGCCGGCAAGCCGGGGCACCTGACGCGCATCGGCCTCGGCACCTTCGTCGATCCGCGCCTGGGCGGCGGCAAGATCAATGCGAAGACGAAGGACGATCTCGTCGAGCTGATGACGATCGGCGGCGAGGAATACCTGTTCTACAAGGCCTTCCACATCGACGTCGGCATCGTGCGCGGCACCACCGCCGACACCGACGGCAACATCACGATGGAGAGCGAGGCGCTGACGCTGGAGGCGCTGGCCATCGCGATGGCGGCGCGCAACTGCGGCGGCATCGTGATCGCGCAGGTCGAGCGCATCGCCGAGCGCGGCACGCTGCACCCGCGCCAGGTCAAGATTCCCGGCATGCTGGTCGACTGCGTGGTGGTGGCCGAGAAGCCCGAGTACCACATGCAGACCTTTGTCGAGCCGTACAGCCCGGCCTTTGCGGGCGAGATCCGCATCCCCGCGTCGCACGTGCCGACGATGCCGATGAGCGAGCGCAAGATCATCGCGCGGCGCGCGGCATTCGAGCTGCGCGCCGAACAGCGTCGTGAACCTCGGCATCGGCATGCCCGAAGGCGTCGCCGGCGTCGCCGCCGAGGAAGGCGTCATCGACCTGCTGACGCTGACCGCCGAGCCCGGCGTGATCGGTGGCGTTCCGGCCGGCGGGCTCGAACTTCGGCGCCGGCGGCCAACACGCAGGCGATCATCGACCAGCCCAGCAGTTCGACTTCTACGACGGCGGCGGCCTCGATCTCGCCTTTCTCGGGCTGGCGCAGGCCGACCGCGAGGGCAATCTCAACGTCAGCAAGTTCGGCCCGCGGCTGGCCGGTGCCGGCGGCTTCATCAACATCACCCAGAACGCGCCGACAGGTGGTGTTTGTCGGCACCTTCACCGCCGGCGAGCCTGCGAGGTTGCGGTCAAAGACGGCAAGCTGCGGATCCTGCAACGAGGGCAGTGCGCGAAAGTTCATCCCGCAGGTGGAGCACCGCACCTTCAGCGGCAGCTACGCGGTCAAGCGCGGCCAGCCGGTGCTCTACGTCACCGAGCGCTGCGTGTTCCAGCTCACCGCTGACGGCCTGGAGCTGACCGAGGTTGCGCCCGGCGTCGACATCGAGCGCGACATCCTGGCGCGGATGGACTTCGCGCCGATCATTCGCGGTACGCCGAAGCTGATGGACGCGGCGATCTTCGACGATGGTCCGATGGACCTGCGCACGCGCATGCTGGAGGTGCCGCTGGCCGACCGCTTCAGCTACGACGACCAGCAGAACATCCTCTTCATCAACTTCGAGCGACTGCACGTGCGCACCGGCGCCGACGTGGTGGCGATCAAGGCCGAGGTCGATGCGCGCCTGGCGCAGATCGGCAAGAAGGTGTGGGCGATCGTCAACTACGACCACTTCGAACTCGCGCCCGAGGCGGAGGACGACTACGCGGCGATGGTGGCGCAGCTGGTGGAGCACTACTACTTCGGCGTGTCGCGCTACACGACCTCCGGCTTCCTGCGCGCCAAGCTCGGGCGCGCCTTGAAGCGGCGCGGCGTGGCCCCTCACATCTACGAATCGCCGCACGCGGCGCTGGAGCACATGCGGGACGCGTGAGGCAGCCTCGAAGCCAAGGCGCAGGGTCGGCGAGTCGCGGTGGTCGACCATCGCGATCGACCGTTGCGGTTGTGCGACTTGCTTGCTTTCGGCTGTCAATGGTCCCGGACCCGAGCCCGCCATGGCGACGCTGCACGGGCACTCCGGTGATCTACCCGACGCTAGGCGCGGTCGTACGCCTGGATGGCTGCAGGCAAGGCGCGCGTCACGATGTTGCCGGCTGCCGGAAGGCCAACCAGGATGGCACTGATGACCTCATCGCGGGAAGCACCGGTCTGCCTGGCGTGCGCGGCATGGAAAGCCACACCGCTTTCGAGCCCCATCGCTGCCAGCACGGCCAGGTAGGCGAGGGCTTGCGTCTTGACGTCCAGCGAACTGGCGTCGCTCAGCGCGCGAACTGCATTCATCCATGCCTGCGCGTGTTTCGGGCTCTCTTTCATGAAGAGCTGAAATGCATCGCTCAATCGGTTGTCCATTTCGATCATGGCTCACCTCACCTGTTGTCCCGATCGTCTTTGACGAGGTCATGCGCCGGCCGCACGTCCACGATTCCCCACAGGATCGACCGATCCTGCCCGGCGAGGTTGTACGGCGACGGGCCGGCAGGCTCGGAGAAGCTGCGCTGAACCACCATGGCGTCGGGCATCGCCGCATGTCTGACCGCTGCGAAGAGCCGGGCCCGATACGACTCCGGAGCGCCATCGAGGATGTTTGACAGCGAGAAGCCGCCGAAGCTCGCCGGCGGACAGCTTTCCAGGAAGCTCGCGGCGTCGCTGCAGACGAAGCGGATCCCGCTTGCCGGCGTCGGTGCGTGCGGTGGCGGATCGCCGAGCAGCAGCGCACGCGCGTAGGGGTTGCTCGCGTTCGGATGCTGTGCGAAGCAGCGGCGCAGACGCCCGCGCATCACCTCTCCCAGGTGGTCGGGCAGGCAGGCGAGCAGCGGCGACGAGTAGACGAGCTTGAGGTTGCTGACCGAGAAACCGAGGTCCATCAGCCAGCGCACCGGTCGAGTCTCCAGCCGATCGCGCCAGAACGCGACCTGCGACACCGGGTCGACGAGTGACAGGAACGACTCGAGCGTGCTGCGGCGCCAGCCGAACGGCACGAGCGCCATCCGGCCCAGGCTCAGCAAGCGTTCGGCCGCTCCGACCTGCAAGGGCGCGCCGGCCGCGCGCGCCATGGCGTAGTCGAGTTGCACGGGATTGATATCGACTGCAGTCACCGGATGCCGATGGGCCAGTGCGAGCGCGGTGCAGCCGGCCGAGGCGATGCAGAACACGGGCGCGCCCGGGGTCGTCGATCCAAACACGCGACGCTCGATCTCGACGTCCTCGTACACGCGGCCAAAGAGCACGCGCATCGGCCCGCTGCGTGCATCGAAGCGGCCAGCGCGCCACGGCGTGTCGGTGGTGCTCATCGCGCGATCGTCACGTCGCGAGGAAACCGGCGGCGACCCAGGCGAGCACCAGGAACGCGGCGTTCTTGACAACCATGCCGGCCGGGTCGGGGATCAGATGGCGCGAGAACAGCAGGCCACCGCTGTTGAGCCCGATGAGCGTCAGCGTCTGCACCAGCGCGCACCACACCGGCAGCCAGCCTGTCATCACCCACAATGCGAGCAACGACTCGTACGCGCCGAGCAGCTTCAGGAACCACCACGCCTGCCGCTTGGAGAACAGCGGCGTGGCCTCGACGACCTCGAGTTCGTGCGCGCTGCGGCCGAGCACCTTGCACCACATGCCTTCGTAGAGCCAGACCGCAGCAACGGCGATCTGGATCAGCAGCAGCGGCGGCATCGGGTCGGCGGGCATCAGGGCATCGGCGTGATGTCGGTGTTCTGGGTAGCGACGATCTGCCACCGGCCGCTACGCCGCTGCAGCACATGCATCAGCCGTCCGCGCCGATCGGGCATCGGCCGCAACGATCGGTCGCACACACCGGTCAGCCGCCATGTGGTGCGGCAGATGGCCAGGTCTGGCGTCAGCATCCGGACCTCGTGGAAGTCATGTGCAAGACGGCTGCGACTGAAGAGGCTCTCGTGGGTTTCCTCGTGCGCCACGCGAATCTCGTCTCGACCCTTCCACCACAGGCCGTAGACATTGACGAAGTCGGCATCGTCCGCGTACAGCGCGGCGAAGGCCTCCATGTCGTGCCGATTCCAGCTATCGGAAAAGGCATCGGCGACCGCCTCGATCGCGGCGAGTTCATGCGGGTCCGTTGCGACGCCTGCGGAGCCTGTGGTCATCATCTCGCACCCTTCGAACACGGTGTGACAGCCATGCTGTCCGCAAAATCGTACTGTCCCTTGCGCTGTGTGCCCATGTGCGGAGGTGACACAGATCAAGTTGCGCGCGCGGCAGTGCGTCCTCTGGCAACTGCCGCGCGGTAGCCCGGCGCTTGGGGAGTCGGCGGTTTACGCGTTTCGGCGACTAGGGTGCCCGGCTCGGGTCCGTGGGCAGCGTGCGATCGGACTGACCCAGGGGTCGCTGCATGATCACCGAGTCGACCCAGTGGCCGAACTTGAATCCCACCGCATCGAGCGTGCACTTGAGCGTGAAGCTGCAGGCGCGGTGCACGGCGATGGAGGAGGCGTTGCCGGAGTCGCCGATCACCGCCAGCATCTGCCGATCGCCGCGCTGCTCGCAGGCGTCGATCAGCCGCGTGAGCAGCGCGCGACCGACGCCAAGGCCAATCGCATCTGGTGCGACGTAGATCGAGTCCTCGACGGTGAAGCGATAGGCCGGCCGCGTGCGGTAGGCGCTGGCGTAGGCGTAGCCGAGCAGAGCGCCGTCACGTTCGGCCACCAGGTACGGGTAGCCGGCGCCGGTGATCGCGGTGTAGCGCTGCGTCATCTCGGCCAGCGTCGGTGCCGCGGTCTCGAAGCTCGCAAGTCCTGTCTGCACGTGGTGCGCATAGATCGCGGTGATCGCGGGCAGGTCGGCCGTGGTGGCGGAGCGCAGCAACGGTGAGGTCATGGCGCGGGAGGGTGCCAGATTGTTCGGCCAGAAACAAAACGGGCGGCGCTGCTTGCGCAGGGCCGCCCGGTAGACGCGGTTCGCATCGAGGATGCGCCGCGCGGCGTGCTCTTGTTCGCGTTGCTTCTTCTCTTCTGCCTAGAGTTGTTCAGTGGACCGGCTCAGCGCAGCACGATGTCGACGCGGCGCGCATCCGCGTCGCCACCCTGGCCGACGATGACGTCGGACGGCTTCACCAGTTCGATCTGGCCGGCCGGCGCACCGGCCGCCACCAGCTCGTCGCGCACGGCCATCGCGCGCTGCTTGGCCAGTTCGAGGTTGCGGGCGGCATCGCCGGTGGGATCGGCAAAGCCCGACAGTTCGGCTTTCACCGACGCGTTGGCCTTGAGCGCCTGCGCGTAGCCGTCGACGATGCGCTTGCCTTCGGCCGACAGCGTGTTGGAGCCGGTCTCGAAGTGCACGCGCATCGGCACGCCCACGGCGATCACCACCGGCACCACGGTGACGGTGGCGGCGGTCGGCGCGGCGGCGGGCGCGGCCTTGGGTGCCTTGTCGGCCCACACCAGCGCGATCACCGGCACGATCAGCAGCGCCACCAGGTTGATGATCTTGATCAGCGGGTTGACGGCCGGGCCGGCGGTGTCCTTGTACGGATCGCCCACGGTGTCGCCGGTGACGGCCGCCTTGTGCGCGTCCGAGCCCTTGCCGCCGTGGTGGCCTTCCTCGATGTACTTCTTGGCGTTGTCCCAGGCGCCGCCGCCGGTGGTCATGGAAATGGCGACGAACAGGCCCGTGACGATGGTGCCCATCAGCAGGCCACCAAGCGCAGCGGGGCCGAGCACCAGGCCGACGATGATCGGCACCACCACCGGCAGCAGTGACGGGATCATCATCTCCTTGATCGCCGCCGTGGTCAGCATGTCGACCGCCACGCCGTACTCGGGCTTGGTCGTGCCTTCCATGATCCCCTTGATTTCGCGGAACTGGCGGCGCACTTCCTCGACCACGCTGCCGGCGGCACGGCCGACCGCTTCCATCGCCATCGCGGCGAACAGGAACGGGATCAGGCCGCCGATGAACAGACCGATGATGACCTTCGGGTCCGACAGGTCGAAGCTGGCGGTGATGTTGGCCGTCTTCAGCGCGGCCGTGTAGTCGGCAAACAGCACCAGCGCGGCGAGGCCGGCCGAGCCGATCGCGTAGCCCTTGGTGACCGCCTTGGTGGTGTTGCCGACGGCATCCAGCGGGTCGGTGATGTTGCGGATTTCCTTGGGCAGCTCGGCCATCTCGGCGATGCCGCCGGCGTTATCGGTGATCGGGCCATAGGCGTCGAGCGCGACGATGATGCCGGCCATGCTGAGCATGGCGGTGGCGGCGATCGCGATGCCGTACAGGCCATAGGCCATGCCGCCCGCGGCGAAGCCGCCGGTGACCCAGTACGAAGCCATGATCGCCGCGCACACCGCCAGCACCGGCAGCGCGCAGGCCTTCATCGACACCGCGATGCCGGCGATGATGTTTGTGGCGTGGCCGGTGGTCGAGGCCTGCGCCACATACTTGACTGGGCCGAAGTCGGTGCCGGTGTAGTACTCGGTGATCCACATCAGCGCGCCGGTCAGCACGATGCCGACCGCGGCTGCCAGCCACAGCTTCGTCGGCGTGACCAGGCCGCCGGTGGCGGCGCCGATGTCGCCCATCAGCCAGAGGGTGATCGGGTAGAACGCGATCAGCGACAGCACGCTGGCGACGATCACGCCGCGGTACAGCGCGTTCATGATCTTGGCGCCTTCGCTGGTCTTGACGAAATAGCAGCCGATGATCGAGGCGATGATCGACACGCCGCCCAGCGCCAGCGGGTAGATCACCGCGGCTTCCGCCTTGGCGCCCATCGCGGCGAACGCCAGCGCGCCGACCAGCATGGTGGCAACCACCGTCACCGCAAAGGTCTCGAACAGGTCGGCGGCCATGCCGGCGCAGTCGCCGACGTTGTCGCCCACGTTGTCGGCGATCACTGCCGGGTTGCGCGGGTCATCCTCGGGGATGCCGGCCTCCACCTTGCCGACCAGGTCGGCGCCGACGTCCGCGCCCTTGGTGAAGATGCCGCCGCCCAGTCGGGCGAAGATCGAGATCAGCGACGAGCCGAAGGCCAGGCCGATCATCGGGTGCAGCATGTCGCGCAAGCTGACGTTGGGGCCGGCAAACGACTTGAGGATGGCGTAGAACACCGCCACGCCCAGCAGGCCGAGGCCGACCACCAGCATGCCGGTGATAGCGCCGCCGCGGAACGCCACGTTCAGCGCGGCGTTGATGCCGTTGCTGGCGGCTTGTGCGGTGCGCACGTTGGCGCGCACCGAGACGTTCATGCCGATGAAGCCGGCCGCGCCCGACAGCACCGCGCCGAGCGCGAAGCCGATCGCGGTCGACCAGCCCAGCCCCGGCACCAGGCCGATGACGACGAACAGCACCGCGCCGACGATGCCGATGGTGCGGTACTGGCGCGACAGGTACGCCTGCGCGCCCTGCTGGACGGCAGCGGAGATCTCCTGCATCCGGGCGCTGCCCGCCGGCTGCTTCATGATCCAGGAGGTCCACAGACCGCCGAAGACGATCGCGATGGCGCCGCAGGCGATCGCGAGTAACAGTCCCGATGACATGACGTTCTCTCCTACTTTTTGCTTTGGTTTGTTGTGTCTTGAAGCGGAATGCGGGGCGGCGCCCGGCTACACGCTGGATCAGGCCAGCGCAGCCAGCACGCGCTGCTTGATCTGGTCGACGCTGCCCACGCCTTCGACCTTGCGGTAGCGCGGCGCATTGGCGTCGCCGCCGGCGGCCCAGGTCGAGTAGTAGCCGACCAGCACGCTGGTCTGCGCGTGGTAGACCTCGAGCCGCTTGCGCACCACGTCCTCGCGGTCGTCGTCGCGCTGGATCAGCGGCTCGCCGGTGACGTCATCCTTGCCTTCGACCTTGGGCAGATTGAAGCGGACGTGGTAGGTGCGGCCGCTCGCCAGGTGCACGCGGCGGCCGCTCATGCGGTCGATGATGTCTGCATCGGGCACGGCGATCTCCAGCACCACGTCGACCTTCACACCGGCGCTTTTCATGGCGTCCGCCTGCGGGATCGTGCGCGGGAAGCCGTCGAACAGGTAACCCGAAGCGCAGTCCGGCTCCTTTAGGCGTTCCTCGACCAGGCCGATGATGATGTCGTCGGAGACGAGCTGGCCGGCGTCCATCACCTTCTTGGCGGCCAGGCCGAGCGGCGTGCCCGCCTTGACCGCCGCGCGCAGCATGTCGCCGGTGGAGATCTGCGGGATGCCGTAGCGGTCCTTGATGTAGCCGGCCTGCGTGCCTTTACCGGCACCCGGCGGCCCGAGCAGTATGAGTCGCATCCCCCGTCCTACCTCTCGAGTTATTGTGTCCGCGCTGCACGAGCCGGTTCGCGCTGCACGCATCCGAGCGACCGGACGCCTGCAATGAAGCGGCGCGATTCTAACTGCGCCCCTGCGACGGCCGTAGCGGCAATCGGCCGCAGCTTGAGGGGCAGCAAAAAAACAACGGGCGCGGGCGCATACAGGCCCGCGCCCGCCCCGATCTCTACCTTGAGTGCACTGCAGCGCGGCGGACGCGCATCAGTGACCTGTCAGTCGCGTGCCGTTGTGTGGGCGCGGTGCCCGCGCCGCCGACCTCAGTCGATCTTCACCAGCTCGAACACGAGCACGTTGTCGGCCCGGTGCGCGACGCTGACGTCCTGCCGCATGGCCCAGGGAATCATCTGGCGGTGCAGCGGCACGTGGTGCACCTGGCCGTTGTGCTCGAGGAGTGCCTGGCGGATGGTCTCGCGCCGCTTGTCGACGTTCATCTCGGTGGCGGCGGCATCGATCAGCGCATCGAGCTTCGGGTTGCTGTAGCGGCCGTAGTTGAAGCCGCCCTGGCCGGTGGCCTTGTCGAGCGAGCGCAGCACCGGCGACAGCGTGGTCTGCGCATCGGTCACCGCGCCGCCCCAGCCCAGCATGTAGAAGCTGGTATCGAACTTCTCGAGCTTGGGGAAGTAGGTGGCACGCGGCATCGCGGTCACCTTGGTGTTGATGCCGACGCGGGTGAGCATGGCCGCCACCGCGATGCAGATCTCCTCGTCGTTGACGTAGCGGTTGTTCGGGCAGTCGAGCGTGACGTCGAAGCCGCTTGGATAGCCCGCCTCGGCCAGCAGCTGCTTGGCGCGGGCAGGGTCGTACGGCAGGCGCTTCTCGGCGTCCGGGTGCGAGCCGAGGATCGATGGCGTGATGCCGCCGGTGGGCAGCGCCGAGCCGCGCATCGTGCGGCTGCGGATCGCTTCGATGTCGATCGCCTGATACACCGCCTGGCGCACGCGCAGGTCCTTGAACGGGTTCTTGCCCTTGACGCTGGAGTACAGCAGTTCGTCGCGCGTCTGGTCAAAACCGAAGAACACGATCCGGTTCTCCTGGCCGCGCACGACCTTGGTCTCCTTGTTCTCCTCGAGCCGGCGCAGGTCCTGCGGCGGCGGGTCGAGGATGAAGTCGACCTGGTTCGAAAGCAGTGCCGCGGTACGCGTGGTGTCGGCGCTGATCTGCGTGTAGACGACCTCGGTCACGTTGCCGGTCGCGCGGCCTTCCTTGACGCCCCACCAGTCAGGGTTGCGGCGCAGGACCGTCTTCACGCCGGGCTCGCGCGACACCAGGATCCAGGCGCCAGTGCCGTTGGCGTTGCGCGATGCGAACGTTTCTTCCTTGTTCTTGAAGTCCAGCGGCGTGGTGACCTTGTTCTTCTCCGACCACGACTTGCTCATCACGTAGATCGCCGCCAGGTGCTCGAGCATGATCGGGTTGGGCCGCTCCTGCACGAACTCGACCGTGAAGTCGTCGATCTTGCGCGGCTTGCCCACCACCGGGGTGGCGTACTGCCGCAGTTGCGAGTTCGGATGCGATGCGCGCTCGAACGTGAATACGACGTCGTCGGCGGTGAACGGCGAGCCGTCGTGGAACTTGACCCCGCGCCGCAGGGCGAAGCGCCAGGTGGTCGGACTGGTCTGCGTCCAGCTCACCGCGAGGCCCGGAATCGGCTTGAGCGCGTTGTCGCGCATCACCAGCCGGTCATGCACCGCCTCGGAGAACATGTTGGTCAGGCCTTCGTTCTGCGAGTGCGGGTCGGCCGTCTGCGGGTCGCCCTGGGAGGCCCAGCGCAGGGTCTTGGCATCGGCGGCGAGCGGTGCGGCGGCCAGCAGCGCGGTGCACAGCGCGGTGGCGATCAGACGATTCATCGGTGTTCCTCCGGCGGGAGAGGGAGCAGGAGAGGGAAGGTGGCGATGGCGGCGAAGTCTATGTGCCGGCCAGCAGCTTGCGAACCCGGTCGAGGTCCTCCGGGGTATCCACGCCCGGCGGCAGCGGTGCATCGAGCGTGAGCACGGCAATCCCCACGCCGTGCCAAAGCGCGCGCAGCTGCTCCAGGCTTTCGTGCTCCTCGATCGGCGCGCGCGAAAGATGCGGGTAGCGGCGCAGGAAGCCGGCCCGATAGGCGTACAGGCCGACGTGGCGCAGCGTCGGCAGGCCCGCCGGCAGCGCATCGCGCGCGCTGGCGAACGCATCGCGCGACCACGGAATCGGCGCACGCGAAAAGAGCAAGGCGCGGCCGTTGCGGTCGGTGACTACCTTGACCACGTTCGGGCTGAAGAACTCCGTGGCGTCGTGCAGCGCGTGCGCGGCGGTGGCGATGCCGCAGTCGGTGCGTTCGGCCAGCAGTGCGGCGACCGCGGCCACCGTGGCCGGCGGCATCAGCGGTTCGTCGCCCTGCACGTTGACCACGATCTCGGCGTCGCCGAGCGCCAGCTCGGCCACGGCCTCGGCCAGGCGGTCGGTGCCGGTCGGGTGGGACGGCGCGGTGAGGACGACGTCGATCCGGTGTTCCCGGCAGGCGGCGACGATCTCCGCGCTGTCGGCCGCCACCACGACGCGCGCGGCGCCGCTCTGCTGGGCGCGCTGCGCCACCCGCACCACCATCGGCAGGCCATCAAGGTCGGCCAGCGGCTTGCGCGGCAGCCGGGTCGATGCCAGGCGCGCCGGAACGATCGCGACGAACGGAACCGGCGCGCTCATTGGACAGGCGGTGGCCAGGCGGGCGGGCGACGCGTCGGCGCCACGCTCAGGCGGCGGCCGGGGCCGGCGGTGCGCCGTCGAGTCGCCGTGCTTCGCTTTCCAGCATGACCGGTATGCCGTCGCGGATCGGATAGGCCAGGCCGGCGCTGCGCGAGATCAACTCCTGGCGCGCCTTGTCGTACTCGAGCGGGCCCTTGGTGACCGGGCAGACGAGGATGTCGAGCAGTCGATGGTCGATCGCGGCACTCATGGGGTCGGGGAGCAGGTCGGGTCAGTGGGTGGGTTGAGGGGTCGGCACCGCTGCGGCGGGCGCGCGGGCCGGCGCGCCGATCTTGCGCTCGATCAGCTCGAACAGGCCAGCGTCGACATGTGCCGCCAGCGGCACCACGCAGATCCGGCCGTCCGACGCGAGTACCGGATTGGCGCGGCATTTTACGGCGTCCTTCTCGGTCAGCAGCACGAGATCGTAGGGACGCCCGGCAAAAGGATTGTCGGTGAACGGGTAGTGATCGGCCAGCGCCAGCGCCTCGAACTGCAGGCCGGCAGCGCGCAGCATCGCAAAGAAGCGGTCCGGCATGCCGATGCCGGCGGCGGCGATCACGCGCAACGCACCCTGACGCTGCTCGGCCACCAGTTCGTCGAGCGCGGCGCGCATCGAGGTGTCCTTCAGCGAGTAGATCGCGCCGGGCTCGGTGCGCATCGAGAAGAAGGGCGAGTAGACGCGCACGGTCGGGCGCGGCGTATCGAGCTGATCATTGAATACGACGGCGTCGACGCTTGCCAGGCGTGTGGGCGGATCGCGCAGCGGTCCGGCCGGCAGCAGCCAGCCATTGCCGAAGCCGCGGTAGTGCACCAGCGCGATCTCGACCTGGCGCGCCAGCTTCAGGTGCTGCAGGCCGTCATCGGCGATCAGCACGTCGACGGTGGGGTGCAGGTTCAGCAACAGCCGACCGGCAGCGACGCGATCGTGCCCGACCACCACCGGTGCTTTGGTGGCCTGCGCCAGCAGCAGCGGCTCGTCGCCGTAGTCGGCGGCGGTGCCGCGCGGATCGACCTCGCGCGCGACTGATGACTGCGAGCCGTAGCCGCGCGAGACGATGCCGGGCGTGTGGCCACGCGCACGCAGGCCGCGCACCAGTTCGATCGTCAGTGGCGTCTTACCGGTGCCGCCGACGTAGAGATTGCCGACCACCACCACCGGCACCGGCAGGCGCTCGGCGCGCGCGCCATCGCGGTAGCGCCAGGCCGACACGGCGCGCAGCACGCCGTTGATCCACGCCAGCGGCAGCAGCAGGTGCGCGACAAAGCCGCGCTTCTGCCAGACGGCAACCAGCCAGGGCTGCAGCCGCGAGCGCAGGGCCATCGGCGCGACGTGGCGCGCTAGTCGCGCGGCTTCTGCGCGGCGAAGCTGACGCGCGCGAGTCCGGCCAGGCGTGCGGCTTCCATCACGCCGATCACGGCCTGGTGCGGCGCCTGCGCATCGGCGTTGATCACCACGATCGGGTTGGTACGGCCCTCGGCGGCCTTGCGCAACTGCTGGGCGAAGGCGGAGGGGTCGGCGAAGGGCACCAGCTGGCGGTCGATCGCATAGCGCCCGTCGGCAGTGACCGCGATCTGGATCTCGTGCGGACGACTCTGCGCCTTGGTGGCGTCGGCGCGCGGCAGTTCGATCTGCAGTTCGGTGAAGCGCGAATAGGTGGTGCTGACCGCCAGGAAGATCAGCACGATCAGCATGACGTCGATCAACGGGATCAGGTTCATCTCCGGATCCTCGTCCTGCGGGCGGCGAAAGCGCATCGGAGCAGCCCTACTGCGGCGGGAGCGTGCGCGGCGCGAACAGTGTGTCGAGCAGCTTCTGCGCCTCGTCTTCCATGTCGACCAGGAAGTCCTCGATGCGCGACTTGAAGTGGCGATAGAACAGCACTGCCGGCACCGCGACCACGATGCCAAAGGCGGTGCAGTACAGCGCGATCGAGATGCCGTGGGCGAGCTGCTGCGGGTTGGAACCGGCCTGCTGCGAGGCGAAGATCTCGATCATGCCGACCACGGTGCCGAACAGCCCGATCAGCGGCGCGATCGAGCCGATCGATCCGAGCAGCGACAGGTTCTTCGACAGCTCATGCGCGGCATGGCTGCCGGCGTTGGCCACCGCCTCGTGCGCGATCTCGCGCGGCGCGCGCTCGTTGCGCAGTGCGGCGGCCAGCACGCGCCCGAGGGGCGAGCTGTCTTCCAGCTTCGCGACCACGTCGGCACTGACCTGGCGCTTGGCGTGCAACGCCAGCACGTCGTTCAACAGTCGCGCTGGCAGGACCTTCGGCCGGCGCAGCGCCAGGCTTCGCTCGATGATCAGCGCGAGGGCGACGATCGAGGCGAGGATCAACGGCCAGATCGGCCAGCCGATGGCGAGAACGATCGAGAACAAAGTGTCCCTCCTGGAACCGCGCGCACGGTGCACCGGCGCGTCAGGCCGCAGTGTAGTGCGGCGCTGCCAGTGGCGTTGTCCACAGAAGCTGTGGACGACCCGTGTGGAAAGGCACGGGACGAACAGCGCGGCCGGCCGCATCGGCGGGGGCTGCGCGATGCCTGCCTGCGATCCGGGCAGTCAGCATCGCGCACGCGCTTCGGCCGTTCGGCGCATCCGGCTGCCACAAACTGGTAGGGTGTGCGCGAGCCAGTCAGGCCGGCGCGGCGGCGCCGCGGCAGCAGCTGTTCTCCGCCAGCGGCATCCATGCCTGTCCCGCAATGCACTCGTCGAAGCCATCATGGCCAGCCTCTTCTCCAGTACCCAGCGCGAGACGCTGACGGTCAGCGCGCTCAATCGTGCCGTTGCCGGTCTGCTGGCGCGCGGCATGCCCCTGGTCAACGTGAGCGGCGAGATCGGCAACCTGGCGCGCGCCGCGAGCGGGCACTGGTACTTCACGCTCAAGGACGACGCGGCGCAGGTGCGCTGCGTGATGTTCCGCGGCCGCAATGCGCTGCTGGGTTTTGTGCCGCGCGAAGGCGATGCGGTGCAACTGCGGGCGAGCGTCGGCCTGTACGAGGCGCGCGGCGAGTACCAGCTGACGGTCGAGTCGATGGAGCGCGCCGGCCAGGGCCGGCTGTTCGAGGAGTTCATGCGCCTGAAGGCCCGGCTCGCCGCCGAGGGGCTGTTCGACGACGAACGCAAGCGCCCCTTGCCAGCCCTGCCGCGGGCGATCGGCATCGTCACGTCGCTGCAGGCGGCGGCGTTGCGAGACGTGGTGACCACGTTGCAGCGACGGGCGCCGTATGCACGCCTGATCGTCTACCCGGTGCCGGTACAGGGCGAAGGCGCGGGGGCGCGCATCGCGGCCATGCTGGCCACGGCCGGTGCGCGGCGCGAGGTCGAGGTGCTGCTGCTGGTGCGCGGCGGCGGCTCGATCGAGGACCTGTGGGCGTTCAACGAAGAGGTCGTGGCGCGCGCGATCCGCGCCAGCGCGCTGCCGGTGGTGGTGGGCGTCGGCCACGAGTCCGACATCACGATCGCCGACTTCGCCGCCGACCTGCGCGCGCCCACGCCCACCGCCGCCCGCCGGAACTGCGGTGGCGCCTGCGCAGGTTGCGCTGCGCGACACCGTTGCGTCCTCGGCACTGCGCCTGCAGCGCTATGCGCGGCTGGCGCTGCAGGCATCGCAGCAGCGCCTGGACTACGCCCTGCGCATCCTGCAGCGCCCGCGTGCGCCGCTGGCGGGCCTGCAGGCGCGCGTCGAGCACCTGCGCACGCGCCTGCGCAGCGAGGCGCGGCTGCGGCGCGGGCTGAGCGCGGCGGCGATACGATGCGTGCATCACACGGCTGGCGCGGCTGCAGCCCGCTCGCGGCGAACCCGCTGCGAGGCTGGTGGCGCTGCGCGCCTGCCTCGGCGCTGCCGTGCAGCGCAGGCAGGCCGAGCGGCAGATGCGCCTGCAGCGCGCGCTGCAAGGCCTGGCGCACCTGGATCCGCACGCGGTTCTGCAGCGGGGCTACGCGCTGGTGACCGATGCCCGCGGCGCGCTGGTGGTCGACGCGGCGACCGTGCAAAACGGCGATGCGCTGGCACTGCAGCTGGCGCGCGGGCGTGTGGCGGTGCGCGTCGAGCGGGTCACGCTCGAACCCGCCGCGGCGGACGAACAGCCCTGATGCGCGTCGGGTCGGCGAGGAGCGCGGGATAGAATTTGAGTTCCTCTCCACGAACGCGCAAGGAAGAACGATGGAACACACCCTCCCGCCCTGCCCTATGCGATGGACGCCCTCGCGCCGCACATGTCGAAGGAGACCTTCGACTACCACTACAGCAAGCACCATCAGGCCTATGTCACCAACCTGAACAACCTGATCAAGGGCACCGAATTCGAGAACCTCGACCTCGAAGCCATCGTCAAGAAGGCCCCGGCCGGCGGCATCTACAACAACGCCGCCCAGGTGTGGAACCACACCTTCTTCTGGAACTGCATGAAGCCGAACGGCGGCGGCGCCCCGACCGGCGCGCTGGCCGACGCCATCAACAAGAAGTGGGGCTCGCTCGACGAGTTCAAGAAGGCCTTCCAGACCTCCGCCGTCGGCAACTTCGGCTCCGGCTGGACCTGGCTGGTGAAGAAGGCCGACGGCTCCGTCGACATCGTCAACATGGGCGCCGCCGGCACCCCGCTGACCACCGCCGACAAGCCGCTGCTGTGCGTCGACGTTTGGGAACACGCCTACTACATCGACTACCGCAACGCCCGCCCCAAGTTTGTCGAGACCTTTCTGGCGAGCCTGGTCAACTGGGACTTCGCGGCAAAGAACCTCGGCTAGTCAGAATCGAGTTTCGACGCAAAAAGGCCGGCGCATGCGCCGGCCTCTTTGCATTGGCATGGGCATTCGGTGGCGATCAGCGCGGCGTCGGCAGGCCGGCGAGCCGGGTGCCGGCCTTGATGCCGCGTTTGGCGAACCAGCCCTGATCCATTTCGAGGGCGAAACGCACCGGCCGCGCAGCGCAATGGCTGGTCTCGGTCTTCGGCTGCATGTCCTCGATGTTGACGATGCTGCCGTCGTCTTCGATGAACGCGACCGACAGCGGGATCAGCGTGTTGCGCATCCACATGCACTGCACGGTCTTGGCGTCGAACACGAACAACATGCCCTGATTGGGCGCCAGGCGCTCGCGGAACATGAGCCCGCGCGCACGCGCCGGGTCGTTGGCAGCGACCTCGGCGGTGATCAGGTGGATGCCAGCGGTGAGCTTGGTGGTGGGCAGCGGGGATTGCGCGTGGGCGACGCCCAACATGATGGCGCCAAGCACTGTGGCGGCGGCTGCTCTGGCGCTTTGCATCAGGAACTCACGCGGCAGGCGTGGCGGGAAATGAAGCGGGGCAGGGTAACTGACCCCTGCCCTGGCTGTCATCCGGCGCGGCCAAGGTCGTGCAACTGCGATAGCCGCGCAGCGAGGTTACCCCCGCGCTGTGGATTACTTTTGCGCTTCGGCGGGCTTGGCGGCAGGCTTTTCAGCGGCCTTGGCGGCGGGCTTCTCAGCTTTCGCGGGCTTGGCTGCAGGCTTGGCTGGGGTGGCCTTCGACGCGTCCGACTTGTGCGCCCTCGGCTTTGCTGGCATCGGCCTTGGGTGCCGGGGCAGCCTTGGCGGCAGGCGTTGCCGGAGCGGCGGGCGCAGCGGTCTGAGCTGCGGCGGCGCCGGCGAACAGCATGGCAACCACGATGGCGATCGACTTGTTCATTGTGTGACTCCCTTGATTCCTGATTGAGAAGCGCGACCACCGACGGCGGATTCGCGGACGTTTGGCGTCGAGGCGTTCAACGGGTTCCGCCCCGTGAGGGTTGACCGGCGGCGCGGCGCAGTTGGACGAGTAAACTTATCGGCTTGCCGCTCTTGCGGGAGCCGGGAGCGGCGCGTTCATCCTTCGACGACGACGATCCTGCCGGCGAAGAGGCCATGTACAAGCACGTCAAGGTCCCGGCCGGCGGCGAAAAGATCACCGTCAACACGGATTACAGCCTGAACGTCGCCGACAAGCCGATCATCCCCTTCATCGAGGGCGACGGCATCGGCATCGACATCACGCCGGTGATGATGAAGGTGGTCGACGCGGCGGTGGCCAAGGCCTATGGCGGCAAGAAGAAGATCCACTGGATGGAGATCTACGCCGGCGAGAAAGCCGACCAAGATCTATGGCCCCGACGTCTGGCTGCCCGAGGAGACGCTGCAGGCCGTCAAGGAATACGTGGTCTCGATCAAGGGCCCGCTGACCACGCCGGTCGGCGGCGGCATCCGCTCGCTCAACGTGGCCCTGCGCCAGGAACTCGACCTCTACGTCTGCCTGCGCCCGGTGCGCTACTTCAAGGGCGTGCCCTCGCCGCTGAAGGAGCCGAACAAGACCGACATGGTGATCTTCCGCGAGAACACCGAGGACATCTACGCCGGCATCGAATGGGCCGCCGAGTCGGACAACGCGAAGAAGGTCATCAACTTCCTGCAGAACGAGATGGGCGTCAAGAAGATCCGCTTCCCGAAGACCTCCGGCATCGGCATCAAGCCGGTCTCGCGCGAAGGCACCGAGCGCCTGGTGCGCAAGGCGATCCAGTACGCCATCGACAACGACCGCAAGTCGGTGACCCTCGTGCACAAGGGCAACATCATGAAGTTCACCGAAGGCGGCTTCCGCGACTGGGGCTACGAGCTGGCGCAAGCGAAGAGTTCGGCGGCGCAGCCGATCGACGGCGGCCCGTGGTGAACGTTCAAGAACCCGCAGACCGGCCGGGAGATCGTGATCAAGGACGTGATCGCCGACGCCTTCCTGCAGCAGATCCTGCTGCGCCCGGCCGAATACGACGTGATCGCCACGCTCAACCTCAACGGCGACTACATCTCCGACGCGCTCGCCGCGCAGGTCGGCGGCATCGGCATCGCCCCGGGCGCCAACATCTCCGACTCGGTGGCGATGTTCGAGGCCACGCACGGCACCGCGCCCAAGTACGCCGGCAAGGACTATGTCAATCCGGGCTCGCTGATCCTCTCCGCCGAGATGATGCTGCGCCACCTGGGCTGGAACGAGGCCGCCGATCTGATCATCAAGTCGTTCGAGAAGCCGCCATCGGCGACAAGATCGTCACCTACGACTTCGCGCGCCTGATGGAAGGCGCGACCGAGGTCAAGTGCTCGGCCTTCGGCCAGGCCATGATCGCGCGGATGTAAGCCCGCCTGCCCCCTTGCAGGGGGGAGGAAACCCCGCATCTCTCTCCCACTGATAAAGGCGTGGCGGTCGGGACGAAAAAAAAGCCCGCCGATCGGCGGGCTTTTATTTTTGCGCCGGATATGTCTTACATCAGGCCGGCGCCGGGAAACGGAAATCAGGCCGCCTGGATGTTCGAAGCCTGCTTGCCCTTGGGGCCCTGCACGACGTCGAAGCTGACCTTCTGGCCCTCCTTGAGTGACTTGAAGCCGCTCATGTTGATTGCGGAGAAGTGCGCGAACAAATCTTCGCTGCCATCATCCGGCGTGATAAAGCCAAAACCCTTGGAATCATTGAACCACTTGACGGTACCCGTTGCCATAACAACCTCTTCCATAAAACGTGACACATAACGCAGACCTGTTTGCCATCCCTTTGCAAGCGAAACGCCCACTGTGCCGGCGACATGTTTGTGTTCAAGTCTTCTCTACAGCAGAGGGAACCAAAGCGGTGAATCAGGAACTGAAACAGACTGCACGGTCACTCGCAGCTTCACTGAGGGGAGCTTAACCAAACACGTCCGCCTTTTACGGCAGTTTTCCGGAAAGCGTCAAGGAATGTCGATGCTGCTCGACAGCGTATTCCGCCACTAATAAACGAGCGATGCGAACCGGATTGCCCCCATTTCCCCCGATCGTCATGCGCAGTTGCGTTTGACCGTGTTTGTATTCGCATTAGAATAATATGAGCATGGTCCAACACGCAAGCAAAGCTACCCCAGCTCGATAGATGTCGCTCTCCGAGACCGGAACGGCAACGCATAAGCCGCCGCCGCTTTACAAGGTGATGCTGCTGAACGACGACTACACGCCGATGGAGTTCGTGGTCGGTGTGCTGCAGAAGTTCTTCGGCAAGGGCCGTGAACAGGCGACCCAGATCATGCTGAAGGTGCATCATGAGGGCCGTGGCGTGTGCGGTGTCTATCCGCGCGATGTGGCCGCGACGAAGGTCGAGCAGGTTTGCAGCTATTCACGCCAGCACCAGCATCCGCTGCAGTGCGTGATGGAGGAAACTGAGTATGCAGAAAGCGAAGGACGGGATGATTGCCCAGGAACTTGAAGTCAGCCTGCACATGGCCTTCGTCGAGGCGCGGCAGAAGCGCCACGAGTTCATCACCGTCGAGCACCTGCTGCTGGCGCTGCTCGACAACCCCTCCGCCGCCGAGGTGCTGCGCGCCTGCGCCGCCAACATCGAGGAGCTGCGCAAGAATGCTCGCCGACTTCATCGACCGAGCACACGCCGACCGTCGCCGGCGACGGCGAGGTGGACACCCAGCCGACGCTGGGCTTCCAGCGCGTGATCCAGCGCGCCATCCTGCACGTGCAGTCCTCGGGCAAGAAGGAAGTCACCGGCGCCAACGTGCTGGTGGCCATCTTCGGCGAGAAGGATTCGCACGCCGTCTACTTCCTGCAGAAGCAGGGCATCACGCGCCTCGACGTGGTGAACTTCATCTCGCACGGCATCACCAAGACGCCGCAGCCGGAGCCGAGCAAGGGCGAAGAGGCGGCCGAACAGGAGAGCGCGAGGCGCAGGCGCCGAGCCAGGCGCGCTCGACAACTTCACGCAGAACCTCAACCAGCTGGCCCTCACCGGCAAGATCGATCCGCTGATCGGCCGCGACAAGGAGCTCGAGCGCGTGATCCAGACGCTGTGCCGCCGCCGCAAGAACAACCCGCTGCTGGTCGGCGAGGCCGGCGTCGGCAAGACCGCGATCGCCGAGGGCCTGGCGCGCCGCATCGTCGAGGGCAGCGTGCCGGAGATCCTGGAAAAATCCACCGTCTATTCGCTCGACATGGGCGCGCTGCTGGCCGGCACCAAGTACCGCGGCGATTTCGAGCAGCGCCTCAAGGCGGTGCTCAAGCAGCTGGCGGACAACCCCAACGCGATCCTGTTCATCGACGAGATCCACACGCTGATCGGCGCCGGCGCGGCCTCCGGCGGCACGCTCGACGCCTCCAACCTGCTCAAGCCGGCGCTCTCCTCGGGCGCGCTCAAGTGCATCGGCGCCACCACCTACAACGAATTCCGCGGCATCTTCGAGAAGGACCACGCGCTGTCGCGCCGCTTCCAGAAGATCGACGTGAACGAGCCTTCGATCCAGGAGACCGTCGAGATCCTGCGCGGGCTGAAGTCGCGCTTCGAGTCGCACCACGGCGTCAAGTACACGGCGAACGCGCTCACCACCGCCGCCGAGCTGTCGGCACGCTACATCAACGACCGCCACCTGCCCGACAAGGCGATCGACGTGATCGACGAGGCCGGCGCCGCGCAGCGCATCCTGCCCAAGTCGAAGCAGAAGAAGGTCATCGGCAAGGGCGAGATCGAGGAGATCGTCGCCAAGATCGCGCGCATCCCGCCGCAGCAGCGTGTCCTCCGACGACCGCAGCGCGCTGAAGAACCTCGACCGCGACCTGAAGACCGTGGTGTTCGGCCAGGACAAGGCCATCGACGCGCTGGCCTCGGCGATCAAGATGGCGCGCTCCGGGCTCGGCAATCCGCAGAAGCCGATCGGCACCTTCCTGTTCTCCGGCCCCACCGGCGTCGGCAAGACCGAGGTCGCGCGGCAGCTGGCCTACTGCATGGGCATCGAACTGATCCGCTTCGACATGTCCGAATACATGGAGCGCCACGCGGTCTGCCGCCTGATCGGCGCGCCGCCGGGCTACGTCGGCTTCGACCAGGGCGGCCTGCTCACCGAGGCGATCACCAAGAAGCCGTACGCGGTGCTGCTGCTCGACGAGATCGAGAAGGCGCACCCGGACATCTTCAACATCCTGCTGCAGGTGATGGACCACGGCACGCTGACCGACAACAACGGCCGCAAGGCGGACTTCCGCAACGTGATGATCATCATGACCACCAACGCCGGCGCCGAGGCGCTGCAGAAGACCAGCATCGGCTTCACTTCGAACAAGCAGGCCGGCGACGAGATGGCCGACATCAAGCGCATGTTCACGCCGGAGTTCCGCAACCGCCTCGACGCGATCATCTCCTTCCGGCGCTCGACGACGAGATCATCCTGCGCGTGGTCGACAAGTTCCTGATGCAGCTCGAGGAGCAGCTGCACGAGAAGAAGGTCGAGGCGATCTTCACCGACGCGCTGCGCGCGTACCTCGCCGAAAAAGGGCTTCGACCCGCTGATGGGCGCGCGCCCGATGGCGCGCCTGATCCAGGACACCATCCGCAAAGCGCTGGCCGACGAGCTGCTGTTCGGCCGCCTGGTCAACGGCGGCAAGGTCAGCGTCGACGTCGATGCGGCGGGCGAGGTCAAGCTGGAGTTTCCGTCGTCCGACGGCGGCAGCGCGCCGCAGGAAGCGCGCGGCGAGCCGGTGCTGTCGGACTGATTTCTTGCGGGAGCGATGGCGCCGGTTGGCGCCATCGCAGTTCTTCTTGAAGCGGCCCCGGAGCGCAGCGCCTGCGCGCGACGACGCCGGCGTCCGGGGCCCTCGGTTGGAGGGAACATCGTGACTTGGCAATGCTTCATCGCGGCGGCCGTTCTGGCCATGGTCGCGACCACTTCTGCAGCCCAGGCGCCCGACCATGAGCGGGCCAAGAAGATCGCGGCTGGCAGCTGCGTGCTGTGCCATGGCGAACAAGGCGAGAGTTCGAGCGAGGTGTTTCCCAAGCTCGCCGCGCAACATCCCAACTACATCGCCCGCCAGCTGGCCGCGTTCAAGAGCGGCGACCGCAAGTCGACGTCGATGCGGCCCATGGTCCGCAACCTGACCCCCGAAGACATGACGGCTCTGGGCGAGTACTACTTCCAGATGCCGGCCACCGCAAGCGAGATCAAGGACCAGGAACTGGCGCTCGTTGGCCGTTATGTGTACACGCAGGGCAATCGCTTCTCGGGTGTCCCGGCCTGCGCAGCCTGTCACGGACCGCAGGGCGCGGGCACGCCCAACCTGCCGCGGCTGGCGGGCCAGAACGAGTTGTACCTGGAGAACCAGATCAGGTCGTTCAACAAGCGCGAGCGGACCACCGACAACGAGGTGATGCACACCATCGCCGCGAAGCTGACCGAACTCGAGGTCAAGGCCGTGTCCGAGTACCTGGCGGGCAAGAAATAGCCGGCTTGACCGGCGCTAAAGAAAAAGCGGCGGGATACCCGCCGCTCTTTCTTTTGACCGCGATCGCGTCGGATCAGGCCAGAACGTCCGACCAGATGTTCTGCGCCCAGGCCAGTGCGTAGTCGCCTTCGATCGTGGTCGGCGCCACCGACACCCCGCCCGAGCCCGGCACCGTCAGCATGGTCTTCTTGCCGGCGTCGTACTGGTGCACCGAAGCCACGTGCACTGACTCGGCATCCGAGGTCATGCTGTAGCAGGTGTTGGTCAGCATCGGCGTCTGGCTGACCGTGCCACCGGTCATCAGCGCGACCACCGCCGCGGCGCAGACCTTGGCCTGGTTGTTTGCCATGTGACCCGACTTCGGCATGCCGGGGGCGATCTGGATCGCATCGCCCAGCACGTGCACGTTCTTCACCTTGATCGATTCGTAGGTGAGGAAGTCCACTTCGCACCAGCGATTGTTGGCGGTGATCACGCCGGCCGCGGCCGCGATGCTGCCGGCCTTCTGCGGCGGGATCACGTTGATCACGTCGGCCTTGACCGAATCCTGGGTGTCGAAGCGCAGCGTCTTGCTGCCGAGATCAACATCGGTCAGCACGTAGTTCGGCCGGTACTCGACGATGCCCTTGTAGGTCTCGTTCCAGACCTTCATGAACAGCGCCTTCTTCGATTGCACGTCCTCGTTGCCGTCGAGGATCAGCACCTTCGACTTGGGCTTGCTCTTCTTGAAGTAGGAGGCCATCTGGCAGGCGCGCTCGTACGGCCCGGGCGGGCAGCGGTACGGTGCGCGCGGGATCGAGATCACCGCCACGCCGCCGTCGGGCATCGCTTCCAGTTGCCGGCGCAACAGCACGGTCTGCGGACCGGCCTGCCAGGCATGCGGCGCGACTTCGCTCGCCGCCGCGGTGTTCTTGGCCATGGCGGGCAATTGATCCCACATGAAGTCGATGCCAGGCGCAACGATCAGGCGGTCGTAGCTCAGGGTCTGGCCACCGGCCGTGGTGACGGTGCGCTTGTCGGCGTCGATCCGGGTGGCCGTATCGCGCACCAGCTTGACGCCATGGCGCTTGACCAGGCCGTCGTACGACTGGGTCAGATAGTCGAGGTTCTTGCTGCCGCCGATCACCAGGTTCGACATTGGGCACGAGACGAAGCGCTCGCGCGGCTCGACCAGCGTCACGTCGACGCGGCCCTCGCTCCACATGCGGATGTACTTGGCTGCCGTGGCGCCGGCGTAGCCGCCGCCGATCACCACCACGCGGCCGGCGCTGCCGCCGCCCATCGTCGCGCAGCCGCTCAGTGCCGCCAGCGCCGAGCCGGCGCCGAGTGCGGTCACGAATTCACGTCGTTTCATGTTCGTCATGATCCCTGCCTCCGGTCAGCGGTCCGCGCGCTTTTGTTGTGAGAAGTACTGCGCGACAGCTTCGATCTGGGCATCGGAGAAGCCCTTGGACAGCTGGTGCATGATCGTGGCCGGCTTGCGCCCGGCCTTGAAGTCCTGCATCGTCTTGACGAGATCCTCCTTGGGCTTGCCGGCAAGTGACTCGTTGCCTCCCACGCTGCGGCCGTCGGTGCCGTGGCAATTGGCACAGGTGGCGGCGAGATTGCGCCCGAGGTTCGGATCGGCCTGAGCTGCAGCCGCGCCGGCAAAGCCGATCAGGGCGGCAGCGAGTGTCGCTCGATGCATCGTGTCTCCTTGTTTATGTGGCCGCCGGTCATCACCGAGACGCCGCAGCAAGCCGATGGTATCTGGCGGCCCTGCGCTCGGCAACGCGCTGCAGTCATACCGACATGCAGGGTATGCGATTGCAGTGGCGGGGGCAGGGGGCCTGGACCCGCCGTGACGGACGCCGGCTGTGAGTTGGATCACCAGCCAGGCGGCGCCGCCGGCCGCGCGCTCGATCGCCCGGGCGGCGATCACTGGGCGCGGCGTGCGGCGGCATCGGATGTCGTGCGAAAGGCGATCGTGCTGGCCCGGTGCGGATAGCGGCCGCGCATCTCGGCGTAGTAGGCGTTCAGCAGGGCCAGATCGCGTGCTTCGTCGCCGCTCATCACGACGAAGTCGCGCACCCCAATACGCCGGGTGCGAAAGTCGATATAGGCCAGTCCGACCGGCACGTTCATCTCGAGTGCCAGGTGATAGAAGCCCGAGCGCAGGTGATCCAGGTGCCGGCGCGTGCCCTCGGGCGACAGGGCCAGCCAGAACCATGGCTCGCTGCGCATCAGCGCCGCCAGTTGCAGCACGGTGCCGCTGGCCTGGTGGCGATCGACCGGCCGCCCACCCCACAGCCGCATCAGCCGGCCGAGCGTGGCGCCGGTCAAGCCGCGAAACAGCGTCTCCTTGCCGATCCAGCGCAGCGGCACGCCCATGGTCCACTTGGCCAGCAGGCCGAGGATGAAGTCCCAATTGGACGTGTGCGGATAGACGATCAGGATGCCGCGCGGCCCGGGCAGCGGGGTGAAGTCGACCTGCCAGCCGAAGCGCGCCAGCAGCCATCGCGAAAACGTGGCGAGCACGTCGGTGCCTCAGTGCTTGCCGGTCGAGCCGAACCCGGCGGCGCCGCGCGCGCTGGATTCGAAGGCCTCGACCATGTTCAGTCGCACCTGCGCCACCGGCACGATCACCAGCTGCGCAATGCGCTCCAGCGGCTGCACCGTGAACGCGTCGCGCCCGCGGTTCCAGGCCGAGACCATCAGCTGCCCCTGGTAGTCGGAATCGATCAGTCCGACCAGATTGCCGAGCACGATGCCGTGCTTGTGACCGAGGCCCGAGCGCGGCAGGATCAGCGCCGCGTAGCCGGGGTCGCCGAGATGGATCGCCAGCCCGGTCGGCACCAGTTGCGTGTCGCCCGGGGCAAGCGTCAGCGGCGCATTGATGCAGGCCCGCAGGTCGAGGCCGGCGGCGCCGGCGGTGGCGTAGGCAGGTGGCGTGTCGTGCAAGCGCGCGTCGAGCACGCGAACGTCGAGCGAGATCATCGTTTCTGCATCTGGCGCAGTGTATCGACCAGACGCCCGGCGAGGTCGCGCTGCGAGGTCGACGCCGTGCCGAGCGCCTTGCGCACGGCGATCCAGGCCCGCCACAGCAGGAAGGCCCCGATCAGCAGTGCCACGATGCCGCCATCGGCCAGCAGCCCCTGCACGGTGAAGAACAGGCCGAACAGGCCCATGAAGGCGGCACCGACCAGGCCCGTGCGCTGACGGCTGTCGAGCGCGAGCTGCTGGCGCAGCTGCTCGGCCTCGGCCGCGCCGAGCGGCGCCCGCTCGGTCCAGTCTTCCTGCGACTCGGTGCTCGGCGTGTGCGGCCCGTTCAGCGATGGCGGCGTGTGCGCAGCACGCACCGGCAGTGCCGCCAGCTGGCGCTTCTCGATCTGCGCGAGGTAGGCGACGAAATCACCGTCCTTCGGTTCGCCGACCGGGACGCCGACCGGGTTGTGCGTGGAGTGCATGGCGGGGCAGCTCCAGCCGCTCAAGTGTCGCTGTGACCGATGCGCCGCGCAATCTCGGCCATCAGGCGGCGCGCCTGCGCGAGCTTGCTGGCGCGCGGCAGCGTGTGCGTACCGTCGGCATCGATCAGCAGCAGTTCGCTGGCGTCGGCGCCGAAGACATCCTGCGCGCGATTGGCAACCAGCAGCGGCACCGCCTTCGACTTGCGCTTGGCCTGACCATGGTGAGCGACGTCGTCGGTCTCGGCGGCGAAGCCTACGCAGAACGGACCGCGCTTCATCTGTGCCACCGTGGCGAGGATGTCCGGATTCGGTTCGAAGGCTAGCTGAGGCACGCCGGCGCCCTTCTTGATCTTGCTGGGTGCCGCGTTCGCCACGCGCCAGTCGGCTACCGCTGCGACGGCGATGAACACCTGCGCAGCGGCGGCGTGGACGATGACGGCATCGTGCATCTGCTGCGCGGTCTGCACGTCGATGCGCTGCACGCCGCGTGGCGTAGGCAACGTGGTCGGTCCGGCCACCAGCGTTACCTCGGCGCCCGCCTCGTGTGCCGCGCGCGCGATGGCAAAGCCCATCTTGCCCGACGACAGGTTGGTGATGCCGCGCACCGGGTCGATCGGCTCGAAGGTCGGGCCGGCGGTGAGCAGCACGCGCCTGCCCGCCAGGAGCTTCGGCTGGAAGAACGCGATGATGTCTTCGAGCAGTTCCTGCGGTTCGAGCATGCGCCCGGCGCCGGTCTCGCCGCAGGCCTGCTCGCCGCTGGCCGGGCCGAGGAACACGACGTCGTCTCCGCGCAGCGTCTCGACGTTGCGCTGAGTGGCCGGGTTGCTCCACATCTCGACGTTCATGGCCGGCGCCACCAGCAGCGGACAGCGGCGCGCCAGCACCAGCGTCGACAGCAGGTCGTCGGCCAGGCCCTGCGCGGTGCGGGCGATGAAGTGCGCGGAGGCGGGCGCCACCACGATCGCATCAGCCACGCGCGTGAGGTCGATGTGCGGCATCGCGTTGGCGACCTGGCCGCCCGCGTGGCCCCACTGATCTGTGAACACTGGGCGGCCGGTCAGCGCCTGCAGCGTGGTGGTGGTCACGAACTCCTGCGCGGCCCTGGTCATCACCGCCTGCACGGTCGCGCCTTCGTCCTGCAGCCGGCGCGCCAGCTCGCACACCTTGTAGGCGGCGATGCCGCCCGTGAGCGCGAGGACGAGGTGCTTGCCAACGAGGTTCATCGATGCGTGTTCAGTGCTGCGGACGACGCGCAGTGAAGACCGTGTCGTCAGACGGATCAGTCGATTCCATTTCAGCATATCCACGCCGCGTCTGCACGGCCTCGAAGCCCGCTGCGCGCAACAACTCGGCGAAGTCGTCGGCCCGGTGGTGGCGCAGGAGATGCTTGCGTTCGAAGCGCTCGACCGCCTGACCGCTGCGCTCGACCTCCCAGCGCAGCTGCCAGTCGATCAACGTGGTGCCCGGGTCGTAACCGATCCGCTCGTGGATGCGGACGCGGGCTTGGTGGCTGGGCACCTCGACGTCCCGCCGCAATCGCCACTCATGCTTCTCGCGGACCGCGGGTTCCTCGACGTCCAGCGGGATGATCAGTTCGCCGCCGGGCTCGAGCGCGGCCAGACAGCAGGCCAGCGTGGCGCGGATCTCCTCGTCGTGCACGAGCATGCAAAACGAGCCGGCGGGGACGAACACCGTCCGGTAGCGGCGGGGCAGGTCGAAGGCCTGCATCGGACACTGGTACAGCACCGGAGCCAGGTTCGGCGCCCGGGCCTTGTGGCGCAGGATGTCGAGCATGTCGGCCGAGGTGTCCAGGCCTTCGACATCGAGGCCGTCGCGCAGCAGCGGTACCAGCAACCGTCCGGTGCCGCAGGCCAGTTCCAGCGCGCGACCGCCATTGCCACGCAGCCGCGCCTCGAAGAAGCGCTGGTCCCAGAACGGCTCGTCGCCGAAGTAATGGTCGTAGGCCGCCGCGACGATCCCGGAGTAATCCCACTCGGTCCGCGGCGGTGTGCCCATGGCTACTTGGCTCGTCGTACTCGCAGCAGCTCGTCGAGGATCAGCAGCGCCGCGCCACAGACGATTGCGCTGTCGGCGAGGTTGAAAGCGGGCCAGTGCCAGCCGCGCCAATGGAAGTCGAGGAAGTCGATCACGTGGCCATAGGCGACGCGGTCGATCACATTGCCGATCGCCCCGCCCAGGATCAGCGCCAAGGCCAGCGAAAACAGTTTCTGCGTGCCGTGCCGCGCCAGCAGGTAGACGATGAACAGCGAGGCGCCGATGCCGACAACCGTCAGGAACTCGTCCTGCCAGCCGCCCGCGTTGGCGAGGAACGAGAACGCCGCGCCCTTGTTGTACGTGAGCACCAGGTTGAAGAACCCGGTTATCGGACGCACGTCGCCGTAGTTGAACACCTTCTCGATGGCGATCTTGGTCAGCTGGTCAGCGAGCACGATCAGCGCTGCCAGGATCAGCCACGGATACAGCTTCTGCCACCAGCTTTTCGAACTGCCCCAGGCCAATTGCATTCCCCGTTTGTGTGATCAGGCGACGTGCCGGACTTCGCCGGCGCCGAACAGGTTGGTCACGCAGCGTCCGCACAGCGTCGGATGCGCGGCCTCGATGCCGACATCCGCGCGCCAGTGCCAGCAGCGGTCGCACTTCTGGTGCGCGGTCGGCGCGACGATGACCTGTTCCGCTTCGGGCGAGGCGGCTGCGTGCAGCGTGGCTCGGCTGGTCAGCGTGACGAACTTCAGATCGTCGCCCAACGTGGCGAGCAGCGCATGCCGCTCTCCCGCGAGGTACAGATCGACCTCGGCCTGCAGCGACGAGCCGACCGACCCTGCCTCGCGCTTGGCTTCGATCTCCTTGAGGACGTCGGCGCGGATCGCGCGGATCGTGGTCCACTTGGCAAGCAGCGCCTCGTGTCCCGGCACGCCCGGCAGCTCGTGGAAGGTCTTGGCGAAGATCGTCTTGTGGCCCGGCGAAAAGATCGCGTAGGCCTCCTCCGCGGTGAAGCTGAGGAACGGCGCCATCAAGCGCAGCAGGCCGGTCGTGATGTGCCACAGCGCGGTCTGCGCCGAGCGGCGCGCGGCCGACGTGGCCGCCGTCGTGTACAGCCGGTCTTTCAGGATGTCGAGGTAGAACGCGCCGAGGTCCTCGGAGCAGAAGGTCTGCAGCCGCGCCACCACCGGGTGGAACTCGAACTTCTCGTAGCTTGCCAGCACCTCGGCCTGGAACTGCGAGGTGAGCGCGAGCGCGTAGCGGTCGATCTCCAGCATCTCGCCGACCGGCACCGCATCGCGAGTGATGTCGAAGTCGCTGGTGTTGGCAAGCAGGAAGCGCAGCGTATTGCGAATGCGACGATAGCTCTCGACCACGCGCTTCAGGATCTCGTCGCCGATCGACATCTCGCCCGAGTAATCGGTCGAGGCGACCCACAGCCGCATGATCTCGGCGCCCATCTTGTCGGCGAGCTCGCGCGGGTCGATGCCGTTGCCGAGCGACTTGCTCATCTTGCGGCCCTGCGCATCGACCACGAAGCCGTGCGTCAGCAGGCCCTTGTACGGCGCCCGGCCGTCGATCGCGGCGCCGATCAGCAAAGATGAGTGGAACCAGCCGCGGTGCTGGTCGGAGCCTTCCAGATACAGGTCGGCCGGGTAGGCAAGGTCGGCCGCGTGCGAGCCGCGCATCACCGTGCGATGGGTCGAGCCCGAATCGAACCAGACGTCGAGGATGTCGTTGCTCTTCTCGTACTCGGCGGCCTCGGCCGCGGGCAGGAAGTCCTCGGTGCTTGCCTTGGACCAGGCCTCGATGCCGCCGGCCTCGACCTTCTGCGCCGCTACTTCCAACAGCTCAAGCGTGCGCGGATGCAGGCTGCCGTCGCTCTTCTTCAGGAAGAACGGCAGCGGCACGCCCCAGTTGCGCTGGCGCGAGATGCACCAGTCCGGCCGGTTGGCGATCATGCCGTGCAGGCGCGCCTTGCCCCAGGCCGGGTAGAAGCCGGTCTGCTCGATCGCGTGCAGCGCGCTCTGGCGCAGCGTCTGGCCCACCGTCTCGGATTGCATCAGGCCGGCGGACTCGCGCGTGGCGCCATCCATTCGCACGAACCACTGGCTCGCCGCGCGGTAGATCAGCGGCGTCTTGTGCCGCCAGCAGTGCATGTAGCTGTGGCCTTCGGTCGCCCCGTGCAGCAGGTGGCCGGCCACGCGCAGCGCGTCCATCACCTTGGGGTTGGCGTCCCAGATCTTCATGCCGCCGAAAAGCGGCAGGTCCTTGGCGTACACGCCGTCGCCCTGGACCGGATTCAGGATCTGGTCGTTGGTCATGCCGTACGACTTGCACGAGTCGAAGTCCTCGATACCGTAGGCAGGCGACGAGTGCACGATCCCGGTGCCGGCATCGGCGGTGACGTAGCTGCCGAGGTAGACCGGCGAGAAGCGGTTGTAGCCTTTGTCGAGGTTCGCCAGCGGGTGCTTGAACTTCACCAACTCGAGCTTGCTGCCCGCGGTCTCGGCGATCACGCGGCCTCTCAGGCCGTAGCGCTGCAGGCAGGACTCGACCAGCTCCTTCGCCAGGATCAGCAGCCGGTCCTCGCAATCGACGAGCGCGTAGACGAACTCCGGGTGGAAGTTCAGCGCCTGGTTGGACGGCAGCGTCCAGGGCGTGGTGGTCCAGATCGCGGTGAACGCGGGCTTGCCCAGGGTCGCCACGCCGAATGCCTGAGCGACCTTCGCCTCCTCGCCGGCGGCCAGCGGAAACGCCACGTCCACGACGGGCGTCTTCTTGTCGATGTACTCGACCTCGGCTTCGGCCAGCGCGCTATTGCAGTCGAAGCACCAGTTGACCGGCTTCAGCCCGCGGTAGACGAACCCTCTCTCCATCATGCGGCCGAGCGTGCGGATCTCGTCGGCCTCGGCCTTGAAGGTCATCGTGCGGTACGGGTTGTCCCAGTCGCCCAGCACGCCGAGGCGCTTGAAGCCCGCCATCTGCAGCGCGATCTGCTCGGTCGCATGCGCCCGCGCCTTGGCCTGCACCTCCGGGCGCGGCAGGCCCTTGCCGAACTTCTTCTCGATGTGGATCTCGATCGGCATGCCGTGGCAGTCCCAGCCCGGCACGTAGACGGCGTCGAAGCCCGCCAGCGAGCGCGACTTCACCACCATGTCCTTCAGGATCTTGTTGACCGCCGTGCCCAGGTGGATCTCGCTGTTGGCGTAGGGCGGGCCGTCGTGCAGGATGAACTTCGGCGCGCCCTGGCGCGCGGCGCGGATCGCCGTGTAGACCTTGGTTTCCTCCCATTGCTTGACCCAGCCCGGCTCGCGTTTGGGCAGATCGCCACGCATCGGAAACGGCGTGTCCGGCAGATTCAGCGGGTACTTGCGGGTTTGCGGATCGGCGGCCGGCTTCTTGCCGGCGCCCTTGGCGTCGTCAGCCATCACTGCTCCTTGGCCCCCTCGGGCTCTGCAAGGTGTGGATCAAAAAGGCGAAAGTCAGATTGTCGCGCGAACCTGCAGGTCAACGCTGGCCAGCAGCGCCCGGGCCTGCTCGGCATCGCGCCGGATGGCGACCGTGAGCTCTGCGACCGTGTCGTACTTCTCCTCGTCGCGCAGCTTGTGCACGAACTCGACGCGGACCAGCCGGCCGTAGACCTGACGCGCGAAATCGAACAAGTGCACTTCGAGCAGCCAGCGGCCGCTATCGTCGACCGTGGGCCGCAAGCCCACGCTGGCCACGCCATCGAGCGGCTGCGCGTCCAATCCGTGCACACGCACGGCGAACACGCCATGCAGCGCGGCGCGGCGCATGCGCTTGGCGTGCGCGATGCGCAGGTTGAGCGTCGGAAATCCGATGGTGCGACCCAGCTTTGCGCCGTGCTGCACGCGGCCGCTGATCAGATACGGGCGACCGAGCAGGCGCTGCACCAGCGTCAGATCGCCGCGGGCCAGCGCGTCGCGCACGGCTGAACTGGAGATGCGCTCACCGTCGGCGCAGATGGTCGGGCACTGCACGACCTCGTAGCTGCCGGCGGCGGCGTGCGTGCGCAGCAGCGCGATGTCGCCCGCGCGGCGCGCGCCGAAGCGAAAGTCGTCGCCCACCATCAGCCAGCGGACGCGGCAGCCATCGACCAATACGCGGCGCACGAAATCCTCGGCAGACAGTTGCGCGAAGCGGCGGCCGAAGTGCTGGATGAACACGCGCTCGATGCCGGCGGCCTGCAATGCTTCGAGCTTGTCGCGCAGGTTTGCGATGCGTGCCGGCGCCTGGTCGGGTGCGAAGAACTCGCGCGGATGCGGTTCGAACGTCATCACCGCAGGCGCCAGTCCGCGCTCGCTTGCCGCCTCGGCTACCCGGGCCAGCAGCGCCTGGTGGCCGCGATGCACGCCATCGAAGTTGCCAATGGTCAGCGCCACCGGCAGGCGTTCAGCGGGAGGGGGAAGGCCGCGAAAGATCTTCATTCGGAGTGGCCGCGTCTGGGCGGGCGTCGGGCAGGTCGGTCCCGACTGACAGCGCAGGGGTGATGCGTAGCAGCGATTATACGGTTGCGGTCCTCGCGCTCCCCACGCGAACTCTTTGATTTTCCGAAGGAATGCGGGCGGCTGCGTAGAATGCTGCCGGTCATGAAGAACATCGTTTGTCTCATTTCCGGCCGTGGCAGCAACCTCTCGGCGTTGCTGGCGGCGGCTGCCGCCGAGCGCTGGTCACAGACGCTCGGCGCGCGCATCGCGGCCGTGATCAGCAACCGGCCGGAGGCGGCGGGATTGCAGATTGCCGAAGCCGCCGGTGTGCCGACCCAGGTGATCGCGCACGCCGGCTTCGCTTCGCGCGATGCGTTTGACCAAGCACTGATGCAGGCCATCGACGCGCATCAGCCCGCCCTGGTGGTACTGGCCGGATTCATGCGCGTGCTCACCGCGCGCTTCGTGAACCATTACGCGGGCCGGTTGATCAACATCCATCCGTCGCTGCTGCCGAGCTTTCCCGGCCTGGCCACGCACCGGCAGGCGTTGGCCGCCGGCGTGCGCGTGCACGGCGCCACGGTGCACTTCGTCTCGCACGAGGTCGATGGTGGCGCCATCATCGCGCAGGCCGTGGTGCCGGTGCGGGTCGATGACAGCGAGGAGAGCCTCGCCGCGCGCGTGCTGGAGCAGGAACACCGACTGCTGCCGCGCTGCGTGAAGCGGGTGGTCGAGGGCAGCGTCCGGTTCGCCGATGGCCGGGTGCTGGTGGCTGCGGGTCGCGATGCCGAACTGGCGGTCGGCGCATGGTGACCAAGCGCCGGCCGTTGCGGCCACCCACAACCTTGCGGCCGCGTTCGGGCCGGTCCGGCCCGCGCCCCTCGGCGCCGCGGCCGCGCGACGGCGAACGCGACGACCCGCTGCGCAACCCCAACGAGCCGCGCATGACCGCAGTCGTGGTGGATCACCTCAGCTGGCTACTGGGCCAGGTCTTTCGCTTCGACGGGCCGGCCGACGCGATCATGTCGCGCTTCTTCAAGGAGCATCCGGCGCTCGGCAGTCACGAGCGCAGCCTGATCGCCGAGGCCTGCTTCCATGCGTTGCGCCATTACGCCACGCTGAAATGGCTGCTGCAGCCGGCGGTCGCGGTGCGCGCGCCACGCCTGGCTGCGCTGGTCACGCTGGCGCGCCAGCACGGCATGGCTGCGCTCGGTCCACGCGAGTTGCGTGGCGATGAACGCGCGGTGCGCAATGCGCTGGCGATGGACCTGACCCGTGCGCCGGGCGCTGTGCGTGCCGAGTTGCCGCTGTGGCTGTACTCGGCGCTTGCGGCGCAGTACGAGGACGCCGAGCCGCTGTTCAAGGCGCTGACCGAAGCGGCGCCGCTCGACCTGCGCGTCAATAGTTTGAAGGCCAGCCGTGACGAGGTGCTCGCCTCGCTGCGCGCGGCCACGCGCGAACATGCCCCGGTCGATGCCCAGCCGACCCGCTATTCGCCGGAGGCGGTGCGCCTGATCGAGAAGCCCGGGCTGGCGCGCTGGGCGCTATATCGCGATGGCCTGATCGAGGTGCAGGACGAAGGCAGTCAGCTGATCGCACGGCTCGTGGCGCCGCGACGCGGCGAGATGGTGGTGGATTTCTGTGCCGGCGCCGGCGGCAAGACACTGGCGCTGGGCAGCCTGATGCGCTCCTCTGGGCGCATCTACGCGTTCGATATCAATGCCAAGCGGCTGGCAGGCTTCGGCCCGCGCCTGAAGCGCAGCGGACTGTCCAACGTGCATCCGGCGGCCATCGACAGCGAGAACGACCCGAAGGTCAAGCGCCTGGCCGGCAAGATCGACCGCGTGCTGGTGGATGCGCCCTGCTCGGGCAGCGGCACCCTGCGGCGCAATCCGGATCTCAAGTGGCGCTTCGACGAAGCGGAACTGGCGCGGGTCAACACGGTGCAGGGCAATGTGCTGCGGGCGGCGGCACGCCTGGTCAAGCCGGGTGGGCGGCTGGTGTATGCCACCTGCTCGCTGCTGGCGCTGGAGAACCAGCAGGTGATCGAGCAATTCCTGCGCGAGAACCCGCAGTTCGAGCCGGTGCCGGCGACCGAGGTGCTGGCCCAGCAGGGCATCGACATCGAGCACAGCGCTCGCTTTGCGCCGTACTTCGTGATGCTGCCGCACCTGCACAGCACGGATGGTTTCTTTGCGGCGGTGCTCGAGCGTCGTCGCAGCGAGACGCGGAACTGACATGAAGGACGCACCGCTGGCGGAATTGATCGAGGCGATCGGCAACGGCCTGTCGCGCCCTATTCACCTGTGGACATTTGGCGTCATCGTGGTAGCCGTCTGCGGCGCCTGGCTCGCCTCAGGGGTGGTGCGCCAGCGTTCGCAGGTGCGGCTCGATGCATCGCGTGCGGCAGACGGTATCCACGTCGATGCCCTGCGTTTCTCGATCGAGGGCGTGCGGCGCCTCGCCTTCCCGCTGGCGGCGCAGGCGCTGCTGTGGGTCGGCGAGCTCGTGCTGCGATTGAGCCAGCTGATCGTCAACAGCGCCGATGCCCGCCTGCTGCGGCTGGCCATGACTCTGTTCGCAGCGATGGCGGCCATCCGGCTGTCGGTCTACGTGCTGCGCCGGGTGCTGAAGAGCGTGACGCTGCTGGCCGCGTTCGAACGCGCCATCGCGGTTTCGATCTGGGCGGTAATCGCGCTGCATTTGTTCGGTTGGCTGGACCCGGTCGTCGATTGGCTCGAGCACACCACCTTGCCGATGGGCAAGAGCAAGGTGTCGCTGTGGGTGATGCTGATGGGCACCGTGTCGGTGCTAGTCACGCTGCTGGGATCGATGTGGCTCGGGTCGTCGATCGAATCGCGGCTGATGCGCGCGACGTCGCTCGACTCGAACGTCCGCGCGGTACTTTCACGCGTGCTGCGGGCCTTGCTGATCCTGGTGGCCGTGCTGGTGGCGCTGTCGCTGGTCGGTATCGACCTCACGGTGCTGTCGGTGTTCGGTGGTGCGCTTGGCGTCGGCCTCGGTCTGGGCCTGCAGCGCATCGCCAGCAACTATGTCAGCGGATTCATCATCCTGCTGGACCGCAGCCTGCGCATCGGCGACATGATCACGGTCGACAAGTACTACGGCACGGTCACCCAGATCAACACGCGCTATACGGTGGTCCGAGCCCTCGACGGCACCGAGGCGATCGTGCCGAACGAGATGCTGGTGTCGCAGCCGGTGACCAACCACTCGTTCAGTGACAAGAAGGTGCGGCTCGCGGTCAAGGTGTCGGTCGGCTACGAGACCGACGTCGCGGCGGCCATGCGCCTGATGGAAGAGGCGGCGCGGCAGCAGGACCGGGTGCTGGACGATCCTGTGCCGTCCGCAGCCATGCTGGGTTTCGGCGCCGACGGGCTCGACCTTGAGGTGGGTTTCTGGATCCGCGATCCGGAGAGCGGCCGCTTGAATGTCCAGTCTGCGGTGGCGCTGGCGATCTTCGAGCGGTTCAAGGCGGCGCGGATCAGCATTCCCTACCCGCAGCGCGAAGTGCGCGTGACCTCTGCAGCCGGGCCTGCTGCGATCTGCGCGGGCGGCGCGTCGACCGCGTCCTAGGCGGGCTCTCGTCACCGGGTTCATCGCCGCAGTTCGGGTCGTTCGCTGACACGGCTCCGGCACGAGCCGTCCGCGTCTTGCGCTTTGGACGGGGCTACCGGTGACCAGCCGAGCGCCTTTACAATGATCTGTCGGCTCAAGCGCCACCTGCCACCCGGCAGTTTCGCCTTTCTGAGCGCCGCGCGATGATGTGGCGCCGCTGGAGTTCCAATGTATCTGTTCGAATTCATGGACGGTGGGTTGCTCGACCTCGCGTGGTGGCAGGTGGTCCTGGCAGCGCTGCTGCTGACGCACGTCACGATCGCTGGTGTGACCATCTTTCTGCATCGTTCCCAGGCGCACCGCGCGCTCGACCTGCATCCGATCGCCAGCCATTTCTTCCGCCTCTGGCTGTGGCTGACGACCGGTATGCAGACCAAGGAGTGGGTCTCGATCCACCGCAAGCACCACGCCAAGTGCGAGACGCCGGACGACCCGCACAGCCCACAGACGCGTGGTCTGAAGAAGGTGCTCTGGCAGGGCGCGGAGCTTTACATGGCCGAGGCCGACAACAAGCAAACGCTGGCCAAGTACGGCCACGGCACGCCCAACGACTGGCTCGAGCGCAATCTGTACTCACGCTTCACGTGGCACGGCTGCGGAATCATGGTCGGTCTCAATCTGATCCTGTTCGGTTGGGCTGGCCTCGCCGTCTGGGGCGTGCAGATGATGTGGATCCCGCTCTTCGCGGCCGGCGTCATCAACGGCATCGGCCATTTCTGGGGTTATCGCAACTTCGATGCGCCCGATGCCAGTGCCAATATCTCGCCGTGGGGTATCCTCATTGGCGGCGAGGAACTGCACAACAACCACCACACGTACCCGACCTCGGCCAAGCTGTCGTCCAAGTGGTTCGAGTTCGATATCGGCTGGCTTTACATCCGGTTGATGGAAATGGTGGGGTTGGCCCGGGTCTTGCGCGTGGCGCCGGTGCCGCGTGAACTGGGGTCGCCGCGTGCCGGCGTCGACTTCGACACCCTGCAGGCCGTGATCGCCTATCGCTACGACCTGCTGGCGCGCTACACGCGCGACCTGCGTCGCGCTTATGCCAAAGAGCTGGCGCAGATGCGGTTATCGCCCGCCGACCAGCAGCGCTTCGCGGCGTTGCGCCGCTGGCTGCGCAAAGGCGACGTCGCCAGCCTGCCGGCAGCACAGCAACAGACGCTACGCGAGTTGCTGGGCAAAAATGGAGCGATCCGAACCATGGTTGAGATGCGGACCGAGCTGCTGGCGACTTGGGACAAGTCCAGTGCTTCGCGCGAGCAGATGCTGGCGCATCTGCAGGACTGGATCGCGCGCGCCGAGTCGAGTGGCATTCAGGCGCTGCAGAACGCCGCGGTGCGCATCCGCAGCTACGCTCCGGCGACCGCAGCCGCGGCATAGCGGCTGCCGGCCGCGCCTGCCCGACGGCGTTGGCAACTGAAACGAAAAAGCCCGGCTAACCGGGCTTTTTCGCTGCCGTGCGCCGTCGCGCTACTTCAGCTTCACTTCCTTGTACTCGACGTGCTTGCGGGCGACCGGGTCGAACTTCGAGAACGCCAGCTTGTCGGGCGTCGTCTTCTTGTTCTTCGTGGTCGTGTAGAAATGGCCGGTACCGGCCGTCGATTCCAGCTTGATCTTCTCGCGGGCGCCTTTGGCCATGTTCGTGCTCCTTTGCTTGCCCTGTCAGTTGCCTTGTTAAACCGCTTCGCCGCGGGCGCGCAGATCGGCCAGCACCGAGTCGATGCCATTCTTGTCGATCGTGCGCAGCGCGGCGTTGGTGATGCGCAGGCGCACCCAGCGATTCTCGCTCTCGACCCAGAAACGGCGGTACTGCAGGTTGGGCAGGAAGCGCCGCTTGGTCTTGTTGTTGGCGTGCGAGACGTTGTTGCCCACCATCGGCCCTTTGCCGGTGACTTGACATACACGTGACATCTCGAAACTCCTGATTTCCTGATTGTTCGGTTGTTCGAAGGCCGCGCCTCGCTGGGCCGGCGCGTTGCATGCTGCCCGCGACCGACTGTCGATGAGCCGTGGGACGAAAGGCGCAAAGCCGCGAATTATATGGGGAAACGCAAGGGCGGGCAAAGCCGCTCTTGCGCGCGCTTTCGGATCAGCGGCTGCGCCGCGGCCATGCCAAGCCCGCAACCCAGCTGCTGGCCCTAGATTAGCCCGCGCTCGGCGAGCGACATGATGTCCCCGTGCGCCACGATCAGGTGGTCCAGCACTCGGACATCCACGAGCTGCAGTGCCTCCTTGAGCGACCGGGTCAGCAATTCATCCGCCCGGCTCGGCTCGGCTACACCGGACGGGTGGTTGTGGGCGAACACCACCGCGGCCGCATTCAGCGCCAGCGCACGCTTGACGATCTCGCGCGGATAGACGCTCGTCTGGGTCAGGGTGCCGCGAAACAGCTCCTCGGACGCGAGCAGCCGGTTCTGTGCATCGAGGAACATGCCGAAGAAGATTTCGTGGGGCAGGTGGCCCAGGCGCAAGCGCAGGTAATCGCGCACCTTGCCGGGGGAATTCAGCGGCGTGTCGCGCCGCAGTTCCTCGTGCAAGGCGCGCTTGGCGAGTTCGTGCACGGCCATCAACTGCACGTACTTGGCCTCGCCCAGCCCCTTGATGCGGCGAAACTCATCGAGGGGTGCGGCGAACATTGCGTTGATGCTCTTGAATCGGTCGAGCAGATCGGCGGCGAGGTCGATCGCCGAACGGCCGGTCACGCCGACTCGCAGGAAAATCGCCAGCAACTCTGCGTCCGACAGGGCCGGCGCGCCTTGCTGCAGCAGGCGTTCGCGTGGGCGTTCCGACTCGGGCCAGTCCTTAATCGCCATCGCGGATCCGTTCGCTAGAATTTCGCTTTTGCGCAAGGCCCCCATGGCCCTCATCGGACCAGGTTCCCATGTCACGCTGCATTATCGACTCGCCGTCGTGGCGGCGGGCGAGGAGCGTGAGGTGGTCAGTACGCTGGCGCTGAAGCCGGCCACGCTGCAGATCGGTGCCAGCCAACTGGCGCCGCCGCTGGAACAGCGCCTGATCGGCTTGGACGAAGGTGCCGCGGCAACCTTCGAACTGGCGCCGGACGAAGCCTACGGGCGGCGCAATCCGGAACTGGTGCAAGCGGTTGCGCGCGGTGCTTTTGACGCAAACGCCGATCCGGACACGCAGTACCTGCCCGGCGATGTCGTCGAGTTCCGATCGCCGACCGGCGAGCGCTTTTCCGGTGTGCTCAAGTCGATGGACTCAGTGCGCGCCGTGGTCGATTTCAACCATCCTCTGGCCGGGCTGCCTTTGCGGTTCACGGTGCAGGTGATCGGAGTGCTTTGAATGGACGTTCTGCTTGCCCAGCCGCGCGGCTTCTGTGCCGGCGTGGATCGTGCGATCGACATCGTCGAACGCGCCCTCGAACTGCATGGCGCGCCGATCTACGTGAAGCACGAGATCGTGCACAACACGTACGTCGTGGCCGACCTGCGTGCCAAGGGCGCGGTGTTCGTCGAAAGCCTGGCCGAGGTGCCGGCAGGCAGCACCGTGATCTTCTCAGCGCACGGCGTCTCGCGGGCGGTGCAGGAAGAAGCGCGCGAGCGTGGGCTCGTGGTTTTCGATGCCACCTGCCCCTTGGTGACGAAGGTACACGTCGAGGTCGCCAAGATGCGAGCGCAGGGCCGGGAGATCGTGATGATCGGCCATGCCGGTCACCCCGAGGTCGAAGGCACGATGGGCCAGTCGGACCAGGGCATGCATCTGGTGGAGACGGTGGCCGACGTTGCGCGCCTGGCGGTGCGCGACCCGGACCGGCTCGCCTATGTGACTCAGACCACGCTCTCGCTGGACGATGCGGCAGCGATCGTCGATGCGCTGAAGGCGCGCTTTCCAGCGATCGAGGCGCCGAAGAAGGCCGACATCTGCTACGCCACCCAGAACCGGCAAGATGCCGTCAAATTCATGGCGCCACAGGTGGATGTCGTGATCGTGATCGGCAGCGAAACAAGTTCGAATTCCAATCGCCTGCGCGAGGTCGCCGAGCGCTTCGGCGTGCCCGCCTATCTCGTGGACACGGCCGAGGACCTCGATCCGGCATGGCTGGAAGGCCGGGTACGGGTCGGCGTCACGGCCGGCGCTTCGGCCCCGGAACTCCTGGTCCAGCAGTTGCTCGAGCGGCTCAAGTCACTTGGCGCGCGCAGCGTGCGCCCGCTCGACGGCGTGCGCGAGAGCGTTGTCTTCCCGATGCCCAAAGGCCTGGGCCGCACTGCCGCGGTCACGCCATGAGCGCCGCGTTCAAGCAGTGGTCGCGCCGGGCCGCATTGGCCGGCATGGCCAGCCTCGGCGCAGCGGCGGTGGGGATCACGCCAGTGCAAGCTCAAGTGAAGGAGGTCGAGGGCTTCCGGTTCGACGCCACGCTGCGGCTGGGTGGTGCTGACCTGCTGCTCAATGGTGTGGGCGTGCGCAAGCGCTTCTTCCTGCCCGTCTACGTGGCGGCGCTATATGTGCCTCAGCGCAGTGCCGATCCCGAAGTGCTGCTGAACCAGCGGGGGCCGCGCCGCATGTCGATGCGTTTCGTGCGCGACGTCGAGGCGGAACTGTTCATGAACTCGCTGGACGTGGGCATGCGCAAGCACTACACGCCAGAGCAGTTGGCCACTTGGCAGGACCAGTGGCGAACCCTGACCTCTGTCATCGGCAACATTGTCCTGGCGCGGCGTGCCGACCACGTGACCTGGGACTACACGCCCGACGCCGGTGCCAGGGTGATGCAGAATTCGGTGCCGATCATGCCGACGATGCGCGGCGATGATTTCTACAACGCGGTGCTTCGGGTATGGCTCGGTCCACAGCCGGCCGACGCCGAGTTGAAGAAAGGGCTGCTTGGCACCTGACGGTGCCGGGCGCACCGACGAGCAGGACAACGACAAAAGGAGACACACATGAACCGCAGTAAATTCGTGCGCGTTGTGCTGGCAGCAGCGCTGTCCGGGATGGCCGCTCTGGCCGGCAATGCGGCCGCGCAGACGGTCGAAGTCGAGGGCGTGAAGTTCGAACCGACCGTGCAGGTCGGCGGCACGGGATTGCAGTTGAATGGCGCTGGCGTCCGCACGCGCGCCATCTTCAAGGTCTACGCGGCGGGTCTGTACGTGCCACAGAAGGCCAACTCGGCGGCCGCGCTGCTGGCCCAGAAGGGGCCGCGCCGCATGGTGATCGCGATGTTGCGCAACGTCGACGCCGACTCGTTCAGCGGTGCGCTCAACGATGGCCTGAAGGCCAACCTCAGCGAAGCGCAGGTGGCGGGCTTCAAGGCGCAGATCGAAGCGCTGAACGCCAATCTGAAGGCGGTTGGCGAGGCCAAGAAGGGCGACCTGATCCACTTCGAGTTCACGCCCGAGGCCGGCACGCGCGTGCTGGTGAACGGCCAGCCGCGCGGCAGCGCGATTCCCGGCGAGGACTTTTTCGGCGCGGTCTTGCGCATCTGGCTCGGTGACAAGCCGGTCGACGCCGCCCTGAAGAAAGGCCTGGTCGGCGGCTGACCGGCAGCGGCGGTTGCGCGGCACGATGGCACGCAGTTCGCCAGCGCGCGCCGCCGCGGACCGATCGCGGCGCACCCGCGCTGCCGCCACGGCGGGCAGCGGCGACCCGCTGATCGACGCGTTCGTGGACAGTCTTTGGCTTGAGGACGGGCTGGCGGCCAACTCGTTGGCCGCCTATCGGCGCGACCTCGTGGCGCTTTCGCGCGAACTGCCGGGACGGTCGCTGGCGGCGACCACCGAGACCGATCTGCAGACGTATTTCGCGCGGGCGCATGCGTCCTCGCGGGCCTCGACGGCCAACCGCCGGCTGGCTGCCTTCCGGCGCTTCTTCCGCTGGGCATTGCGCGAGTCGCACGTGCGGGCCGATCCGACGCTGCGGTTGCCGACGGCCCGACGGCCGGCGCGATTTCCGGTGACCTTGTCCGAGGCGCAGGTGGAGGCGTTGCTGGCAGCCCCCGACACCGATACCGCGCTCGGCCTGCGCGATCGTGCCATGTTCGAACTGCTGTACGCGACCGGGCTGCGGGTGTCGGAACTGGTCGGCCTGCGGCTGATCGAGTTGTCGTTGAACGATGGTCTGGTGCGGATCGTCGGCAAGGGCTCCAAGGAGCGCATCGTGCCGCTGGGCGAGGAAGCGCGTGCCTGGACCGAGCGCTACCTGCGCGAGTCGCGGCCGGCCCTGCTGGCCGGTCGCAGCGACGATGCAGTGTTCGTCACGCAGCAGGGTGGGGCGATGTCGCGCCAGATGTTCTGGAAGCTGATCAAGCGCTACGCGCAGGTGGCCGACATCCGCGCACCGCTATCGCCGCACGGGCTGCGGCATGCGTTCGCCACCCATCTGCTGAACCACGGCGCCGACTTGCGCGTCGTGCAGATGCTGCTCGGCCACGCCGACATCTCCACCACCCAGATCTACACCCACGTGGCGCGCGAGCGGCTCAAGTCGCTGCACGCGCGTCATCATCCGCGCGGCTGACCACGATGGCCAAGACGGCCCATGTGTCCGAGACGCCGGCCACGCAGTGGCTGCGGCGCCACGGCGTGGCCTTCAGCGAACATGTGTACGAGTACGTCGAGCACGGCGGCACGGCCGAATCGGCGCGCGCGCTCCGGGCCGACGAACATGCGGTGGTCAAGACGCTGGTGATGGAGGATGAATCAGGCAAGCCGTTGATCGTGCTGATGCACGGCGACTGCAAGGTGTCGACCAAGAACCTCGCGCGCCAGTCGAATCGCAAGCGCATCGAGCCTTGCACCCCCGAGGTGGCCCAGCGCCACACTGGCTATCAGGTCGGTGGCACCTCACCATTCGGCACGCGCAAGGCGTTGCCGGTGTACGTCGAGCGCAGCGTGCTGGCCTTGCCCGGCATCTACATCAACGGTGGGCGCCGCGGCTACCTGGTCGGCATCGAACCGCAGGTGCTGGTCCAGCACTTCGGCGCGCAGCCGGTGGATTGCGCACTGGAAGACTGAGACCGAGGAATTCGCATGGAAGCGCTTGCTGTGATCGCCGCTTTGCTGGCCGGCTATCTGCTCGGGTCGGTGTCGTTTGCGGTGATCGTGAGCCACCTGTTCGGACTGGCCGATCCGCGCAGCTACGGGTCCGGCAATCCCGGCGCCACCAATGTCCTGCGCAGCGGCAGCAAGGCGGCTGCATTGGTCACGCTGCTGGGCGATGCGCTGAAGGGCGTGCTCGCCGTGTACCTAGTGCGCTGGTTCGGGGCGTCATTCGGGTTGGGCGATGCGACCGCGGCCTGGGCCGGCGCGGCGGCCTTCATCGGCCACCTGTACCCCGTGTTCTTCCACTTCAAGGGAGGCAAGGGCGTGGCGACCTTCCTCGGCGTGATGCTCGCGATCAACCCGTGGCTGGGGCTGGCGGCCTGTCTGATCTGGGTGCTGATAGCGATCTTCTTTCGCTATTCGTCGGCCGCATCGATCATGGCGGCGGCCGCGGCGCCGTTCGTGTTCGCGTTCGTCTGGGGATTCGATGCGGTGCTGGCGGCGGTGATCCTGATGTGCCTGCTGCTGGTGTTTCGTCACCAGCAGAACATCGCCAACCTGCTGGCCGGCAAGGAACGCAAGCTGGGTGCCAAGGCGCCGCCCACCGCCCGCTGAGCGGCAAGGCTGGGCCGGTCAGGTCGATTCGCCGAGCGGCCATCGCGGGCGGACCACGAAGCCAAGCGCCGCGGGGCCGGATCGCTCCAGTTTTGCCAGACCCGCACGCGCGATCATGGCGCCGTTGTCGGTGCATAGCGAAAGCGGCGGAAAGAACAGTTCGATGCCGCGCTGGGTTGCTTCGGTGGCAAGGCGCGCGCGGAGCTGTCGATTCGCGCCGACGCCGCCGGCAACCACCAGCCGCGCGAGCTTGGTCTGCCCGAGGGCGGCAAGCGACTTCGCCGCAAGCACATCGACGACTGCGTCGACAAAGCCGAGTGCAATGTCAGCCCGCGCCTGCTCGCAGGTGTTGTCGATCCGGCGCACTGCGGTCAGCACCGCCGTCTTCAGGCCGCTGAAGCTGAAGTTCAGGTCTCGACTGTGCAGCAGCGGGCGCGGAAAGCTGACTGCGCCCGGCACGCCGAAGTCGGCCAGGCGCGAAACCGCCGGCCCGCCGGGGTAGCCCAGCCCCAGCAGTTGCGCTGTCTTGTCGAAGGCCTCGCCGGCGGCGTCGTCGAGCGTCTCGCCGAGCAGCGCATAGTCCCCGAAGCCGCCGACGCGCATCAGTTGCGTGTGGCCACCCGACACGAGCAAGGCCACGAACGGGAACGCCGGCGCCGGCGAGGCCAGCAGCGGCGAAAGCAGGTGCCCTTCAAGGTGATGTACACCGACGACCGGTCGGCCGAGCGCCCAGCCCAGCGCATGCCCCACACTGGTGCCTACCAGCAGTGCGCCCGCCAGGCCCGGGCCGACCGTGACGGCAATGGCGTCGATGTCTGCCTTGGTGCGTCCGGCCTGATGCAGGCACTCGTCAAGCAATGGCAGCACCCGGCGAATGTGATCGCGCGAGGCCAACTCGGGCACCACGCCGCCGAACGCCCGGTGCATGTCGATCTGCGAGTGCAGCGCGTGCGCCAGCAAACCCGCGTCGCGCTCGTAGAGTGCAACACCGGTTTCGTCGCAGGACGTTTCGATTCCGAGGATCAGCAAGGCGGAGGCCGTGTCAGCGCCCGGCAGTGCAGGATTCGGCGCCGTCACCCGCAGTCTATGGATTCCACGGAGCCTGCGAGTTGCCTCGGCGTGACACAGCCAGCAACTTGCCTGAGGCCGGCCGGGTGACGTAAACTCCCACCCTTTCCGCAATTCATGGCGTCTTTCGTTGTTTGTGTACGCCCTTCGTGCGCGGGGATCTTCCCCCGTCGCGGCAAAGTCTGAGTCGACAGGATTTTCATGCCCACCGTTCGCGTTAAGGAAAACGAGCCTTTTGAAGTGGCGCTGCGTCGCTTCAAGCGCACTATCGAGAAAAGCGGTCTGCTGACCGAATTGCGCGCACGCGAGTTTTACGAGAAGCCCACCGCCGAGCGCAAGCGAAAGAAGTCGGCCGCGATCAAGCGCCATTACAAGCGCTTGCGCAGCCAGATGCTGCCCAAGAAAATGTACTGATCGCCTGTCCCGCAGGACGGTTGAGAAAAGCGCGCCGCCCGGCGCGCTTTCCTTTTCTGGAGTCCCCATGTCGCTGAAAGAACGGATCACCGAAGACATGAAGGCGGCAATGCGCGCCAAGGACGCGGCGCGACTCGGCGCCATTCGCTTCCTGCAGGCTGCGATCAAGCAGAAGGAAGTCGACGAGCGCGTCGAGGTCGACGATGCCGCGACCCTGGCGATTATCGACAAGCTGATCAAGCAGCGGCGCGACTCAATCACGCAGTTCGAGGCCGCGGGCCGTCGCGATCTGGTCGACAAGGAAGAGGCGGAACTTGCCCTGCTGCAAGGCTATCTGCCGCAGCAACTGACCGACGCTGAACTCGAGGCAGCGGTGGATGGCGCGTTGGCCGAGTCGGGCGCCATGGGTGCGGCAGCCATGGGCAAGGTGATGGCCGCCCTCAAGCCGCGCATCGCCGGGCGCGCCGACATCGGCAAGGCCTCTGCCCTGGTCAAGAAGAAGATTGTCGGCTAGGCGCCGGCGGCCTGGCTCCGCATGATCCCGCAGGGCTTCATCCAGGATCTGCTGGCGCGCGTCGACATCGTCGACGTGGTGGGCCGCTACGTTCAGCTCAAGAAGGCCGGCCAGAACCATCTGGGCCTGTGCCCATTTCACGGCGAGAAGACGCCGTCGTTCACCGTCAGTGAGTCCAAGCAGTTCTATCACTGCTTCGGTTGCGGCGCGCACGGCAGTGCGATCGGCTTCCTGATGGACCAGCGCGGGCTGAGCTATATCGAGGCGATTCACGAGCTCGCGCAGCAGGCCGGCCTCACCGTCCCGGAGACGGTGCGCGCCGACAACGAGCAGGCGCATCGCAGTCGAGGCCTGACCGAACTGCTCGGTGTGGCGGCCGAGTTCTACCGGCGCGAACTGAAGACAAGCACGCTGGCGATCGACTACCTGAAGGGCCGCGCGATCACCGGCCAGACCGCCGCGCGCTTCGCGCTTGGCTTCGCGCCGGATGCCTGGCAGCCGCTGCGCGCAGCCGTGCCGAGCTACGAGGATCCCCGGCTCGCCGAGGCCGGGCTGGTGATTGTGGGCGACGAGGGCAAGCGCTACGACCGCTTCCGCGGGCGGGTGATGTTCCCGATCCGCAATCGGCGCGGCGCAGTGATCGGCTTCGGTGCGCGCGTGCTCGGCGACGGCGAACCCAAGTACCTGAACTCCCCTGAGACCCCGGTGTTCCACAAGGGCCAGGAGCTGTACGGTCTATTCGAGGCGCAGGAGTCGATCCGTACCCGCAAGCGCGTGATCGTCTGCGAGGGCTACATGGACGTGATCCAGCTTGCGCAGGCGGGTTTCGGCGAGTCCGTCGCGGCCCTGGGCACGGCGGTCACGGCGCACCACGTGACGACGCTGCTGCGGCTGGTGGACCACGTGATCTTCGCGTTCGACGGCGACGCCGCCGGGCGCAAGGCAGCCCGGCGCGCATTGGAAGCGGCCTTGCCCGCGATCTCCGACACCAAGCGTGCCAGCTTCGTGCTGCTGCCCCAGGGCGAGGACCCGGACAGCCTGATCAAGGCCCATGGCGCCGGCGCGTTCGAGGACGAACTGCGCCGCGCCCTGCCGCTGTCGCGCTGGTTTTCCCGTGCGCTGGCGGAGGGCCGCGATCTGGAGCAGGCGGAGGATCGGGCCGCGTTGCTGGCCGAAGCGCAGCCGCTGCTGGAGTCGGTGGCGCCGAGTGCGCTGCGCCTGCAGTTGACGCGCGAACTGGCGACCGCGGCTCGCACCGCGGTCGAGGACATCGAGACCTTGTTCGGGTTGAAGAAATGGCGCCGGCTGCCGGAGGCACGCGCCGAGGCCGGGATGTTCGGGCGCGCCCCAGCGGTCGAGGCGGGCGACCTGAAGGCCCGCATCCTGCGTCACCTGGTGGCGTTTCCGGAACTGGCGCGCGAGTTCAATGCCCAGATTGCGGCCGAATCGCTGGAGAGCGCGGCACAGGTCGATCGGCAGATCGCCGAGGTCTGGCGTGCGGCCACCAGCTGCGCCGGCAGTTCGAGCGGCGCGCTGCTCGAGGCATTGGCCGACAGCGAGTTCGCTGCGAGCTACCGCGAGGTCGCGGCGCGGGGAATGTCCATGGCCGACGATCCGATCGCAGCGCGCGAAGATCTGGCTGCCGCCTTTACGGCGCTCGAATTGCGCCGGATCGAGGTCGAACTGGGGCGGCTGGTTCAGGGCGAACTGACTGACGAGGTGAAACTTCGGATCCGTGAGTTGTCAGACCACCGAATCCGACTTAAGGATGCGCCACGATCCGGCGCCGACGCTGCAAGTCACTGATGCAGGTGGCTTTCTGGGCTGGTATTGGCCTCCGCGCTGCTAGAATCTCGGGCTAGCTGAACAGACGGCCCGATCGGCCCATCAGCAATGCGCAACCGACCCGCGATCCAGCGTGATCTGCTCCCGGCGGTTGCGCTGGCGCCACGGGCCGCGCATTGACGATGGCATCCCACCGTGTGAAGGCGCCGCGTAGTTTTTGCATCCGAGGCGTAGCGGTTTGCCGTATCGGGGTCGAGCGCAGCCGCGCGGCCCAGTGCTGCGTGTGCGTGGCGGATGGACAGGCCGGGCGACATGGCATCCAGTGCCTTGGCGCCCGTGCGGGTTCGATGAACGATCCAGGATTGCAACCGGTCAGAGCAGCGCACAGGTCGAATGCGGTTGTCGCATTGACGCTATCAGGCGTTGGCTATGGCCACGATGGAAACGGGGCATCCGGCTCCGCGGCGCAACCGGGCAAGCGCCCAACACGTGTGACGAGGCAGGCAAAGCATGGTGACGAAGAAGGTCGCAGCGACGAAGAAGACAAGCGCCGTGAGTGCAAAGGCAAAGCCTGCAGAGGCGGCGCGTAGCGCCAAGCCCGCGGCCAAGGTAGACAAGGCCGCCAAGGTCGAGAAAGCCAAGCCGGTTGCTGAAAGAGCGCCGGTTGCCAAGTCCGCGGTGCCCGTCAAGGCGACCCCGGCCGCCGTGGTCAAGGGCAAGCCGGGCCGCAAGCCAAAGGCACAGACCGATGAGATGGCCAGCAGCGACGGCGCCGATGCCGTCCCCGAGGCGAGCGACGACACGGTCGATCCCAGCGTGCAGGTGGTCGAGAAGCTGTCGACCAAGAAGAGCGCGAAGGACCGGCGCGCCAAGGAAAAGGCGCTGAAAGAGGCACTCGAGCGCAGCTATCACGGCACCGAGGAAGACCTCGAGGCCCGCCGCAACAAGCTGAAGGCGCTGATCAAGCTCGGCAAGGAGCGCGGCTTCCTCACCTACGCCGAGATCAACGACCACCTGCCGGAGAGTCTGGTCGACGCCGAGGCGATCGACCAGGTGGTGAGCACGTTCGGCGACATGGGCATCCAGATCTTCGATCAGGCGCCCGATGCCGAAACGCTGTTGATGAATCCGACATCGCCGGCCGCCGCAGAAGAACGACGACGACGCCGAAGAGCAGGTCGAAGCCCGCGGCTGTCAGGCGGTGCATGCCGAGTTCGGCCGCACCCACCGATCCTGGTGCATGGGCATGCGCGAGCACTGGCTTCGGTCGAGCTGCTGACGCGCTGGAAGCGCGATATCCAGCGTGAGCGCAGTGCATCAGTGGCTCCAGCACATGGTGATGGCGATCTCCGCCTGCCCGACGACGATCGCCGAGATCCTGGTGCATGGCGACAAGATCCGCAGCGGCGAGATGTCGATCGACGAGGTGGTCGACGGCCTGGTCGATGATTCCGAGCCGGCCCCGGCCAAGGCGTCGGCGCGCGCCGTAGATCGAGAAGAACAAGGACGCCGAGGAGGACGCCGACATCGGCACATCCGGCATGACGGCGGCCAGCTCGACGGCTAAAGGCCACCGCGCTGGAGAGTTCGACCGCGTGCGCGAGCTGTTCGAGGATGTTGGTGGCGTTCGGGAAGGAGGGTCCGGTCGCCTACGTCGAGTGGCGAAGATCCTCGATGAACTGATGTCGCTGCGCTTCACGGCCAAGATGGTCGAGAAGCTGTGCGACTCGCTGCGAGCCCAGGTCGAGGAGGTGCGCAGCATCGAGAAGCAGAATCTCGATCATGGTGGACAGATGCGGCATGCCGCGCCGGCCGGCTTCCTCGAGCACTCCCCGGCCAGCAGACCGACGCGCTGGGTCAGCCGCGAGGCCGACGGCGGCCATCCGTACTCGGAAGTGCTGACCCGCAATTTGCCGGCGGTGCATGAGCTGCAGGGCGGTGGAGTCGGTGTGCCGAAGCGCGGTGGTCTGCCTATGAAGGTTCTGCGCGAGGTCTACAAGCGATGGCCACCGGCGAGGCCAGCACGCAAGGCCGAGCGCAAGATGGTCAAGGGTAATCTGCGCCTCGTGATTCGATCGCCGAGGTAAACCGCGGCTGCGGCGCTTGACCTCGTGCAGGAAGGCGACATCGGCCTGATGAAAGCGGTGGACACATTGGGAATGCCGCCGCACTACCGTCTCAACCTACGCGACGTGGTGCGATCCGCCAGGCGATCGCTGGAACTGGCCGATGGCGCGCACCATCCGCATCCGGTGCCGCGGTGATCGAGACGATCGACGGTGAACCGGATAGAGCCGCCAGATCCTGCAGGAGACCGGCCGACGGCCGGAGTTCCGGCTACGCTCGCCGATCGAGGTGGAGATGCCAGAAGACGAGGTAAGATCCTGAAGATGGCCGAGACCGATCGGCGTGGAGACGCCGATCGGCGATGACGACGATGGCGCTGGGCGACTTCATCGAGGACACGACCACCGTGGCCCCGGTCGATGCCGCGCAGTACAACTCGCTGTCGGGTGTGACCAAGGAGGTGCTGGATTCGCTGACGCCGCGAGGCCAAGGTGCTGCGCATCGCTTCGGCATCGAGATGAGCACCGACCACACGCTGGAGGAGGTCGGCAAGCAGTTCGACGTCACGCGTGAGCGCATCCGCCAGATCGAAGCCAAGGCGCTGCGCAAGCTGCGGCACCCAAGCCGCTCCGACAAGCTGAAGAGCTTCTGCGAAGTAAGCATAGGCCGATCCTGATCGATCGCTCTGTCGATGCGGGCAGTTCACTCGTCGGGTTCGAGCAGGGACTCGTAATCCTTGGTCGTCGTTCAAGTCCAACACCGGCCCACCCACCGTAGCCATGTCGCGCAGGTCCACCACAATCGCTGCCGCCGAACTGTTCGGGTTTCGCCGAATCGCTCCAGCTGGGCGGCGCTCGGCTCCGTAGTTGTCGTTCAAGTCCAACACGGGGATCGCCGCACAATTGATGCAGTGCCGGCGGCAGAGCGCGCACCCGCGACTCTGCCGCTGTCGTTTTGAAGGCAAGAATGTCCGACTACCACGACTTCGATCACTTCGGCCTCGATGAACGCATCGTCGCTGCGGTCAAGGAAATGGGCTACACCACGCCCACGCCGATTCAAAGCAAGGCGATCCCGATCGTCATGCAGGGCAAGGACGTGATGGGTCAGCAGCCCGGCAAGGACCAGGTTTCGCGCTACGATCATCCGGCGGCTGCTGCACGCGACGCGGCGTGTCGCCGGCGCGCCACCCCGTACGTGCGCTGGTGCTCGCACCGACGCGCGAGCTTGCCGATCAGGTCGCCGAGAACGTCAAGAAGTACATCTCCAAGACGCCGCTGAAGTGCGCGACCATCTATGGCGGCGTCGACGCATGGATTGCGACGCCGCGCTGCGCACCGAGTCGAGATCATCGTGGCCACGGCACGGCCGCCTGCTGGAATTCGCCTCCAGACGAAGAAGGACACCCTGGCTGGTCGTGCAGGATGGTGGTGCTCGACGAAGCGGACCGCATGCTCGACATGGGCTTCCTGCCCGACATCTCGCGCATCCTCAACCTGCTGCCCAAGGAGCGCCAGAGCCTGATGTTCTCGGCCACGTTCTCCGAGGAGATCAAGAAGCTCGCGGCCAACTTCCTGCGTGAGCCGCAGTTGCTGGAAGTGGCCCGCCGCAACGCGACCGCCGAGTTGATCCGCCAGGATGTGATCAAGCTGCACGAGTCGGAAAAGACCGACGCGCTGCTGACGCTGCTGAAGACCGGCGGCCATGAGGGCGGCCCGATCAAGCAGGTGCTGGTGTTCGTCAACGCCAAGATCGAGTGCCGGCGCCTGGCGCGCCAGTTGCAGAAGGCGGGCGTGAATGCCGACGCGATCCACGGCGACAAGACGCAGGACGAGCGGATGAAGGCGCTCGAAGGCTTCAAGAAGGGCGAGATCGAGGTGTTGGTGGCGACCGACGTCGCTGCGCGCGGGCTCGATATCGTCGAGCTGCCGTTCGTCATCAACTACGACGTGCCGTTTAACGCCGAAGACTATGTGCACCGCATCGGCCGCACCGGCCGCGCCGGTGCCACCGGCGTGGCGATCATGCTGATGACGGGGTCTGACGAGCGCGGCGTGCAGGCGATTGAGAAGCTGACCAAGCAGAAGTTCACCCCCGCGGCGATCGAGATCGAGCGCAGCGGGCGCGGTGAACGCAGCGACCGCGGCGAGCGTGGCGAACGCAATGATCGTGGCGGTCGCGGTACGCGCGAGCGTGGCGAACGCAGCGATCGTGCGCCGCGCGGCGAGCGCACCGAACGCGATGCCACGCGCTCCGGTCACCGCGCCGAGCCGGTGGACGAACTTTTCCTGCAGCCCGTAGAAGCGCCGGCACCAGGCGGAGGACGCCGCTGTGCGGCCGATTGCAAGCGCTGCCAAACCGAGCGCCGGCAACTGGCCAGCGGCCGGCGAGTTGCCGGCCTTGCTGGGTGGCCAGCTGGCCTCCGCCTTGCGCGGGCCGTGCAGGTGGCCGGCCGGTCGCGGATCACCCGGCGCTCTCGCGACGCCTGGATCCAGATCCAGCAGGATGTCGATCGATCGACTGGATGCCAATCGAACAAGATCGCATCTCCGGCGGCGCGCCGGCAACGGCTGTTCGTCCTCGCTCGCTGGCATGGTGGTCGAAGCCAGGTCGATCACCGGCGACTTCGGCATCGCGATGTTCGCCCATGCCGAGCACGAACTGCCGCCTTCATCGATCACTTCTCGCCCGCCGCGGCGCCGCCGCTGTTGCCACCATCGATGCCGAAGGTCATCACGCTCGACGCGCCCGGTTCGCCGTCGACCGGCTTCAGGTACTTCTGTGCCAGCGCGTAGTACGGACTCGACGCCAGCCCCGGCCAGTTGACCCACTTGACGCGCGGATGCGCGGACAGGAACTCGGCCACGCGGCGCGCGTTCTGGACGTGACGGTCCATCCGCACGTGCAGCGTCTCCAGCCCCTGCAGCAGCAGCCACGCGGACATCGGCGCCAGTGACGAGCCGTGCACGCGCAGCACTTCCATGCGCGCCTTCATCGTGTAGGCGAAGTCGCCGAAGGTCTCCCAGAACTTCACGCCGTGGTAGCCCTTCGACGGCAGCACCATGTCCGGGAACTTGCCGTTGCCCCAGTCGAAGCGGCCGGCCTCGACCAGCACTCCGCCGAGCGTCATCATCCTGCCATGCTGTTGGTAGCCGGCTGCCGCCACCGATGTACCGCGCCCGGTGCAGGGCCGGCACCAGCGCGAGGCCATCGTGTTGTCGATCATCAGCGGGATCTGCGCGTCGTGCGCGATGGCCGCCACGCGCTCGATATCGAGCACGTTGATCTTCGGATTGCCGAGCGTCTCGCCGTAGGCGAGCCGCGAGTTCGGTTGCAGCGCGCGGCGGAAGTTTTCCGGATCGTCCGGATCGACGAAGGTGGCGGTGATGCCCATCTTCGGCAGCGTGACCGCGAACTGGTGGTGCACCATCGGCCTGGGCGCGATGTGATCGCCCGGCTGCAGGATCGCCAGGATCGCCGTCAGCTGAGCGGCCATGCCGCTCGCGGTGGCCAGCGCCGCGCGGCCGTTTTCGAGCGCCGCCACGCGCTCCTCGAACACCGCCACCGTCGGGTTGGAAATGCGCGAGTAGACGTTGCCGAAGGTCTGCAGGTTGAACAGGCTCGCCGCGTGATCGGCCGAGTCGAAGACGTAGCTGGTGGTCTGGTAGATCGGCTGAGCGCGGCTGCCGGTCGCCGGGTCGGGCAGCTGGCCGGCGTGCAGGCACAGGGTATCGATGCCGAAGTTGCGATCGCTCATGACGCGCCTCAGTAAGCCAGCTGGCGCGGCCGCTTGGCCGACACGATGCGGGTGTTGACGCCGGCCCAGTTCAGTCCGCCGAACAGGCGCCCGTGCTCGATCTTCACGCAGCGGTCCATCACCACGTCCAGCCCCGCGGCACGTGCCGCCTGCCGCGCCGCCGGGTTGCTCACGCCGAGTTGCAGCCACAGGCATCGGGCGCCGATCGCGATCGCCTGGTCGGCCAGCGGCCCGATGTCTTCGCTCTTTCGAAAGCAGTCGACCATGTCGATCGGTCCGGCCGCGCGCGCCGCCTGCAGGTCCGGGTAGCAGCGTTGCCCGAGAACCTCCGCGTACTTCGGGTTCACCGGGATCATCGAGTAGCCGTGCTCGAGCAGGTACTTGCCGACGAAATAGCTCGGTCGATGCCATTCGGCGGAGATGCCGACCACGGCGATGCGCCGGCAGTCGTGCAGGATGCGGCGCAGGGTGCTGATGTCGCTGTCGTCGGCCATGTGGTGCGTGATGCAGGCTGGGGAGCGCTGATTGTAGGCGGCGGTAGCGGCGGCCGTCCCACGCGGCCTGGCGTTCCGCCCACGGCGCCACCGCGCTGCGCAGGAAGGCACCGCGCGAGTCGGCGCCCATCCGCGCGAAACCCAGGTGCTGCCAGGCTCGCTCCAGTTCGCCCAGCACGTCGCTGCAGTCCAGCGGCCGTGCGCCGGTCTGTTTCGACAGCTTCTCGCCGCGCGCGTTGGTGACGATCGGCAGATGCAGGTAGCGCGGCGTGGGCAGGCCAAGGCAGCGCTGCAGCCAGATCTGGCGCGGCGTGTTGTCGAGCAGGTCGGCGCCGCGCACGACATCGGTGATGCCTTGTGCGGCATCGTCGACCACGACCGCGAGCTGATATGCCCACAGACCGTCGGCACGCTGCAGGACGAAATCTCCGACCTCGTGCGCCAGGCTCTGCGCGTAGCGGCCGCAGGCGCGATCCGTGAACGACACCACGTCGCCCGGCGCATCCGGCACGCGCAGCCGGATCGAGCGCGCTGCGCGGCATCGTAGCGCAGCAGGGTGGCGTGCGCCCGGCACATCCCGCGCTAGCGCGGCATCGTCGGCCTCGCGCCGGGAACAGGCGCAGCCATAGGCGGCACCGGCATCGCGCAACTGCCGCAGCGCGTGCGCATAGGCGTCGCCACGCGTGGCTTGCCGCAGCACCGGCTCATCGCTTGCCAGGCCGAAGGCGCCCAGCGTGGCCAGGATGTCCGCCGCGGCGCCGGCGACCTCGCGCGGTGGGTCGATGTCTTCGATGCGCACCAGCCAGGCGCCGCCGTGCGCGCGCGCGTCGAGCCAGCTCGCCAGGGCCGCGATCAGCGAGCCGGCATGCAGCGGTCCGGTCGGCGAGGGCGCGAAGCGGCCTCGGTAGTTCGGGCTGGCAGGCGTCATCACTTGGGGCTGAATTTCGATCCCGAGCGCACGGCTTTTTCGGCCGATGCAGAGCAGGCCATGACCGCCGCACCCGCGTGCTCGCCTTCATCGGCCGCTGATCCAGGCTTCGCTGGGCTGCACGCCGTCGATGCTCGCCGCCGCCTGCGCGGCGTACCCGTGGCGCTGTAGACCAAAGTGCTGTGTGGCGGGTTGGTGGTCAGTCGTAACCGAGTTCGTCTTCCACTGATGTCCACGTCGGTGGCTCCGTAGAGCGCCATCAAGCGGCGGCGCGCGTGCGCACCGGCGCGCGATGGCCGCCTCGACATCCGGAGGGTCAGTTCTTGAGAACCGCATCGCGCGGCGAGCCGCACTCGTTCGGCGGGGCCTCGACCACGCCGCCCGACGGCTTGCCCGACCTGCGTGTGGCCTTGCACTTGAAGCGCCGCGTAGCGCCGCGCTGTTGCTGTAGGCCACGCTGGCCGGCTCGGCGGCGGCCCCGGTACCGGCGCTGGTCGCGCTCGCCTGGCTCGCGCTGTCGGTACTCAATGCCGCCGCCCGCTTCATGCTCGCGAGCAGCCACGAGCATCACCGCACGGTGGTGACGCCAAGCCATGTAGCGGCGCGTCTGTATGCGCTGTCCTGGGCCGGCGACCTGGTGCTGTGGTCGGTCTGGCTCGGCGTGCTGGCGCCGGCGGCGCAGGTCGTCAATGGCCCGCTCGGCTTCTGCGCGGCCGGCAGCGTGCTGCTGGCCGCCATCACCATCGGCCGCTGGCCGCAGGTGTGGAACCTGTGGGTCACCGGCTGGGTGGCTCTGGCGGCATGGACCGCCATTCGCGCGGGCGGCGGGGTCACGCCCTTCGTGCTCGGCTTTCCGTTCTGGCTGCTGGCGATGTGGTGGCTCGGGCGCACCCAGCTGCGGGCGCCGGCGCCGGTGCGGGCGGACCGCAGTCGCGCCAAGCCGATCGCCGGTAGCCAGGTGACCCCGATCCTGGTGTTGCGCCGGGGCAAGCTGATCGACGTGAACAACGCCGCGGCGCAGTTCCTCGGCCGCTCGCCACAGACGCTGGCGGGGCTGCGCTTCGAGCAGTGCCTGCGCGCCGATCCGGCCTTCGCGCTCGATCCGATGGTCGGCGACCGCAGTTCGCGCGGCGTGCGCATCACGCCCATCCTCGACGAGCGCGGCCACGGTCCGACCTGGGCGGCGCGCGTGCGCGTGCTCAATCCGGGCCGGCTCGACTCGGCGGTGGTGGTTGCGCTGTCGCCGCCGGCCGGCAGCGCGGATGCCTTTGCCGAGGACGCGCGGCGGCTGATCAAGTGGTTCGGCGCCCATGGCGGCCAGCCGTGGTATCGCGACGAGGCCGGCCGCGTCGTGCTGCCGCCGCAGTTCGATTCGGCAGCGCCGGTGGACGGCGCCGCCTTCGCCTTCCCGCTGACACCCTGGGTGATCCCCGCCGAGCGCGACCGCGTCGATGCCGAGTACCGCGACGCCGTGGCCCATGGCCGCGTGTTCGATCGGACCGCGCAACTGATCGACCGCGAAGGCAAGACGCGGCGCCTGCGCCTGACCTGCCTGACTCGCGGCGAAGCCTGCCCGGTCGATGGCCGCGATCCGACGCAACCGGTGCCGCCGCCGCCGGTCATCGGCATGCTGGCGACCGTCGCCTATGGCCAGAGCGTGGAGTCGGGTTCGGTCGGCACCGACTGGGTCGGCGCCTTGCCGGTGTTCGTCTGGTTCGTCGATGCCGCCGGGCTGGTGGAGGCCGTGCATGGACGCGACGTGTGGCGCTGGGGCATGCAGCACGAGGCCGGCGCCACCGGCGTGCGCTGGTCCGAGGCGTTTGCCTTCGACGGTGCCGATCGCAGCGCAATGCTGTCGGCCCTGCAGCGGGCGCTGTCGGGCACCGCCAGCTTCGATCTGCTCAACCTGCGCACCACGCGCAAGGGCGCCAAGCTCGCCGTGCGCAGCCATCTCGTGCCGTTTGCCGGCCGCAACGGACAGCGCGGCGTGCTGGTCACCGACACCATCGCCTCGCCCAAGCAACTGTCGGAGATCGATCGCCTGCGGCGCGCGCGCAACCACTACAAGGAACTGGTGGAGGCCTCGACCAGCCTGATCTGGGCCTGCGATGCCGACTTCAATTTCACCTACGTGAGCCGGCGCGCGGCGCGCGAGATGTACGGACGCACGCAGCAGGACCTTCTGGGGCAATCGCTGCTTTCGCTGCTCGACGACGGGCCGCAGGCTGATGCCGCGCGCGCCGCGTTTGCCGGCCTGCGCGAGCGGCGCGGCCTGCGCAGCGTCGAGATGGTCCAGCGCGCCCAGGACGGCGCGCGGGTGATCGTCTCGGTCGATGCGGCGCCCCTGATCGCCAACGACGGCAGCTTCGCCGGCGCCATCGGCATGAACGCCAACCTCACCACGCTCAAGCAGCGCGAGGCACGCCTGATCGAGGCCCTGCGCATCGAGCGCACGGTGCTCGACGCCGCGGGTCAGGCGATCGCCGTGGTCAAGGAGGGCCGCGTCGCGCGCTGCAACGAGGCCTTCCTGCGGTTGCTGCAGGCCGAGCCGGCAGCGCTGCAGCACACACCTGTGGGCGACTACTTCTCGAGCACCGAGGACTGGCCGGCGATCATGGCCGCGGCCGATGCCGGGCGCGAACTGGACCGCGCCGCCAGCCGCGAGGTGCAAGTGATGCGCGGGGCGCGGGCGACGGCGGCAGGCGCGATGTGGTGCCAGATCACCGCGCGCTGGATCGCGCCGGGCGAGTACGTGCTGGTGCTGGCCGACATCGACCACATCCGCGTGCGCGAGGCCGAGGCGCTGCATCACGCGCACCACGACGACCTCACCGGCCTGCCCAACCGGCGCTTGCTGGCGGTGCGCGGCAACGCCGCGCTCGCCGCCAGCGGGCTGCGCAACAGCGCCTGTGCGGTGCTGGCGATCGATCTCGACGGCTTCAAGATCAACGACCTGCACGGGCACAAAGTCGGTGACCAGGTGCTGCGCGAGGTCGCGCTGCGGTTGGGCAAGCTGCTGCGGCCGCAGGACACCGTGGCGCGCCGCGGCGGCGACGAGTTCACGATGCTGCTGCCCGATGTGCAGGGCCGCGCCGACATCGAGCGCATCGCGGTGCGCCTGCTGCAGGCCATCGAGCAGCCGGTTCAGCTGGGCGACGGCGCGCCGAGCCACCTGTCGGCCAGCGTCGGCGTGGCGATCGCGCCCGACCACGGGCGCGACCTCGACCGCCTGCTGCAACTGGCCGACCTCGCGATGTACGAGGCCAAGCTCAAGGGCAAGAACCGCTACGCCTTCGCGCGCATGATCGGCGGCGCGGCGACTAACGCAAAAGCGCCGCACGCGTCGCGGGCTTTTTGAGCTGCTCCAGCCACCAGTCCAGCGCCCGCCCGCGGTCGTCGGCACGCCACGCCGCGTGCACCGGCGGTGAATGGCTTGCCCCCTGGCGCGCGCCCTGGGTGCTTCGGATCACCAGCGCGCCGCGCTCGATCGCTTCCTGCGCCAGCGGAAACGGCAGGTAGCCGACGCCGAGGCCAGCCACCTGCGCCGCCAGCTTGGCTTCCATGGTCGGCACCGCGAGCACGTCGGGTGCGCCGAGCAGGCCCGCGTTGCGCGCAGCCGTCTGGCGCGACGAATCGCCGACCACAATCTGGCGGTGGCGGCGCAGCGTCGGCAGCGCGATGGGTGTGGCGGCCTGGGCCAGCGGATGGGTCGGTGCCACGGCGAACACCATCTCGATCTGCCCCAGCGGCAGCGTGCGCAGCCCGCTGCCGAGGCGCCCTGTCGTGGGTGCATCACCCGCCGCGCCGATCACCAGGTCGGCGCGGCCCGCCAGCAGCGCGTCCCAGCTGCCGCCCAGCACTTCGGTGGCAATGCGCACCCGTGTCGGCGCCACGCCGCAGAAGCGGGTCAGCAGCGGCAGCAGGCGATCGAACGGAATCGTGGTGTCGAGCGCGATGCGCAGTTCGCGCTCCCAGCCTTCGGCCACGCGCTGCACGCGCCGTGCGAGATCGTCAACCGCGCTCAGCAGGTGCCGGCCCTCGCGCAGCAGCTCCTCGCCGGCGGGAGTCAGCCGTGCGCGATAGCCGCTGCGGTCGAACAGCAGCACGTCGAGATCGTCTTCCAGCTTGCGTACCGCATAGGTCACGGCCGAGGGGACACGGTCCAGCGCGGCGGCCGCCGCGGCGAAGCTGCCGGTGCGTGCAATCGCATCGACCAACTGCAGGCTGTCGAAGGACAGCAGCGGCGCCGCGCGCATCGCCACGCCGGCAGCGCTGGCGCGTCGGGCCGGCTTCCGCGGGCGACCTGGCGGCGGCAGACTCATTCGAATCGATGCAACGAGTTCATCAAGAAAAGGGGCCTGTGTTCGGACCGCAGGCGCCGCATATTCTGCCTGCCATACGAAACCGGGGCGAATCTTCGGCGCAGTGACACAGTTCAACTCGTTTGCATGATCCATCCACGAAGGGGTGACCGCATGATCAACATCCGCCGCAGCCAGGAGCGGGGCCAGGCCGACCACGGCTGGCTGAAGTCGTTCCACAGCTTCTCGTTCGCCGACTACTACGACCCGCGCTGGATGGGCTTCTCGGCGCTGCGCGTGATCAACGAGGACAAGGTTGCGCCGGGCACCGGCTTCGGCACGCATGGCCATCGCGACATGGAGATCATCAGCTACGTGCTCGAGGGCGAACTGGCGCACCAGGACAGCATGGGCAACGGCTCGGTGATCCGGCCGGGCGACGTGCAGCGCATGTCCGCCGGCACCGGCGTGCGGCATTCGGAGTTCAACCATGCGGCCGACCGGACCACGCACTTCCTGCAGATCTGGATCGAGCCGGCGCGCACCGGTGTCGCGCCGAGCTACGAGGAGAAGCACTTCAACGCCGCCGAGAAGCGCGGCCGACTGCGGCTCGTCGCCTCGCCCGACGGCGCCGAAGGCTCGGTCAGCATCAACCAGGACGCGAAGCTGTACGCGGGCCTGTTCGACGGGGCCGAGAGCGCACGCCTGCCGCTCGCGCCGGGACGCCATGCCTACCTGCACGTGGCACGCGGCGAGATCGAGGCCAATGGGCAGAAGCTCGCGGCCGGCGATGCGCTGCTGATGAAGGACGAGTCGCAGATCGAACTGCGCGCCGGCCGCGAGGCCGAGGTGCTGTTCTTCGACCTGCCTTGAATCCAATCCAGCTTCTCAGGAGAACTCGATGAACCCCGGACTCACCGCTACGGCCGCGCTGATCGGCCGCATCCTGCTCGCATTGATGTTCGTGGTCGCCGGCGTCGGCAAGATCGGCGGCTTCGACGGCACGGTAGGCTACATCGCCTCGAAGGGGCTGCCGTTGCCGGCGGTTCTCGCGGCAGGCACCGTCGCGCTCGAACTCGTGGCGGGCCTGGCGCTGATCGTCGGCTACAAGGCGCGCTGGGCGGCGTTGGCGCTGGCGGCATTCACGCTGCTCGCCACCTTCATCTTCCACGCCTACTGGTCGATGCCGGCCGAGCAGCAGATGGTGCAGCAGCTGATGTTCCTGAAGAACCTCGCGGTGGCCGGCGGCCTGCTGGTGGTGTTCGCCCTCGGCGCCGGCCGCTACAGCCTCGACAAGGCGTAGCAGCGCGACTCGGGACGGCGGCGCGCCGCGGCGGACGTACCGGCCCGTCGGCCGGTTCGTCCGGGCACCCAGCCGACCTCAGAGCAGCGACAGTTCGAGCTTCGGCGTCGTGTAGCCGCCCAGGGTGGCCGGTGCCGCGCTCGCGGTGGTGCCGCGCGCAGCCAGCCAATCGCGCTGGGTCATCACGTACAGCGACTGCGCGCGCGGTGCCGGTCCCTGACCGGGTCGAGGCTGCCGGCAGGCACGTGCTGCGAAAAGCCCGCCGTCCTCAGCACGGTCTCGAACAGCGCGTGATTCGG
>JAXHLD010000020.1:0-73966 GCA_034522655.1 Burkholderiaceae bacterium
CGTATTGCTACAGCGCGCTGTGCAGGCTTCTGGGTCGAACTGCCGAAAGCCGACGACCGCGCACCGCCCGCCGTGCTGGCGCCGGCAGCGGCGCCCGAAACAGTCCAGGTCGCGGGCCCGCAGTACGAGCTGCTGTGCATCGAGGACAACCCGGTGAACCTGGCGCTGGTGGAGCACATCGTCGCGCTGCGCCCCCAGTGGCGCCTGCTCGGCGCGGCCACGCCGACCGCAGGGGTGGCACTGGCACGCGCGCGCAAGCCACGGCTGATCCTGCTGGACATCCACCTGCCAGAGATGGATGGCTGGGCCGTGATGCGGGTGCTGCGCGAGGATCCCGCCACGCGCGACATCCCGGTGGTGGCGGTGAGCGCCCACGCGATGCCTGCCGACCTGGCACGCGGTCAGGCCGCGGGCTTTGCCGAGTACCTGACCAAGCCGCTGCAGCTCGAGCGCGTGCTCGCGGTGCTGGATGCGCATGCTGCCGCCGCTCGATCGAAGGAGGCAGGGCGCGGGGAAACATGATGGCTTTGCCGATCCAGTTCGAGCGCTCGACCAGGCGCAGACCATCGGGATCGCCATCAGCAACAAAAATGCGCAGGGACAAGGCAGTCGCCGTGGTCAAGGCTCAAGCCGCTTCGGAAGCCTTGCCATTCAGATCCCCCGCAATCAAGCGGAACTGCTCCAGCGCCGCCTCCAGGTCGTCGACGATCTCCTGCGCGATCACCTCGGGCGGGGGCAGGTTGTCGCTGTCGGCGAGGCTTTCGTCCTTGAGCCAGAAGATGTCGAGGCTGGCCTTGTCGCGGGCGATCAGTTCTTCGTAGTCGTACACACGCCAGCGGCCGTCAAGACCGGCACCGGATTTCGAATCCGGTGTACTCGCCCACGTCGCCTGCCGCTGGTGACGGTTGGCGGGGTTGTAGAGCGTGACGAACTCATCCAGGTCCGCGCGCTTGAGCGGGTTGGTCTTCAGCGTGAAGTGCTCGTTGGTGCGCAGGTCGTAGATCCAGAGCTTTTTCGTCCACGGCGTCTCGCTGGCCGGCTTCTTGTCGAAGAAGAGCACTTTGGCCTTCACGCCCTGCGCGTAGAACAGGCCGGTGGGCAGGCGCAGCAGGGTGTGCACGTCGCGCTCGTGCATCAGCTTGCGGCGGATGGTCTCGCCGGCGCCGCCTTCGAACAGCACGTTGTCGGGCACCACCACCGCGGCGCGGCCGTGGGCTCTCAGCAGCGTCTTGATGTGCTGCACGAAGTTGAGCTGCTTGTTGCTGGTGGTGGCCCAGAAGTCGTCGCGCTCGACGATGTCTTTCTCGGTGGAGGTCTTGCCGTCCTCGCCGACGATCATCGTGCTGCTCTTCTTGCCAAACGGCGGATTGGCCAGCACGACGTCGAACCGCTCGCCCGGGTCGGCGGCCAGCGCGTCGGACACCTTGACCGGCACGCTCTTCTCCGAGCCGATGCCGTGCAGCATCAGGTTCATTGCGCACACGCGGGCGGTGGCCTGCACCAGCTCCCAGCCGCGGAAGGCGCCTTCCTTCACTGTCTGTAGGGTCCCAAAATACGTGCAAACGGATCGACGACTCTCCAGAGGGAGCGTTTGCAATTTTTGGGTCACCCTCGCATTCAGTGTTCTCAGATAGGCTGCAAACTTCCTAGCTATCGGCACCGTGAGGGCAGCCGACACCTGGCGCGCCCATTGTGGCCGAGGTCCCGCCCGCTCGGACAGCTTTGTTGAAAGCCGACTCCGCCCGAACGCCGACTTCGCGAACAGCGGACAGCGAGGTGCAGCCTCCTTTAGTTCCTGCCGGATGCGGTCGTTCAGTCAACCCCTGAAACCTGACGCACCGCCTCGCGCAGTGACGATTAGCTGACCGCCAGGCGCTGGGCCGTGCGAGAGCATCAGCCTGCGCATGCCGAAGCTATCGCGCAGCGGTTCGGGCGGGCGATGCGGGAAATCTGGGATCACGCCTGAGCAGGGCAGCCGAGCGCAGGTGCGGCGGGCGACAGCGTGTCGCCTGGGGGTGTCGAAGAGCGCACCGCTCAATCGATGAGTTCGCCACCTGCTCGGAACGGGTATGGACCTGCGAAATCGCCGATGTAGGCCGTGTGCGTGACCAGCGCGCGACCGCTCCACCAGTGAAGCTGGAATCCCGGCGGCTCTAGAACGTAGTTGTCGGCGGCATCGACGGCAATGTCGAGCGCGACCTGGTGCGCCGGGCTCGGACAGGTGCTCGCCACCGTGCCGGCAAAGCGCACGGTGATCGGCCGATGCAGGTGCCCGGCGATCACGCGCTCGACCTGCGGATGGCGCGCGATTACCTGCGCCAGAGCGTCGACGTTGGCGAGCGAGACGCGGTCCATGTGCCCGATGCCGGTCACGAACGGCGGGTGATGCAACGCGACCACGGTCGGCTTGTCAGGCTGCGCCTTGAGCGTGCGGTCGAGCCATGCAAGCCGCTCAGCGCAAAGCTCGCCGCCACCCTGCATCGGGATCACGGTGTCCAGCGCGACCAGCCGCAGCGGATGCTCGTCGATTGCGTATTGAACGAAGGGCTCCCACTGCCGCAGGTACGGATGATCCGGGAACGAAGCGCGCAACTCGCCGCGTTCGTCGTGATTGCCGGCCAGCAGGTAGAGCGGCATCGTCAGCGGCGCCAGCAGTTCCCGCAGCAATGCGTACTCGTCAGGCCGTCCGTAGTCAACCAGGTCGCCAGTAGCGATCACCGCATCGGGCTGCTGCGGCAGCTTCAGGATCTGCGCGACGCAACGCTCCAGCATGGTCGCGGTATCGACGATGCCGTAGGCCTTCCTGCGGCCGGCCTTGATATGGGTATCGCTGATCTGGCACAGAAGCATGGTGGACTGGCTCAGGTGGAAGCGGGCCGCAGCGCCAACACGGCCTGCGGGTCGACGGCGCAATGCACTGCATCGCCGGCGTGAAAGATGCGCCGCTCCTGCACGCGGGCGATCAGCATCGACTCGGTGCCGGCGTCGATCACCAGCCGCGTGTGGTCGCCGAGGAAGAAGCTGCTGACCACTCGGCCGCTGAACTGCGCGGCGGCGGCATCGACCAGCCGCAGGTCTTCCGGCCGGAACATCACGTCGGTGGCACCGGCATCGGCCGCCAAGGGCAGCCAGCCGCCGGCAAAGCGCAGCCGCCCGTCCGCGGCCGCGCCGCGGACACGGTTCATGGTGCCGATGAAGTCGGCGACGAAGGCATCGGCTGGCGTGAAGTAAATGTCCTGCGGCGCGCCAATCTGCGCGATGCAGCCATTGGCCATCACCGCGATACGGTCGCCCAGCGCCATTGCCTCGGCCTGGTCGTGCGTCACGTACACGGTGGTGATCTTCAGCGAGCGCAGCAACCGGTCGATCTCCAGCCGCAGGTCTTCGCGCAGCTTGGCATCGAGCGCGGTCAGCGGCTCGTCCAGCAGCAGCACGCGCGGCCGCGGCGCAATCGCGCGCGCCAGCGCCACGCGCTGCCGCTGCCCGCCCGAGAGCTGGTCGATGCGTCGATGCGCCAGCGGCTCGATGCGCATCATCGCCAGCATCTCCTCCAGCCGCGCAGCCCGGTCGGCGGATGGCATGCCGCGCACCTTCAGGCCGTATTCGATGTTCCCCGCCACCGTCATGTTGGGAAACAGCGCATAGCTCTGGAACACCATGCCGACGTTGCGCTTCTCGATCGGCACCGAGGTCACGTCGATGCCGTCGAACAGCACCTTGCCACCGGCGTCGGGCGCCTCCAGTCCGGCCACGATGCGCAGCGTGGTCGTCTTGCCGCAGCCCGAGGGGCCGAGCAGCACGATGGTCTCGCCCGCGGCGATCGTGAGGTCCAGCGGCTGCAGTGCACGCGTGCCGTCGTCGAAGGTCTTGCCGCACGCCTGCAGCGTGATCGGAATGCCGCTCATGAGGCCGAACCCGGATCGCGCGGCCGCGACGCCCATTGCAGCGCGACCAGCAGAGGGATGATGATGACGAAGAAGATCAGCGTGTAGGCTGAGCCGATCTCGATGCGCAGCGACGCATAGGCATCGGCCAGGCCCACCGGCAGCGTCGGCGTCAGCGGCGTGTGCAGCAGCAGCGTCATGTTGAACTCGCCCAGCGACAGCGTGACCACCATCAGCGAGCCGGCCACGATCCCCGAGCGGCAGTTCGGCAGCACGATGCCGAAGAAGCGCTGCGTGAAGCTCGCACCCAGGCTGCGCGCGCCCTCCTCCAGCGTCTTCAGGTCGATCGACGCCAGCACCGCCAGCACGCTGCGCACCATGAACGGCAGCGTGAACAGCACGTGGCCGATCAGGATGAACACCCAGCTGCGCCGCAGGTCGCCGAAGCCGCCGAAGGTGACGATCAGCGCCAGCGCGGTGGCCAGCCCCGGGATCGCCACCGGCATCACCAGCAGTTCCTCGATCGTGCGTGTCAGTGCGCTGTTGCGCCGGGCCAGCACGTACGCCGCGGGCACGCCGAGCAGCAGCGTGCACGCCAGGCAGGCCAGCGCGATCTGGATCGAGAGGAACACGGTATGCCGGTAGTCGGTCCACACCTTGATCACCCAGTCCAGCGTCAAGCCGCTACGCCAGCCGACAAAGTAGTTCTGCGTGACGCCGGCCAGCATCGACATCGCCACCGGCACAACCAGAAAGGCGCACACCATCAGCGTGAACGCCAGCAGCGACCAGAAAATGGGCGAGCGCCGCTTCATCTCAGCCGGCCGCCGCCACGGTGTTGCCGGCCGCGGTGCGCGCGATGGCCAGCACCGCCCAGGTGATCGCGCCCAGCACGAACGACAGCGCCGCGGCCATCGCCACGTTGGCCTGCAGCGTGAACTCGGTGTAGATCACCATCGGCAGCACGTTGATCTTGGTTGCCAGCGTGAAGGCGGTGCCGAATGCGCCCATCGCGGTGGCGAAGCAGATGGCGCCGGCGGCGAGCAGCGCCGGCCGCAGCGCCGGCACGATGACGTCGCGCGTCACGCGCAGCGGGCCGGCGCCGAGCGAGCGCGCGGCCTCCTCGATGCGCGGGTCGAGCTTCTCGGCAGCCGCCATCACCGTCAGGATCGTGCGCGGGATCGAGAAGTACAGGTAGCCGACGAACAGCCCCGCCATCGAGTAGGCGAACACCAGTCGCTCGCCGAACAGTGCATCGGTGATATCGGGAATCAGGCCCTGGCGGCCGGCCAGCATGATCACCATGAAGCCGATCACCACGCCGGGAAAGGCGAGCGGCAGCGTCAGCAGCGCGGTCAGCACGTCGCGGCCGCGGAAGCGGTTGCGTGTCAGGAACACGCCGCTGATGCCGGAGATCACCAGCGTGGCGACGGTCGTCGCGGCCGCGAGGACGACCGTCGACACCAGGCTCGACAGGTAGCGCGGCTCGGTCAGCACCGCCGTGTAGGCGGCCCAGCCGAGCTTGCCGGTGCCGCCGATCAGGAACAGGTTTCCCAGCGGCAGCAGGAAGAACGCGATGAACACCACCGCAGCCGGCATCAGCAGCGCGGCGAGCGCGTAGCGGTCGTTGGTCACGTCGGTCGTTGCATGCCAGGAGAAGCGAAGAAAGGCTGCGGGCGTCAGTTGTCATTCCCGCGCGAGCGTGAATCCAAGCCGGACTGGCGAGCGGCGGCCCCGCGAGCGCGGGACCCCGGCCGCCGTTTCCCCTTGGCGCGCCTTTAATTGCGTTACGACGCTCAGCCCACTTCTTTCTGGTAGCGCTCGCCAATCACCTTGGCGGCCGCACTCAGCTTGAACACGTCGAGCGGCTTGGCGCGCGCATAGTCGGCATCGGGCAGGAAGCGGGCGCGAACCCCGGCCGACATCGCCGTCGGGAACACCGGACGCAGGAAGGCGTTGGCCCAGTGGCGCTGACCGTCGTCGCTCAACACGAAGTCGAGCACTTTCTTGCCCTGCTCCGGATTCGGCCCCTTGGCCACCAGCCCCATCACGTAGGGCAGCTGCTGCGTGCCTTCCTGCGGGATCACGAACTCGACCGGCGACTTGTCGGTGTACTTGGCGCGATAGGCGTTGAAGTCGTAGTCGAACAGAATCGGAATCTCGCCCGACAGCACGCGCGCGTAGGCGGTCTGCGTCGGCACGATCGGCTGGTTGGCCTGCAGTTTCTTGAAGAACGCGATCGCCGGATCCAGGTTGTCGTAGCTGCCGCCGAGCGCCAGCGCCACAGCAATCACGCCAACCTGCCCCACCGCCGCGCTGGCGGGGTTCAGGTAACCGACCAGGCCCTTGTATTCGGGCTTGAGCAGATCATTCCAGCTGCGCGGCACCGGCTTGCCGCGCAGCGCTGCCGTGTTGATGAACAGACCCAGGGTGCCGGAGTGGATGGTGAACCAGTAGCCGTCTGGGTCCTTCAGCGTGGCGGGAATGTCGTTCCAGCGCTGCGGCTTGTAAGGCGCCAGCACCTCGGCAGCGCGTGCCTGCGGGCCGACCTGCCCGCCGAGGTAGGTGACATCGGCCACCGGGTTTCCCTTCTCGGCGATCAGCGCCGCCAGCGACTGGCCGGAGTTCTTGTTGTCGGGCGGCACCGCGATGTTGAGCCGCTGGTTGATCAGGCGCAGCATGCCGCCCCAGTCCGCCCATTCCGGCGGGCAGTTGTAGCAGATGGCGCGTTGCTGCTGCGCCAGGGCCAGGCCGGGGAGCGCCGCAGCGGCGCCGAGGGCCGCAGTGGTCTGCAAGAGATGACGGCGATTCATGGGTGCCTCGTCAGGGATGGGACTGCACGGAAGGCCGCTGCGGCGCCGAAGCGGCGCGCAGCGGGTGAGGAAGGGACGCTGGCGCCGCGGTCGACTCGCCCAGGCGCAACGTGTGATGCAGTAGTGCCGGGGCAAGAAAGCGGGCGCCGCCGATCAGCCCGAGAAGCAGATCGACCGCGGTCGCGGCGATCTGCGGTGACGGCTGCACCACGGTACTGAGCACCGGCGCGGTGAGCGTGCCCAGTTGAACGCCGTCGAATCCAGCCACCGACACGTCGCGCGGTACAACAAAACCCAGGCGCGCAAGGTCGCGCATCACCATCATCGCGAGCTGATCGCTGGAGCAAAACAAGGCCGTCGGCTGCTCGCGCCGGCCCAGCAAGTCCTGCAGGGCAACGCGCGCGTCGGCCGCCATAAACGGCACCTCGACCGGCGCCGCGGCCACCAGGCCCGCTGCGCGCATCGCATCCTGATAGCCGCGGTGCCGCAGCTGCGTGCGGTCCGATTGACGGGAACTGCCCGCCACCATGGCGATGCGCCGATGCCCGAGCGCGATCAGGTGCGCGACCATCTGGCGCGCGGCGGCGCGGTTGTCGACCGACACCGTCGGCCGCTGCCGCGCGGCGCGCCGGCCCAGCTGGTTGTAGACCAGAACATAGGGCACGCGCTCGCGGTCGAGCTTGTCGAGCGCACAGCTGCGTGCAGCATCAGCCACCGTCAGCACCAGGCCGTCGACCCGATGGCGCAGCAGCGCCTCGATCGCGCCGTCTTCCTGCTTCGGGTCGTAGCCAGTGGTTGCCAGCATCACCGCGTGGTCGCCCGCGCGCGCCGCTGACTCCAGCCCCTGCAGGCACTCAGCGAACACCGGGTGCGCCAGCGTCGGCAAGATCACCCCCAGGTTGTGCGTGCGGCTTGAGCGCAGGTTGCGGCCCAGCAGGTTGGGCCGGAAGTCCAGACGCGCCGCTGCCCGAAGCACTGCACGCGTCGCGTCTTCGCTGACGTGCGCCGACTCGTTCAACACCCGCGACACCGTGGCCGCCGAAACCTGCGCCTGCCGCGCCACGTCGATGATCGTGGCGCGACTGGCGGCAGGCGCGCGGCGGGAGCGGGGCTGAGGCATCGCGATCTGAAAACGTTTTCAGAAGGTCAGGCTAGGGTGCCTAGGTGACCGGCGGATTACAAGCCGCAGTGCGCAATGAGTTCGCGGCGGGCCTGGTACCGGACGTTCAGGCTTGGAAGGACAGCAGGGCGACGCGAGGGTCGGGAGGAGTTGGCCCGGTCGATGAAGGCTCGCACTCGGCGTACCCGGTCGTCGCCAAACCGCGACCACGCAAGCCGCGGGAGCCATCGCGCCCAGATGCCCGACCTTCACGTAGATCAGACACCACGCTGTGGGACTTCATCGATTGGGTCATCATGGTCCGCTTCGCTCGACGCGTGATGCACCTTCGCGATTTTCTAAGTCGTGAAAGGCGCCACGCTCACAGCCGGCTTCACGATCGAAGGCAACAGGAATCAGATCGGCGCGAACTTCAAGATCTCATCGTCCGAAAGCAGACCCTGGGTTCGGCAAGAACCGACCCGGAGGAGACAGTTCCCGTACCGGTCTCGGTGCCGCGAAGCGGCCGTCCCGATCGGCACGAACTAGATTCCCGACAACACCGCGTCCAAGGCCGAGACCAGCGCGCTGGCTTGCGAAGCCACGTTCTCCACCGGTCGCCGCAAGGCCTTCGCGGGCAAAGGTGCCGCGTAGTGCGCCAGCGCATGCAGCCGCTGGCCCCTTACCATGATGACCGGACATAGCGCGGTCGGCACCTTGGTCGCGACATCGAGCACAGCCAGCGGCATGGTCAGCCGCGTGGCCAAGGCATCCAGCAGATCGCTCTGGACCACCACCACGTAGGGGATGCCCTCGGCCGCGCTGCCGCTGGGGTTGGTGAAGACGTCGTACTGGGCCATAGGCCGCTCACCACGGGCGCAGGTCGGCGCCAGGAATGCCGTGCGTCTCGAAACGAGCATTCTGGGCGGCGATCCAATCACCATACTCGGCTTCGAACGCCTTCTTGCGCGCGGCTCGGCTCGCCTTGTCGTGGTTGGCCTTCAGAGCCTGGTATTGCTCGGCCGAGAGGATCACGGTGTCGAGTTGGCCGGCTTTTTCCACGAACACAGGTTCGCGCTTGGCCTGGGCGCAGAGGCTGCCAAAGCGGTTCTTGGCTTCTGTGGCGGTGACGCGCATGGTGGTCTCCCAGGATGTTTTGGCCATTTTAGCCATTGAAGACCACGAGCGCAAAGCGGTGCCGTATGCGCGTCGGCCCGTTCTGGAGCAACCATTCATCGAGGTCGGCTCATGGCCGATCAGCGAGGCAGGCCCGCTGCCTGCAAGCCGCCACTCAATTCCATTTTCGCCGACTTGCGCCACCAGCGCTCTCGCGTCGCCGGCTTGTTGTGCCTGAGTTGCCCGGTGTTCAAAGGCCGCTTCAGTCGCTGAACCCTGATCGCGCTGTCGACACACGTCCGACGCGCTGTCGTCAGCAGGCCCTCGATGATCGCGACCGGCAAGGCACTGATGATGTTTCGCTGCATGAAGGGCGCCGACCCAGGTGCGCGTGTCGCCCGTCGGCGCGTGCGAGACTATCGGTCGTACTCGCATGAACCTGAACGACGACTTCTCCCGCCGCATGGTCTCGCACGCGGCCGATGCCCGGTGGGTGGAATCGCCCCTGCCGGGCGTGCAGCGCCGCATGCTCGACCGCGTGGGTGGCGAGGTGGCGCGCGCGACCAGCGTCGTGCGCTACGCGCCCGGCTCGAGCTTCGCCCGCCACGTGCACGGCGGCGGCGAGGAGATCCTGGTGCTCGAAGGCACCTTCTGCGACGAGACCGGCGAGCACCCCGCAGGCACCTACCTGCGCAGCCCGCCGGGCAGCGCCCACGCGCCGTTCTCGCGCGAAGGCTGCGTTCTCTTCGTCAAGCTCTGGCAGTTCGGCGCCGGCGACACCGAGCCGGTACGCATCGACACGCGGCACGCGCTTTGGCGGCCAGGGCTGGTGCCCGGGCTGGCGGTGCTGCCGCTGCACAGCCACGACGGCATCGACACTGCGCTCGTGCGCTGGGCGCCCGAGACGCAGTTCCACACGCACACCCACCCCGGCGGCGAGGAGATCCTGGTGCTCGAGGGCGTGTTCCGCGACGAGGGCGGCGAGTACGCCGCCGGCAGTTGGCTGCGCAGCCCGCGCTGGAGCCGACACACGCCGTTCACCGGGCCCGAGGGGGCCACGATCTTCGTGAAGGTCGGTCACCTGGGCGCCGATCTGCTGCCGATGCCGGGCGAAGCGGCGTAGGGCCGTCCGCGACCCGCCGAGGATCGCGCCCGATGCGCCTGCCCCTGCTTCTGGCCGTGATCGTCGCCGGCGCGCTGCTCGGCGCGGGGGGCTGCACCGCATGGCGCATCGGCGAGGCCCGTGCGCTGGCACAACAAAGCACACCGCTGCAGCACACACCGGCCGACGCCACGCTGCGGCTGCTGATCGTGGGCGACAGCACCGGCGTCGGCACCGGGGCCAGCGCACCCCTGGCCAGCCTGGCCGGGCTGCTGGCGCGCGACTATCCACGGCTGTGGATCGAGAACCGCTCGCGCGACGGCGCCACCTTCGCCGGCACGGCCGAACAGCTCGCCCGCAATGGGAGCTTTGACATCGTGCTCGTGCTCGCGGGCGGCAACGACGTCATCCGCCTGCGTGCGGCCGACGCGCTGCGCGCCGACATCGAGCGCACCGTCGTGCTCGCCCGCGAGCGAGCCGAGGTGGTGGTGCTGATGCCGGCCGGCAACGTCGGCAACGCGCCCTTCTTTCTACCGCCGCTGTCGTGGGAGATGACGCGCCGCGCACGTCTGCTGCACGACATGGTGCGCGACGTGGCGCAGCGCCGCGGAGTCACTTACGTCAACCTCTTCCACGCGCGTGACGACGATCCGTTCGTGCAGCGCCCCGAGCTGCATGCTCGCGACGGGCTGCACCCGAGCGATGCCGGCTACCTCGAGTGGTACCAGACCCTGCTGTTGCAGGCGGATCTCGCCGAGCGGCTGTCTGCGGCGCGCGCGATCGACAGTCCGGCTCCTCGGCGCAGGAGTCACAACACCAGCCGTGCGGCGGGCCTCACAGACCTTGACGGAGGTGGGGCGCCGGGTGCTTTCATGATCGTGGCTGGAGCGTGGCCATCGGTCTCGAGCCTCGCCGCGCTGGACCTGGAAACCCAGGGGTGGGCAGCCGCCCGGCTGACGACCGCCATGGCGGCACACCGATGCAGGAAAGCGCTTGAGCACGGTTCAGCGGGCTGATTTCGCACATCGTCGCTGTCGGACATTCGCGTTGCTGAACGCACCGGTCGGCATCAACAATGTCTTCCAGCAACTCCGGCAGCGAATGCCCGAGATCATCGGGACGCTTCGCAAGGACTAACGTTTCGATGCCGCGGAAGCCACCCGAAGCGCCGTTATCTCTCCGAATGCGAGGTCGTCATGGTCAAGTCGCTTGCAGCTATCGCCGCGCTCTGCGCCACCGTATCCGTCCAGGCCGCTCCTGTGACGGTCTACACCGACGAGGCCAGCTACCTGGCCGCCGTCGGTGCCACGCGCACCTACATCGACTTCGCGGGTTCGCCCGGTGCCGTCGTCAGCGGGGCGATCTTCTCCCCGGATGTCGCCTTCGGCAGCTGCACCAACAACGCCGACGCGAGCACCTGTGGCACGAGCGTCCTGCACAACAGCGACGGCATCACGGACATCGGCGGCTCGGCCGCACCCAACGGCGTGGCGAGCCTGGCGTGGCGCTTCATCCTGCCCGACGTCTTTGCCTTCGGCTTCAACTACGTGAGTGGCCAGATCAACAGCATCAACCTCGTCGGCACCGGGCTTGCCTTGAGCAACATCGACACAGGTGCAGCCTCGGGCTTCGTCGGCTTGGTCAGTGACGCGGCCTTCTATGGCGCCATCGCGGTGAACGGTGTGTTCGCCAGCGGCGGGAACGACCGCTACTTCATCGACGACTTCCGCATCAACGCCCAGAACAGCGTGCCCGAGCCGGCGAGCCTCAGTCTGGCGGGGCTGGCGCTGATCATGCTCGCCGGTGTGGCGCGCCGGCGACGCGGATAAGGCCTCACCAGCGATGGTGTGGGCAGTCCGCCGCGGGTCATTCGAAGTCTGCTTTGGTCGGGAGTCAATGGTGGGACTGCCGACCCATTCGCGAAATACGCTGTGCCGATCTTGCCTTCTGAAACCTGCCGGTTGAACACACGCGCAGACGTTCAAGGGAGGCACCGGCGGCGTGCACACATCGGTCGCCTGACCTCGGCGCGATTGAGACACGACATCCGGCTTGACGCCAGGGCGTCTCCCCGTTCGGATGCCCACCGCGCAGGACATCGGCCGGCCGCTCCAGCGGGCGCCAGTGCATTGAGGGCGCTGCCTCGCACCGTCAGCAGGCTGCGCGGATCGGCCCGATCCTTACAATCCTGGCGACTCAATTGCGAGGGCTCGGCATGTCGAGAAGGACAGTACCTCTCCGTCGCCGATGGCAATGTGCCGGGCTCGCCGCGGGTGCCCATCGCGCGTCGGCTACCGCGTTCGGCGCGACGGCGCTGCTAGTCGCCGCAGCGTCGGCTGCGCAGCCGGCGGCGGCTGACGGCAGCTGGGTCGTCGGCAACTATCAGGTGTCGACGATGGCCAACCCGGCCGCGAACGCGCCACCCGGCAGCTTCATGGCCCATCTCGCCGAGCGCCGCCAGTGGGGGCTGACCGCCAGCTTCCGCGGCATCTGCGCCGAGTCGATGCGCGTGGATATCCGCTTCGTCGACACACCGCAGAACCGGCTCGACGCCTACGCCAGCTCGCGCGCGGGGCGCGACCTGCCGATCGCCGAGCCGATGGCGGCACTGCGCCCGGTGCTCGAACGCCGCTGCCCGCAACTGCAGGTGCTGCGTGTGACGTTCGAGTCGGCGATCACCGCCAAAAAGTACGGCTACGAAGGCACGATGCAGCGTTCCGAGGGCTGGGCGCTGCGCGACGGTGCGGTGGCTACCACCTTCGACCGCAGCGCCAACGTCGCAATCCGGATCACCGACTTCTACGGCCGCGTGCGCCTGGAGCACGACGGCCGCTGCGAGGACGAGCCGACGCTCCTGATCGAGCCGGTGAACGCGCGCGTGCTGGACACCGACGTGTCGCTGATCACCAACTACACCGCGTTGGCCGAATCGGTGGCGACGCAGTACGCGCAGCAGTGCCGCGCGGTGAAACAGATCCGCTTCGCGCTCGGCCGCATGCCGCTCGAGTACCGCTGCAAGGACGCTGGCGACTGCTTCCTCGAGGCGACGCCGGCCGAGGGCCGCTGGAGTGTCTCGATGGCGCAGCTGGTGCCGCGCGTGCAGCTCAACCCGATCGCGACGTTCGAGGACATGGCCGAGGTGCTGGCCGCCGGCCGCTTCGACGTGCTCTACCGCTACGACAGCTTCTTCTCGTTTTTCGTCGCCTCGTTCTTCGAGGCCTTCTCCGAGGAGTGCCGCGGCTTCATCCGCGACCCGGTCGGCCGCACGATCCGCTCGACGACCGTCAAGCGCGACGGCACCGTGGAGCACAGCGACACGAAGCCCATCATTGTCGAGCGCGCCCACGCCTGGGCCTACGACCGGCACTACGACGGCGCGATGGCGTACATGTTCAACGTGTTGATGGGGATGCCGCGTGGTGGCGGCGGCTCGTTCGAGGCAGGCGCCCGCGCCGGCGCCAGCATGGTCAAGTCGACCTTAGCGCACAGAGCCTCGATGAACCGCCTACTGCGCGGGCAGTGCACGGGCGAGCGTGTCGAGGTGATCCGGCAGAACATGCTGGCGCGCGCGGCCTCGCAGCCTGCAGCGGTGACCGGGCGCTTCACTACCGCCAAGCAGCCGGTAGAGGCATTCGATCCGGACGGCGCGTCGGCACCGGTGTTTGTCGAGGCCTACCGGCGCGAGCGGTCCGACCGGGCGATCAACGACGCGGCAGCGCGCGCCGAGGCCGAGCGCCGGCCGCCGGCCGCCCCGACGCCGACACCGGCAGGCACGCCGCCCACGGCAGGGGCGCCGGCCGCGCCGGCCGTTCCAGCCGCCGGTGCGAACGTTGCCGAACTGCAGCAGCAGTACATCCAGGCCATGGCCCAGCTCGACCAGGAGTACCGCACACAGCTGCAGCAGTCGTCGAACCCGTTCACGCGTGCCAAGCTCGAGGTCGAGTTCCGCATCAAGCGCTCGCAGCTCGAGGGCGAGCACCGCGAGCGGCTGCGCAACACGACGCGTTGAAAACTTCGGCCGGCCCACAATTCTGTAGGGCGTCAAGTTTCCACTTCAGCTCCTCGCTGTTCAATCAGCGAGTTAGAGCGAACCGCGCCTCGGACCCGGCGCAGGCTGCGCACAATAACGTGGGATGACCCTAGGGTCACGCAAGAGTGACTGAACACGATTCGCCGCCGCCAGCGGACGGGAGCGCAAGCCGCGGCCATCGACCGCCAGCCGGACCGCTCTGACATGGCCTGGCCAGGGAGTAGCGCAAGCGCCACCGACCGGAGAAGAATCTCCCCGTCCAATGGAGGTCAACCATGCGCGTCGCTACGTTCAACGTCGAGAACCTTTTCAGCCGCCCCGTCGCCCTGAACTTCGAGAACTGGGCCGACGGCAAGCCGGTGCTGGCAGCGCACAGTGAGTTCAACCAAATCGTCGGACAGACCACCTACTCTTCTGACGACAAGGCCGCACTGCTCAAGATCCTCAATGCCTGGGGAATGACCAGCGCCCACGCGAACTCGAAGTACTTCTACCTGCGCGACATCCGCGGCGACTTTGCTCGCTACCAAGGCAGCAAAGCCGTGTCGATCCAGGCCAACGGTCGCAACGACTGGATCGGCTGGCTGGATCTGAAGCGCGAGGGCTTCGATGCAGCGGCGATCCGAAACACTGCCCGGGTGATCGCCGACGTCGACCCCGACGTGCTGCTGCTGGTGGAAGTCGAGGACCGGGCCACGCTGCAGCGCTTCTACGACCAGATGATCTGGCCACAGCTTCAAGCCAACGGCAGCAGCCGCCATCAGATCTTCATGCTGGTCGACGGCAACGACCCGCGTGGCATCGACATTGGGCTGATCTCCCGCTATCCACTGGTCGGGATGCGCTCGAACGTGCACCGCCGGACCGCCTCGGGCAGCCCTGTCTTTCCGCGCGATGCGATCGAGTTCTACATCGACATCGGCAAGCGGTACTTCGTCGCGGTCGTGGGCAACCACTTCACGAGCCAGGCCAGCGACAAAACCGGCAGCCGTCGGCGGCTGCAGGCGGCGGAGGTGGCTGCGATCGTGAACGACCTTCGCAAACGCACGCCGTGGATCATGGTGGCAGGCGATCTGAACGATCACCCGGGAAGTGGCAACCTGGATGCGCTGGTCCAGCACCCTGAGCTGACCGACGCGATGGCGCTGCCCCTCTATCAAGGTCGGCCGGGCACCTACAAGACCGCCGCCGCCTCTCAAAAGATCGACTACCTCTTCGTGTCCCAACGGCTCAAGAGCAAGGTCAAGATGGTGGACGTGAACCGGCGCGGGTACTTCTCCACGCTGTGGGAGCCGTACGAGGACATCAAGGCGGCCAAGCCTGAAGAGCGGTCGAAGCTCCAGGCCTCTGACCACCACTGCCTCTGGGCAGACATCGAGATCTAGCAGCCCGCTGGCGAAGTACCAAACCCTGCCGAATCGACATCAAACCGCGTCGAACGTTGCCAGCTGGCCAGGGACCATTGTCGCGAGTCCCTGTTCATCTAGCCTCATCAGCAAGCGCAGCTTCATACGCTTGCTGTAGCTTGACGTCGTAGCCGTTCACTCTAAAGCCTGAACCGTTGTAGCCCTCGGCAAACCTCGCCCAATCGCGTGCCTGCAACCAGTGCAGCAAGCTCTGCCCGCCAAATCGCGTGCGGCTGACAAAGCGGCCAAACGCGTCGAGTTGAGCTCCTTCTCGATCTGTCATAGCAGCGACAAAACTCTCTACGTCCCCATACCCCAGTTCAGGCGCGTGATAGCCCATGATCTGGAAAAGTCCCCATGACGCCGATTCGAGTGCAGCTGCCTTGTCGATCTGCTGCGCTCGCTCAAGACGCCCGTACTCGGCCGGCCCGCCGATGTACTTGCTGCGGTCCCACTTCGGATAAAGGACCTCTTCGAACCCAGGCTGCAAGGCGGCAGGATCCTTGCCCTTGGCCTGAAGGCGTCGCCAGAAAACGTGGCCCTCGAAAAGGATCTTCGGCTTAAGCCCCCAGAATCCGGAGCCTCCTGATTCAACTTTGTAGACTGCGCGCACGGTCGCCACCGGCACATCGAGCTTCGCCGCTGTGGACTGCAAGTCCGCCCGCGTAATCCACTTTGCGGCGATCGCAGTTGTCAGATCGGGACTTGAAGCAAAGAGCTTCGTCCAGGTCTTCTCCCCCGCGATCCCGTCGACCACCAGATCATGGTCACGCTGAAAGCGCTGCACGGCATCGATGGTCGTCGCGTCCAGCTTGCCGTCGACGATCGGCAGATAGCCGAGCTCGTGAAGGTAAACCTCAAGGAGCACCGTGTCTCGTTTCGGCTGAATGCCACGTGCAAACTCGGTCATACCAACTCCGGGGCGTTGTCCCGCTCTGTGTTGAAGCGCTAAAAATGACGGCTGCTGACCGGTGATGCTATGTCGTGCAGAGTCACGCTGAGGTGGCAGTCTCGAAAATGTCGTGGCCCTATGGTGGCAATCTGTTCGATCGTGGGCCATTTCATGGACAGGAATCCACAGTCAGAATGATCGCTGGTCGGCGAAGTTCGCTTCAGAACAAAGCAAGGCCGACGCTGCACGCACTTCGAGGCTTGCTCAAGACGCAGCGCAGCACGGGCCATGTCAGCGTCTGCTGCAGGGACCCTCGGCATCTCGCGCGGTCGACCCAGAGCTGACTCCCGCGCAAACGAAGAGCGGCCAATCGCGATCCATCACCAGGAAGCCCGTCACGCTGGCAGTCGAACGGCCAATGTCGGCCAACTTTTCTGCTGTGAGTCCAATAATGTCAAACATCTCGTCACAGCCCAAAGTCGGCCGAGTCCAGCGGAGTTTGCTGCACATGTTCGAGCCACACCTGAGCTCGAGCTTCAATCGAGGCCAGTGCTGAATCTTCACGTTGACGCTTCAGAGTGGCGGGAATCAACTTCCTCGACGCGCAGCCAAGAAGAAAGGAGTTCCAGAAGTGGTCGCCGAGATCTCACTTACGGCTTTGCCGTCGCGGTCATCAAGCGAAGCCCACAAGATAACCGAGGTCTATCGGGCACTGCTCGGGACGCTGTACGTGGCTTGTGACGGCCGAGGGCACGTACTCCGCGAGGGCGGGGTGATCACGATTGAGCCGGGCCAGATCCACTTCGCACGCTGCTCAGGTGACCCCGCTTGAATCGAGGCGGAATCGTGACCGCCGTGGTCCTCGAACGAGTATTTTGGCTTGTAGGCCGATGGCCCGTTAACTAAGGAGGAATGCCATGGACATCAAGATCTTCTCCGACATGCTCGACGCGCTGGGCAAGATCACCAGCGCCCTCAAAGCGGCCGCCTCGCTTCCCAAGGCCGAGCGCGAGCAGTACCGGCAGGTCATCGGGCAGAACTACCAGCTGCTCGACACCACGCTGGGCATGATCGCGATTCGCCTCGGCGACATCCTGCTCCCCGCGAGCGATGCGAAGTTTGTCGAAGAGGTCGCCAAACTGGACAATTACGTGGAGTGGATGCGCATCGAGCGCGAGTTCCGCATGTGTCAGAGCCTTCGCGCAGCGCTGAGTGAGATCAAGCACTTCAGCGGCAAGCTTAAGGCGCGCGTGAGCGTCAACGACATCGACGCGCTGATCAAGCTGATGGAAGGCACCACCGCCACCGAGGACGACGTCGCCGAGTTCATCAGCGCGCGCTTCCACGACCTTGCATTTGCGGCTCGTGCATCCAATGCGGACATCGTGAAGCTACGGGACGACGTACGGGCTTTCCGCGACGCACTGTTGAGCGAACGGCGTCGGCTGATTCGTGATGAGGTCGAACTGGGTTCGACCGTGTAGCGAGCCGCGCCGTACGTGGCAGCGGCAATGGCCTAAGGCCGACCACGGTCATTGAAGGTGGGGGAGAAGCAGATGAGGCGCGTTCGCTTTCCGATTGCAAAGGGCGCGCAGGGGGCGGCGGTGAATGACCTCCATGCCGCCCTGGAGCTGCACGGACATCAGATCCCCGCCGCCGGTAGGAAACGCCGGGAGTTCGGGAACGGCACAGCCACGCTGCTGGCACGTTTCCAGGAGACAACGCGCGCCGGCAGAGCAGAGACATCGACGAAGCGACCGCCGCCGCCCTGAACAGATTGATCGGTAGTGCGGTGTATTTGAAGGGGTACGGCGGGCACCTCGATACCGCCAATCTGTTCGCGCCGACGCAGAACTGAGCCACCGCTCAGCTTGCCGATGAGCCATCTGCCGAGGTCAATTCTCCAATGCGCATGCGGCATTCCCTGAGATTGTCTTGGCTCGCCCAGCGGTCGGCACGAAAGGCGAAACTGGCTCAGTCTGGCATCGGCGCCAATAGTGGCTGATCACGCAGCGGCAGAAGGTGCCGGAAGGCTCGGCCACGGCCAAGGCGATCGACTACAGCTTGAACCGCTGGACCGCGCTGACGCGTTACCTCGGCGACGGCCGCCTGCCGGCGGATAACAACTGGATCGAGAACCGGATCCGGCCGATCGCGCTCGGCCGAGCCAACTGGCTGTTCGCCGGCTCGTTACGCGCTGGCCAGCGCGCCGCGGCGATCATGAGCCTGATCGGCTCGGCCAAGATGAACGACCTCGATCCGTACGCCTACCTGCGCGACGTGCTCGAGCGGCTGCCGACCCACCCGGCCAGCCGCATCGACGAACTGCTGCCGCATCGCTGGCGCTCAACACCGCTGCACTGACCTCAGCACGCGCCGGTCAAGATGACTTGGCCGGACGCATACCCTTCAGGCGCGGAAACGCGATGTCCATTCTCCGGCGTGAGCCAGGTACTTTGTAGTCGATACGGAACCGCCATCCGAGCGCATGCAGGGCCTTGCGAATGGCTACTTCAGGCGCAGTGTCCCGCCGCCGTTGCGCCCGCATGCGGCGCCGAGCTTCATCCGATGAGGCTGGGGGAACGCTTGGCACAGCTCCTCTGTCGCCTACTCTTGCTCGGGATCTGACCAAGTGATGCTGTGCTCGAACGTTGCCATCGATACCACTTGATCGACCATCTCTTCGAGCGTCAGCGTCAATGCAACCTGAGGCAATCCTCGGCGGGGCGGGGCATTCTCCACGTTGAAGAACCGATTGATACCGCGTGCGTATCCCGGCTCCGTCCCAAGCGTGTAAAGCGCAACATACGAGGCGTCACACTTCGCCGCGTGGCCCATGAGCGCCGCATCCAGTCGTCCCGTTCGTTCCCTCAACTTCACGACGGCGTGGGCGAACGACGAAGGTGTCTTGTCGGTTGTGCTCTCTAAGGGGAAGAACAGAATGCCAACCATGAAGCAATGCGGAAGATGTTCGTGCACCATCCGCACTTCGTCGCCCAACTCGTAGAGGCGCCCGGTCAGGTTCTTGTCGAAGTTCTCGTTAGTGGGGTCCCTGAAGTTCATGCCCTTCAAGGACACGCCAATCTCGAGGCCCAGAACGGGATCTGCAACTGTAACGTCGATCCGCTTCTTTGTGCCCGCGCCGAGCGGTGTCAGCGGCTCCGTGCCTTCTCCCAACTTGGCCGGCCGAATGGTCTTCCCGGTTAGCCTCGATCGACGAAGCTGGGCAGCTACGGCAACCGCGCACCCATCGGCGAATGCCTTGCTCCAGGCACGCTTCTGGTTCTGGTCGCCGTCCTCAGGCCGCGAGAGACCCGCGTGCTCCAGGGCTTGAACAATCTCTGGCGTCGGCTGAAGTTCAGACCATCGCACAGCATTCCTTCCTTCTTGTTGCTGTCAGACCGGGCGAGCTGCTCTTTCAGATGCTCCTCGTCTTGGCCGCGACGTGATCGGTTTGGTGAATTCGACGTGCTCGGCCAGATCTCTGTCGAATGCTTCGTGAGGGCGAAGGGAGGAACGCAATCTGCGCTCTTGAAAGCCAGCAGCTGCCTTGTGTGAAAGCGGCTTTAGATCGGACTTCGTGAGGACGTCATACAAGTGACGGTAGGGTTGCCGGATGGGCCAATGAGACGCGGCGAACTTCCAGACCTTCTGCTTGGCACCGTAGGCTGCGTCTGGCCACCGTTCAACAATGTCAACCGGACGACTTTCGATCGCGGCGTCTCCCGGGTGGAAAAGGCGTCCAACTAGCCAGTCAGCTACGCCGACGGTGACCGCGTTGCCCACGAGCTTCCAGCGTGGTCCGTTGCGAGAATTGGTTTGCGCCGCTTCAGTCCAGCCTCGTTCAAACCCCTGCAGCGCTTCAGCGTCTTGGATTGAAAAGGTCACGAAGCGTCTGCCCGGCGCTTCATTGGGAAGCCAGACAGCAGGGGGAGAGGGAATTCCTACTGTCGATCCTCCCTTGAGAGGCGGGACGCAGTCGTCCCCCCATCCAATCCCCGTCAGGCCCTCGGTCCAGTAAAAGCCGAAAGCGTCTGTTCTTCCAGTCGGGCCTGGATCTCCAGCTTCATCCGCGAAGAGAACTCTCCTAGGATCGTGATGGCGTGAGGCTACAAGAAGCACCCGGTGGCGCCGCTGGGGTACGCCAGAGAAACGCGAATCGACCAGGCGGTAAGCCCACCTGAAGTGAAGTTTCTCCAAACGATCGACGAGGTAGTGCATGGCCTTGCCATTGTCGAGAACGAGCATGTTCCGCACGTTCTCCAGGACAAGCCATTCCACTTCGTGCCTTCTGAGAAGGCGGAACACGTGCGACACGAGCCCAGACTCACGTCCGCCGATTCCCGCGGTACGTCCTGCTTGGGATAGGTCGGTACAAGGGAATCCCGCTGTTACGACGGTAGTTCCTTTCGGGAGCGACTTTAGCTTGACAATGTCGGACGAAATTTGCGTCCCGGGGAATCGATGCTCTAAGACCGCCCTCGATGCATCCCAAACGTCGCACAGAAGCGCTGTGGTGGCGCCATGAGCGCGAAACGGTATTTCCAAGCCCCCAATGCCGCTGAACAAGCCCGCAACTTTCATCTAGTTTTGATCCTTCTGGAAGGCCCCTCGCAGTTCCCCGTGCGAGCCTTGCTTCCCCCCGTACATGCTACAGAAGGGGCCGGGAGTGGTCTCAATTAAGGCCACATGCTGCCAAGTCCTCTCGCCAGCAGCCCCGGGGACGCCGTTGCCATCTCACCTCAACTGGGGCTCAGGGCATGAGCTAAGCCGACACTGAGAAAGGAGCGCGGGCGGTCCGACCCAAGCGGGGGCTATATGTCGGACTTTGACTTCTGCTTCGATTCTTCAAGCTCCTTCGCGCTCCGAGTCTTCCGCTCGTACGTCTCGATAGACACGTAGCCTGCGTCGTCGTACCGCCCGCTGAAATCGCTGCCAAGCGTGAGTAAGCCGATCGAGTCCCTATCGGAGCAGACCTCGTTTGCCCGCTGGTTCGGCTCCGACGCATCGCGCTTCTCGCATCGAATCTGCCGGCATCTCTCGGAGAACGCTTCCTTCACCGCGAAGCATTGACTCTCGGGGAAGTAGACCATGATGGAGTGGACGTTACCGTCGATAAGGCGAACCCCAAGCATCGAGACCGTTCCGCCAGCGATCGTCAGCTGGTCCGCTGGCTTGGGGAATAGCCGGACCGTGTGGACGCAAAGGTCGGGCGGAGTGCAGAAGAACTTTCTTGTGAGAGCAGCGGGAATCGGCTTGCGAAGCTCGAATTCCTAAAAGGCGAGCGGCGGCGGGGTCTCGCTTCACGGCAAGTTGCCTCGTGTGCGCGCCAGAGAGGCGAATTGCCACCCCGAAAAGTGGCCCCTCAGACTCCGGCTCCCCAGCCCGGCCTCGCCCCGGGACCCGCGGACTATCCGTCCGGGAATGAAAAGGGGTCGCGCCGCGCAGACGCAACCCCTTGAATTCTGTGGCTGCCCGACCTGGACTCGAACCAGGGACCTGCGGATTAACAGTTCGGCACTCGGAACTTACCTTCAACTCTCCGATTAGCCAGGCTACCGGAAATTTGCAACTGCTGAAATTGTTGGCAACTATTTAAAAATCCTACAAACTGTCAAACGTCGATATTGCTCGCCGTCAGCGCGTTGGTCTCGATGAACCGCTTGCGGGGCTCCACGTCGTCGCCCATCAGCGTGGTGAAGATCTGGTCGGCGCCGATGGCGTCTTCGATCTGCACCTTGAGCAGGCGGCGCACCGCGGGGTCCATGGTGGTCTCCCACAACTGCTCGGGGTTCATCTCGCCCAGGCCCTTGTAGCGCTGCTTGCCGACGCCGGCCTCGGCCTGCGCCAGCAGCCATTGCATGGCAGCGCCGAAGTCGGCGACCGGCGCTTCCTTGGCTTTCTCGCCCTCGCCGCGGGCCACCTTGGCGCCGGCGCCGATCAAGCCGCGGAAGGTGCGCGCGGCATGGTTCAGCGTGGCGTAGTCGGCGCCGTGGGTGAACTCGGCATCGATGCCGCTGGCGCGGATGTTGCCGTGCTGGCGGCGCTCGATGCGCAGCCGATGCTTGTCGGTCGCGCTGTCGTAGATGGCACGCACATCGACGGAGTGGTTGCCCATGGCCGCCTTGAGCGCGCGCGCGCTGGCTTCGGTGGCGGTGGCATCGCTCAGGTTCAGCTCGACGCCGTTGGTGATCGCTTCCAGCGCCGCGCGGTCGATCACGTGCGACAGGCGCTGCACCACCGCGTCGGCCAGCAGGAACTGACGGGCCAGTTCGTCGAGTGCCGCCCCGGCGATCGGCGTGGCGGTCTCGACGGCGCGCGCGTCGGTGTACAGGCGGGCGCCATCTAGCGCGAGCCGGAGCAGGTACAGCGACAGTTCGTGGTCGTCCTTGATGTAGCGCTCGTCCTTGCCGTGCTTGACCTTGTACAGCGGCGGCTGCGCGATGTAGATGTGGCCGCGCTCGACGAGTTGCGCCATCTGCCGATAGAACAGCGTCAGCAGCAGGGTGCGGATGTGGGCGCCGTCGACGTCGGCGTCGGTCATGATGATGATGCGGTGGTAACGCAGCTTGTCCGGGTTGAAGTCCGGCCCGATGCTGGTGCCCAGCGCGGTGATCAGCGTGGCGATCTGCTCCGAGCCGATCAGCTTGTCGAAGCGCGCCTTCTCGACGTTGAGCACCTTGCCTCGAAGAGGAAGAACGGCCTGGAACTTGCGGTCGCGGCCCTGCTTGGCGCTGCCGCCGGCCGAATCGCCCTCGACGATGTAGATCTCGCACTTGGCGGGATCCTTCTCCTGGCAGTCGGCGAGCTTGCCGGGCAGGCCGGCGCCGTCGAGCACACCCTTGCGGCGGGTCATCTCGCGTGCCTTGCGGGCGGCTTCTCGCGCGCGCGCGGCGTCGACGATCTTGCTGCAGATGATCTTGGCGTCGGCCGGCTTCTCCAGCAGGAAGGCCTCGAGCGCCTTGGCGACCACGTCTTCCACGGCGGGCCGCACTTCGGACGACACCAGCTTGTCCTTGGTCTGCGAGCTGAACTTGGGCTCCGGCACCTTGACGCTGAGCACGCAGGTGAGGCCTTCGCGCATGTCGTCGCCGCTGGTCTCGACCTTGGCTTTCTTGTCGAACTCGTGGCTCTTGATGTAGTTGTTGATCACCCGCGTCATCGCCGCGCGCAGGCCAGTGATGTGGGTGCCGCCGTCGCGCTGCGGGATGTTGTTGGTGAACACCAGCAGCGATTCGTTGTAGCCGTCGTTCCACTGCATGGCGACTTCCACGCCGACGTTGGTGCCGCCGGCAGTCGACTCGCTCGAAACGTGGAAGATGTTCGAATGCAGCACCGTCTTAGCGCGGTTGATGTACTCGACGAAACCCTTCACGCCACCGGCGAAGGCGAAGTCTTCTTCCTTGCCGTTGCGCTGGTCGATCAGCCGGATGCGCACGCCGTTGTTGAGGAACGAAAGTTCGCGCAACCGCTTGGACAGGATCTCGTAGTGGAACTCCACGTGACCGAAGATGGCTTCGTCCGGCAGGAAGTGGACCTCGGTGCCGCGCTTGTCGGTGGCGCCGAGCACCTGCATCGGCGAGGCTTCCACGCCTTCGATGACCTCGATGCGGCGGTTCTGCGGCACGCCGGCGTGAAACTCCATGTGGTGGACCTGGCCATCGCGCCGGATGGTCAGGCGCAGCCACTTGGACAGTGCGTTGACGCACGACACACCCACGCCGTGCAGGCCGCCCGAGACCTTGTAGCTGTTCTGGTTGAACTTGCCACCGGCGTGGAGCTCGGTGAGCGCGATCTCGGCCGCGCTGCGCTTGGGCTCGTGCTTGTCGTCGAACTTGATGCCGGTCGGGATGCCGCGGCCGTTGTCGATCACCGAGATCGAGTTGTCGGTGTGGATGGTGACGACGATGTCGTCGCAGAAGTTGGCGAGCGCCTCGTCGATGGAGTTGTCGACGACCTCGAACACCATGTGGTGCAGGCCGGTGCCGTCCTGCGTGTCGCCGATGTACATGCCGGGCCGCTTGCGCACGGCTTCCAGGCCTTCGAGGATCTGGATGGAGCTCGCGCCGTAGTCGTTGGCGGGCGTGAGCGGCACGATCGGCGGGGTGTTCATCGACGGTTGGTTCGGTACTGCAGACATCAGGTCTTCCTCAGTAGGCGAGGAGGGCTCGCCCTCTTGTTGCACTGACATGCCGAGATCGTGTGGCTGCGCCACCGATCTTCTTCTGACTCATCGTTCGAGCTGCGCGCGCCGCGAACGTCAGATCCGCATCGGCATCACGACGTACTTGAACTTCTCCGAATCGATCATCGTAATCAGGGCGCTGCCAAGCGCATCTCCGAGCGAGAACTTGATCTGCTCGCTCTTGAGGTTGGCCAGCACGTCGAGCAGGTAGGTGACGTTGAAACCGATGTCCAGGCCTTCGCCCGTGTAGTCGATCTCGAGTTCTTCCTGCGCTTCTTCCTGGTCGGCATTGGTCGAGGTGATCTTCAGCACACCGGTGGCGAGCACCATGCGTACGCCCTTGAACTTGTCGGTGGTGAGGATCGCCGCGCGCTGCAGCGAGTGCATCAGGTCCTCGCGCCCGATGGCGAACGTCTTGGTGTTGTTGGCCGGCACCACGCGCTGGTAGTCGGGGAACTTGCCCTCGACCAGCTTGGAGATCAGCTCGATCGGGCCGAAGCTGAACTTCACCTGGTTGGCCGCCATCTGCACCCGCACCGCGTCTTCGGTGTCAGGAAGCAGGCGCATCAGTTCGAGAATCGTCTTGCGCGGGATGATCGCCTCGATCTTGCCGGTGGCGCCGTCCTTGGTGACTTCGCACAGCGCGAGCCGATGACCGTCGGTGGCCACCGCGCGCACCGTGCTGCCGTCGACCACCAGCAGCATGCCGTTCAGGTAGTAGCGGATGTCCTGCGCGGCCATCGAGAAGTGCACCATGCTGAGCAGGTACTTCAGGGTGGCCGCGGGCAGCGTGAAGTCGGCGCTGAACTCGGCCTGGGCGACCGTCGGGTACTCCTCGGCCGCCAGCGTCTGCAGGTTGAAGCGGCTCTTGCCCGACTGGATCGTCAGCTTCTTGCCGGCCAGCGACAGCACGACATCGACCTCGGGCAGCGCGCGCAGGATGTCCACCAGCTTGCGCGCTGCCACCGTGGTGGCCCCGGCATCCTTGCCGGCACCGATCTCGGCATTGGTCTGGATCTGGATCTCGAGGTCGGTCGCGGTGAACGACACGCGGTCACCTTCCTTGCGCACCAGGATGTTGGCGAGGATCGGCAGAGTCTGCCGCCGCTCGACGATCCCGCTCACCACCTGCAGCGGCTTGAGCAACGCATCGCGAGGTGCTTTGACGAGTTGCATTTGTTTTTCTTCCTTCCAAATAGGACTAGTAGTTAATAAGGCGCGGCCGGGCTGGGGATAAACGCTGCAAGTGCCTGTCGGTCAAGCAATCACGGTACCGAAAACGGTGTGGGCAAGTCGCTCACGGCGCGCCGCACAGCCTGTGGAGCAAAAGGACAACCCGGCGCGCGAAGCTGCAAAGCGCACGGCACGGCCCGAGTTGTCCCGGACCCTGCACAGGATGTCCCGCCGCAGTCCACAGACTGTCCACAAGGTTGCCGGGAGCTTGCGCGTCGGTGCGGCCACGAGTTCAGCCCTTGAGCGACTGCTCGAGCACATGCAGCGCGTGGTTCAGTTCGGCGTCGTTGATGCGGGCGCCGCCGATCTTCCGCACCGCGTGCAGCACGGTGGTGTGGTCGCGGCCGCCGAACAGTTCACCGATCTCGGGCAGGCTCTTCTGCGTCAGTTCCTTGGCCAGGTACATCGCCACCTGGCGCGGCATCGCGATGTTGCTCGGGCGCCGCTTGCTGTACATGTCGGCGACCTTCATCTTGTAGTAGTCCGCCACGGTCTTCTGGATCACCTCGACCGTGATCTGCCCGGTGGAGGCGCCGAGCACGTCGCGCAGCGCTTCGCGCGCCACCTCGACGGTGATCGTGCGTGCATGGAACGACGCGTAGGCAAGAATGCTGCGCAGCGCGCCTTCGAGTTCGCGCACGTTGCTGCGCAGGTTCTTTGCGATGAAGAAGGCCACGTCCTCGGCGAGCGGAAAGTTCTCCAGCTCGGCCTTCTTCAGCAGGATGGCCACCCGCATCTCGAGTTCGGGTGGCTCGATCGACACGGTGAGCCCGGAGGAGAAGCGCGACACCAGGCGGTCCTCGATGTCGTTGAGTTCCTTCGGATAGCGGTCGCTGGTGATGATGAGCTGCTTGCGGCCGGCCACCAGCGCCTCGAACGCGTAGAAGAACTCCTCCTGCGTACGGCTCTTGCCGGCAAAGAACTGGATGTCGTCGATCAGCAGCAGGTCGAGCGAGTGGTAGTAGCGCTTGAAGTCGTCGAACGCCTTGCGCTGGTAGGCGCGGACCACGTCGGAGACATACTGCTCGGCGTGGATGTAGCGCACGCGCGCATCGGGCTTGCGGGCGAGGATCGCGTTGCCGACCGCATGCACCAGATGGGTCTTGCCCAGCCCCACGCCACCGTACAGGAACAGCGGGTTGTACGAGCCGCCCGGGTTCTCGGCCACCTGCATCGCGGCCGCGCGCGCGAGCTGGTTGGCCTTGCCGGTGACGAAAGTGTCGAAGCTCAGAGCACCGTTCAGGCGAGCGCGTTCGACATGATCGGTCACGGCGAAGGCCGTCCCCGCGTTCTGCGCGGTGCGCTCGTCGGCGCTCGCGGCATCGGCCGCGGGTGGTGCGGCGGGCGCGGACGGTGCGGCCGGGCTCGCCTCGGCGGTGCGCTCGGCGGCTTCGGCGGCGTCCACTTCGAACACGATGTCGACCGGACGTTGCAGCACGTTGGTGGCGGCCGCCTGGATGCGCTTGGCAAACTGGGCCCGCACCGCGTCGAGCTTGAGCCGGTTCGGTGCGCCGATTCGCAGCTTGCCGCTGGCGGCGTCGTACTCGATGGCCTTCAGGGGTTTGATCCAGGCTGAAAACTGCTGCGGTGTCATTTCGCGCTCAAGCAGCCGCGAGCAGTCGTGCCAGAAGTGAAGCATGCCGTTTGTCTTCCGCCAGTCGCGGACCGCGCCTCGTGGGCACGGCCTCGCTCTATAGGGAAACGCCCCGCTACTGCGTGCCGTTTCCTTGTTGTTTTGTCTGCAGGGTGTCTGCCCGATGGTCGGGCACCCGCCCCTGCGCACGCAGCGTCGCGGCGCGCCGCTGGCCTCCTCGGAAACGCAGGAAGCGGGCGACCCCCCGACGACACAAGCGCCGAAGTCTACCGGGGCAGCACCGAGTTATCCACAGACGGATTGCTTGCTGCATCGTGAGTGCGCACGCGCAGACCGCTGCTTTATCCGCTTCTTCGAGGAAGCGATCGCTAACGAACGGCGCAGCGAGCAAGCCTGCTTGCAGCACTTTTTGCGGGCATCGGATAAGCCTGTGGATAACGTTTGGATAAGCCGCTCCGTGCTGTGGACGACTGGTGCACAAGCCGCCATCGAGCGCCGCCGTGGGTGCGGGCGAGCCCGGTTTGACGCTGGCGCCATGGATCGCGTCTAATGTCGGGCTTTTTTCGCGCTGCCGCAACGGGGCTGCCGGAGGCTCCGGCTGCGCGGTTTGTCGGCTCGTCAGACCGAGCGCAAGCCGCGATTCTCCGCGCCTTGCGCGCAGGGGCGAGCGAGTCGATGCGTTGGTGACCGGTGTGGGTCGCGGCGCAGGTCTTGCGCGGCAACGGCCTTGCGCTCGGGCTGACTCCCGCGGGCGAGGCAGCAACGGGCAACGCAGGGCGGGCAGTTTCGCGGCACACGCGCCGGCACTCAATTCAGAGAAGGTGATTTCTACATGGCCACCAAACGTACGTATCAACCCTCCGTGGTGAAGCGCAAGCGCACGCACGGCTTCCTCGTCCGCATGAAGACCCGTGGCGGTCGCGCGGTGATCGCGGCGCGGCGCGCCAAGGGCCGCAAGCGCCTGGCTGCCTGAGCGCGTTCCGCTGTCTGCCGTCCGCGCCGGATACCCGCCCGCCCGCCGGCTGCGCGTTCCTGCGCAGTTCGCCGCGGTGGTCGGTCGCGACGGCCCCCAGCCGGGCATGACCTGGCATGGCGGCCGGCGCTACCTGGCGGCGCAGGCGCGCATCGTCGCGATGGATCCGATCGAATCGCAGTCACCGCCCGGCGGTCTCGTGGCCGATGCACACGCGACCGATATCTGCGTGCGCTTCGGCCTCACGGTGGGCAAGCGCAATGCACGGCGCGCCGTCGAGCGCGCGCTGATCAAGCGCGTGCTGCGCGAGTCCGCCCGCCATGCCGCGCCGGCGCTGGATCGTGCCGCTTGCCGGCGCCGGGTCGACCTGGTGCTGCGCCTGAAGGCGCCCTGCCCGGTGGTCGGCGAGCTGACGCGGCCGCAGTTCAAGCGCGCGCTGCGCGCCGAGGCCGATTCGCTGCTTGCGCAGCTGGCCGCATTTCTGCAGCGTGATGCGCTGACGGCGCCTGCGTCTCGCCCCGGGGGCGCGCCATGAAGTGGCTGCTGCTGGGCTTGCTGCGGGCCTACCGTTTCCTGCTGTCGCCCTGGATCGGCAACAGCTGCCGCTTCTGGCCCACCTGCTCGATGTACGCGATGGAGGCGATCGAGACCCACGGCGCCGCCCGCGGCAGCTGGATGATGCTGGCGCGTTTGGCGCGCTGCCATCCGTACAGCCGCGGCGGCGTCGATCCGGTGCCGGCGCAGTTCCGCTGGCGCTGCTGGTGTCCGCAGCACGCACAAAACCCCGAAGCGCCGCGCCTGTTCGACAGCGCCGGCGAGTCGAAGTCCCTGTCCTGATCCCGCATTGACCGGCCGCGCGACCGCGCGCGCCACGCAGACCGAAAGTCGCCCATGGATATCCAGCGCACGATTCTGTTGATCATCTTCGGCATGTCGCTGGTGTTCCTGTGGGACGGCTGGCAGAAGCACCAGGGCAAGCCGTCGATGCTGTCACCGCCTGCAGTTGAGCCGAAGGCGGCCAGCCCGGCGGTGGCGCCGGTCGCGGCCGCGCCGGCAGCAACGGGCGACGTGCCGGCCGCCGCCGCCCCGGCGCCCGCGGTGCCGGGGCGGCCGAGGCCAAGGGCGCGCCGGTGGCCAGTGCGCCGGGGCCTGCGGTGCCGCCGGCCGAGCGGATCACCGTGGCCACCGATCGTTTGCAGGTCGAGATCGATCCGACCGGTGCGGTGCTGGCGCAGGTCGCGCTCGTGCAGCAGAAGGTCGCGCCCGACTGGACCGCCGCCGGACTGGTTGGCCTGATCACCGGCAAGAAGCACGACGCGAATGCCAAGGTGGTGCTGCTGGAGTGGAACCGGAATCGCGTCTACCTGGCGCGCACGGGCCTGACCGGCGCCGGCGGCGCGCGCTTTCCGAACCATCTGACCCCCTTTACGCCGCTGCCCGGCCCGCGCGAACTGGCGCCCGGACAGGACACGCTCGAGGTCAAGTTCGAGGCCGCCGCCGGTGGACTCAAGCTGCTCAAGACCTATGTCTTCAAGCGCGGCCGCTACGACATCGAGGTGCGGCACGAGATCCAGAACACCGGCGATGCTGCGGTCACGCCGTCGGTCTACCTGCAGCTGGTGCGCGACGGCAACAAGCCCGATGGCGAGAGCGCGCTGTACTACACGTTCACCGGCCCGGCCATCTTCAGCGAGGCGCAGAAGTTCCAGAAGATCAACTTCTCCGACATCGAGAAGAAGAAGCAGAGCCACATCGGCGAAGCGAAGGACGGCTGGATCGCGATGATCCAGCACTACTTCGTCTCGGCCTGGGTGCCCGAGCAGGGCCGCTACCGCGAGGTGCGCACTGCGCAGGACGCGCCGAACCTGTACTCGGTGTCGACCGTGATGCCGCTGGAGCCGATCGCGCCGGGCGCCTCTGGCGCGAGCAAGGCCACGCTGTGGGTCGGCCCGCAGGACCAGGAGCAGCTGGCGGCGATCGCGCCGGGGCTGGACCTGGTGGTCGACTACGGCTGGCTCACCTTCCTGTCGAAGCCGCTGTTCTGGCTGCTGCAGTTCTTGCACAACCTGGTCGGCAACTGGGGCTGGGCGATCGTGCTGCTGACGGTGCTGGTGAAGGCGGCGTTCTATCCGCTGTCGGCCGCCAGCTACAAGTCGATGGCCAAGATGAAGGAAGTCACGCCGCGGCTGATGGCGCTGCGCGAGAAGTACGGCGACGACAAGCAGAAGCTCAACATGGCGATGATGGAGCTGTACAAGAACGAAAAGATCAACCCGCTCGGCGGCTGCCTGCCGATCCTGGTACAGATCCCGGTGTTCATCGCGCTCTACTGGGTGCTGCTGGCGAGCGTGGAGATGCGCAACCAGCCGTGGGTGCTGTGGGTCACCGATCTGGCCACGCCCGATCCGTGGTTCATCCTGCCCGTGCTGATGATGGCCAGCATGTGGTTCCAGTACAAGCTGAACCCGACGCCGCCGGACCCGGTGCAGGCCAAGGTGATGGCGGCGATGCCGTTCATCTTCGGCATCATGTTTTTCCTGTTCCCGGCGGGCCTGGTGCTCTACTGGCTGGTCAACAACTGCATCTCGATCGCGCAGCAGTGGTACGTGACCGAGCAGATCAAGAAGGCCAGGCCGGTCGGTTGATCGCGCGCCTCGGCTCTGAATCCGCTTCAGTGCCGCAGCAGGTTGTCGATGCGGGCGTCGCGTCCGCCCTGGGTGCAGGTACAGCAGGCGAGCGGCCACGGCGGGCAGGGCGTGACGCAGGTGCAGACGCCGCCCTCGCCCGACTCGAAGCTGTGCGCGGAGGGAATCGCGGTGGCGGCGTCGAGCGCGCTGCGCACCGACGGCGCGGGCCGGCCCAGGCGCTCGCCTTCGATCACGATCGTCTCCAGCAGGCGTAGCGGATCGGCCCCGGCGCCGGGGCGCAGCAACTCGATCGATGGTGGGGCCCCGGCGGCCGCACCCGCCCCGGCCGGTGCGCACCGCCGCACCACCGGCGATGTGGACGGCGGGGGCTCGGTGGATTGTGAGCGCGACGCGCCCAGGTCGAGATCGGTGGCGGCCGCGCCAGCCGCCGCAAGGCACGCCAGCGCCGCCGCCGCGCGCCCGGCGTGCGCGATGCTCAGCGCCCGCGGCCGCGGCTGACCGCCAGCAGCGCAGGCCAGAGCCAGATGGAGAGCGCCCACTTAAGCACGCGCGCCGGGGAGAACTCGCGTTCGGCCTCGGCCGTCAGGCGGAACACCACCACCGCGCCGACGATCACGTACAGAACGAGGCCGGTGTAGGTCCAGGCGCGGCCGGTGTATTCGAGCGGCATCGCGCCGCCGATCAGCGCGGCCACGACGACGTTGATGAAGGTCGCCGCCAGCACGCCCAGCAGCGGGCGCATCAAGCGGATCAGCGGGTCGTCGTTGGGCCCCATGCGAATCAGTGTACGGCGGCGCCCCGCGCGGTCGCGCACGAGTGCTGTGCTAGGTTTCACCGATGCCTCACCATACCGTCGGCGCATCGCGGTGATCGCGTCTGACCGCGATCCGATCGTCGCCATCGCCACCGCGCCCGGGCGCGGCGGCATCGGCGTGGTGCGCATCAGCGGCGGCGCGCAGACCGACCTCGCGGTGCTGCTGGCGGCCTTGATCGGCGCGCGCGCGGCGCAGGTGGTGCCGCGCCGCGCGACCACCGCGACCTTCGTCGATGCCGACGGCAGCGCGATCGACCAGGGCCTGGTGCTGCTGTTTCCGGCGCCGCACTCGTACACCGGCGAAACCGTGCTCGAGTTGCAGGGCCATGGCGGCCCGGTGGTGCTGCAGATGCTGGTGAGCCGCTGCCTCGAGGCGGCGCGCGGCCTCGGCCCGTTGCACGCGCTGCGGCTGGCCGAACCGGGCGAGTTCACGCGCCGCGCGTTCCTGAACGACCGGCTGGATCTGGCGCAGGCGGAGGCGGTGGCCGACCTGATCGACGCCGCCACCGCGGCGGCGGTGCGCTCAGCCAACCGGTCGCTGGCGGGGGCGTTCTCGCGCGCAGTGCGAGCGCTGGTCGAGGCGGTGATCGACCTGCGCACGCTGGTCGAGGCCACGCTGGACTTCCCGGAAGAGGAGATCGACTTCCTGCAGGCTTCCGACGCGCGCGGACGGCTGGCGGGCATCCGCGCGCAGCTCGATGCGCTCCTCAAGCGCGCGCAGCAGGGCGCGCTGCTGCGTGACGGGCTGAACGTGGTGCTGGTGGGCGCGCCGAACGTCGGCAAGTCGAGCCTGCTCAACGCGCTGGCGGGCGAGGAGGTGGCGATCGTCACGCCGATCGCCGGCACCACGCGCGACCGCATTGCGCAGACCGTGCAGGTGCACGGCATTCCGCTCGCCATCATCGACACCGCCGGCGTGCGCGAGACCGTCGACGAGGTCGAGCGCATCGGCATCGCGCGCACGCTGACCGAGGTCGAGCGCGCCGATGTCGTGCTGCACCTGGTCGATGCCACCCACCCGGCGGCCGATGCGCACGCGCTGGCGCAGGTGCAGGCGCGCGTGGCGCCGGGTGTGCCGCTGCTGACGGTGCGCAACAAGATCGACCTGACGCGCGAGCCGCCGGGTACCGCGGCCGACGAGATCCGCGTCTCGGCGCTGACCGGCGCCGGGCTCGACGACCTGCGCGCGGCGCTGCTGCGGGTGGCCGGCTGGGAGGCCGACACGCGCGGCGAGACGGTGTTCCTGGCGCGCGAGCGGCAGCTCGATGCGCTGCGCCGTGCGCAGGCCCATCTGGCGGACGCGGCGGGGCGCGCCGATGTGGCGCATGGCTACGGCAATGCGCAGCTCGAACTGTTTGCCGAGGAGCTGCGGCTGGCGGCCCAGGCGCTGGAGCAGATCACCGGGGAATTTTCCGCCGACGACCTGCTCGGCCGGATCTTCAGCCGGTTCTGCATCGGCAAGTAAGCCACCGCCCGTCTGCTGGTGCCCGGCGGCTGCGGCCGTGCATTGCCGCTGTCACAAAATTGGAGCACTCTCGCTGCCCGCGCCGATCCGCTGTCCGGCGCGACCCTCGAAGTTCAATAAGAACGCGCCGCACGCTGCGCATGCCGTGCGCGAATCACGGAGGAGACACATGAAGGCTCGCATCTCACGCGCGCTGCCGGTGGCGGCGCTGCTCGCAGTCGCATCCAGCACCGTCGCGGCGCACGGCAACCCGCCGCCGTTCAACAGCAAGCCGCACTGGCTCGGCACCATCGCCAGCGCGACCTACGATGGCGTCACCGACGACCTGCTGACCGGCGGCTTCGGCCGATCGGTCCTGGCGCGTGCGCTGACTGCGGCGGAACTCGCCGCACTGAATCCGGCCAGCGCGGCGGACCTGCGCAAGCTGGCCATCCACACCAACTACCGCGCCATCGTCGACACCACCGCGGGCGGCGGCTTCGGCACGCTCTACGGCCCGAACGTCACGGCGGACGGTGTGGTCACGGCGGGCGAAGGCAAGATCGCCGGCAGCGAACACCTGGCCTACGCCGACGATCGCGACGGTGGCCCCAACGTGACGATGATGGTCCAGGTGCCCTCGACCTTCGATCCGAAGCGGCCCTGCATCGTCACCGGCACCAGCAGCGGCTCGCGCGGCGTGTATGGCGCGATCGGCTCGTCCGGCGAATGGGGCCTGAAGCGCGGCTGCGCGGTGGCCTACACGGACAAGGGCACCGGCAACGGCATCCATGACCTGCAGGCCAACACGGTGAGCCTGCAGAACGGCGTGCGCGCCGACGCCGTCACAGCAGTCGACGGCTCCAATTTCACCGCGCGCCTGACCGACCTGCAGCGCCAGCAGTTCAACGCCGACATGCCCAACCGCTTCGCGGTCAAGCATGCGCACTCGCAGCGCAATCCGGAGCGAGACTGGGGCCGCGACACGCTGCGCGCGATCGAGTTCGCCTTTTACGTGCTCAACGAGCAGTACGGCAAGCCGATGCCCGGCAAGGGCAACGAAGGTCGCAAGCTGAAGACCATCACCAAGCGGAACACGATCGTGATCGCCTCCAGCGTGTCCAACGGCGCCGGCGCCGCGCTGGCCGCGGCCGAGCAGGATCGCGACGGCCTGATCGACGGCGTGGCGGTGAGCGAGCCCAATGTGCAAGTGGCCACGAAAGATGATCCGGTGATCCAGCGTGGCAGCCTCGTCTACACCGGTGGCAGCAAGCCGCTGTACGACTTCTTCACCTTCGCCAACCTGTACCAGCCGTGTGCGGCGCGCTCCACGCGCGCGGTCGGCTCGCCGCTGGCGATCAACCCCGCCTTCAACGCCTTCATCGACAACCGGTGCCAGGCGCTGGCGGCAAACGGCCTGCTCAGCACCACCGACCTCGCTTCGCAGTATGAGGAGGCGATGGACAAGCTGCTCGCCTACGGCTGGGAGCCCGACACGATTCTGCTGCACTCGTCGCACTGGAACTTGGCCACGCCGTCGATCACGATGACGTACTCCAACGCGCACGGCCGCTTCTCGGTGGCCGACAACCTGTGCGGTCAGAGCTTCGCCTTCACCGATGCGGCCGGCAACGTGCTGGGTGCGACGCCGCCGCAACTGCCGCTGTCCTTCAGCCTCGGCAATGGCGTGCCACCGACAGTCGGCATCAACATCGTCTACAACGACTCGGTGGGTGGCGCCAAGCGCGACCTGTTCGGCGTCTCGCCGTCGACCAACCTGCCGGACTTCGCGTTCGATGCGGCCAAGTGCCAGCGCGACCTGCTGACGGGCCACACGGCGAACGCCTGGCGCGTGCGCTGGGGCATCGCCGAAGTGCAGCGCACGGCGGACCTGAATCGCAAGCCGGCGATCATCGTGCACGGCCGTTCCGACACGCTGGTGCCGGTGAACTTCTCCTCGCGGCCGTACTACGCCGAGAACAAGAAGCGCGAGCGCGGCGCGAGCCGGCTGTCGTACGTCGAGGTCACCAACGCGCAGCACTTCGACGCCTTCCTGCCGTTCCCGGGCTTTGACGCGCGCTTCGTGCCGTTGCACCTGTACTTCGTGCGCGCGCTGGACGCGATGTGGGCGCACCTGACCGAAGGCAAGCCGCTGCCGCCCTCGCAGGTGGTGCGCACCACGCCGCGCGGCGGCGCGGCGTTCCCGGCACCGGCGCTGACTGCGGGCAACGTGCCTGAGATCCAGTCCAGCCCGCCGGCGGCCGATCGCATCACGTTCGACGGCAACACGCTGAAGATCCCGGACTGAACGCACGCCGCGCTGCCCTTGGCCGAGGCCCGCCGCGTGCGGGCCTCGGCGTTTCTGGCGCGCCCCGGCGCGGCGCCAGTGCCCCACGGCGCAGCGTGGTCGAGCGCGGCATCGAGCGCGCTCCGCTACGATGGCCGTCGCTCCACTGCAGGGCTGGCGCAGGCCAGCGTCGAACCGATGAGCACTTCCAACGAATCCCTGGCGCGGCTGGCGATCGATCGCGGGGCGCCGCAGGCGTCGCTGCGGCGCCGGCGCCCGCTGTGGAAGCGCTGGTGGGTGTGGGCGATCGCGCTCGCGCTGGCCGCGGCGATCGCAGCCGGCGTCTCGCAGCAGGGCCGGCCGACGCCGGTGGAGATCGGCCAGGTGACGGCCGCGTGGCCGTCGCAGGCAGCCACCGCGCTGAATGCTACCGGCCGCGTGGTGGCCGCGCGGCGCGCATCGGTGTCGAGCAAGGGCACCGGCCGGCTCGAATGGCTCGGGGTGCAGGAAGGCCAGCGGGTGCAGGAGGGGGAGGTGATCGCGCGGCTGGAGAACCGCGACGTCGCCGCCCAGCGCGAACAGGTGGCGGCCAGCCTCAAGGCGGCCGAGGCGAATCTGACGCAAGGCGAGGCCGAGCTGGCCGACGCCGAGGCGGCGCTGCGGCGCACGCAGGAGCTGGCGGCCAAGAGCTTCATCTCGGCCTCGGCGGTCGATACCGCCGAGGCGCGCGCCAACAAGTCGCGCGCGGCGATCCAGACGCTGAAAGCGCAGATCGCGGTGGCACAGGCCAACCTGCGCGCGGCCAACGTGACCTTCGACCAGACCCTGATTCGCGCGCCGTTCACCGGCATCGTGCTGACCAAGAGCGCCAACGTGGGCGACATCGTCACGCCGTTCTCGTCGGCCGCCGGCACCACCGGCGCGGTGGTGACGATGGCCGACATGAGCACGCTCGAGGTCGAGGCGGACGTCTCGGAGAACGCGATCGCCGGCATCAAGGTCGGCCAGCCGGCCGAGATCCAGCTCGATGCGTTTCCCGACCTGCGCCTGCTCGGGTCGGTCTCGCGCATCGTGCCGACGGTGGATCGCAGCAAGGCCACGCTGCTGGTCAAGGTGAAGTTCGACGAGACCGACGCGCGCGTGCTGCCCGACATGAGCGCGCGCATCGCCTTCCTCGCGCGGCCGCTGGCGGCCGGCGAGCGCACGCCGGTGCCGGCGGTGCGGCCGGAGGCGATCGTGCAGCGCGACGGCAAGGACCAGGTGCTCGTCGTGCAGCCGAGCACGGATGCGGCGGCCAAGGCCAGCCCGCCGGAGCCGGCGGGCAAGGGCGCCAAGCTGGCCGAGATCACACGCGGCCGCACGCAGCTGGTGCCGGTCAAGGTGGTCGGCAAGGTCGGCGACTTGGTGCACATCGAGGGCCTGGCGCCGGGCACGCGCGTGGTGATCAGTCCGCCGGCCAACCTCGCGGCCGACCGCGTGGTCGCGCCGGCCAAGAAGTGAAGATGGGCGCGGCGGCGGCACCGGCGACGCCGAGCGCGATACGCGCCGCCGGCAGCGGCCCGGCGCTGATCGAGATCCGCCACGTCAGCAAGAGCTACACGCGTGGCGAGCAGGTGGTGCCGGTGCTGACCGACATCAACCTCGATGTCGGCCGCGGCGAGTTCGTGGCGCTGATGGGACCGTCGGGCTCCGGCAAGAGCACGCTGCTGAATCTGGTGGCCGGAATCGACAAGCCGGACGCCGGCGTGATCGCGATCGACGGCGAGGACATCACGCAGCTCGGTGAGGGCGACCTGGCCGGCTGGCGCGCGGCGAGCGTCGGCTTCATCTTCCAGTTCTACAACCTGATGCCGGTGCTCAACGCGTTCGAGAACGTCGAGCTGCCGCTGCTGCTGACCGACCTGTCGCGCGCCGAGCGGCGCGTGCGCGTCGAGATGACGCTGGCGTTGGTCGGGCTCTCGGACCGCATGGACCATCGGCCCAACGAGCTGTCCGGTGGCCAGCAGCAGCGCGTGGCGATCGCGCGCGCGATCGTCAGCGATCCGCTGCTGCTGATCGCCGACGAGCCGACTGGAGACCTGGACCGCACCTCGGCGGCCGACGTGCTGGGCCTGCTGCGCCGGCTGAACGAGCAACTGGGCAAGACGATCGTGATGGTGACGCACGATCCGCGTGCGGCCGAGGCGGCACGCCACCTGATCTACCTGGACAAGGGGCAGCTGACGGACACGTCACCGTTTGCTGCGCATGGCGCATGACGGATGACGCCGCCGGATGCGGCCATGACGGCGACTGCGCCGCGCATGGGCGACGCAGCGCGCCTCGTTGCGAGGCTTAGCCGAACATCATGTTCTTCCTCAAGCTGGTGATCCGCAATGCGTTTCGCGCGCGGCTGCGCACCGGGCTGACGATCCTCGGCCTGGTGATCGCGCTGACCGCTTTCGGCCTGCTGCAGACCGTGGTCAAGGCCTGGTACGCGGGTGTGGAGGCGGCCTCCAGCACGCGGCTGATCACGCGCAACGCGATCTCGCTGGTGTTTCCGGTGCCGGTTTACTACCGCGACCAGATCCGCCCGCTCGATGGCGTGCGCGGCGTCACCGTGTCGAGCTGGTTCGGCGGCATCTGGAGGGACGAGAAGAGCTTCTTCGCGCAGTTCGCGGTCGATGCCCCGACCTTCTTCCCGATGTATCCGGAGTTCAAGTTCGATCCCGACCAGTACCAGGACTTCCTGCGCGACCGGCGCGGCGCAGCGATCGGCCGCCAGCTCGCCGACCTGTACGGCTTCAAGGTCGGCGACCGGATTCCGATCCGCGGCACCATTTACGCCGGCAACTGGGAGTTCACGGTGCGCGCGATCTTCGACGGCACCGACGCCACCGTCATCACGCGCCAGCTCTACTTCCACTACGACTACCTGAACGAGTACGTCAAGCAGCGCTTCCCGCGCCGGGCCAACCAGGTCGGCGTGTTCGTGGTCGACGTCGAGGACCCCGCGCGCGTGGCCGAGGTCTCGGCCCGGATCGACGCCATGTTCGCCAACTCGCTGGCCGAGACGCTGACCGAGACCGAGAAGGCGTTCCAGCTGTCGTTCGTGGCGATGCTGCAGACCATCGTGCAGGTGATCCAGTCGGTCTCCTACATCGTGGTGCTGATCATCCTGGCGGTGGCCGCCAACACGATGGCGATGACGGCGCGCGAGCGCCTTTCCGAGTACGCGACGCTGAAGGCGCTCGGCTACGGGCCGGCCTATGTGGCGCGCCTGATCCTGGCCGAGAGCTGGGTGATCGCCGCTCTCGGCGGCGCGCTGTCGGTGGCGCTGATGCCCGGCGTGGCGGCCGGCTTCAAGGGTGCGCTGGCGAGCGCCGGCATCAACGCCTTCCCGGTGTTCGAGATCGATCCGATGACCTACGTCTGGCAGATCGTGTTCGCGTTCGGCGTTGGCACGCTGGCCGCGGTGGTGCCGATGATCCGCGCCGCTCGGGTACGGATCGTCGAGGGGCTGCGGCATGTGGGCTGATGCGCGCGCGATGCAAGCGAGCGCTTCGCGCTCGCACGTGCATCGCGCGCGGTTTGATCAGTGGATTCGTCTTCGGAGCGGCCGGGCGACGAACCCACTCACAAGGGCGACGAAGCGCGCTGCGCGCGCGGAGTCCGGTGCTTCGATGCCGCCCGAGCGCGAGCGTGGCAGGGGCGCCCCACTTTGCACGCTGCGAGTGCTGGCCAAGCGAACGCTCCTTCGCACGCTGCCGGCCGGCGCAGCAGGCCCCGTTGCAGTTGAAGCTGGGCCGGGCCCCCGGCCGCCCGAAGCCCGGCCCACTGAGTTTTCCGTGCGCGGTGCACGTGCGACGGCGTCAGCCGTCGCGTACACCGCGCACGCCTAGCCGCCATGGCCGTCCCGCTCGCCTACGTCGCGCGCAACCTGTGGGTGCGTCGCCTGACCACCGTGCTGACGGCGGGCGGCATGGCGCTGGTGGTGTTCGTGTTCGCGGCGGTGCTGATGCTGGCGGCCGGGCTGCGTGCGACGCTGGTGGCCTCGGGTGCGCCCGACAACGTGATCTTCATCGGCAAGGGCGCGCAGACCGAAGTGCAGAGCGCGGTGTCGCGCGATCAGGCAGCGCTGATCGAGTCGCTGCCGCAGATCGCGCGCGGCACCGACGGCCAGGCGCGCGTCTCGCGCGAGGTGGTCGTGCTCAATTCGCTCATCAAGCGCGCGACGGGCACGCGCAGCAACGTGCCGATCCGCGGCGTGTCGGCGCCGGGCTGGGAACTGCGGCCGCAGGTGAAGCTGGTCGCTGGCCGGCCGTTCCGGCCGGGCAGCACCGAGATCGTGGTCGGCGCCAGCGTGGCGCGCCAGTTCGCCGGCGTGGAGATCGGCCGCACGCTGACCTTCGCCCAGCGCCAGTGGCTGGTGGTGGGGTTGTTCGACGCCGGCAACACCGCGTTCGACTCGGAGATCTGGGGCGATGCCGAGCAGATGATGCAGGCGTTCCGGCGCCTGAATTTCTCGTCGGTGCTGGCGCAGGTGTCCGCGCCCGACCAGTTCGCCGCACTCGAGCGCGCGGTCGAGGCCGAGCCGCGCTTCACCACCGAGCTGCGCACCGAGCGCCAGTTCTACGAGGATCAGTCCAAGGCGCTCGCGACCTTCATCACCTTCCTCGGCGTGTTCCTGTCGGTGATCTTCTCGCTCGGCGCCATCATCGGCGCCTCGATCACGATGTATGCGAGCGTGGCCACCCGCACCGGCGAGATCGGCACGCTGCGCGCGCTCGGCTTTCCGCGCCGCTCGATCCTGCTGGCGTTCCTGCTCGAGTCGCTGCTGCTGGCGCTGGTCGGCGGCGCGGTCGGGCTTGGCGCAGCGAGCTTCCTGCAGGCGATCACGATCTCGACCACCAACTTTGCCTCGTTCTCCGAGCTGGCGTTCTCCTTCTCGCTGACGCCGGCCATCGTCATCAACAGCGTCGTGTTCGCGCTGGTGATGGGATTCATCGGCGGCTTCATGCCGGCGATCAAGGCCGCGCGCATGCAGATCGTCGACGCGCTGCGCGCCGGCTGACGTGGCCGGCTGACGTGGCCGACTGACGGCGCCCTCACGCGCGCGGCGGCGCGGCCGCTTCACCGCGCGCCGCGTTGCGCGCGAACTCGTCGGCCCGCAGCGGATCGTCGACGCGCTGCCGCGGCATCGGCGCCAGCCAGGCCACGCCGAGGAAGACCAGGCTCGCGGCGATCACCGCGACGATGTTGCCGAGCTCGCCGAGCCCGCTGAAGTCCACCAGCACCACCTTGAGTGCGGCCAGCACCAGCAGGCAGGCGCCGACCGACCACAGGCCGCGACTGTCGACGCGCGTGGCCCAGCCGGCGAGCGCGCCGCCCAGCAACGCCCACAGCAGCGACAGCAGCGCGGGGTACTGCATCTGCGCCAGGTCGAGCAGCGTCAGCGGCTGATGCGCCGGACCGAACGCGCGCAGGATCATCGCCTGCACGATCAGCAATGCGCCGCCCAGCGCGGCCAGGGCGAACGGCGACGGGCGCGGCGGCGCCTGCGGCCGTGGGCGCGCGGCGAGCCAGAGCGCGGCCAGCGCGGCGAACTCGGTTGCGATTGCCACGGCACTGCGCTCGATGCGCACCGTGGTCAGGGCGAGCAGCAGCAGCGCCGCGACCACGCCCATCACCGGCACCGCGCTGTCGTGCCAGCTCGGATTGGGGGACTTCAGCGCGCGGCCGGTGGCCAGGCTCGCGACGACGGCGAGCGTGAGCAGCAGTTCGACAGCGCGATCGTCGCGCAGCAGCACATCGACCGCGCCGACCCACGGCAGCGCGGCGAGGAAAATCGCCACTAGTGCGGCCGCGCGCGTGTCGTCGCTCGCGCCCGGGCTGCGCAGCACCGCCAGCGCGCAGACCACCGCGGCGGCCAGCGTCAGCGCCAGCGCCGGCAGCGTCAGCGCATGGTTCGACTGCGCGGCCCAGAAGCTCGCCGCCATCGTCAGTGCGGCGCAGGCCGTCACCGCCCAGGTGCGCGCGGCGTGGCGCAGCGTCCACGCCGCGTACGCCAGCTGCGTGGAGACGGCGACAGCCAGCGCGTAGTACGCGAGGTACGGCAGATCGAGCTTGGCCAGTTCGGTGGCGAGCGCCAGCAGCAGCGCGCCAGCGCCGAGCACGCCGAGCGCGGCCGCGTGGCGACCGGCGCGCCGTTGCGCAGTGAAGGCGCCGAGCAAGATCAGCAGCGCGCCTGCTAGCCGCTCGGCGAACCCGCAATGCAGGAACGCGATGTCGGCTGGGCGGGCGAGCACGGCGTCGATCACGTGCAGCGCGCCCAGCAGCGCCACCGTCAGCGTCAGCGCGTCGCTGCGGTCGCGCTCGCTGCCGAGGGTGGGCTTGAGCACCAGGACTGTCACCGTCGCGGCCAGCGTCAGCAGCAGCCACGGCACGTCGTCGAGCGCCAGCAGGCCGGCCGCCAGCAGCAGCAGGCCGGCGACGACGAAGTGCGCCAGCGCGCCGTCGCCGCGTGCGCGCAGGGACAGCAGCGCCGCGCCGCTCCACAGCACCGACAGCAGCGCCAGGCCGAGCGCGCCTTCGATCGTGGCGCGCGGCGCGATCGCCAGCGTCAGTGCGGCGGCCACCAGCGGCAGCAGCGCGAAGTAGGCGCGATCTGCGCGCGCCCGCCAGCGGCCGCGCTGCGCCGCCAGCGCGCGCGCCTCGAGCTGCGGCATCGCCAGGTGCACCGCTACCAGCGCCAGCAGCAGCGGTTGCATCAAGGGGTAGTGCTGCGGCTGGTAGAAGCCGCGCGTCCAGCCGAAGAACAGGGCGCCGGCCAGCGTGAACAGGAAGCTCAGGTGCATCAGCGCACGCCAGCCGTGCAGCGCGATCATCGTCGCGGCGACGGCCGAGGCTGCGAGGTAGTAGCCGTACACGGCGAGGGGGCCGGGCGCGGTCATCGCGAACGCCGGTGCGAGAAAGGCGCCGGTCATCGCCAGCACGGCCACCGACATCGCGTGCGACGTCACCGCGAACACGGCGGCGGCGCCGGCCACGACCACCAGCAGCGCCAGCGCCTGCAGGCTGGTGACGAAGCCGAAGAAGCCGTAGGCCGCGTAGGCGGTCAGGTAGCACACGCCGAGCGCGGCACCGGCCAGCGCCAAGTGCAGCGCGCGATGGCGGGCGCTGGTGCGCAGCGCGAACGAGGCAATCGCCAGGACAGTGGCCGTGGCCATGCCGCTGGCCAGCTTGACGGTGGCCGGCACGTCGAAGTTGAGCAGCGCGTAGCGCATCAGCGCGCCGATGCCCAGCATCAGCAGGCCGGCGCCGACCTTGGCCGGCCAGTTGCCGCTGACTAGCCAGTGCAGCAGTCCGCTCTGGCGCAGCCGTGCCGCCGCGCCGGCGGGCGCTTCCCAGGCGAGCATCAATGCGAACAGGCAGGCGATCAGGACAGCGAAGCCGAGGGCGATCATGGCGGGCAGACGGAGTCGAACACGGCGCCATGCTCGCGGTGCGCGTGCGGCACGGTCGAGCGCCGGGGGCGCGGTATCGAAGGCTGCTACCGGGGGAGCATTGGCGCAGACCGAGCCGGCCTGTGGCGGATGGTCCAGGGTCGACGGCGCCGGCGGCAAATGAGCGGTAGCGGCCGGGGCAACGTACGGCGGCGCGCGGCGATGCGCCCGCGGCGCGTGCTTGGCCGCGCGTGCAGCGCAGTCGCAGTCTTCGTGGCGCCGGCAGGTGCCGGCGCACAGTCCAGGAGCCTTCGATGAGTATCAACGTGCTGCGACCGCTCACATTGGGCGTGGCGGCGCTGTCGCTGACCGCCTGCGTGGTGGTGCCGGTCAATCCGGACGGCAGCCTTTATCAGGGGCCGGTGGCCGGCGTGCCGGTGGTCGGCGCGCCCGTGGTGCCCTCGCCGCCGAGCTCGATCACGCTGCCGGTGCGGCTGTATCCGACCAACGAGATCGCGGCCGGCGGCGGCATGCTGAGCGGCACCGTGGTCAGCAATCTGCACGGCAAGGGCACCTTCACGCTCCATACGGCCGGGGAGACGATGACGGGCGAGGCCACGCGCGGCGGCGGTAGCCGCGACGGCGTGGCCAACGCCTATGGCGCCAAGGGCGGCTATGCGAGCTGCCAGTACACGATGAATACCAATGCACAGGGCACCGGCCGCTGCACGGTTTCCAGCGGCGCCACCTACCAGTTGCACTTCGGCGGCTGAGCGGTCGGGCCACGTGGGTTGAGCGGCGCCGCCGGTGCGCGGATGATGCCGGGCGCGGCGCCTCGCCGCGCTCCGTTCGCCCGCGCCCCATGAAGCTGCCGCTGCAAGGCATCCGCGTCGTCGAGTTCTGCCACATGGTGATGGGCCCGACCTGCGGCCTGGTGCTGGCCGACCTCGGTGCCGAAGTGATCAAGGTCGAGCCGGTGGCGGGCGACAACACGCGGCGGCTGACCGGCTCGGGCGCGGGCTTCTTCGCCGCGTTCAACCGCAACAAGAAGAGCCTCGCGCTCGATCTGAAGGATGGGCAGGCGATGGCGGCGGTGCGCGCGCTGGTGGCGCAGGCCGATGTGGTGAGCGAGAACTTCCGCCCGGGCGCGATGGAGGCGCTCGGGCTCGGCGCGGAGGCGCTGAGGCAGGTCAAGCCCGACCTCATCTACGTCTCGCACAAGGGCTTCCTGGCTGGCCCCTACGCGCAGCGCACCGCCCTGGACGAAGTGGTGCAGATGATGGCGGGTCTCGCCTACATGACCGGGCCGCCCGGGCGGCCGTTGCGTGCCGGCTCCAGCGTCAACGACATCATGGGCGGCCTGTTCGGCGCGCTCGGGGCGGTGGCCGCGCTGTACCAGCGCGATGCCGCGCGCACGAAAGGCGAAGCGGCGATCGGACACCGCATCGACAGCGGGCTGTTCGAGAACTGCGTGTTCCTGATGGCCCAGCACATGATGCAGTTCGCCGTCAGCGGCCAGCCGGCGGCGCCGATGCCGGCGCGCGCGCCGGCCTGGGGCATCTACGACGTGTTCCTGCTGGGCGACGGCGCGCAGCTGTTCCTGGCGGTGGTGTCGGACACGCAGTGGCAGGCGTTCTGCACCGCGCTCGCGCGCGCCGACTGGCTTGCCGATGCGCGCTTGGCCACCAATCCGCTGCGGGTAGCGGCGCGCGACTGGCTGCTGCCGCAGGTGGCGGCAGCACTTGGCACGCGCCTCCAGGCCGAGGTGGTCGGGCTGGCCATGCGCGCCGGACTGCCGTGGGCGCCGATCCGTCGCCCAGAGGATCTGTTCGACGACCCGCACCTGGCGGCCTCCGGTGGCCTGGCGCCGATGCGGCTGCCGAGCGGCGCCACGACCGCGGTGCCGCTGCTGCCCATGGCGTTGGATGGCGCGCGCCTGCCGCTGCGCAGCGCGCCGCCGCAGGTGGGCGAGCACACGCGCGAGGTGCTGACCGCAGTCGGCCTGGCACCGGCTGCGATCGAGGCGTTGATCGCGCGCGGCGTGGCGGCCGGCTGACCTCGCGGCCTTCCCGCAGCCGCGCGTAGGCAGGCAGGAAGGCCGCTGATACATTGCCTCGCCATTGCCGGTCGCCGATGCGCGGCTGCGTGGCCATGACAACCAAGGAGACTGCAATGAATCGACGCCTGTTCACGGCTGCGCTGGCGACGGCCGCAGCGGCCCCGCTGTTCGCGGCGCGCGCGGCCTGGGCGCAGGCCGCGCCGGTGATCCGGATGCTGATCCCGGCCAATCCGGGCGGCGGCTGGGACTCCACCGGCCGCGCGCTGGCGGCGGCGCTGCAGGCCGGCAAGCTGGTGTCCGGCGTGCAGTTCGACAACAAGGGCGGCGCGGCCGGCACCATCGGCCTGGCGCAGTTCATCAACAGCGCCAAGGGTGATCCCAACCAGCTGATGATGGGCGGCATGGTGATGGTCGGCGGCATCATCCTCAACAAGTCGCCGGTCTCGCTCGAACAGGTCACGCCGATCGCACGCCTGACGACCGAGAACGTGGTGGTGGTGGTGCCGGCCAAGTCGCCGCACAAGAACCTCGGCGAGCTACTGGCCGCGTTCAAGGCGAACCCCGGCTCGATCTCCTGGGGCGGCGGCTCCGCCGGCGGCACCGATCACATCCTGATCGGCCTGATGGCCAAGGCGATCGGTGCCGATCCGAGCAAGATCAACTACGTCGCGTTCAAGGGCGGCGGCGAGGCGGTGGCCGCGATCATCGGCGGCCACGTGGCTGCCGGCGTGTCCGGCCTGAGCGAGTTCTCCGAGCACATCAAGTCGGGCCGCATGCGCGCGCTCGGCGTGTCGGGGGCGGAGCGCGAGGAGGGCATCGCCACGCTGAAGGAACAGGGCGTCAACGTGGTGCTCGGCAACTGGCGCGGCGTGTTCGGTGCGCCCGGCATCACGCCGGCGCAGCGCGACACGCTGGTGAAAATGGTGCGCGCTGCGACCGAGACGGCGGCCTGGAAAGAGAGCCTGCAGAAGAACGGCTGGCAGCCGTGGTTCCTCGGCGGCGACGAGTACAAGGCGTTCCTCGACGAGGACATCAAGCGCATCGGCGCGATCATCGAGTCGCTCGGGATGAAGAAGTAGCTGGGGCTGCCATGGCCGGCGACCGCGTGCGCGGTGCCTGGGTCGAACTGGCGATTTCGGTCGCGCTGCTCGGCCTGGGCGTGTTCGTGGCGGCGGTCGCCGCGCGCATGCCGGCCACCGGCGGTTTCTCGGGCGTGGGGCCGGCGGCGATGCCGAGCATCGTGGCGACCGGCCTGATCATCGTCGGCCTGTGGCTGACGGCCGAGCGCCTGACCGGTGGCTGGCGTCAGGCCGAGGGTGCGCCCGAGTCGCGCGGCGAGCACGCGTTCTTTGCGCCCGGTTTCGTGTGGATCAGCGCCGGTCTGTTCGCGCAGATGGCGCTGATTCATACCGCCGGCTTCGTGATCGCCGCGATCGTGCTGTTCACGTGCGTGGCACGCGGCTTCGGCAGCACGAAGCCGCTGCGTGATGCGGCGATCGGCACCGTGCTGTCGCTCGCGATCTTTCTCTTCTTCGTCAAGTTCCTGAACGTCAACCTGCCGGCCGGCTGGCTCAAGCCCGTGCTGGGCGCGGCCGGGATCTGACGATGCTGACCGGGCGCTGCCACTGCGGTGCGGTGACGGTGGCGCTGCCGAGCGCGCCGGTCAAGGCGACGCTGTGCAACTGCTCGAGCTGTCGCCGGCTGGGCGCGCTGTGGGCGTACTACGACCAGGATCAGGTGCGGATCGACGGCCACCCCGAGCAGACCGACGCGTACATCTGGGGCGATCGCACACTGCGCACGGTCCGCTGTCGCACCTGCGGCTGCGTGACCCACTGGGAGCCGCTCGAGCCGGGCGAGAAGCGGATCGGCGTGAACATCCGCAACTTTGATCCGGCGCTGATGCAGCAGGTTCAACTGCGCCGCTTCGACGGCGCCGACACCTGGACCTACGTCGATGAGCCGGCGCCGCCGGCTGCGGCACGATGACCGAGACCTTGACTGCGCTGGCGAGCGGCTTCGCGGTTGCGCTGCAGCCGGGCAACCTGCTGTGGGGCGCGATCGGCGTGACGCTCGGCACGCTGATCGGGGTGCTACCGGGGGTCGGCCCCGCCCTTACGGTGGCGATGCTGCTGCCGCTGACGACCAAGCTCGACCCGACCGGCGCGCTGATCATGTTCGCCGGAATTTACTACGGTGCGATGTACGGCGGCTCGACCACCACGATCCTGCTGAATACGCCGGGCGAGAGCGCCAGCATCGCCACCGCGCTCGAGGGCAACCAGATGGCCAAGCGCGGCCGTGCCGGGCCGGCGCTGGCCACCGCGGCGATCGGCTCGTTCGTGGCCGGCAGCATCGCTACCGTGCTGCTGACGCTGCTGGCGCCGATCGTGGTGGAGATCGCGCTGCAGTTCGGCCCCACCGAGTACTTCGCGCTGATGGTGTTTGCCTTCGTCACCGTGGCCAGCGTGCTGGGCAGCTCCACCGTGCGCGGGCTGGCGAGCCTGTTCGTGGGGCTGCTGCTGGGCGTGATCGGCATCGACGAGCAGACCGGGCAGATGCGTTTTGCCTTCGGCGTGCCGGAACTGCTCGACGGCATCGACGTCGTGGTGCTGGCGGTCGGCCTGTTCGCGGTGGGCGAGGCGCTGTACGTGGTGGCGCACGCGAGCAAGCTCGAGGAGAAGATGGAGGCGCTCAAGGGCTCGCTGTGGATGACGCGCGAGGACTGGCGCCGCTCCTGGCCGGCCTGGCTGCGCGCCACCGGCATCGGCTTTCCGTTCGGCACCATCCCGGCCGGCGGCACCGAGATCCCGACCTTCCTGTCGTACGCGACGGAGAAGAAGCTCAGCAAGCACCCGGAGGAGTTCGGCCAGGGCGCAATCGAAGGCGTGGCCGGCCCCGAGGCGGCCAACAACGCGGCCTCCACCGGTGTACTGGTGCCGCTGCTCACCCTCGGCATTCCCACCTCCGCCACAGCGGCGATCCTGCTCGCGGCGTTCCAGAACTACGGCATCCAGCCCGGACCGCTGCTGTTCCAGACGCAGGCCGCGCTAGTGTGGGGGCTGATCGCCTCGCTGTACATCGGCAACATCTTGCTGCTGGTGCTGAACCTGCCGCTGATCGGCCTGTGGGTGCGGGTGCTGACCATTCCCAAGAGCCTGCTGTACGCGGGGATCCTGGTGTTCGCCACGATGGGCGCCTACAGCCTGCACCAGTCAGTGGTGGACCTGGTGATCCTGTACACGTTCGGTCTGCTCGGCTACGGCATGCGGCGCTGGGGCTTCCCGGTGGCGCCGGCGGTGATCGGGCTGATCCTGGGGCCGCTGGCCGAGACGCAGCTGCGGCGCGCGCTGGCGATCAGCCAGGGCGACCCGAGCGTGTTCTTCTCGTCGCCGATCAGCGCCACGGTGCTGGCGATCACCGCCGCGCTGCTGTTGCTGCCGCTAGCGGCTCGCCTGCTGCAGCGTCGTCGCAAGCCTGCCTGATACCCGCGGACGCCCGCGGCAGCCGCATGACGGCGCCGGCGCGACTCGCTACGCTTGCGCGCTTCGAGCTTGCGGATGCCGCCATGAACCGAGAGATCCTTCCAGTGACGCGTGACAACCGACGTGCTCTCGCGCCGAACGAGCTGTTTGCGGCCGTGTGCGCCGTGCTGATCGGCGCCGCCGCGCCGGCAGTTCGCGCTGCGGATGCGATGCCGGCCGGCATCGCCTGGAAGACCGCGGCCGAGGTCGACGCCGCGTTCGCGCAAGCGAAGAAGGAGAACAAGCCGCTGTTCCTGTACTGGGGCGCGGTCTGGTGCCCGCCGTGCAACCAGGTCAAGGCCACCGTGTTCTCGCGCGCCGACTTCATCGAGCGCGCCAGGTCCTTCGTGCCGGTCTACATCGACGGCGACGCGCCCGCTGCGCAGCAACTCGGCAGCCGATTCAAGGTCAGCGGCTATCCGACCACGATCCTGTTCCGCGCCGACGGCACCGAGATCACGCGCCTGCCGAGCGAGGTCGAGCCGGCGCGCTACATGCAGGTGCTGGCGCAGGGCATGAGCGGCGCGCGGCCAGTGAAGGCGCTTCTTGCGCAGGCGCGTGCCGGCAAGGCGCTGAGCGCGGCCGAGTGGCAGCACCTGGCGTTTTACGGCTGGGAGGTCGACGAGCAGGCGGTGCTGCCGCGCACCGAGCGCGCCGCCACGCTCTGGCAACTGGCACAGGCCTCGACCGCGGTCGCGCCCGAGGCCTCCGCGCGGCTGGCGCTGAAAGCGATCACCGTGGCGGCGGCGGACAAGGCCGCCAAGGTGCCGGCGGTCGACAAGGCGGCTGCGCTGCAGCGGGTGCGCGCGGTGCTGGCCTCGCCGCCGATCGCACGCGCCAACCTGGCCGAGCTGACCTATGGCGCCGACACCCTGCCGCCGTTCCTTACCGAGGCCGGCAGCGCGCCGCGCGGACAGTTGCTGCGCGAGTGGGACCGCGCCCTGACGCGGCTGGTCAACGACGGCGCGCTGTCGCGTCTGGACCGGGTGGCGGCGGCCGGCGGGCGGGTCGGCCTGGCGCGCGTGGACACGCCCAAGGGCGCGCTGCCGCTGGCGCTGCAAACGGAAGTGCGCGGCGCCACGCTGCTCGCGCTGCGCGACGTGAAAGACCCGTACGAGCGCGAAGCGCTCGCTGTCAGTGCGGCTCAGGTGCTGGCCGATGCTGACTTATGGGCCGATTCCGACAACGTGCTCAAGGCGCAGATGGAGCGCTCGGCCACGCCCTACTACCACATGCTCGGGCTGGCCTCGAACGCGCGCAAGCGCGGCGACAACGCCGCCGCGCTCGGCTGGTACGAGCAGGCCTATGCCACGTCCAAGGGGCCGGCCACGCGCCTGCAGTGGGGTGCGAGCTACGTGCGCGCGCTGCTGGACCTGGCGCCGACGGAGGTCGAGCGCATCGAGCGCGCGGCGCGCAGCGTGATCGGCGAGATCGAGCCCAAGCCGGAGACCTTTCACGCGCGCAACCGCGGCGTGCTCGACCGCATGGGCACGCAGCTCGCCGCGTGGAACAAGGACGGCAAGCAAGACGCGGTGATGGCGCGGCTGCGCAAGCAGATGGACGCCATCTGCTCGCAACTGCCGGCGCAGGCGCCGGAGCGTGCAAGCTGCGGCGAACTGCTCGGACGCCGCGCGAGCTGAGCCCCGCTGCGGTCGCGGGCAGAATGCGCCGCGGCGTGAGGGTGCAGCGTGGAATGTCGGCTCTGGCGCACCTGGCCAGAATCGGCCTTCGGTCAACTGCCGCCGTTCAGGTCGTAGCCCTATCTGCGTACTAACCGATCATTCACGGCGACCCCAATCGACCGTCCCGTCGCAGCTCTCGTGGCTGCGGATGCTGCCGCTCGCAGCAAATCACTGGGGCGACGGAAGATTTCAGCGCGAAGGCGCGTAGTGTGCGGCAGGTTGCGCCTTCACCACGGCTTCATCTGTGCGGGCGCACCGTTAGGCGTGCCGGCACCGGTGGCGGCAGACGTACATTGAGACGCAGCCGATGCTGAGCGCGCGAACGGAATACCGGCGTCCCTTCAACCCCTCCGTTGTCAACCGCCAAGGGAGACCTCGTGAATACTCGTTTCGATCTGACGCACGGCCTCGGGCGCCTTCTGCTCATCCCCTTGGTTCTCGGCCTGTCGGCGTGCGCCGCGCCGCGCAGCACAGCACCGTCCGTCGCCCTCACTGAAAACCAGCCCAACGTGGTGTCCTACTGGAACGGCGTCGCCAACAAGACGGTGCTGGCCACCTCGACCGTCAACACCACGCACGAAGAACAGCGCTCGGCGTTCTTCCACGACGTGGCGACGGTGCATGTGGCCATCTATGACGCCGCGGTCGCCATCGAAGGCCGCTACAAACCATTTGCGGTCAAGCCCAAGGCGCCGGCAGCCGGCGCCTCGGTGGATGCTGCCGTCAGCGCAGCCGCCTATGGCGTGCTCAAGGCGCTGTTTCCGAACCGCAGCACGCAGTACCAGCCAGCCTACGAACAGCGCCTTGCCGCGATACCCGACGGCCAGGCCAAGACCCTCGGTCTGGTGCTGGGCAGCGAAGTCGCTGCGGCGGTGGTGCGCCTGCGCGCCAACGACGGACGCAACGTGGCGCTGGCGCCGTACGTCTCCGGCACCGCCGCAGGCCAGTTCCGCAGTGCCAACCCGAACCCCGTCTTCCAGTACTTCCCCTCGATCAGGCCTTTTGCGCTCAACAGCCTGAGCCAGTTCCGGCCCGTCCCGCCGCCGGCCCTTATCAGCGCAGCCTATGCCGCGGCGCTCAATGAAACTCGCTCGCTCGGCGGCACGGCCAGCACGGCGCGCACGCCCGAGCAGCTCGAGGTGGCGCGCTTCCATACCGAACCGCCTCCGCCGTTCGTGACGCGCAACCTCGGCCGCCTGGCATCCAGCACCGCGGACGTGGCCGATGCCGCCCGGCTGATGGCCATGGTCTATGTCGCTTTCGCCGATGCCATCGCCGCCTGCTTCGAGGCCAAGTATCACTACAACGCCTGGCGCCCGGTGAGCGCGATCCATATGGCCGATGCCGATGGCAACGACGCGACCCAGGCCGATACGACGTGGGCGCCGGTGCTGCCCACACCCAACCATCCCGAGTACCCCGCGGCCCACTCCTGCACCTCGGGTAGCCTGGGTGGGGTCTTGCTCGCCTACTACGGAACGCCAAACGTCACTTTTGCTTGGGACAGCAAGGTCACCGGAACGACGCAGACCTTTACCAGCACCGACGCGTTCAACGACGAAAACCGGTTGGCCCGCATTCACGGCGGCATGCACTTCGGTTTCGCGACCGATGCCGGCGCGCAACTCGGCAAGCAGGTGGCGCAGTGGGTGGCCGCGCGCCACTTTGGGCGCCAACCTTAACGGTCAAGGCCGCGCAACGTCGGGAAGTACGCGCCGAGACGCATCGGTCCTCCTATCGGCCTGCTGCTGACGGGGACGCTGTTCGGCATTTCGCTCAGCGGCTGGCTGTCGAGGTGTTCGATCACGCCGGCAGCTACCGCGCGGTGTTCGTCAGCGGCGCTGTATTGCGCTTGGTGAACCTGTCGGTAGCGGTGTGGCAGCTGCGGCGAGGCAGGCCGAGCGCTGTGGCGGCTTGATGGCATGGCGCGGAGGACCGGGTCCGGCCAGGAGCTGCCGATCGCTCGGAACCCGGAATCAACGAAAAAGCGGACCTTCGCGAAGGCGGTTTGACGACCAGCGATCGACCGCCGCTCAGGTCTTGGCAGCTGGTCGTGAGAGCCGATTAGCCGGTCGCTTGCTTGTAAGTAACATATTCGTTACCATTGTTCCATGACGATCCGGGTCGAAGAGTATGTCCGTGAAGACGGCTCGAGCCCGTACAAGAAGTGGTTCGACAGTCTCGACCAGCAAAGCGCGGCGAAGGTGACAACGGCCAAGTTGCGCCTGGAACTGGGCAACACCTCCAGCATCAAGTGGTTCGCCGGGATGGGCGAGTACGTGATCGACTGGGGCCCCGGTTATCGGATCTACCTGGCCCGAGATGGCGAGTCATTGATCGTGTTGTTTGGCGGCGGCACCAAGCGCGGCCAGCAACGCGACATCGATCAGGCCAAGGCCTTGTTGGCGGAGTACAAGGCACGCAAGAAAGCGCAGTCCAAGGTGGGCAAGTCCACTGGTGGGTCGCGCAAGAGGTAACTCTCATGGCACTGACACGCGATTTCAAGCAGACGGTAATTGACCGCGTCAACCGCGATCCGGCGTTCGCGCAGGCTCTGCTCGACGAGGCCGCCACGCTGTTTCTCAATGGCGAGCCGGAGACGGCTCGGCTGATTCTGCGTGATCTTGTCAATGCGACGATCGGCTTCGAACAATTGGCCACCATGACCGACAAGCCCAGCAAGAGCCTGCACCGGATGCTTTCACCGGCCGGCAACCCGAGCATGGACAATCTCGCGGCGATCTTTCAGGTCATGCGGGCGTGCCTGAACGTGAACTTCAAGGCGCAGTCGGTGGCGGCTTAGTCGCGCCGACGCGCGGCCACTCGACGACTGCATTCGGCGAAATCGAAGTGCAGCTGAGGGGCGACTGCCGGAGAGTCTGCGCAGTCTGGCAGCGGTCGTTGACCGCCAGACACCCTTCTCATTACGCGCGGCCGGCTTGGCGCGGTTGCGCTGCTTGCGTGAGAATCGAGCGGCAGCTTGCGGTCGACAGGCCTGCCTCTCTGTTCGACAAGGAGCCGACCTCGCGCCGTTGCGGCTCAACCCGCCGCGGCTCTCATCCGCACCGGCAGCGGCAAGGCGCCGAGCCCGATCAGCAGGGCCCCGAAGACGATGGTCCCGCCGACATACGGCAACCCGGCGAGCAGCGAGAGCGAGAGCGCGCCTAGCATGGCGGCGGCGTGACGCGGCACTGAACGAACGCCTCTGCAGTAATCCTGTCGACCCCCCCGCGCCGCCCTGTCGGCGCCAGGAGCATCGTCATGCGGCTGACCGACTGCCACAACTTCCACGACTTCCGCCGGCTGGCGCAGCGCCGCCTGCCCGGACCGATCTTCAACTACATCGACGGTGCCGCCGACGATGAGGTGACCTATCGCCAGAACACCGCGAGCTTCGATCGCTGCGACCTCGTGCCGAACGTGCTGCGCGGCGTCGGCGAGGTCGACCTGTCGGTGACGGTGATGGGGCAGAAGCTCGCGCTGCCGGTGTACTGCTCGCCCACGGCCCTGCAGCGGCTGTTCCATCACGACGGCGAGCGCGCCGTGGCGGCGGCCGCCGCCGGCTTCGGCACCATGTTCGGCGTGTCCTCGCTGGGCACCGTGAGCCTGGAGGAGCTGCGCCGCAGCCACGGCAGTCCGCAGTGCTACCAGTTCTACTTCCACAAGGACCGCGGGCTGAACCGCGCAATGTTCGAGCGCGCCAAGGCGGCCGGCGTGGACGTGATGATGCTAACGGTGGACAGCATCACCGGTGGCAACCGCGAGCGCGACAAGCGCACGGGGTTCGCGATTCCGTTTCGCCTCACCGCTGCCGGCGTCGCGCAGTTCGCGATCAAGCCGGGCTGGGCCATCAACTACCTCCTGCACGAACGCTTTGCTTTGCCCCAGCTCGACGAGCATGTCGACATGGGCGGCGGCACGCTGTCGATCCAGCGTTACTTCACCGAGATGCTCGACCCGTCGATGACTTGGAACGATGTCGCCGATCTGGTGCGCTTCTGGGGCGGGCCGTTTTGCCTCAAGGGCGTGATGTCGGTGGAGGACGCGCGCCGCGCGGCGGACATCGGCTGCCAAGGCATCGTGCTGTCGAACCACGGCGGGCGCCAGCTCGACGGCTCGCGCGCGGCCTTCGACCAGCTCGCCGAGATCGTCGATGCGGTGGGCGACAAGATCGACGTCATGATGGACGGCGGCGTGCAGCGCGGCACACATGTGTTGAAGGCGCTGTCGCTAGGCGCCAAGGCCGTCGGTCTTGGGCGCTATTACCTTTTCCCGCTCGCCGCTGCCGGCCAGGCCGGCGTCGAACGCGCGCTCGCGCAGATGCGCGCGGAGCTCGAGCGCGACATGAAGCTGATGGGCTGCACGTCGATCGCGCAACTGTCGCGCGCGAACCTGCGGTTTCGGTAACGAGGGGGTGGCAGCCGAAGGCGGTCCATGAGCGCGCGGGGCTGAGGCGCCGCTGTGCGGCGGCGGCAGCAGCCGTTAGGGGTCGCGATCTGCCGGCAGCACCGATATCAGCTTTCACCGTGAAATGGATGTCGGTTATCGGGCGACGCGAACGGCAGCAAGGGGTCGAGAGCGCGAGTCGTTGTGGGCCGCGAAAGCTGACGCCCTCGGTGTCAGCACTGCGCCGCGCCGGATCCCCTCGGACGTCCAGTGTGGGTTCAGCTTGAATTCTTGCGACCGTCGCTCTGATAACCGCAGCGTGCGGCACCAGCTGCGTAAGCGGCTTCTCGATCACCTGCCGAGGTGAGTGCGGCGCCTGCGACGTTGACGGACTGCAACAGGGACCGTAACGTCAATCGCGCTGGCTCATTCACTGCACGCCGAACACTGCGGCGGAGTGAGCATTTGGCAAGCGGCGACGCCTCCTTCACTTCGAAAGTCTCAGCGTGATCCACCTCCAACGCTCTCTTGCGGCCATCCTGTGCGGCGCTTCCCTGACAGCCTTTGGCGCGCAGCCCAGCCCAGCGGAGTGCACGGTCAAGCCGCTGCCTCGCGTGGGCGGCAAGGGCGTCAACGCACATCAGCTCGGCGACGGCTCGATCATGGCGTTCTCGGGCATGAACATCAACATCGACGGCTACGGGCGTGCCTATCACCCGCAGAACAGGAAGGCCGGGGCGGTGCTGCACCTCTGCGTAGGCGGCAAGGTCTGGTTGCCGGATGGCAGCTCGTATGAAGGCTCAGAGAGCGAGGCCACCTGCGCCGGCAAGTTCATGGCCGACGTAGCGCGCATCGAGGCCGCGGGCTGGGCCGATCCGACCGTTGGCGTCGTGCAGTGGTACGGCATCGCGGCGGAGGGTTCGGTGAAGATCGCCGGCCGACAGGTCAATGGTGTCAGGCCGCTGCTTCAGAAGGACGGCTCTGGCTTCTACGTGTCGCCGACCTCGCTGGTCGACAAGGCGGTGACCGACAAGGCGGACCAGCGCCGGTACGTCAACCCGTTGCGGGTGGCATCGGCTGTCGTACCCGCCAGCGTGGTCAAGTCGGGCATCGCGTTCGGCAGCTTCGGCGTGGCCATCCACACCAAGAAGCAGATCGCTGTGCCTTTCGTAGTGGGGGACGGCGGGCCGAAGATCGGCGAAGGAAGCCCGGCCCTGGCCCGCCAGGTCAGTGGGCTGCCGGTCAGCGATGTCATCGACCTCAAGAGCCGGTACGACGGTCAGGTCAGTCGCCCCGACGTTCTCTGGGTGTTCTTCGGCGGATCGGCAGCGCCGTTCGATCACCAGAAGGAAGCCGAAGTAGCCTCGAACGCCAAGGCGGCATTTGAGGCCTGGGGCGGAGCGGAGAGACTGGCGAAATGCTTGGCTGAGGTGCCCAGGTCGTAAGAAGCTTGACGAGCCGCGGTCGTCGGGATGGCGGGCAGTCGATCAGCGGTTTCGAGCGACCGCAATCGTGCGTTGAGACCTTCGCGGTCTTCGGCCACAAGCGGTCCTTCGCAACTCCGGTCTAAGTGCCTAGAAAGCAGTCGTTCCTGGCTGCGGCCGAGTCGAGGAGGAGCGAGCGCTGCCGCTCGATGCGCCGGCTCCTTGGCCTGGCGCAGCCCGCGATCTAATGCGCTGGGTCGCAGCTTGACAGTATGCATACTGTATGCATACTGTCGCCGTGGACATTGAGTTTGACCCCGCCAAGGCCCGCGCCAATCTGCGCAAGCACCGGGTGAGCTTCGCGGATGCCGAGCAGGCGTTGCGCGATCCACAAGCCATAACCATCGAAGACCCCGACGCCGAAGGCGAACAGCGGTTTGTCACGCTGGGCTCCGATACGTTGGGGCGCGTGCTGGTCGTGGTCTATACGTTGCGCGGCGATCGAGTCCGGCTCATCTCGGCCCGAAAGGCCAGCAAAGGCGAAGTGAGGCAATACCATGCGTAAGCAATACGACTTCTCCAATGGCCGCCGCGGTGCGGTGCTGTCATCGCCGGGCAAGACCCGGATCACGATCATGCTGGACGACGACATCCTGGAGCACTTCAGGTCGCAAGCGGAGGCTGCAGGCATCGGCTACCAGACGATGATCAACGCGGCGCTGCGCGATTCGATCGCAAAGCCACAAGGCCGAGATTCCGCCCACAAGCCGCTGACGGCCGCAACCTTGCGCAAAATCCTGAGAGAGGAATTGCAGGCCGCATGATGCACGCACCGACGGAACCAGCCGTTCGTGGAGCAATTCTCGCGCGTCGGCTTTCGCACGCGCACTCAACGCCGGCTTACGGATGTCTTGAAGCGCTGCTCCGGGTCGACAGCACGCCCCTTGACTGTCAGCTTCGCGGGTCGCTTGCAGCGCTCTCTGCCTTCCGCAACAGCGTGGCGCGCAGGGGCCGTTGAGCGGCCGTGTCTCAGCCCCGCTCGCTCGCCGCAGCAGGCTGCGCCGAGTCGATCAGCGCGTCCTTCTCCAGCCACAGCGTGTTGACCCAGGCCTGCATGCGCTGCCGTATCTGCGGGTCGCCGACGTAGTCGCCGCCGACGAGGTCGGCCGGGATCGCGCGCTTGCGTACGTCGACCACCACGCGCGCCACGCGACCGGTCATCAGGTCCCAGAAGGTCGGCGGCCCGTCCGGAAAGACGATCGTCACGTCGAGCAGCGCGTCGAACTGTTCGCCGAGGGTGGCCAGCGCCACGGCCAGGCCGCCGACCTTGGGCTTGAGCAGGTGGCGGAACGGCGAGTTCTGCGCGTCGTGCTTGGCCCGGGTGAAGCGCGTGCCTTCGAGAAAACTGATGACCGAGGTCGGCACATGCCTGAACTTCTCGCAGGCGCGGCGCGTGCGCTCGAGGTCGTCGCGGCTGGCGGCGCCGCCGCGGCGGTGCAGGAACGGGAAGTCGAGCGCCCACCAGGCGAGCCCGATCACCGGCACGTAGATCAGCTGGCGCTTGAGGAAGAACTTCAACAGCGGGATGCGCCGGTTGAAGACCTTCTGCAGCACGAGGATGTCGACCCAGCTCTGGTGATTGCTCGCCACGAGATACCAGCCCCGCGGGTTCAGCCCCTCGACGCCGCGCACGTCAAACTGCGTGCGGCCGACGAGCGCGATCCAGCCGTTGTTGATGGCGATCCAGGTGGTGGCGATGGCGTTGATCCAGCGGTCGACCACGCGCCGGACGGGTGCCCACGGCAGCGCGAACTTGACGAGCGCGATCGGCAGCATCAGCGTGACGAGGCACACCGTGCTCAGCGCGACGGTGACCGCAGCGGCGCTGCCTTTGAGCGTGCCGAGCAGGCCGGCAGGCGGGCGGGTCGGGGCGGAAGTCATCGGGTTCGGGGCGGCCGGGGTTTGTGACAGCTGCGGGGCCGCTGCAGCCGCGATTGGAACAGAACCGCGCGTGCCGCGCCCGCGCGCGCGGGCGCCTCGCCCGGCGACGCGATCAGCGCTTGCGCCGGATCAAGTCGATGGCGGGGCTCGCCGTTACCTTCGACGCGCCCGTCGTGGCTTGACCGTCGGGGCTTGAGTACGGCGGCGCGGCTTGGCACGATGGCGGCCGGCGGCCGACACCGACGGCGCCAGGCAGGGACGGATTTCGATGAGCAGGAGCATGGGACAGGGATCGATGGACGGGGCGGCGCTGTCGGCGCCGGTCGGCGCGCCGCCGCTGGCGGGTGTCGCCCCCGGCTCGCTCGCGGCCTGGTCGATGGCGCTGCGGCCGCGCTCGCTGGTGGTTGCCGTCAGCCCGGTGGTGGCGGCCGTGGCGCTGATCTGGGCGCGCGGCGCGCCGATCGATCCGTGGCTGGTGCTCCTGGTGCTGGCGGTCGCGGTGATGATGCAGGTCATCACCAACCTGCAGAACGACGTCGGCTACACCGCGCGCGGGGCCGAGCAGAGCGGCACGCGCATCGGCCTGCCGCGGGCCACCGGCATGGGCCTGCTGACCCCGGCCCAGGTGCGGGTGGCGATCGGCCTGGCGATCCTGGCCACGTTGGTGCTTGGCCTGCCGTTCGTGCAGTTGCGCGGCGTGCCGGCACTGCTGCTGGGCGCTGCCTCGATCGTGGCGGCACTGGCCTACATGGGCGGGCCGCGACCGATCGCCTACACGCCGCTCGGCGAGCCGACCGTCTTCATGTTCTTCGGGCTGGTGGCGGTGGTCGGCACCGACTTCGCACTGACCGGCACGTTCGACGATCCGGCGCTGTGGATCGCCGGCGTGGCGCTGGGCGCGCTCGCCACGGCGGCGATCATGGTCAACAACTCGCGCGACTGGGAGCACGACCGCGAGGTCGGCCGCCGCACGCTGGCGGTGGTGGCCGGCCGGCGCGCGATGGACAGCGTGTTCGCGGCGCTGGTGCTGGGGCCGCTGGCGCTGATGCTGCCGCTGGCGTGGACCCTGAAGTCGCCCTGGCTGCTGCTGCCGGCGCTGCTGCTTGCGCCCGCCTGCATCCGCCTGATGCGCGATTTCGGCGAATGCCCGCCCGGGCTGCCGTACAACGCGATCCTGTTCCGCACCTTCCTGATGGAACTGAAGTTCGCCGCGCTGCTGGCGATCGGCGCGGTGATGGCGCGCCTGTTCTAGCGCGGCGCGCCCGCGCCGGGCCGTCGCGACCCAGCGGCCGGGCCCGCTGCCAGCGTACCGGCCGTGGGCCGGATCATTTCGATCGACGACGGCGGGGTTGCGTGCGCCGCGCCAGCCGCCTCATGCGGCCCGACCGCCATCGGCGGCCAGCCGCGCCTTGTCCTCGAGAGCCGACCACTGTTCGAGCTTGGCTGCGAGCAGGACGTCGATCGCCTCGTTGCGGGCGACATCGGCTTTCATCTCATCGGCGCTGGCGCGGTGGTAATCGGGGCTCGCCATGCGCGCGTGCAGCGCGGCCTGCTCGGCCTCCAGCGCTTCGATCTCGCCGGGCAGCGCTTCGAGCGCGCGCTGTTCCTTGTTGCTCAGCTTGACGCGCGTGCGGTCGCGCGCGGCGGCGGGCGCCGCTGCAGGTAGCGGTGCGGCGGCTACAAGCGGAGCGGGGCGCTGCGCCAGCCAGTCGCTGTAGCCGCCGACGTACTCTTTCCAGCGCCCGTCTCCCGCTCCTTCGTCCTCCTTGACCAGCGACTGTGTCGCGATCGCATCGAGGAACGCACGATCGTGGCTGACCAGCAGCAGCGTGCCGCGATACTCCTGCAGCGTGGACTCCAGCAGTTCGAGCGAATCGATGTCGAGGTCGTTGGTCGGCTCGTCCAGCACCAGCAGGTTGGCCGGCTGCGCGAACAGGCGCGCCAGCAGCAGCCGGTTGCGCTCGCCGCCCGACAGCGTCTTGACCGGCGCGCTGGCGCGACGCGGCGGGAACAGGAACTCGCCGAGGTAGCTCATCACGTGCTTGCGCGCGCCGCCGACCTCGATCCAGTCCGAGCCCGGCGCGATGGTCTCGGCCACCGTCTTTTCCGGATCGAGCTGCGCACGCATCTGGTCGAAGTAGGCGACCGCGAGATTCGTGCCCCGCCGTACCGTGCCGGCATCGGGCGCGAGCGTGCCGAGGATGAGCTTCAGCAGCGTGCTCTTGCCGGCGCCATTGGGGCCGATCAGCGCCAGCCGATCGCCGCGCATCACGCGCAGGTTCAGGTCGCGCACGATGGAGCGCCCGCCGAAGGACTTGCTCACGCCTTCGAGCTCGGCCACCAACTTGCCGCTGCGCTCGCCGGCATCGAGCGTGAGCTTGACCTGGCCGATGCGATCGCGCCGCTCCGCCCGTTCGCCGCGCAACTGCTGCAGCCGGCGCACGCGGCCCTCGTTGCGCGTGCGGCGCGCCTCGATGCCCTTGCGGATCCAGACCTCCTCCTGCGCCCAGAACTTGTCGAACTTGCGCCGCGCCACCGCCTCGGCGGCCAGTTGCTCCTCCTTGCGCTGTTCGTAGGCGGCGAAGTTGCCGGGATAGCTGCGCAGCACGCCGCGATCGAGCTCGACGATGCGCGTGGCCACGCGGTTGAGGAAGGCGCGGTCGTGGGTGATGACGATCGCGGCCGGGCCGCGGAGGACCAGCTCCTCGAGCCGCTCGATCGCCTGCACATCCAGATGGTTGGTGGGCTCGTCCAGCAGCAGCAGGTCGGGGCCGAGGGCGAAGGCCAGGGCGAGTGCGGCGCGCTTGCGCTCGCCGCCGGAGGCCTGCGCCGGGTCGCGCGCACCGTCGACGCCGAAGCGCTGCAGGTATTCGGTCAGGCGCGCTTCCACGCGCCAGCGCTCGCGCTCGTCGGCGATTGCCGGGATGTGTCCGCGCCGCAGCAGGCTGTCGTGCAGGTGGGCGGCGACCGGCAGTTCGGGCTCCTGCTCCACGCTGACGATAGCGAGGCCATCGCGCAGCTTCAGTTCGCCGTCGTCCAGGTGCAGGCGGCCGGCCAGCACGCCGAGCAGCGAGCTCTTGCCGGTGCCGTTGCGGCCGATCAGGCCGATGCGTTCGCCGTCGGCCAGACTGAGCGCGGCGCGGTCGAGCAGCGGCACGTCGCCAAAGGCGAGTTCGGCATCCAGCAGAGAGAGCATCGTCATCGCGCCGACGATACGCGAGGCAGGGATGCGCGCCGGGCGCTCACGGCGGCGGTGTGGTGCCGGCGGGTGCGGACGGGCTGGGCGCGCCGGCGATCAGCACCACGCCCGCCGCCGCCAGCAGCAGCGCCAGCGCATGCAGCAGCGAGAACGATTCGCCCAGCAGCAGCACGCCGACCGCGGTGGCGCTGATCGGCAGCGCCACCGTGAACACCCCGGCCTCGCTGGCGGGCACCGCCTTCATGCCGGTCATCCACAGCCACACCGACACGAGGCTGGCGGCGATCGAGTAGAACGCGAGCAGCGCCCAAAGGCCGGGGCCGATCGCGGCAAAGTCGACCGCGTGCCACTGCGCGAGACCCCAGGGCGCGATCAGCGCCAGCCCCCACAGGTTGATCAGCGCCGACACCCGCAGCGCCGCGCGCTGCGCCGCCAGGCGCCGCGCGAAGATCACGTAGATCGCCTCGCAGAACACCGCGCCCAGCATCAGCGCATTGCCCAGCAGCGAGGCCAGCGCCGATGCGTCACCGTGCCGGGCGAACTGCAGCACCGTGATGCCGATCACGGCGAGCGCGATCGCCACCAGCACGCGCGGGCCGAGCCTCTCGCGCAGAAACAGCCACGACAGCAGCGCCACCACCGCCGGCAGCGTGGCGAGGATCACGCCGGCCGCGGTGGCGCTGGTGCGGGCGATGCCGTTGAGCATCGCGATCGAGAACAGGAAATTGCCGAAGAACGACATGAAGAACAGCTGCAGGTGCTCGCGCCGTGACAGCGGCGGCTCGCCGCGGGCCGGGCCGGTGAACGGCAGCATGACCACGGCCGCGATGCCGAACCGCAGCAGCGCCAGCACCATGACCGGGAAGACCGCCAGCAGCGGCTTGGACAACGCGACGTAGCTGCCCACCAGCGCCATCGACGCCGTCAGCAGCAGGTAGGCGCCCAGGCGGCTCACGGGCGCGGGGCGCTGCCGAGGATCGGCCGCACGGTGACGGGCGGGCGCTGGCGGCCGGCGCAGGCAGATTGGGAGCGCATCGGTGCGATTCTGCCCGCGCGCCGCCGCTGTGTTGGTTGGTGCAGCGGCAGCGCGCAGGGCCAGCCTGACCCCGCCGCGCATGCGGCGCGGCATATGGACATAACGACTGCGTCCGTCGCGGTCCGCGCCGCTGCCTAGGATGCGCGCTCCAGCCGGGGTGCAGGGTGCGCTTGCGGTGGCCAACCCGCACGCGAGGATCCGCATGAAGACACGCCTGACCACGATCGCCGTCGCCGCCCTTCTCGGGCGGCCGTTCGGGACCACGCTCGGCACCGCCCGCGCCGGCAGTGCTGCCGACGCCGATGCTTTCGCGGCAGAGGCCGCGCTGAGTGCGCGCTACACCGAGCTGTGGACGCAGATGCCGGCGGCCGCGCGGCCCGAGTTCTCGCGCGCCGAGCGGCACTGGCTGCATGTGCAGCGCTGGGAAGAGCAGCAGCGCTGCCGCAGCGCCGCCCAGCCGACACCGGCGGCGCCGGCGCCGGAGACCGCGGCCCGCTGCCTGGCGCAGGTCACCCTGCGGCGCCTGGCGCATCTGCGCGACGGGCTGCCGCCGGCCGGCGCGGGCGCGGCGACGACCGCATCAATCGCGGCGCGCTGAACAACCCATCATCGTGCACCCACGCGGCGGCGCTTGCTTGAGTCGGCGCATCGGCCGATCCGATGTCGCCGCCGTCGGTGCGCCTGCTCACCCTGGGCCGCCGCGCGCGTTGCGTTGAGATCGTTTGTCGAATATTCACGCCGCGTTGCACGCGGGTTGCCCTAGCCTTTCTTCATCGACGTGATCGCAGCATTCGCTGCAGCCTTTCACGATCGGAGGAGACGGGGATGGGCTTCGAAAGCGGCGACGAGCGGCTGGCAGCGCCGGGCGATGACTCGCGTGGTCGGTGGGAAGCATCGACCGCGCGCCCGACGGAGATCGAGGCGCTCGGGCGGCGCATCCAGGCGCGTCGCGTGCAGCGGCGTGTCACGCTGGACGTGCTGGCGCACCACACCGGGTTCTCCAAGGGCTACCTGTCGCGCATCGAGAACGGCAAGAAAACGCCGCCGCTGGACACGCTGGCGCGCATCGCGCGGGCGCTCGGCGCCGACATCAACCTGCTGCTGGCGGGCGAGCCCCCGGGCGCCGAGGCGCGTCCGTTCTTCAGCGTGGTCCGCGCCGGCGCGCGCGAGCGCGTGGAACGACCGGAGTCGGCGCACGGTTATGCGTACGAGCGGCTGACCTCGCGCGAGGCCGGGCTGCGCATGCAGCCCTACCTGATCCGCCTGCCGCGCGAGTTCACCGCGCCGGGCCGGTCGGAGCACGACGGCCAGGAGTTCATGTACGTGCTGGGCGGCCGCATCGAGTGGGAGATCGGTGGCGAGACGTTGCAGCTTGAGGCGGGTGATGCGGTGTACCTCGACTCGCGCATTCCGCACCGGGCGCGCGCGCTCGACGGCGAGGCCCTGGCGCTGGTGGTGGTGACGCCGCGCGCGTCGGGCGGGCGCGCGGCGGAGGCGACGTCGGCCTGAGCCTCGGCCTGGCTTATCGCCTCGGCTGTGCGCGCGCCGCGCTCAGCGCCGCCACGCGGCCAGCGCCAGCAGCAACCAGCCCAAGATCATCAGCACCCCACCGACCGGCGTGATGGCGCCGAGCGCGCGCACGCCGGTCAGCGTCAGCGCATACAGGCTGCCGCTGAAGACCAGTGTGCCGGCGATGAAGCACCAGCCCGCCGTGCGCGCGCGCCAGCCGGGCCAGCGGCTGACGGCCCAGGCCGCCGCGAGCAGCGCCAGCGCGTGCACCATCTGATAGCGGGCCGCGGTATCGAACACCGCCAGCAGATCGGGCGTCAGCCGCGCCTTGAGCGCATGGGCGCCAAAGGCGCCGGCGGCCACGCCGGTGGCGCCGAGCAGGGCGCCGAACGAGAAGAAGAGTCTGTCCATCGGCGAAGTGGGGTCAAGGTCGGTCGGCAAGGCGGTCGCGCAGCAGCAGGTGCGAAGATACTGGGCCCGTGCCGCTGGGGTGAAACCGCCAGCGCCGCTTCGACTCCCTCCTCCGCTGTCCACCATGGCCGAAACCCGCCACAACATCCCGCCCGAGTTCCTCGACGCTGCCGATGCCTTCGTGCAGCTGGCCAACAAGTACACCGACACCTACTCGCGCGACTGGGTGCGCGCGGCGATGATGTACGCGACGGCGCGCTTCAACGCGTTCGCCTGGATTACGCGCGAGGACAATCTCGAGCAGAGCCTGGACGCGGCGGCCGCCTACTATGCGAGCGAGTACGACAAGATGCTGCGCGACAACGTCGACGAGATCGAGCCCGCGTATCGGGCCGCGCGCAGGGCGCAGTAGGCGGGCCGTTGCAATGAGCCCCGCGCCCATGACGCTGGCCGATGCCGCGCGCGTCGACCTGGCCTGCGCGCTGCGCGCGGCCGACGACTACGGTTTCGGCGAGGGCGTGTGCAACCACTTCTCGCTGGCGCTGGGCGACGGCACCTTCCTGATCAATCCGCAGGGGCTGGCGTGGCGCGAGGTAAGCGCGGACGACCTGGTGACGATCGATGCGCAGGGGCACAAGCTGGCCGGGCGGCATCCGGTGGAGCCCACGGCGTTCTTCATCCACGGCTGGATCCATCGTGTGGTGCCGCAAGCGACCTGCGTGCTGCACACCCACATGCCGTACGCCACCGCGCTGACGATGCTCGACGGCGGGCGGCTGGCGATGGCGCACCAGAATGCGCTGCGCTTCTTCGGGGCGGTTGCCTACGACGAGGCCTACAACGGTCTGGTGCTGGATGACGCAGAAGCCGAGCGCATCGCGCGCAAGCTGCGCGGCGCGCGGGTGCTGTTCCTGGCCAACCACGGCGTGATCGTGGTCGGCCCCACGGTCGCCTGGGCCTTCGACGACCTGTACTACCTGGAGCGCGCCTGCATGCACCAGGTGCTGGCCACGAGCACCGGCCAGCCGCTGAAGCTGATCCCCGAGCACGTGGCGGCGCGCACGGCGCGCCAGATGGACGGCGAGCGCCAGCAGTCGGACCTGCACCTGGCGGCGCTGCGGCGCCGCTATGGTGGCTGAGTCGCGCGCGGGCTGGCGCGGCCCTGGTGCGGACGAGCGGTGCGTGAGGGCAGCGGCACGCGGCGCGCTGCATCGATCGCGCCTGCGCTGGATGGGCTCCCTAGAATCGTCACTCAGCGCGGCCGAGCACGGCAGCCAACCCGACCTCTTGCGTATGTCTGTCTCCCAGGCGTCTCTTCGCAGCACGATCCGCGCGACCGGTGCGCAGGCAGCGGTGCGCGCTGCGCTGGCGGGCGTCTGGGTGTGCGCGCTGCTGCTGGGCGGGTGCGAACGCGCGGTTGCGCCGAAGCAGCCGGCGGCGCCGGTCGGTGCGGCCGCCGCGCCGCGGCTCGAGGGCATCGGGCGCAGCGACTTTCCGGCGACCACCACGTCGGCGGCGGCGCGCGCCTTCTTCAACCAGGGGCTGTCGCTGGCGTTTGCATTCGACCACGGCGAGGCCGCGCGTGCGTTTGCCGAGTCGCTGCGACTCGACCCAGCCTGCGCGATTTGCGCCTGGGGCCTGTCGTACGCGACCGGCCCCTACGTCAATCGGCCCGAGCGTGACGATTTGGTGGCCAGCCGCGCGCACGCGCAGCGCGCATTGCAACTGGCCGGAGGCGCCAGCGAGCGCGAGCGCGCGCTGATCCGCGCGCAGGCGGTCCGCGTCGGCGTCGATCCCGCGCTGCCGCCGCCCACGGTGAGCGCGGCGGGCCCGGCGGTGCCGGTGCCGCCCGGTGTGATGTGCGTGACCCCGGTGCCGCGCGATGCCGATCCGGCGGACGTCGCCTACGCGCAGGCGCTGGCGCGGGTCGCGTTCGACTTTGCCGACGACCCCGACATCGGCGTGCTGCACGCCGAATCGCTAATGATGCTGTCGCCCTGGTATTGGTGGACGGGCGCGGGCGAGCCGGCCGACGGCACGCGCGAGGCGATTGCCGAACTCGACCGTGTGCTCTTGCGATCGCCGGACCATGCGGGCGCGTTGCACTACCGGATCCATGCCTACGAGCAGTCGCCGACGCCCGAACGGGCGCTCGACGCCGCGCAGCGCCTGCCGGCGCTCGCGCCCAACGCCGGGCATCTGGTGCACATGCCCTCGCACATCTGGGTGCGGCTGGGCCGCTACGCTGATGCGGTGGCCGCCAACGAGGCCGCGATCGAGGCTGATGCCGCGCTCGCCGCGCAGATGCAGGCGCAGGGTTTCGCGCCGGTGGCGCCGCCCTCGCATCACCTGCACTTCCTGTGGTCGTCGGCCGCGCTGGCCGGGCAGGGCGCCACCGCCATCGGCGCGGCTGACGGCGCGGCACTGGCGGTCACGCAAGGGGCGCGCACCTACGGCGGCGGCGACGACTACTTCGTCGCGCTGCCGCTGTTCGCGCGGGTGCGCTTCGCGCGGTGGGACGAGATCGATGCGACGCCGGCGCCGGCCGGAAGCACCGTTTACCCGCAGGCGGTCTGGCGCTGGGCGCGCGGTATGGCGCAGGCGCGGCGCGGCGATGCCGCCGCGGCCGAACGCGAGCTGGCGGCGCTGAGCGCGCTGATCAACGATGCCAGCCTCGACGACCGCCGCTTCAAGGGCATCGACGAGTTGCGCGCGTTGCTGGCGATCGGCGCGGCATCGCTGGCGGGCGAGGTGCATGCGGCGCGCAGGCAGTGGCCGCAGGCAATCGCAGCGCTGACGCGCGCGATGCAGATGGAAGAAGCCCTCGAGGGCGAGGAGCCCCCGCCGTGGGCGATGTCGACCCACGTCGAGCTTGCCAGCGTGCAGTTGCTGGCAGGTCGCACCCGGGACGCAGAGCAAAGCGCGCGCGCCGACCTGGCGCGCCATCCGGCCAATGGCTGGGCGCTGTACGTGCTGGCGGAGAGTCTGAAGCGGCAGGGGAAGCCAGTGCAGGCGCAGCGTGCGAGGGCGCAGTTCGAGGCGGCGTGGGCGCAGGCCGATCTGCCGCGCCCGGACGTTCGCTACTGAGTCTTTGCCGAGGCGCGCGCCGGTAGCGCGCCGGCACCGAGCGTCGCCAGGTCAAGCGGCTGCGGCGCGCGGGCCGCTTGCCGCATGGTGCCGCGCGGGTCGCTGCACCTGCGGCACCTGCGATGGAAACGTAACAGGGCGAACGCCTTGCGGCATCCGCCCTGTCTGCAGGCAGCCTCGCGCCCTCGGCGCAAGGCACCTTGCGTCGCCTTACTTGGCGGGCTTGGCGACCGGATGGCCGGCCTTGACCCACTGCTCGAACAGCATGTCGACTGACGTCACGTTGGTGAAGCCCATGTCGCCCAACGTCTTGGCCGCCAAGGCGCAGCGGCCACCGGTCTTGCAGTACAGCGTCAGCTTCTTGTTCATGTCGGTCTTGTCGGGATAGCCGACATGCGTCCAGATCGTGAACTCGAGCAGGCCGCGCGGCACGTTGACGGCGCCAGGGACAAAGCCCTCTGCGAACTCGTCTGGGTTGCGTACGTCGACGACCACGCCGGCTTCCTTCTTGTCGAGCAGCGCCTTGAACTGATCCATGTTGATCGTCTTGATCTGCTTCTTGGTCGCCGCGACCATCTGCTTGACGCTGTCGGGATAGTTCTGCGCCAGCACCGCAGAGGGCAGTGCGCTGAACGCCGTCATTACGGCGACGGCCGACAAGGTGAGCAGGAGTTTCTTGAGCATGGTGTTCCTCTTCATGACAGGGTTGATGAAAACGCGTAGTGAAACCGCGATTGCCGACGGACTCTTCGAGTCGTGTCGAGAGCGGCGTGACCTTGCGAGGAGTGTGTGATGCAAGTCACCGCAGTCGAGGTTTGGTTCGCGGACGCACTTGATGCGCGCCAAAGGTACGACTTCAAGCGGTCGCGTTCTTGCTCGGGATCAATTGGCATACCGACATGAGCGATTGCAATGGCGCCTGTGAACGCGGCGTGTGCTGATCACTTCGAATCGTGACCTCACCCGCCTGCATGCGAGAGCGCGCGGCGCTCTGCGTGAACAGGAGTGATCGACATGACAGAGTTGGTGAGCCGGCGACGGTTCCTGCAGATTTCCAGCGCTGCCTTCGGTGCGGGCGCGGTGGCAACCCAGTTGCCGCCGTTCGCCGCCGACAGTGCGGCGGCCGCGGCCGGCAACGTCAAGCAGGTTCCGACGTTCTGCGAGATGTGCTTCTGGCGTTGCGGCGGCATTGCCTACGTGCGCGACGGCAAGCTGTGGAAGTTCGAGGGCAATCCGCTCGACCCGCAGAGCCGCGGCCGGCTGTGCCCGCGCGGCACCGGCGCCATCGGCGCCCACTACGACCCGGACCGTCTGCAGAAGCCGCTGCTGAGGAAGGGCGAGCGCGGCAAGGAGCAGTGGGCCGCGGTCACCTGGGACGAGGCCTTCAGCTTCATCGCCGACAAGATGAAGAAGATCAAGGTCGAGCACGGGGCCGAGTCGATCGCGATGTTCAACCACGGCGTCGGCGTGCGCTTCATCCAGCACGTGCTGAAGAGCTACGGCGCAGTCAACTTCGCCGGCCCGTCGTTCGCGCAGTGCCGCGGTCCGCGCGACGTCGGCTTCATGCTGACCATGGGCTTTGACCTCGGCTCGCCCGAGCCGACCGATATCGAGAACACCGACTGCCTGGTGCTGATCGGCTCGCATCTGGGCGAGAACATGCACAACACGCAGGTGCAGGAGTTCGCGAACGCGGTGGCGCGCAAGGCGACGATCATCGTGGTCGACCCGCGCTACTCGGTGGCGGCGAGCAAGGCCAGGCACTGGCTGCCGATCCGGCCGGGCACGGACCTGGCGCTGATCCTGGCGTGGATGAACGTGCTGGTGAACGAGGGTCTGTACGACCGCGAGTTCGTCGGCACGTGGGGCCACGGCTTCGACAAGTTCGTGGCCGAGATCAAGAGCGCCACGCCGGAGTGGGCGGCGCAGGAGACCGGCATCGAGGCCGACGCTGATCCGCGCCACCGCGCGCGAGCTGGCCAGTCACCGGCCGGCGAGCCTCGTGCACCCGGGACGGCGCGTGAACTGGAACGGCGACGATACGCAACGCAGCCGTGCGATTGCGCTGCTCAATGCGCTGCTCGGCAACTGGGGCCGCAAGGGCGGCTTCTTCATCCGCGACCAACGCTCAAGCTGCCGCGTATCCTCTGCCCAAGTACCCGATGTCGGACAAGCCGCATGGTCGACAACCCGAACCAGGAGCGTTATCCGTTCGCGCACGAGGCGGTCACCACGGGCATTCGCGACGCGACGCTGAGCGGCAAGCCGTACCCGATCAAGGCCTGGTGGGTGTACTCCACCGACCTGATCCACGCGTTGCCTAACGAGGCCGAGACGCTGAAGGCGATCGACCAGCTCGACCTGATGGTGGTGGTCGACACGATGCCGGCCGAGATTGCCGGCTATGCCGACGTGGTACTGCCCGAGGTCACTTTCCTCGAGCGCTACGACGAGATCCTCAACGGCTGGGGCCGCCAAGGTTGGCTGTCGTTGCGCCAACCGGTAGTCGCGGCGCCGCACGACCAGAAGCCCGGCTGGTGGATGGCCAAGCAGCTTGCCGAGAAGCTCGGCATTCCCGAGTGCATGCCGTTCAAGGACATCGAGGAGTACCTCGCCTTCCGCATCGAAAAGACAGGGCTCGACTGGGCTAAGTTCAAAGCGCAGGGCGTGTTCATGGGGCCGAAGAAGCCCATCACCGTCGAGGACGGCGTGCGAACTCGAGTTCGACACGCCCTCGGGCAAGATCGAGTTCTTCTCCGACCAGCTCGAGCAGAAGCGGCTTCGACCCGGTGCCCAAGTACACGGCGCCGCCGCAGGCACCCCAGGGATACTTCCCGCTGATCACCGGGCGCGCACCGGTGCACACCTTCAGTCGCTCGCAGAGCAACCCGTACCTGGCGAGCCTGATGCCGGAGAACGAGGTGTGGGTCAACGGCGCCACCGCCGCGAAGCTCGGCCTGAAGAACGGCCAGTACGTGAAGCTGAAGAACCAGGACGGTGTGGTCGGCCAGCGCGTGAAGGTCAAGGCCACGCAGCGCATCCGGCCCGACACTGTCTACATGGTCTATGGCTTCGGCCACACCAACAAGATGCGCAAGGCCGCTTACCTCAAGGGGGCCAGCGTTGCGCAGCTCACCACCAAGTACAAGACGGACCCGCTGATGGGTGGCACCAGCATCCACAGCAACTTCGTCACCTTCGTCAAGGAGGCGTGAGATGGCACGCTACGGAATGGTCATCGACACCGCCAAGTGTGTCGGCTGCATGGACTGCGTGGTGGCGTGCCAGGCGGAGAACGACGTGCCGATCGGCTTCGCGCGCGACTGGATCACCACCGAGGTGCAGGGGGAGTTTCCTAACCTTTCGATGGAGATCCGCACCGAGCGCTGCAACCACTGCGAGAACCCGCCCTGCGTGTACTGCTGCCCGACCGGCGCCAGCCACATCAGTGATCTCGGTCTGGTGAAAGTCACGGCCAACCGCTGCATCGGCTGCAAGGCCTGCATCACCGCCTGCCCGTACGGCGCGCGCTACGTGCATCCGAAGGGCTATGTGGACAAGTGCACCTTCTGCGACCACCGGATCAAGGAAGGCAAGGATCCGGCCTGCGTGTCGGTGTGCCCGACGCACTGCATGTACTTCGGCGACCTCGACGATCCGAAGAGCGAGGTGGCCACCCTGCTGCGCGCGCGCAAGTCCAAGACGCTGCTGCCCGAAGCCGGCACCAAGCCGCGCGTGTTCTTCCTGACGAAGTAAGGAGCGAACGTCATGCTCGAAATCACGACCACCCGTCACAATCCGGGCATCGATCCGACGCTTCACGTCTGGGGCTGGGAGATCCCGCTGTACCTCTTCGTCGGCGGCATGGTGGCCGGCATGATGGTGCTGGCCGGCTACGCAATGCTGCGTGCGGCCAAGGGCGAGGACACCAGGACCTTCTTCTCGGTCCAGACCCCGCTGCTCGGCTTCATGCTGTTGAACGTCGGCATGGTCGCGCTGCTGCTCGACCTGTCGCACCCGCTGTATGTCTGGGCGATCTACATCACCTTCATGCCGCTGTCGCCGATGGCGTGGGGCTCGTGGGTGCTGCTGATCGTCTACGGCATCCTGCTGGTCTCCGCGCTGGTGCGGCTGCCGGACTCCTGGCCGTGGCTGGGCGAACGCCTGCCGATTCTGCAGAAGGCCTCCGATTACTTCGTCCAGAGTCCGGCGCGCATGCGTGCGCTCGGCCTGGCGAACATCGGCTTCGGCGTCGCCGTCGGCATCTACACCGGCATCCTGCTCAACACGATGGTCGCGCGGCCGCTTTGGAACACGGCGGTGCTGCCGCTGCTGTTCCTGTTCTCCGGTCTGTCGGCGGCGGCGGCGGCGGTGCATCTGGCGACCGTCGTCTTCCCCGGTCGGCCGGCACCGCGCGGGCTGATCGGCGGCGCCTTCGCGGCGATGACGCAGCCGATCGGGCCGCAGATGCCCGAGAAGCGGACGATCGACACCGTGATTCGCGCCGACGTCGCCTTCCTCGCCGTGGAACTGGTGCTGATCGCGCTGCTGCTGCTGTCGCTCGCCACCTCCACGCTGTCGCACATCGAGGCCGTGAAGCTGCTGTTCAGCGGTACCTATGGCCTCGTGTTCTGGGTCGGCGTGATCGCCATCGGCATCGTGGTGCCGATCGTGCTGCAGACGCTGGAACTGTCGCATCGCATTCCGCACACCGTGGTGCCGGCGCTGCTGGTGCTGGCCGGCGGGTTCGCGCTGCGCTGGGTGATGGTCAACGCCGGGCAGGCGAGCGAAGTGGTGGCGGCGGCGGCGCGACTTTGACGCGATCGAGTCCTGGGGCTGGCGAGTCGACATCGGGCAGGCTGGTCAAGGCGGGCATGGCGCCCGTCCTTCGGGTACAAGGACGGCAGCCTCGATGTGACCCCGAAGTAATCCCTTCGGCGGGTCGGGGTCGGTCCTGTCCACCGGTTCCACGTGCCCGGCGTTTGACGCTGGTCACAGACGCAGGCCGTGAAGCAAAAGTACGCTGCGCGGCCCTGTCACCCGTCCTGTGACAGGCATCACTTGACGGTCACGGATCCCGTGACGAATCTCACCCCAAGGAGTCATCCGATGAAGAAGCTTGCTGCTGCCGCCCTGACCGCGCTGTTTGCCATGTCCGCACCTGCCTTCGCCGCCGAGGCGAAGAAGGAAGAGCCGAAGAAGGAAGAGGCGAAGAAGGCGGACGCCAAGAAGGCGGAACCCGCCAAGAAGGACGAGAAGAAGAAGGCTGCCAAGGGCGGCTGCTAAGCGATCGGTTCTGCAGCGGGCATCGGGTCAGGCCCGATGCCCGCTGGTTTCGACGCTTGCGGGCACGATGCGCGTCAGCAGCCAAGTGAACGTTCAATTCCCCGAACCGGCGCATGCCGGCTCTGATGTGACCGAGGCTGACAGATGAGTGCACTTGCAAGTGATTCCGGCGGCGCGTCCTGCGCCGTTCCGCAGTCGGCGGCACGCCGCCACATGAACCCCTATCTGGCTGGCTTCGGCATCGGCGTGATGCTGCTGCTGGCTTTCCTGATCATGGGCCGCGGGCTGGGCGCCACGGCGGCCATCGGCTCGGTCGTGGCCTGGGCCAGTGGCTTGGTCGCGCCTGATTGGACCGCGGCCAATCCTGCCCTCAAGGGCTACTTCGCCGATCCGCCGGCGACCAACTGGACCGTCTACCTGATCGTCGGTGCCTTTGTCGGCGCGCTCGTCTCCGCGCTGCTGGCCAAGCGTGTGCACTGGCGCATCGAGCGGGGTCCGCACCTGTCGATCAATGCCCGCCTGGCGCTGGCCTTCTTCGGCGGCGCGGTGGCCGCGGCCGGCGCCAAGCTCGCCAAGGGCTGCACCAGCGGCCAGGCGCTGACCGGCGGCGCGCAACTGAATGTCGGCAGCTGGGTGTTCATGCTGGCCGTTTTCGCGGGCGCCTACCTGCTCGCATTCTTCGTTCGCAAGGAGTGGCGGTGATGGATGCGACGCTTCCGTTGTACGTCTACGAGTTCATCAACGACTCTCAAGGGCTGATGGTGGCCCTGGCGCTGGGCTTCGGTTTCGGCTGGTTCCTCGAGCGGGCCGGCTTCGGCAGCTCCTGCCGACTGTGCGCGCAGTTCTACCTTTACGACATGACGGTGCTGAAGGTGATGTTCACCGCCATCGTCACCGCCGCCGTGGGCCTGTGGGTGTTCTCGGCCGCCGGCGTGCTCGACCTGTCGAGCGTGTACCTGACGCCGACCTCGTTCGGCGCGCAACTGGTGGGCGGCCTGCTGCTGGGCGCGGGCTTCATCATCGGCGGTTATTGCCCGGGCACGTCGGTCACGGCGAGCGCCACCGGCAGCGGGGACGGCATCGTGTTCGTGCTCGGCTTTGCCGCCGGGCTGGTGATCTACGCCGTGGCATTCCCTGGCCTGGAGCTGTGGGCCAATGCGAACAGCATCGGTGAACTGACGCTGCCTCAGGCCTGGAACATTCCGTACGGCGCGGTGGTGCTGGGCCTGGTGGTCATGGCCGGGGCCGCCTTTGCCGGGGCCGAGTGGAGCGAGCGCAAGTTCGCCCACCTGCGGCCACGCTGATCGGCTGCCTGTGCAAACAGCAAAGGGCGCCTGCGGGGCGCCCTTTTCTTTGCACGCTTCGTGGCGATCTGAGCGCTAGGCGGTGCCCGCGAGGTATGCGTCCGGCCAAGTCATCTTGACCGGCGCGTGCTGAGGTCAGTGCAGCGGTGTTGAGCGCCAGCGATGAGCGAGTAC